>NZ_JAEKEE010000004.1:0-1462546 GCF_016651275.1 Pseudomonas sp. TH08 | reverse complement strand
AGTTCGGCTTTCGTCAGCGGATCGATCTTTTCCAGGATCAGGGTGATTCGGCGGTTAACCGCGCTCAACGGTTCTTCATCCGTCAGCATCTCGTCCCAGCCGCCTTGGCGGATCCAGTAATAGACGATTCGAATGTTGGGCAGCTTCAAATGCGCCTGTATTTCCTTCACCGAACAGCGGCGCAGGTAGAGGCGTTTTGCGGCTTCTTTAACTTCGGTCGGGTAGTTCATGGGCCGCAGTCTATGCGGCGAAAACCCCGGAAACGCGGGGTTAAATGCTGCGATCCGCCTATCTCCCGAAAATAGGAGAACTCTGAATTTCAACCGTTTGTTTGGCGGTAATCGGCTCCCTATCGTGGCGGCTCATTCAGCGATTGAGCGCAGTTACCACTCATGCCCCGTTCCCTTGTCTCCTACTGGAAACGTGTCGCCACCAGCGGCCCGACCATTGATGGCCGCGACATCCTTCCCCAGGAACTGCGCGACATCGCCGAGACCTACACCCCGGCCAAATACACCGCTGTGATCTGGTGTGACCACGAACGCTGGACAGGGTCGCACGGCACCGTATTTGCCGTGCGCCTGGTGGAAGAGGGCGACGATCTGGAACCGGGGCAAATTGCCTTGGAAGCGCAGCTGAAACCAAACGACCGCCTTCTGTACCTCAACGACCAGGGCCAGAAGCTGTTCACCAGCATTGAGATCACCCCAAATTTCGCGGGCACCGGCAAGGCCTATTTGACCGGCCTCGCCGTGACCGACGAGCCGGCCAGCCTCGGCACCCAAGAGCTGTATTTCTCCCAGCGAACCAGCCGCGCCGCGTATTACGCCGCTTCGCTGGAACTCGGCCCGCTGCCCGTGACCAAGAACACGACTGAGACCGAGCCGCCGGGCGAGATCGGACGTCTCGCTACGATGTTCACCCGCTTGTTCAAGTGTTTCGGCATTGAAGACACCCCCACCGAAACCACTCCGCAAACCCCAACCGAGAGCAAACCCCCAATGGATGAAGCTACTGCAACGGCCCTCAAAGCCCTGCTGGCCCAGCTGCTGGTCGTCGCCGCTGGCATTCAGGCCGTGATCGAGCCTGCCGCTGAAGACGCACCAGAACCCGATCAAGCCCCGATCGACGACGTAACTGCGGCCGTAGACGATATCGTCACGACTGCAGAGGCTGAGCGCGAATTTCAGCGTACCGGTGGCGGGAACAAGGCCTTGCTGGCAGCGTTCACCACGCTGCAAAAAGAGTTCACCGCACTGAAAAACACTACCAATGGTCGTCAGCTGCCACGCTCCACCGGTGCCGCCGACAAATCCAAAGTGCGGGTGCTCTGACATGGCTCGTTCCCTGAGCGCCTACGGCGCCAAGATGTACGCCGAAATGCAGCTGGCGATCGCCGAGACCTACGGTGTCGCGCTGTCCAGCAAGATGTTTTCCGTTGAACCGTCGATCGCCCAGGAGCTGAACGACGCAATCACGGCAAAAGCGGACTTCCTGCAGCGCATCAACGTCATTCCGGTGACCGAGATCAAGGGCGAGAAGGTGTTTATCGGCGTGTCCGGCCCAGTCACGGGCCGCACCAACACCAAAACCACCGATCGCGAAGCGAAAGACGCTTCCGAGCTGGACAACTCCACCTACGAACTCTCGTCCACCGAGTCGGACGTGGGTCTGCCGTACGCAAAAATCGACGCCTGGGCCAAATTCCCGGACTTCCACCAGCGCTATTCCGCTGCAGTGCAGAAGCAGATCGCCCTCGATCGCATCATGGTCGGTTTCCACGGTGTGAAAGCGGCTGCGCAGACTGATATCGCTGCTTACCCGATGCTGCAGGACGTGAACAAAGGCTGGCTGCAGCAACTGCGCGAGCAAGCGCCGCAGCAGGTGCTCAAGGAAGGCAAAGCCGCCGGCAAAGTCACCTTGGGGGTGGACGGTGATTACGCCAACCTTGACGCCCTGGTGCATGACACCAAGCAAATGGTGGACGAGCGTCTGCGCGACGGTGGTGACCTGGTCGCGATCATCGGTTCCGACCTGTTGGCGGCCGATAAGGCGAAGTTGTACGCCAAGCAAGGCGACGTGCCGACCGAGAAAGAGCGCATCGAAGATGCCCAGGTGATCGCCACCTACGGCGGTTTGCCAAGCTTCAGCGTGCCGTTCTTCCCAGTCAACGCTGTGCTGGTCACTAGCTGGGACAACCTTTCGATCTACTTCCAGGACTCCAGCTGGCGCAAGCAAACCGTGGACAACCCGAAACGCTCCCGCGTCGAGGATTACAACAGCCGCAATGAAGGCTATGTGATCGAGCAGCTGGAGAAAATCGCGCTGACCGAGAACGTGGAGCTGGTGAAGTGAGCCTGGCTCTCGCGCACAAGCGCCGCACTTTGGCTCAAGGAACCGCTGCAGTGATTGCTGCTGCAGCGGCACCGGCGGCGTATTCGCCGGCGGAAGCCCTGAGCAGCCCGGCCAACGCGAAAAAGCACCTGCTGCTGATGGAAGCGTCGCTGGATCAGGATCTGCAGCGCCTGAGCGATATCAAGGGGCTCGCTGGGCGTCAGGCACTCAAGCGCGAGGAGCTGTTGCCCAAGTACCAGGATTTCATTCAGCGCTACAAGGACTCGGGTCTGGTGATGCCGAATCGCGTTCTGGTGCAGGTGATGGTCTGGCTGTTCGACACCGAGCAGTTCGAAGACGGCCTGGCACTCGCGGACTTTGCGATCGGGCAGGGCCAGGAGATGCCCGAGCGGTTTAAGCGCCGCGACGTGCAAACCTTCGTTGCGGACGCCGTGATCGATTGGGCTTACGCCGAATACAACGCGCAACGCAGCCCGGAGCCGTACCTGTCCTATCTGCTGCCGCGTGTCGACGGTGAATGGGAGCTGACCGAACAGATCCCGAGCAAGTACCACAAGTTGATCGGCATGCGCGCCATGGAGGCCGAGCAGTGGGAAACCGCGCTCCAGCATCTGGAACGCTCCACCGAGCTGTACGCGAAAGCCGGCAATGAGACGCGCATTGCGAAGTGCCGCAAGGCGATCGCCAAACAAGCACCCGCCGTGATCGGCGCCCAATAACCGACTACCCCCCAGCGGGGAACTGTGGACGTGTGTCTGCCATTCATGGCCAGCCCCACGGAAAACAGTCTCCCCGCCCTATTTGAGCGGCTAGCAATGAGCTTTTCCGGGAACCCGACCACCTTTGTGGAACAGACGATTGAGAACGACGGCTTTTGGCCGAACCTCTCCGTGACCGAGTTCCAGAAGGGCTACCGCCTGCCGGCGGAGTTCCTGGGCACGTTGCTGGTCGACGCCCTGAGTATTGCCATGGCCGAGGTCAATACAGACCTGGCCAAGCTCAAAAACCGCTGGCGGCTCCTCGGCATTGCCAATGTCGAAGCGGCCGAACCGTCGACGCCTGAAAGCGCACTGCGGGTCAGCTTGTACAAGCGCGCCGTGTATTGCCGCGCCAAGGCCAGCGCCTTGCCTCAATTTGCATCGGTTACCCGCCGCGAAAGCGCTGAGAACACCGCCAAGGAAGCGCCCGAGCTTAAAGAAACCTTCTTGGCATTCAGCCAATCCGCCGTTCGTGCCCTGCAAGGCCGTGGCCGAATCACGGCGGCGCTGCTGTGACCAAGTTGCAAGGGTTGACCGCCTACCTACGGGAACGCCATCTGGTCGCGCCTGAACAGCTCGACAGTTTCACCGAGCAGGTGAAGCTCTCGCTGATCTGGAAACCCGACATCGACGGCATGCACTTTGCCGACATGCACTATCGCGCCGCGATTGTCCTGGAGCGTTTCGCCGACCATCCGGCGCGCCTGATGGCTCTGGTTGGGAGTTGGTTGGAAAACCACGACTCCAACCGCGACCACCACGAACTGCCGGCGCCGGAGTTCCTTGTAGAACCGTTGGATAACGACCTCTTCGACGTGGAAATCACGCTGGAGTTTGTCGAGCCGCAGTATCTGGCCGAAGACCCTGCCGGCGAGATCGGCGCCTTCGGTAAGACCTGGGCTTTCGTCCCGTTTGACCTGTGGGTTGCCGAGAACGGCGAGGTGGCCACCGGTGACCGCTAATCCGTGCGACCTCGATGTCAGGGGCTTACTCAACGTCGACGCTCAACTGGCGCTGCTGGAGCTGCCGCCGGTGCTGCGCCGTCGTCTGCTGAACAACGTCACCAAGCGCGTGCGCTCGATGAGCCGCAAGCGTCAGCGCGCCCAGCAAAACGTCGACGGCTCGCCGTTCGCTGAACGCAAGGGATCAGCCAAGGGCAAGAAAAAGATGGAAGCCGGGCTGGCCAAGCTGCTGCAAGTCACGCGAGTCAGTGCCGACGAAGCCGAACTGGGTTGGAAAAACGCGCTGACTCGATGGGTCGCCACGCAGCAGCACAACGGCGCCACCGAGCGGCGCACGGCTGCACAGATGCGCCGCTGGAACACCGTCCCGCCTGGCATCGCTTGCACCGACAAACAGGCGAAACGCCTGCGCCGTTTGGGTTTTCGCGTCCGCCAGAAGGGCAAGAAGACGCCGGCCCGGCCTTCGGTTGCATGGATTCAACAGCATGTGAACTACGCCAAGGCCGGTCTGCTGATCCGCATTCTGAACGATGAGAAAACCGAGACATCTGGCGCGCAAAGTTGGGACATCACCCTGCCAAAACGTCAGTTCCTCGGCGTGGCGACCGGCAATGAAACCCGCGAGCTGGTTAACCAGGTCTTTCAACAAATCCTAACTTCACCCCGTTAACGAGGCACTACATGGCACTCGGTCAAGTCACCGTCGACAACCTCAATCTAGGCCAGGGTGCCGTGACAGAGGTTGAGCGTTACTTTCTTTTCATCGGCCCCGCCGCCAAAAACGTCGGCCAGGTCATCCCGCTGAACACCGACAGCGATCTGGACGCCGCCCTGGGCATCCCGGCGAACGACCTGAAAACCCAGATTACCGCCGCTCGCTTGAACGGTGGCCAGCGCTGGGCCTGCATGGCGGCCCCGATCGGTCCCGAGGGTGATTGGGCAACCGCACTGCAGAAAACTCAGCAACAAGGATTGTCGGTGGAAGCGGTAATCGTCACCAAGCCTGTCGACAAAGGGTGATGAACTGTCGGCCATGCATGACGCGGCCGTTGCCCTCAACAATACCTACGGCCGCCGGGTTTTCTTTCTGGCGAGCAGTGCCGGCATCGCCGTCGACCAGACCTGGGCGCAGTACCTCACCGAGCAAAAAGCGTTGGTAGCGGGTCTGGCAGCGCCGCGCGTTTCACCTGTACCGCAACTGCACGGTAATGACCTGGGCGTGCTGGCTGGCCGCTTGGCCAACTCGGCTGTGAGCATTGCTGATAGCCCGATGCGCGTGGCCACCGGCCCGGTGTTGGGGCTTGGCGACGTGCCTATTGATAGCGAGCTGATTCCGCTGCCGTCCGCTGTACGCAGTGAACTGGATCGGGCGCGGTTTTCTGTCACCCAGACCTACCCCGACTATCCGGGTGTGTACTGGGGTGACTGCAACATGCTGGACACCCCCGGTAGTGACTTTCAGGTCGTGGAATACCTGCGCATCACCGATAAGGCCGCTCGCCTGATCCGTCCGCTGCTGATCCGCCGTGTCGCTGATCGTCGCTTGAACAACACGCCCAACAGCATGGCGGTGAATACCAACCAATTGATGGCGCCACTGCGAGCCATGGCGAAGTCCATCAAGTTCAACGGCGAGGTGTTTCCCGGTGACATCGAGCCGCCGAAAGACGGCGACCTGGTGCTGGAGTGGCAGAGCAAAACCAAAGTCGCGGCCTACATCAAGCTCAAACCCCTCAACTGCCCGAAAGACCTCACGGCGAACATTGCCCTGGATCTTTCCACTGACAAAGCGGAGTAACGCCCCATGGCAAAGATTGGCGGCAAGAACTTCGACGTGAGCCTGGGCGATATCGCGCTGCACGTCGAAAGCTGCACCCTGGACATCACCGATAACTCGGCCGTGGCCCAAACCCGGGGCGTGCCTGACGGTTACGTCGACGGCGACGTGGCCGCTGCCGGCGAACTGGAGCTGGATAGCTCCAACTTTGAGTTGCTGATCGACGCGGCGCGATCGGCGGGCAGCTATCGCGAGTTGAAACCGTTCGATGCGGTGTTCTTCGCCAAGGCCGGTGAGGACGAACTGCGTGTGGAGGCGTTCGGCTGCAAGGTGAAGATCTCCAGCCTGTTGTCGATCGACCCGAAGGGTGGCGAGAAGACCAAACACAAGGTGCCGTTCGACGTCACCAGTCCGGACTTTATCCACATCAACGGCGTTCCCTACCTGGCTGCGGCCGAGATCGAGGGGATCCGTTAATGGTGGACTGGTTCGACCGCGCCCAGGAGCTGGAGCAACGCCAACGTGACCAGGCGATCAAGGCCCAGCTACTGACGCCTGTGCCGGTCGGGCCAAGCCTGACCCATTGCGAGGACTGCGACAAAGAGATCCCGCCGGCACGCCGTGCGCTGGGCGGTAAAACGAGATGCGTCCCGTGCCAGACGGGCTTTGAGCAGAGTAAACGCTGATGACGACCGAAACCGTACGCCTCGGAACGCTGGAACAGAGATTCGCGGTGTTCGAACACCGGCTGAGCGAGTTGGAAGACCGCCACGAAACGGTGCCTACCCGCGTGACCAAGTTGGAACAGGGGTTTGAACACATGGCCGGTCAACTGTCGGAACTGAACGCTGGCCAGCAGACCCTGACGGTCGCGGTAAACGACATCGGCGCGAAGGTCGGGCGCTTGCTGACCATTCTCACGGTGGTCGCTTCTGTGCTGCAGATGGTTGTGCCGGCACTGCTGCGGGTGTGGTTTCCATGAGGCTGCGCGGAAGGATTCAGGCCGGTGTGATTGCGCTGGCCAGCGCTCCGTTGGTGATCTTCCTGGGCACTTGGGAGGGCAACGGCCAGAACACCGTCTATGCCGACAAGTTGGCCGGCGGACTGCCCAGCGTCTGCAAGGGCATCACTCGACATACCAGCCCGTTCCCGGTGGTGGTCGGTGATTACTGGTCGCCTGAGCGTTGCGCGGAGGTGGAGCAGCTGGTGATCCGCAAAACCCAGCTGCAGCTCGCCGACTGCATCACCAACCCGAAGGTGGGCCAGAACACCTTCGACGCTCTGACCAGCCATGGCCACAACGTGGGTGTGCCCAGCACTTGCGCCAGTCGGGCGGTGACGTTGATCAATGCCGGCCGCATCGCTGACGGCTGCAGGGCGTTGGCCTGGGCACCGGACGGCAAGACGCCGGTATGGGCTTATGTGACAGACGCGCAGGGCCGCAAGCGCTTCGTTCAAGGCCTGCACAACCGCCGGCTGGCTGAAATGGAACTGTGCCTGAAATGAGTCTTTCCCCGTTGCGTTTGGCGCCTTTCGTGCTGCTGCTCGCCTTGCTGCTGTGGGTGGCTTTTGATCGGGTAACCGATCAGCGCGACGACGCCAGGCGCGAGCGCGACAGCGCGCAATGGGAAGCGAACGGCCTGCGTGAAGCGGCCCGGATCAGCGGCGAGATGCTGGCCGAGCGGGATGCGATCGACCAGCGAAACACCAAGGAATTGACCGATGCACTCACTGAAAACAAGCGCCTGCGCCGCTCTGTTGGCGATGGCACTGGCCGGCTGCATGTCCGCGCCACCTGTCCCGCCGCCGGATCTGTGCCCGCCGCCGCCGGCACCGCCCGCATGGCTGATGCAGGACGCGCCGAACTCGCAGCAGACGCTAGACCGGATTATTTCACCCTCCGAGATCAGCTTGCCTTAAGCCGGCAAATGATCCTCGGACTGCAGCAATACGTCCGTGGCGTGTGCCTGCGATCGCAGGCGCACCAGGACACCACTTTTTCCAACCTCAACAAGAGACCAACACCATGAGCCAACAGAACAACACCGAAATCACCCTGGTAGGTCGGCGAAGCGGAATTCACGTTCAGCCTGACCCCGGCTGACGTGACCAAATACTTCAATGCCCTGACCCAGACCAACAAGGTCGCCCCGGGCAACAACCTGCTGATGACCACCGTCAAGCAAGAGGAAAAGGCCACGCTGAAACCGTTGCTGGGCAATCCCGTGATGGTGATGCAGCTCGCCGGCGCGCTGCTTGAGGAGTACGCGCCGAACGTCGAGGTGATCGTAAAAAAGCGCACGAGCACGCTGAGCGCTTAAGCGAAAACGGCTTGGGCCAGCTCATGGCCCTGACGAGCCGCTGGCTACCTGGTGCCGAACCCACGCCCGAGGCGATGGGGACGGCCAAGTGGCTGGAGGACGAATACTGGAAACGCATGGAGTTTGCCGTGGCTAACGGCATCGCTCTTGCGCTGAACGGGTAACGACATTGGCAGACCGTAGCGCCAGCCTGGCTTTCATCCTGAGCCTGACCGACAAGGTCACCGCGCCCCTGGGCAAGGTGAAAATGGGTTTTTCCGAGCTTGCGGATCAGAGCGAACAGCACATCAAGACGATCGGCCTGGGCATGGCCGGCGTGACGGCGGCTGTGGTCGGGATTCGTGAGTCCATGGAACCGGCGCTGGAGGTCAATCGCGCCTTGGGCGACGTCCGATCGCTGGGCGTGGCCGAGGATGCGTTGTCTGCGCTCAATGCCAAGTCGCTGCAGTTCGCCGTCAGCTATGGCGAGAACGCCAAGGATTTTGTGGCCTCGGCTTACCTGATCGAGGGCGCCATTAAGGGACTTGCCGGCAACCAGCTCGCCACGTTCACCAACACCAGTAACTTGCTGGCGAAGGCCACCAAGTCTGACGCCGAAACCATGGGTGAATACGTCGGCACGCTCTACAACCTGCAGAAGTCCCAAGCGGATGCGATGGGGAAGGGCGCGTGGGTGGAAAAACTCGGCGGGCAAACCGCGCTGGCCGTGCAGCTGTTTCGCACGAGCGGCGCCGCGATGAAGGACGCCTTCAAGGAAGCCGGCGCGATCGCCACCACATCGGGCGTCGACCTTGCCGAACAGATGGCCGTGATCGGCACGCTGAGCAGCACCATGGAGGGCGGCGACGCCGGCGGGCGCTACAAAGCGTTTTTCGAGAACATCGGCGCCGCCTCGGAAAAGCTGGGCATGCAGTTCACCGATCAGCAGGGCAAAGTCCTGCCGATGATGACCATTCTGGACAAGCTGCAGGGCAAGTTCGGTGATCTGACCACAGCGTCGGCCGGGGCCAAACTGGTCGAAGCCTTCGGCGGTGAAGGCGCCCAGATAATCGGCGCGCTGGCCAAGGACACCGATCGGCTGCGCAACGGCATCGAGCAGTTGGGCAAGGTGCGCGGTCTCGAAAACGCCGAGCAGATGGCCAGGGCCATGGTCGATCCATGGCAACAGTGGGCTTCCCTGGTCGAGGTCATGCGCGTGGTGTTTGGCCAGGTGCTGATCCCGGTACTGACGCCGTTCATGAACAAGATGGTGGACATCGGCAAAACCCTGGTGCGCTGGTCGCAACTGTTTCCCAACATCACCCGGGTGATCGGCATCACTGCACTGACCATCATGGCCATCGTCGGCGCCATGTCGTTGTTGACCGTGGTGGTCGGCGTTGCACGGATGACCTGGCTGGGGCTGGTGTCGGTGTGGAAGGTTGTCCAGTTGCTCAACCTGCGCACGGTCGCCGGCTTCGTCCTGCAGAAACTGGCGATCCTGGCTTATATGGCCGTGATCTACACGCTCAGCGCCGGCCTTGCCCTGGTGCGTGGCGCCATGCTGCTGTGGCAGGGCGCGATCTGGCTGGTCAACGCGGCACTGTTGGCCAACCCGATGGTTTGGGTTGTGGTCGGTGTTCTCGCATTGGTGGCGGTCATTGTCGCGGCGGTTCACTACTGGGACGAATGGACGTCTGCCCTGATGAATACGGCCGCGTTCCAGTTCGTCGCCGACAAGCTCCAGAAGCTGTCCGACTGGTTTAACTCAATGGGCGGTTGGTCAGGCATGGCCAAGGCGGCATGGGACAGCATCGTCGGCATTTTCACCACGGCCGTTAACGGCGTGATCGAGCTGCTGAACAGCATCCCGGGCGTAAACATCGAAGCGCGTTTCGGCGGCATGCCTGAAGTGCCTGGCGTCGATGCCGCGACCAATGCCGCTGACACCGCCAACGCGGCGCAGAAAGCCCAGCAGACCATCAACGCGGCAATCCCCAGCCTTTCGCCGGCGCGCCCTTCAGCGGTGCCGACCGGTGGCTTGCTGACCAGCATCCAGAACAACAACAGCAGCCAGAGCAAGGGCACGCATGTGGAGAACGTGAACATTCACACGGGCAAGGCGATGACCCCGTTGGAGATGGAAAACATGGTCGCCATGGCGGTCGGCGGATGAGCGAATACATAGACCTGTTGATCGTCGACAACGACCTGGCACTGGATCCGTCACACCAGCCGTTGCTCATCGATGACCGCGCCTGCATCGCCCAGGACATCGCTCACATGATCCGCGACAGCGGGTTGTTGGTGACGCTGGTCGCTGAGCGCGATCGGCTGCGGCAGCGCGACTGCATCCAGCAACTGGAACTGCTGGTCGAGAACGATCAGCGCCTGGTGCCCGGTACGGCACGCATCACCCAGCAGGAACCGGGCGTGTACCTGGTCACTGCGAAAACCCTGAAATTCGGTTCGATTGAGGTAAGTCTGTGAGCCAGGTCGATTTTAAAAAGGTGATCGCCGACGCCGGCATCCCGACCACCGAGGCCGGTTTGAAGGCCGCGTGGGAAAAGGAGGTTGAAGCCCAAGGCGCGAAGGTGGCCAACACCAGCAGTTATTCGCCGTTCTGGCGGGTGATGACTGCGCTGGTGACCAAACCGGTGTTGTGGCTGCTGGACTTTCTGTGTCTGTCAGTGCTGCCGAACTTCTTTGTGAAAACGGCGGTGGACGCCTGGCTGGACATGCTCGCTTGGGCGGTCAACGTCGAGCGTAAAGGCGCGACCAAAGCCCAAGGCAAATTGCTGTTTACCCGGGCCGTGCCGGACGGCGTGCTGGAGCTGGAAAAAGGCATTGTGGTGCAGTCAGCGGCCATCAACGGCAACGTCTACAAACTGATCACCACGGCGCCGGCGATATTCGCAGCAGGCCAGCTGCAGCTGGAAGTGCCGGTGGAGGCGATCGAGTCCGGCAGTGGCTTCAACCTCGCCCCGGGTTACTACGCGATCTTGCCGGTGCCCATCCCCGGCATTGTCCAGGTGGTGAACAAGGACGGTTGGCTGGAATCACCAGGTGCGGATCCGGAACCGAACGACCAGCTGCGTTTGCGTGTGCGCAATCAGTTCTCGGCGGTGAACCAGTGGCACACCGACGCGGTGTATCGCGCCATGATCTCGGCCTTCCCGGGCGTACGTCCGGACGGCGTCTATTTCGAACACGGCGCACCGCGTGGGCCGGGCAGTGCGAACGCCTATGTGCTGTTTGACGCGGGTGTGCCGGCGGCCAGTTACCTGGAAAAGATCAACGCGCATATCCGCGACCAAGGCAACCATGGCCACGGCGATGATCTGCTGGCCATGGTCATGCCGGAAACTCTCTCCAGCATGGTCGTGAACGTCTGGCCGTTCCCGAATCAGACGCCAGAGCAGAAAGCCACACTGAAGCAGGAGGTGGAATTCTTTGTGCGTGCTGCCTTTCGCGAAAGCACTCCCCGCGACTACCAGCCCACGCTGACCTATCCGCAAGCGCGATTCAGCAAAAGCCGCCTCTGCACCGAGCTGCACGAACAATTCCCAAACATTGAAGCCGTGAAAATCACGCCGATGGTGGATGCGGTGAATGGTCTGTCTATTCCTCGACTGGAGAACCTGACGGTGGTGATTCAGTGATCAAGATCAAATTGCCGTTCTGGCTTGAAGGCACAGAGCTTTCAAAGCTGGTCAGTGCTGCACAGGCGTGGTGGGAAACCGTCACCGGCTGGCTGCGCTGGCCCTATTCGCAGATCGATCCCGACACCTGCCACATGAGCATTCTTGAACTGTGGGCCTGGCAGCGCGACGTGACGCGCTTTCAAGGTGAACCGGAATCCCTGTTCCGACTGCGGGTGAAATACGCCTTTATCAACTCCGTCGACGCCGGCAGCACCGCCGGCCTCAAGCGCATATTCGATGCGCCTTGGCGTGGGTTACGTCGAGATCGAGGAGCGCCAGCCCGACCGGGATTGGGACGTCGTACTGCTGAAGTTCAGCAACGCTCAGTTGTCGCTGAACCCTGAACTGTTGCGTGTGCTGATTCAGCAATACGGCCGCACCTGTCGCCGTTATGACTTCGTGACCATCACCCCCGTGGGGCTGCAAATCGCCCTGATCGACTTCAACGACGACCAGCAAACGCTGGTTGCCAGCCTGTAGGAGCGCACCGTGAGCGCCAGTATTACTTTGGCCGGCGAAAGCCAAATCGCCCTGAAACAAGGTCAACAAAAGCCGCTGACCATCACGCGGTTTATCTTCGCCAACGTGCCCGACCTGAACCCTGAAACCCCGGTCGACCGCGCTGCCGGTAAACCGCCGGCGGAGCAGATTGTCCACGTCTACGACATCCCCAAAGAAAACGCCGGTTTCGTGAATCCCAACCAGGTCGTGTACAGCGCCCAGTTGGGTTCGGATATCGGCGACTGGGACTTTAACTGGGTCGGCCTTGAGGACGCGGACGGCCTGCTGTTTGCCGTGTCCTACGTACCGCTGCAACAGAAGCGCAGGAACATCCCACCGCAGCAGATCGGCAACAACGTTACCCGAAACTTTCTGGTGGCCTATGACGGCGCCATGCAACTGACGGGCATCACGATTGACGCCAGCACCTGGCAGCATGACTTTACCGTGCGTCTTGCCGGCATCGATGAGCGTGAGCGGCTGAGCAATCGCAACCTCTATGGGCGTGCGTTCTTTTTCGGTAACTCGCTGATCTTCGAAAAGGTGGAGACCGGCTACCAAATCAATGGTGGCACGGCCTATGTCGAAGGTATCCGCGTAGCCATCGCGAAGTCAGAAGCCGTCACCGGAGTCATCCCTGTAGGCAAAGTATGGCTGGATGTTTGCCTTGAACGTCGGTTGAACGATCGGGTGGCGGTTTGGAAAGTGGTATTTGGAGAACAGGCGGATTACACCGACGCCGCCGGCGTGCGCCATTACTGCGTGCCGCTCGCCGACTTCATCTCACCCAGCAACATCGTGGATTTGCGGGACGCTGAGCCAGTCGGCGGTGCGTTGGTCAAATATCTTGCATCTCGTACTGGCGACTATCCGTTGCTGCGCGCCAGGGGCACGACAAAAGAGGACGTGGATCTGGGCAACCTGCCCAACGCGAAAAGCGATGATCCGGACACGAACAGCAGCCAAATCTTGGCGACGACCGCAGCCCTAAACAAACTCAAAACGCAAGTCGGCGATACCTTGAGTGGCATGGTGGCGGCGTTCGCCATCAGCTGGGCGCCGGCGGGATGGCTGAAGTGCAACGGGGCGGCGGTGTCACGCACAACTTACGCACGCCTCTTTTCATGGCTCGGAACGCTTTACGGCGCGGGTGACGGATCAACCACGTTCAACTTGCCAGACATGCGCGGCCTGTTTCCCCGAGGTTGGGACGATGGACGCGGCGTGGATCCCGGTCGGGGTTTCGGATCGTTTCAGGACATGGCTCTTCATTTGCACGCTCACACAGCCTCGGCCGCTGCTGTAGGTGATCACTTGCACACCGCCTGGACAGATGCGCAAGGCAACCACGTCCACAGCGCCTGGACTGATGCCCAGGGTAACCATGACCACGGGTTCCGAACTGTCGATAACGGTGCCGGCGTGAACGTTGGTTACCCAGCAGGCGGCAGTGTCTGGACGGAGCTTGAGATTGGTGGCGGGAAGAATGCCGACGGGCGACCGATGCGAACCGACTACCAGGGCAACCATGCACACAACGTCGGCATCGGCGCCGCTGGCCAGCACGCGCACAACGTTGGTGTCAGTGGCGGCGGTGCCCACACCCACGCCGTGACCGTCGCCGCCAACGGCGGTACCGAAACCCGGCCGAAGAACATGGCCCTTCTTTTCTGCATCAAGTATTGAGATCGAGCATGACGGACAAACTCGTTTATCAGACCGACCATCTAGGCATCTTCATCGGTGCAGTGGAGGCCGACGAATCGCCGCTGGAGCCGGGCGTTTATCTGATCCCCGGTGGCTGCGTGGAGACGGCGCCCCCTGCGATTCCGGAACACAAAGCCGCGTGGTGGAACGGCAAAGCCTGGCAGCTTGTGGATTACCTCGGCGGCGTCATGGTTTACAGCACCGAGACCGGAGAACCGCTAACGCTGAAAGGCTTCGAACCGGTGCCGTCCGGCTACACCATGCAAAAGCCCGGGCCGAATCAGATCTGGAAAGACGGCCAATGGGTCGACGACATTGAGGCTGTGCTGGCTGCTCTGCGGGACAAGAAACTGCAAACGATCGCCACCGACTGCACGGCCTTCATCGCCGGTGGCTTCAATTCCAGCGCCTTGGGCGAACCGTACCGCTACAGCAGTGCGATTGATGACCAGGTGAATTTAAACGGCCAGGTGCTGCTGGGCCTGGATGACGTCTACCCGTGTTATGACGCCGCCCAGATGCTGGCCTTCCGGCCGCATACCATCGCCCAGTTGCAGAAAGTCAGCCTTGACCTGGTGCGCTTCCGGCAGGCAGCACAGCAGCACGCCGAGACACTGCGCCAGGCTGTGGCAAAGGCGCAGAAAGACAAAGATCTGAAGGCCATGAAAGCCATCACCTGGACGCCGCCGGCATGAGCTGGGCACCGGTGACGATGCGCTGGCCAGAGCAGGCCACGCAATGGATGGGCGAACTGTCAGCCGCCAAGGATCTGGCTGGCGGAGAGCTGGCCAGCACCGCCCAGCGCCTGGCCGGACTGAGCGGGTTGGCCAATACCAGCCCGGGGCCGGTCGGTGATGCCGCAAAAGGCGCGATCAAGGCCGGACGCGCAGCGCTGGCCGAGCAGTTGGGCCAGGTGCCGGCGTGTCTGGTTGTGACACCGTTTCAAAGCGGCGTTGGCCAAGGTGCGGGCTATCAGCGCTTTCTGTCAGCGCCCAACGCGCTGGAGCATCTCGCCAAGAAGCTGGAAGACGCCAGCGACAGCGGGCGTCCGACTGGGCCGCAATACGCGCTGTCGATCCTGTTCCTGGGCACGCGCCTGGAACAGCTGGCCAGCGGCTTGGCGCGATTCAATGCACTGCTGCCGATTCCTGACCTGGTGCGCACCGAGCGCCGGGCGCAACACCTGCTGAAGCTGGAAAGCGAAAAGTGGGAGATCCCCGGCGCCGGGCCGCTGCCGCGCTGGCAGGGTTTGCCGCTGGAACGTTGCACAGTGGTCAAAGCTGCCAAACAGTCCATGGCCGGCCAACTGGCGGTGCTGGAGGGCTACGCGGCCGACAGCTCGCCGTTGGCCGATCTGGCGGCGCTGGCAGCGCGCAAGAGTGCCCAGCAGCAGGGACGGGATAAACAATTGGCTGACCTGAAAAAGCTATTGGCTGGAGGAAACCCTGACGTCAGCATGCGCGCGCGGATGATCGGCCCGGGCACCGCTGGCGAATTGCGCCGCGAACTGTTGGCCGGCGACGCCCCGGGCCACGAATGGATTCAGTGCGCCGGCCTGTTGTTGGTCGGCAGCAAAGAAGGGCTGAGTTTTGTCCTGGAGCTGGTGGGCCTATGACGCTGCTACTCGACGGGCAAAAAGTCCAAGGCAAGAACGTCAAGGTCACGGCCAATCTACGCATCGAGAGCGGCGACATGTCCGGCCAGACCAGCAACACCGACAAGGCCCACAAGGGCTTTAAGCCCAAGACGCTGGCCGTCTCGCTGATGATTCCCTTTGTGGATAAAACCCAACTGACAGATCTGATGCGCATGGCTGAAACCACGGCCAGCGGCGGGCAATTGCACCTGTACCGGATCGTGAACGACACGGCGGAAGCCTTCGGCGTGCGTCAGGTGGAATTCTCCGACGGCGTCAGCGCCCGGGAAGCGGACACCCTGAAAGCCTGGCTTGTGCAATTCACGCTAAGCGAGCGCGAATCGAACCCGGAGAAAGTCGAAGGCCGGCGCGCCGGCAACAAGGTAGACGCTCAAGGCGCCCCGGGTAGCCCGGTCGGTGACGGCGGTGCCGGCAACGGTGAAGGGACCAGCGACAACCCCGCGCTGAGCGGCTTTGAAAAGGTGCTGGGACGTGTGGATAAGTGGCTGGGCGGGAGTGAGCCGACGTGAAGCTGCACAAGATACTTTCCATCAACGGCGCCCCGATCGCTCTCATCAAGGAGGACGTCAGGCTGGACGCTACCAGCCCCGGCCGGGCGAACTTCACCGTTCAATCCTCTGCGCCGCTGAAAGGGCTGGTGACGCTGGATATCGGCTACAACGAGGGCACGCTGCAACGGCACTTTATCGGCTACGTCGAGCGCTGCACGGCCGCCAACGCGGTCGAACAGGTGCTGTTCTGTCGTGAGCTGGCCGCCGTGCTGGCCAACCCGCTGCCGTTGAACCTGCGTCATGTGGATCTGCGCGCCGTGCTGGCCCAGGTCAGCGAACAGACCGGGCTGCGCTTCCGCGTTCCGGATCAACCATACGCAAGCGTGAAGACGCCGTACTTCTACAGCCTCGCCGCCGGTTACCAGGCTATGGACAGTCTCGCCCGGGTATTCAGCATTCCCGACTTCACCTGGCACCAACTGGGCAACGGGGAAGTGTTCGCCGGCAGTTGGGCCGACAGTTTTTTCGGCGCACGTGCGCCGCTGCAGATTCCCACGGAGCTGTTCGACGGCTACCAGGGCAACCAGAGCGCGATGGTCGCGGCCCTTCCGGGGTTGCGACCAGGTGCAACGATCAACAACGGCGAGCGCGTCACCACGGTGGCGCTCACCAATGACCAGATGGCCATCCGATGGACGACGCAATCCGCCGCGCTGTAGAGCGCCAATTCCCCGAACTCACCGGTGGCTATCACCTGCCCCGATTTGCACGGGTGGTCGCCGTGGCCGACGCGCCGGCGGACGCCGGACTGTGCGACGACTTCCGCCCGCGCTACGCCGTGGACATCGTCGTACTCGGCTCGGATGACGAACCGGATCCAGCCATGCCGGCGCTCACCGGCGTCCCTTTGCCGCTGCCCACCGGTGGCGAGGAAATGGGCATTTACGCCTTTCCGGAGGAGGGCACGCGGGTCGTGGTGTGCTTTGCATACGGCCTGCCAAACAAGCCCTACATCCAATCGATCTTGCCGCATGGGCTGAGCATGCCGAAGGTGCCTAAAGGTGATCAGGTATGGCAGCACAGCGAGGCCGCCCAGCAACGCGTCGACGCTGACGGCAACTGGCTACGCCAGACCGATGGAAAGATCCGTGATCAGGCGATTGAGCGTGAAGTGGAAGCCCTGGACAACCGCGAGCAGTTCCAGAGCCACACGCAGACGATCGATGACCACTCGACCGAGACGGTGGGTGGTGTGAAAAAGATCGAGGCGCTGGGCGCGCTCAAGCTGATGTCGGGCGGATCCGCGAGCTTGGCAGCGGTGGACGATCTGCACCAAGCAACCGGTCGCGATCTGAACTTGGTTGTGGGGCAAAAGCATAACTTAATTGTCGGTGGTGATATGCATGAGCAAATTACGGGACTGCGTGAGAGTGTGGCTAGTATCAGTCAACGTCTGATCGCGCCTAGAAACCACGTAGGATCCGAGAGCGTAAACATATTCAGGATTTTGTGCCAAACATTGGATCTAGTGGAACACCTATCCCTGCAGCTTGCGAGCCATGTTCACGGCTCAAGCCCTGTGCCCGCGACGTCGACGGGATTCACCGCCGACGCTTTACAAGCTGCTGCGCTCTCAAATTTATTAAAGTCTATTACGCTTTGAGTTTTTTCTATTTTTTATCTGTTATAGCTTTGATTATCAATTCTATTGGGGTTGCAGGCGCGGAGTCAGGGACCCCGCTAGTCTGCGATGCTCTGAAAAGTGCTTCGAGTACAAGTTTCATATCTCCATCATTAGAGAGTTTTCCCTCGTTGGAAAGGGCTAAATATGTCTTTAACATTGTTACTCTCTCTTCTGCATCATGGCTTAAATAGATTGATATGTTGTATTGTCTTAAGCTTAATCTAAGCAGTACTGATAGAAGGGCAACGATTAAAGCGGCGCCAGTCAGGTCTGCAATCCCACTAGCAAAAACCACCTTCTCCATATTGTCAGTTGGCGTGTTTTTTTCATTGTTCTGTGTTTCTGTTTTGAGGTTTTCAGCTGTATTCGGTGTTTGCGAGCTTGCTGATATATTCTGGTGTCTCCATGCTGAAAGAGCGGAGACTCCTCCCATTGCGTAATAAATAACAGGCATTGTAAAGGTTAGGACTAGGGAAGCGACTACTGCTCCAAGCCACCTCCATTTGACTTTGTTATGCTGCGCTATTTTTTCGCCCCAATAAACTATCGATGATTGTAGGTCAACCTGCGCGTGATAGGTGTCGTAAGCAGTTTTCAGATCAGTTTGTGCAGCCTGTTTTGCTTCTGCGGCATCCCGTCTCACGGAAGCAAATACCTTCTTATATCGCCTAAACCTTCTACGCTGATTTTTCTGGTGTAACGACTTTGCCCGGTCATGCTCTTGTGTGGTTGCCATCAAAATCGAATGCGCAGAATGCTTGGATCTTTCAATATACTCTAGTGAATCGCTGGCATTGGCTTTAAAGTCATTAAGCTCTTGTCTTAGTTTTTTTGTAAGTTTCCAGTTATGTATTCTGCGGCGTTGATGTGCTGAAAAAATAAGTAGTTGGCCAGCAGGTATTCGTATGATGAGGTTTTTCTTAATGTGTCGGATTTGCTGAAGTAAGGGTGATCATCGGTAGTGGAAGTTGCTATTTGTAGAGCATAGAATGCCACAAGTTCCCCGTGTTGATCTTTTGTGTCAAATATAAATTTTCCAGTATCTCCATCTGTGGTGACGTAATTTTTAATGCTGATCTGTGATTGGGCTTTGATGTCTGGGTCAGTATTTATTAATGTGTCTTTCGCTTCCTTAATATGAGAGAAATAGTATTCGTCAGCTTCTGGTGACCTTACGGACTGTAGCCAAGCCCATTTTTCAAAATCTAATTCGAAATGACTGAGTACTTTGCTTTTATCGATGCTGTAAGTCTTGTCAAACGTGTTGACGTAGATGTGTCTTCCAGTGATCACTGCCATGTGTGCAAATCCAAAGGGTTGTCAATGCATGCTACATCTGATGGTTCGTCAATGCGAGAGGGAAGTAGTGCCTGCCCAAGTTTGCTAGGTGTTTTTGTCGTTGTAAGGATCGCACGCCGTGCAAACAAGGCAGAGTCGTTGCACCGCGTTACTGAGCGTCGACGAGTCCACTGAGTGAGGCGCCCTGCGCGCAGAGAAAACGAGTCAGTAGCTTTCAACCTTCTCGGGGCTAGGAGGCTTTTAACTCAAAGGCGTTTTGGAAAAAAAGTAAGGTATTAGATCTATTGTGCTTCGATCACCTTCATTCGATTCCATAGCTTCTAAAAGTTCAGTTCTCAGTATTTCTTTATTTAACTCTCCAGATCGAAATACCGTTCTGTAAAGTGATTTTTTACTAGCGGGCCTTAAGATATATTTGTTTTCCTCTTTGAGGGCTATGCCCGTGAATAGTATTAGCTCTACAAAAATATAACCGCCTAATTCAAAGAAAAGCACGTAGAAGCAATCTACTTCTACCCCGTGATCAGGGCCGATATCAAGGGTGAAGTCTAGAAAAACAAGATCCAAGTCTTCATCTATAAGAAAATTGATTTGGTGTATGTGTCGATGTTTCTTATCGACTTCTGAAAGCGTTACAGGGAAATTATGGTCAATTTCGAAGTATCGCTTAATTTTGACAACTTTTTCAAGAGCTTCTATTGTTGTTGAACAGTCCGCGAAACCTTCCCCGGGTTCATGTCCACGCTTGTTACCAGTTCTTGAAATCTGAACGTTAGCTTAATGTTTTCAGGTTTCCAAAGCATACTGACTAGCTTGTATAACTTTAAAACTGTTTCGACGTCAGATAGCTCTGCATTTGCAACAGAAGCGGTAAACGTACAGATCTGTCCATACTTAGAGAGATGTAATTCAAAAACATCTGCATCAAATCTGACTTTTTTGAATTCGTCCGGGACCCAGTCGTTAAATGCGCTTTGGTATAGGCGTGCAGGGAAAACAATCGACCGACCAGTGGATTTGTCTCTGAAAGACAGCGTGCCTTCGGCGCTGGGCATGATGTCGGGCATTGAAAGTATTGCTGTTTCACTTTGTATTAAAAGTTGCTCTTGAGAAAGTCCGAATCGGATCGCGTGGGCCTGCATGTCAATTATTTCGACTGCGCCGTTTTTTCCTAGTGATAAGTCGATAAGCCTTTCAAGTTGAGAACTCCCGGATATGGTGAAATTAACTTTATGTGTTCCCTCCTCAAATCCTGTGGATGCTAGAAATTTGCGTTTGTCTTCCATGTACTCTATGTGGGAGTTTCCTATATGTCCGAGTATCATTGACTTTAATTTTGTTGGTGTGAGTGGAGTAACGTTTTCGGAAAAACGAAGTCGCATGAATTTTTTGTTAAGTTTTACCTTGCGGTCTTCGTGTAGAAGTTGAGCGATTCTCTCTAGAATTTTTCGTATTAGTGATTTGTCGACGTGACACAGATATGCCTGAGTTGGTGTTTCAGATCCATCGAATTCTAGTAGCACGTAAAAAGAGGGAAGAGCCGTTGTTGCCATTTTTCTAAGATTCGATAGCTCCACATCTACAAATCTATTTTTTTATCTGTTGATTTAACTTGAATTTTTATTTCCATTAATCCTTCATGGATTAACATAGGGTTTGTACTATTTCCGTTATTGTCTACTTCAACAAACATATCCCAGCCATTTCGGTCTGACACTGCTTTGTTCGCGGTCATACCGGACGCTGCGCACCAAGCACTGAAGTAATGCTCCCCTGTCGCTCCTAGATCCCTCATTGCTACCTCTCAATATGGCCATCTACTAAATTTTGATTGAATCATTAATTTCCATTTTGGGATAAAAAATCTTCAAAGAAAGCACTTATCCCCCTCCCGCCGACGGGCTTTGCGTCCCTTTTTTATGCAAAGGCCAGAGTGGTGCAAACACCTGCTCTGGCCAAGCCTGCTGCGGGGGCTGTTGGCGTTGTAGCGATTGCACGCAGTGCAAGGTTTTGCAAAAAAGAGCAAAGGTACTTGCACTGCGTTACGGAGCGTCGACGAGTTGGCCAAGGGAGTGAAACGCCTGGCGTGCAGGGGCGACGCCCTGAAAAACCTACCGCAAAGGATGTTTTCGTTTTCGGCACTGGTCGCACCAACTGGGAATCAGACACCACTCAGTCCGCTTGCAAAACGGCTGTAAGGCCCAGCCTGCTTGGCTCTCCGTTATTTTCTGGTATTGCACAGCGTAACCAAGGATTTACTTGCGACCAGTGCCAATTTGCATGATGTGAAAAACGTCGGAAAGGGACGTCGTCTTGGCCATTTTTCAGACGTGGGCTGGGAAAAAGGTAATTTTGGTAAGCGAGGTGTAGAAACGCGCTACAGCCCTTGTCATGCCTGGCTTTCACTCATTACCTCAAGAGGTAATTTTAGGTAAGAGTTAGGGTAATAATTTCTGAAGTGCCCGGTTTTACTGGGTTTGAGGGCTATAAGGGATTACTCATAGGAAAGGTAATTTTCTAACCTCATACTTACCAAATTATTACCTCTGCTTACTGCTCTCAATGCCCCGATTTTCAAGGCTTCCAGAGCTTGCCTCATGCCGCATTACCAAAATTACCTTTTTCCCATGGGTCAACATGAAACGTCGAAACGGCCTTCGCGTCCGTGTTCTGCAACCTGGTGTGCAAAACCCATGGGACTGACATGGGACTGAGATTAAAAAACTCGCTCCTCTGCAGCCCTTATAAACCGGGGAGGGATGCTCAAAAAACCGCAAACGGGTAGTTTCGAATCTCTCCTTCACCGCCATATTCGATTACACAAAACCCCTGATTTCGAAAGAAGTCAGGGGTTTTGTGGTTTCTGGCGTCTGGATTTTATCGGACGCGCCGTTGAAGTCGGCTTCACCGTGGTCAGGGCTTACAATCCCAGTTTTATTTGCCAGCACAAGGGACGACTCCATGATCATCTCCACCACTCACGCCATTGAAGGCCGTCAGATCACCGCGTATCTGGACATTGTCAGCGCCGAGTCGGTGCAGGGCGTCAATGTGATCCGCGACATGTTCGCCGGTATGCGCGACTTTTTCGGTGGGCGTTCGCAGACGCTTGAGCGGGCGTTGAAGGAGGCACGTATTCAGGCAACCGACGAAATCAGGGCGCGGGCGCGGGCTTTGGAGGCGGATGCGGTGGTCGGAGTGGACTTCGAGATCAGCATGCCTGGCGGCAAGGGCGGGATGGTTGTGGTATTTGCGACCGGGACGGCGGTGAAGTTGCGCTGATCACTGATTCGACGTTTGTGCCTGGTAGATTTCGATATTGCCGTGTTTAACCTGTTGATAGGCGGTGTAAGGCAATACCAAAGTATCCGTTACGCCGGATACCGCCAGATCGAGCAGAACCAGCGGCGCCGCAGGTCGGCCTGTTCCGAAGGCTTTCATCGGTAATTCAGATGCATGGAGTACGCAGAAGTCGTAGCCGATACCGCTGTAGATCCGGGAAATCGAGTCGCAATAGGTTTGGCGCGTTTTCAGGTCATTGCCTGCAACGGTGTCCTCCTGAAAAACACTGCTGATGGTTCCGCAGCCACTGATCATAAGAGCTGAAAGGAGTAGGGCGCTGGTTTTCAGGGCCATGTTCGCGATTCCTTCGCAATGAAACGGAAGTGCAGATTAGCCCGGTTTGTAAGATAGGCGCCCCTGGATTTTGTTTAGTTTTCGTAGGCCATTCGTCGGGCGTCAGACGATCTGAATAACAAGTCCAGGAATGACCGGCTAGTCTCAAAAGTCTTGGAGGTCGATATTTTTTCAGGCAAAAGGGTTTTGCCGGTGTCGATCCGATTTGAAGGGGCGAAGGTATGACTGATCCGTATATCGAAGACGATGGTGCTGAATTTTCCTTCAACAATTGCGTACGGTGCGGCCAGACCGAGTACCAGGCAGGTTTTGGCGAGGATCCGGTGCAGACCGGCAAGATCAAGTCCGCGGCACCGAAAGGGCCGAAGGCGAAATTTCTCCCCAAGCTCGCTCGAGCCAGAAAATAAGCTTTCAATGAACAACCCCGTCAATGAACGGGGTTTTTTATGCTCAATAGGGTTGCATGGAAATGTCCTACAGTCGGTTGCGCGGGCGCAGTTCTTTTCACAAACTTTTCACGTCAGCCAAAGTAGGGTGAAGCCATCCGTTAGAAAGCAAGTCTCCAGCCCGTCTCCCCAGCGGGCTTTTTTTTGCCCGCCATAAAACCTTTTGCAGAATCGCTGTCCAATCGGCGCTGAGTGCGCGCAGGTCCCTGATTTCATCTGGACTTTTGCGCCCCGAGAGCATTAAATCCCGGCCCTTTTTGTCATCCCAAT
The DNA here is from genome assembly GCF_016651275.1 of Pseudomonas sp. TH08. Classification (NCBI taxonomy): domain Bacteria; kingdom Pseudomonadati; phylum Pseudomonadota; class Gammaproteobacteria; order Pseudomonadales; family Pseudomonadaceae; genus Pseudomonas; species Pseudomonas sp. TH08. The sequence continues at coordinate 1,438,999 of NZ_JAEKEE010000004.1, read as the reverse complement.
TTTTGAGGTTTTCTTCATGCGTTTAACTCTGCCTGCTCTGGTTCTGGGCCTTCTGGTTGCTCAAGGTGCAATGGCCGCCGGTGATGGCACCGCTGCGCTGGGCGGTGGTCTGGGTGGTGCGCTGGGTAATGTGCTCGGTCAGAAAATGGGCGGTAGCACCGGTGCCGCAGTGGGTGCCGGCGTCGCGGGAGCGGCGGGCAGTGCATTGACGGCTCGCAAGGGTAGCCGCACCAAAGCGGCCATCGGCGGTGGTGTCGGTGCAGCCGGTGGTTCGGTGATCGGCAACAGCCTCGGCGGTAGAACCGGCGCTACCATCGGTGCAGGCCTGGGCGGCGCAGCGGGTGGTGCAGTGGGCAGCAACCTGTCCAAAGGTCACAAGCGTCACTGAGACTGACCGTCTTCAAGGAAAGCCCGGCTCGATGCCGGGCTTTTTCGTTGCTGAACGTTTTCCCCGTCGGTGTCTCCAATCTCACATAGGCCCTTGCCTGGGCGGACTGTCCCGATTCGGGAATTGTGAGGTTCATATGCGATTGTCATTGTCTGCACTGTTTTTCGGATTGCTGGTGGCGCAAGGCGCGATGGCGGCCGGTGATGGTTCGGCAGCTGTGGGCGGCGGACTCGGTGGGGTACTGGGCAACGTGGTCGGCGGGCAACTCGGCGGTAGCACCGGTGCGGCGGTCGGCGCCGGCGTGGGTGGCGCGGCCGGCGGTGCGGTCGGGGCGAATAAACGCAACCGTACAGAAGCCGCTATTGGCGGAGGCCTCGGCGCCGCGGGTGGCTCAGTGGTCGGTAATAGCCTCGGCGGATCAACCGGTTCGGCCGTCGGCGCAGGATTGGGTGGCGCGGCGGGTGGCGCGGTCGGCAACAACCTGGGCGGCGATGGCGGGTCTCACTCGGGTGGCGGTCACAAACATAAGAACAAACATAAGAACCGGCATCATTAATGGCAGACGCAACAAACCCGGCTTCGCGCCGGGTTTTTCGTATTTGCTGGTCAGACGCTGGAACGATTGGCAGCAGGGCTTTTCGAACGTCATACACTTACCTAATTGATGAGGTTCGCCATGACTCCCGAAACCGAAGGCAAGGAAGAGAAAGGTCCGAGTGGGCTGCCGTTTATCAATGATCCGGGGAACGAGGATCCGGGGTCGCTGATGGATGACGCGACGGTGCCGTTGAATGATTCTGATGAAGCGGATATGGAGTATGAGGAGGATGAGGGGGAGCAGTGACTCGATGTTTTTGGTTATACGTGCCGACGGCTTGAAGTCTGATTCTTCAGGGCCTGTGTTTGTGCAGGCCCTTTGGGAGGTGCGCAATGAGTGGAGATTCGCAGACCGTTGATGGTGATGAAACGCCGGAGTATCCGTTGCCTTCCCCTACGAACCCTTTGCGGCGGGATGAGTTGCCGTTGGAGGAAGACGAGATTGATGAGGCAGTCGAAGCGCCTCCGAAAAATGAATGACTGGCGTTTTCGTCAGAATGAGACATCAATTCTTTCTGCAGTGATTTTCACGAATTGTTCGTTGAGATGGGGGTAGTCGAAGTGAATGCCCTGATCTGAAAAATCAACGAAGGATTGAAGGGTTTCTCCGGCTAGATAGCCGCAAACGTTACACGAAAAGCCGTCTCCGCTCATTTCGACGCGTCTTTCTTCATTATCCATCTTTGAGATGTATAACTCGTCAGGTAATACCATTTCGAATTCGGTCCCATAAGTTTTTCCCACTTCGATAATTGATGGGCAGAAGCCTACAAAACACCGAACAGTCAGGCCTTGCACGCTGAGGAGAACTGATTCTTCGATGATTGGGTCGATTGCAATAATATGTGCAGAGTATTTTTTAGTCATGCGCAGGCCTTACCGTTTTGTCCTTTCCGTCACCGTTTATTGTGCGCCAGAATTCTTTCCCACTTTTGGTGTGCAGTGTTTGCTTTATTGATGGTTCGAGGAATGAGAATCCAGGGTCGCTGATGGGTGATGCGACGATGCCATTGAATGATTCGGACGAGGCTGATATGGCGTATGGAGAAGACGAGCAGTGAGTGATTATTTTGTAGTGTTCTGACAGTTTGAAAATCGAATCTTCAGGGCCTGGTTTTCAGGCCCTCGAGAAAGACTTCGCTAGAAAGGTGTCGTTGTCAGGTAAACACTAGGGTCCCGCAATCTTAGTGATGATGCAGTAAACGTTATTTCTGAAGTACTTGATATCGCCGAGATCAAATATTTGTCATCAACTTTATTTATGCTAAGTGTTAAGTTTTCTTTCGCTGGGATTTTTGTGACTGTCAAGTATTGGATGTCACCGAACGTTATTCCGATGCGGCAAGCGTTGTATTTTATTGATTGCCATTTTGTCGGAGGCCTATCTGGCAGATCTTTAATGTCAAATGCTAACGTCAGATTTGAGAGGTTGTTGTCTACGTTTAAGGCGAAAAGCTTTATTTCTCCGATTTCAATGTCTGTGCTAAATACGATGTTGAAGAATTTGCTGCCTTCTATGTCATTCCAATATTTCATGGTCACCTTCTGAAGGGGTAATGTTCATTTGTATTTTCAATCTTGCCATTTCGTGTGTCGTCAGCTGGTCGAACATTTATGTGTGGGCCTTGATCACCTTTATTGTCTTTGTCTCCGTACTTGTGACCTGCGGAATGGTCTTGAAGTATGAGTTTGAAACCATCCTCGCGGGTGAATTTATATTCTCTAGTTATAATCGGCATTTTGCTACTGTTTAGTATGTTGTTTTCTTTTCTATCCGTCATGTTGACGTAAGCGTACTGGCTCGGTTTGCCACTAACCTCATCAATCTGTATATCCGGCTGCTGTCTTTTTGGAATTCCAGCATCAACTTTTGCCTGCCTGAAAGCGCCACGCCTGGAAACCTCCGGAAGCTCAACCTCATCAGGTTTCGGACAACCGAGAGATTTTCGACCTTTAGGCGGACAATTCGAGCTCAACCCCAACGGATCCACCCATCCCGTCGGATTCGGCACGTACTGGTACTGATTCAACCCACCGGCCAGCTTGATCGGGTCCGGCGTCAGATACCGTCCCAACCGCGGGTCGTAATACCGATGCCGGTTGTAATGCAGCCCACTCTCCGCATCGAAGTACTGCCCCTGAAAACGCAGCGGCTGGTCCAGGTACTCCTTGCCGGCCAGGGTGATGGCGGCGGTTTTGCCATAGGCGTCGTACTGCGCCGACCAGACGATTTCGCCGCTGTAGTCGGTCAGTTCCAGCGGGGTGCCGAGGTGGTCGAGTTGGTAGTAGAACGGGCAGGTGTTTATCGAGCCTTTGCCGTCGAGCAGGGCGAGTGGGCGGAAGGTGCCGGGTTCGTAGACGTAGCTGCGGTATTCGCTCGCGCTGCGTTCGGCGAGGAGGTGGTCGCCCTGCCAGAAGAATTCGGTGGTGACGCCGTCGACGGTTTTGCTGATGCGCCGGCCGAAGGCATCGTAGCGGTAGCTAGCGGTTTTGCCGTCGGGGCGAGTCAGACCGATCAGCCGATGCTGACAGTCGTAGCGGTATTCGGTGACGAGCTTGTGCACGGTGCCACGGCGTTCGCGGATGAGGTTGCCGAAGGCGTCGTAGTCGTAATGGCGGTCGCCCTGCATCAGCAGGCGGTTGCCATTGATGCGAGTCGGGCCGGGGCTATCCTGCATCAGCAGGTTGCCAGCCGGGTCGTGGCCGAAGGTTTCCGGCAGTTCGTCGCGCGAGTGGCGAACGCGGATCAAACGGTCGAGGGCGTCGTAGCCGTAGGTGCGTTGGCCGTGACGGGTGTCGGCGATGTAGTCCAGATTGCCGTTGGCGCTGTAGGCGTAGTCGCGGCGATAGAGGGAGTCGCGCCGGTGGCCTACGGCGTGAGCCAGCAATCGACCCTGATCGTCGTAGGAATATTCGCTGAGCAGCAGGCCTTGCTGGCGTTGTTGCTCGCGACCCGATTGATAGACGTGGCCTGTCAGTTGTGAACCGTTGAGGTCGATGGCCGTCAGCACGCCGCCCTTGGCGTAGTGGTAATCGAGCTTGCTGTTGTCCGGCAGGCGCATGCGTTTGAGCTGGCCGCAGGCGTCGTAGGTGTAACGCAGGGTGCCCCAGCCCTGATGCTCGGCGACCAACCGATCCTGCAGGTCGTACTCAAACGCCAGCGGATATTTCTGGCCATCATTGACCGCCATCAGAAGACCGAGGTGGTCGTATTGGTAGGTGATCTTGACCCCGTCCGGCAGGGTCTTGACCAACAGGCGCCCGGCGGCATCGCGCGCATAAGCGGTGACTAACTGCGAGCCGTCATCGCCGAACTCGATCTTCTCCAGCAGATGCCCGTTGAGGTCATAGGCATACGCCGTGCGCCGGCCGTCGAAGCCGGTTTCCTGTCGGATCAATCCGGTCGGCGTGTAGTCCAGCAGGTATTTTTCGCCAGACTCGTTTTCGATCTCGGTGAGCAGCAGCTGCGCATGATCGTAGCGATACTGCACCCGCGTGCCGTCGGGGTTGATCTTGCGCGAGACCAGGTGCAGGTCATCGTCGTATTCATAGCGGGTGAAGCGGCCCAGTTCATCGCGTTCAGCCGTGACCTGGCCGTAAGCGCCGTAGCTGTAGGCGCGGGTGGCGCCGGTAGGAAAAGTCGTCTGAACCAGTCGGCCAACGGCGTCCCAGTGCTGACGGGTAACGGCACCGTGTTCGTCAACCGTGGTCGTCCGCCGCCCCAGCGCATCATAGGAAAAGCGTCGTACACCGCCGTCAGGCCGGGTTTCTTCGATCAGTTGACCGAGGTCGTTCCACACCAGCACCTGCCGACTGGTGTCCGGGTAACGGATCGACAACAGTTGCCCGTGCGTGTCGTAGTGGTAATGAGTGACATGGCCTTCAGGGTCGACCGCTTCGGTGACATCGCCCTGAGCATTGCGCCGGTAGGTCCAGGTCGCATCGCCCCGAGAACGCTTGTGCAGAAAACCGTTGCGATACTCGTAGGACGTTGCCTCATCGCCCGGCGGAAGCAGTGCGATCAGCCGTCCGACGTCGTCATAGCGGTATTGAGTGACGGCCCCGAGCGGATCCTGCTCGGCGACCAGGCGCCCGCAAGCGTCGTAGGCCTTGAGGTGTTCGCCGCCATTGGCTTCGACCTTGCGCACCAGTCGTGCACGGTCGTCGTGGTGGTAAACCTCTTCGGTGCCGTCGACGTAATGCACCGCGACGCTGCCGTCATCGTTCCAGACGTACAGGGTGTCCATCTGCGAAAACGACGCCCAATGCCGCACGCAACGTGCAGCCTTGCCGACGCGTTCCCATTCCCAGAAGAAGCTCGCGCCCCCGGTCAGTTGGCGCTGCAGGATCACATGCTGGTCGTCGTAGTCGTAGCGCTCGCTTTCACCGACGGCGTTGGTGGCTTCGATCAAGCGATGAAGCGCGTCGTAGCGGTAACTGACCAGCGTCTGCTCGGTGCGCCAAGCCTCGGAAAGGTTTTGAGTCGAATCGAAGCGCTGATAATCGACGCCAACCAAATGTGCCCGGTCGTAACGCAACAACAGCGCCCGACCCGCGCCGTTTTCCAGACGTTGAACACGATCCTGACGATCCCGGACAAGGCGCAACCGGTTGTCGTACGCATCGCTGATCGCCGTCAGCCGTCCGGCTCGAAAGTGATAGAACTGCGATTTTTCCCCGGCCAGCGCGAGGATCAACTCCTGCGGCTCATCCCCGAGAAAGATCGCCGCCCGCGACAGACTGTTGTGAATCGCCGGACGCGAAACACTCGGTAACGGAAACTGTGTACGGCGGTTTTCATGGTCAACCCAGACAACGCCGTCGTCAGCAAACTCCAGCCGATGCGCCAGCGAATGACTCCAGCCAGACCCCAACCCAATATCGACTTCACAAGCACTGCTGCGATACAACCGCGTGAACTCGAACGGCAACAACCCATCAAGGACGCCATCGGTGAGGGTCAGCAGTTCCTCGCCGGTGACCATCGACACCGGGCAGCCGTTGGTGCAGGTCTCCGGGCCACAGTCAGCGCTGTCGCCGTTAGGATTTTTCGACTGATCCGGCGCGTCGTCGTGAGGTTCATGTCGCTGCAACTGCGTCATGTCGCGCGACTTGTCTCGCGCAATGGGCGCTGGGTTTGGCACCGTCAGCACCACTGAGTCGGCCTGACGGATATTCAGTGGAATCGCTGGCGCTGGATTCAGTTGCACATCCCGCGCATTGACCAGCAACGGTTTCAGCGCCCCAGCATGTCGGGTCAGCTCCGGTGCAGAGCTCAGCTCGGCCAGACGCAACGCCGAAGCGGCCAGCCACTCCCGTGCCCGCGGCGATTTGATTTTCGCCAGTACCTTGCTGCTCAGGCGCAACTGCACACCGACGCCGCCAGACAGCCGCATCAACAGAAAACTGATCAGCAGCTCAGCACGAACCTCCGCGACCACTTCCGCCAGGTATTGCGGCGGCAGCATTTTCAGCCAGCTGGTGAACGCCGCCAGATGAATGAATAACAGCGGTTCGTCGCTGAGAATCAGCAAACCATTGGCAATGGCTTCGCCGGAGGCTTGCAGCAGCGCCTCAAGTTCGGCGGTGCTCAGATACTCCAGCAGCTTTTCGCTGTTCGCCTGTAAATCGGCGAGGAGGGCGAACACTTGCTTGATGTCATCCCAGACGCTGTGCAGGGATTTCTCGAACCCGCGCCAATCTGCCTGTTGCAATTGGCCGTAGCGTTGCAGAAATCCGACGCTGGAAAACTCCTTCCAGAGCGGTTGAAATCCGGCCCACTCATCGCGCAACCAGCCTTCGAGGCCGTTGAGGATCTCCTCATAAGAGGCAAACAGCGCCTGCACATGCCTGGTGGAAACATCGGGAAAGAAGGTGATGCGATAACGCTGGCCTCGATCGCAGTCAGCCACTTGCAGAATCCCGCTTGGCCCGATCGTATGGCGCAGCGGTTCGCCAAAGGTCAGCACTCCACCAACGTCGGCAATCACCGGTTCGAGGGTCACCGGCGTGTCGCCGATCGGCACGAAACGCGCGGCTTCGAACATGTGCACCAAGGTCAGCGGGCCACTGGCAGGGCACATGACCACGGATGAACTGATCGGCTTGCGCGATTTGACCGGAGCGCTGAGGTGAACGTCGTTGCCGACCTTGAATACCTGCTCGACCTGGAGCGCCGTCCCCGTCCAGTACTGTTCGGCCCAGTCCTCGTATTGGTTCAGGCTCAGGCGAAATTCCCGGATCAGGTTTTCAAAGTCCGGGTGCTCAGGGTTCAGTGCGGCAACCACCAGCAGGCCGATGCTGTTGTTAAGGGGCAAAAGCCGATCGGGTGGAAGCATTCGCAGTCACTCGCGCATGTGAAAAAGGGTGCGCGGACTTTGCGAGGAATCAAAAGGGAAAGAAGCCGGGAAAGTAGGTAATGTTTGTAGGGCGTTTCGCTAATTGCTTGCGAGTAGTTCATCGCCTCAACGGACATTGGCCGTTGCTCAATGTCCGTTGTGCTCGTTATGCTGCTGAACCCTTTAATCAGATCCGAGCAGCGGCCACCCGCCGCCTGGGATGTCTTTGATAACGGATCCGATGATGAATGCACTGCTGAAGGCGTTCGGCCCGATCAAGGCCGTGATTTTCGATATGGACGGTTTGCTGCTGGACACCGAAGGGATTTACACCGAGGTCACCTCGTTGATTGCCGAGCGTTACGGGCGGACTTTCGACTGGAGTATCAAGCAGAACATCATTGGCCGTGGCGCCAACGATCTGGCGAATTATGTTGTACAAGCGCTTGAGCTACCGATCACTGCCGAAGAGTTTCTGGTGATCCGCGAACCGCTTATGCGCGAGCGTTTTCCCACCGCCCAAGCGATGCCGGGCGCTGAAGAACTGATTCGCCATCTCAAGGCGCACAACATCCCGATTGCCGTGGGCACCAGCTCATCGCGGCAGTCGTTCGGGCAGAAAACCACGCTGCATCGCGATTGGTTTGCGTTGTTCGATTTCATCGTCACGGCGGACGATCCAGAAGTGGGTGCGGCCAAGCCGGCGCCGGATATTTTCCTCACGGCGGCTCGCCGCCTGGGCGTCGCACCGGAGGATTGTCTGGTGTTCGAAGACTCACCGTTTGGCGTGACCGCCGCGAAAGCTGCGGGCATGACTGCCATTGCCATCCCTGATGCTGCGATGGCCGATGAGAAGTACGCGCACGCTGACGGGATTCTGCGCACGTTGAAAGCGTTTATCCCGAGCGCCTGTGGCTTGCCAGCGCTGGAGTGGGCCTGACTGCACAGTAAGTTCGCATAAAAAATGCCGCGCCTTTGTTAATAGAGGCGCGGCATTTTTTGTGTTCGGGATTTACCGCAATCAGGCGCCGAAACCGCCGTCGATGGTCAAACTGGCGCCGGTGATGTAACCGGCTTCCGGTCCTGCCAGGTAAGCGACGAAACTGGCGATCTCTTCAGCTTTACCGTAACGCCCCACCGCCATCAGTGGAATCAGGCTTTCAGCAAAATCACCGTGCGCCGGGTTCATATCGGTATCAACCGGGCCAGGTTGCACGTTGTTGACGGTGATGCCACGTGGGCCAAGGTCTCGCGCCAGGCCCTTGGTCAAACCGACAAGTGCTGATTTGCTCATCGCATACACACCGCCACCGGCGAAGGGCATGCGGTCGGCGTTGGTGCTGCCGATGTTGATGATGCGTGCGCCTTCGCCCATGTGTTTGGCGGCTTCCTGGGAGGCGATGAATACGCTGCGAATGTTGATTGCCACGGTCTGGTCGAAATCTTCCAGTTTGAAGTCTTCCAGTGGTGCTACGGCCAGTACACCGGCGTTGTTGACCAGAATGTCGAGGCGACCAAACGCTTCGACAGTGGCGCTGACGGCGTGGCGGATGGCTGCGGCGTCGGCGCTGTCAGCCTTGATCGCCAAGGCTTTGCCGCCGTTTGCGGTGATGCTGTTTTGCAGTTCTTCAGCCTTGGCGGTAGAGCTGACATAGGTGAATGCGACAGCAGCGCCTTCAGCGGCCAGACGTTTGACGATGGCGGCGCCGATGCCACGCGATCCACCTTGAATCAGAGCTACTTTGCCGCTGAGTTGTTGAGTGGTCATATTCGATCTCCAGAAGTTCAAGGCGCAAGTGCCTTGTTGTTGGAGCCGAGTATCGACCTCGCATCGACAACCGTGTAGGCCATGATTGCTATAGTCTGTGTAAACCAGAAGTTTATAGTGGCGACCATGGAAACCTTCAGCAGTATCGAATGCTTTGTGCGTAGCGCCGAAGTCGGAAGTTTTGCCGAGGCGGCGCGGCGCTTGAGCCTGACCCCGGCGGCGGTCGGCAAAAGTGTCGCGAAACTTGAGGGGCGGCTCGGTGTGCGGCTCTTTCAGCGCAGCACCCGCAGCCTGACGTTGACTGAGGCTGGGCAGCTGTTTCTGAATCAGGTCAGTGGCAGTCTGACGACCATTCAAAATTCCGTGGCCAATCTGGCCAGTGTCGAAGGGCTCCCGGCGGGAACGTTGAAAGTCAGCATGGGCGCGGCGTTTGGGTGCTTGCATATCGTGCCGATGCTCGGTGAGTTCCTGCGGCGTTACCCCGCGATCAATCCGGACTGGCATTTCGATAATCGCCAGGTCGATCTGATCGGGCAGGGCTTTGACGCGGCCATCGGTGGCGGTTTCGAACTGCCGCAAGGCGTGATCGCACGCAAGTTGAGTCCGGCGCACCGGGTATTGGTGGCGTCCGCTGATTATTTGCAGAGAAATCCCGAAATCACCGAGCCGGACGACCTCAATCATCACGACGGTATTCTGATCCGCTCACCGCAAACCGGGCGCGTGCGTTCCTGGCAATTGGTCGGGCGCAATCCGCAGAACTGTCGGCCGTTGATGCTCAAGGCGCGGATGACCATGAGCGATTCCGAGGCCGCTTGCAGGACGGCGGCGCAGGGGTTGGGCGTTGCGCTGGTGAGCATGCCGTTTGCGGTGGGATATCTGGACGCGGGGACGTTGCAGCGGGTGTTGCCGGAGTGGTTCGTCGATGATGGCAATATTTCGATTTACTATGCCGAGCATAAATTGTTGCCCGGCAAGACGCGGGCGTTTGTGGATTTCGTGATTGAGCAGTTTGTCGAAAGAGGGTTGGCGCGGCGATTCAGTGCGATTTGAGCAAGGTTTTAGGCCGAGGCGCGGCCATCGCGGGCAAGCCCGCTCCCACAGGGGATTGCATTCCAAATGTGGGAGCGAGCCTGCTCGCGAATGGGGCGACCCGATTTCCGCTAATGACCTCAGCGTGCAAATCGCTCCGCCCAGCCAATGATTTTTTTCGGCCGTGGCGTGGCATAAGTCCGCACCTTGGACGTCGACAACCCCAGCCGCACCAGCGATTCAGCGATGGTCACCGCTGCGGTGACGCCATCCACCACCGGCACACCCGTGCGCCGACGAATCTGCTCATCCAGCCCGGCCATGCCGCCGCAACCCAGGCAAATCACTTCTGCCTTGTCTTGTGTGACCGCCAACTCCGCCTGATGCACGATGGCTTCCAGCGCGCGTTGCGGTTCATGTTCCAGTTCGAGCACGGCCAGACCACTGGCGCGCACTGAGGCACAGCGATCCCACAGACCGGACAATTTCAGTCGGTTCTCGATCAGCGGCACGGTGCGATCCAGTGTGGTCACCACCGAATAGGCGTGCCCGAGGAACATCGCGGTACTCGCCGCTGCATCGGTGATGTCCACCACCGGCACATTGAGCAATTCCTGCAAACCTTCACGGCCATGTTCGCCGTAACCGGCCTGTATCACCGCGTCGAACGGCTGATCGTAGGCCATCACCCGATCCATCACGGCGATCGCGGCGAGGTAGCTTTCAAAGTTGCCTTCAATCGAGTCCGCGCCGAAAAACGGCGTCAGGCCAACGATTTCGGTACCGGGTGAGGCAACAGCCTGCGCCGAGCGCGCGATGGCTTGGGTGATGGACTCGGTGGTGTTGACGTTGACCACGAGAATACGCATGGGAAGTCCTTATAGCGGGCAGTTCTGCGGCCCGAAGTCCGGGCCGCGAGGGGATTAATGGCAGACGTTGTCGACAGCGATGGATTCGCCGCTGATGTCGGCGTAGTGCGGCTGACGCTTGGCGATGATCAGGTAGAGCATTCCGGCGATACCGGCACCGATCAGCCAGGAGAAGGGTGAGACGCTGTGGAAACCCGGCACCAGTGCCAGAACAATGGCGATCAGTGCGGCAGGAATAAACGCCGCCACCGCGCGGAAATTGACGCCGCGACTGTAGTAATAAGCGCCGTTGGGGTCTTCGCTGTAGAGCTGCGGAACGTTGACCTGGCCTTTGCGGATCATCCAGTAGTCGACCATGATCACGCCGTACAACGGGCCGAGCAGGGCACCGAGACCGGACAGGAAATACACGATGACCAGCGGGCTGTTGTAGAGATTCCACGGCAGGATCAGCACGGCAATGGTCGCGCTGATCAACCCGGCACGGCGGAAGGTCAGGTATTTCGGCGCCAGGTTGCTGAGGACGAATGCCGGAGCGACGAAGTTGGCCATGATGTTCACCGCCACGGTGACGATCAGGAACGCGAGGCAACCGAGCACCAGGAAGAAGGTGTTGGGAATCGAGGCGATGATCTCGGTCGGGCTTTCAATGATCCGCCCATTGATTTGAAATTGCGCGCCACAGAGCAGAACAGTAATCGCAGCGAACACCAGAATATTCACCGGCAAACCCCAGAAATTTCCTACCTTGATGGTCTTGCGGCAAGGCGAAGAGCGAGCGAAGTCGCAGAAATTGAGGATCAGCGTGCCGTAGATCGCCAGCCACAACGCGCCGCCGGCAAAGATGTTGCGCCACATCTCGCCACCGCTCAGCGGTTCGCGGATCGACCAGGCGATGGTCGCGTTGGCTTGCGTGTACATCCAGGCGGCGAGGGCGGCGACAGTCAGCAGAATCACCGGTCCGGCAAACGCTTCGTAGCGACGAACCATTTCCATGCCATAGGCGAGAATGGCCAGTTGCACGAACCAGATCGCCACGAAGCACACCCAGCCCAGGGTCGACAGGCCAAGGATCGAGTTGTGATCGTATTCGGCGAAGCCCGGATGAACCGCGGTAAGCAGCACGCGGAAAACCACTGACGCCAGATATGTCTGAATGCCGAACCAGGCGATGGCGATAACTGCACGGATCAGCGCAGGAATTTGCGCACCATGGATGCCGAAACTGATCCGGCTGATAACGGGAAACGGCACGCCGGTTTTCTGCCCCATGTAACCGGACAGGTTCATGAAGAAATACACCAGTGCCGCGCCGATCCCCAGCGACAACAGAATCTGCCAGCCACCCAGGCCCAAGGCGTACAAGCCGATGGCGAAGGAATAGTTGGCAATGTTGTGCACGTCGTTCGTCCACAGGGCGAAGATGCTGTACTTGCCCCAGCGTCGGCCTTGCGCCTTGGTGGGTGCCAGGTCGCTGTTGTGCAGGCGGGGGCTGAGTTGTAACGGCTCGGTCAGACCGTCGTGGGGCAACGGTTGATCAAGGGCAGAGGCGGGCAGATTCAGCGCGATGTTATTGGAGAGACTTGTACGCATTCCGGCAGGCTCCTGATGTTCAGGGCCGCGATGACTGTGCATAAGCCGTCGGGCTCGACAAATCTTCGTCGCGGCAGTGAAAGCATCACTGGTTACGGGGCATCTGCAGCCTGTACGGGATAGGGCGCTTCAGGCTTGCGGATCGAAAGTGTGTATGTTCTGCAGTTTTGTATACAAAACATGTATGCACTAAAGCCAGATTTGTGCCAGTTGCCGATCTATGCGCAGCCGTGCTCATTTCGAAAAGTTATCGAAGCGCGCTAAGTATTTGAAAATAAGTGGTTAAAATTTGACCGGTTGAACAGGTATTTATTTTTGGCGGGGGATTTTGAGGGTGGGCAAGGACGGCGCTTTTTTTCGTGGGATGTAACTTTTCAGGGCGCGGAAACAAAAAAGTGCACACATAAATGGCACCGATGGTGACATTCCTGTGTACACATTTTTCGGGTCGCTAGAAGCCAGTGCAGGAGTGAGCCTGCTCGCGATAGCGGAGTATCAGTCGATGAATTTTTTGGCTGATACACCGTGATCGCGAGCAGGCTCGCTCCCACAGGGGATCACTCGATTGGGAAATTACGCCTTGCTGATGATATTCCCGGCGTGCAACCCGCATTCTTTCTGCGTCGCTTCTTCCCACCACCAGCGGCCCTCGCGCTCGTGCTGGTTGGGCAGTACCGGACGGGTGCACGGTTCGCAACCAATGCTGATGAAGCCACGTTCATGCAGGCTGTTGTACGGCAGCTCAAGCATGCGGATATAACCCCATATCTCTTCGCTGGTCATCTGCGCTAACGGGTTGAACTTGTACAGGGTGCGCTCCGGCGTGGAGAACGCGGTGTCGATTTCCATCGCTGCCACTGCGCTGCGCGTGCCGGGGCTCTGATCGCGGCGCTGGCCGGTGGCCCAGGCCTTGACGTCGGAGAGCTTGCGGCGCAGCGGCTCGATCTTGCGGATGCCGCAGCATTCGCCGTGGCCGTCCTTATAGAAGCTGAACAGGCCTTTTTCCTTCACGAACGGTTCCAGTTTCGTGTAGTCCGGTGAAACCAGTTCGATGTCGATCTTGTAGTGTTCACGCACCTGATCGATGAAACGGTAGGTTTCCGGGTGCAGACGGCCGGTGTCGAGGCTGAACACCTTGACGTTCTTGTTGAGCTTCCAGGCCATGTCCACCAGCACCACATCCTCGGCGCCGCTGAAAGATATCCACAAGTCATCGCCGAACTCGGCAAACGCGAGTTTGAGGATGTCTTGCGCGGATTTATTGGCATAGGTCGTGGCGAGTTCCACGACGTCGAACGTTGCACTCATCAGGGCGGCTTCCTACAGGTCGGTGGCGCTGGGCGCTCTATATGGGGCTGATGGTAACAAAAAGCTGCGGCGCTCGGGGTGTCCTCTGCGTTGCGCGCTTGAGGTTGAGTCGCTAGAGTTCGGCCTCGCTCGACTCAAATAATCAATACAAACGGGAGTGTCTTGTGGAAATTGCTTGCCTGGATCTTGAAGGGGTGTTGGTGCCGGAAATCTGGATCGCCTTCGCCGAAAAAACCGGAATCGAATCCCTCAAGGCTACGACCCGGGACATTCCCGACTACGACGTGCTGATGAAGCAGCGTTTGCGCATCCTCGATGAGCATGGCTTGAAGCTGTCTGATATTCAGGAAGTGATCGCCACGCTCAAGCCGCTGGACGGCGCAGTGGAGTTCGTCAACTGGCTGCGTGAGCGCTTTCAGGTGGTGATTCTCTCGGACACGTTCTACGAGTTTTCCCAACCGTTGATGCGCCAACTGGGTTTCCCGACGTTGCTTTGCCATCGTCTGATTACCGACGACAGCGGTCGAGTGACCAGCTATCAACTGCGCCAGAAAGATCCGAAGCGCCAGTCGGTGCTGGCGTTCAAGAGTCTTTACTACCGGGTAATTGCGGCGGGCGATTCGTACAACGACACGACAATGCTGGGCGAAGCGGACGCGGGGATTCTGTTCCATGCGCCGGACAATGTGATTCGCGAGTTCCCACAGTTCCCCGCCGTACACACCTTTGCCGAGTTGAAGCAGGAATTCCTCAAAGCTTCTAGTAGAGAGTTGAGTTTGTAGTCGTCTGAAAAGACGCCATCGCGAGCAGGCTCACTCCTACAAGGGAACGCATTCCAAATGTAGGAGTGAGCCTGCTCGCGATAGCTTTTAAAGGTTCTGCAGGGTTTCCAGGAGGATCTTCACTTTAGTGATCGACTCCTGATACTCGGCCTGCCAGTCCGAATCGGCGACAATCCCGCCGCCGCCCCAGCAGCACACCTGCCCATCCTTGACCAATAGACTGCGAATCGCGATGGAACTGTCCATCTCGCCGCGCACATCCAGATACAGCAACGAGCCGCAATACAATCCGCGTCGGGTCGGCTCCAGCTCATCGATGATCTGCATCGCACGAATCTTCGGTGCGCCAGTGATTGAGCCGCCGGGAAAGCTGCCGGCGATCAGGTCGAGTGCGTCGCGATCATCGGCCAATTCACCGGTCACGCTGCTGACCAAGTGATGCACGTTCGGATAGCTTTCCAGGCTGAACAATTCCGGCACGCTTACCGAGCCGATGCGGCAGGTGCGGCCGAGGTCGTTGCGCAGCAGGTCGACGATCATCAGGTTTTCCGCGCGGTCCTTGGGGCTGGCCAGCAGCTCGGCGGCGTTGGCAGCGTCTTCCGCGGGCGTTCGGCCACGCGGGCGAGTGCCTTTGATCGGCCGGGTTTCCACTTGGCGCTGGCTGACTTTGACGAAACGCTCCGGCGACAGGCTCAGCACGGCGCCACCCTCGGGCAGACTCTGGAAGCCGGAAAACGGCGTCGGACAGGCTTCGCGCAACTTGCAGTAAGCCAGCCACGGATCGCCCTGGCATTGAGCTCGGAAGCGCTGAGCGAAATTGACCTGATAGCAGTCGCCGGCCTGAATGTACTGCTGAATGCGTTCGAACGCCTGACGGTAATCGTCGGCCGACAGGTCTGCAGTCATCGGGTTGTTCAGTTTGAACGCTGTCAGCGCGTCTGCCTGTGGCTGGCTGAACAGCGCGATCAGCCGTTGTTTCTCGCTGTCGATCACGGACGGGTGAAAGACCAATTGGCTGGTGGCCGCTTGGTGATCGCTGATCAACGCCCAGTCGTACAGGCCAAAACGCGCATCCGGCAATTGCAGATCATCGCG
This sequence comes from Pseudomonas sp. TH08, assembly GCF_016651275.1. NCBI lineage: Bacteria > Pseudomonadati > Pseudomonadota > Gammaproteobacteria > Pseudomonadales > Pseudomonadaceae > Pseudomonas > Pseudomonas sp. TH08. The sequence goes on along the minus strand of NZ_JAEKEE010000004.1, from coordinate 1,423,229 downwards.
GGCCTGGTGTGGCAGATTTTCCAGATGCCGGCCGAAGTCGTAGCTCAGATAACCGATCAAACCGCCGGCAAACGGTAATTGATAAGCCGCAGGCAATTGCGCTTCGCCCAAACCGTTCAGGTGATCTCGCAGACGTTGCAGGAAATGAGCGCCGCTTTCCTCCGGCAACACCGCCAGTTGCTCTAGCGGCCAGGCGCTGAGCAGGTCATAACGGCCACGGTCGGCGCTCGGCCGGCCGCTGTCGAGCAGCACGGCGCCGGGCGCGTGGCGGATGGCCGCGAAGTAGTCGGCGGGATTGGCGCGGTAGGGCAGCGGGTGAACGGAACAGGTCAACATGGGCGGGGCAGATCGGCCATTGAGGCGGGGTGGGGATTGTAGTCCTCTGGGGAGAATGCTCCTAGAGGGGATGTCGGGGATTGGCAGATTGGCGGCAGGGTCAAGTCTTGTGGTGGCTGTGAATGAGCCATCGCGAGCAGGCTCACTCCTACATATGGAACGCATTCCCCCTGTAGGAGTGAGCCTGCTCGCGATGGCCGTGACGCGGTCTTGGATCAGCCCTCGACCGCTGGAATATGCCCAAACATTTCCTGGGTAAACGCCACGCGCTCCTCAGCCGTCTCCGTCACTCCACGCGCCTTCAGCTCTTCCAGCCGCGCTTCTACTGCGTGGGTGCGCAAGGTCAGTCCGCAGTCGTTGGCAATCTGAATATTCAGCCCCGGCCGTGCATTGAGTTCAAGAATCAGCGGGCCTTTCTCCTGATCCAGCACCATGTCGACACCGATGTAACCCAAACCGCACAGCTCAAAGCAACCGGCGGCGAGTTTCATGAAACCGTCCCAGTAGGGCAGTTGCACGCCGTCCACCGCGTTGGTGGTGTCGGGGTGTTTGGTGATGATGTTGTTCAGCCAGGTGCCACGCAACGTCAGCCCTGTGGCCAGGTCGACACCGACGCCGATGGCGCCCTGGTGCAGGTTGGCCTTGCCGCCGGACTGGCGGGTCGGCAGGCGCAGCATCGCCATCACCGGGTAGCCCATCAGCACGATGATGCGGATATCCGGCACGCCTTCGTAGCTGATGCTTTTGAAGATATGGTCCGGGGTCACGCGGTATTCGATCAGCGCGCGGTCGCGATGACCGCCCAGCGAATACAGGCCGGTGAGGATGCTCGAGATGTGATGCTCAAGCTCTTCGTGGTCAATGATCTTGCCCGACACCGTGCGATAGCGGCCTTCGAAACGGTCAGCGACGACGATGATGCCGTCACCGCCGGCGCCCTGGGCCGGTTTGATCACGAAGTCGCTGCGCCCGCCGATGATCTCGCCGAGCTTGTCGATTTCCTTCTCGGTGGAGATCACGCCAAACAGCTCCGGCACATGAATGCCGGCCTCGATGGCGCGCTCCTTGGTGATGATCTTGTCATCGACAATCGGGTACAGGCTGCGCTTGTTGTACTTGAGCACATAGTCGGCGTTACGCCGATTGATGCCCATGATGCCCCGCGCCTCCAGAGCCTTCCAGGTCTTCCAGAAACCGAACATCAGGCGTCAGCCTTCTTCAGGAAAGCCTTGAAACGCACCAGTTCAGTCAGGCGATAACCGCGATAGCGACCCATTGCCAGCATGAAGCCGACCAGGATCAGCAGGATCGCCGGGAAGGTGAACACGAAGTAGACCAGCTCAGGCACGGTCATGATCAAGTGCGCCAGCGAGGCGGCGAACAGCGTGCCGATCGCGACTTTCATCGCATGGCTGGCGCCGCGTTCTTCCCAGGTGATCGACAGGCGTTCGATGGTCATGGTCAGAATCACCATCGGGAACAGTGCGACCGACAAGCCACGTTCCAGGCCGAGTTTATGGCTGAACAGGCTGATCGCTGCGATCAGCACCACAACGAAGGTCAGCACCACCGACAGTCGCGGCAGCATTTGCAGCTTCAAGTGTTCCAGATAGGAGCGTAATGACAGACCCAGCGCCGTGATCACGGTAAACAGCAGAATACCGAAGCCAAGTTGTGTTTCACGGAAGGCGAGGGCGATCAGTACTGGCGTGAATGTGCCCAGAGTCTGCAGGCCGATCAGGTTGCGCAGGATCAGGATCACCAGCACCCCGATCGGGATCATCACCATGATCATGAAGGTCTGCTGGGTTTGCAGCGGCAGGCCGTACAGCGAGTATTCGAGGAAGTTGGCGTCGGTGTTTTCGTCAGTCAGCTTGGCCAGACGAATCGCATTCATCTCGCTGTTGTTCAGGCTGAAGGTTACGTTGGCTTTCTTGCCACCGTCGACGGTGATCAGGTTTTCATCGCCGGTCCACCACAGCAGGCGGTCGGTCGGCAGGCCTTGCTCACCGGTTTCCGGGTTGAAGTACAGCCAGTCGTTGCCATTGAAGCTGCGCAGCCACAGTTCCGGGGTTTGCGGCTGATCGGCGACGAGGCGGATGGTGTGGACTTTTTCCACCGGCACGTGGGCGATGGACAGCAGCAGCTCGACGATCTTGGCTTTGTGCGCGGTGGACGGATCGCCGGCCAGCAGCAGTTTCACGTTGTCGTCGTTTAGGTTGTTGACGCGTTTGATCGCTTCGCCGATGAAGGTTTCAACGTCGGCCGAGTGTTGGCGAATCGGTGCAAGCAGGGCTTCGGCGGCGATTTTTTCCGGGCCTTCGATGGCCATGCTGTCGCGAAAGGTCGGGCCTTTGATCTTGGTTTTTTCAGCGGTGTAACGCTTGGTCAGCACCAGACGGTAATACAGCGTCTGGTTGCCCTTGGCCCGGCGCGCCGACCAGGTGACCTTGCGGTTGCCGTCGACACGGTTCACCGCCACACCGTAGTTGTTAGAGATGAAGCTTTCGTTGAGGCTGACGTAATCGCGGCTCAATGGCGGCACGAACATCTGGATCTTTACCGGATCCTTGGTGCTGGCGACGAACTCGACCTTGGCGTCGATGTTCCACAAGTCGTCGGTGGCGTCTTCGGTCACCGGGATGCCGAGCACGAAAATCTGATAGGCCGTAACCGAAACGCCCAGCAGCACCAGAATGGTGATCAGGATTTTCAGGTGGAAGGTTAGAGAACGCATGAAAATTACTCGGCGGTATGAGCGGCGATGGTGCAGGCGGGTTTGCCGGCAGCGTATTTAAGGCTTGGATCGACCAGCGCGTCGAAGCGTTTCAGCGCTTCGGAGCCAATCAAAAGCGGGTATTGGAACGCACTTCGGTCAGTCAGGTTCACTTCGATGCTGCGCAGCGCCGTGCCCATGCAGATATCCAGCTCGATCACCGGACGAGCGGTGTACTTCTTGCCTTCTTCCGGGTCGTAGTCGCCGGCGCGGCGCTTGATCTTGCTGACCCGCGCCAACGGCCGTTCGATCGGGTGCGAATGCGCAGCATCGATCGCCAGGTAGAAACGTACCCAGGACTCGCCGTTGCGTTTAAAGCGTTTGATGTCGCGGGCACTCAGCGAGGCGGTTTTCGCGCCGGTGTCGAGTTTGGCCGCAACTTCGAGATTGATGCCGTCAAGCGAGGCGTACTCGTTGAGGCCGTACACAGTTTTTTCCCCCGCGGCGGCAAGGCCGGGCAGGCAAAACAGAGCAAAGAATGTGGGAAAAGGCTTGAGTCTCATAAATCCTGGTGCGCAGCGTTCCGTTGTCGGTTCAGGTCCCTGGCAAAACTTGCGCAAGGCCCTTCGTGTGCCTATCAGCTTTTTATGACAAGCCGTACAAATGGCCAGCAAATGCGGGCGGCATTCTAGCACGGTGGGTTTATGGCGCCAGCGCCCGAGCGGGTCTATGACCCTTGGGGCTGTTGAAGAGGGTTATTAGACGATTGTCGACAATACCCATTTATCCTTTGACTGATGCGGTCTAATTGGCTAGTTTTTGCCGCATTGGATTTAAAGGTGTCGACAATCATGCTGGATCAACTCGATCCCCCGGTCATCAACGGCGACGATTCCGAGACGCTCTCGGAAAACGTCTTCCGACGCATTCAGGCGGCCATTGTCAAAGGCGAGATCGCTCCGGGCAGCAAGATCTCCGAGCCGGAGTTGGCTCGCACCTATGGCATCAGCCGTGGGCCACTGCGTGAAGCGATTCATCGGCTGGAAGGTCAGCGCCTGCTGGTGCGCGTGCCGCACGTCGGTGCGCGGGTGGTCTCACTCAGCCACGCCGAACTGCTCGAACTCTACGAAATCCGTGAATCCCTCGAAGGCATGGCCTGCCGTCTGGCGGCTGAACGCATGAGCGTCGAAGAAATCGACGAACTGCGCCGAGTGCTGGAAACCCACGAACGCGACGCCGCGTTTCAGGCCGGCGTCGGCTATTACCAGCAGGAAGGCGATTTCGACTTCCACTACCGGATCATTCAGGGCAGCGGTAATCGCACCCTCACGCAAATGCTCTGCGGCGAGCTCTATCAATTGGTGCGCATGTACCGCATCCAGTTTTCCACCACGCCAAACCGCCCGCGCCAGGCCTTTGCCGAACACCACCGGATTCTCGATGCCATCGCTGACCGTGACGGCGAGCTCGCGGAATTGTTGATGCGCCGTCACATCGGCGCCTCGAAACGCAACATCGCCCGTCATTACCAGGACGGCGCCCACAATAAGACAGCCACTGAACGAGGTGAGTCATGAGTTCCAAGCACAGCACTCCAGGCCAGCGTTTCCGCGATGCGGTCGCCAGCGAGCATCCATTGCAGGTAGTTGGCGCGATCAACGCCAACCACGCGCTGCTGGCCAAGCGCGCCGGTTTCAAGGCGATCTACCTGTCCGGTGGCGGTGTGGCCGCTGGTTCGCTCGGCGTGCCGGATCTGGGCATCACCGGTCTGGATGACGTGCTGACCGACGTACGGCGCATCACCGACGTTTGCGATCTGCCACTGCTGGTCGACGTCGACACCGGTTTCGGCTCGTCGGCGTTCAATGTGGCGCGCACGGTCAAGTCGATGATCAAGTTCGGCGCGGCGGCGATTCACATTGAAGATCAGGTGGGCGCCAAGCGCTGCGGCCACCGCCCTAATAAAGAAATCGTCAGCCAGCAGGAAATGGTCGACCGCATCAAGGCTGCGGTCGATGCGCGTACCGATGACAGTTTCGTGATCATGGCGCGTACCGATGCGCTGGCGGTGGAAGGCCTGGAGTCGGCACTGGATCGCGCGGCGGCGTGCATCGAGGCTGGCGCCGACATGATCTTCCCGGAAGCCATTACCGAGCTGGAAATGTACAAGCTGTTCGCCAACCGCGTGAAAGCGCCGATCCTGGCCAACATCACCGAGTTCGGCTCGACGCCGCTGTACACCACCGAGCAACTGGCCGGCGCCGACGTGTCGCTGGTGCTCTACCCTCTGTCGGCGTTTCGCGCGATGAACAAGGCTGCCGAAAACGTTTACACCGCGATCCGTCGCGACGGTACGCAGCAGAATGTCATCGACACCATGCAGACTCGCATGGAGCTTTACGATCGCATCGATTACCACACGTTCGAGCAGAAGCTCGATGCGTTGTTTGCAGCGAAAAAATAAAGGCGAAGATCAAAAGATCGCAGCCTCGTTTCACTCGACAGCTCCTACAGGAACGCGGTCGATGTAGGAGCTGCCGAAGGCTGCGATCTTTTGCGAACACCACCGAAATTGCAGATTCCCCTACAAATTCAAGAAAAATGGAGAACACAATGGCCGAAGCAAAAGTACTCAGTGGCGCCGGGCTCCGTGGCCAGGTTGCCGGGCAAACCGCACTGTCCACCGTGGGCCAGGCCGGTGCCGGGCTGACCTATCGCGGCTACGACGTTCGCGAACTGGCAGCCGACGCACAATTTGAAGAAGTCGCGTACCTGCTGCTCTACGGCGAGCTGCCAACCCAGGCGCAACTCGACGAATACCAAGGCAAACTGAGCAAGTTGCGCGACCTGCCGCAAGCGCTGAAAGAAGTGCTGGAACGCATCCCTGCCGACGCCCACCCGATGGACGTGATGCGCACCGGTTGCTCGTTCCTTGGCAACCTCGAGCCGGAGAAAGACTTCTCCGAGCAGCGCGACAAGACTGACCGCTTGCTGTCAGCGTTCCCGGCGATCATGTGCTACTGGTATCGCTTCAGCCACGACGGCAAACGCATCGACTGCGTGAGCGATGAGCCGACCATCGGCGGCCACTTCCTGCACCTGCTGCACGACAAGAAGCCTAGCGAACTGCACGTCAAAGTCATGAACGTTTCGCTGATTCTGTACGCCGAGCACGAATTCAACGCCTCGACGTTCACCGCCCGCGTTTGCGCCTCGACCCTGTCCGATCTGTATTCCTGCGTCACCGCAGCCATCGGTTCACTGCGCGGCCCATTGCACGGCGGCGCCAACGAAGCGGCGATGGAAATGATCGAACGCTTCTCGTCGCCGGAAGAGGCGATCAAAGGCACCCTCGGCATGCTCGAGCGCAAGGACAAGATCATGGGCTTCGGCCATGCGATCTATAAGGACAGCGATCCGCGCAACGAAGTGATCAAGGGCTGGGCGAAGAAGCTTGCTGATGAAGTCGGCGACAAGGTGTTGTTCGCGGTTTCCGAAGCCATCGACAAGACCATGTGGGAGCAGAAGAAACTGTTCCCCAACGCCGACTTCTACCATGCCTCGGCGTACCACTTCATGGGCATCCCGACCAAGCTGTTCACGCCGATCTTCGTCTGCTCGCGCCTGACCGGCTGGGCCGCGCACGTGTTCGAACAACGTGCCAACAACCGCATCATCCGCCCAAGCGCCGAGTACATCGGCGTCGAACAGCGCAAGTTCGTGCCAATCGAACGTCGCTGAATGGTGAGTTGACCGGAACCAGAGAACACCGCAAGACCCTGTGGGAGCGAGCCTGCTCGCGAAGACGGACCGACATTCACCCTGGATGTCGACTGATCTACCGCTTTCGCGAGCAGGCTCGCTCCCACAGAGGCAGTGTGTAACTCGGGACTGTGTTAGCCACCCTTTGAAATTACCGTGACCCGAGTCCGACTGATGAACACAGAATTCCGCAAAACCCTGCCCGGCAGTCCTCTGGATTATTTCGACGCCCATGCGGCTGTCGAGGCGATCCAGCCCGGCAGCTACGCCACCCTGCCGTACACCTCTCGCGTGCTGGCGGAAAACCTCGTGCGTCGCTGCGATCCGGCCACGCTCACCGATTCCCTCAAGCAATTGATCGAGCGCAAACGCGACCTCGACTTCCCATGGTTCCCGGCGCGTGTGGTTTGCCACGACATCCTTGGCCAGACCGCGCTGGTCGACCTCGCTGGCCTGCGCGACGCCATTGCGTTGCAGGGCGGTGACCCGGCGCAAGTCAACCCGGTGGTGCCGACGCAGCTGATCGTCGACCACTCGCTGGCCGTCGAGGCGGGCGGTTTCGATGCGCAAGCGTTCGAGAAAAATCGCGCCATCGAAGACCGGCGCAACGAAGACCGTTTCCACTTCATCAACTGGACCAAAAAGGCCTTCAAGAACGTTGATGTGATCCCGCCGGGCAACGGCATCATGCACCAGATCAACCTGGAGAAAATGTCTCCGGTGATTCAGGTGCGCGACGGCGTGGCGTTTCCCGACACTTGCGTCGGCACCGACAGCCACACCCCGCACGTCGATGCGCTGGGCGTGATCGCCATCGGCGTCGGTGGTCTGGAAGCTGAAAGCGTGATGCTCGGCCGTGCGTCGTGGATGCGTCTGCCGGAAAGCGTCGGCGTCGAACTGACCGGCAAGCTGCAACCGGGCATCACCGCCACCGACATGGTGCTGGCGCTGACCGAATACCTGCGCAAACAGAAAGTCGTTGGCGCGTGGCTGGAGTTCTTCGGCGAAGGCGCGGCGGCGCTGACCCTCGGCGACCGCGCGACGATCTCCAACATGGCCCCGGAATACGGCGCCACCGCAGCGATGTTCTACATCGATCAACAGACTATCGATTACCTGAAACTGACCGGCCGTGAAGACCAGCAAGTGCAGCTCGTGGAGCAGTACGCCAAGCTGACCGGCCTGTGGGCGGACAGCCTGAAAGGTGCGCAATACGAGCGCGGTCTGAGCTTCGACCTGTCCTCGGTGGTGCGCAACATGGCTGGCCCGAGCAACCCGCACGCTCGCGTCGCGACTTCGGATCTGGCGGCCAAAGGCATCTCCGGTCAGTGGGAAGAAGTCCCTGGGCAAATGCCGGACGGCGCAGTGATCATCGCCGCCATCACCAGTTGCACCAACACCAGCAACCCGCGCAACGTCATCGCCGCCGGCCTGATCGCGCGCAACGCCAACAAGCTCGGTCTGACCCGCAAACCGTGGGTCAAATCGTCGCTGGCGCCGGGTTCGAAAACCGTCGCGCTGTACCTCGACGAAGCGGGGCTGACCACTGAGCTGGAGCAGCTCGGTTTCGGCGTCGTCGCCTTCGCCTGCACGACCTGCAACGGCATGTCCGGCGCGCTCGATCCGCTGATCCAGCAAGAGATCATCGACCGCGATCTGTACGCCACCGCAGTGCTCTCGGGCAACCGCAACTTCGACGGGCGCATTCACCCATACGCCAAGCAAGCGTTCCTTGCTTCGCCGCCGCTGGTAGTCGCTTACGCCATCGCCGGGACCATCCGCTTCGACATCGAGAAGGATGTCTTGGGCGTGGTCGACGGCAAGGAAATTCGCCTGAAAGACATCTGGCCGAGCGACGAAGAAATCGACGCCGTGGTGAAATCTTCGGTCAAGCCTGAGCAGTTCCGTCAGGTCTACATTCCGATGTTCGCCGTCCACGACGACACCGGCCCGAAAGTCACGCCGCTGTACGACTGGCGCGAGATGAGCACCTACATTCGCCGTCCGCCGTACTGGGAAGGCGCACTGGCCGGCGCGCGTCCGCTGAAGGGCATGCGCCCGCTGGCAGTGCTGCCGGACAACATCACCACCGATCACCTGTCGCCTTCCAACGCGATCATGCTCGACAGCGCCGCCGGCGAATACCTGGCGAAAATGGGCCTGCCGGAAGAGGACTTCAACTCTTACGCCACCCACCGTGGTGACCACCTGACCGCGCAGCGCGCAACGTTTGCCAACCCGAAACTGTTCAACGAAATGGTCGTGGAAAACGGCAAGGTCAAACAGGGTTCGCTGGCGCGGGTCGAGCCGGAAGGCAAAGTCATGCGCATGTGGGAAGCCATCGAAACCTACATGGAACGCAAGCAGCCGCTGATCATTATTGCCGGCGCCGATTACGGTCAGGGTTCGTCCCGTGACTGGGCGGCCAAAGGCGTGCGATTGGCGGGTGTCGAAGCAATCGCCGCCGAAGGTTTCGAGCGCATTCACCGCACCAACCTGGTGGGCATGGGCGTGTTGCCGCTGGAGTTCAAAGCGGGCACCGACCGTCACACGCTGGCCATCGATGGCAGTGAAACCTACGACGTGATCGGTGAGCGCAGGCCGCGCGCGGATCTGACGCTGGTGATCCATCGCAAGAATGGCGAGCGCGTTGACGTGCCGGTGACTTGCCGTCTCGATACCGCTGAAGAAGTATCGATCTACGAGGCCGGTGGCGTGTTGCAGCGCTTCGCTCAGGACTTCCTTGAAGAGTCGGCGGTTGCCGTTTAAATCAACTGATGTGGGCATGAGACTTGAAGTCCCATGCCTTCGTTAAGGAGCACCATGGCTCACGCAACTCATTTCGCACCGCAGATCAAAATCCCCGCCACCTATATGCGTGGCGGCACCAGCAAAGGCGTGTTTTTCAGCCTCAAGGATCTGCCCGAAGCAGCTCAGGTTCCCGGCCCGATCCGCGACGCGTTGTTGCTGCGGGTAATCGGCAGTCCCGACCCGTACGACAAGCAGATCGACGGCATGGGCGGCGCCACTTCAAGCACCAGCAAAACCGTGATCCTGTCGAAAAGCCTCAAGGCTGATCACGACGTCGATTACCTGTTTGGTCAGGTTTCCATCGACAAGCCGTTCGTGGACTGGAGCGGCAACTGCGGCAACCTCTCGGCGGCGGTCGGTTCGTTTGCCATCAGCAACGGTCTGGTCGACTCCAGCCGCATTCCGCACAACGGTGTCGCGGTGGTGCGCGTATGGCAGGCCAACATCGGCAAGACCATCATCGCCCACGTGCCGATCACCAACGGCGAAGTGCAGGAAACCGGTGATTTCGAACTCGACGGCGTGACCTTTCCGGCCGCTGAAGTACAAGTCGAATTCATGGACCCGGCGGCGGAAGAAGAGGGCGGCGGTGGCTCGATGTTCCCTACCGGCAACCTGATCGATGAGCTGGAAGTGCCGGGTGTCGGCACCTTCAAGGCAACCATGATCAATGCCGGGATCCCGACGATTTTCATCAACGCTGAAGACATCGGCTACACCGGCACCGAGCTGCAAAGCGCGATCAACAGTGATGCAAAAGCCTTGCAGATGTTCGAGACCATTCGTGCTTACGGCGCGCTGCGCATGGGCCTGATTTCCAGTCTGGACGAGGCGGCCAAGCGTCAGCACACACCCAAGGTTGCGTTCGTGGCCAGGCCTGCGGGTTACGTGGCGTCGAGCGGTAAAGCGATTGTGGCGGATGACGTTGATCTGCTGGTGCGTGCGCTCTCGATGGGCAAGTTGCACCACGCGATGATGGGCACCGCGGCGGTGGCGATTGGTACCGCTGCGGCCATTTCCGGCACGCTGGTAAACCTCGCGGCGGGCGGCATCGAACGTAATGCCGTGCGCTTCGGCCATCCGTCAGGGACCCTGCGCGTCGGCGCTGAAGCCAGTCTGGAAAATGGCGAGTGGGTGGTGAAAAAAGCCGTCATGAGCCGCAGCGCACGGGTGCTGATGGAAGGCTACGTGCGCGTCCCCGGCGATTCGTTCTGATCAACCAATAACCCCCTGTAGGAGCTGCCGAAGGCTGCGATCTGTTGATCTTTTTTAGATCAAGATCAACAGATCGCAGCCTTCGGCAGCTCCTACAGGGATTGCATTTCAATTATAAAAATCTGCCCGCCTGAACCGAGGTCCCATCAACGAACCACTTCAAGAGTGAATCGAACATGAGCGCCAACGTCGACCTGAACAACCGCCCCGACTACGACCCTGTCCTGCAGGACATCGCCGATTACGTCCTGACCTTCAACGTTACTTCTGCCGAAGCGCTGAATACCGCCCGCAATTGCCTGATGGATACTCTGGGCTGCGGCCTGCTGGCGTTGCGTTTCCCTGAGTGCACCAAGCATTTGGGCCCGATTGTCGAAGGCACTGTTGTGCCGTTTGGCGCACGCGTCCCCGGCACCTCCTACCGGCTCGATCCGGTCAAAGCCGCGTGGGACATTGGCTGCATCGTCCGCTGGCTGGATTACAACGACACCTGGCTCGCCGCCGAATGGGGGCATCCGTCGGACAACCTCGGCGCGATTCTCGCGGTGGCTGATCATCTGTCGCAAAAACGCCTGGCCAACGGCGAAGCGCCGTTGATCGTTCGTGATGTGTTGGACGCGATGGTCATGGCCCATGAAATTCAAGGCGTGATCGCCCTGGAAAACTCCTTCAACCGCGTAGGGCTCGACCACGTCATTCTGGTCAAAGTCGCCTCCACCGCGGTGACCGCCAAACTGATGGGCGCCAATCGCGAGCAACTGTTGTCGGCGCTGTCCCATGCGTTTGCCGATGGTCAGGCGCTGCGAACCTATCGCCATGCACCGAATGCCGGCTCGCGGAAATCCTGGGCGGCAGGTGATGCGTCGAGTCGTGGCGTGCGTCTGGCGGACATTGCCATGCGCGGCGAAATGGGCATTCCCGGGGTTCTCACCGCCAGGCAGTGGGGCTTCTATGATGTCCTGTTCAGCCACACCAACAACGACCTGGCGTTGAAACCGCAAGACAAACGCGCCTTCAGTTTCTCGCGACCCTTTGGCAGTTACGTGATGGAAAACGTCCTGTTCAAGATCAGTTTTCCTGCCGAATTCCATGCGCAAACCGCTTGCGAAGCGGCGGTAACTTTGCATCCGCAGGTGCGTAATCGCCTGCACGAAATCGACAAAATCGTCATCACCACCCACCAATCGGCCATCCGCATCATTTCCAAAGTCGGGCCGCTGGCCAACGCCGCCGACCGCGACCATTGCATTCAATACATGACGGCTGTGCCGTTGGCGTTCGGTAATCTGGTGGCCGAGCAGTACGAAGACGATTTCCACAAGGCCCATCCGATCATCGATGTGCTGCGCGAGAAAATGGTCATCGTTGAAGAGCCGCGTTTCACTCGCGAATACCTGGAGGCCGACAAACGTTCGATCGCCAACGCGGTGCAGGTGTTTTTCAAGGATGGCTCCAGCACCGACAACGTGGTGGTGGAATACCCGATCGGCCATCGTCGCCGCCGTGCCGAGGGCATTCCGTTGCTCGAAGACAAGTTCAAGGCAAATCTGACAACGCGATTCACCGGGCAACGCAGCGGCGAGATCTTCGCGCTGTGCAAGGATCAGGCGCAGCTTGAGGCGACCCCGGTGAACCGTTTTGTCGATCTGTTGGTGATCTGAGGTTTATTCAAAACGCAGGATCACCCGGCGGTTGGTCCTGCTCTTCTTCTCGATTTTGTCGCAAAACACCCGGCCGATTTCCCGGGTGTTTTGCACATGCGTGCCGCCACAGGGCTGGATGTCGATGCCGATGACTTCAACCATCCGCAGCTCACCCTGAATTGCCGGTGCTTTATCGGTTTTGCTGCCGGTGGTTTCCAGCAGCGCAGGGTACTCCGAGGCTGGCATCGACAAGGTCGTGACGGGAATGGCCTGCTCAATCAGCGCGTTGAGATCACGGGTCACGCTGTCCTTGTCGAGGGTCATTTCTGGCAGGTCGAAGTCCAGCCGGCCCTTGTCGGCGCTGATGCTGCAACCGGTCACCGGTGCATCAATGATCGCGCCCAACAAGTGCAGGCAGGTGTGCATCTTCATGTGTTGATAGCGCCGCTCCCAATCCAGTTGGGCATTGATCATGGCGCCGGTGCACAGGTGCGGCGGGCAGTGCTGCACCTGGTGCCAGATGATCGACGGCAGCAACGGATCGCGAACCGTACCAATCACCTCGATCCGGGTGCCATCCGCGAGCGTGAAGTGCCCGGTATCCCCCGGTTGTCCGCCACCGGTGGGGTAGAACAAGGTGTGTTCGAGGACGACGGCGTTATCCACCACCGCGATCACCATGGCGCTGAAGGCACGCCGATAGGGTTCGTTGTTAAACAGGGTGAGGGTTTCCATTGTGTGGACAGACATTTGAACCTCCGATGTTCAAAAGCAGGTTTGCAAAAAACAGTGAGCGCGCGTGCTCACGTTGAGGACTCAGCGCTTGTGCGGCAATTTGGTAATCGCGAAACCGGCGAGCAGCGTCGCCGAATAAAGCATCAGGTCTCGAGTGATTTGCGTGCCTTCGTACCAGGCACCGATGATCACCGCGAATACCGGGAAAATGATGAACACAAACGACAGCAGCACCGGGCTCAGGCGTTTGAGTAGCATGAAATACACGATGAACCCGCCTACCGATGCGACCAGGCCGAGGTAGAGCAGGGCGCCCCATGAGCGTGCGGTGATGCCGGCGAAAGTCGGTGCCTCAACGCCTGTGCCGACAACGAACAACAGCAAACCGGCGATACCGATCGGCAGGGTGTTGTAGGTGATTACGCTGATTGCACTGCCGTGTTTTTTGGTCACCACGTAGCACAGCGCATGCATCACTGCCGCGCAAAGAATGGCCAGCACGCCAAACCATTCAGCCTGATCCAGATGCAGGCCCTGGCCACGAATAATCATGAACAGACTGCCGAAGCCGATGGCGATGCCCAGCATTTGCGACGGGTAGATTTTCTCGCGCAGAAACGCTGCAGAAAAAATCAGGATGAACACCGGCATGCAGCTGAACAGCAGGGCGGTGAGGCCTGATGAAACGTGCATCTCGCCGTAGTTGAGCAGGTAGTACGGCAGGCTGAAGTACGACAGCGTGACGAACACGAAGAACCAACGGCTCTCGCGCGGGAACAGCAGCGGTTCCTTGCGCAGCAGCGCAAAACTCAGAAACAGCGGAAACGCGATGAGGAATCGCAAGCCTGCAGCGGTCAGCGGCGGCACGCTTTCGACCGCAATCTTGATCCCCAGCCAAGTCGTGCCCCAGCTCAGGCAAACGATCAGAAACAAGATGCTGGTGATCAGCCCGGCGAGCCAGGGTTTGGCATTGCTCAATGGCTCGCTGATGGCGGTCGACATGATTGCAGCTCCTTACGATGCAATTGACCTGTTCTGTGAAAAGGCTTATTGCTGATTGAACCTGTTTTCAACACGCTATTCGGGGCGAGAATGACTGTCAAAGTAAGTATTGCCATGGTGTCAATCCTGCGTGAAGGACTCAGCGGGGGTGTTGGCGTGAAATACAAACGCCTCGCCGATGCCGTCGAGAAGGCCATCGCCGCCGGTGTCATCGAGGCCGGATGCAAGCTGCCGCCGCACCGGTTGTTGGCGGATAGCCTGGGCGTGACCATCGGCACCATCAGTCGTGCCTATGGCGAGTTGGAGCGTGTGGGGTTGGTCGTTGCGCGTGTAGGCGACGGCACTTATGTGCGTCAGCGCGGGATGGAACGACCGCAAGACAGCGGCTTTCGCAACGTCAGCGATGAGCCGCAGGCGAGCTTTGACATGAGCCGTAATCAGCCGATTCCGGGGCAGGAAACAGCGTTCATGAGTCAGAGCCTGCTAGCGCTGGCGCAGGATTCGCGGACCTTGCAAGAATTGACCGGGTACACCGCCGAGGCGGGGCTGGCCCGGCATCGGGCGGCGGGTGCGCAGTGGTTGCGTCATCAGCAGTTTGTGCCGAGCGCCGAGCAGGTGCTGTGCGTCAACGGCGGGCAGCATGGTCTGTTGTGCGCGTTGACGGGTTTGCTCAAAGCTGGCGATACCGTAGTCACCGAGCATTTGTCCTACCCAGGATTGATCGGCGTCGCACGCCAACTCGGGATAAAACTGATCGGTGCCGCCATGGATGACGAAGGGCTGTTGCCGTCAGCGTTGGACGACATTTGCCGCCAGCACCGGGTGTCGGCGCTGTATTGCACACCGACCATCCAGAATCCTACGGCTGCGGTGATGTCGATCCCACGGCGAGAGGCGATTGCCGAGGTCTGTCGTCAGCACAATCTGCTGATCATCGAAGACGAAGCTCATGCGGTGCTGGACCGCCAGCGCCCATTACCGCTGAGTTATTTCGCGCCGCAGCGTTCGGTATTGATCGGCAGCCTGAGCAAGGCCGTTTCGGCGGGACTGCGTGTGGGTTACCTGCATGCGCCGCAAGCGCTGATCGGGCGCTTGAGTGCAGCGATTCGCGCAACGTGCTGGATGGCCAATCCGTTGGCAATGGAAGTGGCCAGCCAGTGGATCGAAAACGGTATGGCCCAGCGTTTGCTGGACGAGCAAATCAGTGAGATAGGACGACGCAAGGCTCTGGTTTCGCCTGCTCTGGACGGTTTGAACTACAGGACTCACAGCCACAGTCCGCATTTCTGGGTGGAAGTGCCGGCGTTGTGGCGGGCGTCGCAGATCGCGGCGGAGTTGAAGGAAGATAATTATCTGGTGGCGACCGCTGAATCGTTTGCGGTGGGGCATGCGGCGGTGCCGCAGTTCATTCGGGTGAGTGTGTGTAATTCGGTCGGGGATGACGGCTTGTTGCTGGCGGGGTTTGAGGCTTTAAACCGCGCACTGACAGAGACCGTGTGATCGTTCATCGCGAGCAGGCTCACTCCTACAATGGATCTCTGTCGTACACGTGATCTGTGTCCACTGGAGATCAACTGTAGGAGTGAGCCTGCTCGCGATGGCGTCAGGCCAAGCACCGCAAGTTATTTGAAACGCCGCTCCACACCTTTCTCGACCAGGATCTTCGCCGAAATCTCTTCCACCGAAAAATGCGTGGAGTTGATGTGCGGGATGTTCTCGCGGCGGAACAGGTTTTCCACCTCGCGCACTTCGAATTCGCACTGGGCATAGCTCGAATAACGGCTGTTTGGCTTGCGCTCGTTGCGGATTGCGGTGAGGCGGTCGGGGTCGATGGTCAGGCCGAACAGCTTGTGCTGATGCGCGCGCAGGGCGGCAGGCAGGGTCAGGCGCTCCATGTCGTCTTCGGTCAGCGGATAGTTGGCCGCGCGGATGCCGAATTGCATGGCCATGTACAGACACGTCGGCGTTTTGCCGCATCGCGACACGCCCACTAGTATCAGGTCGGCTTTGTCGTAATAGTGCGTACGCGCGCCGTCGTCGTTGTCGAGGGCGAAGTTCACCGCCTCGATGCGCTCCATGTAATTGGAGTTGTGCCCGATGGAATGCGATTTGCCGACGGTGTAGGAAGAATGCTCGGTCAGTTCCTGCTCCAGCGGGGCGAGGAAGGTCGAGAAAATGTCGATCATGAAACCATTGGACGTCGCGAGAATCTCACGGATGTCCTGATTGACGATGGTGTCGAAGATGATCGGGCGAAAGCCGTCGGTTTCGGCGGCTTTGTTGATTTGTTGTACCATGGCCCGCGCTTTTTCCACGCTGTCGATGTACGGGCGCGTGAATTTGCTGAAGGTAATGTTTTCGAACTGCGCCAAGAGGCTTTGACCCAGGGTTTCGGCAGTGATGCCGGTGCCATCGGAGATAAAGAAAGCAGATCGTTTCATTTGCACCTTGGGCCTTAAGCTAGTCATCAATCTTGGATATGATAGGCGCGATTTGTTGGCCGCCATTGGCCCGCATTCTCACTTATTTTCCAGGTCCAGGCCATACAACCGGCCAACGCTCCCCCGAGCTGCCGGTTTCTGAGCTTTTCCAACACAGTTAGTGGAGAGATCACCTTGGTAGAGTACGTAGTTTCCCTCGATAAGCTCGGCAAACACGATGTTGAGCATGTGGGGGGCAAGAACGCATCCCTGGGCGAGATGATCAGCAACCTGGCAGGCGCCGGTGTGTCGGTCCCTGGCGGCTTTGCCACCACCGCGCAGGCCTATCGCGACTTCCTCGAACTGAGCGGCCTCAACGACCAGATCCACCAGGCCCTCGACGCACTCGACGTCGATGACGTCAACGCCCTGGCCAAGACCGGCGCGCAGATCCGTCAATGGATCATGGATGCCGAATTCCCTGAAAAACTCAATGCCGAAATTCGCACCGCGTTCGCCGCGCTGTCGGCCGGCAACCCTGATGTGGCTGTGGCCGTGCGTTCTTCCGCCACCGCCGAAGACTTGCCGGACGCCTCGTTCGCCGGTCAGCAGGAAACCTTCCTGAACATCCGTGGCGTGGAAAACGTTATCCGTGCCGCCAAAGAGGTGTTCGCCTCGCTGTTCAACGACCGTGCGATTTCCTACCGCGTGCACCAGGGCTTCGACCACAAACTGGTCGCCCTGTCGGCAGGCGTGCAGCGCATGGTGCGTTCGGAAACCGGCACTGCCGGTGTGATGTTCACCCTCGATACCGAATCCGGCTTCCGTGACGTGGTGTTCATCACCGGCGCCTACGGCCTGGGCGAAACCGTTGTTCAAGGCGCGGTCAACCCGGATGAGTTCTACGTACACAAGGGCACGCTGGAGGCCGGTCGTCCGGCGATCCTTCGTCGCAACCTCGGCAGCAAAGCCATCAAGATGATCTACGGCGACGAAGCCAAGGCCGGTCGTTCGGTCAAGACTGTCGATGTCGACAAGGCTGAGCGTGCGCGTTTCTGCCTGAGCGACGCTGAAGTCAGCGAGTTGGCCAAGCAAGCGATGATCATCGAGAAGCACTACGGCTGCCCGATGGACATCGAGTGGGCCAAGGACGGTGACGACGGCAAGCTGTACATCGTGCAGGCCCGTCCGGAAACCGTGAAGAGCCGCACCCAGGCCAACGTCATGGAACGTTACCTGTTGAAAGAAACCGGCACCGTGCTGGTTGAAGGTCGCGCCATCGGCCAGCGCATTGGCGCCGGCAAGGTCCGCATCATCAAAGACGTCTCCGAGATGGACAAAGTCCAGCCGGGCGACGTGTTGGTGTCCGACATGACCGACCCGGATTGGGAACCGGTGATGAAACGCGCCAGCGCCATCGTCACCAACCGTGGCGGGCGTACCTGCCACGCGGCGATCATCGCTCGTGAGCTGGGCATCCCGGCAGTCGTCGGTTGCGGCAACGCCACCCAGTTGTTGAAGGATGGCCAAGGCGTGACCGTTTCGTGCGCCGAAGGCGACACCGGTTACATCTTCGAAGGCGAGCTGGGCTTCGATATCAAGAAGAACTCCGTCGATGCCATGCCGGAATTGCCGTTCAAGATCATGATGAACGTCGGCAACCCGGACCGCGCTTTCGACTTCGCCCAGTTGCCGAACGCCGGTGTGGGCCTGGCCCGTCTGGAATTCATCATCAACCGCATGATCGGCGTTCACCCGAAAGCGCTGTTGAACTACGACGGTCTGCCGCAGGAAATCAAGGACAGCGTCGACAAGCGCATCGCCGGTTACGACGATCCGGTCGGTTTCTACGTCGAGAAACTGGTTGAAGGCATCAGCACCCTCGCCGCAGCCTTCGCACCAAAGAAGGTCATCGTGCGTCTGTCGGACTTCAAGTCCAACGAATACGCCAACCTGATCGGCGGCAAGCTCTACGAGCCGGAAGAAGAAAACCCGATGTTGGGCTTCCGTGGCGCTTCGCGTTACATCAGCGAATCGTTCCGCGACTGCTTCGAACTCGAATGCCGTGCGCTGAAGCGTGTGCGCAACGAGATGGGCCTGACCAACGTCGAAATCATGGTGCCGTTCGTGCGTACCTTGGGCGAAGCCAGCCAAGTGGTCGATCTGCTCGCCGAAAACGGCTTGAAGCGCGGTGACAACGGTCTGCGCGTGATCATGATGTGCGAACTGCCATCCAACGCGATCCTCGCTGAAGAGTTCCTCGAATTCTTCGACGGTTTCTCGATCGGCTCCAACGACCTGACTCAGCTGACGTTGGGTCTGGACCGTGACTCGGGCATCATCGCGCACCTGTTCGACGAGCGTAATCCGGCGGTCAAGAAGCTGCTGGCCAACGCGATTGCCGCGTGCAACAAGGCTGGCAAGTACATCGGTATCTGCGGTCAGGGCCCTTCGGATCATCCGGATCTGGCCAAGTGGCTGATGGAGCAGGGCATCGAAAGCGTGTCGCTGAACCCGGACTCCGTACTGGAAACCTGGTTCTTCCTCGCCGAAGGCCAGGCACCGGCCTGACAAGTATGTGAACGCCCCACGCCCCTTGTAGGAGCGGGGTTTGAGATTGAAGTAGGGCGGGCTCCTGTGGATGCCGCCCTTTTTTGTGCAAGAGCATTATGCAAAGCAGCAGCAACCTATTTCCTGTCGCCCTGATCAGCGCCGAGCGGCGCGGCGATCTGAGCGAAGATGTGTATCGATTGAAGCCCGGCAACAGCCCGGACTGGTCCGTGGAAATCGCCGTCACCCGTCTGGGCATGGCCGATGAACCGGCCGTACGCGGTGTGCCGGTGATTTTGTTGCACGGCAGTTTTTCCAACCGGCGCTTCTGGTTTTCTCCAAAAGGGTTGGGGCTCGGCGCGTACCTGACGCGGCTGGGCTTCGACGTGTGGATTCCGGAGATGCGCGGCCATGGCTTGTCGCAGCGCAACGAGGAATACCGGCGCAACCGCGTTGCCGACTATGCCCGTTATGATTTGCCGGCAATTGCTGCATTCGTGCGTGAGCAGAGCGGGCAGGTGCCGCACTGGATTGGTCATTCGCTGGGCGGCATTACCTTGGCCGCAGCCTTGGGTGGCGAATACCTGGGTGAGCCTGCGGTAGCTTCGGCAGCGTTTTTCGGCACACAAGTCAGCCGCACCTATTGGCCGTTGAAAATCCCCCCGGTGGAGTGGAGCGGGCGCTTCATTCTCAAACGTTTCGCGCAATTGTCTGGCTCACGCCTCAAGCGCGGCCCGGAAGATGAGCCGATCGGTCTGGCCATCGAAAGCATGCGCTGGTACGGCTTGTTCGGTCGTTTTGGCGACAAGGACAAGGATTGGTGGGCAGGGCTGGCCGATGTTCAGGTGCCGGTGTTGGCCGTCAGCGCAGCGGGAGATCATCAGGATCCGGCCTGGGCCTGTCGCAAACTCTTCGAGCAAATCGGCTCCGAGCACAAGCAGTTCGTCAATCTGGGGCGCGAACACGGTTTCAACGACAATTTCGGTCATGTCGAAATGTTGGTGAGCAAAGCGGCGCAGACTGAAGTGTGGCCGCTGGTGGCGCGTTGGTTGAATGATCAGCAGACGCCGTTACTGGGCGAGAAGGCGGATCTGGCAGCGGCCGTTTGAGCCGCAGGCGCTGACGAGGGCATTTCGTTCGGAACGGCTTGCGGCTAAGATATGACGCATTGTGCGGTTCTGGTCATATTTGGTGGCTGTTTAGCTATTACGTTTCAGGGTTTGTTCAGGTTCGTTCAGCGACCATGGGATGGACTAAGGTAAACAGCGACCGCCGGATCTCGTCTCAAAAGAATGCGTCATCCTTGATCGTCTTCCTTGTTACAGGAGTTTTTCGATGAACCATTACCTTACACCTGACCTGTGCGACGCCTACCCGGAGCTGGTGCAGGTGCTGGAACCGATGTTCAGCAATTTCGGCGGCCGTGATTCTTTCGGCGGCGAAATCGTGACCATCAAATGCTTCGAAGATAACTCGCTGGTCAAGGAACAGGCCGAACTCAAGGGCAACGGCAAGGTCCTGGTCGTCGATGGCGGCGGTTCCCTGCGCCGGGCCCTGTTGGGCGACATGATCGCCGAGAAGGCCGCCAAAAACGGTTGGGAAGGGCTGGTGATCTACGGTTGCATCCGTGACGTCGACGTCATTGCTCAAACCGATCTGGGGGTGCAAGCGCTGGCCAGTCATCCGATGAAGACTGAAAAACGTGGCCTCGGCGATCTTAACGTCGCGGTGACATTCGCCGGTGTGACATTCCACCCGGGCCACTACATTTATGCGGACAACAACGGCGTGATCGTCTCGCCGAGCCCGCTGAAGATGCCTGAATAAGAATTTCGACAAAGGGATGCGGATGTTCGAGGAAGAAAACGCGCAATGGGGGCTGGTGCATGCCCTGGTGCTGGACGGTAGAGGCGGTGCGCGTTCGATAGCCCGGACTGAGCTCGACGATTTGCAACTGCAGGCGCATGAGAGTCTGTGGCTGCATTGGGATCGCAGCCATCCGCAGACCCAGACCTGGCTGCGCAAATCCAGCGGACTCAACGAATTCACCTGCGATCTGCTGCTGGAAGAGAACACTCGTCCGCGCCTGTTGCCGTTGCCGGATTGCGAGTTGCTGCTGTTTTTGCGCGGGGTCAACCTTAATCCAGGTGCCGAGCCGGAAGACATGGTCTCGGTACGGATTTTTGCCTCTGCCCAGCGCGTGATCTCTCTGCGTTTGCGCCCATTGCGTGCCACCGATGAATTGTTGGTGCAATTGGCGGACGGCAACGGCCCTAAAACGGCATCCGAACTCATCCTTTATCTGGCGCAGTTCCTCACCAACAAGGTGCAGGATCTGGTCACTTGCCTCTCGGAAATCGCCGATGAGGAAGAAGAAAAGATGGATGCCGACGAACGGTATACCCCCGAGCATGGCGCCATTTTGCACATCCGGCGAAGGGCTGCCGGACTGAAACGTTTCCTGGCTCCGCAACGGGATATTTTCGGACAACTGACAAGGATAAAACTGCCGTGGTTTGTCGACGATGACGCCGACTACTGGAACGAATTGAATAACAGCCTGACCCGTTACCTCGAAGAGCTCGAATTGACCCGAGAGCGCGTGGGGCTTGTGCTGGAGGCTGAAGACCGGCGTTTGAGCGAGCGCATGAATCGCACGATGTACCGCTTCGGGATCATCACCTGCATCTTTTTACCGATGAGTTTTATCACCGGCCTGCTGGGCATCAACGTTGGCGGTATTCCCTTCTCCAGCAGCCCTTACGGTTTCCTGATCGCCTGCTTGACGGTGCTCGCTCTGGCCTTCGGTCAGTGGTGGTTATTCCGTCGTTTGCGCTGGGTGTGAACATGGCGCATGTGACCCGACCAAATTTGCCCGCGTCTTTCACAGACATCACGAGAGGTGCGTATGCACGATCCGTTTGAACAGTCTTTGCGCGACATGCTCAACGCTTCGCCGTCCAGCCGCGACGACGATGCGTGTTTGGGCCGCGTGCTCAAAACCGCCAACCGCCAGGTTGGCGCCGGCGATCTGTTCAGCCTGCTGGGCCGCTGGCTGCCCGCGCTGATGATCGCCCTGAATAACGGCTCGGCCCACGTCTCGCCGGTTTCCCGCCTTCGTAAACCTACTGCTCGCACTGCTGATAAGGCTGATTGAATATGGAACTTGATCTCTGGACTCAGAGCCTCGTCACTGCAATGACTGCGTTGTGGACCAAAGTCGCTAATTTCATTCCGAACCTGTTCGGCGCACTGGTGGTGCTGCTGTTGGGTTTTGTCGTGGCCAAGCTGCTCGATACCTTGCTGTCCAAATTGCTCGCCAAACTGGGCCTCGATCGCCTGATGGGCGGCACCGGACTGACCAAGTTGATGTCGCGTGCAGGGCTGCAAGTGCCGATCTCGACCCTGATCGGCAAGATCGTCTACTGGTTCGTTCTTCTGATTTTTCTGGTTTCTGCAGCAGAATCCCTTGGCCTTGAGCGAGTTTCAGCTACGCTCGATATGTTGGCGCTCTATTTGCCGAAAGTATTCGGCGCCGCGCTGGTGTTGCTGGTAGGGGTTTTGCTCGCACAGCTGGCCAATGGGCTGGTGCGCGGGGCGGCAGAAGGTGTAGGCCTGGACTACGCTTCGGGACTTGGGCGGATTGCCCAGGGGCTGGTGATCATCATCAGCATCTCGGTTGCGATCAGTCAGCTTGAGGTCAAGACCGACCTGCTGAACCATGTGATCGTCATTGTTTTGATTACCGTTGGTCTGGCCGTTGCGCTGGCCATGGGTTTGGGAAGCCGGGAAATTGCCGGTCAGATTCTTGCGGGAATCTATGTGCGTGAGTTGTATCAGGTTGGGCAACAAGTGCGTGTTGGCGAGGTCGAAGGCCAGATCGAAGAGATCGGCACGGTTAAAACCACATTGCTGACCGATGAGGGTGAGCTAGTCTCACTCTCCAATCGGATCCTGCTGGAACAGCATGTGAGTAGCCGCTAATCCGGCAAACCCTGCTAATGTATGCCGCCGCAAAATGCCAGCTGATGCTGGTTGCGGCGGACATTGACCTGACTGTCGGCACGACTTGTTTTGAATAAAGCCCATACGCTATCCACGCGCTACGACCCCCGCGAGCTCTCTGATGAGGAGTTGGTCGCGCGCTCGCATACCGAGCTTTTTCACGTAACGCGCGCCTATGAAGAACTGATGCGGCGTTACCAGCGAACATTATTTAACGTTTGTGCGAGATATCTTGGGAACGATCGCGACGCAGACGATGTCTGTCAGGAAGTCATGTTGAAGGTGCTGTATGGCCTGAAGAACTTTGAGGGGAAATCGAAGTTCAAAACGTGGCTGTACAGCATCACGTACAACGAATGTATTACGCAGTATCGGAAGGAACGGCGAAAGCGTCGCTTGATGGACGCATTGAGTCTTGACCCTCTTGAGGAAGCGTCCGAAGAAAAGACGCCAAAACCCGAAGAGAAGGGCGGACTTGATCGCTGGCTGGTGTATGTGAACCCGATCGACCGCGAAATTCTGGTGCTACGATTTGTCGCAGAGCTGGAATTTCAAGAGATCGCAGACATCATGCACATGGGTTTGAGTGCGACAAAAATGCGTTACAAACGTGCTCTAGATAAATTGCGTGAGAAATTTGCAGGCATTGCTGAAACTTAGTTCAGCGCAAATATCTCTTACGTGTAGGCAAGTTCTGATAGACTTGCCGCCGAGTTGTCCCCCGGTTTGCGGGACTGCTTCACAATCACCAGATGGGGATTTAACGGATGAAACTGAAAAACACCTTGGGCTTGGCCATTGGTTCTCTGATTGCCGCCACTTCGTTCGGCGCTCTGGCACAAGGCCAAGGCGCAGTTGAAATCGAAGGCTTCGCAAAGAAAGAACAATTCGACAGCGCTCGTAACTTCAAGAACAACGGCAACCTGTTCGGCGGTTCGATCGGTTACTTCCTGACCGACGACGTTGAACTGCGTCTGGGCTACGACGAAGTGCACAACGTGCGTGCCGACAACGGCCGTAACATCAAGGGCGCCAACACCGCTCTGGACGCTCTGTACCACTTCAACAACCCGGGCGACATGCTGCGTCCATACGTGTCGGCTGGTTTCTCCGATCAAAGCATCGGTCAGAACGAGTCCGGTCGTAACCGCTCCACCTTCGCCAACGTTGGCGCTGGTGCCAAGCTGTACTTCACCGACAACTTCTACGCCCGTGCTGGCGTTGAAGCTCAGTACAACATCGACCAGGGCGACACCGAGTGGGCTCCTAGCGTTGGTATCGGTGTGAACTTCGGTGGCGGCTCCAAGCCTGCTGCTGCTCCAGTTCCAGCACCAGCTGAAGTCTGCTCCGACAGCGACAACGACGGCGTATGCGACAACGTTGACAAGTGCCCAGACACCCCAGCCAACGTAACTGTTGACGCTGACGGCTGCCCAGCAGTTGCTGAAGTTGTTCGTGTTGAGCTGGACGTTAAGTTCGACTTCGACAAGTCGGTTGTGAAGCCAAACAGCTACGGCGACATCAAAAACCTGGCTGACTTCATGAAGCAGTACCCATCCACCACCACTACTGTTGAAGGTCACACTGACTCCGTCGGTCCTGACGCTTACAACCAGAAACTGTCTGAGCGTCGTGCAAACGCCGTTAAACAAGTTCTGACCAACCAGTACGGTGTTGAATCGTCCCGCGTTCAGTCTGTTGGCTACGGCGAATCCCGCCCAGTTGCTGACAACAAAACTGAAGCTGGCCGTGCTGTTAACCGTCGCGTAGAAGCGCAGGTTGAAGCTCAAGCTAAGTAATTAGCTGCCGCTCCGAGAAAAGCCCGGCTTAGGCCGGGCTTTTCTTTGTCTGCGATTTGGTAAATGGACATTCGGTTTTGCGTCGATTTACGCGTGCGCCTCGCGCCGCAGGCCCATGCCCGGCTATAATCGCCGCCTCTTTTCGCCGCCCGAGTCATCGCCGCCCATGTACACCCTGGCCCGTCAGCTGTTGTTCAAACTTTCCCCGGAAACCTCCCACGATCTGTCGCTGGATCTGATCGGCGCGGGTGGGCGTTTGGGCCTCAACGGCTTGCTGTGCAAGAAACCGGCAAGTGTGCCGGTGACGGTCATGGGCCTGGAATTCCCTAACCCTGTGGGTCTGGCTGCGGGTCTGGACAAGAACGGCGCGGCCATCGACGGTTTCGCGCAACTGGGTTTCGGTTTTGTCGAAATCGGCACCGTGACCCCGCGTCCACAGCCGGGCAACCCGAAACCACGGATCTTCCGCTTGCCGGAAGCCGAGGCGATCATCAACCGCATGGGTTTCAACAACCTCGGTGTCGATAACCTGCTGGCGCGGGTCGCTGCGGCGAAATACCAAGGCGTGCTGGGTATCAACATCGGCAAGAACTTCGATACGCCGGTCGAGCGCGCCGTCGACGATTACCTGATCTGCCTGGACAAGGTCTACGCCCACGCCAGCTACATTACGGTCAACGTCAGCTCGCCGAACACCCCGGGTCTGCGCAGTTTGCAGTTCGGTGATTCGCTCAAGCAGTTGCTGGCCGATCTGGCCACGCGCCGCGCTGAACTGGCCTTGCGTCATGGCAAACATGTGCCGCTGGCAATCAAGATTGCCCCGGACATGACCGACGAAGAAACCGCGCAAGTGGCTCAGGCGTTGATCGAAACGGGCATGGACGCGGTGATCGCAACCAATACCACCCTGAGCCGTGTCGGTGTTGAAGGCATGGAGCATGGTGACGAGGCGGGCGGTCTGTCGGGCGCGCCTGTGCGTGAGAAGAGCACGAATACCGTGAAGGTGCTGGCGGGCGAACTGGCTGGTCGTCTGCCGATCATCGCGGCTGGCGGCATCACCGAAGGCAAACACGCGGCCGAGAAAATCCTCGCCGGTGCGAGCCTGGTGCAGATTTACTCTGGTTTCATCTACAAAGGCCCGGCACTGATCCGCGAATCGGTAGACGCCATCGCCGCCCTGCGCTGAGGCTTGCCGAAGGCTTGTTGTGAGGGGCTTTGTGGAGAGGGCTTTGTGGCGAGGGGATTTATCCCCGTTCGGCTGCGCAGCAGTCGTAAAGTCAGAATCCTCAATCTACCTGACACACTGAGGTGGAAGGTTTTGGGGCTGCTTCGCAGCCCAACGGGGATGAATCCCCTCGCCACAGGATCCAGTAATTTCTGAAAATCCAGTAATCACAATAATCTGCATGCTCCGGTATTTTCAGGCATAAAAAAGGGCTCCTCGAAGGAGCCCCTGGGCCGCAGCCCGCCGTCCGGGAAGGACGTGCATGGTAAGTCGTTACAAATTCAGATTGTCGTGTCGGAATAAATGCCCTGTGTCAGCCGACGGCGTGAAGTTCGTTGAGTCTGTGGATTCCCGCAGTGCCGGTCATACCGTCCCAGTTGTCGCCGCGTCCTTCTCGCCAGCCGTTAATCCAGGCTTGGCGTACCGACGGTAGAGTAAATGGGCAAAGCTCACGGGATTTGCCACCAACGCCATATTGATATCCGCGCAAAAATGCTCTTTCCAACGGATCACGCTTAAGTCTTCTCATAGGGTGTTTCCCTCACTTGTTGACTGTTTGTGTCGCGTCGACCTCAATCGAGGTCTGGCAGAAAAAACCTGCCGTGCTGCGGCTCGCTGCCGGCGTGGCGAGCCAAGGTGTTGACGCCGTTGCGACGTCAACCTGTGTTCAGTTCTAACCAATGAGTCACACCGAGGGAATGATCGTTTTGTCATAAGGACGTAACGAAAGTAGTGCTACAGCCATAAGTAACTGAGGGTTTCATGAGTGTTTTTTCAGCAAACCCCGGTATGATCGGCCCCGCGCTGGATGATGGGTTTAATTCTTTAGTGAGAATGACCCACGTTTACGCTGGGGTACTAAGCGACGAAGGGTCGCTTTAAGACTTTTTGTTTCATCAACTTTTTTATCTGTCCTTGCATCTAAGCTCTTTTAACCCGAGCAGCGGGGATGGAACGGCACACCTTCGTGCCACGCGGGCGCTCTTTAAGAAAAGCGCCTGATTGAAAACCGGATCGGCAATGCGTTGCCGATTCACTAGCCAAAGGCTCTGGAAATACCATGTCCGACCGTTTTGAACTCTTCCTCACTTGCCCTAAAGGCCTTGAAGGCCTGCTCATCGAGGAAGCCGTCGGGCTTGGCCTTGAAGAAGCGCGCGAGCACACTTCCGCTGTGCGTGGCATGGCGACCATGGAAACTGCTTATCGCCTATGCCTCTGGTCGCGTCTGGCCAACCGAGTGCTGCTGGTGCTCAAGCGTTTCCCGATGAAAGACGCCGAAGACCTGTACCACGGCGTGCTCGACATCGAATGGCAAGATCACATGCTCAACGACGGCACCCTTGCCGTTGAATTCAGCGGCCATGGCTCGGGCATCGACAACACGCACTTTGGCGCCCTGAAAGTCAAAGATGCCATCGTCGACAAACTGCGTACCCCGCAAGGCGACCGTCCGTCGATCGACAAACTCAATCCGGACCTGCGCATTCACCTGCGCCTGGATCGCGGCGAAGCGATTCTCTCCCTCGATCTCTCTGGCCACAGCCTGCACCAGCGCGGCTATCGCTTGCAGCAGGGCGCAGCGCCGCTGAAGGAAAACCTCGCAGCCGCCATCCTGATCCGTTCCGGCTGGCCACGTATTGCCGCTGAAGGCGGCGCGCTGGCTGACCCGATGTGCGGTGTCGGTACGTTCCTCGTCGAAGCTGCGATGATCGCCGCCGACATGGCGCCGAACCTGCGTCGTGAGCAGTGGGGTTTTACCGCGTGGCTCGGTCACGTGCCGGCGCTGTGGAAAAAACTTCACGAAGAAGCCGTTGAACGTGCCGCTGCCGGTCTGGCCAAGCCGCCGCTGTGGATTCGCGGTTACGAAGCCGATCCACGCCTGATTCAGCCGGGCCGCAACAACGTTGAGCGTGCGGGCCTGAGCGAGTGGATCAAGATCTATCAGGGCGAAGTCGCGACCTTCGAGCCGCGCCCGGATCAGAACCAGAAAGGCTTGGTCATCTGCAACCCGCCGTACGGCGAGCGTCTCGGCGATGAAGCCAGCTTGCTGTACCTCTATCAGAACCTTGGCGAGCGTCTGCGTCAGGCCTGTCTGAACTGGGAAGCGGCGGTATTCACTGGCGCGCCGGATCTGGGCAAGCGCATGGGCATTCGCAGCCACAAACAGTATTCGTTCTGGAACGGCGCGTTGCCGTGCAAGCTGCTGTTGATCAAAGTGCTGCCGGATCAGTTCGTCACCGGCGAACGTCGCACACCTGAGCAGCGTCAGGCCGAGCGCGAGCAAGCGGCTTACGATCAGACCCCGGACGAGCCGCAAGAGCGCAAGTTCAACAAGAACGGCAACCCGATCAAACCGACGCCAGCCCCGGCACCGGTGATCGAGCAGCCACGCTTGAGCGAAGGCGGGCAGATGTTTGCCAACCGTCTGCAAAAGAACCTCAAGGCCATGGGCAAGTGGGTCAAGCGCGAAGGCATTGATTGCTACCGCGTCTACGATGCCGACATGCCTGAATACGCGATGGCTATCGATCTGTACCACGACTGGGTGCACGTTCAGGAATACGCCGCGCCGAAGTCCATCGACCCGGAAAAGGCCTCGGCGCGCATGTTCGATGCGCTGGCAGCCATTCCGCAGGCGCTGAACGTCGACAAGAGCCGCGTGGTGGTCAAGCGCCGCGAGCGTCAGAGCGGCACCAAGCAGTACGAGCGTCAGGCCGCGCAGGGCAAGTTCAACGAAGTCAGCGAGGGCGGCGTGAAGTTGCTGGTCAACCTCACCGACTACCTCGACACCGGCCTGTTCCTCGATCACCGTCCGATGCGCATGCGCATTCAGAAAGAGGCCGAGGGCAAGCGTTTCCTCAATCTGTATTGCTACACCGCGACCGCCAGCGTGCACGCGGCCAAGGGTGGCGCGCGCAGCACCACCAGCGTCGACCTGTCGAAAACCTACCTCGACTGGGCGCGTCGCAACCTGTCGCTGAACGGTTTTTCGGACAAGAACCGTCTGGAGCAGGGCGATGTGATGGTGTGGCTGGAAAGCTGCCGTGAAGAGTACGACCTGATCTTCATCGATCCGCCAACCTTCTCCAACTCCAAGCGCATGGAAGGCATCTTCGACGTGCAGCGTGATCAGGTGCAGTTGATCGACCTGGCCATGGCCCGCCTGGCACCGGGGGGCGTGTTGTACTTCTCCAACAACTTCCGCAAGTTCCAGTTGGAAGAAAACTTGGCCGAGCGGTACGCGGTCGAGGAAATCAGCGCGCAGACCATTGATCCGGATTTTGCCCGCAATACCAAGATCCACCGCGCCTGGAAAATCACGGCTCGTTGACACTGCACAGCACTGGATCCACAGAGCCTTGATTTTTAACGGCTCTTGGATCCGTTCAGTGCTAGCCAAATTAATGGCTAATAGCTATAACTCACTCATGGCCAATGGGGCTTCCCCGGAACACTGGCGTAGTGAGTTGCCTTTATGTCGTTGCACCCCGTGCGCCCAAAGATCCTGGGTTTTATCAGCGAAGAAGTCTCGGCCTGGCTGGTCGCGCTGCTGGTATTGCTCGCCGGCGGGATTCTCACGGGGCTGCTCGCCTGGGCTACCCTCAATCAGTTTCAGCAACAGTTGCGTCAGCGCTTTCAACTGCTGGCCAACGAACGCTACAGTCGCATCGAAGAGCGCTTTCAGGATCAGGAGCAACGCCTCGACGGTCTGCGCCGCTTCTTCGCCAACTCAGAATCGGTGTCCCGCGCCGAATTCGACGGTTACACCCAACCTTTATTACTGCGTACCCAAGCCTATTCCTATGCCGTACGAGTCAGTGGTGCCGAGCGCGCCGCATTCGAGCAACGCGTGCGTGACGAGGGATTGAGCACCTTCACCATCCGTGAACTGAATGCGCAAGGCGAACTGCAACTGGCTGCGCCTCGCGATGAGTACGTACCGGTGCTGTACAGCCAGACCCAAAGTCGTCTCGGCTCGCCACTGGGCTATGACCTGCTGGCGCAACCGTTGCGTCGCGACACCCTGCAGCGCGCCGATAAACTACGCGGGCTGGCCGTGTCGCAACCGATGCATCTGGTCAGCATCGAGCCATCCTATGCGCGTGGCGTGCTCTTGGTGGCGCCGGTGAGCCGCGATGCCCAGTCGCGTCCGTTCGGTTACGTGATGGCGGTAATCAGCATGCGTCAGTTGCTGGCGGACGGCTTGCCGGATGCGTTTCACGACTATCTATCGGTGAGCATTCTCGATCTGTCGACCAATGATCAGCACGAGGTGTTGTTCGAATCGGCCAACGAGCCGGTGCCGAGTGATCTGTCAGCCACGCGTTTGCTGCGCATGGCCGATCACGATTATCAGGTCGATATTCTGCCCAGCGAGGCCTTTATGCAGGCCAATCATTCGTCGGTCGGCAGCGTGGTCATCCTCGGTGGGTTGCTCAGCCTGCTGCTCAGTGCGTTGCTCTATGTGTTGGTGAGTCAACG
Source organism: Pseudomonas sp. TH08 (assembly GCF_016651275.1). NCBI lineage: Bacteria > Pseudomonadati > Pseudomonadota > Gammaproteobacteria > Pseudomonadales > Pseudomonadaceae > Pseudomonas > Pseudomonas sp. TH08. The sequence goes on along the minus strand of NZ_JAEKEE010000004.1, from coordinate 1,392,528 downwards.
CCAGCGCGCCTTGCGTCTGGTCGAGTTGCGTACTCAGGAGTTGCACGAGCGTGAAAAGGAGTTGCGCGGCACCCACGGCCAATTGCGCGGGGTGCTGAACGCTGCGACCCAAGTCGCGATCATTGCCACGGACTTGCGTGGCGTGATCAACACCTTCAACCCCGGCGCCGAGCAGATGCTCGGCTACAGCAGCGCCGACGTGGTCGGCCGCATGACCCTGGAAAACCTGCACCTGCCCCGTGAGTTGACCGCGCGTTCGGCAGAACTGAGCGCGCGTTACGGCAAAAGTATCCCGACGTGCCATGCGATGTTGGTCGAGGGCGGCGAAGTCGGCGGTCACGAAGCGCGCGAATGGACGCTGGTGCGCAGCGATGGCAGCCATATTCCGGTGAACATGCTCGCCACCCCGGTGCTCGACGAACAGGGTTTGTGGGTCGGGCATCTGGCGATCTGTATCGACATCACTGAACGCAAGCGCGTGCACGAAGTGCTGGCCGCGCGCGATGTGCTGCTGAAGAAACTCAGCGCGCACGTGCCGGGCGGCATCTATCAATTCAAGATGGAATTCAACGGTCGCTTCAGCGTGATCTACGCCAGCGATGGCATTCGCGAGATCTACGAGCTGGAGCCCGATGTACTGCTGCTCGACGCCGAAGCCATTTTCACCCGCATCCATCCGCAAGACATCACGCGCGTGCGCACCTCGATTCGTGCCTCGGCGGACAATCTCAGCGCATGGCGCGAAGAATACCGGGTGCTACTGCCCCAGCGCGGTTTGCGCTGGGTGCGTGGCGCAGCGTCGCCGGAAGAGTTGCCGGGCGGCGGCGTGCTGTGGCACGGCTATATCTCGGATATTTCCGATCTGAAGCGTGTGGAGGAAGAATTGCGGGCCCTGTCGGTGACCGACTCACTGACGGGAATTCACAACCGACGCTATTTTCAGGAGCGTCTGACCACCGAAATGGCCCGGGTCGAGCGCGGCGGTGGCGAGTTGTCGGTGATCATGCTCGACATCGACCATTTCAAACGGATCAACGATCAGCACGGCCATGCAGTGGGCGACCGGGTGCTGCAAGCGGTGTGCGAGCGCATTGGCCATCGTCTGCGGCGCACTGATGTGTTCTGCCGCTTGGGCGGTGAGGAATTCATGGTGCTGTGCCCGGACATCGATGGCGAGCACGCATACATGCTGGCGGTCGAACTCTGGCAGGGTTTGCGCAGTTCACCGGTGGATGTGGTGGGCGTGGTCACGGCAAGTTTTGGCATCGCCAGTTGGCGGCCGGGGGAGGGCGCAGATGCGTTGCTGTTGCGCGCGGACTCAGGCGTCTACGCAGCGAAGCAGCACGGTCGTGATCGCGTCGAGCAGATGAGCTAAACCGCGACGCTATTCCCCCTGTAGGAGTGAGCCTGCTCGCGATTGCGGTGTGTCAGTCAAATTGATTCATCTGAACTGACGCAATCGCGAGCAGGCTCACTCCTACAGGGTAGCGGTGATCAGAGGACCGAAGCGGTTTGTGCTGTCTTCGGCTGTTTGTAGAGATCCAGCAGTACTTGATCCAGCACCGACGATGCACCAAACGGCGCCTTGTCGTTGAGGATCGCCACCACCGCCCAGGTATTGCCATTCACATCGCGGCTGAAGCCGGCAATCGCGCGTACGGTATTCAAAGTGCCGGTCTTGACGTGGGCTTCGCCGCGCATCGCGGTGGTCTTCAGGCGTTTACGCATGGTGCCGTCGGTGCCGGCAATCGGCAGCGAGCTGATGTATTCGGCGGCGTACGGGCTGTGCCAGGCGGCCTGCAGCATGCCGGCCATTTCACGCGCGCTGACGCGTTCGGCACGGGACAGGCCGGAACCGTTCTCCATCACCAGGTGCGGCGCGGTGATGCCTTTCTTCGCCAGCCACTGACGCACCACGCGCTGCGCTGCCTTGGCGTCGTCACCATCGGCGTCGTTGCGAAATTTTTGTCCGAGGCTCAGGAACAGTTGCTGAGCCATGGTGTTGTTACTGTATTTGTTGATGTCGCGGATGATTTCCGCCAGATCCGGCGAATAAGCACGCGCCAGCAGTTTGGCGTTGCTTGGGGTTGCGGCCAGACGATCCTTGCCCTGGATGCTGCCGCCGAGTTCTTTCCAGATCGCCCGCACGGCGCCGGCGGTGTAGGTGGCGTGGTCGAGCAGCGAGAGATAAGTCTGCGAGCTGCAACCTTCGCCCAACTGGCCGGCCACGGTCACGGTCACGCTGCCATCAGCCTCTGGCACCGGGTTGTAGCGCACGCCGCCGGTGCATTGTTTGGAGGGCAGGGCTTTAACGGTGTTTTCAATGCGCACGCTGGCAATCGGTGGCTCCACCGAAATCAGCACCCGGCCATTATCGTTGCGGGCGACAAAGCGCAGGGCCTTGAGGTTGACCAGCAACGAGTCGGGTTTGACCAGAAACGGCTTGTTCTCGTCGTTGCCGTCATCGTTGAACTCCGGCAACTGCGGCTGCACGAAGAAGTTGCGGTCGAGGATCAGGTCGCCAGTGATCTGGGTGACGCCGTTGGCGCGCAGGTCGCGCATCAGCAGCCAGAGTTTTTCCATGTTCAGTTTCGGATCGCCACCACCCTTGAGGTAGAGGTTGCCGTTGAGGATGCCGCCATTCAGGTCGCCGTCGGTGTAGAACTCGGTTTTCCACTGGTGATTGGGGCCGAGCATTTCCAGCGCCGCGTAAGTGGTGACCAGCTTCATGGTCGAGGCCGGGTTGACCGAGACGTCGGCGTTGAACACGGTTGGCGTGCCCGGGCCGTCCAGCGGGATCATCACCAGCGACAGGGCATTAGGCTGCAATTTGCTCGCCTTGAGGGCCTTTTCGACGTTGGGGGTCAGGGAAGTATTGATGGTGGCAGCAGAAACAGGCAGCGCCAGAGGCAGAAGAAGGCCGGCGAGAAACAGTGGACGCAACGATTTGATCATATGAAATAAAACCCTACAGCCGAGGGGGAAAAAGACGAGGACATGGATGAAAAAGCCCTCAGTGGTCACGAAAGTGTCGGCATTATGCCCCAAGGTGTAACCGATTGTGCCTTCCCCGGGGTGGCGATTCGCTGATTTTTTACAGGCGGTCGGGCTGTATGTCCAGAGAGTCGGGCAATCGATTGCTTAAACTGGTAAAGTGCCGGCCGTATTTACTTAAGAGGATTGTTCCAATGGCGACTAACCGTTCCCAGCGTCTGCGCAAAAAACTGTGCGTTGATGAATTTCAAGAGCTGGGTTTCGAGCTGAACCTGGACTTCAAAGAAGACTTGTCCGAAGAAGCCATTGACGCTTTCCTCGAAGCCTTCATCAAAGAAGCCATGGAAGCCAATGGTCTGGGTTATGTTGGCGGCGATGACTTCGGTCTGGTTTGCCTGCAGAAGCGTGGCTCGGTCAACGAAGAGCAGCGTGCTGCCGTTGAAGCCTGGCTGAAAACCCGCTCCGAGCTGACCAAGTATGAAGTCAGCCCGCTGCTGGACGTTTGGTATCCGGAAAAGCCGATCAACGCGGCTAAGTGATACTGAAAAAACGGCGACCTTCGGGTCGCCGTTTTTTTATGCCTGCGCTTTGCGCCAATTCAAAATCACCAACGTCAACACCCCCGCAACAATCCCCCAAAACGCCGAACCAATGGAAAACAGCGTCAGCCCCGACGCCGTCACCATAAAGGTTATCAACGCCGCCTCACGCTCCTTCACTTCCGTCATGGCAATGCTCAAGCCATTGATGATCGAGCCAAACAACGCCAATGCCGCAATCGACAGCACCAGTTCCTTCGGCAGCGCTGCGAACAATGCGGCCAGCGTGGCGCCGAACACTCCGGCAATCCCGTAAAAAATCCCGCACCACACGGCTGCCGTATAGCGCTTGTTGCGATCTTCATGGGCGTGCGGCCCGGTGCAGATCGCCGCGCTGATCGCCGCGAGGTTGATCCCGTGCGAGCCAAATGGCGCCAGCAGCAGCGAGGCGATACCGGTGGTGGTAATCAGCGGCGAGGCCGGGACGTTGTAGCCGTCAGCGCGTAATACGGCGATGCCAGGCATGTTCTGCGAAGTCATCGCCACCACGAACAACGGAATGCCGATGCTGATGGTCGCGGCGAGCGAGAAGTGCGGAGTGGTCCACACGGGTGTCGCCACTTCCAGATGAAAGCCGCTGAAGTCCAACAGTCCCATGAAGCCCGACAGCGCAGTGCCGATCAGCAGGGCCGCGAGCACCGCATAGCGTGGCGACAGGCGCTTGACCACCAGATAAGTGAAGAACATGCCCAGCACCAGACCGGTACGGTGTTGCGCGGCGACGAAAATCTCGCTGCCGATCTTGAACAGAATGCCCGCCAGCAATGCTGCCGCCAGCGACGCCGGAATCTTTTTCACCAGCCGTTCGAAGCTGCCGGTCAGGCCGCAAATGGTCACCAGTACCGCGCAAGTGACGTAGGCGCCGATGGCCTCACCGTAGCTGACACCGCCCAGGCTGGTGATCAGCAACGCCGCGCCGGGTGTCGACCAGGCGATGGTGATCGGCGTGCGATAGCGCAGCGACAGGCCAATCGAACACACTGCCATACCAATCGAAATCGCCCAGATCCACGAAGAAATCTGCCCACTGCTCAGGCCCGCCGCTTGCCCGGCCTGGAACATCAGCACCAGCGAACTGGTATAGCCGGTCATCATCGCAATGAACCCGGCGACGATGGCCGAAGGCGATGTGTCGGAAAAGGGACGCAGTTGAGTGTGCGTAGCGTCATTCATGACGGCGGTGTTCCTTATACCAATGAAGATGTCCCCTTTGACGCAAACCCTTGTAGGAGTGAGCCTGCTCGCGATGGCGGTGTGTCATTCAACAATAATTCGAATGACACACCGCCATCGCGAGCAGGCTCACTCCTACAGGGGTTGTGCGCTGAAGGCGGATTCTGCGATCAAGCCTAAACTCAATCGTAACGGATCGTTGCAATACAGCCGCGGTCACAAACAGCCATACAGTCGTGTTGCCACCATCCATTGTGTACAATCGCGGTGTTTTTTACGCGATACTTGCCAGCGACCTACTGTGCCGTATTACAGTCACGGTCTATTCGCCGCAGTTCTCCCGACTCGAGTGCCCATGAACGAACAGTTGCAACCCCTCAAGAAACAACCGCGAGCAGGCAAAGCCGGCCGCAGCGGAACCCAGGACGATATTGTCTACGCGCATATCTTCGAGGCCATCCTCGAACAGCGTCTGGCGCCAGGCACCAAGTTGAGCGAAGAAGCGCTGGGGGAGATTTTTGGGGTCAGCCGCACCATCATTCGCCGCGCGTTGTCGCGTCTGGCCCATGAAGGCGTCGTGCTGTTGCGGCCGAACCGTGGCGCCGTAGTCGCCAGCCCGAGCGTCGAAGAAGCGCGTCAGGTGTTCCTCGCCCGCCGTCTGGTCGAGCGTGCGATTACCGAACTGGCTGTGCAGCACGCTACCGCCGAGCAAATCGCCGAGTTGCGCCAGATGGTCAACGACGAGCGCGACAGCTTCTCGCGCGGTGATCGCGGCGCCGGTATTCGTCTGTCGGGCGAGTTTCACCTGAAACTGGCCGAAGCGGCGATGAATGCACCGTTGATCAGCTTCCAGCGCAGCCTGGTGTCGCAAACCTCGCTGATCATTGCCCAATATGAAAGCGGCAACCGTTCGCACTGTTCCTATGACGAACACACCCAGTTGATCGACGCCATCGAAAAGCGCGACGGCGAGCTGGCAGTGAACCTGATGATGCATCACATGGATCACATCGACAGCAAGCTCAACCTCGATGAAGAAGGCGCTTCGGACGATCTGCATGCGGTGTTCTCGCATTTGTTGCAGACCAAGAAGCCGGGTCGCCCTGCGGCCAAGCTCTAAGCTGATACCGAGTCGACCCCTTCGCGAGCAGGCTCGCTCCCACATTCAACCGCATTCTGTCAGAGGAAATGAGGTTAACTGTGGGGGCGAGCCTGCTCGCGAAGGCGATCTGACGGGCAACAAAAAATCCCCCGGGGTGAACACCACCGGGGGATTTTTTTGTGCCTGTGAAAACTTAGCGCTGATGCACCAACGCACCCGCCGCGTACGTCTGCTGCACCGTGCGGTCATCCCCCAGCGTCATCAACACAAACAGCGTCTCGGCAATGTTGTTGGCCTGCTTCAAGCGATAGCTCAACAGTGGCGTGGCGTTGTAGTCCAGCACCAGGAAGTCGGCGTCGGAACCCGGTTGCAGGTTGCCGATCCGGTCTTCCAGACGCAGCGCCCGCGCACCGCCCAAAGTCGCCAGATACAGCGACTTGAACGGACTCAACCGCGCACCTTGCAGTTGCATCACCTTGTAGGCTTCGTTCAGCGTTTGCAGCAACGAGAAACTGGTGCCGCCGCCCACATCAGTGCCCAGGCCTACATTGAGCTTGTGCTTCTCGGCCATCGGCAAGTTGAACAAGCCGCTGCCCAGGAACAGGTTCGACGTCGGGCAGAACGAAACGGCCGAGCCGGTTTGCGCCAGGCGCGCGCACTCGTCGTCGCACAGGTGAACGCCGTGGGCGAATACGGAGCGCTCGCCGAGCAGTTGGTAGTGATCGTAAACGTCCAGATAGCCTTTGCGCTCCGGGAACAGTTCCTTGACCCACTCGATTTCCTTGAGGTTCTCGCTGATGTGGGTCTGCATGTACAGATCCGGGTATTCAGTCAGCAATTGGCCGGCGAGGGTCAGCTGTTCCGGGGTGCTGGTCGGTGCGAAACGTGGCGTGACCGCATAGTGCAAGCGGCCCTTGCCGTGCCAGCGTTCGATCAGCACTTTGCTCTCGACGTAGCTGGATTCGGCGGTGTCGGTCAGATAGTCCGGCGCGTTGCGATCCATCATCACCTTGCCGGCGATCATCCGCAGGTCGAGCTTCTCGGCCGCTTCGAAGAACGAGTTTACCGATTGCGGGTGCACGCTGCCGAATACCAGCGCCGTGGTGGTGCCGTTACGCAGCAGTTCCTTGATGAAAATGTCCGCCACTTCATCGGCGTGAGCCTTGTCGCCGAACTGGCTTTCGCAAGGGAAGGTGTAGGTGTTCAGCCAGTCGAGCAGTTGCTCGCCGTAGGCACCGACCATGCCGGTTTGCGGCAGGTGGATGTGCGTGTCGATGAAGCCTGGGGTGATCAGGGCGTCTTTGTAGTGCTCGATTTCAATGTCCGCCGGCAGGGTTGGCAGCAGATCGCTGGCGTGGCCGAGGGCGCTGATCTTGCCGCCATCGACCACCAGCAGGCCATCCTCGAAATATTCGTAGGAGGCTTCGATCCCGACCTCGGCGGGGTCGGCGATGCTGTGCAGGATGGCGGCGCGGTAGGCTTTGCGAGTCAGAGGCATGAGGGTTCTCTAATCAGTTTGAGGCTTTGAGTTTGGCGGCCTGACTGCGCCGGGAAAGCGGCAACAGTTTGGCAATCGGTTCGGCGCTGGCGGTGTGCTGGCCGAAATTGGCGTTATAGGTGGCGATGATTTCGCCGGCGATGGAGATGGCGATTTCCACAGGCAATTTGCCTTTGACTTCGCTGATGCCCATCGGGCAGCGCATGCGTTGCACGACGCTGGCGTCGAAACCGCGATCACGCAAACGGTGTTCGAATTTGGCGCGTTTGGTCTTCGAGCCGATCAGGCCGAACCAGGTGAAATCGTTGCGCTTGAGAATCGCGGCGGTCAGCTCCAGATCAAGCTGATGGTTGTGGGTCATGACGATGCAGTAACTGCCGGCGGGCAGGTCATCGATTTCATCGACAGGCTCTTCGGCGACGATTTTACGCACGCCGTGAGGAATCTGTTCGGGGAATTCCTCTTTCCGCGAATCGATCCAGCGCACGCGGCAGGGCAGGCTGGCGAGCAACGGCACCAATGCGCGGCCAACGTGGCCGGCACCGAATACGGCAATCTGCGCCTGTACCTGGCCCATCGGTTCGAACAGCAACACGGTGGCGCCGCCGCAGCACTGGCCGAGGCTGGCGCCGAGGCTGAAGCGCTCCAGATGCGTGTCCTGCTTACCGCTGGCGAGCATCTCGCGAGCGATCTGCATGGCTTTGTATTCCAGATGCCCGCCACCGATGGTGTCGAACGTCTGGCGGGCGCTGACGACCATTTTCGAGCCGGCGTTGCGTGGCGTCGAGCCGAGTTCTTCGATGATCGTCACCAGAACGCAGGGCTCGCCCTGGTTCTGCAGGTCGGCGAGGGCGTCGATCCAGTTGTACATAGTTCACCCCTACAACATCGTTGTCTGTTCGGGCCTCATCGCGAGCAGGCTCGCTCCCACATTTGGATTTGTACAAGTCCAACAGTTAGCACAAATCCCTGTGGGAGCGAGCCTGCTCGCGAATGGCCGCACCTCGGTCTTTAGAGCGGAGCCAGCTCTGTTTCAGCCTCGACCGCTTTCACGGTCTTGAGCTGACGCATCTGCTCGCAACCCCACAACACTCGCTCCGGCGTCGCCGGCGCATCAATCTGCGGCTGATGCTTGTAATCACCCAGGCTCGCCACCGCATCCTTGATCGCGCACCACGACGCAATCCCGAGCATGAACGGCGGTTCACCGACAGCCTTGGAATGGAACACCGTGTCTTCCGGGTTCTTGCGGTTTTCCACCAGCTTCACCCGCAGGTCGAGCGGCATGTCCGCCACGGCCGGGATCTTGTAGCTGGCCGGGCCATTGGTCATCAGCTTGCCTTTGTTGTTCCAGACCAGCTCTTCCATGGTCAGCCAGCCCATGCCCTGGATGAAGCCACCTTCGACCTGACCGATGTCGATGGACGGGTTCAGCGAGGCGCCGACGTCATGAAGAATGTCGGTACGCAGCATCTTGTACTCGCCGGTGAGGGTGTCGACGATCACTTCGCAGCACGCCGCGCCGAAGGCGAAGTAGTAGAACGGACGACCGCGCGCCTGGCTGCGGTCGTAGAAGATTTTCGGGGTCTTGTAGAACCCGGTACTCGACAGCGACACCTGATTGAAATACGCCTGCTGGATCAGCGCTTCAAAGGTCAGGATGTGGTCGCGAACACGCACATGGCCGTTGTGGAATTCGACATCTTCTTCACTGACTTTGTAGTGACGTGCGGCGAATTCGACCAAGCGTTTTTTGATGATCTCGGCGGCATTCTGCGCGGCTTTACCGTTGAGGTCGGCGCCGCTCGACGCCGCGGTTGGCGAGGTGTTCGGCACCTTGTCGGTGTTGGTCGCGGTGATCTGCACGCGATCGATTTCCACCTGGAACACTTCGGCCACGACCTGCGCAACTTTGGTGTTGAGGCCCTGACCCATTTCCGTGCCGCCATGGTTCAAGTGGATGCTGCCGTCGGTGTAGATGTGGATCAGCGCACCGGCCTGGTTCAAGAAACTCGCGGTGAAGGAAATGCCGAATTTTACCGGCGTCAGCGCCAGGCCTTTTTTCAGGATCGGGCTGTTGGCGTTGTAGCGACGGATCGCTTCGCGGCGTTCGTGATACTGGCTGCTTTCTTCCAGTTCGGCAGTCATTTCTTCGAGCATGTTGTGCTCGACGGTCTGGTAGTAATGGGTGACGTTGCGCTCGGTCTTGCCGTAGTAGTTAGCCTTGCGCACGGCGAGCGGATCGAGGTGCAGGTGACGTGCAATCGCGTCCATCACTTCTTCGATTGCGACCATGCCTTGCGGGCCACCGAAACCACGGTAAGCGGTGTTCGAGGCGGTGTTGGTCTTGCAGCGGTGACCGTGGATGGTCGCGTCGCCCAGGTAGTACGAGTTGTCCGAGTGGAACATCGCCCGGTCAACAATCGAAGCAGACAAATCCGGCGAGCAGCCGCAGTTGCCGGCCAGGTCCATGTTGATCCCGTGCAGGCGCCCGGTGCTGTCGAAGCCGACGTCGTACTCGACGTAGAACGGGTGACGCTTGCCGGTCATCAGCATGTCTTCGACACGTGGCAGGCGCATCTTGGTCGGCTGGCCGGTGAGGTGCGCAACCACCGCACACAGGCACGCCGGGCTGGCGGCCTGAGTTTCCTTGCCACCGAAACCACCGCCCATGCGACGCATGTCGACGACGATTTTGTTCATTGATACGTCGAGCACTTCAGCGACCAGTTTCTGCACTTCGGTCGGGTTCTGCGTGGAGCAGTAGACGATCATGCCGCCGTCTTCAGTCGGCATCACCGAGGAGATCTGCGTCTCCAAGTAAAAGTGCTCCTGACCGCCAATGTGCAGCGTGCCCTGAATGCGGTGTTCAGCGGTCGCCAAAGCGGAAACCGAATCGCCGCGTTGGTGAGTGTGGCTGTCGAGCACGAAGTGGCGTTTGCGCAGCGCTTCGACCACGTCGAGCACCGGCTCGAGATCTTCATATTCGATGATCGCGGCCATCGCCGCTTTACGCGCGGTTTCCAGATCTTTCGCGGCAACGGCGAGCACCGGTTGACCAACGAATTGCACGTCATCGATGGCCAGTAGCGGGTCGCCCGGCATCAGCGGGCCGATGTCTTTCAGGCCCGGGACGTCTTCGTGGGTAATGGCGATGCGCACACCTTCGAAGGCGTAGCAGGGCTTGGTGTCGATGCTGATGATTTTCGCGTGGGCGCGGTCCGACATGCGTGCGTACAGGTGCAACTGGTTCGGAAATTCCAGGCGATCATCGATGTACTGCGCTTCACCGGACACATGCTTGGCGGCGCTGTCGTGCTTGACGCTGCGGCCGACGCCAGAAGTCAGATCCTTGGCGAACAATTCAGCCAGTTCAGCCTGGGTTTTTTCTACGCCGTGATGGTTAGACATAAGCGGTCACCCGAGTCTCGATGTGCGGTGTTTGCAGTTCGATGAAGTATTTGCGCAGCAGGTTCTGCGCGCTGAGCAGGCGATATTCCTTGCTGGCGCGGAAGTCCGAGAGCGGGGTGAAATCTTCGGCCAGGGCGGCGCAGGCGCGTTCGACCACGGCGTTGTTGAACGGCTGACCGACCAACACGGCTTCGCAGTGAGCTGCGCGTTTGGGGATTGCGGCCATGCCGCCGAAGGCCATGCGCGCATCAGTGATCACGCCGTTTTCGACGCGCAGGTTGAATGCGGCGCAGACGGCGGAGATGTCGTCGTCCAGACGCTTGGAAACTTTGTAAGCGCGGAAATGCTGCTCGGCGCTGGCGCGCGGGACGATGATTTTCTCGATGAACTCACTTTCCTGACGCGCAGTGACTTTGTAGTCGATGAAGTAATCATCGAGGTTCAGCGTGCGGCGGGTTTCGCCTTTGCACAGCACGACCTGCGCGCCGAGGGCAATCAGCAGCGGTGGCGAGTCACCGATTGGCGAGGCGTTGCCTATGTTGCCGCCGAGCGTGCCCTGATTGCGGATCTGCAGGGAGGCGAAGCGATGCAGCAATTCGCCGAAGTCCGGGTACTCGGCGTTCAGCGCTTCGTAGCAGTCGGAGAGGGCAGTGGCGGCGCCGATTTCGATGCGGTCATCGAAGGTTTCGATGCGCTTCATTTCAGCGACGTTGCCAACGTAGATCATCACCGGCAAGGTGCGGTGAAATTGGGTAACTTCCAGTGCCAGATCGGTGCCGCCAGCGAGCAGGCGCGCTTGTGGGTAAGCGTCGTAGAGGTCGGCCAGATCAGCGACGGTCAGCGGCACCAGGCAGCGTTTGTCGCCACTGTTCAGTTCGCCGATATCGGTCGGGGCAATGGCTCTGAGGCGGGCGATGGTGTCGGCTTCGCGGGCATCGAACTGATCCGGTTGTTTGCCGCAGCACGATTGCTCGGCTGCCGCCAGAATCGGACGGTAGCCGGTGCAGCGACAGAGGTTGCCGGCCAGCGCTTCGTGGGCCTTGGCGTGATCGGGCGCATCGCTGTTCTTTTGCAGGGCGAACAGCGACATGACGAAGCCTGGGGTGCAGAAACCGCACTGCGAGCCGTGGCACTCGACCATGGCTTTCTGCACGCTGTGCAGTTCGCCCTTGTGCTTGAGGTCTTCGACGCTGATCAGTTGTTTGCCGTGCAGCGACGAAACAAAGGTCAGGCATGAGTTGAGGCTGCGATAACGAATGTGTTCGCGGCCAGCGTCATCCGTTTGCAACTCGCCGACCACCACGGTGCAGGCGCCGCAGTCACCGCTGGCGCAACCTTCTTTGGTGCCCGATTTGCCTACGTGTTCGCGCAAGTAATTGAGCACAGTCAGATTCGGGTCCAGGGCGTGCTCGCTACGGAGTTCCTGGTTAAGTAAAAACTGGATCACGGAAGGCCTCGCAGACTCATTATTGTTGTTAACCGACTTGAGCCGAATTTAGCAGCTCTGACTTTTCGGTCAATGGTTTTCTGACTTAAAGGTCAAGAAAATGCGTTTCGTCGATCAACAACGTGTCTATTCAGTATTGACCCTCAATGGATCCCCTGCTTTTTTGCGGGATTCGTGCCAAAAACCGCTGAGTGGGCACTCCGCCATGAGCCTGCATTTGCGCTACACTGCGCCGCTTGTGCAGATCGATAGAGTTTGAAGGACAACCATGACGTTCAAGGCGCCGGACAGCCTCGCCGAGCAAATTGCTCACCACCTCGCCGAACGCATCATTCGTGGCGAAATGAAGCCAGGAGAGCGCATCCAGGAACAGAAGGTCACGCTGGCACTCAATGTCAGTCGCGGATCGGTCCGCGAAGCCCTGCTGATCCTCGAACGCCGCCACCTGATCGCGATCCTGCCGCGCCGTGGTGCGCACGTCACCGAGCTGACGCCGCACAAGGTGCAGAGCCTGTGCACGCTGATGAGCGAGCTGTACATCCTGCTTGGCAACTCGGTGGCCAACGGCTGGCAAGTGCAGGCCGACATGGCGCCGTTCGTGCAAATCCAGCAGCGCCTGACCGCCAGCTTCGAGCGCCAGGACATCCGTGCGTTTGTCGACGACAGCTTCAGCGTGATGCGCGCCGCCTATCCGTTCGCCAACAACCCGTACCTGCAGGAAACGGTCGAGAACCTGCAACCGGCGATGAGCCGCGCCTACTTCCTCGCCCTCGAACAGCGCAAGGCCTCCATGAGCGAGTTCCTCGAACTGTTCGAACGCTTGCTGGCCGCCGTGCTTGCCCGTGATTTGCCGCAGATCCGCATCGTGCTGACGGCGTACGCCCAGCGCAGCTGCGATCTGGTGGTGTCTGCCCTGACGGTCGCCTAAGCGTGCGGCTCAAGTGCATCAAGCTGGCGGGATTCAAATCCTTCGTCGACCCGACCACGGTGAACTTCCCCAGTAACATGGCGGCAGTCGTCGGGCCGAACGGTTGCGGCAAGTCGAACATCATCGACGCCGTGCGCTGGGTGATGGGCGAAAGTTCGGCGAAGAACCTCCGTGGCGAGTCGATGACCGACGTCATCTTCAATGGCTCGACCAGCCGTAAACCGGTGAGTCAGGCGAGTATCGAGCTGGTTTTCGATAACTCCGATGGCACGCTGCTGGGCGAATACGCGGCCTACGCGGAGATTTCCATTCGCCGCAAAGTGACCCGCGACAGCCAGACTACTTATTACCTCAACGGCACCAAATGCCGTCGTCGCGACATCACCGATATCTTCCTCGGCACCGGCCTCGGCCCGCGCAGCTACTCGATCATTGAGCAGGGGATGATCTCCAAGCTGATCGAGTCCAAGCCCGAAGACCTGCGTAACTTCATCGAAGAAGCCGCCGGCATCTCCAAGTACAAGGAGCGCCGGCGCGAGACCGAAAACCGGATCCGCCGCACCCACGAAAACCTCGCTCGCCTGACCGACCTGCGTGAAGAGCTTGAGCGTCAACTTGAGCGCTTGCACCGTCAGGCCGAGGCGGCGAAGAAGTATCAGGAATTCAAAGCCGAAGAGCGTCAGCTCAAGGCGCAACTGTCGGCCCTGCGCTGGCAGGATCTGAACGATCAGGTCGGCCAGCGTGAGTCGATCATCGGTACTCAGGAAGTCAGCTTCGAAGCGCTAGTCGCCGAGCAACGCAATGCCGACGCGGCCATCGAGCGGCTGCGCGACGGGCACCATGATCTGTCAGAACGCTTCAATCTGGTGCAAGGGCGCTTCTATTCGGTCGGCGGCGACATCGCCCGGGTTGAGCAGAGCATCCAGCACGGCCAGCAACGTCTGCGTCAGTTGCAGGACGATCTGAAAGAAGCCGAGCGCGCCCGACTGGAAACCGAGTCGCACCTCGGTCACGACCGCACGTTGCTGCTGACCCTCGGCGAAGAGCTGGACATGCTCACCCCCGAGCAGGAAGTCACCAGCGCTGCCGCCGAAGAAGCCGCCGCTGCGCTGGAAGATTCCGAAAGCGTCATGCACGGCTGGCAGGAGCAGTGGGATACGTTCAACCTGACCGCCGCCGAACCGCGCCGTCAGGCCGAAGTGCAGCAGTCGCGCATCCAGCAGCTGGAAACCAGCATGGAGCGCCTCGCCGATCGGCAGAAACGTCTCGGCGAAGAGCGCGCGCTGCTCTCGGCGGATCCGGAAGACGCGGCGATCATGGAGCTCAACGAGCAGCTCGCCGAGTCCGAAGCGACCCTTGAAGATTTGCAGACCAGCGAAGAAGCGCAGGTCGAAAAGCTTGAGCAATTGCGTCAGGAATTGCAGCAGGCACTGACCGCGCAGCAACAGGCGCAGGGTGATTTGCAGCGCCTCAATGGTCGCCTGGCGTCCCTTGAAGCTCTGCAGCAAGCCGCGCTCGATCCGGGCACTGGCACCGCCGAATGGCTAAAGGAGCACAATCTCGCCGAGCGTCCGCGCCTGGCCGAAGGCCTGAAGGTCGAGGCGGGTTGGGAGCTGGCGGTGGAAACCGTGCTCGGCGCTGATCTGCAAGCGGTGCTGGTCGACGATTTCAGCGGCTTCGATTTGTCCGGCTTCACCCAAGGTGATCTGCGCCTGCTCAGCCCGGCCAGCGATGGCGTGCGGGTGGCGGGCAGCTTGCTGGATAAAGTCGATGCACAGATCGATCTGTCGCCGTGGCTTGGTCAGGTCAAACCGGTCGACAGCCTCGAGCAAGCGCTGGCGCTGCGCGGGCAGTTGAGCGCTGGCGAGAGCCTGATCAGTCGTGATGGTTACTGGGTCGGTCGGCACTTCCTGCGTGTGCGCAGGGCCAGCGAAGCGGAAAGCGGCATGCTCGCCCGTGGCCAGGAAATCGAAGCGTTGCACCTTGAGCGCGAAGAGAAAGAAGCCACGGTCGAGGCCATGGAAACCCGTCTGCAAACCCTGCGTGCGCAACAGCGTCAGCAGGAAAACGGCCGCGAACATTTGCGTCGTTTGCTGCAAGACGAAGCGCGTCAGCAAGGTGAACTCAAAGCCCAACTGTCCGCGGGTAAAGCCAAGGCCGAACAGTTGACCTTGCGCCGCACGCGCCTCGATGAGGAACTCGTCGAGCTCGGCGAGCAACGTGAGCTTGAGCACGAACAGGTTGGCGAAGCGCGCATGCAGTTGCAGGACGCGCTGGATGCCATGGCACTGGACACCGAGCAGCGCGAATTGCTGCTGGCTCAGCGCGACAGCCTGCGTGAACGCCTCGATCGCGTGCGTCAGGAAGCGCGTCAGCACAAGGATCACGCGCACCAATTGGCCGTGCGCCTCGGCTCGTTGCGCGCCCAGCACGACTCCACGCGTCAGGCGCTGGAGCGTCTGGAAATGCAGGCCGAGCGCCTCACCGAAAAACGCGAGCAGTTGAGTCTGAACCTGGAGGAGGGCGAGGCGCCACTGGAAGAACTGCGCCTGAAACTCGAAGAGCTGCTCGACAAGCGCATGACTGTCGACGAAGAACTCAAGACCGCGCAGATCGCTCTGGAAGACGCCGACCGCGAACTGCGCGACGCGGAAAAACGCCGGACCCAGGCCGAACAGCAATCACAGTTGATTCGCGGCCAACTCGAACAACAGCGCATGGAATGGCAAGCCCTGACCGTGCGCCGCAAGGCGTTGCAGGATCAATTGCTCGAAGACGGCTACGATCTAAACGGCGTGCTCGCGACATTAACTGCGCAAGCCAGTGAACGTGAAGCCGAAGAAGAACTCGAACGCATCAGTGCACGGATTCAACGCTTGGGCGCGATCAACCTCGCGGCCATCGACGAATACACGCAACAGTCCGAGCGTAAACGTTATCTGGATGCCCAAGACGCCGATCTTGTCGAAGCACTGGACACCCTGGAAAACGTTATCCGCAAGATCGACAAGGAAACCCGAAACCGCTTTAAAGATACCTTTGATCAGATCAATGGCGGTTTACAGGCACTTTTCCCAAAAGTTTTCGGTGGTGGGCGGGCGTATTTGGAACTGACGGGCGAAGATCTACTCGATACAGGGGTAACGATCATGGCGCAGCCGCCAGGGAAGAAGAACAGCACCATCCATTTGCTCTCCGGCGGGGAAAAAGCCCTGACGGCGCTGGCACTGGTTTTTGCGATCTTCAAGTTGAACCCGGCGCCGTTCTGCATGCTTGATGAAGTTGACGCACCGCTGGATGACGCTAACGTTGGACGCTACGCACGATTGGTCAAAGAGATGTCGCAGACCGTGCAGTTCATCTATATCACCCACAACAAGATCGCCATGGAAATGGCCGAGCAGTTGATGGGCGTAACGATGCATGAGCCGGGTTGTTCGCGACTGGTAGCCGTGGATGTCGAGGAGGCGATGGCGATGGTGGACGCCTAGCGGCGCAGCTTCGAGCGATAAGCTGCGAGCTGCAAGAGAAGAGCTTGTGGCTTATAGCTCGAGACTTGCAGCTGAGCTGCGCAAAGATGACAACAGGCTGACTATTTGAATGAAAGTGGCAAATCGACACAATTTGCGCAGCGATTTCGACAGACGGTGTAAAGTTGTCTTTGGTCGTGCTAGTTTAATGTCAATTTTTCGTATACGTGGGCAAAACGCCTGTCAGAACATAGAGTTGGCGCCACGTTTTAAAGCGGTTTGCACAGTGTAAACCCCTTATTTTTCAGCATTTTTTATAGAGGCACGGGATTACATGGAAATCGGTCTGCGCGAGTGGCTGATCGTCATCGGCATCATTGTGATAGCCGGTATTCTTTTCGATGGCTGGCGCCGTATGCGCGGCGGCAAGGGAAAACTGAAATTCCGTCTTGACCGAAGTCTGTCCAACCTGCCGGACGAGGACACCAGCGCCGAGCTGTTGGGCCCGGCCCGCGTCCTGGACAACCATAAAGAACCGCAGCTGGACGAACACGATCTGCCGTCGGTGAGCATGCCGGCCCGCGAAGCACGCGAGCCTCGCGAATCCGGTTCGAAACGTGGCAAACGTGGCAGCAATGGTCCGGCTCAGGGTGACCTGAACCTTAACCTCGATCTGGATGACGGCCCGAGCTTCAGCAGCCGCGATGACGATTTCGTTGAAGACAGCAAGCCTTCGCCGGCGGTTGTCGACAAGGATCAGCCGCAAGCTGAAGAAGTTTTGGTGATCAGCGTGATCTGCCGCGACGCTGCCGGCTTCAAAGGCCCGGCACTGTTGCAGAACATTCTCGAAAGCGGTCTGCGTTTTGGCGAGATGGATATTTTCCACCGTCACGAAAGCATGGCCGGCAACGGTGAAGTGCTGTTCTCCATGGCCAATGCGGTCAAGCCGGGCATCTTTGATCTGGACGACATCGACCATTTCAGCACGCCAGCGGTGAGCTTCTTCCTCGGCCTGCCAGGCCCGCGTCATCCGAAGCAAGCCTTCGACGTGATGGTGGCTGCAGCCCGCAAGCTGTCGCAGGAACTGAACGGTGAGCTGAAAGATGACCAGCGCAGTGTTCTGACCGCGCAGACCATCGAACACTACCGTCAGCGCATCGTCGAGTTCGAACGTCGCGCCCTGACCCAGAAGCGTTAAGGCCAAGATCAAAAGATCGCAGCCTCGTTTCACTCGACAACTCCTACAGGGATTGCGATTTTCTGTAGGAGCTGCCGAAGGCTGCGATCTTTTGATTCTGCTGCCAGTGATATATGAATTAGAGCAGCCTCGGCTGCTCTTTTGCTTTATGAGAGACCATCCATGACCGCCGCCAAAAACCGCATTCTCGAGCTGCGCGCTGAACTCGATCAGCACAACTACCGCTACCACGTCCTCGACGAGCCGAGTATTCCGGACGCCGAGTACGACCGGTTGTTCCATGAGCTCAAGGCGCTGGAGGCGGCCAACCCGGAACTGGTCACCAGCGACTCGCCGACCCAGCGTGTCGGCAGCGTGGCGCTCACCGCGTTCACACAGGTACGTCACGAAGTGCCGATGCTCAGCCTCGGTAATGCCTTCGAAGAAACCGACATGCGCGAGTTTGATCGCCGCGTAACGGAAGGTCTGGATCTGCCGGTCGGCGATCTGTTCGGCGGTAGCGCGGCGGTGGAATACAGTTGCGAGCCGAAGCTCGATGGCCTGGCGGTCAGCCTGTTGTATCAGGACGGCGTGCTGGTACGCGGCGCCACACGCGGCGACGGCACCACCGGTGAAGACATCAGCGTCAACGTGCGCACCGTGCGCAACATTCCGCTGAAGCTGCACGGCGAAGGCTGGCCCGCGACGCTGGAAGTGCGCGGCGAAGTCTTCATGTCCAAAGCCGGTTTCGAGCGCCTCAACGCCTCGCAGCTGGAAGTCGGCGGCAAGACCTTCGCCAACCCGCGCAACGCAGCTGCCGGCAGCTTGCGTCAGCTGGATTCGAAGATCACCGCCAATCGTCCGCTGGAATTCTGCTGCTACGGCATCGGTCAGGTTTCCCACGATATTGCCGACACCCACATCGGCAACCTCAAGCAGTTGCAGAAATGGGGCATGCCGATCAGCCACGAGCTGAAACTGGCCAAGGGCATTGACGAGTGCCTCGATTATTACCGCGACATCGGCGAGCGCCGTAGCTCGCTGACGTATGAAATCGACGGCGTGGTGTTCAAGGTCAACAGCATTGCCGATCAGCGCGAACTGGGCTTCCGCGCCCGCGAACCGCGCTGGGCGATTGCGCATAAATTCCCGGCGATGGAAGAACTCACCGAGTTGCTCGACGTCGAGTTCCAGGTCGGCCGTACTGGCGCTGTTACGCCGGTGGCACGACTGAAACCGGTCAAGGTTGCCGGCGTCACCGTGGCCAACGCCACGCTGCACAACATGGATGAAGTGGCGCGGCTGGGGCTGATGATCGGTGACACCGTAATCATTCGCCGTGCCGGTGATGTGATCCCGCAAGTGGTGCAAGTGGTGCTGGAGCGCCGCCCGGAAAACGCCCGGCCAGTGGCGATTCCCGAAAGCTGCCCGGTGTGCGGCTCGCACGTCGAGCGCACGCAACTGATCAAGCGCAGCAAAGGCAAGGAAACCGTCAGCGAAGGTGCGGTGTATCGCTGCGTCGGGCGTCTGGCCTGCGGTGCGCAACTGAAGCAGGCGATCATTCACTTCGTTTCGCGTCGTGCGATGGACATCGAAGGCCTGGGCGACAAGAGTGTCGAGCAGTTGGTCGATGAAGGTCTGGTCAGTTCACCAGCCGATCTGTACGCGCTGAAATTTGACGACATCGTCGACCTGGAAGGCTTTGCCGAGGTCTCGAGCAACAAGCTTCTAGCGGCTATTGAAGACAGCAAAAAGCCGAGTCTGGCGCGGTTCATCTATGCGCTCGGTATTCCCGATGTCGGCGAAGAGACGGCCAAGGTGCTGGCGCGCTCGCTGGGCTCGCTGGAGCGTGTGCAGCAAGCCTTGCCGCAAGTGCTGACGTATCTGCCGGATGTCGGTCTGGAAGTCGCGCACGAGATTCACAGCTTCTTTGAAGATGCGCATAACCAGCAGGTGATTACTGAATTGCTCGGTCATGGTTTGCAGATTCAGGATCAGGGTGAACTGGGCGCCGAGTTCGCCGCCAGCACCACGCTCGGTGGTTTCCTCGACAAACTGCACATCCCTTCGGTGGGGCCGGGCGGTGCGCAGAAACTGGCCGACAAGTTCGGTTCGCTGGAAGCGGTGATGAACGCCGATTGGCTGGACATGCGTCAGGCATTGCCGGAGAAGCAGGCGAATTCGGTTCGCGAGTTTTTTGCCTCGCCTGAGAACCGGCAACTGGCCGAGGCCTCCGAGAAGCAGTTGCGTGATTTCGGTATGCATTGGCAGAGCGAGAAGAAAGTCGTCGAAGGCTTGCCGTTGTCCGGCGAGACCTGGGTGTTGACCGGCAAGGTCGAGCTGATGAGTCGTGACGTCGCCAAGGAGCATCTGGAAAGCCTCGGTGCCAAGGTTGCCGGTTCCGTCTCGGCGAAAACGCACTGCGTGGTCGCCGGCCCCGGCGCCGGCTCCAAGCTGACCAAGGCCAATGAGCTGGGCGTGAAAGTGATGGACGAAGAAACCTTCATCGCCTTCCTCAAAACCCATGGACTTCAGGTTTAACGCAAACCCCTGTGGCGAGGGGATTTATCCCCGTTCGGCGACGCAGTCGTCGCAAAACCATACGGCTCGGTACACCTGATTTACCGCGTTGTATGGATTTGGGGTCGCTTCGCAACCCAACGGGGATAAATCCCCTCGCCACAATGGTGTTATCACCTGTTTGCGCTGTTATGGGTGGGAACGATGTTGTCATGGGAATGATCTAGTCTTGGCAAGCCCCAGGGAGAGATCGCCATGCACCGCTTTTTCGAGCAGCTCAGTTCCCGCATCATCGCGCCGTTCATGGGCGAATCCTCGCGTAACAGCAAAGTCTGGCCGTGCCGTTGCGGCCAGTCGCTGTTCTTTCGCAACAGCCAGTGCCTCGCTTGCAACGCCTTGCTCGGCTACCAACCGGAAGAAAGTCGCATCACCTCATTGTCGCCCGCTGCGGAGAACGGCACGTGGACGCTGGATACCGATCCTGGCGCGGGTCTCTATCGCCGCTGCGCCAACCTCGACACACCCGCTGCGTGCAATTGGCTGTTGCCGGCCAACGTCGACGACGCCTTATGCGTCGCCTGCAGCCTCAACCGCACCATCCCCGACCTGTCCGACCCGGACAATCCCGAGCGCTGGCGCAAAGTCGAAATCGCCAAGCGGCGTCTTGTCGCGCAACTGATCACTCTCGGCTTGCAGGTCATCCCGAAAACCGTGGATGAAGACACCGGCCTGGCCTTCGATTTCATCGGCGTCGACCTCGAAGGCAACGCGCCGATGACCGGCCATGCCAACGGCCTGATCACCCTCGATATCAAGGAAGCCGACGACGCCCACCGCGAGCAGGTGAGGGCGCAGATGCACGAGCCGTATCGCACGCTGCTTGGGCATTTCCGCCATGAGGTCGGTCACTATTACTGGGATCGCCTGATTGCCAACGGTCCATGGCTCGACGCTTTCCGCAACCTGTTTGGCGACGAACGCGCGAGTTACGTCGAGGCGCTGGATCGTCATTACCAGCAAGGCGCACCACTCGACTGGCCGCAGCACTACGTCAGCGCCTACGCAACCATGCACCCGTGGGAAGACTGGGCGGAAACCTGGGCGCATTACCTGCACATGATGGACGCGGTGGACACGGCGCTGGGCTTCGGCATGAGCGCGCGGGAAATGGATTTCGACTATCAGCCGTTTCCGCCCAGCACGCTGTACGACCCGGAGCATCCCGGCGGCGAGGCGTTCCTGGCGTTCGTCAACGCGTGGATCGAACTCGCGGGGATGCTCAACGAATTGTCGCGCAGCATGGGCCAGCCGGATTTCTACCCGTTCGTGCTACCGGCGGCTGCGATTGCCAAGCTGCACTTCATTCATCTGGTGATCCAGCAAGCCGGTGGCAAAGCGGACGAGGTATTGGCCCTGTAAAGGCAACAGATCGCAGCCTGCGGCAGCTCCTGCAGGAGAGTGCGGATCCATGTAGGAGCTGCCGCAGGCTGCGATCTTTATGTCCTTGAAGCGATTCATATTTTTAATCTGCAACCAACGGTTGTAACTTCGTCTCAGATAGGTACAATGGCGCGGCTCGCCGACAGGCAAGCGTCGTTATGGTGACCCCATCGGTCCCCCCGCAACGATTACCCGTGAACCTGGTCAGAGCCGGAAGGCAGCAGCCACAGCGGGAACATTGTGTGCCGGGGTGTGGCTGGTGGGGTTACCACCTTAACGAACAATCGAACGCTTCAAACAGAACTGCATGGGTTTCGCCCACTGCGGTTTTTTTGTGTCTGCGATTTGGCCAGCGCCCTGGGTTAATTGTGGGAGCGAGCCTGCTCGCGAAGGCGCCAGATCTGTCAGAGATGAGTTGACTGACACACCGCCTTCGCGGGCAAGCCTTGCTCCTACAGGGGTGATGGGGTGTTGTCGGATTGGCCGGTGTAGAGCCGGATAATCTCATCAATTTCCCCCGACATTTTCATCCGCAGCAACGTGCGCAAGATCCGCTGCACTGGCACTTTCGGGTCATTCCTCACGTAGCAACCGACCTTCTGTTCTTGCAGCACTGCCACCCCTTGCAGTTGTTGCGCGGGCATCAAGCGCTGGTTGAACCAGTCCAGCGTCCACTGATTGCTCACCGCGTAGCGATAACGCCCGGCCAGCAGCTTCTCCAGCACTTGTTCCTGATTGCGCGCATCTTCACGTTGCAGGCGATCAGCATCGAACAGTGGTTGCAGCGTGGGGTAGGTGTAGCCGAGGACAGTGCCGATGGATTGGCGGGGCAGGTGCGCGGGATCGGCACTGACTGGCTGATCCTTGCGGCTGATCAGCAAATCCCGCTGAAAAAACAGCGGCAGACTCCAGATGTAATCCCCCGACTGATTCGGCAGCCACGACTGTGCGGCATAGCAGCGCATATCAATTTCGCCGTGTTCCATCGCGCTCTGCACCCGGGCGCGCGGCAGGACGTGGAATTCGGCGGGCATTGCGACCTGAGTCGCCAGGCTGAGCATCATGTCGTAGAGAATGCCCTGCGTCGGTCGGCCGCGTTCGAATTGCACCATCGGCATCGCCCAGCTGTCGGGCATGGCGAAGCGCAACGGGGTTTCCGCTGCCGTTACGCTCAGGCTGATTCCCAGCAGTGCCCCCACGGCCCAACGCATAAACGCTCCGGTATTTCCCCGTCCCGAGCCGATAAAAGCCTCTGCTGATGCAGCTTAGTCATATTAGAGAAGGACACCGGATGCAATTTTGCCCTTGCTCCGCTAGCATTAGCCGCTTCAGCTTCCTTCGTTGCGACGGTTTTCGATGAGTTATCAGGTTCTTGCACGTAAATGGCGTCCGCGCTCGTTCCGCGAAATGGTCGGCCAGACCCATGTGCTCAAGGCTCTGATCAATGCCTTGGACAGCCAGCGGCTGCACCACGCGTACCTGTTCACCGGTACGCGCGGGGTGGGTAAAACCACGATTGCGCGGATCATTGCCAAATGCCTGAACTGTGAAACAGGTATCACTTCCAGCCCGTGCGGCGAGTGTTCGGTGTGCCGTGAAATCGATGAGGGCCGCTTTGTCGACCTGATCGAGATCGACGCCGCGAGCCGCACCAAGGTCGAAGACACCCGCGAACTGCTCGACAACGTGCAGTACGCCCCGAGCCGTGGGCGCTTCAAGGTCTACCTGATCGACGAAGTGCACATGCTTTCCAGCCATTCCTTCAATGCGCTGTTGAAAACCCTCGAAGAGCCGCCGCCCTACGTCAAGTTCATCCTGGCGACCACCGACCCGCAGAAACTTCCGGCAACGATTTTGTCGCGTTGCCTGCAGTTCTCGCTGAAGAACATGACGCCGGAACGCGTGGTCGAGCATCTGACCCACGTTCTCACTGCCGAAAACGTGCCGTTCGAAGACGATGCACTGTGGCTGCTCGGTCGCGCTGCTGACGGATCGATGCGGGACGCCATGAGCCTGACCGATCAGGCCATCGCTTTCGGCGAAGGCAAGGTGCTCGCTACCGATGTGCGAGCGATGCTCGGCACTCTCGATCACGGTCAGGTCTATGACGTCCTGCATGCGTTGATCGAAGGCGACGCCAAGGCATTGCTCGAAGGCGTGCGTCACCTGGCCGAGCAAGGTCCGGACTGGAATGGCGTGCTCTCGGAAATTCTCAACGTGCTGCACCGTGTGGCCATCGCTCAGGCGCTGCCTGAAGGCGTCGACAATGGGCAGGGCGACCGCGATCGGGTATTGGCGCTGGCGCAGGCCTTGCCGGCCGAAGACGTGCAGTTCTATTACCAGATGGGCCTGATCGGGCGCCGCGATTTACCGCTGGCACCGGATCCGCGTGGCGGTTTCGAGATGGTCCTGCTGCGGATGCTGGCCTTCCGGCCCGCAGACACGGCGGATGCTCCGAGGCAACCGCTAAAGCCAGTGGGGATCAGCCAGGCCACAGTTGATTCCGCAAACTCCGTGGCTGCCGTGCCGAAACCTGCGGCGGTAGTCGCGGCGGCTGTTGCACCCACACCTGCACCAGTGCCAGCTCCCGTGGTTGCGCCTGCTCCGGTTCCCGAGCCTGTGATCGCGGCGGAGCCGCAACCAGCGCCGGAACCCGAGCCTGAGCCAGTTGCGGTTGAAGCGGTGGTCGACCTGCCGTGGAACGACCCGGTTGAGCCTGAACCTGAGCCCGAGCCTGCGCAGCAACCCGCTGTCGAACCCGTACTGGAAACCGCCGCCGAGCAGCCCGAGTTGCCGCCGATGCCGCTGCCGACCCCGGACAGCGTCGTCCCGGATGCACCGGAGTGGACCGCCGCGCCAATTCCCGAGCCGTCGGTCGCCGACGTCGATGCCGCCACGTCGGGCATGGACATGGACGACGAGCCGCCGCTGGACGAGGATTACATCGAGCCGGACATCGACTCGGCGTACAGCTACCTTGATGAGCTGGCCAGCGAGCACGCCGCCGAACCGGCCCCGGAACCCGAGCCAGAGCCCGCTGCGGCGCCGGCCACAGGTCTGGCGTTGCAATGGCTGGAGCTGTTCCCGAAATTGCCGATTTCCGGCATGACCGGCAGCATCGCCGCCAACTGCACCTTGATCGCGGTTGATGGCGACCATTGGCTGATGCACCTCGATCCGGCGCACAGCGCGTTGTTCAACGCCACGCAGCAGCGTCGTTTGAATGATGCATTGAACCAGTTCCACGGGCGCACGCTGACCCTGACCATCGAGCTGATCAAGCCTGAGCAGGAAACCCCGGCCCAGGCCGCGTCCCGTCGCCGTGCCAACCGTCAGCAAGAGGCGGAGGAGTCGATTCACGGCGATCCGTTCATCCAGCAGATGGTTCAGCAGTTTGGCGCGGTGGTGCGACACGATACTATTGAACCTGTCGACGCCTTGGTCACCCAAGGCTAATAACTGAAGGCGCTCGGCCTCCATGGCCGGGCGCTGTTTTGATCCAAGTACTTTTGAGGTGATTCCCATGATGAAAGGTGGCATGGCCGGCCTGATGAAGCAGGCGCAGCAGATGCAGGAAAAAATGGCCAAGATGCAGGAAGAACTGGCCAACGCCGAAGTCACCGGTAAGGCCGGCGGCGATATGGTCACCGTGGTGATGACCGGTCGTCACGACCTCAAGCGCGTCAGCATCGACCCGACCCTGCTGCCGGGGCTGGACGAAGATGACCGTGAAGTGATCGAAGACCTGGTCGCCGCCGCCGTCAACGACGCCGTGCGCAAGATCGAAGCCAGCAGCCAGGAAAAAATGGGCGGCATGACTGCCGGCATGAACCTGCCAGCCGGTATGAAACTGCCATTCTGATTCGCCATTCGGCGGCAGATGGGCTACACAAAATGCCAGGCATCGCGCCTGGCATTTTTGTTTCTGGCTGGTTCAACACCAGCCCCTGTAGGAGCTGTCGAGTGAAACGAGGCTGCGATCTTTTGATCCTGACTTCTATAAGCAAAATCAAAAGATCGCAGCGTGCCGCAGCTCCTACATAAATCTCGTGCAGTGTCGAAACATCGAACCCACCCATGCTGCAACGGTCTGCTCCCTATACCCGCTGAATTCTTCATTCACAGGAGACGCTGACATGTCCGACCCTCTTACCCTTAACCAACGCATCGTCCTTGCCTCACGCCCGGTTGGAGCGCCTACCCCGGAAAACTTCCGCCTCGAACGCGAAGCCCTGCCGGACCTGCAAGACGGTCAGGTACTGCTGAAAACCCTCTATCTGTCGCTTGATCCCTACATGCGTGGGCGCATGAACGACGCGCCGTCCTACGCTGCGCCGGTAGAAATTGGCGAAGTGATGACCGGCGGTGCTGTCAGCCGTGTCGAGGATTCACTTCATCCGAAGTTTCATAAAGGCGATCTGGTGGTCGGCGCCACCGGTTGGCAGAGCTACAGCATCAGCGACGGCCGTAACATCATTCCAATCCCGTCCGGGCTGCCGAGCCCGTCGATGGCCCTCGGTGTGCTGGGCATGCCCGGCATGACCGCCTACATGGGCCTGATGGACATCGGCCAGCCGAAAGAAGGCGAAACATTGGTGGTGGCTGCCGCTTCCGGCGCGGTCGGCTCGGTGGTCGGCCAAGTGGCGAAGATCAAAGGCCTGCGCGCCGTCGGCGTGGCGGGCGGTGCCGAGAAGTGCAGGTACGTGGTCGAGGAGTTGGGTTTTGACGCCTGCATCGATCACAAGGCCGCAGACTTCGCCGAACAACTGGCTAAGGCTTGCCCCAAAGGCATCGACATCTATTACGAAAACGTCGGTGGCCACGTATTCGACGCGGTCGTGCCGCTGCTCAACCCCAAGGCGCGCATTCCGCTGTGCGGTCTGATTGCTGGCTACAACGCCTCCGAGGCGCCGCAAGGTCCTGATCGCCTGCCGATGCTGCAGCGCACACTGCTGACCAAACGCGTGCGCATTCAGGGCTTTATCGTGTTTGATGACTACGGTGACCGTCAGCCTGAGTTCGTCAGCCACATGGTGCCGTGGGTGCGTGACGGCAAGGTCAAATTCCGCGAGGACGTGGTCGAAGGCCTTGAGCAGGCGCCCGAGGCGTTTATCGGTCTGCTGGAAGGGCGCAACTTCGGCAAACTGGTGGTGAAGGTCGCCCAGGACTGAGTATTTGACGCTGGCCAGAGGCGCGGGTATAAACCGCGTCTCGTTGTTTTGTCGGACTTTTTACCCATGAGCTTCAGCCCTTTGATTCGCCAACTGATCGACGCTCTGCGCACCTTGCCGGGCGTGGGTCAGAAAACCGCCCAGCGCATGGCGTTGCAGATGCTCGAACGTGACCGCAGCGGCGGTTTGCGTCTGGCCCAAGCCTTGAGCCAGGCCATGGAAGGGGTCGGCCATTGCCGGCAATGCCGCACGCTCACCGAAGACGATCTGTGCCCGCAATGCTCCGATACACGCCGCGACGACACGTTGCTGTGCGTGGTGGAGGGGCCGATGGACGTTTACGCGGTCGAGCAGACCGGTTTCCGTGGACGCTACTTTGTCCTTAAGGGGCATTTGTCGCCGCTTGATGGGTTGGGGCCAGAGGCGATCGGCATTCCGCAGTTGATGACGCGGATCGAAGAGGCGGGCACGTTTACCGAAGTCATTCTCGCGACCAACCCGACGGTTGAGGGTGAAGCCACGGCGCACTACATCGCGCAGTTGTTGCAGAACAAAGGCCTGATCGCTTCGCGGATTGCCCACGGCGTGCCGTTGGGTGGTGAGCTGGAGCTGGTCGATGGCGGCACGCTGGCGCATTCGTTTGCCGGCCGTAAACCGATCTCCCTCTGAATTAGGCGCTGTCCGCTTTGACGCCTTCGCGAGCAGGCTCGCTCCCACATTGGTTTTGTGTCGTTCACAAATCCCCTGTGGGAGCGAGCCTGCTCGCGAATGGCGCACCTCGGTTCACTTGATTCACACAATTGAGTTGAAAACCAAGCAAGCGCTCGGTTAACGTCGGCGAACCCTTCAGTGGAGCTCGCCGATGCCTGCCTTTCAGGAATACTTCGACCCCAGCCACCAATTGGTCCGCGACAGCGTCAGACGTTTCGTCGAGCGTGAGATCCTGCCGGACATCGATCAGTGGGAAGAAGCCGAAAGCTTCCCTCGTGAGCTGTACCTGAAGGCGGGCGCCGCCGGAATACTCGGTATCGGTTATCCCGAGGCGCTCGGAGGCAGCCATGAAGGCGATCTGTTCGCCAAGGTCGCCGCCAGTGAGGAGCTGATGCGCTGCGGCTCTGGCGGCCTGGTGGCGGGGCTGGGCTCGCTGGATATCGGTCTGCCGCCCATCGTCAAATGGGCCCGCGCCGACGTGCGAGATCGCGTAGCCCCGCAAGTGCTCAGCGGCGACAAGATCAGCGCGCTGGCCGTCACCGAACCCGGAGGCGGCTCCGACGTCGCCAACCTGCAAACCCGTGCTGTGCGTGACGGCGACTACTACCGGGTCAGCGGCAGCAAAACCTTTATCACCAGTGGCGTACGCGCCGATTTTTATACCGTCGCGGTGCGCACCGGAGCGCCCGGTTTCGGCGGCATCAGTCTGTTGCTGATCGAGAAGGGCACCCCAGGTTTCACCGTCGGCCGGCAGTTGAAGAAAATGGGCTGGTGGGCGTCGGACACGGCTGAATTGTTCTTCGACGATTGCCGTGTACCTGTAGGAAACCTGATCGGCGCCGAGCACATGGGCTTCGCTTGCATCATGGGCAATTTCCAGAGCGAGCGCCTGGCACTGGCGCTGATGGCCAACATGACGTCACAGCTGGCGCTGGAAGAAAGCCTCAAGTGGGCGCATGAGCGCGAGGCCTTTGGTAAACCGATCGGCAAATTTCAGGTAATCAAGCATCGATTGGCGGAGATGGCCACAGCGTTGGAGGTGTCGCGCGAGTTTACCTACCGGCAAGCGGCGAAGATGGCGGCGGGGCAGAGCGTGATCAAGGAGATATCCATGGCGAAGAACTTTGCCACGGACACCTCGGATCGTATTACCACCGAGGCTGTGCAGATTTTGGGTGGCCTGGGTTATATGCGCGAGAGTCTGGTGGAGCGGCTGTATCGGGATAACCGCATCTTGTCGATTGGCGGCGGGACGCGAGAAGTGATGAACGAGATCATCAGCAAGCAGATGGGCCTTTAGGATTTGCGTTGAGGCGGCCGACGCCTTCGCGAGCAGGCTCGCTCCCACAGGAGAATGCATTCCAAATGTGGGAGCGAGCCTGCTCGTGAAGGCGGTCTAACAGGCACTGCTTACTTGTCGGTCAGGGCAAACTGTGTCAGGCAGAAGGTAGGGATACCCATGTCTTCCAGGCGCTGCGAACCCTGCAACTCCGGCAAATCAATAATCGCTGCCGCCTCATGCACCCGCGCGCCCATGCGGCGAATCAGGTTGGCCGCCGCAATCAGCGTGCCGCCGGTGGCGATCAAATCATCAAACATCACCACTGAATCGCCTTCACACAGGCTGTCGGCGTGCACTTCCAGAAACGCTTCGCCGTACTCGGTCGCGTAACCTTCAGCCAGCACGTCGGCCGGCAGTTTGCCTTGCTTGCGAAACAGCACCAGCGGCTTGTTCAACTGATAGGCCAATACCGAGCCGATCAGGAAACCCCGCGCGTCCATCGCACCGATGTGGGTGAAGTCGGCTTCCACATAACGGTGCGCGAAGCTGTCCATCACCAGGCGCAGGGCCGTTGGCGATTGAAACAGCGGGGTGATGTCGCGAAAGATCACGCCCGGTTTCGGGAAGTCGATCACAGGGCGGATAAGGGATTTGATATCGAAGGAGTCGAAGACCATCGTCGAGTTGTCCTGGCAGGGCTGCAAACGGCGCAGTATACCCGCGGCTGAAACGCTTCGCTCAACCGCGGATCGAGATCAGCCGTCGATCGAACCGCCGGCGAGCGCGCAGAGCTGGATCGGGTCGAGGATGTGGATCTCTTTGCCCTCGGCGGCGATCAACTCGTTCTGCTGGAAGCGCGTGAATACGCGGGACACGGTTTCCACCGCCAGACCCAGGTAGTTGCCGATTTCATTGCGCGACATGCTCAGGCGGAACTGGTTGGCCGAAAAGCCCCGAGCGCGGAAGCGCGCGGACAGGTTGACGAGGAAGGTTGCAATGCGCTCGTCGGCGGTTTTCTTCGACAACAGCAGCATCATTTGCTGGTCATCGCGAATTTCGCGGCTCATCACGCGCATCAACTGACGACGCAACTGCGGCAATTGCAGGGCCAGTTCGTCGAGGCGTTCGAAGGGGATTTCGCAAACCGAGGTGGTTTCCAGCGCCTGGGCGGACACCGGGTGTTTCTCGGTGTCCATGCCGGACAGGCCGACCAGTTCGCTCGGCAGGTGGAAGCCGGTCAATTGCTCTTCGCCACTGTCGCTCAGGCTGAAGGTCTTGAGGGCGCCGGAGCGTACTGCATAAACGGAATCAAACGTGTCGCCCTGACGGAACAGGAACTCACCCTTTTTCAGCGGGCGGCCGCGTTTAACGATTTCGTCCAGCGCATCCATGTCTTCCAGATTCAGAGAAAGTGGCAGGCAGAGAGGGGCCAGGCTGCAATCCTTGCAATGGGCCTGGTTGTGAGCGCGCAGTTTAACTGGCTCGGACATTTCTTAAATCCTTGTGGGAAAACACACATAAGCCGTAAGGGTAACCCACAGGAGGACATTCAGGCCAGTCTGAGGCGACTTTGTCCTACGGCCATAAAGCCGCAGGGCAAGCCGCCGATAAACAGGTATCAGCACGCATACAAGGAACGACTCGATGACCGCTATTGGTACGCTGGGCCCCGGTAGCAGCGACGTTGCGGCATTGCCGGAGACGTTTAAAGCTGCTTCAGGCAATACACGCGAAGACGGCTTGAACGAGGAGGCAACCCCGACCTTGGTCGAAGGCGTCAAAGTGTCGCTGTCTGGAGCCTCCATCGAGAAATCCGCGAGTGCGGGTGGCGATAATCGCGACATCGAAGAAAGCGGTTTGCCCGAGAACATCCAGCAATTGCTGAAGATGATCCGCAAACTGCAAAAAGAGATTGCCGAGAAAAAGGCGCAGATCGAAAAAATCATGGCCGACAAGCGCCTTTCCAACGAAGAAAAAATCATCAAGGTTGCCAGCCTGCGTGGCGCCATTGCTGCGTTGAACACCGGTCTGATCACCGCCAATCTGGCTTTGTCGAAAGTGGTGGGCCAGTCGGGTCTGACGTCCGAGCAAAACATGCAAGTCGGTTCATTGCTGATGAAAAACTAAATCACCCGCGAGAAACGCTGACGGTTCTGTTGCTCCAGATACGCGTCGAACGCCATGCACACCGAGCGCACCAGCAGGCGTCCGGCGGGCAATACTTCGATCCGCTCGCGATCCAGTGTGATCAGGCCATCGTTGGCCATGCCTTGCAGTTGCGGCCACAGCGCGCCGAAATAACCTTGAAAGTCGATATTGAACATCTGCTCGATCTCGGCAAATTCCAGGCTGAAATTGCAGATCAGTTGTTGAATCACTGCCCGCCGCAGTCGGTCGTCGGCGTTGCACACCAGGCCTCGGCTGGTCGCCAATTGCGCGGCGGCGAGGGTGTTCTGGTATTCGTTGAGATCGCTGCTGTTCTGGCAGTACAGATCACCGATCTGGCTGATCGCGGAGACCCCCAAACCAATCAAATCGCAATGACCGTGGGTGGTGTAGCCCTGGAAGTTGCGTTGCAGCGTTTCTTCTTCCTGGGCAATCGCCAGTTCATCGTCGGGCAGGGCGAAGTGGTCCATGCCGATATAGCGGTAACCGGCGGCGGTGAGTTGCTCGATGGTGCGCTGGAGCATTTCCAGCTTCTGCGTCGGGCTCGGCAGCTCGCTGCCGTTGATCCGCCGCTGGGGCATGAAGCGTTCAGGCAAGTGCGCGTAGTTGAACACCGAGAGGCGATCCGGTTGCAGGCTGATGACTTCCTCGACGGTGCGCGCGAAGTTGTCTGGCGTCTGCTTGGGCAAACCATAGATCAGGTCGATATTGATCGAGCGAAATTGCAGAGTGCGCGCCGCGTCGATCACCGCGCGGGTTTCTTCCAGGCTTTGCAGGCGATTGACCGCGCGTTGCACCGCCGGGTCGAGGTCTTGCAGACCGATACTGACGCGGTTGAAACCGAGTTCGCGCAGCAGGCCCATGGTCGACCAGTCGGCCTCGCGCGGGTCGATTTCGATGCCGTAATCGCCAGAGTCGTCATCCAGCAGATTGAAGTGTTTACGCAGATGCGCCATCAGCTGACGCAGTTCGTCGTGGCTGAGAAAGGTCGGGGTGCCGCCGCCAAAGTGCAGTTGCTCGACTTTCTGCGCGGGGTCGAGGTGGCAGGCGATCAGCTGGATTTCCTGCTCCAGGCGTTGCAGATACGGCAGTGCGCGGCCGCGATCCTTGGTAATGACCTTGTTGCAGGCACAGTAGTAGCAAATGTTCGCGCAGAAGGGCACGTGCACGTACAGCGACAGCGGGCGCAGCGCTTTGCGGCTGTCGCGCAGGGCATGGAACAGGTCGAATGTGCCGACCTGACTGTTGAATTGCACGGCCGTCGGATACGAGGTGTAACGCGGCCCCGCCAGGTCGTAGCGGCGGATCAGATCAAGGTCCCAACGAATGGCGTCGAGCATGCGGGCATTCCCCCGGATAGGCTGGCAGTGTGGCGAGTCTATCGGGGTGCGGCGATGGGGCTGTTGATTTGCATCAACGGTGGTTGAAGGGTTTGCCTGGATTTTGTGGTGAGGGGATTCAGCGAAACGTCGCACCGCCCCGATGGGGCGCGAAGCGGTCCCCTACATTCTTCCAGTCATACCTTGCTGACAGGTCTTACGACTGCTTCGCAGCCGGTCGGGGATAAATCCCCTCACCACAGTAGATATCACTGGCTCAATTTCTTGGGTTCATGTCAGTGACCCATCAACCAATGCTGATGCGGGCCGGGCAGGGTCCAGATGCCGAAGAGGATCACCAGCAATCCACCCGCCATGCGCACGCTGCGTTTGCGCAGCAGCGCGGTGACTCGCTCGGCGGCCAGCCCGGTGGCGAGCAAAACCGGCCAAGTGCCGAGGCCAAACGCGAGCATCAGCAACGCACTGTCCAGCGCATTGCCCTGGCTCGCCGACCACAGCAGCGTGCTGTAAACCAATCCGCACGGCAGCCAGCCCCATAATGCGCCAAGCAATAGCGCGCGGGGCAGGCTCGACACCGGCAGCAAACGGTTGGCCACCGGTTGGATGTAGCGCCACAAACCGCGGCCCAGGCTTTCGATGCGCGTCAGGCCGCTCCACCAACCGGCCAGATACAAGCCCATGGCAATCAACAGCAACCCGGCCAGCACGCGCATGAACAGCGCGGCGGGGCTGTTGGCCACCGCCCAGCCAGCAAGGCCGATCAGCAACCCGGCGGTGGCATAACTGAGAATTCGCCCAAGGTTGTACGCCAGCAGCAAACGAAAGCGCCGACTGCGTTGTTCCTTGGGAATCGCCAATGTCAGCGCGCCCATCAAACCGCCGCACATCCCCAGGCAATGCCCGCCGCCGAGCAGGCCGAGGATCAGCGCCGACACCAGCAGTGGCGCCAGTTCAAGCATGGGGTGGCGCCTTGTCGTCCGGTTTGTTCGCGTTGGCTTCGTCGACGGCTGCAGTGTGGTTCGGGTCCTGGTCGTCGAACAGGATGCTGTGGGCCGGGCCGTCGAGATCGTCGTACTGGCCGCTGTCCACCGCCCAGAAAAAAATGTACACGGCGATGGCCACGATCAGCAGGGCGGCCGGGATCATCACGTAGAGAGCTGGCATCTGTACTCCATGCCCGCGCGGCTCAGGCCGGCAGCGGGCGGGTTTCTGACGAAGTGCGTGCAGCCGGCGCGCTCGGCAGACGAGTCAGGCGCAGGGCGTTGAGCACCACGGTCAACGAACTGATCGACATGCCGACGGCGGCCCACACCGGAGTGATCCAGCCGAGGGCGGCGAACGGCAACATGAGGCCATTGTACAGCGCCGCCCACAGCAGGTTCTCGATGATTACCCGACGGGTACGCCGCGCCAAGGTGAAGGCTTGTACCAGTGCGTCGAGGCGATTGGACAGCAGCACGGCGTCGGCGCTGGTTTTTGCCAGATCAGTGGCCGATCCCATCGCCACGCTGATGTCGGCTGCAGCCAGCACGGGCACGTCGTTGACGCCGTCGCCAAGCATCAGCACCTTGCGACCTTCCTTGTGCAACTGTTGCAGCACTTGCAGCTTGTCATCCGGGCGCAGGCCGCCACGGGCCTCGTCAATGCCCAGTTCAGCTGCAACGCTGGCGACCATCGGCGAGCTGTCGCCGGACAGCAGCAAGGTGCGCCAGCCACGGGCCTTGCACGCAGCGAGCAGGGCGGGCGCATCGTCGCGCAAGCGGTCATCGAGAACAAACCACGCCAGCGGCCCCGAGCTGTCACCGAGCAGCAACCATTGGCCCGCCTCGTCCGGCAGTGTTGGCAAAGGCGAGCCGCTGAGGGCGCAGACGAATTCCGCCTGACCGATGCGCAAACGCTGTTCGCCGACCAGACCTTCAAGACCCAGTCCCGGTGTGCTGTGGACTTCTTCCGCTGCCAGCGGTGCACGGCCGAAAGCCCGGGCGATCGGGTGTTCCGAACGGTTTTCCAGTGCGGCGGCGAGGCTCAGGCATTGATCACTGTTGAGCGTCCTCAGCGGACGGATCGAGCGCAGTACCAAGCGACCTTCGGTGAGGGTGCCGGTCTTGTCGAAGATCACCGTATCAATCTGATTCAGACCTTCCAGCACGTGACCGCGAGTCAACAACAGACCGAGTTTGTGCAGGGTGCCGGTGGCGGCCGTGAGCGCGGTCGGCGTTGCCAGCGACAATGCGCACGGGCATGTCGCGACGAGCATGGCGAGGACGATCCAGAACGCGCGCGACGAATCCAGCTCCCACCACAGCAGTCCGATGGCGGCCGCGGCGATCAGCGACAACAGCAGGAACCATTGCGCCGCGCGGTCGGCGATTTCCGCCAGGCGCGGTTTTTCCGCCTGGGCACGGTCAAGCAGGCGGACGATGGCCGACAGGCGTGTTTCCTGGCCTAGCGCCAGCACTTCCACGGTGAGGGCGCCTTCAACGTTCAGCGTGCCCGCCGTGACGGCATCGCCCAGGGTACGCGGCTGCGGCAGGTATTCGCCGGTCAGCAGCGACTCATCGATGCTCGACTGACCGTCGAGGATCTTGCCGTCCGCCGGCAGGATCGAGCCCGCTTGCACCAGAATTCGGTCGCCCAGGCGCAATTCGCTGAGCAGGATGCGTTCGCTCTGACCTTCTGCATCAAGGCGCAGACACGAGGCCGGCAGCAAATTGACCAGTTGCGCCGTGGCGGCGGCGGTTCGTTCACGCGCGCGACGTTCCAGATAGCGCCCAGCGAGCAGGAATAGGGCAAACATGCCGACTGCGTCGAAATACAATTCGCCGACGCCGGTGATCGATGTCCAGATCCCGGCGATGTAGGCGCTGCCGATGGCCAGCGATACCGAGACGTCCATGGTCAGATGCCGTGTGCGCAAATCGCGCATCGCCCCTTTGAAGAACGGCGCGCAACTGTAGAACACGATCGGCGTGGTCAGAAACAACGCGACCCAGCGCAGGATCGTGTGCAGCTCGGGACTGAGGTCGATGTTGAATTCCGGCCATGTCGCCATGGTTGCCATCATCGCCTGGAACCACAGCAGCCCGGCCACGCCGAGTTGGCGCAGGGCGAGACGATTTTCACTGGCCAACTGTTCGCTGGCGCGGTCGGCCTGATAGGGGTGCGCGGCGTAACCGATGTGGCGCAGTTCGGCGAGGATCTGGCTCAGCGGCACTTGCGCATCGGCCCAGCGTACGTGCAAACGATGGTTGGACAGGTTCAGCCGTGCCTCGGCGACGGCGGGTAGCGTGCGCAGGTGTTTTTCGATCAGCCAGCCACACGCGGCGCAACTGATGCCTTCCATCAGCAGCGTGGTTTCG
Organism: Pseudomonas sp. TH08; assembly: GCF_016651275.1. NCBI lineage: Bacteria > Pseudomonadati > Pseudomonadota > Gammaproteobacteria > Pseudomonadales > Pseudomonadaceae > Pseudomonas > Pseudomonas sp. TH08. Next base: position 1,356,740 of record NZ_JAEKEE010000004.1, on the reverse strand, counting down.
GCGAGGTCGCCTTCATGGCGGACGAAAGGTTTTTGCACATCGGCGCGGTCGTACAGCGCCAGCTCATCCACCAGTTGCACCGGTAGCGCTTCGGGGTTGGCCGACGCTTCGCTGCGATGCTGGTAATAGCTTTGCAGCCCACCAGCGACGATGGCCTCGGCCACGGCCTGACAGCCGGGGCAGCAGAACTCGCGGGACTCCCCGAGCACGACAGCGGTAAAGCGGCTGCCGGACGGCACGGGCAGGGCGCAGTGGTAGCAGGGGAGTGGGGTGGTCATTTCTGTTGCCATGAAAATCTATTGTGGCGAGGGAGCTTGCTCCCGCTCGGCTGCGAAGCAGTCGCAAAGCAGCAGACTCACTATGTCTGAATGAACCGTAAAGCCGGTTTTGGGGGCGCTTCGCACCCCAGCGGGAGCAAGCTCCCTCGCCACAATGGCAAGGTTACTTTTTCAAGTCTTCGGCGCCTTGCAGCGGTTCGTCACCGAGCAGCAGATCCTTGTCATGGCTCACCAGCTCTTCTTCGAACATGCGCCACACGTGGTCATCCTGACTGCCGAGCAATTCGACAAAACGACGACCTTCGACTTTATCGCCGAGTTGACCGATATAGCGACCGGCTTCGGTTTCGCTGCGGGTCAGGACGATCTTGCGATCCTTCTCCGGTTGGGTCGGCGAGATCAGATTCAGTTCCAGGGTCTTGGGCTGGCTGGCGCCGCTCAAGCGCAGATCGACTTCGCCGGTCACGTCATCCAGATGCACGTTGGCGCGCATCTTCAGGTTCTGCGCGAGCAACTCGCGATCCAGCGAACGGTTGATGCCTTTGCCGGCCTCGTAGTAATTGTCGTTGACCAGGTTGTCCGGGTTGTTCACCGCGATGGTCACCATCGACAAGGTCAGCGTCACCGAGCAGGCCAGAATCCCGATGATGATCCATGGCCAAAGGTGCTTGTACCAGGGGCTTGCGGCGTTTGCTGCGGGCATGTTCAGTTCTCTCAACGGATTTGTGGGCCGATGAATCGGCTCTTGGCTTCAACGTGGACGCTGTCGTCATCGGCATCCTTGAGGATGAATTTCACCTCGTTAGTGCTCGATGGCAGTTGTTCCGGTGCGCTCGACAGTTCGACCGGCATGCTGACTATGTCGCCGGCCGCGACCTTGATCTCGCGCTTGCCTTGCAGGCGCAGATCCGGCAAACCGCCAGCTTCCAGCAGGTAAGTGTGGTCGCGCTGGTCTTTGTTCATGATTTTCAGGCTGTAGACGTTCTCGATCCGGCCTTCGGCGTTTTCGCGGTACAGCACACGGTCCTTGCTGACGTCGAAACCAACCAGCGAGCGCATGAAGAACGCGGTCACCAGCAGGCTGATCATCGCTAGCAGCACAATGGCGTAGCCGATCAGGCGTGGCCGCAGTTTATGGGTTTTCTGCCCGGACAGGTTGTGTTCGGTGGTGTAGCTGATCAGGCCGCGCGGGTAGTCCATTTTGTCCATGATGCTGTCGCAGGCATCAATGCACGCGGCGCAGCCAATGCATTCGATCTGCAGGCCGTCGCGGATGTCGATGCCGGTCGGGCAGACCTGCACGCACATCGTGCAATCGATGCAGTCGCCGAGTCCCAGGGCCTTGTAGTCGACGCCTTTCTTGCGCGGGCCACGGCTTTCCCCGCGACGTGGATCGTAGGAAACGATCAGCGTGTCTTTGTCGAACATCACGCTCTGAAAGCGCGCATATGGGCACATGTAAATGCACACCTGCTCGCGTAACCAACCGGCGTTGCCGTAGGTGGCGAGGGTGAAGAAACCGACCCAGAAGTACGACCAGCCATCGGCCTGGCCGGTGAAGAATTCGAACACCAGTTCGCGGATCGGCGAGAAGTAGCCGACGAAGGTCATGCCGGTGACGAAACCGATCAGCAACCACAGCGCGTGTTTGGCGAATTTGCGTGCAAACTTGTTGGCGCTCATCGGCGCCTTGTCGAGCTTGATGCGTTGGTTGCGGTCGCCTTCGGTGACCTTCTCGCACCACATGAAAATCCATGTCCACACGCTTTGCGGGCAGGTGTAACCGCACCAGACTCGGCCGGCATACACCGTGATGAAGAACAGGCCGAAGGCGGCGATGATCAACAGACCCGAAAGCAGAATGAAATCCTGTGGCCAGAAGGTCGCGCCGAAGATGAAGAACTTGCGCTCGGGCAAATTCCACCACACCGCTTGATGGCCGCCCCAGTTCAGCCACACCGTACCGAAATACAGCAGGAACAATGCCGCGCCGCCCATCATCCGCAGATTGCGGAACAGGCCGGTGAAAGCGCGGGTGTAGATTTTTTCTCGAGAGGCGTAAAGGTCAACGCTGTTGTTCGCGTTTTTGCTCGGTGGTGTGACGTCGTGTACCGGAATCTGGTTGCTCATCATTGCATCCCACGGCAGTGGAAAAATGCCTCGGTCGATACGTGCCAACCGCGGTCAAAAAGGAGTGTTGCAGTGGCGCAATGATACGCCTGTCGCTCTAACTCAAGGGTGCGACCTTTGGTCGCGTTGGGTAAAAAACCCGAATGGTGTAGCGAATGTAACAAAGCATGATGCAGGTCAATTGACTTGTAGAGTATGGCTGAGTTTTTGCGGCTGCAGGCGAATCCGTAAACAGCGTCCTTCAGCAATTTCTTAGTGATACAGGTTTGAACTTTAATGGTTTTTTGTTTGGGGGCGGAAAGGTAGTAAGTGCAGTTAATTAATTTGCAATGGATTTGCAGTTTTGTTCTTTTCGATTTTCCATTAACTTCCGATTGCGATTACGTTATCGCTATTTCTCAATTGAAAATAAAAGGAATTATATGAAGGCTCTATTTAATAAAAGCCGAATTGTCTGTGCGTTTGTATGCGTATTTGGTTTTATTTCGCCCATGGTGCTGGCTGAACAAAATCCCCACTACATGGTATTTGCATCCGACCCTCAATACCCCTGGACGGACAAGACGGACAGTGGTGAAGCTGAGACTCAGCCGGAAAAGGAGGCCCGTTCCCGACAGCTCATCGAAAGCCAGTTTTCGGATATTGCGAGTTTCAGGAAGAACTTCAGTACGTCCCCTGAACATATTCCGGTCATGATCAATGGCGACATTACGGCCTACGGTCATGGCTGGCAGCGCAGTTGGTTGCGGCCGGTAATGGGTAAGTACTTTGGCGAGAATGTGCTTTACGGTCTCGGCAATCATGATTATGAAAACAACAGCTGTTTCTCTGAAAACTGTGCTGCCGGTAGTATTACCGACTTCGAAGAACATCATCGAGGCAAGGTCGATAGTCTGGACCTGAATATCAGTGGGCCTGTCTTCAATAGGCTTTATTCCGGAAGTCTGGCTTATTCCAAAGATGTTGGGGATGTGCATCTTGTACAGTTGCACAACGAACCGACGTACTCAGTACGTATTGCAAGCGCCTGGAACCCTACGACCTTTGAAATCAAGGATTCGCTGGATTGGCTGGAAAAGGATTTGAAGGCTGCGCGTGATCGTGGGCAAATCATCATTGTCAACATGCACAAGCCCGGTCAATGGCAGGGAACGACGCAACAGATCGAGCGTTTCAATAAGTTGATTAACACTTACAACGTCACGGCGGTATTCGCCGGGCACTTTCATCAATCGGTAGGACGCAGTCTTTACGCTTACCGCTATTTCGGCAGCGTACCAGTGTTTCTAAGTGGTGCCGCTTCCCAGCAAACCTACCTGATCGCCGGTTTTTCCAGCGACAGGAAAAGCCTGACTATCAGCCAGGTCAACGGCAACAACTGGCCAAGTCGTGTGGTGTTGGACACGATTCCCGTGAAATAGGCAGGGTAGGCTTGAATAAAAAGACCCCGCCAATTCTCATTGGCGGGGCAATTGACTATAGACGATGCATGAGACTCGCTCTGACGAGCGAGCCTCGGGATTGCCTGGTAGTCGAGTCAGTAAGGCGTCAGTCCAGCCTTCCGCCGCCCAGGCTGTCGAGTCCGCTACCTGTTTTTTCTTCACGACTTCGACGGTGATGGAGTCATCAGGTGCAGGTGCAGGTGTAGCGGGGTCGACAGCTGGGTTGGTGTAGGTGAAGTCTTCGTGGGACTGCACGCAATCGTGATCGGATTCTCGCATGGCATTCTTCCTTGAAAAACAGCGGGCTGTAGGGGGCGGTCTGACGAGTGCTCGCCAGATGGAAAGAGAAAATACCGGTCGACAACGTGTGAGTCCATCGAGCATTTACCGCAAATCATGAGCACTCGTAAGCGTGATCATTAATGAGGGGCGAAATGGTTTTTGGTTGCTGTGGGGAAGTATGTTTTGAAGTTCGGGAAGCCTCGCTTACTCCAAGACCCTCGGCGATGTGCATCTGGTGCAGCTCAATAACGAGCCTACCTACATGACGAATATCTCCAGCGTCTGGAACCCCACCACATTCAACATCACCTGCGCACTGGACTGGCTGGAGACCGACCTCCGACTGGCGAGGGCTGCGGGGTACGCCATCATCAATATGCACAAGCCGCTGGAGATGAAGGGCGACGCGAGCCAGCAGAAGCGCTTTATCGAAATGATCAGGAAATATCAGGTCACTGCGGTATTTGCCGGCCACTTGCACAGGGACGGCGGAAATTCCTACTGGTTGGGGAATGTACCGATGTACCTGAGTGGTGCCACTTCTCAACAGACTTACCTGATCACCAGTTTTACCGAGGATCGCAAGCAGTTGCAGGTCTATCTGGTGACAGACAATCAATGGCAGAAACGGGAGTTGATCGACACCATTCCGGTGAAATCCATCTGGGCCAATCGGCCATGAAAAACGGCCCCGTCGGATGGCTGGCGGGGTCTTTTCAAATCGGCAGTTTGTAACGTAGGTATCACCGGTCCTTCGCCGTCAAAGGGCGAATTCATCAATCCCATGGATTGATGAGTGCCACGCCACTGCTTTGAAAATCGCCGGTATTGCGGGTCACCACCGTAAAACCATGAACCAATGCTGTCGCTGCGATCAGCGCATCGCTTTCGCTGGCGCGATCGGGAACATGCAGGCTGGCACAGCGAACGGCGACAGCTGCGTCAATAGGCAGGATTCTAGTGTCGAAGGCGGGGACTACGTGCCGTTTTAACCAATGGCGCAGTACCTTTCCCTGGTCGGAATCGCGACGCTCTATGCGCAGCACCCCTGTCTCCAGCTCCATCAAGGTAATCACAGACATAAACAGGCGTGACGCAGAAATACTCTTGGCCCAGGCGACGACATTCGCGTCAGCCTGCGGTTTGCGCAGTTCGGAAATCACATTCGTATCGAGTAAATACATTCAGGACAGATCCACAGGGCGGTGAGTGATCACGGCACGCTCGGTTTCGAATTCAATGTCTGCCGATTCAGGCATGACTAACAAATCGACGATGCTCGCGTTCGTACCCGTCAGTTTCTGGTACTCCTCAATGCTTAGCAGTACATGAGCAGGCTTGCCACGGTCGGTGATGATAACCGGCCCCTGACGCGAGGCTTTTTTGGCACTGCTTGTGTCTTGATTGAATTCGCGGCTTGAAATGGTGGTGATGGCCATCATGACGATCTCCCCTGAGTAAGGTTTGTAGAAACGTTACTACCGTGTTCGATGTGCGGCAACCTCTAAGCGCTTCAGAAAATAACCACTGGTCGTTCGATAAAGGAAGTAGAAGCAAAAAGGCCCCGCCAATTCTCATTGGCGGGGCCTTTTTCGCTGCAAGCGCCGGCGTTACTCGGCGTTCGCTTCCGGTGCTTTTTCACCGTGGGACAGGCTGTAAACATACGCCGCCAGCAGGTGCACCTTGTCGTTGCCTTGCAGTTGTTCCTGCGCTGGCATCTGGCCCTGACGGCCGTAACGGATGGTCTGTTGCAGTTGCGCAAAGCTTGAACCGTAGATGAACGCGCCCGGGTGGGTCAGGTTCGGCGCGCCCATGGCGGGGGTGCCTTTGCCCTCTGGACCGTGGCAGGCCACGCAGTTGGCGGCGAACAGTTTTCCGCCGTTTTCCGGGTCAGCCTTGGTGTCTTCCGGCAGTTTACGGCCATCGAGTTTGGTCACGACGAATGCAGCGACGTCGGCCACGCCTTGCTCACCAATGACTTCAGCCCAGGCCGGCATCACCGCGTGACGACCGCCCATGATGGTGGTCTTGATGGTTTCCGGTTCGCCGCCCCAGCGCCAGTCGGCGTCGGTCAGGTTAGGGAAACCGTAGGCACCCTTGGCGTCGGAACCGTGGCACACCGAACAGTTGGAGGCGAACAGGCGGCCACCCATTTTCAGTGCTTGCGGATCCTTGGCGACTTCTTCGATTGGCATCGCGGCGAACTTGGCGAAGATCGGACCAAACTTGGCGTCCGAACGAGCCATTTCCTTTTCCCACTCGTGCACGCCGGTCCAGCCCGTCTGGCCGTTGGCGAACGCGGTCTGCTTATCGTTATCGAGGTAGTTATAGCCCGGCAGCAGGCCTTTCCAGTTGCCCAGGCCAGGGTACAAAACCAGATAACCCAGTGCGAACACGATGGTGCCCACGAACAGCATGAACCACCATTTCGGCAGTGGGTTGTCGTACTCCTCGATCCCGTCGAAGGAGTGCCCGACCGTCTCGTCCGTCTGTTCGCTGCGCTGGCCCTTGCGGGTCGACAACAGCAGCCAGGTCAGGGCGAAGATCGTACCGAGACTGAGGACTGTGACGTACAGACTCCAGAATGTAGTCATTCTTTGTTACTCCTAGAAGCTTGCTCGACGTGCTTGATGGCTTCGGGATCATCCGCAAAAGGCAACAAGGTCGCGTCTTCAAACTCCGACTTGCGCTTGGGGCTGAACACCCACAACGCCAGACCGATGAAGGCCACCATCACAACAACGGTGCCCAGGCCACGAATCATCCCGATATCCATCCAGATCACCGTTTGCTTTTGATGATGGTGCCCAGGCCTTGCAGATAGGCCACCAGCGCGTCCATTTCGGTTTTGCCCTTCACGGCGTCCTTGGCCCCGGCGATGTCTTCGTCGGTGTACGGAACGCCGAGCGTGCGCAACACTTCCATTTTCTTGGCCGTGTCTTTGCCGTCGAGCTTGTTTTCCACGAGGAACGGGTAAGCCGGCATTTTCGACTCAGGCACCACGTTGCGCGGGTTGTACAAGTGCGCACGATGCCAGTCATCGGAGTAACGACCGCCCACTCGGGCCAGGTCCGGACCGGTACGCTTGGAACCCCACAGGAACGGGTGATCCCAGACGCTTTCACCGGCAACCGAGTAGTGGCCATAGCGTTCGGTTTCAGCACGGAACGGACGGATCATCTGCGAGTGGCAGCCGACACAGCCGTTGGCGATGTAGACGTCGCGGCCTTCCAGTTCCAGCGCCGAACGCGGCTTCATGCCTTCGACCGGTTTGTTGGTGACGTCCTGGAAAAACAGCGGAACGATTTGGGTCAGGCCGCCAACGCTGACGGCGATGACCATGAAGAAGGCCAGCAGGCCAATATTCTTCTCGACAGCTTCATGCTTCATCAGTGAGCTCCAACGACAGCGATCTGGGCGGCGGCTTCGGCTTCAGCCGAATTCGAGGCGAGCACGGTGCGACAGACGTTGTAAGCCATCAGGAACATGCCGCTGGCGAAGAATGCACCGCCCAAGGCACGAACGATGTAGCCCGGGTGGCTGGCTTGCAACGCTTCAACGAACGAGTAGGTGAGGGTGCCGTCGTCGTTGATTGCACGCCACATCAGGCCCTGAGTGATGCCGTTGACCCACATCGAGGCGATGTAGAGCACGGTGCCGATGGTTGCGAGCCAGAAGTGCGCGTTGATCAGGCCAACACTGTGCATCTGCGCACGGCCGAACAGTTTCGGGATCATGTGGTAGATCGCGCCGATCGAGATCATCGCTACCCAGCCGAGCGCGCCGGCGTGTACGTGGCCGATGGTCCAGTCGGTGTAGTGCGAAAGCGAGTTGACGGTCTTGATCGCCATCATCGGGCCTTCGAAGGTCGACATGCCGTAGAACGCCAGCGACACCACGAGGAAGCGCAGGATCGGGTCGGTGCGCAGCTTATGCCAGGCGCCCGAGAGGGTCATCATGCCGTTGATCATGCCGCCCCAGCTTGGCGCCAGCAGAATGATCGACATCGCCATGCCCAGCGATTGTGCCCAATCCGGCAGCGCGGTGTAGTGCAGGTGGTGCGGGCCGGCCCAGATGTACAGGGTGATCAGTGCCCAGAAGTGCACGATCGACAGGCGATAGGAGTAGATCGGACGTTCGGCCTGTTTCGGCACGAAGTAGTACATCATCCCCAGGAAGCCAGTGGTCAGGAAGAAGCCTACGGCGTTGTGGCCGTACCACCATTGAATCATCGCGTCGGTCGCGCCCGCGTAGGCAGAGTAGGATTTGAAGAAGCTCACCGGCAGGGAGGCGTGGTTGACGATGTGCAACATCGCCGTCACGACGATGAATGCGCCGTAGAACCAGTTACCGACGTAGATGTGCTTGGTCTTGCGCTTGGTAATGGTGCCGAAGAACACCAGACCGTAGGTGACCCAGACAATGGCCAGCAGAATGGCGAGCGGCCATTCCAGTTCCGCGTATTCCTTGGTGGTGGTGTAACCCAGCGGCAAGGTAATGATCGCGCCGACGATCACCGCTTGCCAGCCCCAGAAGGTGAAGGCTGCGAGGCTGTCGGATATCAGTCGCGTCTGGCAGGTTCGCTGCACGACATAGTAGGAAGTGGCAAACAGTGCACAACCACCGAAGGCGAAAATCACCAGGTTTGTGTGCAACGGGCGCAGGCGTCCAAAGCTCGTCCACGGCAGACCGAAGTTCAATTCCGGCCAGACCAGTTGCGAGGCGATGAAGACACCGAGCCCCATGCCAAGGATCCCCCAGACCACCGTCATGATGGCGAACTGGCGGACTACCTTATAGTTATAAGCAGTCGGACTGATTGCTGTGCTCATTCTAAGGTTCCACGGTTTGGGTGTTTTATTAGGATTAAAATCGGCCGCAAGTATGCAGAGAGCAGGGGGTCATTGCAACGCGCCATGACCTGGGTCAATGCTTTCCAACGCTGATTCTGCGGCCTTTCCATGCGCCGCGTAAGGTCAAAATTGGCCTCGGACAAAATGTCGCAGCGGACGAAAAAAGCGAGGGGTTCAGGTCACTTGTAACTGGGTGTGTTCCAACAGCCGGTTCGGCTGATGGACGGCAATCGGCGCGACAGCCGGTATCTACCGGCCTTTGCGGCGAGTCTGTCAGCCGATTCGACGAACACATCGCTCTGGGGCAACCTGGAACCGGCACGAGCCAGTCCGCATCGAGCAAGCGTAGACCCGAATCAGAGGAACCGAAAGGAGAGGGTGTGACGGGGTGCGACAATGCGTCGCAAAGGGGCGGGATGCTGCCGCACCGAGAATGGTGCGGCAACGTTGTACACATGGATTACTGTTTGTTGTCCTCAGTAATCAGTTTTTCTGTATTCAATCCGTGCGACAGACTGTACACATAAGCAGCCAGCAATTGCACTTTATCGTTGCCCAGCAGCTCGTTCTGTGCCGGCATGTGGCCTTGACGGCCATGGCGAATGGTCTGCTCGAGCTGCGTCAGGCTGGTGCCATAGATAAATCCAGCCGGGTGCGTCAGATTCGGCGCACCCATGGCTTCAGTGCCGTGGCCGGTTGCCCCATGACAGGCTACGCAAGTGGTGCTGAACGCCTGCTGTCCTGCTTGCAGATCAGCCTTGCTGTCCGCTGGCAGCGGCAGGCCGGCCAGTTCGTGACGCACGTAAGCGGCGACGTTCTTCACCCCGGCTTCACCCAACACTTCGCCCCAGGCCGGCATCGCCGCCATCCGCCCACCCATGATGGTGGTCTTGATGGTGTCGGCGTCGCCGCCCCAGCGCCAATCGCTGTCGGCGAGGTTAGGGAAACCGAACGCGCCTTTGGCATCCGAGCCGTGGCACACCGAGCAGTTGGAGGCGAACAGACGCCCACCCATTTTCAGCGCCTGCGGATCCTTCGCCACTTCTTCCAGCGGCATGGCGGCGAATTTGGCGAAGATCGGTCCGAACCTGGCGTCAGCCTTGCTCATTTCCTTCTCCCACTCGTGGACGCCGGTCCAGCCGTCCTCGTAGCCGGGCAGGATGCCTTTCCAGTTGCCCAGGCCCGGATAAAGGATCAGATAGCCCACGGAAAACACCAGCGTGCCGGCGAACAGCATGAACCACCACTGCGGCAGCGGGTTGTCGTACTCCTCGATGCCGTCGAAGCTGTGGCCCATGGTCTGGTCGACGCTGCCCTTGGTCTCGCCCCGACGCGTGCCGACCAGCAGCCAGGTCAGGCCGATCAGGCTGCCGATGGTCAGTACGCAGATCCACGTACTCCAGAAGGTGGTCATGGCCGGGTACTCCTTGGTTCAGATGCTGGGGTTGTGTCGGGTAGCGGTTCGTCGGCGAATGGCAGCAATCGCGCTTCGGCGAACTCCGGGGTGCGCTTGCGGTTGAACACCCACAAGGTCAGGCCGACGAAGGCGACGAACACCACGACCGTGCCGAGGCCGCGAATCAGGCCTGCACTCATTTCAATGACCATGGCTCACCTCTTGCTCTTGATCGCAGTGCCGAGCACTTGCAGGTAGGAGACCAGGGCGTCCATTTCGGTCTTGCCCTTGAGGCTGGCCACCGCGCCGCTGATGTCGTCGTCGGTGTATGGCACGCCGAGGGTGCGCATGGTCTTGAGCTTGGTTTCGGTGTGGCTGCTGTCCACCGCTTGCGTGACCAGCCATGGGTAGGCCGGCATTTTCGACTCAGGCACGACGTTGCGCGGGTTGTACAAGTGCGCGCGGTGCCAGTCATCCGAGTAACGCGCGCCGACCCGGGCCAAGTCCGGACCGGTGCGCTTGGAGCCCCACAGGAACGGGTGATCCCAGACGCTTTCGCCGGCCACCGAGTAGTGCCCGTAACGTTCGGTTTCGGCGCGAAACGGGCGGATCATCTGCGAGTGGCAGCCGACGCAGCCTTCGCGAATGTAGATGTCGCGGCCTTCCAATTGCAGCGCGGTGTAGGGCTTCATGCCTTCCACCGGTTTGTTGGTGACGTCCTGGAAGAACAGCGGGACGATCTGGGTCAGGCCGCCGATGCTCACGGCAAACACCATGAGCAACATCAACAGGCCGACGTTCTTTTCAATCGTTTCGTGTTTCATGGCGGACTCCTCAGGCCATCTGCGCGGCAGCGACGACGTCAGCAGGCTGCGAGGCCCGCACGGTGCGCCAGGTGTTGTAAGCCATCAGGAACATGCCGCTGAGGAAGATCGCCCCACCAATCAGCCGCACGACAAAACCTGGGTGGCTGGCCACCAGGGTTTCGACGAAGGAGTAGGTCAGCGTGCCGTCCTCGTTCACGGCGCGCCACATCAGGCCCTGGGCGATGCCGTTGACCCACATCGAGGCGATGTAGAGCACGGTGCCGATGGTCGCGAGCCAGAAATGCGCGTTGATCAAGCCGACGCTGTGCATCTGCGCTTTGCCGAAGATTTTCGGGATCATGTGGTACAGCGCGCCGATGGAAATCATCGCCACCCAGCCGAGCGCGCCGGCGTGAACGTGGCCGATGGTCCAGTCGGTGTAGTGGGAGAGGGCGTTAACGGTTTTGATCGCCATCATCGGACCTTCGAAGGTCGACATGCCGTAGAACGCCAGCGAGACCACGAGGAAGCGCAGGATCGGGTCGCTGCGCAACTTATGCCAGGCGCCCGAGAGGGTCATCATGCCGTTGATCATGCCGCCCCAGCTTGGCGCCAGCAGTACCAGCGACATCACCATGCCCAACGACTGCGCCCAGTCCGGCAGCGCGGTGTAGTGCAAGTGGTGCGGGCCGGCCCAGATGTACAGAGTGATCAGTGCCCAGAAGTGCACGATCGACAGGCGATACGAGTACACCGGACGTTCGGCCTGTTTCGGCACGAAGTAGTACATCATCCCGAGGAAACCGGCGGTGAGGAAAAAGCCTACGGCGTTGTGGCCGTACCACCATTGCACCATCGCGTCGGTTGCACCGGCGTACACCGAGTAGGACTTGGTGAAACTTACCGGCAACTCAAGGTTGTTGACGATGTGCAAAATCGCCACGGTGATGATGAACGCGCCGAAGAACCAGTTGCCCACATAAATGTGCTTGGTCTTGCGCTGCATGATCGTGCCGAAGAACACGATCGCGTAGGCGACCCAGACGATGGTGATCAGGATATCGATCGGCCATTCCAGCTCGGCGTATTCCTTGGAGCTGGTGTAACCCAGTGGCAGGCTGATCGCCGCCAGCAGGATCACCAGTTGCCAGCCCCAGAAGCAGAACGCGGCGATTTTCGGCGCAAACAATTGGGTCTGGCAGGTGCGCTGTACCGAGTAGAAGGAACTGGCGAACAGGGCGCAGCCGCCGAACGCGAAGATCACCGCGTTGGTGTGCAGCGGGCGCAGGCGGCCGAAGCTGGTCCACGGCAAATTGAAGTTGAGTTCGGGCCAGACCAATTGGGCCGCGAGAAAAACCCCGAGCCCCATGCCGACGATGCCCCACACCACCGTCATAATGGCGAATTGGCGGACCACCTTGTAGTTGTAGGCGGTACTGATAGAAGTGTTCATGGTTCCCCATCCACGGTTCAGCCGAAGTGAGCGCGCGCACAACACGCGGCGAATCCTTCGTCTGGAGTTATAGGCAGACTAAAAGCGAGGCAAGCATGGACAAACAGCACAAGGCCAGTATTGACGGGGATCAATGGGCGCAGTGCGTGCGTGATCATGGGTGGCTCTGGAACGCCGCCAGTGGTGAGGCTTCGGCGACGTTGATCCTCGCCCACGGTGCTGGTGCGCCGATGGATAGCGACTGGATGAACGACATGGCTGAACGCCTTGCCGGGCTTGGGGTGAACGTGTTGCGGTTTGAGTTTCCTTACATGGCCCAACGTCGTGTTGATGGCGGTAAACGTCCGCCGAACCCGGCGCCGAAACTGCTTGAGTGCTGGCGTGAGGTGTATGGCTTGGTGCGACGTCATGTCACTGGGGTTTTGGCCATGGGTGGTAAGTCCATGGGTGGGCGGATGGCGAGTCTTTTGGCTGACGAATTGGGCGCCGATGCGCTTGTTTGTCTCGGGTATCCGTTTTATGCGGTTGGGAAACCCGAGAAGCCGCGGGTTGAGCATTTGGCGGGGTTGAATACACGGACTTTGATCGTGCAGGGGGAGCGGGATGCGCTTGGCAACCGTGAAGCTGTCGAGGCGTATGCGTTATCGCCGAGTATCAAGGTGTATTGGCTGGTGGCCGGGGATCATGATTTGAAACCGCTCAAGGTTTCCGGGTTTACCCATGAACAGCATTTGGCTAGCGCCGCGCAGAAAGTAGCTTCGTTTCTTCGGTAATGTTTGGGTGCATATCCATTGCTGCGGCAACGGCCACTTAGGGTTTCGCCCTGACGGCGACTCACTTTTTTTACAAACGCCTAAAAAAAGTAAGCAAAAAAACGCTTGCTCCTACGTGCGGCCCGCTCGCTGGGGCTCGGGGTTCCTTCGCTGCGGGATCGATCCGGGGGGCATCGCCTACGGTTTGCTGCGCTGCACCTCCTCTCGATGTGTTTGGCTGCGCCAAACGGTCGCTGCGCTCCCACCCCCGGATCAATCCCTCCACTCAGCCTTCCGACGTCGCCCGTGGATCAAGATCAAGAGCTGCAGCCGAGCTAACGCTCATCCTGCGAGTGGTGCGGCTGCGCCGCGAGTTTCATGTAGGAGTTGCCGCAGGCTGCGATCTTCTGATCTCGCTCTTCGTAGGAGCAGAGCTTGCTCGCGAAGGCGGCCTACCGGCCGACCAGTCTCTTACTGATGAACCCGGTTCAACTGTGGGAGCGAGCCTGCTCGCGAAGGCGGCCTGACAAACAACATCAAAAAAACAGAGCAACTTCCCGTCTTTTCTGCCCATAAACGCAATCCAGCGAACACGTTTAAATTACACAACCCGTTACGCCACAAGGCTTACAACACCTTGCGCCGTTGCCTACGCGTACTACAGAATCCGCCGGCTTACACGGCTATGGAGCGGGCTATATCGTTTGCCTGTCACTGAAAAATAGTGATCGGGTTTGGTAGCCCGTCTTTAATTGCCGTGTGACGACACCTTATGCAGTCTCTTTTTGGAGGCTGTTTTTATGGTGGCCATGCGTGGGGCTCATTCGTGAGCGCCGGGTTTCTATTCCGCTTAGACCGGTCTACCAACCCGCGCATGGCCGCCACCCTCGTTTGGTAGCGAGAGTGATGGCTCCTTATTGTTCAAATTGGAGCTTTATCTATGTTCAAAATTACGCCCAACCCACCCAGCACCGATCCAATTCCCCACGACCCCGCGCTCGACTCACAGAAGGTCAAAGAAGCGACCGATCGCGCCCTCGACTACTACCTCAGCCCCGAAGCCCTGGCGGCTCCACCAAGCTCGCCAAAATTTCGCCCCGTCTATCTCGTCGACCCCACGCTGGATGACGAAACCCTACTCGTCGAAGCCTGCGAGTCACTGTCGTTCGCCCATGCCATGGCCGGCAACATCGCCAATTCAATCGGTGGCCCGGAGCGCAAACCGCTGCTGGCGCTGCAACAGGTGATCATGCTCAACGAACTATTGGTCAATCGTCTGCTGGATAACTTCCGTTTGCCTTAAGAACGGCGCTGGCGGTCAGCCCTCTTCGCGAGCAGGCTCACTCCTACAGGGGATTTGTTGTCGGGCACGTAATCGGTGATCACCGCAGACCCAATGTAGGAGCGAGCCTGCTCGCGAAAGCGGTCTCTCACGCAGCATCAATTTCAGACAGGCAACAAAAAGCCCGGACGCTTTCGCTATCCGGGCTTTCAAGATCAAAAGATCGCAGCCTGCGGCAACTCCTACAGTGATTGGTAGGAGCTGCCGAAGGCTGCGATCTTTTGATTTACTTTGTAATAGGTAGCCTGCCAGTGATCACAAATTTATCGAACACTTTCTGCCCATCACGCGCGGCTTGCCGAACATCGAGGAATGTCAGTTCATCACAAAGTTTCTGTTTTTCGGGTTTTCGGGTGGGGTGTGTATTCATGCTGACCGGTCCGCGTGATTGAGTAGCGACAGGCAAACGATAGAACCTGGCCTCAATGAGCACCAGTCGGCGCATTCTGGCGCAGTTGTAGGCAGTGTCTGCATTGTTTGAGCGAGATCGTAGCCGGTAGAGAAGGCCTCTTCGCGAGCAGGCTCACTCCTACAGGAGATCTTGGTCGGGCACTTAATCCGTGATCACCACAGAACCAATGTAGGAGTGAGCCTGCTCGCGATGACGGCCTGCCAGACAACATCAATAGAGCAGGGGATCACCTGCGCCATCGATGCGTAAACGCAATCCAGCGAACACGTTTAAGTTACACAACACGTTACGCCACACGGCCTACAACACCTTGCGCCGTTACCTACGCGTACGCCAGAATCCGCCGGCTTACACGGCTATGAGGCGGGCGGTATGGTTTCCCTGTCACTGAAAATCAGTGATCGGGTTTGGTAGCCCGCTTTAAATTGTCGTTGTCGCGACACCTTCGATGCTGTCTCTTTTTTGAGGTATGGCTTTGTATGGTGGGCATGCGTGGGGCTCCTCTGTGAGCGCCGGGTTTCCCGATTTGACCGGTCTACCAACCTGCGCATGGCCGCCACCCGCGTTTGGTAGCGAGGGTGATGGCTCCTATTTATTTCGATACGAGTCTTCATCTATGTTCAAAATCACGCCAAACCCACCGCATATCGATCCAATCCCCCCACGACCCAGCGCTCAGCCCGCAAAAGGTAAAAGAAGCGACAGATCGCGCCCTCGACTACTACCTCAGACCCGAAGATCTGACGGCTCCGCCACCTTCGCCCAAATTTCGCCCTGTCTATCTCGTCGACCCCACGCTGGATGACGAAACCCTGCTCGTCGAGGCCTGTGAATCGCTGTCGTACGCCCATGCCATGGCCGGCAATATCGCCAACTCGATAGGCGGCCCGGAGCGCAAACCGCTGCTGGCGCTGCAACAGGTGATCATGATGAACGAGCTGTTGGTCAATCGATTGCTGGATAACTTCCGTTTGCCTTAAGAATGGCGTTGGCGGTCAGGCCTCTTCGCGAGCAGGCTCACTCCTACAGGGGATTTGTTGTCGGGCACGTAATCGGTGATCACCGCAGACCCAATGTAGGAGCGAGCCTGCTCGCGAAAGCGGTCTGTCACGCAGCATCAATTTCAGACCGGCAACAAAAAGCCCGGACGCTTTCGCTATCCGGGCTTTCAAGATCAAAAGATCGCAGCCTGCGGCAGCTTCTACATTGGAATGCATTTTCCTGTAGGAGATGTCGAAGCCTGCGATCTTTTGCTTTTAGCGGTTAAACCGCTCCACCAACGAGTACTGCGTATTCGCCGTCTTCGTCAGCTCTTCACTCAGCAACGCCGAGTTTTGCGCCTGCTCGGACGTCTGATCCGCCAACTCCGAAATGTTGCTGATGTTGCGGCTGATCTCTTCAGCCACCGCACTTTGCTCTTCGGTGGCTGCGGCGATCTGCGTGGTCATGTCGGTGATGTTGGCCACCGCTTCACTGATGCCGACCAATGCCTGATCCGCTTCCAGTACGCGCGCCACACCTTCTTCAGCCTGGCGATGCCCGGCTTCCATGGTTTGCACGGCGCTCGACGCGGTCTGCTGCAACTTGGCAATCAAGGCATGGATCTGCCCGGTCGATTCGCTGGTGCGTTGCGCCAGTTGACGAACTTCGTCCGCCACCACAGCAAACCCACGACCCATTTCACCGGCACGGGCCGCTTCGATGGCGGCGTTGAGCGCGAGCAGGTTGGTCTGGTCGGCGATGCCTTTGATCACGTCGACCACGCCGCCGATTTCGTCGCTGTCCTTGGCCAGTTGCGTCACGGTCAGACCGGTTTCACCGACGACTACGGACAGACGCTGAATGGCTTCGCGGGTTTCGCCTGCGATGTCACGACCGCGACCGGTCAGGCGATTGGCTTCCTGAGTCGCGTCAGCGGTGCGCTGTACGTGGCTCGCCACTTCCTGCGTCGTTGCGGCCATCTGGTTGACGGCGGTGGCGACTTGTTCGGTTTCCACGCGTTGACGTTCCAGGCCGATGGAGCTGTTGTGCGCCAGCGAGTCGGACTGCTTGGCCTGATCGGTCAGGTGTTCGGCGGTGTCCTGCAGACGCGTCAGGCAGGTTTTCAGGCGGGCTTCCTGGCTGAGGATCGACATCTCCAGACGCGCCTGGGCGCCACGGCTGTCGGTGTACATCTGCGCGATCAGCGGGTCGGAGGTGGTCTGTTCGGCCAGACGCAGCAGGCGCTTGAGCCCGCGTTGTTGCCACTGCAGACCCATCAGGCCCAGCGGCACCGAAAGACCTGCCGCCAGAGCAAAGCCCCAATGCGAGTTCAACGTCGCGCCGATCACGAAGCTCAGTTGGCTGACCAGAATGAACGGCAGCCAGTCCTGTAGCACCGGTAGCCATTTGTCGCTGGAAGGGATCGCTGACTTGCCCTGGTTGATGCGTTGGTAGAGCGCTTCGGCACGGCGGATCTGTTCGGCGGTGGGTTTGATCCGCACCGACTCGTAACCGACCACCTGATTGCCCTCGAACACCGGCGTTACATAGGCGTTAACCCAGTAATGGTCACCGGTCTTGCAGCGATTCTTGACAATGCCCATCCATGGCAAGCCTTGTTTCAATGTGCCCCACATGTGCGAAAACACCGCAGCCGGAACGTCTGGGTGACGGACCAGGTTGTGCGGCGCACGGATCAGTTCTTCTCGCGAAAACCCGCTGATCTCAACGAAAGCGTCGTTGCAGTAGGTGATCACGCCCTTGGCGTCGGTTGTGGAAATCAACCGTTGCTGAGCCGGGAAAGTCCGTTCGCGTTGTGTGATGGGCTGGTTATTACGCATGGTTTTTCAATCCGCAAGGCTTTGAAAGGTTGTCGGCGGTGTCAGCTTTTTATTGAAATTTTTTTTCAGATTTAAGAATGCCGTCGCAAAACGGTCATTGCTTCAGCCCGCGAGCATCGGATAAGTGAACAGGCCGAAGTGCAGCAGATTGAGCCCGAAATGCGTGGCGATCGCCGCACCCAGTCCGCCAAAACGGTAGGCCAGACCATAGCTGACCCCCGCCAGCCCCGCCAGCAACACCCAGGTCCAGCCCGCGCGCGTGGGGACAAGTGAAGGTGTGGCGGCAATTGGGGACAACCCAAATATCTGCGGCAACCCCGATCAACTGTAGGAGTGAGCCTGCTCGCGATAGCGATGTATCAGCCAACATTTGCGTTGAATGACACACCGCTATCGCGAGCAGGCTCACTCCTACAGGGGATGTGTAAGGCGAGGGATCTAGCGCAGGTTGAGTTTCGCGGCGGCGCGTTCGGTTATTTCTGTGCGCAGTTTCAGCGACGGCGCAGCACGCAAGCGCGCTTCATCGACAATCGCGCTCGGCGCAGTGTCCGGGCTGCCCGAGTCAAACGGTGGCGCCGGCGCATATTCCAATTGCAACTGGATCAATTGCGCCGCGTCGGCATCCACCAACTCAGCCGCCAACACCAAAGCAAAATCGATCCCCGCCGTAATCCCGCCACCGGTAAACAGATTGCCGTCACGCACCACACGATCCTTTACCGCAATCGCGCCCAGCGTCGGCAACAGATCGTGATACGCCCAATGTGTGGTCGCTCGCTTGCCTTGCAACAGGCCCGCCGCACCGAGCACCAGCGACCCGGTGCACACCGAGGTCACGTAACGCGCTTGCGCAGCCTGACGTTTGATGAAATCCAGCGTCTGTTCATCCTCCATCAACGGCCCGACGCCACCACCGCCAGGCACACAGATCACATCCAGATCGGGGCAGTCCTCGAAAGTGGTGGTCGGTTTCAGCAGCAGGCCAGTGCTGGCGGTGACCGGCATCAGATCCTTCCAGACCAGGTGCACCTGCACGTCCGGCAGTGAGGCGAGCACGTCGTAAGGGCCGGTCAGGTCAAGTTGCTGAACCTGTGGAAACAACAGAAAGCCGATCTGCAGCGTCATCGTTCTTGCTCCATGAAAAGGGGTGGACGGCTTCACTGTAGGCGCGTAGGTTCTGGCGCATACGCCAATAACCCCACGAATTACGCCAAATGCCAAAAACCATTCACGTCCTCGCGTTCGCCAATCTGCAACTGCTGGATGTCACCGGCCCGTTGCAGGTGTTCGCCTCGGCCAACGACATTGCCCGTCAGCAAGGCTTGCCTGCGCCTTACGCGCCGACGGTGATCGCCAGCGGCGGCGGGGCGGTGACTTCTTCGGCAGGTTTGGCATTGCTCGCCGAGCCCTTGCCGCAGGAGGCCAGCGATACGCTGATCATCTCTGGCGGCTGGGGCGTTTACGCCGCCGCTGAAGACCCGGCGCTGGTGGACTGGGTGCGCGAGCATGCGACCAAATGTCGACGTGTGGCGTCAGTCTGCACCGGTGCTTTCTTGCTGGCGGCCAGCGGTTGGCTCGACGGTCGTCGGGTCGTCACGCACTGGACGCGCTGCGAGCAACTGGCGCAACAGCATCCGAAGCTGCGTGTCGAACCGAATCCGATCTTCATCAATGACGGCCCAGTGTGGACGTCGGCGGGTGTCACTGCGGGTATCGACCTGGCGCTGGCCATGGTTGAAGACGATCTGGGCCGCGACATGGCACTGGACGTCGCCCGGCAACTGGTGGTGTTCCTCAAGCGTCCGGGCGGGCAGTCGCAGTTCAGCGTGACCCTGTCATTGCAAAAACAAGGCAACCGCTTCGATGATCTGCACGCCTGGATCGCCGAGAACCTCACCCGCGACCTCGGCATTGCGACCCTGGCTGAACAGGCCGGCATGAGCGAACGCAGTTTCGTCCGCCACTACCGCGCCGACACCGGCCAGACCCCGGCGCGGGCGATCGAGCTGATCCGCGTCGAAACCGCCCGCCGCCTGTTGAGCGACACCGGCCTGCCGGTCAAACGGGTCGCGGCCAATTGTGGGTTTGGCAGCGAAGAAACCTTGCGCCGCAGTTTCCTGCGGGCCATTGGCGTGACGCCACAGGCTTACCGGGAGCGGTTTTCGGTCAGCGCCGCAACAGATTGACGGGACGACCCTGACCCTGTGGCGAGGGAGCTTGCTCCCGCTGGACTGCGCAGCAGGCCCATGCTTTTGAGCCCAATTGGGGTCGCTGCGCAACCCAGCGGGAGCAAGCTCCCTCGCCATAAAAGCCTTATGCCTCGTATGGATCAGACCTCAGCTTCCGCCACCTGATTGAAATACTTGGTCCGATCCGGCGTATATGTCACCAGCATCCTCGTCCGCGAACAGGTCAGCGAGCGTTCCTCACTCAAATCAATATCCAGATTTTCCCCACGCAGGCCCTGCCATTGGGCGAGGTATTTCAGCGAGCCGTATTTTTCGTTTTTCTTCAGGCTGCGACTTACTCCACCTTTCCAGCCGAGGACGGGCAATTCGCCGGCGAGGCACTTTTGGGCAATGTCGGGGAAACGGATGGCGCGCTGACGACCGATTTCCCAGCATTTGATCAGGCCTTTGTCGGCGGCTTCCCAGAGCTGGGTGCGGCTCAGGCCTGTGCGAAGGGGCGAGTCGATGCTGCGCTGGACGTGCTGGGTCATTCTGCTTCCTTGAATTCGGGTTTTGTTGGACAGCTCCGCTGTGCCCGTTGCGGTGGATGGTAGGGGCGGATGTAACAGGTGGCAACAAGGTATTTCCGGGTGTAAGTGCGAGTTACCAAGGAGGGATTGGGTCGGGGGTGTTTAGAAAATGTAGGGGCTGGGCTGCGCAATTGTGGTGAGGGGATTTATCCCCGACCGGCTGCGCAGCAGTCGCAAAGTCAGCAAATACGGTATTTCTGCAGGAATGGGGGCGCAGGGTTGGGGGCTGCTTCGCAGCCCGTCGGGGATAAATCTTCTCGCCACAGGGGGCACTCCGCTGATTGGTGAGTAGGACCTGGCCTGGTGAAGCGCAGATTTGTGGGGTATTTCCTACAGCCTGCGGCGAAGATTACGGCTGCCACTCACTCTTTTCCCCACTCAACCGTCGATCGAGAAAACTCGCCGCACTGATCAACGCCAGATGGGTCAGTGCCTGCGGGGTATTGCCCAGATGCCGGCCATGGCTGTCGAATTCTTCGGCGTACAACCCCAGCGGATTGGCGTAGCGCAGCAACTGTTCAAACTCCAGATGAGCCTTTTCCACCTGGCCGGCGCGGGCCAGGCATTCAACGTACCAGAACGAGCACGCGGCGAATGCGCCTTCGGTGCCGGTCAAACCGTCGATGTTGGCGTCATCGTTGCGATAGCGGTAAACCATGCCATCGCGTACCAGATGTTTCTCGATGGCCTCAAGGGTCGAGAGCCAGCGCGGATCCTTGGCGCTGACGAAACGCACCAGCGGCATCAGCAGCATCGAACCGTCGAGGGCCGTACCGCCCTTGTACTGCACGAAATGCCCGCGCTCTTCGTCCCAGAAGTTGTCCCATATATCGGCGTAGATCGCCTGACGGGTCTGATCCCATTGCGCGAACGGTGCCGGCAACGAGCGTTTCGAAGCCAAACGAATCGCCCGGTCCAGCGCCACCCAGCACATCAGCCGCGAGTGCAGAAAGTGATGTTGCTCACCGCGCATTTCCCAAATGCCTACGTCAGTCGTCTGCCACGTCTCACAGACCTGGTTGACCACTTCGCACACATGTTTCCAGCCTTCATGGGAAATCGCATCGCCGTACTTGTTGACCAGATATACCGCGTCCATCAGTTCGCCAAAGATGTCGAGCTGGATCTGGTCATACGCGCCATTGCCGATGCGCACCGGTTTCGCGCCACCGTGGCCGGACAAATGTTCAAGCTCGGTTTCCGGCAATTCCTGGCGACCGTCGATGGCATACAAAATGTTCAGTTTCATCGGCTGGCCATGGCAATCGCTGACCCGTCCGCGCAGCCAGTTCATGTAGGCGTTGGCTTCGCCGACGAAGCCCAGGCGCATGAAGGCGTAAACGGTGAAGGAGGCGTCGCGGATCCAGGTGTAGCGGTAATCCCAGTTACGTTCACCGCCGGGAGTTTCCGGCAGGCCGAAGGTCGCGGCGGCGAGGATTGCACCGTGCTTGCGTGAGGTCAGCAGCTTGAGCGCGAGGGCGGAGCGGTTGACCATTTCCCGCCAGCGCCCGCGGTAAATCGACTGGCCGATCCAGTCGCGCCAGAACTTCAGCGTGCGCTCCATGCAGAACTCGCCGGCACCCTCGGCAAACCGTGGGTCGTCCGTGGCACCTAGCATGAAGGCTGCCGTCTGATCCTGCTTTAGTGTGAACCGGGCAATCGCTGCTGCGGCGTCAATCTGTAAGGTCTGGTCCGAGGCCAGGCGCAACGTCGGTTGCTCGCTGGCGCTGAACAATACGTCGTTGTTATCCAGCGCTGCGCTAGTGTCGGCACGGGCATAGTCGTGGCGTACGGCGCAGCGCATATGGAAAGTCGCCTCGCCGCTGACCACGCGCACACGGCGCATCAGCAGTGGCAAGTCATCTTCGCTGTCACTCACCGGCAGCATGTCGGTGATTTCCACCACAGCGAACTCGCTCAGCCAGCGGGTTTGCAGCACATTGGTGTCCGGCAGGTAAATCTGCTCGCGCCGGGCATCGGGCAGGTCCGGCGCCAACTGGAAAATCCCTGCATCGGGGGTGTCGAGCAGCGAACAGAAAATCGACGGGCTGTCGAATTCCGGCCAGCAGAAAAAATCCACGCTGCCCTTGTCGTTGACCAGTGCGGCACTGCGCATGTCGCCGATGATGCCGTGGGCGTCAATCGGGCTTTGTCGTTCTTGATGATGCTCAGCCATTGCCGCGAAACTCCGGATAAAGACTCATGCCGCCGTCGATGAACAGGGTGGTGCCGATGATGTAATCGGCGGCATCCGAGGCGAGAAAGACCACAGCGTTGGCGACGTCTTCAGCATCGCCGATGCGCCCGTAAGGAATCAGATCAAGCAGTTTTTCACCCGCAGCGCCTTCGGTGGCGGCGGCATTGATCGGCGTGCGAATCGCCCCCGGCGCGATACCGTTGATGCGAATGCGCTGGTGGCTGACTTCCTGGGCGAGGGTTTGCATCAACTGATCGACACCGCCCTTGGACGCTGCGTAATTGACGTGCCCGGCCCACGGGATGCGCTGGTGCACCGAGCTCATGTGGATGATTTTGCCGGCGGCGCGGGACACACCTTCGCGAATGCCTTGGCGGTTGAAAATTCGTAGGGCGGCGCGAGCGCAAAGGAATTGGCCGGTGAGGTTGACGCCGATCACCGTATTCCAGTCATCCAGCGACATATCCACAGCCGCCGCGTCTTTTTGCAGGCCGGAATTGGCGATCAGAATGTCCAGTGAGCCGAAGGCGTCGAGGGTCTCGGCGAACAGCCGCTCAACTTCGTCTTCCTTCGACACGTCGGCACCGATGGCCAGTGCCTGACCGCCGTCGGCGATGATCTGGCGGGCCAGTGCTTCGGCAGGTTCGGCTTGGCGGTTGTAGTTGATGACCACGGCAGCGCCAGCCGCAGCCAGCGCTTTGGCGACCGCGTGGCCGATGCCGGAACTGGCGCCGGTGACCAGTGCAACCTGGCGGGCGAGGGAAATGTGCATAGCTGAGGCGCCTGGGTTGAGGGCTTAACTAGCTGACCGATTGCCAGGCGTGAGAGTTCACTCGATGCCGGTGTTGCATTGATTTTGCCGGCCCCTTCGCGAGCAGGCTCGCTCCCACAAAGATCCCTGTATGTCGCAAATCCCGTGTGGGAGCGAGCCTGCTCGCGAATGAGCCTTCACATTCCACCAACAATTCCCGGCTTCCCGGTTCATCGGCCTTTATGGCAACTTGGCGGCCCTTGATGAGGCCGCAGTCCATGGCAAACCCCTATCGCGATTTGTTCACCGCCCCCGGCGCCCGCAATTTTGTCCTGGCCGGGATGATCGCGCGCATGCCGATTTCGATGACCGGTATCGGCGTGATCACCATGCTCTCGCAGTTGAAGGGCGGGTATGCACTGGCCGGTGCGGTGGCGGCGACGTTTGCCCTGGCCACGGCGTTTTGCGCGCCGCAGGTGTCGCGGCTGGTCGATCGCTTTGGTCAGGGCAAAGTGCTGCCCATTTCAGCATTGATCGGCGGCGGGGCACTGCTGATGTTGCTGCTGTGCACGCGATTGCAGGCGCCGACCTGGACGCTGTTCATCTTCGCCGCACTGGCCGGTTGCATGCCAAGCATGTCGGCGATGGTGCGGGCGCGCTGGACCGAAATCTATCGTGGCCAACCGCAATTGCAAACGGCATATGCGCTGGAGTCGGTGCTTGATGAAGTTTGTTTCATCGTCGGCCCGCCGTTGTCGGTGGGGTTGTGCGTGGCGGTGTTCCCCGAAGCCGGGCCGCTGGCGGCACTGTTGATGCTGGCGATCGGTGTCAGTGCATTTGTCGTCCAGCGCAGCACCGAACCGTCGGTGCATCCGCACGAGTCGCATCATCAGGGTTCGATCATTCGCTCGACTGACATTCAGTGGCTGCTGGCGCTGATGCTCGCCATGGGCGTCATCGTTGGCGTGGTGGATGTGGTCAGCGTCGCTTTCGCACAGCAACAGGGGCAACCGGCGGCGGCAAGCATTGTGTTGTCGGTGTACGCCATTGGGTCGTGCCTGGCCGGGATCGCGTTTGGGGCGATGCGCTCGAAACTGCCGTTGCCGCGACTGTTCATGTACGGCGGTATTGCAACCGCAGTGACGACGCTGCCGCTGTTGTGGGCGAGCAATATTTTCGGCCTCTCGGTGGCGGTATTTGTCGCGGGGCTGTTTTTCTCGCCGACGTTGATTGTGGCGATGGCGCTGGTCGAGCGTATCGTGCCGTCGGCCAAGCTCACCGAAGGCCTGACCTGGTTGATAACAGGTCTGAGCATTGGCGTGGCGATCGGTGCGGCGGGATCCGGCGCGTTGGTGGATGCATATGGCGCACGCAGCGGTTTCTGGCTGGCGATAGCGGCCGGGGCGGTGGTACTGGGCTCGGCAGTACAGAGTTTCCGTCACTTGAAATGACTGGATAGACGTGCGCGGGCTAATTTCTGCAGGGCCGCCTTCGTTCTTTTATACAGACAACTTTTCGAGGTAAGCCGGGTGACTCAGCTGACATTGCTGTGCCTTCCTTATTCGGGCGCCAGTGCCATGGTTTACAGCCGCTGGCGGCGCAAACTGCCGCAGTGGCTGACGCTGCAACCGGTAGAACTGCCGGGTCGCGGCGCACGGTTTGGCGAAGCGCTGCAAACCGATATGCGGGCGCTGGCCCGTCAGTTGGCCAGCGAACTGCAAACGACCCTGCGTGCGCCTTATGCCATTTTTGGCCACAGTCTTGGCGCGCTGCTGGCCTGCGAGCTGGCCCATGCCTTGCGCGCCCTGGGGTTGCCGGAGCCGGTGGCGCTGTTCGCCTCTGGCACGGCAGCGCCGACGCTGCGCAGTGAATATGATCGCGGTTTCGCTGAACCGAAAAGCGATGCCGAACTGATCGATCAATTGCGCACCTTGAATGGCACCAGCGAAGAAATTCTCGCCAACGCCGAATTGATGAGCCTGACCCTGCCGGTGCTGCGTGCCGACTTCCTGTTGTGCGGACGTTTTCAGCCCATCCAGCGACCACTGCTCAAATGCCCGGTGCATGTGCTTGGCGGTACCACCGACCGAGCGACCACCGAGCAATTGATCGGCTGGAGCAAGGAAACCCTCGGCAGTTTCTCCGTGGACATGCTCGCCGGCGGTCATTTCTTTATTCATGAACACGAAGCCAAAGTGCTGAAAGTCATCAAGGATCAGCTCGACGTTCATCACCGCCGGCACTCAATGCCCGCCACTGCCTGAACATCAGCTCATTTCATGTGGGAGCAAGCGCGCTCCCACAGCGTTTCCTGCCTGTCTGAAAATCTCCGCCTGCCTCGCTCCTGATACTTCCTCTCATTCGCTAATTTTTCCGGTGTGCATTCGTTTTATAGGGACGACGTGCCTTTGTGCTTCCTGCCTACTGATCCGGATGCTGAGAAATGAATGCTGAAGACTCCTTGAAACTTGCTCGCCGGTTTATCGGGTTGCCCCTGGAAAAGCGCCAGATGTTCCTCGCGGCCCTGCAAAAGGAGGGCGTGGATTTCGCCCGGTTTCCGATTCCGGCCGGGATCGAGGCCGAAGACCGCCAGGCGTTGTCTTACGCGCAGCAACGGATGTGGTTTCTCTGGCAACTGGACCCGCACAGCGGCGCCTACAACTTGCCGGGTGCGGTGCGCCTGAGCGGGCGGCTGAATCTGTCGGCACTGGAGCAGGCGTTTGCCGCACTGGTCGCCCGCCATGAAACCCTGCGCACGGTGTTCCAGCGGCAGGCGGATGACAGTCTGCGGCAAGTGCCGGCCACGGCGACCTTGAACATCCGTCACGAAGATTTCAGCGCGCTGCCGGCCACCGAACGCGAGGAGGCTGTCGTTCGTGCCGCCGAGCAGCAATCGGTGTTGCCGTTCGATCTGGCTGTCGGGCCGTTGCTGCGGGTCACCCTGCTCAAGCTCGCCGAGCAGGAGCACGTATTGCTGCTGACCCTGCACCACATCGTTTCCGATGGCTGGTCGATGAACGTGCTGATCGACGAATTCATCCGTTGCTATGACGCCTTTGACGCCGGCCAGCCTCCGGCGCTGGCAGCGCTGCCGGTCCAGTACAGTGATTACGCGCTGTGGCAACGCCGTTGGCTGGAAGCCGGCGAGCAGGCGCGGCAACTGGAATACTGGCAGGCGCAGTTGGGTGATGAGCACCCGGTGCTGGAACTGCCGCTGGACCATTCGCGTCCGGCCATGCCGAGCTATCGCGGCACGCGCTATGAGTTTGCCGTCGACGGTCAATTGACCGAGCAACTGCGCGCCACCGCGCAACAGCATCAAGTCACGTTGTTCATGTTGTTGCTCGGCGCGTTCAATGCGCTGCTGCACCGTTACACCGGGCAGACCGACATCCGTGTCGGCGTGCCGATTGCCAACCGCAATCGCGCCGAGATCGAAGGCCTGATCGGTTTCTTCGTCAACACTCAGGTGCTGCGTACCAGACTGGATGGCCAGACCCGCGTCGACGCGTTGCTGCAAGCGATCAAAGAGACGGCGCTCGGCGCTCAGGCACATCAGGATCTGCCGTTCGAGCAACTGGTCGAAGCGCTGAAGCTGGAACGCAGCCTCAGTCACACGCCGCTATTCCAGGTGATGTACAACCACCAGCCGCAGGTGGCCGATATCGCCGCCCTCAGTACGGCCTCGGGCCTGGTGCTCGACAGCCTCGAATGGCAAAGCCGCACCACTCAGTTTGATCTGACACTCGACACCTACGAGAAAGGCGGCAAGCTACACGCTGCACTGACTTACGCCAGCGATCTGTTCGACGCGCCGACCATCGAACGGATGGCGCGGCACTGGTTGCGCCTGCTCAAGGCAATGGTCGCCGATCCTGCGCAACGCATTGGCGAACTGCCGTTGCTCGACGCGGATGAGCAGCACACGCTGGTGCATGCCTGGAACGCTACAGCAGCGGTTTATCCGAGCGGGCAGCCGATTCATCAATTGATCGAAGCCCAAGTGGCGCGCACCCCGGATGCCCCGGCGCTGGTGTTCGCCGAGCAAACCCTGAGTTATGCACAACTGGATGCCCGGGCCAACCAACTGGCTCATCTGTTGCGTGAACAAGGCGTGCGGGCCGACAGTCTTGTGGGGATTTGCGTCGAGCGCTCGCTGGAAATGGTGATCGGCCTGCTGGCGATTCTCAAGGCCGGCGGCGCCTATGTGCCGCTGGATCCGGAATACCCGCAAGAGCGTCTCGCCTACATGGTCGAGGACAGCGGCATCACTTTGCTGCTGACCCAGAGTGCGTTGCTGGCGTCGCTGCCGACGGCAGGGGTGAACGTCATTACCCTCGATCAGGAAGCTGACTGGCTGGATCGCTACAGCGAAGGCCGTGTCGATGGGGTCGTCGACCCGCTGAACCTCGCGTACGTGATTTACACCTCCGGCTCCACCGGTAAACCGAAAGGCGCTGGCAACAGTCATGCGGCGCTGGTCAACCGTTTGTGCTGGATGCAGGAGGCTTACGGGCTGGCTGCCAGTGATTCGGTGTTGCAGAAAACCCCGTTCAGCTTTGACGTGTCGGTCTGGGAATTTTTCTGGCCGCTGCTGACCGGCGCGCGTCTGGTCGTGGCCGCACCGGGTGCGCACCGCGATCCATCGCTGTTGATCGAGACCATCAACCGCTACGGCATCAGCACGCTGCACTTTGTCCCGTCGATGTTGCAGGCGTTTATTCATGAGCCGGGCGTCGAGGCCTGTGTCGGCCTCAAGCGCATTGTCTGCAGCGGCGAAGCGCTGCCGCTGGATGCGCAACTGCAAGTGTTCGCCAAGCTGCCGAACGCCGGGCTCTACAATTTGTACGGCCCGACCGAAGCGGCCATCGATGTCACCCACTGGACCTGTGTCGACGAAGGCGCCGACAGCGTGCCGATCGGTCGGCCGATCGCCAACCTGCGCACGCATGTGCTCGACGCCGAACTGTTGCCGGTGCCGAGCGGCGTCGCCGGTGAGTTGTATCTGGGCGGGGCAGGGCTGGCGCGCAGTTATCACCAGCGCCCGGCGCTGACTGCCGAGCGTTTTGTGCCGTGCCCGTTCCACGACGGCGCGCGCCTGTACCGCACCGGTGACCGGGTGCGCCAACGTGCCGACGGCGTCATCGAATACCTCGGGCGTCTCGATCATCAGGTGAAGTTGCGCGGCTTGCGTATCGAGTTGGGCGAAATCGAAACCCGCCTGATGCAGCATCCGCTGGTGCGTGAAGCCGTGGTGCTGGTGCAGGGCGGCAAACATCTGGTCGGCTATCTGGTGCTGGAAACCGCTCAGGCAGACGAACAATGGCAACAGGACGTCAAGGCCTGGCTGCTCGGCAGTCTGCCGGAATTCATGGTGCCGACCTACCTGCTGACGCTGGACAGGTTGCCGGTCACCGCCAACGGCAAGCTGGATCGCAAAGCCTTGCCGGAACCGGATGCCGCGCCGCAACAAGCCTTCGTTGCGCCGCAGGATGCCATGCAAAAGGCCTTGGCCGCGATCTGGGAAGACGTGCTCGGTCTGCAGCGTGTGGGTCTGGAAGACAACTTCTTCGAGCTGGGCGGTGATTCGATCATTTCGATTCAAGTGGTCAGCCGCGCGCGGCAGGCCGGGATCCGTATCAGCCCGCGCGACCTGTTCCAGTATCAGACTGTGCGCAGTCTGGCGTTGGTCGCAATCCCCGACAGCCTCAGCTCGGTGGATCAGGCATCGGCGACGGGCGAAGCGTTGCTGGGGCCGATCCAGCAGCAGTTCTTCAGCCGGGCGATGCCGCAGCGTGAGCACTGGAACCAGTCCCTGTTGCTGACCCCGCGCGAGACGCTGAATGCTCAGTGGCTCGACACGGCATTGACCCATGTAATCAATCACCACGATGCCTTGCGTCTGCGTTTTGTCGAGGGCGTCGACGGCTGGCAGCAAGCGTACGCAGCACAGGTCGAACGCGCTGACGTGTGGCTGCGCACGGCCGAGACGACCGCGCAACTGAGCGCCCATTGCGACGAAGCCCAGCGCAGTCTTGATCTGGCCAACGGGCCGCTGTTGCGCGCGGTGTTGGTGACCATGGCCGATGGCAGTCAGCGCCTGTCGCTGATCCTCCATCACCTGGTAGTGGACGGTGTGTCGTGGCGCGTGTTGCTGGAAGATTTGCAGCAAGCCTACGAACAACTCGCGGCGGGTGGTGGTGTGCAATTGCCGGCCAGGACCAGTGCGTTCCAGAGCTGGACGGCGCGCCTGAGCATCGAGGCTTCGCGCTTCGACGATCAACTGGCTTACTGGAAAGCCCAGCACAACACCGCGCAGGATCTGCCGTGCGAACGCCCTGAAGGCAGTCTGCAAAACCGTTTCGGTAAAAAGATCGAATGGCGTCTGGACGCCGAGCGCACTCGCCAATTGCTGCAACAGGCACCGGCGGCCTATCGCACGCAGGTCAACGATCTGCTGCTGACAGCATTGGCGCGCACTATCAGTGGCTGGAGCGGTCAGCCGGGCACCCTGATCCAGCTGGAAGGCCATGGCCGGGAAGACCTGTTCGACGACATTGACCTGACGCGCAGCATCGGCTGGTTCACCAGCCTGTTCGCCGTCAATCTGGTGGCGACCGAGGACCTCGACGGTTCGATCAAGGCGATCAAAGAACAACTGCGCGCGGTTCCGGACAAAGGGCTGGGTTACGGCGTACTGCGTTACCTGGCCGCGCCGTCGGTGCGCGAAGAACTGGCTGCATTGCCTGCGCCGCGCATTACCTTCAACTATCTGGGGCAGTTCGACCGTCAGTTCGATGAGCAGGCGCTGCTGGTGCCGTCCACCGAGTTTGGCGGTGTCGCCCAGGATCAACAGGCGCCGCTGGATAACTGGTTGACGGTCGAAGGCCAGGTCTATGGCGGCGAATTGAGCCTGAGTTGGGGTTTCAGCTCGCAGATGTTCGATAGCGCCACCGTGCAGTATCTGGTCGATCGCTACGCCGCAGAACTGACTGCCCTGGTCGAGCACTGCTGCGCCCTCGACACCGCGCAAGTGACGCCGTCGGACTTCCCGTTGGCGCGCATCAGCCAGGCGCAACTGGATGCGTTGCCGGTCGCCGCCGCCGTCATCGAAGATGTTTATCCGCTGTCGCCGATGCAGCAGGGCATGTTGTTCCATACCCTGTATGAACCGCAGGTCGAGGCGTATATCAGCCAGATGCGCCTGGACATTCAGGGCCTCGATCCACAGCGTTTTGCCGACGCCTGGCAAGCGGCGCTGGCGCGTCATGATGTGTTGCGCAGCAGCTTCCATTGGCAAGGCCTGGACAGCGCCCATCAAGTGATCAGCCGCCAAGTGCAACTGCCGCTGCAGGTGCTGGAAAACACGGACACCGATGCGCTGGCCGAGACGGAGCGGGCGCAAGGTTTTG
Organism: Pseudomonas sp. TH08; assembly: GCF_016651275.1. Taxonomy (NCBI): domain Bacteria; kingdom Pseudomonadati; phylum Pseudomonadota; class Gammaproteobacteria; order Pseudomonadales; family Pseudomonadaceae; genus Pseudomonas; species Pseudomonas sp. TH08. Next base: position 1,325,654 of record NZ_JAEKEE010000004.1, on the reverse strand, counting down.
GACTCGACTGCGCGCCGTTGTTGCGCTTGAAGCTGGTGCGCACCGGCGCCGATAGCTGGCATTTGATCTACACCAGCCATCACATCCTCATGGACGGCTGGAGTAATGCGCAGCTGCTCGGCGAGGTGATTTCGCACTACGCCGACGCGCGCTCATTGCCGGCGCCGGTGGGGCATTACCGCGATTACATGGGCTGGTTGCAGCAGCAATCGGCAGACGCTGGCAAAGCGTTCTGGAGCGCTGCGCTGGCGCCGTTGCAGGCGCCGACACTGCTCGCCGATGCCGTGCGTGCGCCCGTTGCTGGCCACGGCACAGACGAGCATCGCGAGGTGATCGACGCAGCCGCAACGCGGCGTCTGGGCGAGTTCGCCCGTCAGCAGAAAGTCACCCTCAACACGTTGCTGCAAGCGGCCTGGAGCCTGTTGCTGCAACGCTACACCGGGCAGGACTGCGTAGCGTTCGGTGCGACAGTGGCCGGTCGTTCGGCGCCGCTGCCGGGCATCGAGCAGCAACTGGGGTTGTTCATCAACACCTTGCCGCTGGTGTGCAACCCGCGCCCGGATCAGCGCGTCGGGCAGTGGTTGAGTGATCTGCAGGCGCAGAACCTGGCCCTGCGTGAATTCGAGCATGTGCCGTTGTACGACATTCAAGGCTGGGCAGGGCATCAGGGCTCGGCGCTGTTCGACAGTCTGCTGGTGTTCGAAAACTTCCCGGTCGCCGAGGCGCTGAAACAGGGCGCGCCGGCCGGGTTGACCTTCGGCAACCTGCATAACCATGAACGCACTCACTATCCGCTGACGCTGGGCATCGAACTGGGCGCCACGCTGAGCCTGGAGATGAGCTACGACGCCGCGCGATTCAGCGCTGCCCAAGTGCACATGCTCTGCGCCAACCTGCGCCACTTGCTTGAGCAATTGATCACCAACGTCACCGCTTGCCTCGGTAACCTGACGTTGCTCGATGCCGTTGCCACGCACACCATGCTCGCCCATTGCCAGCCGCCAGCGCTGCAATTGCAGCACACCGGCCTGGTGCACGAGCGCATTGCCGCGCAGGCCAAAGCCACACCGCAGGCACTGGCCGTACAGTGCGGTGAACAGCGTCTGAGCTATGACGAACTCAACCGTCAGGCGAATCGCCTCGCTCACCGTCTGCTGGCCAGCGGTGCAGCACCGGGCAAACGCATCGGTCTGGCGCTGCGTCGTGGCCCGCAAATGATCGTCAGTTTGCTGGCCGTGCTGAAGACGGGCGCCGCTTACGTACCGCTTGATGCCAACTACCCGGCCCAGCGTCTGGCCTACATGATCGAAGACAGCCGTGTCGATCTGCTGCTCGATGAATCCGCTCTGCTGCAAGACGTGCCGCTGCCGGCAGGTCTTGAACATTTGCACCTGGGCGAAATCATCGAGACGCTGGGCGCTTATCCGGACAGCGATCCGCTGAATCACGCCACGGTCAATGACCTGGCGTACGTGATTTACACCTCGGGTTCCACCGGCCAGCCAAAAGGCGTGGCGATTGCTCACGCGGCGCTGCGCGAGTTCTGCCAGACCGGTGCCGAGTATTCGGCGCTCACCGCTGATGATCGCGTGCTGCAATTTGCGACGTTCAGCTTCGATGGTTTTGTCGAACAGTGCTACCCGCCGCTGTGTGTCGGTGCGGCGCTGATCATGCGCGGTGACGAACTCTGGGACGTCATCCAGTTGGCCGAGCAGATCGTCGGCAATGGCGTGACCCTGGCGGACTTGCCGGCAGCTTATTGGTTCTTGCTGGCGCGTGAATGTGCTGGCGGCAACATCGCCAGCCTGGGCCCGTTGCGTCAGGTTCACGTCGGTGGTGAAGCGATGTCGGTCGAAGGCCTGCGCCTGTGGCACGAGGCTGGGTTGAGCCATGTGCGCTTGCTCAACACCTACGGGCCGACCGAGGCGACGGTGGTGTCCAGCGTCCACGATTGCCGGCTGAGCGATGCCAACGATAGTTTCGGCATTCCGATTGGCCGAGCCATCCCCGGCCGCGCGTTGTACGTGCTCGACAGCGCCGGGCAATTGCTGCCGGCTGGCGGTGTCGGCGAGTTGTGCATTGGCGCGAGCGCCTGTCTGGCGCAGCAGTATTTCGACCGTCCGGCCCTCACCGCCGAGCGCTTCCTGCCAGACCCGTTTGCCGCCGAGGCAGGGGCGCGGCTGTACCGCAGCGGCGACCTGGCCCGTTATAACGAAAACGGCGATCTGGAATACGCCGGGCGGATCGACCACCAAGTGAAGATTCGTGGCTTGCGCATTGAGATGGGGGAAATCGAAGCCTGTCTGCAAGCGCAGGAAGGCGTGCACGCCGCCGCAGTCATCGCTCAGGATTTCCCGGGGGGCGCACAACTGGTGGCTTATGTGGTGCCCGAAGCAGGCACCGAACCTGCGACCGCGCAGGCGCAGTGGCTGGGCTCGCTCAAAGCTTCGCTGCAACAAGTGCTGCCCGATTACATGGTGCCGGCACACCTGCTGTTGCTGGACGCGTTGCCCTTGAACAACAACGGCAAACTGGATCGCACCGCGCTGCCGAAAGCCGAACTGAACCAGGATTTGTGCGCTTATGCCGCGCCGCAGACCTTGCTGCAGGTGCAACTGGCGCAGATCTGGGAAGCCGTGCTGGAGTCCGGCGCGGTGGGGCTCAACGATCACTTTTTCGAACGCGGCGGTCACTCGTTGCTGGCCACCCAGGTGATTTCCCGGGTCCGCCAGACGCTCAAGCTCGATGTGCCGATGCGCACCCTGTTCGAGCAGCCGACGCTGCAAGCCTTTGCCGCCGCCTGCGCGACCCTGCAACACAGCGAAACTGTGCCAATGCTGGCGTTGCCGCGCGGTGATGCACTGGCGTTGTCTTATGCCCAGGAACGTCAGTGGTTCCTCTGGCAACTGGAGCCGGACAGCGCCGCTTACCACGTGCCAAGTGCACTGCGCTTGCGCGGTGCGCTGGACATCGCTGCGTTGCAGCACAGCTTCAATCAACTGGTGGCCCGTCACGAACCGTTGCGCACCACGTTCCGTCAGGACCACGAACGCACCGTGCAGGTGGTTCATGCGCAGGGACAATTGACGATTGAACAACACCGCCTCAACACCGAAGAGGGGCCGGCGAACTGGGTGCAGGCGCAGATCCGTCAACCGTTCGATCTGTTGAACGGGCCACTGCTGCGCGTCGCTCTGCTACGGATGGCGGCGGATGATCATGTGTTGGTGATCACTCAGCACCACATCGTTTCTGACGGCTGGTCGATGCAAGTGATGGTGCGCGAACTGATGGCGATGTACGCCGCAGAATGCGCCGGACAACCGCTCGAACTGGCAGCGCTGACGCTGCAATATGCCGATTTCGCCCAGTGGCAACGACAGTGGATGGAGGCCGGCGAACGTCAGCGCCAACTCGATTATTGGAGGGCTCAACTCGGCGGCGAACAACCGGTGCTGGAGCTGCCGCTGGACCATTCGCGTCCGGCGGTGCAGAGCTATCGTGGCGCGCGGCTGGATGCGCCGCTGGAATCCGCGTTGAGTGCGCAATTGCAGGAGGTTGCCCGACGTGAGGGGGTGACGATGTTCATGCTCTTGCTGGCCTCGTTCCAGACCCTGTTGCACCGCTACAGTGGTCAGGACGATATCCGCGTCGGTGTGCCGATTGCCAACCGCAACCGCGCTGAAACCGAAGGCCTGATCGGCTTCTTCGTCAACACCCAGGTGATGCGTGCACAGTTTGCCGGGGACCTGAGTTTCCGTGATCTGCTGGCGCAGACGCGTCAGGCCGCAATGGGCGCCCAGGCGCATCAGGATCTGCCGTTCGAGCAATTGGTCGAAGCGCTGGCGCCAGAGCGGAGCCTGAGCCACAGCCCGTTGTTCCAGGTGCTGTTCAACCACCAGCGCGATGCCGCGCCGGTCACCGCTGTGGCGGATTTGCGCATCGAAGGCCTGCCGTGGGACAGCGCCACCGCCCAGTTCGACCTGACCCTGGACACCACCGAAACCGCCGCCGGGCTGATGGTCAGTCTGACTTACGCCAGCGATCTGTTCGAGGCGACGACCATCGCGCGCCTGTTCGAACACTGGCAGGCATTGCTGCGGGCGATTATCGCTGCACCGCAGCAGGCGATCGCCGCGTTGCCGATGCTCGCCGCGCAGGAGCGTCAGCAGATTCTCGAAGACTGGAACGCCACTGCCACCGAATACCCGCTGCACCTGAGCGTGCAGCAGTTGATCGAAGCGCAAGTGCTGCGCACGCCGGACGCCATGGCGCTGAAATACGCCGATGAATGCCTGAGCTACGCGCAACTCAATGCCCGCGCCAACCAGTTGGCGCACAAGCTGATGGCGCTGGGTGTCGGACCTGAAAGCCTGGTCGGCATCGCCGCCGAACGTTCGATCGAAATGGTCGTCGCGCTGTTGGCCGTGCTCAAGGCCGGGGGCGCCTACGTGCCGCTGGACCCTGAATACCCGCAGGATCGCCTGGCCTACATGGTCGAAGACAGCGGCGTCCAGCTGTTGCTGACTCAGGCGCATCTGCTCGATGCCTTGCCATTGAGCGGTCAGGTACACACCCTGTTGATCGAGGCGTCGCTGGAGGGCTTCGCCAGCGACAATCCGGATGTAGCGGTCACAGGTGAAAACCTTGCCTACGTGATTTACACCTCCGGCTCCACCGGCAAACCGAAAGGCGCTGGCAACCGTCATGTCGCCCTGACCAACCGTCTGTGCTGGATGCAACAGGCCTATAAGATCGGCGCGGGCGACAGCGTGCTGCAAAAGACCCCTTTCAGCTTTGACGTGTCGGTGTGGGAGTTCTTCTGGCCACTGATGACCGGCGCACGTCTGGTCGTCGCAGCCCCGGGCGATCACCGCGATCCGGCAAAACTGGTGGCGCTGATCAATCGCGAACACATCACCACGCTGCACTTTGTGCCGTCGATGTTGCAAGCCTTCTTGCAAGACGCCGAGGTCGGTACGTGCACCAGCCTGCAACGCATCGTCTGCAGCGGTGAAGCGCTGCCGGCAGACGCGCAACAGCAAGTCTTCGCCAAGCTGCCAACTGCCGGGCTGTACAACCTTTACGGCCCGACCGAAGCGGCCATCGACGTGACGCACTGGACGTGTGTGGAGGAGGGCCGCGACAGCGTGCCGATCGGCCAGCCGATTGCCAACCTCGGCTGCTACATCCTTGACGATAACCTTGAGCCGGTGCCGACCGGCGTGCTCGGCGAGTTGTACCTGGCGGGCGTCGGTCTGGCGCGCGGCTACCACCAGCGTCCGGTGCTGACCGCCGAACGTTTTGCGGTCAGCCCTTTCGGCGCCGGCGAACGGATCTACCGCACCGGTGACCTGGCACGCTACCGCGCTGACGGCGTGATCGAATATGCCGGCCGAATCGACCATCAGGTCAAGCTGCGCGGCCTGCGTATCGAACTCGGTGAAATCGAAGCGCGTCTGCTCGAACACGCCATTGTCCGAGAAGCCGCGGTGTTGGTGATCGACGGCAAACTGTTGACCGGTTACGTGGTGCTGAACGAAGACAGCGCGGACTGGCGCGACACCCTAATGCGTCATTTGCACGCCGGGCTGCCGGAATACATGGTGCCCAACCAGTGGCTGACGCTGCCGCAGATGCCGTTGAGTCCCAACGGCAAGCTGGATCGCAAGGCGCTGCCGAAGCCTGAATTGGGCGCCGGCAAAGCCGAATACATCGCTCCGCGCAATGAGCTGGAGCAGCGTATCGCTGCGGTGTGGGCCGATGTGCTGAAACTGCCGCGAGTCGGCTTGGCCGATAACTTCTTTGAACTGGGTGGCGATTCGATCATTTCGATTCAAGTGGTAGCCCGTGCCCGTCAGGCCGGAATCCGCTTTACCCCCAAAGACTTGTTCCAGTACCAGACCGTCCAGGCGCTGGCGGGCGTCGCGACGCTGGGCGATGGCGCGGCGCAGATCGATCAGGGCGCGGTCAGTGGCGCCACGCCGTTGCTGCCGTTCCAGCAGTGGTTCTTTGCGGCCGAGATTGCCGAGCAGCATCACTGGAACCAGTCGGTGATGCTCAAACCGGCCGTCAGCATTGAGGCAACTGCGCTTGAGCAAGCCTTGCAAGCACTGGTCGCGCATCACGATGCCTTGCGCCTGTCGTTCACAGAAACGGCCAGCGGCTGGACCGCAAATCATCACGCAACAACGGTGCAACACACCCTGCTGATGCAGGCGAGTGTCAGCGATGAACAACAGTTGCAGGACGCTTGCCTTGAGGCACAACGCAGCTTCGACCTGGCTCACGGCCCGCTGTTGCGTGGCTTGTTGGTGACCTTGGCCGATGGTTCGCAACGCTTGCTGCTGGCGGTGCACCACTTGGTGGTGGACGGTGTGTCATGGCGGATTCTGCTGGAAGATTTGCAAAGCGCTTACCAGCAGCGCATCGACGGCAAGACCCCGCGCCTGCAAGCCAAGACCAGCGCCTTCAAGCACTGGGCCGAACGTTTGCAACAACACGCGCCGCAACGCGCTGGCGAACTCGAGCTGTGGCGCGCACAACTGGCTGATGCGCCCGTCGACCTGCCGTGCACCCATCCACAGGCCAGTCTGCAAAATCGTTACGCACACACCGTCCAGACGCGCCTCGATCAAGTGCTGACCCGACAACTGCTGCAACAGGCGCCGGCGGCGTATCGCACTCAGGTCAATGACCTGTTGATGACCGCGCTGGCCCGAGTCATCTGCCGCTGGACGGGGCACGCCTCGACCTTGATTCAGCTGGAAGGCCACGGTCGCGAAGACCTGTTCGACGACCTCGACCTGAGCCGCAGCGTCGGCTGGTTCACCAGCCTGTTCCCGGTGCGGCTGACCCCGGCCCCGTCGCTTGACGGTTCGATCAAGCAGATCAAGGAACAGCTGCGGGCAATTCCCGACAAAGGCCTGGGCTTCGGCGTGTTGCGTTACTTCGGCGACGAAGCGACCCGCCGTGAGCTGGCGGCGCTGCCGACACCGCGCATCACCTTCAACTACCTCGGCCAGTTCGACAGCCAGTTCGATGACGGCGCACTGTTCGCCCCGGCCAGCGAAAAGGCCGGCGACGAACAGAGCCCGTTGGCGCCGCTGGGCAACTGGCTGGAACTCAACGGTCAGGTCTACGGTGGCGAGTTGAGCCTGGGCTGGACGTTCAGCCGCGAAATGTTCGATGAAACGACCATTCAACGTCTGGCCGATGAATACGCGGTCGAACTGGCGGCGCTGGTCGAGCATTGCTGCGCCGCGCAGAACGCCGGCATCACGCCGTCGGACTTCCCGTTGGCGTCGCTCAACCAGCAACAGCTCGACGCCTTGCCGGGTGCCGGTGCCGATGTCGAAGACATCTACCCGCTGTCGCCGATGCAACAGGGCATGTTGTTCCACAGCCTGTACAAACAAGGTTCGGGCGATTACATCAACCAGATGCGCGTAAGCGTCGAAGGCCTGGATCCCGAGCGTTTGCGTCAGGCCTGGCAGGGCGCGGTCGACCGCCATGCGATTCTGCGTACGCGGTTCGTGTGGATCTCCGAGCAGGAACAGCCGCTGCAAATCGTCCAGCGCCAGGCCGAGTTGCCGTTCAGCCTGCAGGACTGGCGAGGCCGCGCTGACCTGCCGTCGGCGCTCGACGTGCTGGCGCAAGAGCAACTGCAACAGGGCTTCGACCTGTTGCGGGCACCGTTGCTGCGTCTGGTGCTGGTGCGCACCGATGATGACCGCCACGAAATGATCTACACCAGCCATCACATCCTCATGGACGGCTGGAGCAACTCGCAGTTGCTCGGCGAAGTGATGCAGCGCTACGCCGGTGTAACCCCGGCCGCGCCGCTGGGCCGTTATGCTGATTACATCGGCTGGCTGCAGCGTCAGGACGGTCAGGCCAGCGAACGCTTCTGGACTGAGCGTCTGGCCGACCTGGAGGAACGGACTCACTTGGCCCGCAGCTGCCTGGATACGCTGGCGACCGCTGGCCAGAGCGGTTACGACCAGCAAACCCGATGGCTGGGCCGTGAGCAGACGCAACGTCTGGGCGCGTTCGCCCGTCAGCACAAGGTCACCCTCAACACCGTGGTGCAGGCCGCCTGGTTGCTGCTGTTGCAGCGTTACACCGGGCAACCGACCGTGGCGTTCGGCGCTACGGTCGCCGGGCGTCCGGCCGAGCTGCCAGGCGTCGAGCAACAGGTCGGTTTGTTCATCAACACCTTACCGGTGATCGCCACCCCGCGTGTCGAGCACCCCCTCGGTGAGTGGCTGCAAACAGTGCAGGCGCTGAACCTGGCCATGCGCGAGTTCGAATACACGCCACTGGCCGACATCCAGCGCTGGTCGGGACAACGTGGCGAAGGCTTGTTCGACAGCCTGCTGGTGTTCGAGAACTACCCGGTGTCGGAGGCGCTGAATAACGGTGCGCCGCAAGGCTTGCGTTTCGGCCAGGCGTGCAGCCAGGAACAGACCAACCTGCCGTTGACGGTGCTGGTGGATCTGGGCGACAGCCTGTCGTTGCAATTCGCCTACGCCCGGCAACATTTCAGCGCTGCGCAGATCGGGCAGATAAGCGGCCACTTGCAGCACCTGTTGCAGCAAATGGCCGACTCGCCGGCGCAACGTCTGTTGGCCGATCTGAGTGTGTTCGATGCCGCGCAGCACCAGGCGGTGTTGCAGGACTGGAACCGTGCGCCGGCCACCTTTGCGCAAACCCGCACTCTGCCACAGCTGATCGAAGCACAAGTGCGTCGGGCACCGCAGGCAATTGCCGTGAGCCTGGGCGAGGAACATTTGAGCTACGGCGAACTCAACGCCCGTGCCAACCGCCTGGCCCATGCCCTGATCGCACGGGGCGTCGGCGCCGATGTGCTGGTCGGTCTGGCTGCCGAGCGTTCGATCGACATGATCGTCGGCCTGGTCGCCATCCTCAAGGCCGGCGGCGCTTACCTGCCGCTGGACCCGCAGTACCCGGCCGAGCGCTTGCAATACATGATCGAAGACAGCGGCATTGCCTTGCTGCTGATGCAGCCGGGGGTGCTCGATCATCTGGCGGTGGCCGACAGCGTCGAAACCCTGCTGCTGGGTGATGACAGCCGCTGGCAGGATCAATTGGCGACCGATCCGCTGGTCTGGGCCGACAGCGCCAGCCTCGCTTACGTGATCTACACCTCGGGCTCCACCGGCAAGCCGAAAGGTACGCTGCTGGCTCACGACAACGTGCTGCGTCTGTTCGAGGCCACGGACCCTTGGTTCAGCTTCGGTGCCGAGGATCGCTGGACGCTGTTCCACTCGTACGCGTTCGACTTCTCGGTCTGGGAAATCTTCGGCGCGCTGTTGCATGGCGGGCGTCTGGTGATCGTGCCGCACAGCGTCAGCCGCTCGCCGCAGGAGTTCCATGCGCTGCTGTGTCGCGAGCGCATCACCGTGCTCAACCAGACGCCGTCGGCCTTCAAGCAACTGATGCAAGTCGCCTGCGACGCACCACAGGATGCACAACTGTCGCTGCGTTACGTCGTGTTCGGCGGTGAAGCGCTGGAAGTGCGCAGCCTGCGTCCATGGTTCGAACGCTTCGGCGACACTGCGCCACAACTGGTCAACATGTACGGCATTACCGAAACCACGGTTCACGTGACTTACCGTCCGTTGACCCTGGCCGATCTCGAACAGGATGCCGGCAGCCCGCTGGGCGAACCGATCCCGGACCTCGGCTGGTACGTGCTCGACGCCGACCTGCAACCGGTCGCGAAGGGCTGCATCGGCGAATTGCACGTCAGCGGCGCCGGGCTGGCACGCGGTTATCTCAAGCGTGCCGACCTCAGCGCATTGCGTTTCGTGCCCAACCCGTTCGGTGACGACGGCGCGCGGCTGTACCGCACCGGTGACCTGGCGCGCTATCGCGCCGATGGCCGGATCGAGTACGCCGGACGCATCGACCATCAAGTGAAGATCCGTGGTTTCCGTATCGAGTTGGGGGAAATCGAGGCGCAATTGTTGGCGCTGCCGCAAATCCGTCAGGCCGTGGTACTCGATCAACCAGGCGCCGGTGGCGTGCAACTGGTCGCGTATCTGGTGGCCGATCAGTCGGTCGAACTCGATCAACAGGGCCCGTGGCGTGAGCACCTGCGCCAGGCGCTCAAGCACAACCTGCCGGATTACATGGTGCCGGCGCACCTGTTGTTGCTCGACAGCCTGCCGCTGACCGCCAACGGCAAGCTCGACCGCAAGGCCCTGCCGCAACCGGATGCCAGCCTGCTGCAAAACACCTACGTGGCGCCTGAAAGCGAACTGCAACAGCAGATCGCCGAGGTCTGGGCCGACGTGTTGAAGCTGGAGCGAGTCGGCCTGACGGACAACTTCTTCGAGCTCGGCGGCCATTCGCTGCTGGCCACTCAGGTGGCCCTGCGTTTGCGCGAGTTGTTGGGCTTCGAAGTGCCGTTGGCCAGCCTGTTCGCCAGTGCCGATCTGGCGGCTTTCAGCGCGGCCGTACAAGCCCTGCAACCTGATTTGCAGCCCGTTCATGATGTTTTGGCTAAATCCTTGGAGGCTCTCAATCGTTTATCAGCAGATGAACTTGAAAAACTGATTTCCTGAGAGGACCACGGCATGCAGCAGTTGATTGAATCGGTAGGCGCGCTTTCTCCCGAGAAACGCAAGGCGCTGGCGATTCTACTGGGCAAACAGGGCATTAACCTTTATGGCATCGCGCCGATTTTCCGGCGCACCGAAGGTGAACCGTTGCTGTTGTCTTATGCCCAGGAGCGGCAGTGGTTTCTCTGGCAGATGGAGCCGGACAGCGCGGCGTACCACATCCCCACGGCGTTGCGCTTGCGCGGCGCCCTGGACATGGCGGTACTGCAGCGCAGTTTCGATACGCTGATCGAGCGTCACGAAAGTCTGCGCACCGGGTTTGCCCGAGGTGATCAGGACAAGGCCATTCAACTGATCAAGGCGCCGTATGCCTTGCAGATCGAGGTTCACCCACTGGCAGGCGAAGTCGATGAGCCGCGTTTGCGCGCGGCCATCGAAGCACAGATCGCCCGCCCGTTCGACCTTGAACAGGATGCGTTGCTGCGAGTCTGCCTGTTGCAACTGGCACCGGACGATCACGTTCTGGTGATGGTGCAACATCACATCATTTCCGATGGCTGGTCGATGCAAGTGATGGTCGGCGAGCTGATCGAACTCTATGCCGGGTTCAGTCGGGGCGCGCCGGCCACGCTGGCACCGTTGCCGATTCAGTACGCCGATTTCGCCCAGTGGCAACGCAGCTGGATGGACGCCGGTGAGCGCGAGCGGCAACTGAGCTATTGGGTCGAACACCTGGGTTCGGATCCGGGCGTGCTGGAACTGCCGGCCGACCATCCGCGCCCGCTGGTGCAAAGCTATCGCGGCGCACGTCTGGATCTGCAACTGGACGCGGCGTTGAGCAAAGGCTTGCAGGACCTCGCGCGCCGTGAAGGCGTGACGATGTTCATGCTGTTGCTGGCGGCGTTCCAGGCCTTGCTGCATCGCTACAGCGGTCAGGATGACATTCGCATCGGCGTGCCGATTGCCAACCGCAACCGCGCGGAAACCGAAGGGTTGATCGGCTTTTTCGTCAACACCCAAGTCCTGCGCGCCAGCCTCGACAGCAGCATGCCTTTCAGCGCGTTGCTGGCCCAGGCCAGGCAATCGGCGCTGGGCGCGCAGGCGCATCAGGACCTGCCGTTCGAGCAATTGGTCGAAGCCCTGGCGCCGGAACGCAGCCTCAGCCGCAGCCCGTTGTTCCAGGTGATGTTCAACCATCAGAGCGGCGCGCGGCAGGCCAATCAGGCCATGCAATTGCCGGGGCTTGCGGTTGAAAGTGTGAACTGGGACAGCCTCACGGCGCAGTTCGACCTGACTCTGGAAACCCATGAGTCGCCGCAAGGCGTGTGGGCCTCGCTGATCTACGCCACGGATCTGTTTGAGGCGACGTCCATCGAGCGGATGGGCCGGCACTTGCAGGCGTTGCTCAAGGGCATCGTCAGCGATGCGCAACAGCGCGTCGGCGAGTTGCCGTTGCTCGATGCCAGTGAACGGCAGGTCTTGCTGCACGACTGGAACCCTGTGGACGCTCCGTTTGCCAGCGATCTGTGCATCCACCAGTTGATCGCTCGCCAGGCGGCGCAGACCCCGGATGCACGCGCGGTGACCTTTGCCGAGTGGCACCTGACGTATGCCCAGCTTGAAGCGCGGGCCAACCCGTTGGCACATGCCTTGATCGAGCGTGGCGTCGGCCCGGAAGTGCGGGTCGGCGTGGCGATGCAGCGCTCGGAGAATCTGCTGGTCGCACTGCTGGCGGTGCTCAAGGCTGGGGGTGTGTACGTGCCGCTCGACCCGGATTACCCGGCCGACCGTGTCGCTTACATGCTCGAAGACAGCCGTGCGTTGTGCCTGCTGACCGAACGCGAGGTCGCCGCCAATCTGGCGATCGCGGCCGACACCGACGTGCTGCTGATGGACAACGCCGCCGAAGATTTCGCCGCGTACCCTGCGCATGCGCCGGACACGCGGGTGTCGGCCGACAACCTGGCGTATGTGATTTACACCTCCGGTTCTACCGGCAAACCGAAAGGCGTGGCGATTGCGCATCGCAACGTGCTGGCGCTGATCGACTGGTCGCAATCGGTGTACAGCCGCGACGATATTCAAGGCGTGCTGGCCTCGACCTCGGTGTGTTTCGACCTGTCGGTGTGGGAGCTGTTTGTCACCCTGGCCAACGGTGGCTCGCTGATCATCGCCCGTAACGCGCTGGAGTTGCCGCAGTTGCCGGCCCGCGATCAGGTGCGCCTGATCAACACCGTGCCGTCGGCGATTGCCGCCCTGCAACGCAGCGGCGAGATCCCGCCGAGCGTGCGCATCATCAATCTGGCCGGTGAGCCGCTCAAGCAAGCGCTGGTCGACACCCTATACGCGCAACCGACGGTCGAGCATGTTTTCGACCTGTACGGTCCGTCGGAAGACACCACCTATTCGACCTGGACCCGGCGCACGGCCGGTGGCCAGCCGAGCATCGGTCGGCCACTGAAGCACACCGCCAGCTATGTCCTTGATGGCGAGCTGCAACCGGTGCCGCAAGGCGTCGCCGCCGAACTGTATCTGGCCGGTGCCGGCATCACCCGCGGTTACCTGGCCCGACCGGCGTTGACCGCAGAAAAATATCTGCCGAACCCTTTCGGCGCTCCGGGCGAGCGCTTCTACCGCACGGGTGACCTGACGCGTTATCAAGCTGACGGCAACCTGCAATACGTCGGGCGTATCGACCATCAGGTCAAGGTGCGCGGTTTCCGCATCGAGTTGGGCGAGATCGAAGCACGCCTGCTGCAACAAGACGCGGTGCGCGAACTGGCGGTGCTGGCGCAGGAAGGCGCGAGCGGTCAGCAACTGGTCGCCTACATCGTGCCGAGCGCTGCCCTGGGCAATGCCGAAGAACAAGCGCGGCTGCGCGAAGTACTCAAGGCCGGCCTGCGTGAACACCTGCCGGAGTACATGGTGCCGGCGCACTTGCTGTTCCTCGAACAACTGCCGCTGACTCCCAACGGCAAGCTTGATCGCAAGGCCCTGCCCAAACCTGATGCAGCGCTGGAACAGCACACCTATTTGGCGCCGAGCAACGACAGCGAGCGGCAATTGTGTGAGATCTGGCAGGCCGTGCTCGGGTTGGAGCAAGTGGGCGTCACGGATAACTTCTTTGCCCTGGGCGGTGACTCGATCATCTCCATTCAGGTGGTCAGCCGCGCGCGTCAGGCCGGTCTGCGCATTACCCCCAAGGATTTGTTCCAGTACCAGACCGTGCAAGGTCTGGCCCGGGTCGCCCAGCGTGGCGAGGCAGCGTTCAGCATCGAGCAGGGCGCCGTCACTGGCAGCACGCCGTTGCTGCCGTTCCAGCAACGATTCTTCGAACTGCAGATTCCTGAGCGTCAGCGCTGGAACCAGTCGCTGCTGCTCAAACCATCGCAGGCGGTCGATGCCAATGTCCTCGAACGCGCCTTGCAGGCGCTGGTGGCGCATCACGATGCCTTGCGCCTGAGCTTCAGCGAAGGCGCTGAAGGCTGGACGGCCACGCACCGTGCGCCGGATATCCAGCCGTTGCTGCAACAGGCGAGCGTGCAGCACGTCGACGAAATCGAAGCGGTGTGCGACGCCGCGCAAGGCAGCCTCGATCTGCAAAACGGCCCGCTGTTGCGCGCCGTGCTGCTGAATGTGGCCGACGGCAGCCAGCGCCTGTTGCTGGCGATCCATCACCTGGTGGTCGACGGAGTGTCCTGGCGCGTGTTGCTGGAAGATTTGCAGAACGCTTGCGAGCAACTGCAAAACGGTCAGACGATCAAACTCGCGGCCAAGACCAGCCCGTTCAAGGACTGGGCGCAACACCTGCAAACGTTCGCCGCCGGCGAGCTGCACAACGAACTGGCGTGGTGGGCCGAGCAGTTGGGCGAGGCGCCTGCCGATCTGCCTTGCGACAACCCTGCGGCGACCTTGCAAAACCGTCACGCGGTGAGTGTGGAAACCCGCTTGAATGCCGATCAGACCCGCCAACTGCTGCAGCAGGCGCCCGCCGCCTATCGCACGCAGATCAACGATGTGCTGCTGACGGCACTGGCGCGGGTGATTTGCCGCTGGACCGGTCAGGCTTCGACCCTGATTCAACTCGAAGGGCATGGCCGTGAGGAGCTGTTCGACGACATCGACCTGAGCCGCACCGTTGGCTGGTTCACCAGCCTGTTCCCGGTGCGCCTGACCCCGGCCATGGGCCTGGCCGACTCGCTCAAGGCGGTCAAGGAACAGCTGCGTGGCGTGCCGAACAAAGGCCTGGGTTTTGGAGTCTTGCGTTACCTGGGCGATGAACACGCGCAGCAGACCCTCGCAGCGCAGCCGGTACCGCGCATTACCTTCAACTACCTGGGGCAGTTCGACAGCCAGTTCGACGATGCCGCGCTGTTCGTGCCCGCCAGTGAAAGCACCGGCCGTGAACAGAGTTCGTTGGCACCGCTGGCCAACTGGCTGGACATCAACGGCAAGGTCTATGGCGGTGAGCTCAACCTCAGCTGGTCGTTCAGCCACGAAATGTTCAATCAGGCGACGATCCAGCGTCTGGCTGACGACTATGCGCAAGAACTCAATGCGCTGATCGCCCATTGCTGTGAGGCGAACAACCGCGGCGTGACGCCGTCGGACTTCCCGTTGGCTGACCTGAGCCAGGCGCAGCTCGATCAGCTGATCACGGACCCGCAAGCGGTGGACAACGTTTATCCACTGTCGCCGATGCAGCAGGGCATGCTTTTCCACACCCTGTACGAACAAGGTTCGGGCGATTACATCAACCAGATGCGCGTGTCGGTGGAAGGGCTCGATGTCGAGCGTTTCCGTCAGGCCTGGCAAGCGGCGCTGGAGGCTCATGACATTTTGCGTACGCGGTTTGTCTGGGGCGGCGCGCAAGCGCAGCCACTGCAAATCGTCGAACGCACGGCCACGCTGCCGTTCACCGTTCACGACTGGCGCGGCCAGCCGAGTGAGGCGCTGGATGCGCTGGCCGAGGCCGAGCGCAGCCGTCCGTTCGACCTGAACGAGGTGCCGCTGTTGCGCCTGGTGGTCGTGCGCACCGCTGCGGACCGTCACGAACTGCTCTACACCAGTCATCACATTTTGATGGACGGCTGGAGCAATTCGCAGTTACTCGGTGAGGTGTTGCAACGCTATGCCGGGCAAGTGCCTGCAGCGACCATCGGCCGCTACAGCGATTACATCGCCTGGCTGCAGCGTCAGGACAGTCAGCTCAGCGAGCAGTTCTGGCTTGAGCGTCTGGCTCAATTTGATGAGCCGACCCGCCTGGCCCAAGGGCTGGCGGATCGTTCGGCGAGCGCAAATGGCGGGATCGAACAATATCAGCAGTGGATCGACGCCGCCGGCACGTTGCGCCTGAGTGAATTTGCCCGCCAGCAAAAAGTCACCCTTAACACCTTGGTGCAAGCGGCGTGGCTGCTGCTGTTGCAGCGTTACACCGGGCAATCGACCGTAGCATTCGGCGCCACCGTGTCGGGGCGTCCGGCGAACCTGCCGGGGGTCGAGCAGCAGGTCGGCCTGTTCATCAACACCTTGCCGGTGATTGCCCGTCCGGAACCGCAACTGACGGTCAGCCAGTGGCTGCAAACCGTGCAAGAACTCAACATCGCCCTGCGTGATTTCGAACACACGCCACTGGCCGATATCCAGCGCTGGTCGGGGCAGGGCAGCGATGGCCTGTTCGACAACCTGTTGGTGTTCGAGAACTACCCTATCTCCGAAGCGCTGGAGCAAGGCTCAGCGCTGGGCCTGAATTTCGGTGCGGTCGACACCCGTGAACAAACCAACTTCCCGTTGACGGTCGGGGTCAATCTGGGCGAAACCCTGTCGGTGCATTACAGCTTTGCCACGGCGAATTTCAGCCAGGAGGCGATTGTGCGTTTGCACGCACAACTGGCCTCGCTGCTGGAGCAATTCGTGCAGTCGGCCAATGCGCGTCTTGGCGCGTTGACCCTGCTCAGCCGTGAAGAACAGAACCGTTTGCAGGACAGCAATCGTGCGCAACCCTGCACCGACCCGTTGCTGGTGCATCAGCGCATTGCGGTGATTGCGGCGCAGCAGGCGCAACAAGAGGCCGTGCGTTGTAGCGATCAGGCGTTGACCTTCGCCGCGCTTGAAACCCAGGCCAATCGCCTCGCGCACGTGTTGATCAATGAAGGCGTCGGCCCGGAAGTGCGCGTCGGCGTAGCCCTGCCGCGCAGCCCATCGATGCTGGTCGCCTTGCTCGCTGTGCTCAAGGCCGGCGGCGCCTACGTGCCGCTGGACGCCAGTTATCCGCGCGAGCGCCTGGCCTATCTGATCGAAGACTCGGGCATCGCGCTGTTGCTCACCGATTCGCAACTGCGCACCCAGTTACCGTTGAGCGCCGGTTTGCGCGCACTGGATCTGGACACGCTGTCGACCGCCGAATGGCCAGACGTTGCGCCGCAGGTCGACGTGCAGGCGGAAAACCTCGCCTACGTGATTTACACCTCGGGTTCCACCGGACAACCCAAGGGGGTGTGCGTGGCGCACGGCCCGTTGGCGATGCATTGCCAGGCCATCGGCCAGCGCTATGAAATGACCCCGGACGATTGCGAACTGCATTTCATGTCGTTCGCGTTCGACGGCGCTCATGAGCGGTGGCTGACCCCGCTGACCCATGGCTCGCGGCTGTTGTTGCGCGACGACAGTCTGTGGAGCCCGGAGCAGACCTATACCGCCATGCAGCAACACGGCGTGACGGTGGCGGCGTTCCCGCCGGTGTACCTGCAGCAATTGGCCGAGCACGCCGAACAGGTTGGCCAACCGCCCGCAGTGCGCATCTACTGCTTCGGCGGCGACGCCGTGCCCAACGACAGTTTCGAGCGGGCGCGTGCCGCGCTGGCGCCGCAGTACATCATCAACGGTTACGGGCCGACCGAAACCGTGGTCACTCCGCTGATCTGGAAGGCCGGACGCAATGACGAGTGCGGCGCGGCCTATGCACCCATCGGCACGCGTATCGGCGACCGCAGCACCTGTGTGCTCAGCGCTGATCTCAACGCGTTGCCACAGGGCGTGATGGGCGAGTTGTACCTGGGCGGCACCGGGCTGGCCCGGGGTTATCTGGATCGTCCGGCGATGACCGCTGAACGCTTCGTACCCGATCCGTTCGGGGCGCCGGGCAGTCGTCTGTATCGCAGCGGTGACCTGGTGCGTGAGCGCGCCGATGGCGTGTTTGACTATCAGGGCCGCGTCGACAATCAGGTGAAAATCCGTGGTTTCCGCATCGAACTGGGCGAAATCGAAGCGCGTCTGCTGGAACTGAGCAGCGTGCGCGAAGCCGTGGTGCTGGCGCATGCCGGGCCCAGCGGCAAGCAACTGGTGGCGTATCTGGTGCCGACGCAGTCGGTGGCAGAAGCCCATTTGGGCGAATGGCGCGACAGCGTGCGCAACGCCCTCAAGGAGAGTCTGCCAACGCACATGGTGCCGGCGCACTTGATGGTGCTGGCGCAACTGCCGGTGACCCCGAACGGCAAGCTGGATCGCAAGGCGCTGCCGGCACCGGATGCCAGCCTGATGCAGAACAGCTACGTGGCGCCGCGCAACGACATGGAGCAACGCATCGCCACGATCTGGGCCGATGTCTTGCGCCTTGAACGTGTCAGCGCCACGGACAACTTCTTCGAGCTGGGTGGTGATTCGATCATCTCGATTCAAGTGGTCGGCCGTGCGCGGCAGGCCGGTATCCAGTTCACGCCCAAGGATTTGTTCCAGCACCAGACCGTGCAGGCACTGGCGGCAGTCGCGCAACTGGGCGGCACGCTGCTGAGCATCGACCAGGGACCGGTCAGCGGCACGACGCCGTTGCTGCCGTTCCAGCAATGGTTCTTCGCCAGCGAGATTCCCCAGCGGCATCACTGGAACCAGTCGTTGCTGCTAAAACCGGCGAT
This sequence comes from Pseudomonas sp. TH08, assembly GCF_016651275.1. Taxonomy (NCBI): domain Bacteria; kingdom Pseudomonadati; phylum Pseudomonadota; class Gammaproteobacteria; order Pseudomonadales; family Pseudomonadaceae; genus Pseudomonas; species Pseudomonas sp. TH08. The sequence goes on along the minus strand of NZ_JAEKEE010000004.1, from coordinate 1,307,155 downwards.
GACCCTGCACGCCGACACCGTTGCGCAAGTGCTTCAGGCACTGGTTGTGCATCACGATGCCTTGCGCTTGTCGTTCAGTGAAACGACTGACGGCTGGACAGCCACTCACCGCCCGATCGATCCTGCGCAAGCACTGCTCTGGCAGCGCACGCTGACCGATCCGGGTGAAATCGAAGCCACCTGTCAGCAGGCCCAGGGCAGCCTCAATCTGCACGACGGTCCGCTGCTGCGAGGTGTGCTGCTCGATCTGCCGGACCACACTCAGCGTTTGCTGCTGGTGGTGCATCACCTGGTGGTCGACGGTGTCTCGTGGCGTGTTCTGCTGGAGGATCTGCACACCGCGTTCAGCCAGATTCAGGCCGGGCGCGAGGTCGCGTTGCCGGCCAAGACCAGCGCCTTCAAAGCCTGGGCCGAACGCCTGCAGGCGCACACCGCCAGCCTCGATGATGAACAGGCCTTCTGGCGTGAGCACTTGCAGGGGGCGAGCGCCACGTTGCCGTGCGAGCGCCCGGGCGGCAGCCTGGAAAACCGCTACGCGCAAAGTGTGCAGACGCGTCTTGCCCCTGAGCTGACCAAACAACTGTTGCAACAGGCCCCGGCGGCTTATCGCACGCAGGTCAACGACCTGCTGCTGACCGCACTGGCGCGCGTCATCAGCCGCTGGAACGGGCATGCCTCGGCGCTGATTCAGCTGGAAGGTCATGGTCGTGAAGACCTGTTTGACGATATCGATCTGAGCCGCACCCTCGGCTGGTTCACCAGCGTGTTCCCGGTGCACCTGACGCCGGCCAGCGGGCTCGCTGATTCGATCAAGCAGATCAAGGAACAACTGCGCGCGATTCCCGACAAGGGCATCGGTTTTGGCGCCTTGCGTTATCTGGGCGATGCCTCGGCGCGTGAGGCGTTGGCAGACCTGCCAACGCCGAAAATCACGTTCAACTACCTTGGCCAGTTCGACAGCCAGTTCGACGAAGCTGCGCTGTTCCTGCCGGCCGGCGAAAGTGCCGGCAATGACCTCAGCGATCGCGCCCCTCTGGGCAACTGGTTGTCGGTCAACGGCCAGGTGTATGGCGGTGAGCTGAGCCTGTCGTGGAGCTTCAGCGAGCAGATGTTCGACACCGCGACCGTGCAGGCATTGGCCGATGATTACGGGCGTGAACTGACGGCGCTGATCGACCACTGCGTGGTTCCGGGCAACCACGGCCTGACGCCGTCGGACTTCCCGCTGGCCGCGCTGAGTCAGGCGCGTCTGGACAGTTTGCCCGTGGCGGTCGCGGACATCGAAGACATCTATCCGTTGTCGCCGATGCAGCAGGGCATGCTGTTCCACACTTTGTCCGATGATGGCGACGATCTCTACGTCAACCAGCTCAACCTGTCGGTGGAAGGCCTCGATATCGAGCGCTTCCGTGCCGCGTGGGAATGCGTGGTGCAGCGCCACGAAATTCTGCGCACGTCGTTCCACTGGCAAGACAGCCAGGCGTCACCCGTGCAGATCGTCCACCGTCAGGGCGTGGTTGACCTGCAAGCGCTGGACACGCCGATGGATGATGCGCAACTCGCCGAGTTTGCCCGTCAGCAGCGCGTTCAGGGTTTTGCGCTGGACCGCATGCCGTTGCAGCGCACGCGCCTGATTCGTCTGGGTGCGGACAAGTACCAATTGATCTGGACCAGCCACCACATCCTGATGGACGGCTGGAGCAGTTCGCAGTTGTTCGGCGAGGTGCTGCAGCATTACGCAACCGGTCAGGTTGAAGGCGAGAGCGGTCGTTATCGCGACTTTATCGCGTGGTTGCAGCAGCAGGATTCGGCGCAACTGGAGCAGTTCTGGCGCGGCCATTTGCAGACGCTGGTCGAACCGACGGCGTTGAGCCAGGCGATGCACCCGCGTCACGAGTCCGCCGAGCACGGTCACCAGGCGTTGTACACCCGTTGGGATGCACAGCAGACCGCTTTGTTGCAGCAGCATTGCCGAGCGCAGGGCATCACCGCCAACACGCTGATTCAAGGCGCATGGTTGCTCTTGTTGCAGCGCTACACCGGGCAGCACAGCGTGGCGTTTGGTGCCACCGTGGCCGGACGCCCGGAAGGCTTGCCGAATGCCGGCAGCATGCTGGGTCTGTTCATCAATACCTTGCCGGTGATCCAGACCCTCGATCCGGCACAGCCGCTGAACGCCTGGCTGAGCAGTCTGCAGGCTTATAACCTCGACCTGCGTGAACATGCTCACGCACCGCTGGCGGACATTCAGCGCTGGTCGGGGCAGGGCGGGCAAGCCTTGTTCGACAGCATCATCGTGTTCGAGAACTACCCGATTGACCAGCGTCTGGAACAGGCTCCGGGCGGCTTGCGCTTCGGCACCTCGGCCAGCCATGACGTGACCAACTTCCCGATGGACCTGGCGGTGCATCTGGGCGAGGAGTTCTCCATCGAGTACCTGTTCCTGCGTGATCGCTTCAGTGTCGAAGCGGTCGAGCGGATCCGTCAGACCATGGAAGTGTTGCTGCAGAGCATGATGCAGCAGCCGACCGAGCGTCTGGGCAATCTGCAACGTCTGGCTGCGCCACAATGGCAGGCCTTGCAGCAGTGGGGCGCAGAACCGGCGGCGGTGCACCGGCGCGAGCTGTTACCGGCGATGATTGCCGCGCAACGCCCTGAGGCGATCGCCGCCGAATGTGCCGACGAGCAGTTGAGCTATGCGCAACTCGAGCGCCGTGCCAACCAGTTGGCGCATCATTTGATCGCGGCGGGTGCCGGTCCGGAAATGCTGATCGGTGTCGCACTCGAGCGCTCGCTCGACATGCTGGTGGCCTTGCTCGCGGTGTTCAAAAGTGGCGCTGCCTACGTGCCGCTGGACATCGATTATCCGAGTGATCGCCTGGCCTTCATCATCGAAGACTCCGGCATGCGTCAGATGATCAGCCGTGGCGCCGCCAGCCAGCGCTTGCCGCTGCCGGCGAACCTGCCATTGCTCGATCTCGATCATTTCGATGGCAATCAATATCCGCACACCGCACCTCGGGTGCAGACCTGTGATGACAGCCTCGCGTACCTGATCTACACCTCGGGCTCTACCGGTTTGCCCAAAGGTGTTGCGGTGACGCACGGACCGCTGAGCATGCATTGCCAGGCGATCCGCGAACTGTACGAAATGGACGCCAGCACCCGCGAACTGCACTTTATGTCGTTCGCCTTCGATGGCGCGCATGAGCGCTGGCTGACCACCCTGGCCTTCGGCGGCACCTTGGTGCTGCGCGATCATGAACTGTGGACGCCGGAGCAGACCAGCCACGCCTTGCTCAGCCGTTCGATCGACATCGCCTGTTTCCCGCCGGCCTACCTCAAGCAGGTGGCCGAGTACGTCGAGGCCAGCGGTATGGCCGTGCCGAAGGTGCGCATTTACTGCCTGGGCGGTGACGCTGTGCCGGAGCAGACCCTGGCGCAAGTGCGCCGCGTGTTGCAGCCGCAGTTCATCACCAACGGTTACGGCCCAACCGAAACCGTGGTCACGCCGATGCTCTGGAAAGCGCCGAACGATGAAGCCTGCGCTGCCGCCTATGCGCCGATCGGGCGAGTGGTCGGCCAACGCTCGCTGTGGGTGCTGGACGACGATCTCAATCCGCTGCCACAAGACTTGTCCGGCCAGTTGTATATCGGCGGCTACGGGGTTGCCCGTGGTTACCATGGCCGTGCGGCCATCACCGCCGAGCGCTTCGTGCCGGATCCGTTCGGCGCGCCGGGCGGTCGTCTGTACCGCAGCGGCGACCTGGTGCGCCTGCGTCACGACGGCATCCTCGATTACGTCGGCCGCGCCGACCATCAAGTGAAGATTCGCGGCTTCCGCATCGAACTGGGTGAAATCGAAGCCTGCCTGCGCGCTCAGGACGGCGTCACCGATGCCGTGGTCATCGCCCGTGACGGCGTCTCGGGCAAACAGTTGATCGGTTACGTGGTCAGCGCCGACGACAACGCCGGTGACCGTCTGAAGACCCTGTTGCGCGCACAATTGCCGGAATACATGGTGCCGCTGCAGATCATTGGTCTGGCGCGCCTGCCGATCTCGCCGAACGGCAAACTGGACCGCAAAGCGCTGCCGGAGCCTGAGTTCTGCGCCGATCAATATCAGGCGCCACGCAACGAGCAGGAACGTTGGCTGGCAGAGATCTGGGCCGACGTGCTGCAAGTGGAGCAGGTGGGTATCAGCGACAACTTCTTCGAGTTGGGCGGTGATTCGATTCTCAGCCTGCAAGTGATTTCCCGGGCACGGAACCATGCGCAACTGAAACTGGAGATCAAGCTGCGCGACCTGATGCGCTTCCAGACCATTGGCAACCTGTTCGACCAGCAAGCGGTCGCGCACTCGAGTCAGACTGCCGACAGCAGTCATGTGGCGCAGGCTGGCGCGTTTGGTCTGTTGCCGATCCAGGAGTGGTTCTTCGCCGAGGGCATGAGTGAACCGCATCATTTCAACCAGGCAATGATGCTGCGTTCGCGCCAGGCACTGGATGCCCCGGCACTGGAGCAGACGCTGCGGTTGATGCTCGAGCAGCATGATTCGTTGCGCCTGCGCTTCTATCAGGACCAGGGCCGCTGGTTGCAGCACTATCAAACGTTGCCAGACAGCTTGCGCATCGCTGAGCGCAACCCGTTGCTGTGGCAACGGGAGATCAGCGACATCGAGCAACTCGACGCACTGGTCAACCAGGCCCAGCGCAGCCTCAACCTGCTCGATGGGCCACTGATGCGCGGCCTGCTGGTGAACCTGCCGGACGGCGAGGTGCGTCTGCTGTTGGTGGTGCATCACCTGGTGATCGATGCGGTGTCGTGGCGGGTATTCCTGCAAGACTTGCAACTGGCCTACGAGGCGTTCAGTCAGGGCCGCGAACCGCAACTGGCGCAGCGCACCAGCAGCTATCGCGCTTGGGCCGATGGCCTCGCGGCGCAGGTGCCGGCACTGGCCGAGCAAGAGCTGGATTACTGGCTGGCACAGCTGGATCAGCCGGGCAAGGATCTGCCGTGTGACAACCCGCGTGGCAAGAACCTGGTGCGTTTCCGCGAAGAAACCTTCATGGGCCTCGATGCCACCCGTACCGGGCAGTTGCTCAAACAGGCGCCAGCGGTGTACGGCACGCAGATCAACGATCTGCTGCTGACGGCGCTCGGTCGTGTGCTGTGTCGCTGGAGCGAGGCCGAGTCGGTGCTGGTGCAACTGGAAGGGCACGGCCGTGAAGACCTGGTCGAAGGGCTGGACCTGAGCCGCACGCTCGGTTGGTTCACCACCATGTTCCCGGTACGGCTGGCGCCGTTGACCGAGCAGGATTTCGGCGCGTCGATTCTGGCGGTACGCGAGCAGTTGGCGGCGGTGCCGCAGAAGGGCGTCGGCTACGGCGCGTTGCGCTACATGGCCGATGCGTCGGTGCAACAGCGTCTGGCGGCGTTGCCACAGGCGCGACTGACCTTCAACTACCTGGGGCAGTTCGACCAGACCTTTGATGAGCAGGCGATGCTGATGCCGGCGGACGAGCACATCGGCGACGTCTACAGCCTGGACGCCAACCTTGGCAACTGGCTGGAAATCGTCGGTCAGGTGTTCGACGGCAAGCTGTCGATGCGCTGCATGTACAGCACCCGTCGCTTCCGCCCAAGCACCATCGAGACCTTGATGCAGCAGTATCAGGCCGAGCTGGAAGCGCTGGTCGAGCATTGCCTGCAACAGTCGGCGCGCTGAGCCGGTCTTTAACTTTTTGAGAGGGGCGGTGTGCATTGCGCGCAGCGCCCCGGGATGTGATGCATGCCATTGAATTCGGAAGTAGCGGCGTTTCTTGATCTGGTCGAAGACAGTCAGAACGACGCGTTTCACCAAGGGACACCCGAGCAGGCGCGTGGGGCGTTCGAGCAGTCCTCGCAACAGATGCGTTGGGCCGTGCCGGATGTCGACGTGAGCGAGGTGCAACACCGTGCCCGCGACGGCGCTGAACTGACCTTGCGGCTGTACCGTCCGTTGCAAAAGGGCGGTGTCTTGCCGGTGCTGCTGTTTTTGCACGGCGGTGGTTTTGTCGTCGGCAGCCTCGATTCCCACGACGGTATCTGCCGCGAGTTCTGCGCGCGCACGCCGTGTGCAGTGTTGTCGGTCGGCTACCGCCGCGCGCCGGAACACAAGTTCCCGGTGGCGTTGCACGATTGTGCCGATGCACTGGATTGGCTGCGCGAACAGGCTGGTGAATTTGCTCTCGATCTGTCGCGCCTGGTGTTTGGCGGCGACAGCGTCGGCGCCACGCTGGCGACCGTGCTGGCGCTTGAGGCGCGCGCCCCCGGCGCGCTGAAACCCTGCCTGCAATTGCTCTGCTACCCGGTGACCGACGCCTCGCAGCGCCGTGAATCGATGGACTTGCTCGGCGAAGGCTACCTGCTGGAAAGCGATTCCCTGGAATGGTTCTACCAGCACTACGCCCGCAGCATCGAGGACCGCCGCGACTGGCGTTTCTCGCCACTGCTGAGCAACGACCTCGCCGGCGCCGCCCCGGCCTACATCGCCCTGGCAGGTTTTGACCCGCTGCTGGACGAAGGCCGCGCCTACGCCGAACGTTTGGCCAGCACCGGAGGACTGCTTGAATGCCGCGAATTCAGCGGCCACGTGCACGACTTCCTGCGCATGCGCATGGTCACCGAAGAAGTGGAGGCGATCTATCAGGAACTGGTGAGCGTGCTGCGCACCGTGATGTATCCCGAAACGGTCTGATCCGCCCTGGCCTGATGTGTGCGTCCACACCTCAGGCCATCAACATCCGCCCCTGTGGGAGCGAGCCTGCTCGCGAAGAGGCCGGTCCTGACAGCTTGTTTCAGGAACTGACTATTCCGGTTTGAAACCTGGTTTGCCGTTGGCAGTTCGCCATTCTTTGATGGTGTTTAAAACGCCTTTTGGACTGTCCTCAACGCCTTCTTTTGGGTCATAAAGAACGCCGGTTCCATCAGGGTGTTGAGACGTGCAGAGGATGTTTTCAATGATGGCGTCATGTTCGCGCTCGGATGAATAATCTCCTTCGAACAGGCGACTAATCAGGGCTGAATATTCTGCCTCTGTGTATTCCTCAAACTTGGCCTTCAATATCATTTTCAAATTATCTCTACCAATACCGGACAATATTGAACCCGTGGCGAGGGAGCTTGCTCCCGCTGGTCTGCGCAGCAGACCTGAGTCTGCACGCGCGGAGTGTCAGGCACACGTTGAACTCTGGTTTGCGACTGCAGCGCAGCCGAGCGGGAGCAAGCTCCCTCGCCACAGGGTTATGTTGGAACTCTATTCTGGTTTGAAATCAGGTTTGCCGTTGGCGGCTCGCCATTCCTTCACTTTGCTAACGATCGCTTCCGGGGGTCGCCTCCTCGTCGGAGTCGGCGTAATAAATCATGTCCGAGCCGTGGGGGTGTTCAGTCAACTCTTCAAACAACAGCACTGCGCGGACCTGTTCTTTTTCCGAGTCAAATTGCGCATTGCAAACTCCGGATACGAACCGCAGAAAATCTGTTTCGGTAAAATCGGAAAGAATTGGTTTGTGCATTTCAATTTTTTTCCTTGTGGATTTCAGAGTGTTGTTTTGGTGGGGTGACTCCGATGTTTTTAATGTCGTAGATCTCACCGCTTTTGGATATGTATTTCGTGTGGTGTAGTTCGAGATTAATTTGGCTGGCAGTTTTTTCAGGGACTGACTATTCCGGTTTAAAACCTGGTTTACCGTTGGCGGCTCGCCATTCTTTGATGGCTTTTAGTACGCCGGCTGCGCTGTCCTCAACGCCTTCTTCGGGACAGTACAGAATGTCTATTTCATTCGGGTGTTCCGAAGTTTTTACGATGTTTTCTACAATGTCATCGTGTTCTTTCTCTGAACGGTAATTCCCTTGGAATAGCCGGTTTATAAGGCTGAGATACTCTGATTCTGTGTAGTGTTCAAACTTGGCCTTCAATACCATTTTCAAATTATCTCTACCAATACCGGACAATATTGAATCCGTGGCGAGGGAGCTTGCTCCCGCTGGTCTGCGTAGCAGACCTGAATTGCCATACGCGGAGCGTCAGGCAAACCTTGAACTCTGGTTTACGACTGCTGCGCAGCCGAGCGGGAGCAAGCTCCCTCGCCACAGGGTTAAGCTGGAACTGACTATTTTGGTTTGAAACCTGGTTTACCGTTGGCTGCTCGCCATTCTTTGATGGCTTTTAAAACGCCTGCGGGACTGTCTTCAACGCCTTCTGCCGGGTAGTACAAAATCCCTGTTCCGTTTGGATGCTCTGAAGTCCGGACGATATTGTTTACAATTGCACCGTGCTCCCGCTCTGAGGAATAGTCTCCCTCCACCAAACGACTTATTAAGGCTGCATATTCTGACTCTGTGTATTCCTCAAACTTGGCCTTCAATACCATTTTCAAATTATCTCTCCCAGTGCAGTACAACATTGAACCTGTGGCGCTGTCGCAGTCGTGTGGACTGCCTCGGTCAATACGAACGGCGGTGGTTTTTGCATATTCATATCCTTTTGAATGTGCATTGTTTTTCGATAAGTAACGGGTAAGCAGTCAGTTGCTTCCTGCCAATCAAAGTTACAACGAAGTGCTCAGGGAAATATCCGAGTCGTCTGTAGGTGCTGACAGGAGATAAGGCGGGAGTTTTCGGCGAAAAGAGGGTTTTAGCGGATGCATCTTTTATGTAATCGGACGTTTCCTATGCAACGAAAGGAAATGCCTTTCAAAGCGCACGCCTTGTAGTCCGTTAAACCTTTACCCATAAAAAAAGCGCCCCGGTTTGGCCGGGGCGCTTTTTGTGTTGCGGTGGTTAAATCAGAACGTGTACTTGAAGCCGGTCATGATGTTGCGCGGTGCGCCGTACATGCCGTGGTCGCCTGCGTAGCTGAGGTATTCGCGGTCGAATACGTTGTTCAGGTTGACCGAGGCGCTGAGGTTTTTGCTGATGTCGTAGCGTGCCAGCAGGTTGGTGACGGCGTAGCTGCCTTGCTGGAAGGTGTGCAGGTCGGCACCGGTCTTGCTCTGCCAGTTCACGCCACCGCCAACGGTGACTTTGTCCAGAATGCCCGGCAGGCGATAGCTGGTGAAGGTCTTGAGGCTGTGACGGGGCAGGGTGGTGACGATGCGCTGGTCATCGGCATCGGTGCTGACCGCGTAGGCGTAACCGGCAGACGCTTGCCAGCCTTCGGCGAGTTCACCATCGAGGGTGAATTCCGCACCTTTGGTGGTGGTGCCCTGTTCGGATTTGTAGGTGTTGCCGCCTGGGGTGTCGATCCAGATCGCCAGGTTGTCCTGCTCGATCTTGAACAGCGCGAAGCTGGAGTTCAGCTTGCCATCGAAGTGGCTACCCTTGACGCCGACTTCGTAGCCGGTGCCTTCCATCGGGTCCAGAGGCTTGTTGTTGATGTCGCGAACCCACGACGATTGCGGGTTGAAGATCTTGGTGTAGCTGGCATACAGCGACCAGGTGTCGTTGACGTCGTAGACCACGCCCGCGTAAGGGATGTAGACGCCGGTTTCCGATTCCTTGGTCTTGGTTTCTGCACCGCCGTACGGTTTGTCTTCGATCTCGCGATGCCAGTCGACGACGCGGCTGCCGAGCAGGATGCTCAGGTCATCGGTGGCGCGCAGGCGGGTGGCCAGGTAAGCGGCGTATTGCGTTTCATCGACGGTGGATTTGCCGGTGACGTTGAATTCGGGTTTGACCGAGTCGCCGTTCCAGTTCAGCAGGTTGTCGATGGCGCCGGCAGGGGAGCTGGAATAGTCGTATTTCCAGCCACCGTAGCTCGGCACGTTTTCGTAGTATTGGGACAGGGTCACACCGGCGATCAGCTCATGCTCGCGACCCAGCAGGCCGAACGGGCCGGTCAGGTAGGCGTCGATGTTGTTCTGGCGCGGGGTACCGGAGAAGCGCACCGGCAGTTGGGTCGTGCCGCTGCCGTCAGGGTTCAGGCCGCCGTTGACGTAGTTGAAGACCTCGTCGAATTTGTTCTCGGAGTGAGTCAATTCAACCTTGCCGCTCCAGCCATTGCCGAATTGCTGTTCTATCGAGGTGAAGAAGCTGGTTTGTTCGTGGTCGTTGTAAGACCAGGTCTGCGCCGAGTTCAAGGAACGTTTGAGGTTGGTGCGCGAGCCGTCGGTGAAGCGGGTCGGCAGGCCCGAACGCATTGGCGAGTCGACGTCGGTGCGCTGGTAGCTGAAGCCCATCGTCAGCAAGGTGTCTTCGGTCAGGTCGAACTCAGTGATGCCATACATCAGTTGCGAATCTTGTTTGTAGCGATCGACCCAGGACTGTTCAGTCTTGAAGTCGCCGACCAGACGGCCACGGATGTTGCCGGTTTCGGTCAACGGCCCGGAGACGTCGAAGCCGGTGCCGTAGCGATCCCAGTTGCCGGCTTCAGCGGTGACGCTGGCCTGCGCTTCGGCGGTCGGGCGCTTGCGGATCAGGTTGATGGTCGCCGAAGGGCTGCCCAGGCCGCTGATCAGACCGGTGGCACCACGCACCACTTCAACACGGTCGTACATCGCCATGCTCTGGGTGTAGTTGTCCATGCGCTTGACGGTCGGCACGCCGTCGATTTCGAAGTTCTGGATCTCGAAACCACGGGAGAAGTAACCGTCGGACTCTGCGCCCTGGCCGTCACGCAGCACGATGATGCCCGGTGTGGCGTCGAGGGTATCGCTGAGGTTGGTCAGGCGCTGGTCGTCGAGGCGCTGACGGGTCATGACGGTCAGCGACTGCGGGGTTTCCTTGGGTGTCAGGTTCAGACGCGTCGAACTACTGGATGAGTACGTGGTGTACAGCCCGGTGCCTTCAGTGGTCGACCCCGGCGCCTTGCCGGAAATCGATACCGCGCCGAGCTCCAGGGCGTTTCCCGCAGCTGCTCCGGTCGCCGGCACCAGCGAAACGGTGTTGCCGGTCAGTTGATAAGTCATGCCGCTCCCCAGCAGCAAGTTGTCCAGCGCCTGTTTCGGCTCCAGGTGACCGGAGACCGCACTCGACTTCAGGCCAGCGAGGGTTTCCGGGCTGTAGAGAATCTGCAGGTTGGCTTGTTGCCCAAGCTGTTGCAGTGCGCTGGACAGCGGTTGCGCAGGAACGTTGACGTCGACCGGCGTCGCTTGAGCCTGGGCGCTGCCCAACAGCATCAGCGTCAGCAGGGCACCTGACAGCACGGCGCCACGCGGATTGCGGCGGGAAATGGCTACAGCCAGAGGGGTGCGGGACAACTTTAAGGCTTGCATTTGCTCGGGATGCTCCTGAAGTGCGAGTGCAGTTTTATTAGTTAATGATAATTAGACGCAACACTGCGTAAAAACCGGAAAAAAATCCCGCCAACCGCGAAAAACTCTGCTATCGCGTGAAGGCGGGATCAGCCCATCCCTGAGCGGTTGGCGTGTCAGGCCGGGTTGAGCGCGGTTTTGACTTTGCCGGCATCCATGCGCACCAACTGGTCGGCGACGTCGAAGTAACGGTCATCGTGGGAGATCACGATGATGGTCTTGCCCAGGCGTTTGAGGTCGGGCAGCAACTCGGTGTAGAAGATCCGGCGGAAGGTCGGGTCCTGATCCGCGGCCCATTCGTCGAACACCAGCACCGGGCGTTCCTCCAGCCAGGCATTGACCAGCGCCAGACGCTTGCGCTGGCCCGTGGACAGGTCGGTGGTGGTGAAGCTGCCGTCCTGCACGCTGACCTTGTGGGCGATTTCCAGGCGTTGCAGGTATTTGTTGGCGTCGTCGGGAATGTGCGTATCGCCTTGCACCACGTCATCGAACAGGTAGTAGTCGGCAAAGACCGTGGTGAACAACTGGCGGTAATCGTCGCGGGTGAGGGCGGTCACGCATTCCCCGTTGAGGCGGATTTCGCCTTGCTGCGGCGGATACAGGCCCAGCAGCAGTTTGATCAGAGTGGTCTTGCCGCAGCCGTTTTCGCCGACGATGAACACGATGTCGCCCTGTTCGATCTTCAGGTTCACCGGCCCCAGCGTGAACGGGTTGGCGTCGCCCACGGCCGGGAAGGCATAGCGCACGTCTTTGAGTTCCAGGCTCTGTACCGGCTCGGCTTTCTTGCCCTGATCGCTGAGCAACAGATGCGGCTCGGGCGAGGAGAACTGCGCCGACAGTTCGGCGATGCGGCGGAAGGCGATCTGTGCGCGGCTGACCACCGGCAAGGTACCGACCAGATGTTCCAGTGGACCTTTCATGTACAGCAGCACCAGGACGAAACCGCTCATCACGGTTTTGTCAGCGCTGGGCCAGAACGATTGCAGGGCCAGTGCCAGACCGATGACCACAAAGAACAGCATCGAGCCGAAACTCTTGGCAATCACAAAGGTGTTGATCGATTTGATCTGGGTCTTGCAGATGAAATCGGCAGTGCCCTTGATGCCGCTGTTGAACATGCGTTGGCGACGCGGGCGGTGTATGCGCAGTTCCTTGGCACCTTCGGCAATCGCGTTGTAGTGCTTTTGCAGTTCGTCTTCAGCATCACGGGCGGCGAAGAAACCTTTGATCCCGCGCCCTTGGGCAAAGTACTGAATGCCCGTGCCGATCAGGATCGCCACGACCATGATCAGGAACATTGGCCACGACAGCATCGCCAGATAACCCATGCAACCGAGGGTCACGGTCAGCGATATGGCCAGTGGCGCGAAGGCGAAGGCGAAGTCGCTGATGGTGTCGACATCGTGGGTCAGCACCGGAATCAGGCGATGGCTGCGATAGCGTTCGATCTGCTCGATCGGTGCCGACAGGACTTTCTCGCCCAGTTGTTTGCGCAGGGTGGCGATGATGTGCTGGCCGACATAATTGGTGCCGATGTCCGAGCAGATCGAGCTGAGCAGCGCCAGCACACACAGGCCACCGAACAGCGCGACCACGCCTTGGGTCAGACCGGTTTCGGAGTGCAGCGCGTTGTTGATGGTGGCCAGCAGGACCGTGACACTCAGGCCACCGACCATACCCAGAATGACCGACAGTGCGACGACGAGCCGAAAAGGTTTGAGTAGGGTGAACAATTCATGAATTGCACCGCGCGTAGGCTGGGTCATGACAGGACAGTTCCTTGGGTCGTAAAGGCAGATACCCTGTAGAACGTCTGATCCGCTGCTTAATTTAGACGGTCGCCGACTGGCGGCGACCGGGGGGAGAGGAGAAGCGTTACTGCCGATTACAACTCACGCACGACACGGAAACCGATCCAGTCGCCGCGGGTCTTCGGATCGATGTCGTTGCGGTTGCCCGAACGGGAGAAGACCGGCGCTTCACCCCAGTCATTGCCGCGAATGCGCAGGGTCTCGCAGTTGGGTTCCAGCCACGCGCTGCCGTCGGTTGGCGCACCTTTGTAGTCCGGGTGATAGCAGTCTTCGACCCACTCATAGACATTGCCGTGCATGTCGTACAGGCCAAAGGCGTTGGCCGGATAGCTGCCTGCCGGCGAGCTGAAACTGTAGCCGTCCGCCGGGCCGTAGGTGTTGGCGTGCTTGGCGATGCTGTAGCCCTTGCCCTCGTCGAACGGGAAGGGGAACGGTCCTTTGGAACCTGCACGGGCACCGTATTCACGCTGGGCTTCGCTGAGCATGCTGTAGGTCTGCCCGGTTTTTTTCGACAACCAGGCGACGTAGTTCTTGATGTCCTGGAAGTCCATGCATACCGCCGGCTGGCGCGGGGTTTGCGGGTAGCGCGGTTTGCTCGCGACGCACTCGCGACCGGGGCGCGTGTCACCGTTGGCGATCACCGCACCGCTCTCGCGAATGTAACTGTCCCATTCACCTGCAGTGATCTGGAAGCGGCTCATGGCGAAGGGTTTGGCGAAGGTCACTTCATGCATCGGGCCTTCGTCGGGTTCGCGCCCGACTTCATCCTCCGGTGTGCCCATGGTGAAGGTGCCGGCCGGCAGCACGACCATTTCCGGGCAGTCCTTGCAGTCCTTGAACACTTTGCCAGCAGCAGGGGCGGTTGCGGCCTGGGCGGCGCTCGGCAGCAGGCCGCTCATGAGGGCGGCGAGGGCCAGTGCCTTGAGCGCCTTGGCGCCGAGGGCAGGGGTCAACAGATCACGTTTCATGAGTCATCTCGTCTAAAGGAAAGCGGGGCGTCACAGCTGTTTGTTGAGTACGGCCATGAAACGCTCGATGTCGTTTTCGCTGTTCAGCAGGCCGGGTGCGATGCGGATCACCGGGCCGACGTCGCGCTCCACCGCGTCGCATACCACGCGGTTTTGCATGAGTTGAGCGGCGACCTGATCGCAATCGCGATCCTTGATCCGGAAGAAGGTGAAGCCGGCAGACAGATCGCTGCTGCGCGGTGTTACCAGTTCAATCGAACGGTGTTCCAGCAAGCGGTTTTTGGCGTAGGTATTGAGTTCGTGAATACGCGTTTGCACCTCGCGCTTGCCCAGCGTCAGATGCAGCTTGAACGCTTCGTCCAGCGCCCAGCGGTGCTCGAAACTGTGATACCCGCCGGGGGTCATGATGGTCGAGAACGTGGTGGCTTCGGAGAAGGTCGGGATGGTCGGGGTGACGTCCTTCAGTTCGCTGGAACGTGCGCAAATAATTCCGGTGCCGCGCGGGCCGAACATCCACTTGTGGGTACCGGCGATAAAGAAATCGCACTGCATGTCGGGGAAGTCGAGGTCATCGACACCAAAGCCGTGCACGCCATCGACGACGTACAGGATGCGATCCTTTTCCTCGCGCTGACAATTGTGCTGGTCCACCAGTTTGCCGATCTCGCCGATCGGCAGCTTCACGCCGCTGCCCGATTGCACCCAAGTCATGCCCAATACGCGGGTTTCAGGGCGAATGCCTTTGTCGATACGGGTCAGTATTTCGTCGACGGACACCGTTGCGCTGCTGTCGAACAACTTCAGTTTGCGCACCTTGACGTCATCTTTCTGCTGGCGATAAGCCAAGGTGTAATTGGTCGCGTAGTGCTCGTGTTCGGTGGTGAGGATTTCCTGATCGGCGCGCACATGAATGCCGCCATAGATAAGCGCCAGACCTTCGGTGGTGCTGCCGGTGAGGGCGATCTGCTCAGGCTTGGCCTTGAGGTAGCGACCGGCCCATTCGCGCACGGCTTGCTCGCGCTTTTCGGTTTCACCCAGATCCCAATCCATCGCGCGACCGGGATTGCGGTCGAGGGTCACGCGGTAACGCTCGATGGCTTCGCGCACCGGGCGCGGATGGGAGGTCACGAGGAAGTTGGCGAAATGCAGGTAATCCGGGTCCTGATCGAACAACTGGCGCAGTTGTGCCCATTTGTTCCCGCCGATCGGTTGTGGATTGGCGGCGCGGGCCGGCAGGTTGACGGCTGCGCCCAGGGGCAGGCCGGCGGCAAGAATGCCGGCTTGTTTGAGAAAAGAACGACGGTTGGTCATGAGGTCTGATCGCTTGTTCGAAGAGGTGTCAGCGGTTGACGACAGGCTTGGAGGATTTTTGCACTTGTTCCCAGACCCGCAAGAAGTTGCCGCCCCACAATTTGGCGATGTCGGCCTCGCTGTAGCCACGGGAGATCAACTCGGCGGTTACGTTGCGTGCTTCGCTGACGTCCTTCCAGCCATCCAGACCGCCGCCATCGTTGAAGTCGGAACTGATGCCGACATGGTCGATGCCGATTTTCTTCACGGCGTAATCGATTGCGTCACCGAGGTCCTTGAGGTTGGCTTTGGGTTCTTCGTCGACGATTGCGTAGAGCTGGCCGGCGTACTCGCCAAAGCGTTGTTCCGGCCATACGGTGATGATCGGGTCACCAGGCATCAGCGCCATTTCCAGGCCCTGCAGTGGCTGCAGATCAAACCTGGCACGCAAGGCGTTGAGCTTGTCCTGCGTTGTTTGGCTCAGGGGACGCAAGTAGGTCGGGAAACCGACGATTTGCACAACGCCGCCACTGTTCTTGATCAGTTGCATTTCCTGGTCGCTGATATTGCGCGGGATATCCACCAGTGCCCGTGGCGCCGAGTGGGATGCCACGATCGGTGCGCGACTCAGTTGCGCGACCTGTTCCAGTGCCTTGGTCGACATCTGCGAGACATCGATGATGACGCCCAGATCATTGAGGCGATGCACGGCCTGTTTGCCGATGTCCGACAGACCGCCGAGCGCATCGCGGGTGTCATTGAAAAACGGCAGTGGTCGCGAGGAGTCGGCCCAGTCGTTGTTGCCCACGTAACTGAAACCGAACATGCGCATGCCACGTGCGGCCCACTTGTCCAGGGCGTTGAGATCGTTGCCCAGTGGATAGGCGTTGAGCATGCTCATGAAAATCGCAAACTTGCCTTCGCCATGCAGACGGCGGAAATCGTCCGGGGTGTAGGCGATGGCGACCTGATTGGGGAAGTCGCGCACCAGGGTGCTGATGATCTTGTAGCGGGTTTCCTGTTCGAAGCGTGCTTCTTCGACAAACCCGGCGGTCGGACGGTGGGGGGCGTTGGCGCCGTTCCAGATTTCCGGCCAGCCGAAGATCGTCAGGGCGGCACCGGACAGGCGCCCGCGGGCTGTTTTCACCAGATCGAACTGGCCGCTGCCATCCTTGTCGGCTTCGTTGCCGGCGGTGCCGAAATCCAGCGGCACGGTGATGTGGCTATCGAAGGAAATGATGCGGTCCTGCAACTCATCGGCTTGCTGCATGACTTTGACCGGGTAGCCGGGGTTGTCCTTGAACCAGTGTTCCCAAACCGCAAAACCTGCGGCGGCACTGATCGCCAGGGCCAGCGGCAGGCCGATGTAAAGAGCCTTTTTCGAACGTGGTTTTGTCATTGCCATCTCAGTCAGGTTCGCCGTCGAGGTGCAGGCGCAAGGGCCTTCGCTATCTGGGTGGAACGACTGGGCTACCGGGTAATTTAGGTCTGGCTGAAAAGAACGCGCGCGATACAGGAACTGCCGAAGGCTGCGATCTTTTCAGGACGGCATAAATTTACCTCTGCAACAAACGTTCTAGCTTGGATAAAGCCTGCTTCATGGCTGACACAGGTAGGGCAATGAAGATTTCTCGACGATGGTTCATGGCGGGCCTGGCACTGACCGGCGCCGCTGTGCCTGCAGCGTATTTTGGGCATCGTGAATGGACGAAGCCGGATCCGACGATCACCCCGGGTGAGGCGTCGTTCGACGTCGCGGATGTTGCCGGGCAACGCCTGGCGGATGCGCTGCGCGGTGTCTGGCAGATTCGTTTCGAGGGTCATGACGCCGGTATCGCGGGTTTGCCCGGAGAAGGTCTGGAAGTGTTTCTCGATGTTGCCCACAAAGGGCGCGGCGTCATCGGCTTTCTCGACACGGCCGAGCGCTTGCGTTCGTCTCAGGCGCCGCGCTATCGAATTCTCGCGGACCTCGCCGATGTCAAAACCTCGCAGTTGAGTTGGCGTCTGGTCAGCCTGTCCGCAGCCGACGGTGCACCGGACTACGAATTCAGCATGGCGCTGGATGAGGTCTGGGGCGGTTTCGGCAACGCCGGCAGCGGCAGCCTCAGCGGACGCGTCCTCAACCTTGATCGCCCCTTGATGCTGCCGGCGCAGGACAACCGTTTTATTGCCGTCAAACGCGTATTCCCCGAGGCACGCGAGCGCGCAGGGTTGAACCCGACGTTGCTGGCCTGGCTGATTTCTCCTGAGCACCGCTTGTTCCATCAGCTCTGGCACGCCAGCCGCGACAAGTGGCATACCTTGAGCGAGGAAAAGCGCGGCGCCCTGCGCGGTATCGGCTGGCAGCCCGGCCCGCGTGACAAGGAGCGCGACGCCCGTGGTCCGCGCAAGGATCGCAATGGCTCGGGTATCGATTTCTTTTTCATGCACCGGCACATGCTGGGCACGGCGCGTTCAATGCAGGATCTGCCGTCGTGGCAGCATTTTCCGCTGCCGCAGCCGGAGTTGATCCGTGATCGCCAAGGTTTTGCCGATTATTTCGACAATCACGACGGCACTTCACTGCCGCCGACCTGGCTGGCCGAGGACGATGACGAATACTCGCAATGGGTCAGCGACATCAAGACGGCCGAGACTTATCACAGTAATTTCCTGGTGTGGGAATCGCGCTACCGTGACCCGCGCTATCTGGCCAGGCTGACCTTGGGGCAGTTCGGTTCGGAAGTCGAACTGGGGCTGCACGACTGGCTGCACATGCGCTGGGCGTCAGTACCACGGGACCCGTCCAATGGCCATCCGGTACCGTTCGCGCGCGATCCGGCAGATTTTTCCGCGCGTTGGTACGCCGCTGAAAACGACTTCCTGGGCGATCCGTTTTCCTCCCATGTCAGCCCGGTGTTCTGGCACTTTCACGGCTGGATCGATGATCGCCTGGAAGACTGGTTTCGCGCGCACGAACGCTTCCATCCGGGCGAAGTCAGTCGCTTGCAGGTCAATGGTGTGCCGTGGTTTGCACCGGGGCGCTGGGTTGAAGTCGCCGATCCGTGGCTCGGGCCGAGCACTCACGGCTGCAGCACGGTGCCGGGCCTGCAACCGGGCAAGTCAGTGGAGATGGATCCGGAAACCATGAAGCTGGCGCTGCGCATTACCTTCAGCGATGACGAGAAGGTGTTGTCGTCGTTGTTTCGCAAGGTGCCGCAGCGCCCTTGGTATGCGCGCCATCTGAAACCCAAACAGACTTCGGCCTGAGGCCGCGTCATCGTTCTTGGCGAGCAGGCTCGCTCCCGCAGGTTGTTGTGCTGGCCCGTAGCTAGCGGCAGCACCCCTGAACACTGTGGGAGCGAGCTTGCTCGCGAATGGGTTTGACCGGCAGAGAACTTACAGCGCCTGCCACCCACCCCCAAGCGCCTTGTACAACGCAATGCTTGCCTGCATTCGCGACAATCTCAACTGCACATTCAAGTCCTGCGCGGCGTACAACGTGCGTTGGGTTTCCAGCACCGTCAGCAAGTCTTCGGCGCCGGCCTGGTAGCGGCTCTGGGCGATGTCGAACGCGGTCTGCGCTTGCCGCAGTTCTTCGCTCTGCCACTGCCGCTGTTCGTCGAGGCCGCGAATGCTGTTCAAGGCTTTTTCGACATCGGCGAAGCCGTTGATGATCGCACCCCGATAATTCTGCAGCAGTTCTTCCTGGCGAGCGGTCGCCTTGTCACGCTCTGCGCCGAGGCGACCATTATTGAAGATTGGCCCGATCAATCCGGCAGTAAGGTTGTAGAAGGGGCTGCGTAAAACGTCGCGGAACTGGTCCGCCCCCGAGCCGATATCGGCACTGAGGGTGACGGTGGGCAACATGGCGGCGCGGGCAACCTTGACGTCGGCTTCGGCGGCAGCCAGTTGCGCTTCGGCGCGGGCGATGTCCGGGCGTCGATCAAGCAGATCGCTTGGCACGCCAGCGGCGACTTCCGGCCATTGCAACTGATCGAACGATTCCCGGTTCAGTGCAAGTTCCTGAACGGGTCGACCGAGCAGCGCCGCGAGGCTGATCGAAGCGTCTCGGGCTTGTTGCTGCACCAGCGGCAATTGTCGTTGTTGGGCGGCCACCAGGCTTTTCTGCTGAGCCAGTTCCAGGGCTGTGGCCGAGCCTGAGTCAAAACGCGTTTGCACCAGTTTCAGCACGCTTTGCGCGTTGGCCAGATTGAGTTCGGCAATGCGGCTCTGCTCGCGCAGCGACAAGGTTTGCGCATAGGTGTCGGCGACACTGCCGAACAGCGTCAGCTCCACCGTGGCACGGTCGAACTCGCTGGCCTGCAAGGCAAATTGCGCACTGTCGCGCGACGCCTGTTTGCCACCCCAAAAGTCGATTTCGTAACTGGCATTCAGATTGGCGTCGAAATAATCCACAGCCTTGTTACTGCTGTCGGCGTCCAGTTGACTGTAGCCGTTGCCACGGAGCAGTTTCTGCCGATTGGCATTGAGCGAGGCCTGCACCTCAGGCAATTGAGAGCCGCCGGCGATCACGGTGCCGGCCTGGGCCTGGCGTACCCGGGCCATGGCGGCGGCGAGGTCGAAACTGCCGGCGCGCGCCTGTTCGATCAGACGATCAAGCTCTGGGCTGCCAAACTGCGTCCACCATTGCGGGTTGTTGCGAGCACTGCTGGCAGTAGGCGCTGACTGCCACGCGGCAGGAGGCTGCAAGCTGCTGTCCGGGCGCTGGAGGGGACTGCCGCAAGCGCTGAGAATCAGGCATACGGTCAACAAACTGAGGCGCGGTTTCATAGATCGATCATTCGCTGGTAAGGGCCGTGACCGGGTCGAGCCGGGCAGCTTTGCGGGCCGGCATGAAGCCGAAGACAACACCGGTGACAAGCGCGCAGCCAAAAGCGCCGAGCACCGCCAGTAACGAGAAGGCGACCGCGACGTCGCTGAGGATCAGCACGCCGCCGACGAGTAACGCCAAGGCAATCCCGGCGATCCCGCCGACCACCGAGAGCATCACGGCTTCGGTGAGGAACTGACGCAGGATGTCGCGCTGACGCGCACCGGTGGCCATGCGAATACCGATCTCGCGGGTGCGTTCACGCACGGTCATCAGCATGATGTTCATCACGCCGATACCGCCGACCAGCAGCGAAATCGCGGCAATCGAACCGAGCATCAGGGACAGGGTGTTTTGCGTGCGCGCCTCGGCCTGGATCATCGCGGCGTTGTTGGTCAGTTCGAAATCTTTCTTGCCGTTGTGCAGACGCAGCATCATCCGCTCGATGTCCTGCTCGGTTTCCTTGACCCTGCGCGCATCGGCGGCGGCGATGGCAACGTACTCCGGGTTATAGGTGCCAAACAGGCGCGTGCTGGCGGCGGAGTAGGGAATGGCAATGCGGTCGTCGCTATCGGAATCGCCAGAGCTGGAACCCTTTTCCGCGAGAACCCCGACCACTTGAAAGGGCACGTTTTCAATCAGAATGTACTGCCCGATAGGGTTGGCAACATCCTTGAGCAACTTGCTTCTGACTTTGTGCCCGATGACGGCAACCGCAGCGCCACTGGCTTCGTCGGCAGCGGTGAAGTAAGTGCCTTCAACCACTGGCCAATTGAAAATCTTCGGGAAATTGGTGTCATTGCCGCCCACGTAACTGTTGTGGTCGAGATTGCCGAAACGCACCACGGCTTCGGCGCCGTTGACGGGCATGATCTGCTTGATCAGCGGCAGGGTGGCGAGCACGGCGAGGTCGTCGAGGGTGATGATGCCCTGCGGAGCGCGCGGGTGCGGAGGGACGCCGCCCAGATAAATGATGTTCGAGCCGAACGCGCCCATTTGTGCCATGACCTGGCGCTTGCTGCCTTCGCCGACCGCCAGCATCACCACCACCGACGCGACGCCGATGATGATCCCGAGCAAGGTCAGGGCGGTACGGAAGCGGTTGATCCACATCACCCGCCACGCCGCGTGCAAGGCGTCCACCAGTTCGCCTTTCCAGGCGCCCGTGGCTTCGGCGCCCTCGGTCAGACGCTTGCGCAGATCCACCGCTTGCAGCGCGCCAGGGTTGGCACTGATCTGGGCGTGGGGATTTTCGCGGGCGCTGTCGCTGATGATCAGGCCATCGCTGATTTCGATGATGCGCTTGGCCCGCGCCGCGACTTCGCGATCGTGGGTGATGAGGATCACCACATGGCCCTGGCTCGCCAGTTCGTCGAGCAGCGCCATGACTTCTTTGCCGCTGTGGCTGTCGAGGGCGCCGGTCGGTTCGTCGGCGAGAATAATGTGGCCGCCGTTCATCAAAGCGCGGGCAATCGATACCCGTTGTTGCTGGCCGCCGGAGAGCTGATGCGGACGGTTGCCGGTGCGCGAAGCGAGGCCGAGGCGGTCGAGGAGGGCGGCGGCGCGGGCATGACGCTCGGCGGCTGGAGTGCCAGCATAAATCGCCGGCATCTCGACGTTTTCCTGGGCGGAGCCGGAAGGGATCAGGTGATAGCCCTGGAACACAAATCCAAAGGCTTCGCGCCGCAGCCAGGCCAGCTCGTCGCTGTCCAGACGAGCGACATTTTCCCCGGCGAAACGGTATTCGCCGGACGTCGGTCGGTCGAGGCAGCCGAGGATGTTCATCAGCGTCGATTTGCCGGAGCCGGACGCGCCGACAATCGCCACGAATTCGCCGGCGTGGATCGACAGGTCGATCCCGCGCAGCACGTGAACTTCAGGCGAGTCGCCGCCACCGTAGGATTTGCGGATGTCCTGCAGGTCGATCAGGGGCGTTTGCATTCAACCACCACTGCCGTCGGCCGGGCCGATCAGCAGGTGATCGCCTTCACTCAGGCCGTCGAGAATCTGTACCTTGAGTCGATCGGTGATGCCGGTGCGCACTTCGCGGGATTCAATTTTGCCGTTGGCGGCAACCACCTGCGCGGTCTGCAGGTTGGCTTTGTCGCTGCCTTGCAGGGCCGCCACCGGGGCGGTGAGGACATCCCTGGCCTGATTGGCGACGAAGAACACCTGGGTGGTCATCTCCGCCATCAGTGCGTTGTCGGCGTTATCCACGTCCAGCAAAACGGTGTAAAGCACCACGCGAGCGCTGCCGCTTTTGCTGCTGCTGGCCGGGCTGCCGCCGCCCTGACTGGTTTGGTCCAGCGGCTTGGGCGGTACCGGCAGAATCTGCCGCACCGTGCTGCTCCAGCGCCGATTGCCGCCGCTGAGGGTGGTGAAGTAAGCGGTCATGCCCGGTTTGACGTGGCCGATGTCTGCCTCGGAAACCTCGGCCCACACGGTCATTGGCGACAGTTTGGCGATGCGCAGAATCAGCGGCGTTTGCTGTTGCGCGTTGAGTGTCTGGCCTTCGCGGGCATCGAGGGCGACCACGGTACCGGCCATCGGCGCGTAGATGCGTGTGTAGCCGAGCTCGGCCTGATCGCTGCGCAGACTGGCTTCGGCCTGGCGGATCTGCGCCTGAAACATGTCGATGCGTGCTTGCGTGGCTTTCAGTTCGGCGCGAGCGGTCTGTACGTCTTCTTCTCGGGTTGCACCGCCGGCCGCGAGGTTTTGCTGGCGCTGATATTTCTGTTGCGCCAATTCATGTTGCGCGCGTTGTTCCTGCAATTGCGCCTTGAGGTTCTCGATCGAGAAGCGGCCGGCGTCGAGCTTGGCCTTTTGCGTCGATGGATCGATTTCCACCAGCAATTGGCCTTCCTTGACCACGTCGCCGACTTCGACATGGATCTTCTGGATCTGCCCGGAGGCCTGCGCGCCGACGTCTACGTAACGGCGTGGTTGTAACGTGCCGAGTGCGGTAACGCTGCTTTCGATATCGCCACGGCTCACTTGCACGGTGGCGAACTTATCCCGGCCCGGCGGCAGCATTTGCCACGCGGCATAGCCGACAACAGGGATCAGACAGAGGACTACGAGCAGGGCGCGTCGGGCGGGGCGGGGACGTTTCATGCAGGGTTCCGGCCAGTGGAAATCGGCCCGTCGTTCGGCTGGCACACAGTTTCGGGCAGCGCTGAACGCTGTCGCAGGGCGCGACAGACACGGGGAGCTGTCCTGTAAACGTTGCAAGGGCGAGGGAATTTAAGCGAAGACACACGATGTTACAGCTATAGAACAGGACTATTTCTCGGGCAACGACAAACACCACTTTAAATCTATATGAGAATTACTATAAATTACGCGCCTCAAGTTGCCACTATCTTGCTACTGCCGTTCAGGTGCTGGCAGATCAGTCGGCTCAAGGACAGAAACCGCACCACAGCGGTCGGGAGTCATGTTGGAAAACTACTATCGGGAGCTGGTGTGTTTCCTGAACGCCAAGCTTGGCAACCGTCAGGTCGCCGAAGATGTGGTGCATGACGCCTATCTGCGAGTGCTGGAACGTTCCAGCGACACGCCGATCGAGCAACCCCGAGCCTTCCTCTATCGGACCGCGTTGAATCTGGTCATCGATGACCATCGGCGCAACGCACTGCGTCAGGTCGAATCGCTGGAAGTGCTCGACACCGAAGAACGTTACTTCACGCCTTCACCCCACAGCACGTTCGATCACGGCCAGCGCCTGGAGATGCTTCAGCGGGCCTTGGCGGAACTGTCGCCGATGTGCCGAGAAAGTTTTCTACTGCGCAAGATCGAAGGTCTGTCGCATCCGCAAATCGCGCAACAGCTCGGCATTTCCAAGGCTCTGGTGGAAAAACACATCGTCAACGCGATGAAGCATTGTCGTATCCGGATCAAGCAATGGGATGCCCATTGAGCTGTCACTGTTAAATTTTATTTCACTGTCCTCGTTCCTACTCAACAGACGACCTGCTGTCCTGCTCAAGGCCGGTCAGGTCACTTAGGCTCTCCTTGCCCCTTGTTGAGGGGTTCATCCAGAGGACACTGGAAATGACTCAGGCAATTGCATCGCCCATCGTTCACGACCTGATCGGCGTCGGTTTCGGCCCTTCGAACCTGGCGCTGGCCATCGCTCTGCAAGAGCGCGGGCCGACCCAGGGCGAGCTGGATGTGCTGTTCCTCGACAAGCAGGCTGACTACAGCTGGCACGGCAACACCCTGTCGACCCAAAGCGAGTTGCAGATTTCCTTCCTCAAGGATCTGGTGACCCTGCGCAACCCGACCAGTCCATACTCCTTCGTCAACTACCTGAAGGATCACGGCCGTCTCGTTGACTTCATCAACCTCGGCACCTTCTACCCGTGCCGCATGGAGTACAACGACTACCTGCGCTGGGTCGCCGGGAAGTTCACCGAGCAGAGCCGTTACGGCGAAGAAGTGCTGACCATCGAGCCGGTGCTGCACAACCATCAGGTCGAAGCGCTGCGCGTCATTTCCCGTGGCAGCGACGGTCAGCAGCATGTACGGACTACCCGCTCGGTAGTGGTCAGCGCCGGCGGCACACCGCGTATTCCTCAGGCGTTCAAGGCGCTGAAGGGCGACGCCCGCGTGTTCCACCACTCGCAATACCTGTCACAGATGGCCAAACAGCCGTGCGTGAACAATCAGCCGATGAGCATCGCGATCATCGGTGGCGGGCAGAGTGCGGCGGAAGCCTTTATCGACCTGAACGATTCGTTCCCGTCGGTGCAGGTCGACATGATCCTGCGTGGTTCGGCACTGAAACCGGCGGACGATAGCCCGTTCGTCAACGAAGTGTTCTCGCCGGAATTCACCGATCTGGTGTTCCAGCAGAACAGCGCCGAGCGTGAGCGTCTGGTCAACGAGTACCACAACACCAACTACTCGGTGGTCGACATCGACCTGATCGAACGCATCTACGGCATCTTCTATCGCCAGAAGGTTTCGGGGATTGCCCGTCACGCGTTCCGCACCCTGACCACCGTCGAGAGCGCCACTGCCACTGAAAACGGTATAGAACTGGCCGTGCGCAACAACGCCACCGGGGAAGTCACCGTACGCAACTACGATGCTGTGGTATTGGCCACCGGTTACGAGCGGCAGATGCACCGCAAACTGCTCGCGCCGCTGGAAGAGTACCTGGGCGAGTTCGAGGTTGATCGCAACTACAAACTGATCACTGATGAGCGCTGCAAGGCCGGCATCTACATGCAGGGCTTCTGCCAGGCGAGCCATGGTCTGAGCGACACGTTGTTGTCGGTGCTGCCGATTCGTGCGGACGAGATTGCCGGCTCGCTGTATGAACATGGCAAGAATCGCGGGCATCGTTCGATGGCGGATCTGTTGTTGGCAACTGCCAGCTAACACCTGCGGCGTCTGATATACCGCTATCGCGAGCAGGCTCACTCCTACAATGTTCTGTGTAAGCAGGACCCCTGTAGGAGTGAGCCTGCTCGCGATGGCGCCATTCAAAACACCACCAATCTTCAATCCTGAACCCTTCCTGAACATCCCCCACATTCCCTGACGTACTTCCTTCTGCGGGTTTACTCTCCAATCATCGGGGCGTAAGCTTCGCGCGTTTTCATCAATAGCGGAGACCCACAGTGGGTACTTGTTCGAGTGACAGTTGTCGGCCGGTCTCGGTAACCGGCAGATTCTCGGCAAGATAACGCGCAGCCTTTCTCTGCCGTTGTCTCGCCGTAACAGCGAGCAGCGGCATCCCGTGCATGACCCGTTCTGGGGCATGTCTGGACGTTCCTTCTCATCGACGCTGAACAGAGCGTGATCTCGACTGCACAGTCGTGATCGCAGCCCTATCGACACGCCTGTCTTTTTGACCGGCGCGCCAAGCCTTGCCGTGCCGGTTAATCCGGCGGACGAGGCGCGGCCGTACCTGCTTGACGGTTTCCCGGCTGACCATAGGGGCAACAGCCATGAAACTTACGCTCAAGGAATTTTTCGCAGGCTTTCTGCGGACCCGCCACATCGCCCGGCACTTCCGTCGCCTGGCGCTGCTTGAAACCATCAACGACACCACGGTCAGCCGTGAAGTCCCGCCAACCTTGGCCAATGTGCTGGTCGATGCCGCGCACAGCGACAGCGGCGTGTTGCTGTCTTCACTGGGCACGCACTCCGATGGTCTGACCGATTTCGAAGTCGATGCGCTGCGTGCGCAATACGGCCTCAACGAAGTCGAACACGAGCAACCGCTGCCATGGTGGACTCACCTGTGGCACTGCTACAAAAACCCGTTCAACCTGCTGCTGACCTTGTTGGCGGTGATCTCGTGGCTGACCGAAGACCTCAAGGCGGCCGTGGTGATTTTTTCCATGGTGGTGCTGTCGACGCTGCTGCGCTTCTGGCAGGAAAGCAAATCCAACCAGGCCGCCGACGCGCTCAAAGCCATGGTCAGCAACACCGCCACGGTGATGCGCCGGGATGCGCCGCGCAGCGAATTGCCGATCAAGCAATTGGTGCCGGGGGATCTGATCGTGCTGTCGGCCGGTGACATGATTCCGGCCGATTGCCGGGTGCTCAGCGCCAAAGACCTGTTCGTCAGCCAAGCGGCGATGACCGGTGAATCGATGCCGGTGGAGAAATTCCCGCGTCAGCAGGATCGCGACACGCGCAATCCTCTGGAACTGGAAAACATCCTGTTCATGGGCACCAATGTCGTGTCGGGCACAGCGGTGGCGGTGATTCTGACCACTGGCAACAGCACCTATTTCGGTGCGTTGGCGCAACGCGTCGGCGCGACTGATCGGGCGGTGACGTCGTTCCAGCAAGGCGTGAATAAAGTCAGCTGGCTGTTGATCCGTTTCATGTTCGTCATGGCGCCGCTGGTGCTGTTCATCAACGGTTTCACCAAGGGTGACTGGACGGAAGCACTGCTGTTCGCATTGTCGATTGCAGTCGGTCTGACCCCGGAAATGCTGCCGATGATCGTCACCTCGACCCTGGCCAAAGGCGCGGTGTTTTTGTCGCGCAAAAAAGTCATCGTCAAACGCCTCGACGCGATCCAGAACTTCGGCGCGATGGACGTGCTGTGCACCGACAAGACCGGCACGCTGACTCAGGACAAAATCTTCCTCGCGCGCAATGTCGATGTCTGGGGCCAAGACTCCGATGACGTGTTGGAAATGGCCTACCTCAACAGCTACTACCAGACCGGCCTGAAAAACCTGCTCGACGTCGCGGTGCTGGAACACGTGGAAATCCACCGTGAACTGAAAGTCGGCACGGCGTTTCGCAAGGTCGATGAGATCCCGTTCGACTTCAATCGTCGGCGCATGTCGGTGGTGGTCGAGGGGCGTGGTCAACCGCATCAACTGATCTGCAAAGGTGCGGTGGAAGAAGTGTTGGCGGTGTGCAGCCGCGTGCGTCACGGTGAGGTCGATGAAGCCTTGAGCGATGAATTGCTGACCCGGATTCGTCAGGTCACCGCAGCATTCAACGCTGAAGGCTTGCGCGTGGTGGCAGTGGCCGCCCGCTCGATGCCCGAAGGTCGCGAAATCTACAGCCTGGCGGATGAGCAGGAACTGACGCTGATCGGTTATGTGGCGTTCCTCGATCCGCCGAAGGAAAGCACCGCGCCGGCGCTCAAGGCTTTGGCCGAGCATGGCGTGGCGGTGAAAGTGCTGACCGGCGACAACGAGCTGGTGACGGCGAAAATCTGCCGCGAAGTCGGCCTCGCCCAACAAGGTCTGTTGCTGGGCAACGATGTCGAACGCATGAGCGATGCCGAACTGGCAGTGGCCGTAGAGACAACCAACGTCTTCGCCAAACTGACGCCGTCGCACAAGGAGCGCATCGTGCGCATCCTCAAAGGCAACGGTCATGTGGTCGGCTTCATGGGCGACGGCATCAACGATGCGCCGGCCCTGCGCACCGCAGACATCGGCATTTCCGTGGACAGCGCGGTGGACATCGCCAAGGAAGCGGCCGACATCATCCTCCTCGAAAAGAGCCTGATGGTGCTGGAGGAGGGCGTGCTTGAAGGCCGTCGCACCTTCGCCAACATGCTCAAGTACATCAAGATGACCGCCAGTTCCAACTTCGGCAACGTGTTCTCGGTGTTGGTCGCCAGTGCGTTTATCCCGTTCCTGCCGATGCTGCCGATGCATCTGTTGGTGCAGAACCTGCTCTACGACATTTCGCAGATCGCCATTCCGTTCGACAACGTCGATGACGAGATGCTGAAAAAACCGCAGCGCTGGCAGCCCGGTGACGTCGGCCGATTCATGCTGTTTTTTGGCCCGATCAGTTCGATCTTTGACATCACCACGTTCGCCTTGATGTGGTACGTGTTTGATGCCAACACCCCGGATCACCAGACGCTGTTCCAGTCCGGCTGGTTCGTGGTGGGGTTGCTGACCCAGACGCTGATCGTGCACATGATCCGCACGCCGAAGATTCCGTTCCTGCAAAGCCGTGCAGCCACGCCGCTGCTGGTGATGACCGGGATCATCATGGCGGTCGGGATCTTCCTGCCGATGGGCCCACTGGCGCATTACTTCAAATTGCAGGCGTTGCCATCGCTGTACTTCGTGTTCCTGCCGGTGATTCTGCTGGCGTACATGGCGCTGACCCAGGCGGTGAAAGGCTTCTACATCCGCCGGTTCGGCTGGCAATAATGCTGCCCCTGTAGGAGTGAGCCTGCTCGCGATGGCGATGTGTCAGTCACTGCAATGTTGACTGACACATCGCCATCGTCGGAACGCCGCCCGGAGCAGGCTCACTCCTACATTTGGTCGTGTGTATCTCAAGGATTTCATCATGCAAGCCATCAACAACCTCAATCTCGATTCGCTGCTCGACACCCTCGTCAGCCTCAGCGCCGCGTTCATCCTCGGCGGTCTGATCGGCTTTGAGCGTCAGTACCGGCAACGCACCGCCGGCCTGCGCACCAACGTGCTGGTCGCGGTCGGTGCGGCGATTTTCGTCGACATGGCCAACCGTCTCGCCGGCGCTGAAGGCGCGGTGCGTGTGGTCGCTTACGTGGTCTCCGGTATCGGGTTTCTCGGTGCTGGGGTGATCATGCGCGAAGAAGGCAACGTGCGTGGCCTCAACACCGCCGCGACCCTCTGGACTTCTGCCGCAGTCGGCGCCTGCGCGGGTGCCGATCTGCTCGCCGAAGCCGTGCTCGGCACGCTGTTCATCCTCGCCGCCAACACTTTGTTGCGGCCCATCGTCAACAACATCAACCGTCAGCCACTGGACGTGGTCTCGGCGGAAGTTACCAACATCGTTTATGTCATCGCCCGGCGCTCGCAGCAGAAAGCCGTGTTCGCCTTGCTCGAAGCCGAGCTTGAACGCAGCAACTACCCGGCCAGCGATGTTGACGTGCATGCCTTCGGTGCCGATGAAATCGAAATCGAAGCCACCTTGGCGACCACCTCGGTCGATGGCGATGAGCTGGATGCACTGGTCGCACGAATCTCCACCTCGGCGCTGGTGGTGCAGGCGTTCTGGAGTCCGAGCACCACTGAGTAGGTTTTTTGGGCGTCTCCTGCGGTTCCACGGATCAATCTGGCAATCCACGCTGGTGATCTTGTCGGGTTTTGGGAGATTTCCGACCGCATTTAAGAATTTTCCTACAGAGGTTTGAAAGAGGGACGGTTAGCGTAGTCAGCACATTTTTCCCACGCTGTTAAATCCTATGTCCTACAAACGCTGGCGAGTGGTCATTGCCGAAGAGCAAAGCGTTCTGCAAGGCAGAATCGCGAGGATCTTCAATGAACTGGGCTATCGGAATCTCACCCCGGTGCGTTCTTTTCGTGAACTGCTGGCCATGACTCACTACGCCCATGACCCGTTCCAGCGCTTTGATCTGATGGTGATCAACGGTGAGTTGATCGCTGCCGCCGGTGTCGACCCGGTGCGTTTTTTCCAGAGCAGCCCACAGATTCGCCACTGTGTCATTCACGATGCGCGGCGCGGTCAGCCGCAGGCCGAGACCATCTACGCCAACCATCAACGCCAGTTGCACCTGACCCGCACACCGGATCGACAGACGCTGGGTGCACTGCTGGAGCAGCTTGATGTCTAGAGGAGAAACCACGCTCATGTGCAGATTGCCGCTGCGCGTTTTAGTGCTTGAAGACCATGCGTTCCAGCGTGCGGTTGCGGTCAGCATGTTGCAAAGCCTGGGTTGCCACGAGGTGTTCGAAGCCAGCGATGGTGCACAGGCGCTGGCGCTGCTGGATGAAATCGGCAGCGTCGACATTGCGCTGTGCGATTTGCAAATGGAGGGCATGGACGGCCTGGAATTCCTCCAACGGGTGGGCGCTTCCGGGCAAGTGAAGTCGATCATCATCAGCAGTTCGTTGTCCGCCGATTTGCGCCTTGCGGTGCACCAAATGGTCAGGCTGCTCGGTCTGGACCTGTTGGGTGATGTCGGCAAACCGTTGCATGCGCAAGTCCTGGCCGATCTGCTGAACAGATTTGTCAGCGGCTCAAGCATCGGCGAATGCCCGCCGACGACGGTCGCTATGGCCAGCGAGGAGTCGGTGCGCCGGGCTCTGGCGGATGGGCAATTGCACGCCTGGTATCAGCCAAAATTCAACCTGCGCAGCGGTGAAATCTGTGGGGTGGAAGTGCTCTGTCGCTGGCTGCATCCGACTCGCGGAATCATCGCACCTGCGCTGTTCGTACCGGTACTGGAACGCTGTGGCTTGCTCGACGAGCTGCTGTTTTTGCAACTCGATCAAGCCCTCAAGGTGCAGCGAAGCGCCCGCGCGCAGGGTTTCGTCTTGAACCTGGCGTTCAATCTGCAAGCCGTGCAGTTAGCCAGCGCAGAGCTGACGGCCTCCCTCAAAAACATTCTTTCGCGCCATGCCGCGCAAGGCTCCGGCCTCACGTTTGAACTGACCGAAAGCGGCTTGTTGGAAGCACCGGCCGCCAGCTTCGAAAACCTGGTGCGCCTGCGCATGATGGGCTGCCGTTTGTCGATCGACGACTTCGGCGCAGGGTTTTCTTCGTTGCAACGCTTGTGTCAGCTGCCGTTCAACGAAATCAAACTCGACGCCGACTTCGTGCGCAACCTTGAGCACGAACCGCGTTGCCGGGCGGCGATCAGCAGCACCCTGGCGCTCGGCGAAACCCTCGGCATGGCCGTGGTCATCGAAGGCATCGAAACCGATGCGCAGCGTCGTGAATTGCTCGCGCTGGGCTGCACGCAGGGGCAGGGCTACTGGTACGCACGACCGATGGCCGGGAGCGATTTGTTGCATTGGCTGCAACAGCGCAGTGCCCGTCGGGTCTCGGAAGATCGATCAGCTTTTTAGGAAAAGTCCTACAGAACCTGCCGTTGAGCTTGCGTAGTCTTGCCGCACTCAGAACCCTGTCCCTCTGGAGATCGACCATGATCAATAAAACCCTGCGTGTCCTGATCGCTGACGCGCAGCATTTCAACCGGATGAAAATCGAACGTTCATTCAATGCCCTTGAGTACTACCGGATTGCGCCCGTGCAAAGCCTCCTCGAGTTATTGACGCTGGTGGAGTACGGCTGTGAACCGTTCGACGTAGTGGTCATCAACGCTGAACTGGCCGCGGGCTCGCTGGAGCTGCCGGCGTTCTTCCTCGATAACCCGCAGGTGCGTCATGCCCTGATCTACAACGATCCTTCGGCACCGTTGCAGGTGTTTTCAGCTTTCGCTCAGGACAATGTGCTGATCAGTCATGCGCCGTTGCCCAATGAACAGGCAATCAGGCACTTGATGGCTCACGTCGACGTTGCGCAGTGGAAGCCCGAGCAAACCGTACAACGCCGGGCGTATGCATAGAAGTGCGCTGACCGCAACTGTCAGATCTGACAGGTGAATCCCTTCCCGTTCCATGTAACAGTCTCTGCGCAGCCACTGAGTCCGGATCAATCCACGCCGGTGGCCTAATCGTCAGAGTCTGCCCTGGGAGTGTTCATGAAGTCAGCGCTGATCGTCGACGATCATCCGGTGGTGCGCGCCGCCGTCAGACTCGTGCTGGAAGCGGAGCGCTTCAGTGAGATCTACGAGGCATCCAGCGGTAGAGAAGTCTTGCAATTGCTCCGCGAGCACCAACCGCAACTGGTAGTGCTTGATCTGCGTTTGCCGACACTTGATGGCCTGGAAGTTCTGACCCGCATCAGAGTCAACGACTTTGACTGTCGCATCCTCGTGTTCAGTTCCCACGATCCCCTGTTTTACCAGGAGCGCTGCCTGCGCGCCGGGGCAATGGGCTACGTGACCAAAACCAATCAGTTGGCACAACTGCACAAAGCCATTCAGGCGGTGATGTCGGGTTACACCTATTTTTCCGCGATGCCGGACAACGTCAGCACGTTGAATGCCGTGCAAACCACGGAAAAGCAAATGATCGACCAGCTCTCCGATCGCGAATTGAACATTTTCGAGCAACTGGGCCAGGGCAAGGCCAACAAGGCGATTGCCGAGGAGATGCACCTGAGCCACAAGACCATCAGTACCTACAAAACCCGTCTGATGAAGAAGCTCGGGGTGAGTTCAGCGGTGCACTTGCGCGATTTCGCCAAGCGCAATCATTTGATCTGAGCGGCCGGTCATGATCCGCGGCGTTCAGGTTTGCGGGTTGTGGCTGAGCCTCGTGGTTTCTTGTTGGGCCAATGAAGCGCCACAGGTGCTGGAGGTGCTGACCCGCGCCAGCGTGGAAAATATCAAGGTTCGTCTGGACGAACAGGATCGGCAATGGCTGCGCCAGCATCCGCTATTGCGCATGGGCATTTCCGGGCCCGATTACCCACCTTTCGAGATCACCCGCAATCAGCATGAGCTGGAAGGGCTCACGGCCGATTACGCTGACCTTCTGGCGCAACTGCTCGGCACCGGTATTGAAGTGCGGCGCTTTGCCAACCGGGATTTGGTGATGGCGGCACTCAAGCGTGGCGACCTCGATCTGTTGGGAACGTCGAACAGTTTCGAGACAGCCGATCCCGCGTTCATTCTGTCCCGCGCCTACGCTGAAGATCAGCCGATGCTGGTGACGAGGCTCGATGAAACCTTGCCCGCGAACCTAGCGGGCAAGCGCGTAGCCATGGTCGAGGATTATCTGCCACTGGCGACCGTGCAGGCGTTCTACCCCGAGGCGAGCGTGCAACGTTACCCCTCGGCGATGGACGCTCTCGGCGCTGTGGCATTCGGCGCCGATGACGTGTACCTGGGTGACTTCATCAGTGCCAACTATTTGATCAACACCAATTATCGCAACGACTTGCATCTGGCGGGACCGGCAGGGCTTGATGCCAACGCGTTCGGCTTTGCGATGTTGCGGAGCGAGGCGCGCCTCAAACGCCTTGTCGACAAGGCGTTGGCCAGCATTCCCATGAGCCAGCGACACCGCATAGAGCTGCGCTGGAGTGCCGGACCTGCCGAAATGGCCGGGCAGGCACGGGTGCAATTGAGTGCCGCCGAACAGCATTGGCTGGATCAACATCCGGTGGTGCGCGTGGGCGGCATCGAAGACTTCGCACCGCTGACTTTTTTGATGCCGATGGCCGATTCAGCGGGTTGTCGGCGCAACTGCTGAGCCTGATCAGTCAACGCAGCGGATTGAATTTCGACATCGTCCGTGGCGTCTCACTGGATCGCCAGATTGTGCAGTTGCAGGCCGGTGAACTGGATGTGCTGCCCGTGGTGACACCCAGCAGTGAGCGGGAAAGCGAACTGCAATTCACCCGCGCCTATCTGAACAATCCGTTCGTGCTGGTCGGTGCAACGACTGCGCAGAGCCCACGCAATCTTGACGATCTGGCGGGCAAACGCCTGGCCATTTATCGCGGTCACCCGTTGCGCGAATACCTGCAGCAGCGCCTACCGCGAATACGCTTCATCGAAGTCGCGAGCCCCGCCGAAGGCATGGCAATGGTTGCCAAGGGACAGGCTGACGCCACCGTAAGCTCATTGCTGGTGGCGCGTTACCTGATCGCCCGTCTTTACCGCGAGCGTTTGCGCATCATCAGCACCGTCGGTGATCAACCGGCACGTATTGCACTGGCCACTGCGCCGCAGGCTGCAGCGTTGAATTCGATCCTGAACAAGGCCCTGCTGAGCATCGCTCCGCAGCAGATGGACGAATTGGTTGAACGCTGGAGCCATGATGTGGTGGTCGATGACAGCTACTGGCTGCGTCATCGCCGCGAGATAATCCTCGGATTTGCCGGTGCGGCGGGCTTGCTGGTGCTGGCGCTGGGCTGGATCGGATTTCAGCGCTGGCAGATCCGTCAGCGTCAGCAGTGGTTGCAGCAATTGCAGCAAGCCAAGGAAGCGGCAGATGACGCCAACCGGGCCAAGACCACGTTTCTGGCGACCATGAGCCATGAAATCCGCACACCGATGAATGCGTTGATCGGCATGCTCGAACTGGCCTTGAAACGGGCCGAGGAGGGCGTGACCGATCGTCTGGCGATTCAAGTGGCCTCCAACGCCGGGCAACAATTGCTGGCATTGATCGGCGACATTCTTGACATCGCACGGATTGAAACCGGGCATCTGTCCCTGGCCCCTGAACGGGTCAATCTGCGTGAACTGGTGGTGTCGGTCTGCCGGGTGTTCGAGGGACTGGCGCGGCAGAAGCGCCTGCTGTGGCACATCGAGCTCGATGCATGCAGCGACGTCGATGTGTTGATTGATCCGACGCGCTTCAAGCAGGTGCTATCGAACCTGCTGAGCAACGCCATCAAGTTCACTGAACAGGGCGAGGTGAGTCTGCGACTTGCGCTGACGGTGACCTGCGCCGAGCGCGTGGCGGTGAAGGTTTTCATCGAGGACAGCGGAATAGGCATCAGCGCGCAGGATCGGCAGCGCTTGTTCAGTCCGTTCGTGCAAGCGAGCAATACCGCGCAACCGCTGCGCAGCGGCGCCGGGCTGGGCCTGGTGATCAGTCGCAGTCTCTGCGAAATGATGGGCGGTGCGTTGCGCCTGGACAGCGAGCCAGGTCACGGAACGCAAGTCGAAGTCAGTCTCGAACTGCCGCTGCTGGCCGCACTCGCGCAAGCACCTGCGCCCGTTGCAACACCGGACGCTGGCGGATGCTCACTGAGCGTTCTGGTGGTCGACGACCATCCGGTTAACCGTTTGTTGCTCTGCTGGCAGTTAAGTGAACTCGGCCACCGCACGGTTGATACCGAGGACGGTCATGCAGGGCTGGAGCGTTGGCGGGCACAGCCGTTCGATGTGGTGATCACCGACTGCAACATGCCCCGGCGCAATGGCTACGAACTGGCTGTGGCCATTCGTGAGGAAGAGGCTGCGAGCGGGCAGGCACCTTGTCTGATCCTCGGGTTTACCGCCAACGCACAGGTTGAAGAAAAGCTGCGTTGTCTCGAAGCCGGCATGGACGAATGCCTGTTCAAACCGATTCGCTTGCACGATTTGCAGCAGGCGTTGAATGGCGCCAGTCGTTGCGACATAGAGGTCGAGCCGATCGAGGAAGATCCACTGACAGAAATTGATCTGAGTACGCTGGAACAAATGGCGGGCAGCAATCACTCACTGATCGAGCATCTGCGCGGGGAAGTGCTGAGCAGCCTGCACCATGATCTGCAGCGACTGGACAATCTGCACCATGAGCATGACCGCGAAGGGTTACGCGATCTGGCGCATCACATCAAGGGCGGTGCACAAATGGTCGGCGCGGCACGGGTAGTGTCTGCATGCGCCGACCTCGAACAGGCTTGCCGGGATGGTGAAGGTGTCGCGCTGGTCATGAGCGTCGATGCATTGCGCGAGGTCATGCAGGGTCTCGCGCAACGTCTTCAGGCCTGAACAATCAATCCCAGTGCGGTGCGATGCCTTTCGGGCTTGTCAGACGATGGCCGCGCTCAAGCGAAGCAATCAGTGCCATGTCAGCGTCACTCAATGTCAGTGCGCTGGCGCCGAGGTTGCTTTGCAGGTTGGCGCGCCTGGTTGAAGAAGGGATCACCGCGTAGCCCGATTGCATCGCCCAGGCGAGGGTAACCTGTGCCGGAGTAGCGTGCAGGCGTTCGGCGATTTGTTTGATCAACGGGTCCTTCAGCACTTCGCCGTAAGCAAGGGTCATGTACGACGTGATTTGAATACCCTGGCTGTGGGCGAACTCGGCCACCTGACGGTTTTGCAGGTACGGGTGCAGCTCGATCTGGTTGGTCGCGATGTTATCGGCGCCGACGGCTGCGATGGCCTGTTTCATCAGGTCGATGGTGAAGTTGGACACGCCGATCTTTCGGGTCAGACCTTGACGCTTGGCTTCCAGCAGCGCCCCCATGAACTCTTCGACCGGTACTTGATCGTCCGGCGATGGCCAGTGGATCAACGTCAGGTCGAGGTAGTCGGTTTGCAGTTTTTGCAGGCTCTCTTTGAGGCTGTCGATCAGACGATCCCTGGCGAAGTTGGCCACCCAGATCTTGCTGGTGATAAACAACTCTTCGCGCGGGATGCCGCTGGCGGCGATGGCCTGGCCGACGTCGGCTTCGTTTTCGTAGATCTGTGCGGTGTCGATGACCCGGTAGCCGAGTTCGAGGGCGGTGCTCACCGAGTCAATGACGACCTGGCCTTGCAGGCGAAAGGTACCGAGGCCGAAGGCGGGAACAGACATTGTGGACTCCAGGGTTGCAGTGGGAATGGGCAGGAGTATCCGCGTCTGCATCCATGAGAAAAACCGTCGGTGAGACAAAGCACCTTTGCCCGCAGGTCATGAATCTTTTGCAGAACTCAGAACCGGATCATGGCTGACTGTTCTCCTCATGGAACGCTGAGGGCGATTTTTGCGGTCTAGTGCATTAATGGTTGTGGATTTATGCTTAATCCATCGCGTCACTTACCCCATTGGAGACAACCATGAAAAACATCATCGGTATCTACACCAGCCCGCGGGGCCATTGGGTCGGCGATGGTTTCCCGGTTCGCACGCTGTTTTCCTACGATAACCTGGGCCAGCACATCAGCCCTTTCCTGTTGCTCGATCATGCCGGTCCGGCTCAATTCACCCCGACCACCGAACGCCGTGGCGTGGGTCAGCATCCGCACCGTGGTTTCGAAACCGTGACGATCGTTTACGACGGCGAGGTGCAGCACCGCGACTCGACCGGCAGTGGCGGCACCATCGGCCCGGGCGATGTGCAGTGGATGACCGCGGCTTCGGGAATTCTCCATGAAGAATTCCATTCGGAAAACTTCGCCCGAACCGGCGGCAAACTGGAAATGGTCCAGTTGTGGGTCAACCTGCCGGCCAAGGACAAAATGGCCGCGCCGGGCTACCAGACGATCCTCGATGGCGACATTCCGAGCATTGCGCTCAAGGACAACGCCGGCAGCCTGCGTTTGATCGCCGGTGAGTTCGATGGCCACAAAGGCCCCTCGCGAACCTTCACGCCAATCGATGTGTGGGATCTGCGTCTGAACGCCGGCAAGTTGCTGACGCTGGATCTGCACGAAGGGCGTAACACTGCACTGGTGGTGCTCAAGGGCTCGGTGCAGATCAATGGAAAGGAATCGGCGGAGCAAGGGCAACTGGCGTTGTTCGAACGCGATGGTCGGCAACTCACCCTCGAAGCCAGTCAGGAAGCGGTGGTGCTGCTGCTCAGTGGCGAGCCGATCGACGAACCGATTGTCGGTCACGGGCCGTTCGTGATGAACACCGAGCAGGAAATCCACCAGGCGTTCGCCGACTTCCAGTCCGGACGCTTTGGCCGGATGCACGGCTGATACAAACCCCTGTAGGAGCTGCCGAAGGCTGCGATCTTTTGACTTTGTTTTTAAAAATCAAAAGATCGCAGCCTGCGGCAGCTCCTACAGTTTTTTTGTTGCCAGTGAGAGGGTGTTCATCCTCTGAAATCAATTGCTCCTACACTGAGCCCAATCTGTGCGATCTTCTCGCGACTGGTTCCCGTCGGAGTTGTTTGATGCTGTCACTGCTGACCGAACATCCGTTGTTTTGCGCGTTGATCCTGATCCTTCTTGATCTCGGTCTGTGGCGCTTGATCAGTTCCCGTGGCAGCGAGTGGAAACTGCTGGTGCGGGTGCTGATTTTCAGTTTGTTCAGCGTCCTGCTGTTCAACGAAGGCCTCAACCCGATGGAGCCTGCGCCGTGGGCCGACAACGTGGCTTTGCACCTGGCGGCGACCGGGTTGCAGATCGGCTGGTGGCTGTTCGGTGCGCGCACGCTGACGGTGTTGCTCGGTGCGGTGATGATGCAGCGGGTCGGCCACACCGGGCGGCTGTTGCAGGATTTGCTCGGCGCGGTGATTTTCCTCATCGCGATTATCGCGGCGCTTGCCTACGTGCTGGATCTGCCGGTCAAAGGTGTGCTGGCGACTTCCGGTGCGTTGGCGATCATCGTCGGTCTGGCGTTGCAGAGCACGCTCAGCGACGTGTTTTCCGGGATCGTCCTCAACACCACCAAGCCTTATCAACTGGATGACTGGATTTCCATCGACGGCACCGAAGGCCGGGTCACTGACATCGATTGGCGTGCCACGCGCCTGCAAACCAGCCAGGGCAGCATGGCGGTGATTCCCAACTCGCTGGCAGCCAAAGCCAAGATCATCAACTTCAGCCGGCCGAGCAACATGTTCGGCGTTTCGGTCAGCGTTCAGGTCAGCCCGCATGCGCGGCCCAACTCGGTAATCGAGGCGCTGGAGCGGGCGATGCAGGGCTGTCGCCAGTTGCTGGACACCCCAGCGCCAAGTGTGGCGCTGAAAAGCTCCGACAGCAGCGGCGCGGAATACGAGATCAGTGGCTTCGTCGCCTCGATGGGCGAGAAGCGTGTGGTGCGCAATCAACTGTTCGATCTGGCCTATCGGCACTTGCAGGCGTCGGGCGTCAGTTTGCTGTCGAGCAATGAAACCAATGTTCCGGCCAACCTTTCGCGGCCTCGGGCACTGCTCGACAGCTCGCCGATTTTTTCGACGCTGCGCCAGGAAGAGAAAGAAACCTTCAGCCAGAACATGACCCTGCAAACCTTCCGTGCCGGCGAGACCATCCTTGCGGCGGGGGAGGTCAGCGATCATTTGTTCATCATCGAGTCCGGCGTGGTTACGGTAGCCCTGACCCGGCACGGCACGCCGTTCGAATCCGGCCGCATGGGCCCGGGCGAGGTGATCGGCGAGGCGGGGATTCTTTCCGATACGTCGGTGCCGGCGACGTTTGCCGCGAAAACCTTCTGCGCCATGTATCGCATCGAAAAGACTTACTTGAAGCCGTGCCTCGATGCCCGTCACGACATCAGCGATGCGATGAAAACCTTGCTCGATTACCGTTTGCACAAAGCCCAGTCACTGACCGAAGAGGTGCCGGTGGTCGTGGCGAAAAAGGGCTTCTTGCAATGGTTGCGCAATCGCGCCTGAACACCTTGGCGTTACGCGTAAGCAGCGAGCTTCTGTTCCAGGTGGCGGCGCACTTGCGGCCACTCGTCGTCGATGA
This sequence comes from Pseudomonas sp. TH08, assembly GCF_016651275.1. Lineage (NCBI taxonomy): Bacteria > Pseudomonadati > Pseudomonadota > Gammaproteobacteria > Pseudomonadales > Pseudomonadaceae > Pseudomonas > Pseudomonas sp. TH08. Next base: position 1,267,544 of record NZ_JAEKEE010000004.1, on the reverse strand, counting down.
TGCTGAAGCGTACGGAGTTGCGCTTGCGACCGTCCGGCATGATCCGTTCATGGCGGACGACGCCTTCCTGCTGCGCGCCGAGACGCAGGATCGCGTTACGTGACTTCTGGTTGTTCTCGTCGGTGGTGAATTGCACGCGCACGCAATCGAGCACTTCAAAGGCGTGACGCAGCATCAGGTACTTGGCTTCGGTGTTGACGAAAGATTTCTGCCAACTTGCGGAAATCCAGCTGCTGCCGATTTCCAGCTTGCGATTGAGCGGGTCGATCTTCCAGAAGCGCGTTGAGCCAATCACTTCGTTGCTGTCTCGCAGCACGATGACGAACGGCATTACCGTCCCGGCTTCACGGCCGTCGAGCGCTTTTTGCAAGTAGCTGTCGACGGTGCTGGCCGAAGGCACGACGGTGACGGTGAGGTTCCACAACTCGCCATCGGCCGCCGCGTGGAGCAGGGCGTCGGCGTCGGAAAACTGAAGCGGGCGCAGAAGGATGCGCTGACCTTGCAGTGTGGTTTGCATGGGATTCAGGTCTCGGCAGAGCAGGCGAATGGCGAGCGCCTATTACGCCGCAGCAGGCTGATCCGATGCAACCGCCACGATGTTCACGAGGTCACAATTTTCACAGCCCATGGGCAGGAGCCTCAGCCGATGAAAAACCTGCGGATCGCCACCTACAACGTCAACGGGTTACGCGCGCGTTTGCCGAACCTGCTGGACTGGCTCAAGCGTGAGCAACCAGACATCGCTTGCCTGCAAGAGCTGAAAATGGTCGACAGTGCATTCCCCGCTGCGGAGCTGGAGGCCGCCGGCTACGGCGCGATCTGGCAGGGCCAGGCCTCGTGGAACGGCGTGGCGATTCTCGCCCGTGATGCGCAACCGCTGGAGAGTCGGCGCGGTTTGCCGGGCGATCCCGACGACAAGCACAGCCGCTATCTGGAAGCGGCGGTGCACGGCGTGTTGGTCGGTTGCCTGTACCTGCCCAATGGCAATCCGCAGCCGGGGCCGAAATTCGATTACAAACTGGCGTGGTTCGAACGGCTGATCAGCTACGCAAAAGACCTGCAAAGCAGCGATCACCCGGTGGTGCTGGCCGGCGACTACAACGTCGTGCCCACCGACATGGACATCTACAACACCCGCTCATGGCTCAAGGATGCACTGCTGCAACCCGAGAGCCGGGAGTGTTATCAGCGTTTGCTCGATCAGGGCTGGACCGATTCGCTGCGACATCTGTATCCCGAGGATCGGCTCTATACGTTTTGGGACTACTTCCGCCAACACTGGCAAACCAATTCCGGGCTGCGCATCGACCATCTATTACTCAACCCGGCGCTGAGTCCGTATTTGCACGAGGCCGGAGTAGACGCCTGGGTGCGCAATGAGCCGCATGCCAGTGACCATGCGCCAACGTGGATCCGCATCGGCTCGCGCAAGCGCCGATAGCGTTGATTGGCGAAATCAATTGTCGTCAGCAGTGACTGATCCCGTATACATGTCGGCCATCGGCGGAGCGATCCGCAGCCATATGCAAAAGGATTGAGCCATGAGCGAGCCACGCCTGACACATTTGCATCTCTATCTGCAGCGTCTGGGCTTCGACGCACCACCGGCGCCAACATTGCAGACCCTGCGTCAATTGCAGTTGCGCCACACCGGCGCCTTTCCCTTCGAGAACCTGTCGACGATCAGCGGCGAGCCGGTGTTGATCGACCTCGAATCTGTCGAGCAAAAGGTTCTGCAAGACGGCCGCGGCGGTTACTGCTACGAACTGAATAATCTGTTTCTGGCGCTGTTGCAGGAACTGGGGTTCGACGCTCGGGGTATCAGTGGGCGAGTAGTCATGGCACAACCCGAAGGCACCTGGACAGCGCGCACGCATCGCTTGAGCCTGGTGATCCTTGATGGTGTGCGCTACATCACCGATGTCGGGTTCGGTGGCATGGTGCCGACTGCACCGCTGATTCTTGACTCTGAAGCGGAACAACTTACCCCACACGAACCTTATCGCATCGAAAAACAGGCCGATGGCTACATGCTGCGGGCGAATGTCGCGGGTGAATGGCGCTCGATGTACCTGTTCGACCTGCAACGTCAGGAAGACATCGACTACACCATTGGCAACTGGTACGTCTCGACCCACCCGGACTCACCATTCGCCAAGCGCCTGATGGTCGCGCGTACTGGCGATGGCTGGCGGCGCACGCTTAACAACGGCAGTTTTGCGATTCATCGCATGGGCGCTGATAGCGAGCGGCGTGAATTGACCAGCATCGATGAGCTGATCGATGTGCTGACTACGGAGTTCGATCTGCACGTTCCGGACCAGCCGTCAGTACGCCGCGCGTTTGAACGACTGATCGTGCCGGCCTGAGGCTAGGGTTTGGCGTCCGGCTCGAGCATCCGGCGAATCTCTCCGGCCGCTGCCGAGAGCTTTTTTTCAAGGCTTTTGAGGTCGGTGGCGGTGAGGCCTGCTCCGAGTGGCGTCGGCTGTTCGTTCTGCTCCTGCTTGCCGGTGTCGAGCAGGACATGGCGCAGTGTGTTGTTGATCACCGTCTGATAACCAAACCCTTCGTTCTCGGCCACCGTGCGGGCAGCTTCGATGACGGCATCGTCAAGCATGATGGTGATGCGCGTTTTGCCCTTGCTGGACGCTACGGCGCCGCGTTTGCCCTGGGTGAAGTCATATTCGTCTTTCATCGGTCAAGCCTCCAGAAAATAAGCGCAACGCTCGCTCGGTGTGGCGACACGTGCAGAAATGATTCGAACGACATTCGCCTCGCGGTAACTGTACGTAACAACCAGCAAGCGCCCCCTGCCGTCGAGGCCGAGGCTGATCCAGCGTTGTTCGTCATGGTCGTTGTCCTCAATCGTCAGCGCTCGTTCGTCGTGAAAGACCGCTTCGGTCTCGGCGAGGCTGACACCTTTGTGCTTGAGTTTGTTGGCTGCGTTCTTGCTTTTGTCGTACTGAATGTCAATTGACTTCATTATGCATACTTTATATGTATATAAAAGCAGCGCGACGGCACCGTCGGTCGCCGTGAACACTTCAGCGTAGTGGGGGTGGGCGTAGGCGCCGGAGGGGATGTGTTGCCGGATTTGTGGGGGATGGAAGCCGCGGGATAGAAGCTTGGGTGGCTACCTATCCATTATGTGACTGATAAGTTGTATACAACTCTATGGACATTTGTCCCGAGTATTGAATACAGTGTGCGCATAACAAAAACCAGGGAACCCCCCACCATGAAAACGCCCCATGTTTCACACCAACGGCCCGAGGACGAAAATCTCGGGGTCGGCGCGAATATGGCTTACGGCCTGCAACATGTTCTGACCATGTATGGCGGTATCGTCGCGGTGCCACTGATCATCGGTCAGGCGGCCGGGCTGTCGCCGGCTGACATTGGTTTGTTGATTGCTGCTTCATTGTTTGCGGGGGGGCTGGCGACGCTGCTGCAAACCCTGGGTCTACCGTTTTTTGGCTGTCAGTTGCCGCTGGTACAGGGTGTGTCGTTCGCCGGCGTTGCGACCATGGTCGCGATCGTCAGCAGTGGCGGGGAGGGTGGCTTCCAGTCGGTGCTGGGCGCGGTGATGGCGGCCTCATTGATCGGTTTACTGATTACCCCGGTGTTCTCGAAAATCACCAAGTTCTTCCCTCCCTTGGTCACTGGCATTGTGATCACTACCATTGGCCTGACGTTGATGCCGGTGGCCGCGCGCTGGGCCATGGGCGGCAACAGCCATGCGCCGGACTTCGGCAGCATGCAAAATATCGGGCTGGCGGCGGTGACGCTGCTGTTGGTGCTGGTATTGAGCAAGATCGGCAGTTCGACCATCTCGCGCTTGTCGATCCTGTTGGCGATGGTGATCGGCACGCTCATCGCGGTGGTCTGTGGCATGGCCGACTTCTCCAGTGTTACACAGGGGCCTATGTTCGGCTTCCCGACGCCGTTCCACTTCGGCATGCCGACCTTCCACGTTGCCGCCATCCTGTCGATGTGCATCGTGATCATGGTGACGCTGGTGGAAACCTCGGCGGACATTCTGGCGGTCGGTGAAATCATCGGCACCAAGGTCGATTCCAAGCGCTTGGGCAACGGTCTGCGTGCGGACATGCTGTCGAGCCTGTTTGCGCCGATTCTCGGTTCGTTCACGCAAAGCGCTTTCGCCCAGAACGTCGGGCTGGTGGCGGTGACCGGGATCAAGAGCCGTTATGTGGTGGCCACTGGCGGTATCTTCCTGGTGATTCTCGGCTTGCTGCCCTTCATGGGGCGGGTCATCGCGGCAGTGCCGACTTCAGTGCTTGGCGGCGCCGGTATCGTGCTGTTCGGTACCGTGGCGGCGAGCGGGATTCGCACGCTGTCGAAGGTTGATTACCGCAACAACGTCAACCTGATTATCGTCGCGACGTCGATCGGTTTCGGCATGATTCCGATTGCTGCGCCGAACTTCTACGATCACTTCCCGAGCTGGTTCGCGACCATTTTCCACTCGGGCATCAGCTCGTCGGCGATCATGGCGATCCTGCTGAACCTGGCGTTCAACCACTTCACCACGGGTAACTCGGATCAACAGTCGGTGTTTGCCGCAGCGGATGAGCGCACCTTGCGCTTCCGTGATCTGGCGGCGCTGCGTGAAGGCGATTACTTCAGCGAAGGTAAACTGCGCGATTGCGATGGTAATGAAGTGCCGGTGATCGAGCCGGATGATCACGACCATGGACATGGCGCGCCGAAAGCGCAGGCGAAAAGCAGCGAGCATGTCTGACTGCGGTAGCTGAATGGAAAAGGGCCGACCTGTTAAACAGATCGGCCCTTTTTCATTTCGAGATCAAAAGAGCGCAGCCTTCGGCAACTCCTACAGGGATCGGTGTTCTGTGAGCTTTTCGAGCGCCCACAAAAAAGCCCCTGAATCTTTCGATTCAGGGGCTTTGCTATTTGGCTCCACAACCTGGACTCGAACCAGGGACCCAATGATTAACAGTCATTTGCTCTACCAACTGAGCTATTGCGGAATTGGTGCGTATGTTACTGATTCAAAAAGAGAAGTCAAGCGTCAGTTGTGAAATTTAGTGATTCGGCTGGATCAACGCTGGTTTGTCAGCGATTGGCGGTTACCAGAATCGCAGCAGAGGTCTACCATGGCCGCCCGGAAGTGGTCACACGCGCTACCGGCCATCCGCCGAAAAAGGTACGCGCCATGAAGTTTTCATCCTGCAACCACGAGGTGCTCGCATGAGCATCGCGCAAATCAGCCTGCCAAAAGGCGTCGGTCCCCACGCCGAAAAACTCCTCGACGCAATCACCCAGGCCAGCACCGTTGAAGAATTGAACCGTGCGGGCGGCAAGGCCGAAGGGTTCGTCCTCGGTCTGGAAAGCGCCAAGGCGATCAAGAGCCAGATCGCCGAATCGATGTATGTCGCTTATGACGATGCCGCCAGTCAGCGCGCGAGTGAACTGGCTTAACTGCCGAAGGTAAGGGTGCCGAGCAGCAGTTTGGCGTAGGCCGCCGTCACCGCCAGTTGCACCAGCCACAACGCCAGCCCACCGAGAAACACCCCGGCCGCCACTTGCAGCACCAGGCTTTTTTCGCGTTTGGCCGGGGTGCGGGGGATGAAATCATCCAGGTCATCACGGTCAGCGCGCAGGTTGTCGTTTTTCATTTGGCTTCTCTCAAAAATCCCGGATAAACACAAAACCTGTAGGAGCAAAGCTTGCTCGCGAAGGCGTCAGGTCAGTCGCCATTATCATCGGCTGACTCGACGCCTTCGCGAGCAAGCTTTGCTTCTACAGTTTTGAGTTGTTTGCAGTTTAGAGGGTGTAGAGCAGTTTCCGTGACGAATAAAAAAACGGGAAGCACTCAGGCTTCCCGTTTTTCATCACGCCGTGAAATCAGATGACCTGAACGATCGCGTCCGTCACAGCCTTGATGTTGCTCTGGTTCAACGCAGCCACGCAGATGCGGCCGGTGTCCAGGGCGTAGATGCCGAACTCGTTGCGCAGGCGATGCACCTGTTCAGTGGTCAGGCCGGAGTAGGAGAACATGCCGCGCTGACGGCCAACGAAGCTGAAGTCACGCTGTGGCGCTTTTTGCGCCAGCAGGCTGACCATTTGCTCACGCATGCCGCGAATGCGCAGGCGCATTTCCGCCAGCTCCGCTTCCCACTGCGCGCGCAGTTCCGGGCTGTTCAGCACAGCGGCGACGATGCTTGCACCGTGGGTCGGCGGGTTGGAGTAGTTGGTGCGGATCACGCGTTTGACCTGCGACAGTACGCGCGCACTTTCTTCTTTCGATTCGCTGATGATCGACAGGGCGCCAACGCGCTCGCCGTACAGCGAGAACGATTTCGAGAACGAGCTCGATACGAAGAAAGTCAGGCCGGATTCAGCAAACAGACGCACAGCGGCGGCGTCTTCGTCGATGCCGTCACCGAAACCCTGGTAAGCCATGTCGAGGAACGGCACGTGACCTTTGGCCTTGACCGCTTCCAGCACGTTGTTCCAGTCCGCCGGGCTCAGGTCGACGCCGGTCGGGTTGTGGCAGCAAGCGTGCAGCACAACGATCGAGCCGTTCGGCAGGGCGTTGAGGTCTTCGAGCAGGCCGGCACGGTTCACATCGTGGGTGGCAGCGTCATAGTAACGGTAGTTCTGCACCGGGAAACCGGCGGTTTCGAACAGCGCGCGGTGGTTTTCCCAGCTCGGGTCGCTGATCGCGACAACGGCGTTAGGCAGCAGCTGCTTGAGGAAGTCGGCACCGATTTTCAGTGCGCCGGTCCCGCCGACAGCCTGAGTAGTGATGACGCGACCGGCGCTGATCAGCGGCGAGTCGTTACCGAACAGCAGCTTTTGCACAGCCTGGTCGTAGGCAGCGATGCCGTCGATCGGCAGGTAGCCACGGGATGCGTGCTGAGCAGCGCGAACGGTTTCGGCTTCGATTACGGCGCGCAGAAGTGGAATTCGCCCCTCTTCGTTGCAGTAAACACCCACGCCCAGGTTGACCTTGTCGGTCCGGGTATCGGCGTTGAATGCTTCGTTGAGGCCCAGGATTGGATCGCGGGGTGCCATTTCGACAGCGGAGAACAGGCTCATTATTACGGCGGCTCTGAATGGATAGTGGAGGGACGTGTGGCGCTCCAGCCGAATGCACTAGAGCGGTGCACAAACGGGGAGCTAGTATAGAGGCCATCTGCGAGCAATGGCGACAGGCGATTCGGCTTTTACCCCAAGTTTTTCCGATTATTTCTCGACCGTTAGTCGATTGGCCGTGTCAGATTCTTTACCCGATGTAGGACGTTTGCCTTGAAAGGTCAGGCAATCGCCACCACATTGAGCACAATCCAGGTTTTTTCTTGCGCGACGTCGGTCGTTTGCGGTCGTCCCCGTGGTGCTCCGCTTTGCTCGGAACGCCGCGACCCAGAGGTGTATATGTCCGAATTCCAGCTCGTCACCCGCTTCGAACCCGCCGGCGATCAACCGGAAGCCATTCGCCAATTGGTTGAGGGCATCGAAGCCGGTCTGGCGCACCAGACGTTGCTCGGTGTGACCGGCTCGGGCAAAACCTTCAGCATCGCCAATGTCATCTCGCAGATACAGCGCCCGACCCTGGTGCTCGCGCCGAACAAGACCCTCGCCGCGCAACTGTATGGCGAATTCAAGGCATTCTTCCCGAACAACGCCGTCGAGTATTTCGTTTCTTACTACGACTACTATCAGCCCGAAGCGTATGTGCCGTCGTCCGACACCTTCATCGAGAAGGATGCGTCGATCAACGATCACATCGAACAGATGCGTCTATCGGCGACCAAAGCGCTGCTGGAGCGCAAAGACGCGATCATCGTCACCACGGTGTCGTGCATTTACGGTCTCGGTAGTCCGGAAACCTATTTGAAGATGGTGCTGCACGTCGATCGTGGCGACAAACTCGATCAGCGTGCGCTGCTTCGCCGGCTGGCTGACTTGCAATACACCCGCAATGACATGGATTTTGCCCGCGCGACGTTCCGCGTGCGCGGCGATGTGATCGACATCTACCCGGCGGAATCCGATCTGGAAGCGATCCGCATCGAGCTGTTCGATGACGAGGTCGAGAGCATCTCCGCGTTCGATCCGCTGACCGGCGAAGTCATCCGCAAGATGCCGCGTTTCACCTTCTACCCGAAGAGTCACTACGTGACGCCGCGCGAGACCCTGCTCGACGCCATCGAGCACATCAAAGTCGAATTGCAGGAGCGCCTCGAATACCTGCGCAGTAACAACAAACTGGTCGAAGCCCAACGTCTGGAGCAGCGCACCCGTTTCGACCTGGAGATGATCCTCGAACTGGGTTACTGCAACGGCATCGAAAACTACTCGCGCTACCTGTCCGGACGCCCGGCCGGTGCAGCGCCGCCGACGCTTTACGATTACCTGCCGGCCGACGCCTTGCTGGTGATCGACGAATCCCACGTCAGCGTGCCGCAGGTCGGCGCGATGTATAAGGGCGACCGTTCGCGTAAAGAGACGCTGGTCGAATACGGCTTCCGTCTGCCGTCGGCACTGGACAACCGACCGATGCGTTTCGATGAGTGGGAAGGGGTGAGCCCGCAGACCATTTTCGTCTCGGCAACGCCGGGCAACTACGAGGCTGAGCACGCCGGGCGCGTGGTCGAGCAACTGGTGCGTCCGACCGGTCTGGTCGACCCGCAGATTGAAGTCCGCCCGGCGCTGACTCAGGTCGACGATTTGTTGTCGGAAATCTCCAAGCGCGTCGCCATTGAAGAACGGGTGTTGGTCACCACGCTGACCAAGCGCATGGCCGAAGACCTGACCGATTACCTCGCCGACCATGGTGTGCGCGTGCGTTATTTGCACTCGGACATCGATACCGTTGAGCGCGTCGAGATCATCCGCGACCTGCGTCTCGGCACCTTTGACGTGCTGGTCGGGATCAACCTTTTGCGCGAAGGCCTGGACATGCCGGAAGTGTCGCTGGTGGCAATTCTCGACGCGGACAAAGAGGGCTTCCTGCGTTCCGAGCGCTCGTTGATCCAGACCATTGGCCGGGCGGCGCGTAACCTCAATGGTCGAGCGATTCTCTACGCCGATCGCATGACCGGCTCAATGGAGCGGGCGATTGGCGAGACCGAGCGTCGTCGTGACAAGCAGATCGCCTTCAACCTCGAAAACGGCATCACCCCGAAAGGCGTGTTCAAGGACGTCGCCGACATCATGGAAGGCGCCACCGTGCCGGGCTCGCGCAGCAAGAAGCGCAAAGGCATGGCCAAGGCTGCCGAGGAAAACGCCAAGTACGAAGCCGAATTGCGTTCGCCGAGCGAGATCACCAAGCGTATTCGTGCGCTGGAAGAGAAGATGTATCAGCTGGCGCGGGATCTGGAATTTGAAGCGGCGGCGCAGATGCGTGATGAAATCGCCAAATTGCGCGAGCGGCTTTTGGCTGTCTGATCTCTGTTGCCTGATCTGGCCTCTTCGCGAGCAGGCTCGCTCCCACATAGGTATTGTGTCGTTCAAAAATCCCCTGTGGGAGCGAGCCTGCTCGCGAATGGCGGCAACGCGTTCTTAATGAGACTCCCCAGCCTTCAGCCCTTGCGGTAATTTCCTGGTCAACAGAATCGCCAGCATACTGATCCCCAGCGCAATCCCGACAAAGTGAAACGCATCGTTGTAGGCCATGATCGCCGCCTGCTGATGGACGATCTCGCTCATCTTGCCCAGCGCCGCCGTGTCACTGCCAAACCGGTCTGTCATCGACGCCATGCGCTCAGCCACCTGCGGGTTGGTCGGTACAATCGCCTCACGCAAATAATCGAAGTAGGTCTTGGTCCGCGCATCCAGTAGTGTCGCCAGCAGCGCAATGCCGATCGCACCGCCGAGGTTGCGCAGGATGTTGAACAGGCTCGACGCCGACCCCGCATCCTGCGGCAGGATATAAGCGGTGGCGATCAGCGAAATGGTCACCATGATCAACGGCTGCCCCAGCGCCCGAATGATCTGGATCTGATTGAACTGCGGCCCGGCAAAATCCGGGTTGAGCACGCCCGAAGAAAAACTCGCCAAGCCAAATAACCCGAAACCCAAAGTGCACAGCCATTTTGGCGAAATGAACGTCATCAGCTTCGGCACCAGCGGAATCAGAAACAGCTGCGGCACGCCCATCCACATGATCACTTCGCCGATCTGCAAGGCGTTGTAGTTCTGGATCTGCGCCAGATACAGCGGCAGCAGATAGATCGAACCGTACAACCCGACGCCCATGCCGAGGCTGGAAATACTCGACAGGCCGAAGTTGCGATTACGCAGAATGCCGAGGTTGATCAGCGGATTTGGCTTGGAGATCTGCACGATGACAAAGGTGATCAGGCTCAGCAGGGCAATGCTGCCCAGTGTCACGATCAGGCTCGATTCCAGCCAATCCTTGCGATGCCCTTCTTCGAGAAATACCTGCAAGCAACCGAGGCCGATCCCCAATGTGAGGATGCCGGTGTAGTCGGTGCTCTTGAGCAATTCCCAGTGCGCTGCTTTCTTTTCCAGTCCATACATCAGCCCGGCGATCATGATCAGCCCCGGCGGAATGTTGATGTAGAAGATGTATTCCCAGCCCCAGTTTTCCGTGAGCCAACCGCCCAGCGTCGGGCCGATGGACGGCGCAAACGTCGCGGTCATGGCAAACATCGCCATGCCTTTGGCGCGGTGGTGTTCGGGGAGTTTGATCAGCGTCAGGGTGAACGCCAGCGGGATCAGCGCGCCGCCGGTGAAGCCTTGCATGGCGCGGAAGACGATCATGCTCTCGAGGCTCCAGGCCATCGAGCACAGTAGCGATGAAACCAGAAAACCCAGCGACACCCATACCGCCAGTCGCCGTGCCGAGAGCAACTGCACCAGCCAGGCGGTCAGCGGGATCATGATGATTTCCGCGACCAGATAAGAAGTGGAAATCCACGAACCTTCTTCAAGCGTCGCCGACAGGGCGCCCTGGATGTCTTTAAGCGAAGAGTTGGTGATCTGGATGTCGAGCACCGCCATGAAGGCGCCGAGCATCACGCTCATTACCGCGATCCAGTCGCGCCGGGTCGGTTCGCCGACCGGGCGGATCAGCGAATCACCGGCCATCGTCTGGGGCGTCTTTGATGTTCACGGTGGCGGTGACGGACATGCCCGGACGGATTTTGCCGCGCAACGGGTTATCGGCTTTGAAGGTGAGTTTCACCGGAATCCGCTGCACGACTTTGGTGAAGTTGCCGGTGGCGTTATCGGGTGGCAGCAAGCTGAACTGCGCACCGGAGGCGGCGAACAGACTGTCGACTCGCGCCTCGATCGGCGTGTCGCTGTAGGCATCGAAGGTCAATTCGGCTTTTTGTCCGGGCTGCATATGACCGATCTGGGTTTCCTTGAAGTTGGCCTGTACCCAGATGTCTTCGTCCGGGACGATCGACAGCAGATAGGCGCCGGCCTGGACCACCTGACCGTTGCGTGCGGCGCGCTGGCCGACCAGGCCGCTGATCGGTGCGTGGATTTCGCTGCGGGTCAGGTTGAGTTGGGCCTGAGCGATATCGGCGCGGGCATTGGCGATCTGCGCATCGAGGCGTTTGATTTCGGCGCTCAATGCGTTCACTTGTTGGCGCTGACTCTGCGCATCGGCCTGGGCCTTGGTGACTTGCGAGCGGGCAATGTGGGCGTCGGCGGCGAGGGTGGTTACGCGCTCTTCGGAAACGTAGCCGGGTTTGCGCAGGGTTTCCGCCCGCGACAAATCCATCTGAGAGCGGCCGAGGGTTGCTTGGGTGGTCGCCACTTGTGCATCGCTGGAGGCGATCAGACTGGCTTGCTGAGTGAGCTTGCTTTGCGCCTGCAAGCGTTCGGCCTCGCGAGTGGCAAGCGCGGCATTGGCGCGATCGACCGCCAGACGAAAATCGTCGCCTTCGAGGCGCACCAGCAACTGGCCTTTTTCGACGTGCTGGTTGTCCTGCACCAGTACGTCGTCGATGCGCGCGCTCAACTGGCTCGACACACGGGTGATTTCGCCCTGGACATAGGCGTTGTCGGTGCTTTCATAAAAGCGCCCCTTGAAAAACCAATGGGCGAAGAAGCCCCCGGCAATCAGCAGGACGAGCAGTAGAAAAATGAACAGGCGACGCTTGAGTTGGGCAGGCATGGGCAAACTGTAGTCGAGTAATTGTAAGGAAAGTTATCAGCCGGTGAATCTCGCATACAGCCGATAAACGGTAAATGCCCATGGTTGATATTCGGCCATTCACCACGGCTCACGGGCGTTACAGACGCAAACTTGGCTTAAATGCCCTGCCTGCTGGAGCGGGGCGGGTGTCGCCTGTTACCATTCGCCGCTTGATTGTTTTGCTTTTCATTCTTTTCGAGACATGCCATGACCACCGTCCGCACTCGCATCGCGCCATCGCCTACCGGGGACCCCCACGTAGGTACCGCTTACATCGCATTGTTCAACTACTGCTTTGCCAAGCAGCATGGTGGTGAGTTCATCCTGCGGATCGAAGACACCGACCAGTTGCGTTCGACCCGCGAGTCCGAACAGCAGATCTTCGATGCCCTGCGCTGGCTGGGTATCGACTGGAGCGAAGGCCCGGACGTTGGCGGCCCGCACGGTCCATACCGTCAGAGCGAGCGTGGCGACATCTACCAGAAGTATTGCCAGCAACTGGTCGACATGGGCCATGCGTTCCCATGCTTCTGCACTGCTGAAGAATTGGACCAGATGCGCGCCGAGCAAATGGCTCGCGGCGAAACCCCGCGCTACGATGGCCGCGCGCTGCTGCTGTCGAAGGACGAAGTCGCAGCCCGCCTGGCCGCCGGCGAACCGCACGTAATCCGCATGAAAGTGCCGAGCGAAGGCGTCTGCGTGGTGCCAGACATGCTCCGTGGTGACGTCGAGATCCCGTGGGATCGCATGGACATGCAAGTACTGATGAAGACCGACGGTCTGCCGACGTACTTCCTCGCCAACGTGGTCGATGACCACCTGATGGGCATCACCCACGTCCTGCGTGGCGAAGAGTGGCTGCCATCGGCGCCGAAACTGATTCTGCTGTACGAGTACTTCGGCTGGGAACAACCAGAGCTGTGCTACATGCCGCTGCTGCGTAACCCGGACAAAAGCAAGCTGTCCAAGCGCAAGAACCCTACTTCGGTGACGTTCTACGAGCGCATGGGCTTCATGCCGGAAGCGATGCTTAACTACCTCGGCCGCATGGGCTGGTCGATGCCGGACGAGCGCGAGAAGTTCTCGCTGCAGGAAATGGTCGACAACTTCGACCTCAAACGTGTTTCCCTCGGCGGGCCGATCTTCGACATCGAGAAGCTGTCGTGGCTCAACGGCCAGTGGCTGCGTGATCTGCCGGTGGAAGAGTTCGCCAGCCGTTTGCAGACCTGGGCGCTGAACCCGGAATACATGATGAAGATCGCGCCGCTGGTGCAGGGCCGCGTTGAAACCTTCAGCCAGGTTGCACCGCTGGGTGGGTTCTTCTTCGCCGGAGGCGTCAATCCGGATGCCAAGCTGTTCGAATCGAAGAAGCTTTCGGGCGATCAGGTTCGCCAGTTGATGCAGTTGATCCTGTGGAAGCTGGAAAGCCTGCGTCAGTGGGAGAAGGACAACATCACCGCAACGATTCAGGCAGTGGTTGAATCGCTGGAGCTGAAACTGCGTGACGCGATGCCGCTGATGTTTGCTGCGATCACCGGTCAGGCGAGTTCGGTGTCGGTGCTCGATGCGATGGAGATCCTCGGCCCGGACCTGACCCGTTTCCGTCTGCGTCAGGCGATTGACCTGCTGGGCGGCGTATCGAAGAAAGAAAACAAAGAGTGGGAAAAGCTTCTGGGCGCCATCGCCTAAGCGCTTAGCCCCCTGTAGGAGCTGCCGCAAGCTGCGATCTTTTGATCTGGATCTTTAAAAAGCCACATCAAAAGATCGCAGCCTGCGGCAGCTCCTGCAGGTCCGAGTTCTATCCCGAGTGCCGGATTTTCGGGAGGAGGGCGGTAAGTGGTTGTTATGCCGACAAAAAATTTTGAAAAATTTCAAAAATAAGTTTGACAGGCTTTCGATACGCCCTTAAGATTCGCCCCGTCCTCAGCGATGACATCAACGATGAGGGGCTATAGCTCAGCTGGGAGAGCGCCTGCATGGCATGCAGGAGGTCAACGGTTCGATCCCGTTTAGCTCCACCAATTTTACACTTCGAGGTCTGGCCACACCGGCCTTGAAGCGATCAACACTCAGTGTTGGTCTGTTGTATAGAAGGGTTTGCGTCCCCTTCGTCTAGTGGCCTAGGACACCGCCCTTTCACGGCGGTAACAGGGGTTCGAGTCCCCTAGGGGACGCCAGTTTTACAGAAGTGATGTTGCAAAATGTCACTCCGCCGCGAGGCGATAAATCGGGGCTTTAGCTCAGCTGGGAGAGCGCCTGCATGGCATGCAGGAGGTCAGCGGTTCGATCCCGCTAAGCTCCACCAATTTTACAAGTTCAAGGTCTGGCCACACCGGCCTTGAATCGATCAGCTCTCAGCACTGATCAGTTGTATAGAAGGTTTGTGTCCCCTTCGTCTAGTGGCCTAGGACACCGCCCTTTCACGGCGGTAACAGGGGTTCGAGTCCCCTAGGGGACGCCACGATTACCCGCTCTGCGGGATTTTATAAGGGTCATTCAATTATTGAATGGCCCTTTTGTTTGTCTGGCGTTTGGCCAATTCTCCTTTTTCCTTACACTGTGCTTCAGACCAGCGGTCATATTCTTGACTTGCAGAATATTATTATGCGAATAATATTCTAGTCGTAATATTCGGAGGCAACGATGAACGATAAAAAAGCTCAAACCCGCGAACGCATCCTCAAGGCTGCCAGCGCCGCACTGATCCAGCGTGGCCCGGCCGACCCGAGCGTGGGCGAAGTGATGGGCGCAGCCGGCCTGACGGTTGGCGGTTTTTATGCGCACTTCGAAAGCAAGGACGCAATGATGCTGGAAGCGTTCAAGCAGCTGCTGGGTCGCCGTCGCGACCTGATTGCCGACATGGACACCGAACTGACCGGCGAAGAGCGTCGCGCCTTGGTCGCCGCGTTCTACTTGTCGCGCAAACACCGTGATTCCAGTGAAGCGGCATGCCCGATTCCAGCCTCGATCGGCGAATTGGGTCGTTTGCCGGAATCGTTCCGCATTGCGCTCAATGAGCACCTGGAACTGATGATTGCGCAGTTGGCGTCCAGCCCTGAAGACACCGACAAAGCCTTGGCCGACGTGGCCTTGATGGTGGGTGGTCTGGCACTCGCGAGAGCGCTTGGCCCTGGAGATTTGTCCGATCGATTGCTGCGCGCTGCCAAGTCGGCCGTGCGTTGACCTGAAGGCAGCAGGCCTGAGGAGAGAGCGATGAACACGTTGAAGTGGGTTCGTGGCGTTAACGGCACCTTGGGCTGGATTGCACCGAAACGCGTGGCGAGCAAAATGCGTGTGGCGTTCATGACGCCGCGGTCGCTACCTCTGCGGGATTGGGAGTTGCCGTTGCTGGCCAATTCCGAACGGATCACGTTGCGCTTCGGCCTTTCAGCGTTGCGCTGGGGTCAAGGCCCGACGGTGCTGCTGATGCACGGTTGGGAAGGGCGCCCAACCCAGTTCGCCGCGTTGATCACGGCGTTGGTCGATGGCGGTTATACCGTCGTCGCGCTCGATGGTCCGGCCCACGGCCGTTCGCCGGGGCGTGAAGCCAATGTCGTATTGTTCGCTCGGGCGATGCTCGAAGCCGCTGCCGAGCTACCGCCGCTGCAAGCGGTCATCGGTCACTCCATGGGCGGCGCCAGCGCCATGCTCGCCGTGCAATTGGGCTTGCGCACGGAAACCCTCGTCAGCATTGCCGCCCCTGCGCGAATCCTCGGCGTATTGCGTGGGTTTGCCCGCTACGTGGGCATGCCGCCGAGAGCGCGTTCCGCGTTCATTCGTCAGGTTGAGCAGGATGTCGGCATGCGCGCCGCCACCCTCGATGTCGCCCACTATCAATTGGATATGCCCGGCCTGATCGTACATGCCGAGGACGACAACTTTGTCTCGGTCAAAGAGTCGCAACTGATCCACGAAGCCTGGTTCGACAGCCGTTTGCTGCGTCTGGAAGGTGGCGGTCATCAGCGTGTGCTGGCCGACCCGCGGGTGATTGATGGCGTGTTATCACTGCTGGCCGGCCGCAGCCTCCAGGCGCGCCAATCGGCGTGAGCTCCGTTACACTGCCCCGGTTGAAATAATTTGACCGGGAGTGGGGCATGGGCTGGGATCGGGCAACGCCGTTTACCATTGATCTGCAAGTAGGCGCCGAGGACATCGACGGGCTGGGCCACGCGAACAACGCGGTCTACGTCACCTGGCTCGAACGCTGCGCCTGGCGGCATTCGCAGCGTCTAGGACTGGATCTGGTCGAGTACCGGCGTCTGGATCGGGCGATGGCGGTGGTGCGCCACGAAATCGATTATCTGGCGGCCGCCTATGAGGGGGACGAGTTGCAATTGGCGACCTGGATCGTCGATTGGGATCAGCGTCTGAGGATGACCCGGCATTTCCAGCTCAAACGCCCGAGCGACAACACCACGCTGCTCCGTGCGCAAACCACCTTCGTCTGCATCGAGCTGTCCACGGGCAAGCCCAAGCGCATGCCCGCCGAATTCATCGACGGCTACGGCCCGGCGATCCAGCCCTCAGAATCTGCCCAAATTTAAACTGTAGGAGTGAGCCTGCTCGCGATAGCAATGTGTCAGCCACACCGCTATCGCGAGCAGGCTCACTCCTACAAGGGATCTGCGGTTTTTCTCGTAATCCAGTAAACTGCCGCACGTTTTTTCTTTAAGTAGTGTTTCCCCATGCAAATTGCTCTGGCGCCCATGGAAGGGTTGGTCGACGACATCCTGCGCGACGTGTTGACCCGCGTTGGCGGCATCGATTGGTGCGTGACCGAATTCATCCGGGTCAACGATCAATTGCTCACGCCAGCCTACTTCCACAAGTTCGGCCCGGAACTGCTCAACGGCGCTCGCACGGCGTCGGGCGTGCCATTGCGTGTGCAACTACTCGGTTCCGACCCGGTGTGCCTGGCGGAAAACGCAGCGCTGGCCTGCGAACTCGGTTCTGAGGTAATCGACCTCAACTTCGGCTGCCCGGCCAAGACCGTGAACAAGTCCCGTGGCGGCGCGGTACTGCTTAAAGAGCCCGAACTGCTCAACCAGATCGTCGAGCACGTGCGCCGCGCTGTGCCTGCGCACATTCCCGTCACCGCGAAGATGCGCCTCGGTTTCGACAGCCCGGACGGCTCGCTCGTCTGCGCCACGGCATTGGCCGAAGGTGGCGCCGAACACATCGTGGTTCACGCCCGAACCAAAATGGACGGTTACAAACCACCAGCGCATTGGGAGTGGATTCCGCGCGTGCAGGACGTGGTCAAGGTGCCGGTGTTTGCCAACGGTGATATCTGGAGCGTCGAAGACTGGCGCCGTTGCCGGGAAATCAGTGGCGTAGAAGACATCATGCTCGGCCGTGGCCTGGTCTCGCGCCCGGATCTGGCCAGGCAGATCGCTGCAGCGCGCGCCGGTGAGGAAGTCGTCGAGATGACCTGGGCCGAGCTGATGCCGCTGATGCAGGACTTCTGGTTACAGGCCAAAGCGCAAATGACTGCGCGTCAATCACCGGGCCGTTTGAAGCAATGGCTGGCGATGCTGACGCGCAATTATCCCGAAGCCACCGAGCTGTTCACCGTCTTGCGTCGTGAGACGGAACCGGATCATGTCTCGCGGTTGCTCGGTCTGCCGGTCGTTGAAGCAGCGTGAAAAAAATCTGCAAATAATCTCTTGAAATCAAATTGGCGGCCCCTATTTAAGGGTTACGCGATGCCGAATTCGGGTCGCGGATACACAAAACCTTGCTGATTGTTTTCAGGAGATTTGAACCATGAGTACTGCATTTTCCCTCGCACCACTGTTCCGTTCCTCGGTAGGCTTCGACCGTTTCAACGACCTGTTCGAAACCGCCCTGCGCAACGAGCCTGGTAGCACCTATCCGCCTTACAACGTGGAAAAGCACGGTGACGATCAATATCGCATCGTCGTTGCCGCGGCCGGTTTCCAGGAAGAAGACCTGGAGTTGCAAGTCGAGAAGGGTGTGCTGACCATCAGTGGTGGCAAGCGTGATGCCAACGAAGGCGTGACCTTCCTGCACCAGGGCATCGCCCAGCGTGCATTCAAGTTGTCCTTCCGCCTGGCTGATCACATCGAGATCAAAGCCGCCGACCTGAGTAACGGTCTGCTGAGCATTGACCTGTTGCGTGTGGTCCCGGAAGAAGCGAAGGCCAAGCGCATCCCGATCAGCGGGACGCAAAAACCGGCTCTGCAGCACTGATTCAGTTGCAGATAAAAGCGTCTGAATGGGCGCTGAGCCGCTGAACGAAGGCCCCGATACGTCGGGGCCTTTTTTATGGGCGCTACACACCGGCTTTGCCGCCCGGCAGCGGTTTCTCTACAATCCGCCGCAGTTTTGCCGACCCTCCATCCCTCACCGGTCGGCCTGGAGCATTTTTCATGGATGAGATTCAGCAGCGCTGGCTGTGGGCCCTGTCTGCGCCTATGGCGGCGCTCAATCCTGGAGCCGGGTACGACGACCCTGCTTTCTGCGACGACGCGTACATCAATCTGAAGAACAGCTGGGGCATTGATGACCGCCAGGAGCTGTTCGGCATGCTCAGGCGGATGACCGACGACGGCCATGCCAAACATCTCAGTGCCGCGTATCTGGCCTGGCAGCGTTGCCTGCCGAGTGAATGGCCGGCGCTGCTTGAGCGCCTCGAACTCCGTGAACGCGTTCTGCATGAGTTTGCCAGCCGCACCTTCGACAGCTGCGGGGCTGGCGGGATTTTGTCCTGGGACTACGGGCGCATGGGGTTCCTCCTGCGCTGCGGTGTGCGCAACCAGTGGATTGATCTGGTCGAGAGTCAGTGGCTGCACACGCGCCTGGCCGTCAGGGCGCAATTTCATTACGACAGCTGGATGGCTTACTTCCATGGCTTCCTTATCGGTCGCGCATTCTGGTGCTGCCAGAGTAAAAGTGAAGAGGCACTGGCGTTCGAGCTCGATCGACAAGGGCAGACCACGCATAACCTGCTGATCGCCCGTGGTATGGATCAGAACATCCCGCAGTTTCTGCCTGACTTGCCTTGGCAAATGGAAATCGAGTTGCCGCCACGTCCGGCATCGCTCAAGGAGTTCGACTGGTCATGAGTTGCTGGATTCATCTGGGCATTGAGCCCACCACCGACGAAACCCTGATCCGTGATGCCTACCGCGCGCGTCTGCCCGCACATCACCCGGAGACCGATCCCGAAGGCTTTCAAGCGTTGCGCATGGCGTATGAAAAAGCCGTGCGTCTGGCGCGTGATGAAGAGGAAGAAGAGCCAGAGGTGTTCGACGAGCCGGAACCCGCCGTTGTCGAGGTTCCGCAGGCCTTCGTGGATTTTTGCGAGTTACTGGACGACCCCGCGCGGCGCTTCGACTTCAACGCCTGGCAGGCGTTTGTCCGTTCACTCGATCAATTGTCCCTGGAGGCCCTCGAAGACCTCAGTTGGGGTTTGTACCATCGGCTGGCCGACGCTGGACCGTTGTCTTATCGTTGCGCGTATCTGCTCGCCCGGCGAATGGCTTGGGACCAGCAGTTGCTGGATCTGTCGTTTGCTGATGCGCAGTCTGTGGAAGCCTTTCTGCAACGGCTGAAAACGGGCGATCCGTTCGACACGACCCTGATGAACACCTGGCCCGAGGCGGTGCAGATCGAATCGCTGTGGTATGCGCGCAGCCTCGACTTCATCTTCGCCCAGCGTTCGCTCGATGAGTTCGCTGACTTCGCCAGTCAGCACACGTGCCAGGCATTGCCCAACGACGACGCCTACAGCAAACGCCTGTTGACCCAGTTCGTTCAGGCGGGCATCGCCGGACCCGGCCTGTTGCAGATATGTGTCGAACAGCAGCGTCAGCATCCTGACGACATCGACTGGCTGTACTTGCTGGCCAGTCAGTACAGTTTGCAGGGGCTGGACGATCAGGCGTGGCCGAACTGGATCCGCTTGTGGCAGGAACATCGCCATCCGAAAGCCGAAGGCCAGTTGTTGGCGTTATGTGCCGAGCGCTCACCGGACTTGCTGCCGTTGCTGATTCAGGCCTTCGATTGTGCCCAGCCTTTCAGTGCCTGGCCGCTTGATCTTGACGACGCCAGTCAGGCGTATGGCAGCCCGTCTCAGCAACCGCAAACGCTGTTGCGCTGGCTGGACGTAGGTCCTCTGCAGCTTCAAGGGCTGGCCAGGGCTTTCGTCGATTGGCGCCTGCACGACGATGAGTTGCCGCTGCTGGCGCTGTTGCTCGGCGAGCATGCCGACATCCGCTTGCAGCGACTTTATCGGCACGCGTGGGCGTTGCATCGCGGTGACGTGCTGTTGTTGCAGCAGGTGCTCGACGAGGCGTTGCCGCTGGATGCACTTGAAGCGCTGGTGCTGAGCGGCTTTCAGTATCAGGCGGAGCAACATGTGCGCTGGCTGAAGCAAGCGCCGATCGCGTTGGCGATGAATGCCTACATCGATGAAAACGCAGTGTCGCCGCAACTGCCGGCGGCGCAGACCAGCGATCAGTCGCACAGCCTCTGCCGTGGGTGGTTGCGCCGGTTGCGTCCTTACGATCATGCCGCGCTCGCGCGCATTGACGAAGACTTCAAGCTCAACGGTTCGTACGCCGGCACTGATCTGTCGGAACTGACGCAACTGCTGCAACTGGCTCAACACGATGTGCTGTTGCCGGCGCCGGAGGCGGGCGAAGCGTTGTGGCAATGGCACGCGCAAACGCTGTTTCTGCTGGCGTTGCTGGGGCAAACGGAGCGTTGGTTGCCATTGATCGACGCGCGGATGCTGGAGTCATTGGCATTCAACCCGGCCCATCCGCTCAGCCGCTTGCAGCCGTTATTGCAGCGATTGTTGCGTGAGCAAGGCAATTGCAGTGGCTTGCTCGGCTTGCTGCAAACCGAAGAGCCGGTGCAAGCGCTGCTGGCCCAGCAGATGTGTGGGGTTCAGGAGGCGCTCGACAGCCTGCGCTTGCTCAGCAACGACCGGTTGTTCACGTGCATGCGCCGCGATCTGAGGGCTTTTGACGACGACCTGCTCGGCCGGATGCTGCTGACCGGGGTTCTGTATCACACAGGATTGTTTGATGCCAAACAGCGACGCTTTCTACTCGACAGGATTACCGAAGTCGTCAACCCGCAGGATTGGTTCGACGGTTTCCGCCACAGCTTGATCAAGGGCGAACCGGTACGGCCTTCTCGCGAGGCGCTGGAGGGCATTGACGACATCGACGACTTTTACCTGGCGCTCGATGCGCTCAAGGATCTGGTCAGGTACGGCGACGCGGGTGTGCCACGTCAGAAAAACCTGATACGCCTGCAGCGCGCCAAGGACAACCTGCAGAACGGCCTCGGTTTGCGTTTTGCCTGCAGCGCGCTGCTGTCGTGGTCGGAGCGTTTGCTGCTGGCCAGGGCCGAGGCGCGGCCGACATCGGCCATGGCCTTCTGGCGCCTTGGCTCGCGGCTGAGTCGCGAGGCCTTTGTCGGGCAAGTGATTGGCCTGGTGCTGCTCACCCCGCTGGTCGCCGTGCTCAGTGGGTCGACGACGCCCGCCCTGGTGGTGTTGTTGCTCGGGATGTTGATTCTGCTCGGCGCCATGCTCCGACGCCTGCATGACATGGGCCGAGGTATACCGACCTTTCTGGTGCTCGCCGGACTGACACCCGTTTTGCCTTTTCTGCCGCTGGTCCTGTTCGGCTTTCCCGGGGAGAAGTTGCCCAACCGCTATGGCATGCCCCCGGAAAGCTTTCGTGAAGACCCGTTGTCCGCCGGTTTGCAGGCTGCGTTGCGGCGTCTCATCGGCTAGAAGCGCAGTTCATCCAGGGCGTCGTTGAGCTGTGAGCGCTGGCTGGCAATCTGCGCAGGTTGCTGGTCGGCGAGCACAGCCGTGAAACCGTGCAACCATTCGGCAATGCGTTCGCGCTCGGTGCCGAGGCTCTGCATCCAGGCGCGCTCCAGGCGTGCCAGCAAGGTGCGGTTGGGCAACGCGTCGCGCGGGTGAACCTTGAGTGCGGCGAGCCGGTCGTGACTGTTCTGACGTGACGCTTCGTCAAGGCCGGTGGGGCTGCGGTCGATGGCGTGGCTGTGGCGCTTGCCGGTCTGAAGCAGCGTGACGTCAACCTCGAGCAGGCCATTGATGTCGTAACTGAAGCGTACATCCAGCGCTTGAATATGATCGCAGGGTGTCAGCGTCAGATCGAAACTCTCAATGAAGATGTTGTCGCGCACCCACGGGCGTTCGCCTTGATAGACCGCAATACGGATTTCTTCTTGCCGTGGGTAGGTTGTGTAATAGCGTTCCACCCGTGACGTCGGAATGATCGTGTTGCGCTCGATGATGGGCGAGAAGGCACCTTCGACACCTTTGCCGCGCATCGTCTCGATGCCCAGCGTGTAAGGGCAGACGTCGGTCAGGATCAGCTCCTCTACTGCGCCATCGCGGGCCTTGCACGCCGCTTGTGTGGCTGCGCCAAGCGCGACGATGGTGTCCGGGTCGAGATGCCGATAAGGCAGGCGGCCGAACAGCGTCGCAACCAGTTGTCGCACCGCCAGCATGCGCGTGGCGCCGCCGACCAGCACCAGGCTGTCGAGGTCACGGGGTTTGAGGCGGGCATCGCGCAGGGCCTGTTCGATCGGCGCACGCAAGCGGCCCAAAAGCGGTTCCCAGAGGCTTGCCGCAGTGGCTGCGTCCAGCGCCCATTCGAAGGTTTTTTCGCCAAGCCGCCAGTGCAGTTGCTGGGGGCCTTCACCCAGTTTGCATTTGAGTTGCTCCAGCGCATCGGCGAGGCTGGCCATGCTCTGGGCGTCGATCAGCGCCGGCGTCAGTTGCCAGTCCTTGAGGCAGGCTTGCAACAGCGCGGCAGTGAAGTCTTCGCCACCAAGGAAGTTGTCACCGGTGGACGCGTGCACTTCGATCAGCGGCAAGGCGTATTCCAACACCGTGACGTCGAAAGTGCCGCCGCCCAGATCGAAGATCAGCGTGCGTTCGAATTTCTGCTCATGCAGCCCATAAGCCATGGCCGCTGCGGTCGGCTCGTTGATCAGTCGCGTGACGGACAAGCCGGCCAGCTCGGCGGCAAACAGGGTGCGCTTGCGTTGTTCGTCACTGAAATACGCCGGCACCGAAATCACCGCCTCGGAGACCGGATGACCCAGAAACGCTTCGGCGTCTTGCTTGAGTGAACCGAGTACCAGCGCCGACAACTCTTCAGGGCTGAAGGCGCGCGCGCCGAGCTCGATCTGTTTATCGCTGCCCATGAACCGTTTGAACGCGGCGGCCGTGCGATCCGGGTGCGTGGTCAGGCGGGCGCGGGCGGCTTTGCCGACCAGGATCGTATCGTCTTCATCGAGGCTGACCACCGACGGGGTCAGCACGTCGCCGAGGGCATTGCGGATCAGCTCGGCGCGACCGTCGCGCCAGACGGCGATCAGGCTGTTGGTGGTGCCAAGGTCGATGCCCAGCAATGCCGGGCGGGGGAGGGTTGCATCCTGCATGAAAGATCTCGAAACGGCGCAAAAAAAGCGACCCTACAGGTTGGCGCAAACCGTGGCAATTGCCGCTCTGTTGCAAGCTGCGCAGCGGCGAATATCAGGGCAGGAGCTTTTTCAGATCCTCCAGCGGTAGTGGTCGGCTGTGCCAGTAGCCTTGATACAAATGGCAGCCCAGACCTTGCAGGAATGCCAGTTGCTCTGAAGTTTCCACGCCTTCGGCGATCACCTCCAGCGCCAAGCTGCGGGCCATGGCCACGATGGCACGGATGATTTCCGCATCGTTCGGGTCGGTGGTGGCGTCGCGGATAAACGACTGATCGATTTTCAGGGTGTCGACCGGCAGGCGCTTGAGGTAAGTCAGCGACGAATAACCGGTGCCGAAATCGTCCATGGCAAAGCTTACGCCGAGCTTTTTCAGGCGACGCATTTTGCTGATGGTGTCTTCCAGATTCTGGATGACGATGCCTTCGGTGATTTCCAGTTTCAGCAGCGAGCAGGGCAGCCCGTGGCTGACCATGCTGTGTTCGATGCGTTCGACAAAGTCGTTCTGGCGGAACTGTCGCGGGCTGATGTTCACGCAGAGGCTGAAATTGAGCGGGTCGATCAGGTGCTCGGCGATCAGTTGTTTGAAGGCATCGCAGGCTTCGTCGAGGATCCACGTGCCGACTTCGAGAATCAACCCGCTGTCCTCCAGCACTTTGATGAACTCGGTGGGTGATTGCGCGCCGAGTTCCGGGTGATTCCAGCGCACCAAGGCTTCGGCGCCGATGATGCGGTTGTCGCGGGCATCGATCTGCGGCTGGAAATGCACGTTGAACTCACCGCGCGACAGCGCCAGGCGCAAGTCGGTCTCCATGCGCAGCCGTTCGCTGGCCGCCTTCTGCATGGTGTTGTGGTACATCGTCGTGGTGTTGCGCCCGGAATCCTTGGCGCGGTAGAGGGCAATGTCGGCACGTTTGAGCAGGTCGGTCGGGGTCGAGCCGTGATCAGGGATCAGCGCCACGCCGATGCTCGGCGTTACTTGCAGGCGCTGGCCGTCGAGGAACATCGGCTCCGACAACAGTTCGCGAAGGGTGTCGGCCAGATTGCGCACTTGCAGACTGACTTCGTTGCGCGACCCTTCGAGGCCGCTAAGCAACACCACGAACTCATCACCACCCAGGCGCGCGACCGTATCCTCCATGCGCACGCTGGCTTCGAGTCGTGCGGTGATAATCTTCAGCACCGTATCGCCAACCGGATGGCCGAGAGAGTCGTTGATGTGCTTGAAGTGATCCAGATCGAGAAACAACAAAGCGCCGCGCAGATTGTGGCGTTTGAGCAAGGCGATCTGCTGACTCAAGCGATCCATCAGCAGGGCACGATTGGGCAGATTGGTCAGCGGATCGTGGTAAGCCAGATGACGGATCTGTGCTTCGGCGTTTTTCAGCAGGCTGACATCGCGAGCGGTGAGTAGCAGGCACGCGGTTTCATTCAGGGTGATCGGTTCGATCGAGACCTCAACGGTCAGCAATTCCCCGCGCTTGTTGCGCCCGAGCATTTCCTGATGGTGCACGCGGCCCTTTATCTGCAGCTCGGCCAACAACGCCGAACGCTGTTTTTCCTCGGCCCAGATGCCCACCTGATACACGGTTTTGCCAACCACTTCGTCGGCGCGATAGCCGGTGAGGCGACAGAAACCGTCGTTGACCTCCAGATAGCGCCCGGTGTCGCGCTCGGTGATGGTGATCGCATCGGGACTGGAGTGAAACGCCTTGGCGAATTTCTCTTCGCTGGCCTTGAGTGCCGCTTCCGAGCGTTGCTGCTGGGTGATGTCGCGCAGGGTGGTGACGATGCACGCTTGATCGCCGACGCTGATCTGCCGGCTGGAAATCACGCAGGTCAGCGATTGACCGTCCTTGTGCTGAACGATGATTGCGACATTGCTCAGGCCTTGTTCGCGGATTACCCGTTCGATGCGTTGCAGACTTTTTGCCGAGGCATCCCACAGGCCGATTTCCTCTGCGGTGTGGCCAATCACGTCAGCGGCGCTCCAGCCGAAGGTCTGGCTGAAACTTGAGTTGATCTCGATAAATTCGCCGCTGTCCTGGCGCGTTACGCAGATCGGGTCGGGGCTGACCTGGAACAGCGTGGCGAACTTCTCTTCCGACGCGACCAGGCGCTGTTCGCGCTCAACCTGGTCGGTAATGTCCAGCAACGTACCGGCCATGCGCAGTGGCGCGCCGTTGTCGTCACGATAGAGGCGGGCGCGGCTTTCCAGATAGCGTGAGCTACCGTCCGGCAGTTGCACGCGATAAGTCAGTTGGTAATTGCCCGCCGGGCCTTCGCGCAGGCTGCGATAGGCGTCGCGCATGCTGTCGCGTTCCTCGCCGGGCACCCCTTCAAAAAACGCATCGAATGATTCATGGAAGGGTTTCGCGTCCAGGCCGTGCAATTGCGCGGCCCGTGCCGAGCCGTAAAGCATGCCGCTGGGAATGTGCCAGTCCCAAGTGCCCAGTTGCGCCGAATCCAGCGCCAGGTCGAGACGTTCCTGGCTGTCCTTTAATGCATGTTCGGCGACTTTGCGTTCGGTGGTGTCGAGGAAGGTGCTCAACAAGTACGGCTGGCCTTCGAGTTCAACCTTTTGGGCGCTGAGAATACCGTCGTGAATCTGGCCGTTGCTCGCGCGAAACTGCACTTCCATGCTGATCAGTTCGCCCTTGGCCTTGGTTTTCCTGACCAGTTCGGCACGTTGCTCGGGGTGCACCCACAGGCCCAGCTCCAGCGTGGTGCGGCCAATGGCGCTTTGCACCGGCCAACCGAACAGGCTTTCGAAATATTGATTGGCCTCGCTGATCAGGCCGTCTTCCTGGCGGGTCAGCAGAACCATGTTCGGGCACAGATGGAACAGTGTGGCGAAACGTTTCTCCGAACTGCTCAGGGCTTGTTCGCGTTGGCGCTGGTGGGTGATTTCGCGAATCACCCCGATCATTCGGGGGCGGCCGTTTTTATCTGGCAACAAGCTGCCACTGATCTCCAGCCAGTGCAGGCTGCCGTCGGGCCAGCGGATGCGGTGGTGCATCGCCTGTTCCAGCGGCGCACCGGCAATCACCGCGTGGAAGGCCCGAACGGTCTTGGCGCGGTCTTCCGGGGGCAGCAGATCAAGGTATTCGAGGTCCGCCGGCAACGGCTGCCGTGGATCGAAGCCGAACAAGGCCTGGGTGCCGCGCGACCAACTGATCTGCCCACGCTCGATGTCCCAGTACCAGGCGCCGAGCCGCGCGCCGTTGAGCGCGGCGAGCAATTGCGGCGCGCTCTCCCAGCTCTGCTCGGAATGACGCGGGTCAATCGCCTGAATACGCGGCATCGGCGGAATTCGGTCAACAGATTTCGGCATTGTGGACAGGCCTTGAGCTGATGGTGGCGTTAGGCACAGGGACAGCGGCTCTTTAGGAGTAGCACAAGTTGGCCTTAAGTCCCTGGCAGATCGATCTGTGCGTCCAGCAAGGCCATAAAGGCTCTTGCCGCATTCGATAGCGTCCGTTCGGTGTGCAGGATATAGCCTAGCTGGCGTCGCAGTTGTATGCCCGGCAAAGCGATGCTCGCCACTTGATCGTCGAGCATGGTGCGCGGCAATACGCTCCAGGCCAGGCCGATGGAGACCATCATCTTGATGGTTTCCAGGTAGTTGGTGCTCATGGCGATGTTAGGTGTCAGGCCCTGGGCCTCGAACAAGCGCTGCACAATATGGTGTGTAAAAGTGTTGCCGCCGGGGAAAACTGCCGGATGACCGGCAATGTCCGCCAGACTGACGGCACCGTTGTTGATCAGCGAATGCTCCGGGGCGACCACAAAATCCAGCGGGTCGTCCCACACCGGCGTAGCTTTGACCAACGCGTGAGGCTCCGGCGCGAGGGTGATGACCGCCAGTTCAGCACGACCGTGGAGAATTTCTTCGTAGGCCACTTCCGAATCGAGGAACTGAATATCCAGCGCGACTTGTGGGTAGCGGCGGGTGAACTCCCTTAATAAGGGGGGCAAACGGTGCAGGCCGATGTGGTGACTGGTGGCCAGCGTCAGGCGACCGCTGACCTCGCCGCTCAGATTGGTCAGGGCGCGGCGCGTGTCGTCGAGCACGTTGAGAATCTGATAGGCCCGTGGCAGCAGGGCACGGCCGGCCTCAGTCAGGCCGACTTCGCGGCCCAGCCGATCAAACAGGCGCACCTTCAATTGCTGCTCCAGGCCGGCGATGCGCTTGCTGATCGCCGGTTGCGTCAGGTGCAGCCGTTCGCCAGCGCCGGAGAAACTCCCCGTCTCGGCAATCGCGATAAAAGCATTGAGGTTGGCCAGATCCATGTTCGTATTCCAGTTGGTTATCCAAAGCATAAAAAATATGAATTTGAGTTATTTAATCTAACCCCATAGGATCGGCCTCACAAGCCAAAGGGTTATTGATAAGCCCAGGGCATAGAAACAAGCTGATGAGGAACCGTCTGATGGCCGGCAAAACGCTCTACGACAAGCTCTGGGATTCGCATTTGGTCAAGCAGCGCGACGATGGCTCTGCGCTGATCTACATCGATCGTCACATCATCCACGAAGTGACCTCGCCGCAAGCCTTCGAAGGCCTGCGTCTGGCCGGGCGCAAGCCATGGCGCATCGATGCCAATATCGCGACCCCGGATCACAACGTACCGACCACGCCAGAGCGCAAGGGCGGCATCGAAGCGATTGCCGACCAGGTTTCGCGTTTGCAGGTTCAGACCCTCGATGACAACTGTGATGAGTACGGCATCGTCGAGTTCAAGATGAATGACGTCCGCCAAGGCATCGTCCACGTCATCAGCCCGGAGCAGGGCGCGACCTTGCCGGGCATGACCGTGGTCTGCGGCGACTCGCACACTTCGACCCACGGCGCCTTCGGTGCTCTGGCTCACGGTATCGGCACCTCTGAGGTTGAGCACGTGCTCGCCACGCAGTGCCTGGTCGCCAAGAAAATGAAAAACATGCTGGTGCGCGTTGAAGGGCAATTGCCGTTCGGCGTGACCGCCAAGGACATCGTCCTCGCGGTGATCGGCAAGATCGGCACTGCCGGCGGTAACGGCCATGCCATCGAATTCGCCGGCAGCGCGATCCGCGACTTGTCCGTTGAAGGCCGCATGACCATCTGCAACATGTCCATCGAGGCGGGCGCTCGTGTTGGCCTGGTGGCCGCGGACCAGAAGACGGTCGACTACGTCAAAGGTCGCCCATTCGCCCCGAAAGGCGCGGAATGGGACATGGCCGTCGAAGCCTGGAAAGACCTGGTGTCCGACGCGGATGCCAAGTTCGACACCGTGGTTGAGCTCGACGCTGCGCAGATCAAGCCGCAAGTCAGCTGGGGCACTTCGCCCGAGATGGTGTTGGCGGTTGATCAGAACGTGCCGGATCCGGCCAAAGAGATGGATCTGGTCAAGCGCGACTCGATCGTTCGCGCCCTGAAATACATGGGTTTGACCGCCAATCAGGCAATTACCGACATTCAGCTCGATCGCGTGTTCATCGGTTCCTGCACCAACTCGCGGATCGAAGACTTGCGCGCTGCGGCTGTGATCGCCAAGGGCCGTAAAGTCGCTTCGACCATCAAGCAGGCGATCGTCGTGCCGGGCTCGGGTCTGGTGAAGGCCCAGGCTGAAGCCGAAGGTCTGGACAAGATTTTCCTTGAAGCCGGTTTTGAATGGCGTGAGCCGGGTTGCTCGATGTGCCTGGCGATGAACCCGGACCGTTTGGAGTCCGGCGAGCATTGCGCCTCGACCTCCAACCGTAACTTCGAAGGCCGTCAGGGCGCCGGTGGTCGTACCCACCTCGTCAGCCCGGCCATGGCTGCTGCGGCAGCGGTGAACGGTCGTTTCATCGACGTCCGTGAATTGATCTAAGGAGCGCAGCATGAAAGCTTTTACCCAGCACACTGGTCTTGTCGCGCCTTTGGATCGTGCCAACGTCGACACCGACCAAATCATTCCGAAACAGTTTTTGAAGTCGATCAAACGCACCGGTTTCGGCCCGAACCTGTTCGACGAGTGGCGTTACCTCGATGTCGGTCAGCCGTATCAGGATAACTCCAAGCGCCCGTTGAACAAGGACTTCGTCCTCAACGCCGAGCGTTATCAAGGCGCCAGCGTGTTGCTGGCCCGCGAGAACTTCGGTTGCGGCTCCAGCCGTGAGCACGCGCCGTGGGCGCTGGAAGAATACGGTTTCCGCAGCATCATCGCGCCGAGCTACGCCGACATCTTCTTCAACAACAGCTTCAAGAACGGCTTGCTGCCGATCATCCTCAGCGACGCTGAAGTCGATGAATTGTTTAAGCAGGTTGAGGCCGAGCCGGGTTATCAATTGCAGGTCGACTTGCAGGCGCAGACGGTGACCCGTCCTGATGGCAAGGTTTATAGCTTTGAAATCGATGCGTTCCGCAAACATTGCCTGTTGAACGGTCTGGACGATATCGGTTTGACCTTGCAGGACGGCGATGCGATTGCGACGTTCGAGGCCAAACACCGCGTGAGCCAGCCGTGGTTGTTCCGCGACGCGTGATTTGTGTGTGGCGAATGACGCCATCGCGAACAGGCTCACTCCTACATTTGAAATGCGTTCCCCTGTAGGAGTGAGCCTGCTCGCGATGAGGCCCTCAAAAAGCACCACAAGACTCACCCCAAAAGGAAGTCCCCATGACCAGCACCGCCCAACACACTCAGGTCGTCCAAAAGCAATTCGGTGAACAGGCCGCCGCCTACCTGAGCAGCGCCGTTCACGCTCAAGGCACCGAATTCGCGCTGCTACAAGCCGAACTGGCCGGGCAGGGCGAAGCTCGCGTGCTGGACCTGGGTTGCGGTGCCGGTCACGTCAGTTTTCATGTCGCACCGCTGGTCAGGGAAGTGGTCGCCTACGACCTGTCGCAGCAAATGCTCGACGTGGTCGCTGCTGCCGCTGTAGATCGCGGCTTCAGCAACATTTCCACCGTCAACGGCGCCGCCGAGCGTCTGCCGTTTGCCGATGGCGAGTTCGACTTCGTGTTCAGCCGTTATTCGGCGCATCACTGGAGCGATCTCGGTGTGGCTCTGCGCGAAGTGCGCCGGGTGTTGAAACCGGGTGGCGTGGCAGCGTTCGTTGACGTGTTGTCACCGGGCAGTCCGTTGTTCGACACTTACCTGCAAAGCGTTGAAGTACTGCGCGACACCAGCCATGTGCGCGATTATTCCGCCGGTGAGTGGTTGCGTCAGGTCAGCGAGGCTGGTTTGCATGTTCGCAGCACCACGCGGCAGCGCCTGCGCCTGGAATACAGCAGTTGGGTCGAGCGCATGCGTACGCCTGAAGTGATGCGAGCAGCGATTCGTCAGTTGCAGCAATCGATGGGCAACGAAGTGCGCGAATATTTTGAGATTGATGGCGACGGCTCGTTCAGTACAGATGTAATCGTACTGATGGCTGAGCGATAAGAATTTTTCCGGGCGCGCCCTGAGTGGCGCACCGACTGAAGACACGAGGAAAGCATGAGCAAGCAGATTCTGATTCTCCCAGGTGACGGTATTGGTCCGGAAATCATGGCCGAAGCGGTCAAGGTGCTGGAGCTGGCCAACGACAAATACAGCCTGGGCTTCGAGCTGAGCCATGACGTGATCGGTGGCGCCGCCATCGACAAGCACGGTGTGCCGCTGGCCGACGAAACCCTCGACCGTGCCCGCGCTGCCGATGCGGTGCTGCTGGGCGCTGTCGGCGGCCCGAAATGGGACACCATCGAGCGTGACATTCGCCCTGAGCGTGGTCTGCTGAAAATCCGTGCGCAACTGGGTCTGTTCGGCAACCTGCGTCCGGCGATTCTGTACCCGCAATTGGCTGACGCCTCCAGCCTGAAGCCGGAAATCGTTGCCGGTCTGGACATCCTGATCGTCCGTGAGCTGACCGGCGGCATCTACTTCGGCGCACCACGCGGCACGCGTACCCTGGAAAACGGCGAGCGTCAGTCCTACGACACCCTGCCGTACAGCGAAAGCGAAATCCGCCGCATCGCCCGCGTCGGTTTCGACATGGCCATGGTGCGTGGCAAAAAGCTCTGCTCGGTGGACAAGGCCAACGTGCTCGCCTCCAGCCAGCTGTGGCGTGAAATCGTCGAAGAAGTGGCCAAGGATTACCCTCAGGTCGAACTGAGCCACATGTACGTCGACAACGCCGCGATGCAACTGGTGCGCGCACCGAAGCAGTTCGACGTAATCGTGACCGACAATCTGTTCGGCGACATCCTTTCTGATGAAGCGTCGATGCTCACCGGTTCCATCGGCATGCTGCCGTCGGCTTCGCTGGACTCCAACAACAAGGGCATGTACGAGCCTTGCCACGGTTCGGCACCGGACATTGCCGGCAAAGGCATTGCCAACCCGTTGGCGACCATTCTGTCGGTATCGATGATGCTGCGTTATAGCTTCAATCTGCACGATGCCGCCGATGCCATCGAAAAAGCCGTCAGCGTTGTGCTCGACCAGGGGCTGCGCACCGGCGACATCCATTCGGCCGGTTGCACCAAAGTCGGTACGCAGGAAATGGGCGACGCAGTAGTCGCCGCGCTGCGGAATCTGTAATCTCTCGGGCCCGCTGCGAAATTCAATACAAAGCAGCGGCCCACTTTTCAAGAAGGTGTAGTTGCGATGAAACGTGTAGGTCTGATCGGTTGGCGCGGGATGGTCGGTTCCGTGCTCATGCAGCGGATGCTGGAAGAGCAGGATTTCGATCTAATCGAGCCGGTGTTTTTCACCACGTCCAATGTCGGTGGCCAAGGCCCGTCCGTGGGCAAGGACATTGCTCCGCTCAAGGATGCTTACAGCATTGATGAGCTGAAGACCCTCGACGTGATTCTGACCTGCCAGGGTGGCGACTACACCAGCGAAGTGTTCCCGAAGCTGCGCGAAGCCGGCTGGCAGGGTTACTGGATCGACGCGGCGTCCAGCCTGCGCATGAACGATGATGCAGTCATTATTCTGGATCCGGTCAACCGCAAGGTCATCGACCAACAGCTCGACGCGGGCACCAAGAACTACATCGGCGGCAACTGCACCGTCAGCCTGATGCTGATGGGCCTGGGTGGTCTGTTCGAGGCTGGTCTGGTCGAGTGGATGAGTGCCATGACCTATCAGGCGGCTTCCGGTGCCGGCGCGCAGAACATGCGTGAACTGATCAAGCAAATGGGCGCGACCCACGCCGCTGTCGCCGATCAACTGGCCGACCCGGCCAGCGCGATCCTCGACATCGACCGTCGCGTTGCTGATGCCATGCGCAGCGAAGCGTACCCGACCGAAAACTTCGGCGTACCGCTGGCGGGCAGCCTGATCCCGTGGATCGACAAAGAACTGCCGAACGGCCAGAGCCGTGAAGAGTGGAAAGCTCAGGCCGAGACCAACAAGATCCTCGGTCGCTTCAAGAGCCCGATCCCGGTCGACGGCATCTGCGTGCGCATCGGTGCGATGCGTTGCCACAGCCAGGCACTGACCATCAAGCTGAACAAAGACGTGCCGATCGCCGACATCGAAGGGCTGATCAGCCAGCACAACCCTTGGGTCAAACTGGTGCCGAACAACCGCGATATCAGCATGCAGGAGCTGAGCCCGACCAAGGTTACCGGTACCCTGAACGTGCCGGTGGGCCGTTTGCGCAAGCTGAACATGGGCTCGCAGTTCCTCGGTGCGTTCACCGTGGGTGACCAACTGCTGTGGGGCGCGGCCGAGCCGCTGCGTCGCATGCTGCGGATCTTGCTGGAGCGTTGATCGCTTGAAGTAATGAAAGAACCCGTACCTTGTGAAAGGTGCGGGTTTTTTTATGCCCGATGGTTCTCGGATGACTGGTCTGACGCCTTCGCGAGCAGGCTCGCTCCTACAAGGGGTGGTGGTGTGCACAAATTTTCTGATCAACACCGATCACTGTAGGAGTGAGCCTGCTCGCGATGAGGCCCGTACAGGCACCGCCGAATTGCCTGTGCGGCGGTCACCCGGTAAAGTGCCGCTCCCCCCGTTTCGCCAGAGGCTCGCACCATGACCCAGACCCTTGATATTGCCGTAATCGGCGCCACCGGTACTGTCGGCGAAACCCTTGTGCAGATTCTCGAAGAGCGCAACTTCCCGGTGGCGAATTTGCATCTGCTCGCCAGCAGCGAATCCGCTGGCAGTTCGGTACTTTTTCGCAACAAGAACGTGCGTGTGCGTGAAGTCGACGAGTTCGATTTCAGCAAGGTCAAACTGGTGTTCTTCGCCGCAGGCCCGGCCATCACCCTGAGCTACGCCGCGCGCGCCCATGCCGCCGGTTGCTCGCTGATCGACTTGTCCGGCGCCTTGCCGGCCGATCAGGCGCCGCAAATCGTGCCGGAGGCCAACGCCGAAGTGCTCGCCAGCCTGAAAGCGCCGTTCCAGGTCAGCAGCCCGAGCCCGTCAGCCACTTCGCTCGCCGTAGTGCTGGCGCCGCTGCTCGATCTGCTTGATCTGCAATATGTCAATGTCACCGCCAATCTGGCCGTTTCCGCCCAGGGTCGTGAAGCCGTTACCGAACTCGCGCGACAGACCGCCGAGCTGCTGAACATGCGCCCGCTGGAGCCGACGTTCTTCGACCGCCAAATGGCCTTTAACCTGTTGGCGCAAGTCGGCACACCGGACGCGCAGGGTCACACGCTGCTGGAAAAACGTCTGGTGCGCGAGTTGCGTCAGGTGCTCGCACAACCTTTATTAAAGATTTCGGCAACTTGCGTTCAAGCCCCGGTGTTTTTTGGCGATAGCTTTAGCGTGACCTTGCAGTCAGCGAAGGCTGTCGACCTGAAAAAGATCAACGCCGCACTCGAAGAAGCGCCGGGTATCGAGCTGGTCGAAGCCGGTGATTACCCGACTGCCGTCGGTGACGCGGTAGGGCAGGATGTTGTCTATGTCGGTCGCGTGCGCAGCGGTGTCGACGACCCGGCGGAACTTAATCTGTGGCTGACGTCAGATAACGTACGCAAAGGGGCGGCGCTAAACGCTGTGCAGGTGGCTGAATTGTTGATAAAAGACCTGCTGTAAAAGATACTTGGCAACAATTTGTCGACTGATTCTAGGTGAGCGCTATGCTTGCCCGAACCGCTTGATAACGTGTCACCCTCCGGGACTTTCCGGGGCATCAAAGAAATGATCGCGCGCGACATCTGTCGTCGTCGCGCGCAATGCCTTACGGCAGCGGTATTCAACATCTTCTCGCTGGCCGAGGAACGTTCAAACAAAGGATGAGGCTATGGTTCAAGTTCGCAAACTGGTGTTAGCAATAGCGGCCGCCTCGGCGCTGTCCTCCGGTATGGCGCATGCCCTCGGGCTCGGGGAGCTGACCCTGAAGTCGACCCTGAACCAGCCGCTGGTGGCTGAAATCGAGCTGCTCGACGTCAAGGATCTCACCGCTGCCGAAGTGGTGCCGAGCCTGGCTTCACCCGAAGATTTTGCCAAGGCCGGTGTTGATCGCCAGGCCTTTCTCAACGATCTGACCTTCACCCCGGTACTCAACGCCAGCGGCAAAAGCGTGCTGCGTGTGACCTCGAGCAAGCCGCTGTCGGAACCGATGGTGAAATTCCTTGTGCAGGTGATGTGGCCGAACGGTCGCTTGCTGCGCGATTACAGCGTGCTGCTGGATCCGTCGAAGTTCTCGCCGCAGACTGCCGACGCCGCCGCGCAACCGGCACCGTCACAGACCATCGCCGCGCCGACCACTGGCGCCACGCACCCGACGCAGTACACCACCACGCCGCGCGACACCCTGTGGGAGATCGCCGCGAAGGCGCGTACTGGCGGTTCCGTGCAGCAGACCATGCTGGCCATTCAGGCGCTGAACCCGGATGCGTTCATCGGTGGCAACATCAATCGGCTGAAAACCGGTCAGGTGCTGCGTCTGCCGGATGCCGTGCAAAGCACCGCGCTACCGCAGACGAAGGCGATTGCCGAAGTCGCGGCGCAGAACGAAGCCTGGCGTCAGGGTCGTCGCTATGTGGCCAAGCCTGGCACTGGCCAGCAGCAGCTCGACGCGACCAACCGTGGTCGCGCCAATACCGGTGCAGCGCCAAACGCCCAGGACAACTTGAGCCTGGTGTCTGCCGAAAGCGCCAAGGCGCGCGGCAAGGGCCCGGCAGGCGACGCCAAGGCGTTGAGCAACAAACTGGCGGTCACTCAGGAAAGCCTCGACACGACCCGTCGTGACAATGAGGAACTGAAAAGCCGCATGTCCGATCTGCAAAGCCAGTTGGACAAGCTGCAAAAGCTGATCGAGCTGAAGAACAATCAACTGGCGAAACTGCAGGCAGAAGGCTCGGGTGCTGCACCCGCTGCAAATGCCTCCGGTGCTGCGGTTCCAGCAATCACCGCGGAACTCGCCGCCACCCCGCCAGCCACGCCGGCAGAGGCTGCTGCGTCTCCTACGCCGGAATCGGCTATTGCGCCGCCGGCTGAGACACCGGTTGTCGAGCCCGTTGTGGAGCCGAAGCCGGTTGTTGACGACGAAAAAACCTTCAACGAATTGCTGACCAATCCGATTCTGCTGGGTCTGGTGGGCGGCGGTGCCGTTGTCCTGCTGCTCCTGTTGCTGTTGCTGGCCCGTCGCCGCAAAGCGCAGCAGGAAGCTGAAAAACATCTGCGCATGGCGCGTGCCCTGTCTGAAGAGCAAGAGTTCTCCGCTGAACAGGATCTGCCGGAAAGCAGCTTCGAAGGTCTGGAAACCCCAGCGGCGAGCGTCAAGCTCAACACTCCGGCGCCTGCACCAGTAGCTGCTCCAACGCCAGCTCCGATCGTCGCTCCAGTGGTCATGGCTGAGCCGATTGCTGCACCGCTGGTGGCTCCGGCCGCAGAGCGTTCTGACGACGTACTCGACAAGGCGCAGTCGCACATCAACGCCGGCCGCTTGAATCAGGCCGCCGCGCTGCTGGAAGAAGGCGTGAGCCTTGAGCCACAGCGCAGTGATCTGCGTCTGAAGCTGATGGAAGTCTACGGTCAGCAGGGCGATCGTGATGCGTTCGTCGGTCAGGAGCGTCAGTTGGTGGCCAATGGCGACAACTTTGCCAAGGTTGAAGAGCTGAAGAGCCGCTTCCCGGCCATGGCCGTTGCCGTTGCTGCTGCCGGTGGTCTGGCCGCTGCGGCCGTGGCTGCCGAGCTGGACGCGCAGTACGTCAAGGATCTGCTGCTGGACGAGCCTGAAGCACCTGCGCCGGCGCCAGTGGAAGATGATCTGGACAGCGCGTTTGACCTGAGCCTGGACGATCTCGACAACATCACGCCGGTAGAACCTGCGCCGGTGGTTGAGCCTGAAGCGCCTGCTGAGCTGGACGCACCATTGGAGTTGGACGAGTTCCCGGCCGACGACGAC
This sequence comes from Pseudomonas sp. TH08, assembly GCF_016651275.1. Lineage (NCBI taxonomy): Bacteria > Pseudomonadati > Pseudomonadota > Gammaproteobacteria > Pseudomonadales > Pseudomonadaceae > Pseudomonas > Pseudomonas sp. TH08. Next base: position 1,230,565 of record NZ_JAEKEE010000004.1, on the reverse strand, counting down.
TTGAGCTTTGAATCGGTGCTGCAACAGCAGACCGAGATCAAGGAAAACCTCGACGACCTGTCGGACTTCGACCTGGATCTCGGCGCCGATCCGGCACCGGCCGTTGATCTGGCGGACGATGATTTCATGCTCGACCTGGACGAGGGTGTGAAAGACCTCGCGCCCGTCGAACCGCCAGTCGTGGCTAGCGTGCCGCAGGACGATCTGGAGCTGCCGGCCGATTTCGATCTGTCGCTGGCCGACGAAATGGACAGCAACCCGGCGGCCGAGCCTGATGCATTTGCGGCCGAGCTGGATGACGTCAACGCCGAGCTGGATCGTCTGTCGCAAAGCATTGCCGAGCCGACCTTCACCGAAGCCGATGCGGCGGTGGGCGGTGATTTGGGCGAAGATGATTTCGACTTCCTCGCCGGCACCGACGAAGCGGCGACCAAACTCGATCTGGCTCAGGCCTATATCGACATGGGCGACAGCGACGGCGCGCGCGACATCCTCAACGAAGTGTTGACCGAGGGTGACGAGAAGCAGCGTGGGGAAGCCAAGGATATGCTCTCGAGCTTGTAGTCAGTCCAGCGGTAAGCGAAAACGGCAGCCCATTGAGGCTGCCGTTTTTGTTTGTGCCGGATTCAGCGGTGTTTGAAGAATTGCTATCGCGAGCAGGCTCACTCCTACATTTTGAAATGCGATCCCCTGTAGGAGTGAGCCTGCTCGCGATAGGGCCCGAACGACCAATAGAGAACTCTGGCATCCCCGGTCGACAGCCTTATAATGCCCGCCTTTGCAAAAACAGCAGGCTGTCCCACCTTGGCAAACATAGATAACCCGGTCGCCGAACTGGCCCCTGACGGCTTTTACCGCGTAGCGCTGGGCGTTGAGTACAAAGGTTCGCGCTACAGCGGTTGGCAGCGTCAACTGACCGGTGTGGCGACGGTGCAGGAAGAGCTCGAAAAAGCTTTGTCGAAAGTCGCCAATTCGCCGGTGTCCTTGCAGTGCGCCGGGCGTACCGACGCTGGCGTGCATGCCTGTGGGCAAGTGGTGCATTTCGACACTCAGGTCGATCGCTCGCTGAAGGCCTGGGTCATGGGCGCCAACATCAATTTGCCCCATGACATCAGCGTCAGTTGGGCGCGAGTGATGCCGGCGCATTTTCATGCGCGGTTCAAAGCCATCGCCCGGCGTTATCGCTACGTGATCTACAACGATCAGATCCGGCCGGCGCATCTCAACGAAGAAATCACCTGGAACCACCGCCCGCTGGATGTCGAACGCATGGCCGAGGCCGCGCAGCATCTGATCGGCACCCATGATTTCAGTGCCTTCCGCGCCGGTCAGTGCCAGGCCAAATCGCCGATCAAGAAGATGCACCACTTGCGTGTCACCCGACACGGCAAGATGATCGTGCTCGACATTCGCGCCAATGCCTTCCTGCATCACATGGTGCGCAACATCGCTGGTGTCCTGATGACCATTGGTGCGGGCGAGCGACCGGTTGAGTGGATGAAGGAAGTGCTGGAAAGTCGCGAGCGCCGTTCCGGTGGCGTGACCGCGCATCCTTATGGTCTGTATCTGGTGCAGGTCGAGTACCACGACGAATTCCCGTTGCCCGAGCGTTTTATCGGGCCACATTTCCTTACGGGTTTCTCGGAACTTGACGGCTGACGCCCTCGAACGCTTTTGTTACCATCCGGGACTTTCCCGGATTTGCCTTGGAGTTTTTCTCGACATGTCAGCCGTTCGCAGCAAGATCTGCGGGATTACCCGCATAGAAGATGCGTTGGCCGCTGTCGAGGCCGGGGCGGATGCGATCGGCTTCGTGTTCTACGCCAAGAGTCCGCGAGCGGTAACCGTGCAGCAGGCGAGGGCGATCATCAGGGCGTTGCCACCGTTTGTGACCACCGTGGGCCTGTTCGTCAACGCCAGCTGCTGCGAGTTGGGGGAAATCCTCGATGCCGTGCCGCTGGACCTGTTGCAGTTCCATGGTGATGAAACCGCTGAGGCGTGCGAAGGCTGGCATCGTCCGTACATCAAGGCGTTGCGGGTCAAGGCTGGTGATGACATCGCTGCCGCCGTTAATGCTTACCCAAGCGCTAGCGGCGTGCTGCTCGACACTTATGTCGAAGGCGTGCCTGGCGGAACCGGAGAGGCGTTTGACTGGTCTTTGATTCCGCAAGCGTTGAGCAAGCCGTTGATTCTGGCGGGCGGCTTGACGCCGGAGAACGTCGCCGACGCAGTGGCTCGGGTAAAGCCGTATGCCGTAGACGTCAGCGGCGGGGTAGAGGCAAGTAAGGGCATCAAGGATCACGCCAGGATCCACGCGTTCATCAACGCCGTAAAAGGCGTTTAGGCACCGGTTCCGATATTGATGTGACGGCTGGCAGTCTGCCGCCGTCCATCAATGCACTTGCACAAAGCAGGCGCGGCTGAGGGTTTGTGGAGGGCACGCAGGTCATGTTTCGCGCTGACCGTGGCTGTTCACCGATCATCGCCACACACATGAATTTAGCTGAAGGGCATACGCGGGGCTGCGAACCAGAGCGTTCGGGCCGCCGGTACTGGAGAAAGAAAGCATGAGCAACTGGTTAGTAGACAAACTGATCCCTTCGATCATGCGCTCGGAGGTCAAGAAGAGCTCGGTGCCTGAAGGTCTGTGGCACAAATGCCCGTCCTGCGAGGCTGTGCTGTATCGTCCGGAGCTGGAAAAGACCCTGGATGTTTGCCCCAAGTGCAACCACCACATGCGCATCGGCGCACGTGCGCGCATCGACATCTTCCTCGATGCTGAAGGTCGCAACGAACTGGGCGCCGATCTGGAGCCGGTTGACCGTCTGAAATTCCGCGACGGCAAGAAGTACAAGGATCGCCTGACCGCTGCACAGAAGCAGACCGGCGAAAAAGACGCGCTGATCTCCGTCAGCGGCACCCTGCTGGGCATGCCGGTAGTGGTTTCGGCATTCGAATTCAGCTTCATGGGCGGTTCCATGGGCGCTATCGTCGGTGAGCGTTTTGTCCGCGCCGCCAACTACGCGCTGGAAAATCGCTGCCCGATGATCTGCTTCGCCGCCTCCGGTGGTGCGCGCATGCAGGAAGCGCTGATCTCGCTGATGCAGATGGCCAAGACCTCGGCTGTTCTGGCGCGTTTGCGTGAAGAAGGCATTCCGTTCATCTCGGTACTGACTGACCCGGTGTATGGTGGTGTTTCCGCCAGCCTGGCGATGCTCGGCGACGTGATCGTCGGCGAGCCGAAAGCCCTGATCGGCTTCGCTGGTCCGCGCGTTATCGAGCAGACCGTGCGTGAAAAACTGCCGGAAGGCTTCCAGCGCAGCGAGTTCCTGCTGGAACACGGCGCGATTGACATGATCGTTCACCGTCAGGAATTGCGCCCACGTCTGGGTAACCTGCTGGCACAGATGACTGGCAAGCCGACGCCGAAATTCGTCGCTGCACCGATCGAACCGATCGTGGTTCCACCGGTACCTGCTGGCCTATGACCGAGCGCACCCTTGGCGAGTGGCTCGCCTACCTTGAACAGTTGCATCCTTCGGCCATCGACATGGGGCTGGAGCGTTCGCAACAGGTAGCGTCCCGCATGGGGCTAGGCCAGCCGGCGCCTCGGGTGATCACGGTCACCGGCACCAACGGCAAGGGTTCGACCTGCGCTTTCGTGGCTTCATTGCTGCGCGCGCAGGGTCTGAGCGTTGGTGTCTACAATTCCCCGCATCTGCTGCGTTACAACGAGCGGGTGCAGCTCAATGGCGTCGAAGCCACTGATGCACAACTGTGCGAAGCCTTTGCTGCGGTCGAGGCCGGGCGCGGCGACATTTCCCTGACTTACTTTGAAATGGGCACCCTCGCGGCGTTCTGGCTGTTTCAACAGGCCGGACTTGATGCGGTGGTGCTTGAGGTGGGGCTGGGCGGGCGTCTGGACACGGTCAACGTGGTCGATGCCGATATCGCCTTGGTCACCAGCATTGGCGTCGATCACGCCGATTATCTGGGCAATACCCGCGAATCCGTGGCCTTTGAAAAGGCCGGGATCTTTCGCCAGGGCAAACCTGCGCTGTGTGGCGATCTGAACCCTCCGCAACCGCTGCTCGACAAGGCGCGTGAGCTGGCCTGTCCATTCTTCCTGCGTGGACGTGATTTCGATCTCGGCATGACCGATCAACATTGGCAGTGGCGCGGCACCGATGCGCAGGGACAGGTTGTCGAGTTGCGTGGCTTGCCGCTGCTCGACCTGCCGATGGAGAACGCCGCATTGGCCTTGCAGGCCTATCTGTTGCTCGGTTTGCCGTGGGATCCCCGGCAAATCGTTGCTGCGTTGCAGGACACTCGTGTGGTCGGACGCCTTGATCGCCGTTCGTTCGAGTGGAATGGCAAACGCCTGAATGTGTTGCTGGATGTGGGGCACAATCCGCATGCCGCCGAGTATCTGGCCCGTCGTCTGGCCTCGCGACCACCAGTCGGCAAGCGCCTGGCGGTGTTCGGTCTGCTGGCCGACAAGGATCTGGATGGTGTTGTCGGCGAATTGAGTGCTAGTGTCGAGCATTGGGCGGTGGCGCCGCTGGATTCGCCTCGTTCACGCCCGGCGGTTGAGTTGCAGGCAGCCCTGCAGAACCTTGGCGCTGGCGTCACGTCTTACGACAGTGTCGCCGCTGCGCTGGAAGGGCAGTGCGCCGTGGCCACCGCTGACGACGAGATTCTGTTGTTCGGATCATTTTATTGTGTTGCCGAGGCCCTTGAATGGTTGGCCCGGCGCTCCACGGAGGAAGCGGCAAATGGCTTTGCTGGATAAAGCGTACAAGCAGCGCATGGTTGGCGCGTTGGTGCTGGTGGCGCTGGCGGTGATTTTCCTGCCGATGCTGTTTACCCGTCAGGATGAACAGCGTCAGGTGACTGTCGAAGCGCCTGCCGCACCGCAAGCGCCCGTGGTGCCGCAAGTGCAAATGGAGTCGGTGGCGGTGCCTGAGCCGCAAACCTTGCCGCAAGAGCCTGTGCCCACGGATGAAGAGGTCGCAGAAGACACCGCGCCTGCTGCACCCGTTGCGCCGGCACCGACTGCACCGACTGCACCGACTGCTCCGATCTTGATCGCCAAGCCCGTCGCGCCACCAGCGGTGTCCAAGCCGATTCCGGCACCTGCTCAGCCGATTACTGCCGCTTCGACCAAGCCTGACACCACGCAAAGCCGTGTCGATGCCAACGGCCTGTCGGTGAGCTGGTCGGTGCAACTGGCCAGTCTGTCGAGTCGCGCCAGTGCCGAAAGCCTGCAGAAAACCCTGCGCAGCCAAGGCTATAACGCCTACATTCGTTCTGCCGATGGCAAGAATCGGGTGTTTGTCGGCCCGCTGATCGAGCGCGCCGAAGCCGATCGTCTGCGTGATCTGCTGGGTCGCCAACAGAACCTCAAGGGTTTTGTCGTACGTTTCCAGCCTGAGCGCGGCTAAAAACTATCACCTCGATTGAAATGCGCTGACAATCGCAGCTTACCGAGAGGCATGCGCTCTGCTAAAATGCGCCGCCTTATCCGTCTGTAGGCTGCACTGTGCCATTTACCTGGGTTGACTGGGCGATCGTTGCAATCATCGCCATCTCCGCTTTGATCAGTTTGAGCCGCGGCTTCGTCAAGGAAGCATTATCGCTGGTGACCTGGATCATCGCAGGAGCGGTTGCCTGGATGTTCGGTGGCTCACTGTCCGAGTACCTCGCCGGATACATCGAAACCCCATCGGCTCGCGTGATCGCGGGCTGTGCCATCATGTTTGTCGCCACGCTGATCGTGGGCGCAATGATCAATTATCTTATCGGCGAGTTGGTTCGCGTCACCGGGTTGTCCGGGACCGATCGATTCCTCGGCATGGCCTTCGGCGCTGCGCGTGGCGTGTTGCTGGTGGTCGTGGCGGTCGGGCTGTTGAGCCTGGGGCCGGTACAGCAGGACGGGTGGTGGAAAGAATCACAGCTCGTGCCAAAGTTTCTATTGGTCGCCGACTGGTCCAAAAACCTGATCCTCGGGTGGAGCAGTCAGTGGCTTGCCAGCGGAATCAGCGTACCCGCTGATATTCCGTTCAAGGAGCAATTCTTGCCGTCGGCGAAAACGCCACAGTGAGTGTTGTTCAGTTCAGATCCATTAAGTAGGGGTTGCGTCGCATGTGTGGCATCGTCGGTATCGTCGGTAAGTCGAACGTCAATCAGGCGCTGTATGACGCGCTAACCGTGCTCCAGCACCGCGGCCAGGACGCTGCCGGTATCGTCACCAGCCATGATGGCCGGTTGTTCCTGCGCAAGGACAATGGCCTGGTGCGTGACGTGTTTCAACAGCGTCACATGCAGCGTCTGGTCGGTCACATGGGTATCGGTCACGTCCGTTACCCGACCGCGGGCAGCTCGACTTCGGCCGAAGCCCAACCGTTTTACGTCAACTCGCCTTACGGCATTACCCTGGCGCACAACGGTAACCTGACCAACGTTGAACAGTTGGCCAAAGAGATTTACGAATCCGATCTGCGTCACGTCAACACCAGTTCCGACTCGGAAGTGCTGCTCAACGTGTTCGCTCACGAACTGGCCCAGCGCGGCAAGCTGCAACCGACCGAAGAAGATGTGTTTGCTGCCGTGACCGACGTGCATAACCGTTGCGTCGGTGGTTACGCGGTGGTTGCCATGGTGACCGGTTACGGCATCGTCGGTTTCCGCGATCCGCACGGCATCCGCCCGATTGTGTTCGGCCAGCGTCACACCGACGAAGGCGTCGAGTACATGATCGCGTCCGAAAGCGTTTCGCTGGACGTGCTTGGCTTCACCCTGATTCGCGACCTGGCGCCAGGCGAAGCGGTCTACATCACTGAAGACGGCAAGCTGCATACCCGTCAGTGCGCGACCAACCCGTCCCTGACCCCATGCATCTTCGAACACGTCTACCTGGCGCGTCCGGACTCGATCATCGACGGCGTGTCGGTCTACAAGGCCCGTCTGCGCATGGGTGAGAAGCTCGCCGAGAAGATCCTGCGCGAGCGTCCAGAGCACGACATCGACGTGGTCATCCCGATTCCGGACACCAGCCGCACTGCAGCGCTGGAACTGGCGAACCACCTGGGCGTGAAATTCCGCGAAGGCTTCGTCAAGAACCGTTACATCGGCCGTACCTTCATCATGCCGGGCCAGGCCGCGCGCAAGAAGTCGGTTCGCCAGAAGCTCAACGCTATCGAGCTGGAATTCCGCGGCAAGAACGTGATGCTGGTTGACGACTCGATCGTACGCGGCACCACCTGCAAGCAGATCATCCAGATGGCCCGTGAGGCCGGCGCGAAAAACGTCTACTTCTGCTCGGCTGCTCCAGCGGTGCGCTTCCCGAACGTTTACGGCATCGACATGCCGAGCGCTCACGAACTGATCGCCCACAACCGTTCGACTCAGGACGTGGCGGATCTGATCGGCGCCGACTGGCTGATCTATCAGGACCTGCCTGACTTGATCGAAGCGGTCGGTGGCGGCAAGATCAAGATCGAAAACTTCGATTGCGCAGTGTTCGACGGCAAGTACGTTACCGGCGACGTCGACGAGGCCTACCTGAACAAGATCGAACAGGCGCGTAACGACTCCTCGAAGATCAAGACCCAGGCGGTCAGTGCGATCATCGATCTGTACAACAACTAAGTAACCACCGGCCCTGAGGGGCCGGTTTTGTATCTGACTTTTATTTTTCAGAACAGGGCAAGGAGTGACAGCATGAGTCAGGAATGGGATGCCGGTCGGCTGGACAGCGACCTTGAAGGCGTAGCGTTCGATACCCTGGCCGTACGTGCCGGTCAGCACCGTACGCCGGAAGGTGAACACGGTGATCCGATGTTCTTCACCTCCAGCTACGTGTTCCGTACCGCTGCCGATGCGGCCGCGCGGTTTGCTGGCGAAGTGCCGGGCAACGTCTACTCGCGTTACACCAACCCGACCGTTCGTGCGTTCGAAGAGCGCATTGCAGCGCTCGAAAGCGCCGAGCAGGCCGTTGCGACTGCGACCGGCATGGCCGCGATCATGGCGGTGGTGATGAGTCTGTGCAGCGCTGGCGACCACGTGCTGGTCTCTCGCAGCGTGTTCGGTTCGACCATCAGTCTGTTCGAGAAATACTTCAAGCGTTTCGGCGTCGAAGTCGATTATGTGCCACTGGCCGACCTGTCCGGTTGGGATGCGGCAATCAAGCCGAACACCAAATTGCTCTTCGTCGAATCGCCGTCCAACCCTCTGGCTGAACTGGTCGATATCGCCGCGCTGGCAGAAATCGCTCACGCCAAAGGCGCGATGCTGGTTGTCGACAACTGCTTCTGCACACCTGCTTTGCAACAACCGCTGAAAATGGGCGCGGACATCGTTGTGCATTCGGCGACCAAGTTCATCGACGGCCAGGGCCGTTGCATGGGCGGCGTGGTGGCTGGTCGCAGCGAGCAGATGAAAGAAGTCGTCGGCTTCCTGCGTACAGCCGGGCCAACCCTGAGCCCGTTCAACGCGTGGATCTTCCTCAAAGGTCTCGAAACCCTGAACCTGCGGATGAAGGCGCACTGCGCCAATGCTCAGCAACTGGCCGAATGGCTGGAGCAGCAGGAGGGCATCGAGAAGGTGCATTACGCCGGCCTCAAGAGCCATCCACAGCACGCGCTGGCCCAGCGTCAGCAAAAGGGCTTTGGTGCGGTCGTCAGTTTTGAGGTCAAGGGCGGTAAAGAGGGCGCCTGGCGCTTTATCGATGCCACCCGACTGATTTCGATCACTGCCAACCTGGGCGACAGCAAAACCACCATCACGCACCCGAGCACCACATCCCACGGCCGCCTGGCGCCGCAGGAACGTGAAGCGGCGGGTATCCGTGACAGCTTGATTCGCATCGCGGTCGGGCTCGAAGACGTGGCCGACCTGCAAGCCGACCTGGCGCGCGGTCTGGCGGCGTTGTGATCGAGTTGTCCACTCCGACCTCGGGCACCCATGGCCGCGTTGCGCTGGTCACGGGTGCCGCGCGCGGCATTGGCCTTGGCATCGCCGCCTGGCTGATCAGCGAAGGCTGGCAGGTGGTGCTGACCGATCTGGATCGTGCGCGCGGCTCGAAAGTGGCGAAGGTGCTGGGCGAAAGTGCCTGGTTCATTGCCATGGATGTTGCGGACGAAGGTCAGGTCGCGCTCGGTGTGGCTGAGGTGTTGGGTCAGTTTGGTCGTCTCGATGCGCTGGTGTGCAACGCGGCGGTCGCTGACCCGCACAACATCACCCTGGAAAGCCTCGATCTGGCTTACTGGAATCGCGTGTTGGCGGTGAATCTCAGTGGGCCGATGTTGCTGGCCAAGCACTGCGCGCCGTATCTGCGTGCGCACAACGGTTCGATCGTCAATCTGGCCTCGACTCGTGCGCGGCAGTCGGAGGCCGACTCCGAGGCGTACGCGGCGAGCAAGGGCGGCCTGCTGGCGTTGACGCATGCGCTGGCGATCAGCCTCGGGCCGGAGATTCGTGTGAATGCGGTGAGCCCGGGCTGGATCGATGCGCGGGACCCATCTGCGCGTCGTGCCGAGCCGCTGGCCGATACCGATCATGCTCAGCATCCGGCGGGCAGGGTAGGGACGGTTGAAGATGTGGCGGCGATGGTTGCGTGGTTGCTGTCGAGGAATGCCGGTTTTGTTACCGGGCAGGAATTCGTCGTCGATGGCGGCATGACCAAGAAGATGATTTACAAGGACTAAGAAGCGAAGCCGCAAACCTGTAGGAGTGAGCCTGCTCGCGATAGCGGTTCCAGGGTTGTCGCTTTCTTCAGGGAATGAAGCAATTTCGTCTTTTTGAAAAAAACTTCAATCCTGCTATTGACTTAGGTTCGCTACCTGCGTAAATTTCGCGGCCTCGGAGATGCAAACGGGTGATTAGCTCAGCTGGGAGAGCGTCTGCCTTACAAGCAGAATGTCGGCGGTTCGATCCCGTCATCACCCACCACTCCCCGAGAAACTTGCGTAAGCAAGAGCGTAGGCTGAAAGTGCCTGCACCGACGCGCAGCGGTAGTTCAGTCGGTTAGAATACCGGCCTGTCACGCCGGGGGTCGCGGGTTCGAGTCCCGTCCGCTGCGCCATATTGAACGAATCAGACACTGTCTGGTTCGCGATTGAAAAGCACCGAAGCTTTCAATCAAAACGAGTTACTTGAGCGCAAGCTCAAAGCGATACGCAGCGGTAGTTCAGTCGGTTAGAATACCGGCCTGTCACGCCGGGGGTCGCGGGTTCGAGTCCCGTCCGCTGCGCCATATCTGCTTCAAGGACCACTGAACGCCTTGAAGCACCGAAGTCAGCATTGCTGAGTCGGATCCGATAGCAAAGACCCTGGTCGAAAGACCGGGGTTTTTTGTGTCTGAAATTTGACCTTTCCCCTCTGCTCCTTCTGCCTGATTCTGGATCCGACACAAATCCCCATGTGGGAGCGAGCCTGCTCGCGAATGCGGTGTATCAGGCAAAAAATGCGCTGACTGACACTACGCCTTCGCGAGCAGGCTCGCTCCCACATAGGGGTGTCGGTTTGTACGGCGACCTCATGCGGTGCCACGTCGCATTGATTTTTTGATTCTTTAGTCAAATTTTTGTAACTGGTTGTTTGCTGCGAGCGCAGAAACCTTTAAAGTTAACCTTTCGGTCAGCTTTGCACTGTCAACACGCCCTTTGTTTAGCCAAAAAGGGCTTCTGCAAGACTCGAGATTCCCAGTAGATAACCAGAAGGGCGGACACATAACCGCCCAGAGGATGATCCATGTCCAACCGTGATATATCCCGGCGCTCGTTCCTCCAGGGCGGGCTGGTGGCGGGTGTGAGCGTCACGCTCACGCCGCTCAGCAGTCAGGCGCTGGCTGCCTTGATGGAAAACAGCGTCACCGTGCCGTCCGAGAAATGGCTCGGCAACAACGGCAAGGCGCGCCAGCGTAACGATGCACTGTCCAAAGTCTGCGGCAGCAAAGTGTTTGCCCGCGACATCCGCTCCAAGGACATGCCGGGCTGGCCTGAGCAGCAAGGTCACGCCATGCTGCTGAAAACCATCAAGGCTGACCGCATCTACGACGGCTACGACCTGTCGTGGCTCGGCGCCGACTTGCAGCCTGACCGCATCGTGACCGCCGCTGATCTGGACAAGGACGGCATCGTCTTCCCGGAAGAGCATGCGCCGGATCCACTGTTGCCTGAAGGCAAGGTGCCGATGTTCATTGGTCACCCGGTGGCCATCCTGATCTGGAATGACTTCGAGCGTTTCCGCCAGGCCAAGAACAAACTCAAATTCAATGACAAGGCGATTCGTTACGGTGCCCAGGTACCGTTCTACGAAGGCGACCCCTACGGTAGCTTTCGCTATGTGCGCGTCGGCGGCCCGACCTCGGCAGACGAAGACGAATTCGCCAGCCTCAAGGACTCGATCCTCTTCCCGATGCTTAAAAACCGTCGCCCGGTGTGGAATTCCCAGCCGAACCTGCACGGTAACCTGACCGAGCGTGGCCTGTTCTACGCCGACCGCATGAAGAAAGAGATCGACACGCCGCCGGACAATTGGCTGGTGTTCGACGAGCGCTACAAAACCCCATCGATCGAACCGGCCGCCATGGAGCCGGACAACGGCAACGGCTGGTACGACCCGAAAACCAAGACCCTGCACTTCGTAGTGGCCACTCAGTGCCCATTGGAAGCGGCGACCGAGACCGCGAAAATGATCGCGCCGTCGCGCTTCGGCCTGGACAACCTGAACATGCACCCCGGTTACACCGTGGGCTACGGTTCCAAAGACCACAACATCTTCGTTTACTACGCAGCCCTCGCTGCACTGTACGGCGCTGGTGTGCCGGTGCGCCTGGCGAATGACCGCTACGAGCAATTCCAGAGCGGCATCAAGCGTCACCCGTTCGACATCCGCTACCAATTGGCCGTGGACAAGAACGACTACAGCTTCAAGATTTTCCGCGCTGAAATGAGCGTCGACGGTGGTGGTCGGATCAACTACAGCCCGTCGGTGGCCGCGGTTGGCGCCACCGCAGCGCAGTCGATCTACTACATGCCGCAGAACGATCTGCAAGTCACCGCGTACCACTCGCGCGGTGTTGAAGCGGGTTCGATGCGCGGTTATGGCACCCTGCAAAGCATGGCGTCGACCGAAATGATGGTCGACGAAATCGCCAATCGCCTCGGTGTCGATGCCATCGATCTGCGTCGCAAGAACGCCCTGCGCTCCGGTATGAAAAACACTCAGGGCGCGATCCCGGCAGGTGCTTTGCGCCTGCACGAGATTCTCGACAAGGCCTCGGTGCACGAAGTCTGGAAAAACCGCGACGCAATCAAAAAGCAGCGCGAAGCGGCAGACCCGGACAACTGGTATGGCGTTGGCTTTGCCATCTGCCAGAAAGACTTCGGCACTGGTTCCGAAGCGCCGATGGCGAGCATCGAGTTCACCGCTGAAGGTCGCATTACCCTGCGCCACATCGGTATCGAGATCGGCACCGGCATGTCCACTTCGCAAGCGCTGGTCGTGGCCGATTTCCTCGGCAGCCCGGCGCATGAAGTGAAGACTGGCGAAACCGAATGGAAGGAAATGCAGCTGATCACCAGCGGCAACCCTTACATCATGAGCCAGGCCGAGCAGGACAACCTGCTGCGCAACCCGCGCTGGGTTGGCAAGTTGGCCTCGGCGTCGTCGGCGACCAACTCCGCTTATTACTTCAGCCATGCCACCCGTGAGGCGGCGCGCGTGCTGTTCAACAACGGTTTGTGGCCAGCGGCGATGGAGATCTGGCGCCAGGGCCCGTACGGCGGTCAGGCCAACCCTTACGTGGTGCGTCGCGAAGATGCGCATTGGGTCGACGGCAAGCTGACGGCCAACGGTATGCAGCCACTGAGCTTCGAAGAGCTGGCCAAACACGCTCACGAGCGTGGTCTGGTGACCGGTGCCACCGTTCACGCCTTCAACCGCTGGAGCTGGGCCGAGGCTGAGTACAGCATCGATGGCGTGCGTGAACGTCTGCCTCTCGACGGTCTGGCGGTGAAGTACGGTGATGGTGCGCCAAAAGCGAAGAAAGCGCTGATGAGCACGGCTGGTTTCCACCTGCTCGATCGCCAGAACATCAACTACCCGGTGACCCAGCTGAACAACGCTGCCGTGACCTACTACAGCCCGGTCGCCACGCTGGTCGAGCTGAAGGTCAACAAGGGCTCGGCGGAAGTCGAAGTGCTCAACCACCATTCGTGGGTCGAGTGCGGTCGTGTGCTGGTCGAAGAATTGGTCAAGGGCCAGATGGAAGGCGGTATCGCCATGGGCATCGGTCACGCCTTGATGGAAGAAATGCCGCTGTACGAAGGCGGGCCGGGGGAGGGTGACTGGAACTTCAACCGTTACCGTTTGCCGATGGCGCGCCACGTTGCCGTGTGGAAACAGACCTCGGAGATTCTCCCGGCGCTGTCGCCAAGCGATCCGTCCAAAGGCATCGCCGAAGTGGTGATGATCCCGATCGTCGGTGCCATCGGTAACGCCGTGGCGCACGCCATCGGTAAACGTGTTCGCGATCTGCCAATCACTGCTGCGCGCATCAAGGAGGCCCTCAATGGCTAACCGTCCGCTTCAACTGACCCTCAATGGTCAATCCGTCGGCCCGGTGGACATCCCTGATGACCTGCCGATGATCGACTACCTGCACGAATACAAAAACCTCACCGGTTCGCGTCTGGGCTGCGGCCAGGGTATCTGCCACGCCTGCGTGGTGATCGTCGACAACCCGGACGGCACCAGCGAAGAAGTGCGCACCTGCATCACTGGCGCGCATTACTTCGAAGGCAAGAAAGTCCGCACCATCGAGTCTCACGCCAAGCGCGATGAGAGCGGTCAGGTGACTGAGCTGAACCCGATCCAGCAGCGCTTCGTCGATGAGTTCGCGTTCCAGTGCAGCTACTGCGCACCAGGCTTCGTCAACGCCGCGACAGTCTTGGTTGAGAAGCTGCAACGTCAGCCAATCGTCAAAAGCCAATTGGAGCGAGTCATCGAGGACAGCCTCGGCCATCACGTCTGCCGTTGCACCGGGTACGTGCGTTATTACAACGCCACCCGCAACGTGCTGACCGATCTCGGCCTGGTCAAGGAGGGTTAAGCATGAAGCTTTTTCTGACCCGCCTGACCCTGGCGGTCGGCCTTGCTGCGCCAGTGTTGTTTGTTCACGCCGAAGATCAGGTCAAGCGCGGCGAGTACCTCGCTCGCGCGGCCGACTGCATGGCTTGCCACACTGCTCCGAGCGGCGCGCCTTTTGCGGGTGGTCTGCCGATCGTCTCGCCGTTCGGCACGATCTACGGCACCAACATCACGCCGAGCAAAGATCATGGCATCGGTTTATACAACGATGACGAGTTCTTCGCTGCGCTGACCGAAGGCAAGCGTCGCGACGGTGCGAACCTGTACCCGGCGATGCCTTACACCTCGTATCACCTGATGCCGCGCGAAGATTCCGACGCGATCCATGCGTACCTGAAAACCATCGAGCCGATCGAACGCGCAGCACCGGTCACCAGCCTGAGCTTTCCATTCAACGTGCGTCCGGGTCTGATCGGCTGGAACATGATGTACGGCAAGGCGCTGAAACTGGAGTCGGCTGAAGGCAAAAGTGAAGCCTGGAAACGTGGCCAGTACATGGTCGAAGTGCTTGGTCACTGCGGCGAATGCCACACGCCACGCGGCCTGCCGGGCGCGATGCAGTTGGATAAACGCCTGACCGGCGGCATTCTCAACGGTTACCTCGCGCCGAGCCTGCTGGCCACTGATCTGGCCGCTCGCGGCTGGAACGAGCAGGATCTGGGTACGTTCCTCAAGCACGGCATGAGCGCGCAAGGGACGATGTTCAACGAGATGTTCCCGGTGTTCCACAACAGCACGCAAGGCCTGAACGATACCGATCTGGCGGCGATGGCAACGTTCCTGCTCGGCGACAAACCGCCGGCAGCCAAAGCGCTGGTTGAAGTGCCAGTCGAGCAACTCAGCGCCAGTGCCCAGCGCGGCCAGCAGGCATACCTGAACGTCTGCGCCGGTTGCCATGCGGTCGGTGGCGAAGGCAAGCCGCACATCGCGGTGGCCATGCGTGGCAACACCACGTTGCGCCTGGAAGACCCGCGCAACCTGTTGCGCGTGATCGAGGATGGTATCGGCGAACAGAAGTTCTCCGGGTTCGAGCACATGCAACCGATGCCGGGTTTCGCCGACAAGCTCAGTCCTGAACAGCTGACCGATCTGCTCAACTACCTGCGTCAAGGGTGGGGCGGGCAGTCTGCCGAGTTGGCAGTGAGTGAAGTGCAAAAGCTGCAAGCTGACGCGCCGTCCATCGAGCACAAGGCACACTGATATGCAGCATCTCGATCTACAAGTGGTGCGGCGGGCGCTGGAGTGGTCGGTGGCGGGGCAGCGCATCTGGCTGTGCACCGTGCTCACCACTTACGGCTCGGCACCGCGTGCGCCGGGTTCGCTGCTGGCGGTGAATGACGGCGGGCAGTGGATCGGGTCGCTGTCCGGCGGCTGCGTCGAGGAAGATTTTCTCGAACGTGTCGCCGAAGGTGCGTTTCTCGATGCCGTCAACGTTGTGCGATACGGCGAGGGCGACGATCCGCGTTCGCGGGTCAGTCTGCCCTGTGGCGGTATTCTCGATGTGCTGGTAGAGAAATTTGACGCCGATTGTGCGGTGCAGGCGCATCTGCGCGAGCTGGAATCGGCGCTGTTGGGTCAGCGCCGCTTGATTCGCGAGGTCGATCTGGCCAGTGGTGCGCGCAGTCTGTTCGCTGATCGCGAGCAGGGTGCGCGGATCGAACGCGAGATTGATCGGGTGCGGATTCGCATCGGTGCGGCGCAGCGCTTGTTGCTCGCCGGGTACTCCAGCGTGGCGCAGGCGTGTGCCGAGTTTGCTGTCGGTCTTGGCTTTGAAGTGATTCTCTGCGATCCGCGTGATGAAGTGCTCGAAGGCGTAGTGCTGGATGGCGTGGAGATCCGTCGACAATTGCCTTCAGTGTTTATCGCCGATGGTGGCTGCCACCGCGATACGGCCGTTGTCGCGTTGACCCATGATCCGCGCATCGACGATCTTGCAATGATGGAAGCGGTGCGCACCGAAGCGTTCTACATTGGCGTGATGGGCTCGCAGCAGACGTCGCAGAAGCGCTTCGAGCGGTTGCGTCGAATCGGTGGGCTGGGGGAGGCGGACTTGGCGCGGATTCATGCGCCGATCGGGCTTAACCTCGGCAGCAAGACGCCGGCGGAGATTGCCTTGGCGGTACTCGCCGACATCTTGCGGATCCGCAGCGGCATCGCCCGCGACCAACTCTGATACAGGCTTGTATATCTACTTGTGGCGAGGGGATTTATCCCCGATGGACTGCGCAGCATTCCCTTCAGGGGGCGCTGCGCGACCCATCGGGGATAAATCCCCTCGCCACAGTTGTTTCACGGTCTGTCAGAAGCCCAGTTTATCCCGCAACCCGTAATACCAAGCCCCCAACGCCGCAAACGGCGTGCGCAACATCTGCCCGCCCGGGAACGGATAGTGCGGCAGATCCGCAAACGCATCAAAACGCTCGGCCTGACCACGCAATGCCTCAGCCAGCACCTTGCCGGCTAAATGCGTGTACGTCACGCCGTGGCCGCTGCAGCCCTGCGAGTAGTAAATGTTGTCACCCAAGCGTCCCACTTGCGGCAAACGCGACAGCGTCAGCAGGAAGTTTCCGGTCCAGGCGTAGTCAATCTTCACATCTTTGAGCTGCGGGAAAGCCTTGAGCATTTTCGGGCGAATGATTGCCTCGATGTTCGCCGGATCACGCGCGCCATACACCACGCCACCGCCGAAGATCAGACGCTTGTCGCCAGTCAGGCGGTAATAGTCGAGCAAGTAATTGCAGTCTTCAACGCAGTAGTCCTGGGGTAATAAGGCTTTCGCCAGCTCATCACCCAGCGGTTCGGTAGTGATCACCTGCGTACCGCATGGCATCGATTTGGCCGCCAGTTCCGGCACCAAATTGCCCAGGTAGGCGTTGCCGGCAACGATGATGAACTTGGCCCTGACCTTGCCTTGCGGCGTGTGCACAACCGGATTGGCTCCGCGCTCGATGCGCACGGCAGGCGATTGCTCATAAATAGTACCGCCGAGGGATTCCACGGCCGCTGCTTCGCCGAGTGCCAGGTTCAGCGGATGAATATGTCCGCCGCTCATATCCAGCATCCCACCGACGTACTGTTCGCATCCGACCACTTCGCGAATGCGACGTTGATCGAGCAGTTCCAGTTGCGTGTGGCCAAAGCGCTCCCAGAGACGCTTCTGCGATTCCAGATGGCCCATCTGTTTGACAGTCAGGGCGGCAAACACGCCGCCGTCCTTCAGGTCGCACTGGATGTTGTATTTGGCCACGCGCTCGCGAATGATCCGGCCGCCTTCGAAAGCCATATGCCCGAGTAATTGCGCTTGCTTCGGGCCGACGGTGCGTTCGATGACGTCGATGTCACGGCTGTAGCTGTTAACGATCTGCCCGCCATTACGCCCGGAGGCGCCGAAACCGACCTTGGCTGCTTCGAGCACGGTGACGCGAAACCCGTTCTCCAGCAGGAACAGGGCAGAGGACAGCCCGGTATACCCGGCGCCAATCACACAGACGTCCGTCTCCACATCACCCTGCAGGGCCGGACGTGGCGGTACGGCATTGGCCGACGCAGCATAATAAGACTCTGGGTAAGGGGTGTTCGCCATCCTGCAGCCTCTGTTTAATATATTTTACGAGTGCGTCGATCCTACCCGAGTTGAAAAACCTCCGCCAGCCACCGGAAAATCCCGGTTGCTGAGCCGAAATTAAATATTTTGCATATTCATAGGGTTAGGTGAAAAAAAGGTGTTGACACCCCTCCGGAATTCCGTAGAATGCCGCCTCACAGCAGGCACGTAGCTCAGTTGGTTAGAGCACCACCTTGACATGGTGGGGGTCGTTGGTTCGAGTCCAATCGCGCCTACCAAACAAAATCCGCTCTGCTGGGCGGTCTAGAAGGGCTCACCGAAAGGTGGGCCCTTTTTTGTTGTCTGCGATTTGCAAAACTTTTGCAAATCCCCTCCGAATGCATTTCAAAACATCGGGCAGGTCACGGGCACTTAAAATCCCAAGCATCAATAACCAGGTCTCCTACCTCTTCGCCAGTAGTCGTGATGCCCAGGCATTCCTTGTTTTTCCTGTAATGGAATTGGCAGTACTGCACGCCCTGCGTGCATCGCTCGACTTCCGTAATGCCCCTTTTGAAAGTTCTACCGCAGTGCCGACAGGCTGCCTCTCTTTCGGCGCATCCGGCCTCCAGCCATCTTTGATCAATGCATTCCGTGCCGATAAAAACGGCATGCTTTCTTTGACTGGAATATCTGTAGCGCAGGCAATGGCACTGGAGAGGCAAAGCAAAATGCAGACCCAAGGAAAGGATCTGATCGTTCGCAGCGCCCTCACTCTCTCTCGGGGCAATCGAAATTCCATGAGTAGATCTTCATGTCTTTGATCTCTTCGCCCACTGTCGCTACGCCGAGGCAGGTTTGGCCTTTTAAATAGTAGAAGCTGCAGAATTGGATGCCCATCGTGCAGGATTCAATTTCAATGAAGCCTTTTCTTATCAGGATATTTTCGACCCCGATCCTTTCTGAGTCGGTTGGATTCGGCTTCCAGCCATTCTGAATCAAGGCGCGCCTGGCACTCGTAAATGACATCCCCTCTTTGATTGGTATCTCTGTGGCGTTCACCAAAAAAACTTGCACAGCACAAGAAGCCGATGAGGGGCCAAGTACTGATACTGCTGATGTTGAGGGTGTGTCCCTGGGGAGTTTTTAGCGGGGAGATTGCCTTGAGGGGGGCGTCGTCCATGAGCGGGGTGCTTCATTGTTTTGCGGTCCTTGCTGATTTGCGTGTGGATGATCCAGTGGGTCGGGATGATGGTCGACTAGCGCTGCGGGGAGGGCTTCGGTTGTCAGGCGTAAAGTCACCGTCCGTCGCTAGCATCCTTTAAAAAAGTGTGGATATTGAATGGTTTACGAGTGTTACTAACCAACCAGTTATCGAAAAAATGTTGTTACCTGCGGGATAAATCAGTAACATTCGCTCCGCGTTCACCACCACGGTTTATGCATTTTTAAATCCCAAGCTTCCATCAGCTGCTTGGGATTTTTTTTTGCCTGCGATTTGGCTGTCGCAGCGCCTGTCTTTCTTCTGCCGATGCTGTGCGGGCAAATCCTTACTTTTTCGACTACTACTGACTGGCGATTTCCAACTCTTTCCTAAGGAGTGTGTCGATGCTGGTTCACTGGTTTCTAGCGGCTATTCATCTATTGGCTTTTGCCTTGGGTTTTTGGGCGGTGCTTACGCGCGGTACAGCATTCCGCCGGTTGGCGGCCGGAACGGGGAGGCCGGGCGAGTGCTGCTCGCCGATAACTTATGGGGCATTTCTGCGCTGATCCTGCTGGTGACGGGTGGGATGCGCGCATTTGGCGGGTATGAGAAAGGTACTGACTATTATCTTCATCAGCCGCTGTTTCATCTGAAGATGACGCTGTTGGTGCTTATTCTGCTGATTGAACTCGCCCCGATGATCACGTTAGTCAAATGGCGGATCGCATCTGCGCGCGGTGCGGCACTCGATACCGAGCGTGCAAAGCTGTACGCACGAATCAGTCATGTCGAGGCGTTGCTGCTTGTATTGATGGTGATAGCAGCCACTGGCATGGCGCGTGGCGTGACATTCGTTTAGGAAGGCGAATTCGCTGTGTTCTATCGGAAATGTCCGACAGCCAGATTCAATAATGGCGGGTAGTATCGCCGGCAACAAAGGATAGGGATGCGGGGAAGAGTCGGATGGGAAGGAGGTCGTGTGTCAGGCGCCGTGCCCAAGGGGATTGGGGAGCGGATGGCAGTACGGCGCGTGAATCTTTAGCCAGTCATTACACGCGGGTAAACGAACTGGCTACTGACTGCGAGGCGAATCAGGGCGTTTGTGGCTTGTCCGGGGCGGTCAGGCCAGCCTGAATGCGCTGGTAAATCTCTTCGCGGTGTACGGCAACGTTCTTTGGAGCGTTAATGCCGATGCGGACTTGTTGGCCGCTTACGCCGAGGATGGTGATCGTAATGTCATCACCAATATTTATGCTTTCACCGACTTTGCGGGTGAGTATCAGCATGGTCTTCTCCTTGATTGCTTTGTAGGGCACCTGATTCAGACAGTGCAGAGGTCGGTGGTACGTATAGATTAGTGCGAAGTCTCACGGTTTGGGTGCCTCTTTCTGACGCGCAGATGCGGCATTAATTCCCAGGGCGTAACTATACAGAGGCTGCAATCATCAATCTCGTTGTTTTGTGCCCATTTTGCGGGGCTCGCGAAGTATTTTTGAATGTTAAGATCGCCGCTTTGAGAATTTCGAGGAAAACGTTGTGCGCAAATTGGTCTGGGTAGTCGCGGCACTGGTTTTGGCCGGTTGTGGTGAAGGCAAGAGTGTAGACGTACCGAAGCCGAAAACGGCAGTGACAGCGGCGCCGGCGGTAGCCTCTGCTCCACAGTGGGATCTTGAGGTGCGCGGTGAAACGCCTCAGGCTGTTAGCGACCTGAGCGGCTGGCTGATCGAACATGCTTTCGTTCCGACGGTCATCAAGGACAGCAGCGGTAAAACGCGGATTCTGATTGGCCCGTTCAACTCCCAGGCCGAGGCCGAAGCTCGCAAGGTGCAAGTGGATGCTGCACTGGTGAAGGCGAAAAAGCAGAATGTCGAATCGGTGTTGGTTGAGCATCCGCTCACGCCATAAGCGATTCATTTGGTGGAGCTGCCTAAAGGTTGTCAGCTGCGATTCGTTCCTATTGAAGTCGCTGATGATTTCCAGAAGGAGCTCCCCATGGCCTCCGCCAATCCCTACAAGTTGTTCGATGTCACCTTGCATCGTAAAACGCATTTGAGCCCGCATATGATGCGGATCACCCTTTCCGGCCCGCCGGTCAATGAAATGGCTACCTGGGCGCCGGATCAACGGGTGAAGCTGTTTTTCCCTGCCGCCGACGGTTCGCAATCACGACTTTCTCAAGGTGAAGGTTGGTACGCCCGCTTCCGGGCGATGCTGGCGGATCGACGTCCTGCGATGCGCACCTACACAATCCGTCACCTGCGCGCTGAACAAGGCGAAGTGGATATCGATTTTGTTCTGCATGGCGAGACCGGCCCGGCATCGCGTTGGGCACTAAGGGCTCAACCCGGTGAGTCGATGCAGATCCTTGCGCCCGACAGCCATTTCTCGGCGCAGGATGCCGGTGGATTCGAATGGAAGCCGCCACAAATTCTCAAGCAGGTTCTACTCGTCGCCGACGCCACGGCGCTGCCGGCTGCCATGGGTATTCTCGATGAGTTGGCGGCGCTCGATGAACCGCCGCAAGTCCAGGCATTCTTTGAGGTGGATAGCGCGCAGGACATGCTTGCCGTTCCTGACTGGCCGGGGCTGTCAGTGCAATGGTTGATCCGTGAACAATCGGGTGAAACCGTCGCCGGAGCGCTGATGGTTGAGGCGGTGCGCGGGGCAACGCTGCCCGTTCATGCGTCGTCAGAGGGGCGTGCAGTCGAGTTGGCCGATGTCGATATCGACAAGGATATTCTCTGGGAAATTGCCGACACCGCACCTGAAGGATTTTACGGCTGGGTCGCCGGTGAAAGTGCGGCAGTCATGAGCTTGCGCAAATACCTGATCAAGGAGTGCGGCATTCCTCGTGAGTCGCTCAATCTGATGGGGTACTGGCGCTACAACAAGTCTGGAAGCTAGTCACAAAAAAGGCCTCGAACATAACATTCGAGGCCTTTCTTTTTTGCGCTGCAATCAGCCGCAGGCTTTCATGTTCACCGGGCCGACAAACTCATTACCGCGCCCCATTACACATGCGACGCTCTGATTGCGCTGACGTTCCCAGTCTTGCACCGGATAAGTCTTGTCCCACGCCTCATACAATTGCCGATCCTGTTTCGACAGGCGCAAACCGTACTGCTTGCTCATGTAGAAATAGGTGCGTGCGATCATGCCGCGAATGGAAGGGCGGGGCATGACCTTCTTGGCCTTGAAGTCGACTTGGGTCAGGCACGAACCGTACTGACCGGATTGCACCGGCAACCAGCCGTAGCTGAAGTTGCTGCGGTCGCCGTTGACCTCGCCAATACTCGGTACCAGGTTGTGCAGATCGGCTTCGGCCTTTTGGTAGGTCGGGTCATAGCGGGTGCAGTTCTTGCGACCGCCTTCCTGCCAGCATTGGCGCTGGTGACCGAACTGCCAGGCCGGCACGATGTGCTCCCACTCGATGCGCGAGGCGCGCTTGGCATTCTTGCGCGGGACGTAACCACAAGCCTTCAGATCCACCTTGTTGCCGGTGTATTTGCACCCGCAATAAAACTCGGTGGACTGCGGTGCATACAGCTTCCACGCGACCTTCTTGGCTTCTGTGAATGTGCGGGGCGCGCCAGCCTGGGCACCCATGGTGATGAACAGCAGCAACAAAGCAAAACAGCGGACAATCATTGAATCAATCTTCCTTCGGCACAACCCAAAAAATCTGCACGCCGCCATCGTCTCGATAGGCGAGGGTGACGTTGTCGTTCTCGTCGATTTCCTCGAGCAGGCGCTCCCACTCATCCATCGGTTCGTCCGGCAAGCGGAAGATCAATGCGGCTTTGGCTTTTTGTGCAGTGGGGGAATTGATGATTTTCTGAACGCGCATACCCATGCGTTCATAAGCGTCAGGAGCATCAGGGGAGGTGGCCACGAGGTTATCCTTATTAAGCTGTACGTGCATACAGTATTTAACTGTAAGCATTTTCGCAACTGCTTAAAATTCAAGAAAATCCTCTGACAGCGGTTTTCCGATTTTGGTGTGAGCTGTGTCGAGTTTTTTGTAGGAGGAGTGCGTTCGAACTGTAGGCGACGCTCCATTCACCAGGCAGGTGAATGGAGCGAAGAGTGCCCGACCAGGACTGATCGGGCGAAGGACAATCAGTATTCCCAGAACATGCGTTGCAGTTCTTTGCTGTCGTTGGTTTTGGTCAGAGCGACCATCGCCAGGATGCGGGCCTTTTGCGGGTTCAGGTCGTGAGCGACAACCCAGTCATACTTGTCGTCAGGCTGTTCGGCGTTACGCAGAACGAAGCCGCCAGCGTTGACGTGAGACGAGCGAATGATCTGCACGCCATCCTTGCGCAGTTCCTGCAGAGCCGGAACTACGCGGGACGATACCGAACCGTTGCCGGTACCGGCGTGGATGATGGCTTTGGCGCCGGACTGGGCGAGTGCCTTGTAGGCGGTATCGCTTACGTTGCCGTAGGAATAGGCGATTTCTACGTCAGGCAGGCTCTTGATGTTTTTGATGTCGAATTCCGAGTCCATGGTGTGACGCTTGGCCGGCAAACGGAACCAGTAGGACTTGCCTTCAACCACCATGCCCAGCGGGCCCCAGGCGCTTTTGAACGCCTCGGTCTTGATGTTGATCATTTTGCTGACGTCGCGACCGGACTGGATTTCATCGTTCATGGTCACCAATACGCCTTTGCCGCGTGCTTCTTTACTGCTGGCCACGGCCACGGCGTTGTACAGGTTGAGCATACCGTCAGCCGACATGGCGGTGCCTGGGCGCATGGAGCCGACAACGATGATCGGTTTGTCGGTCTTCTCGACCAGATTCAGGAAATAAGCGGTTTCTTCCAGAGTGTCGGTGCCGTGAGTGATGACGATGCCATCAACGTCTTTGCTGTCCGCCAGTTCGGCGACGCGACGGCCCAGTTGCAGCAGATTGTCGTTGGTGATGCTTTCGGAGGCGATTTGCATGACCTGTTCGCCACGCACATTCGCCAGTTTGTTCAATTCAGGAATGCCGGCGATCAATTGTTCGATGCCGACTTTGGCCGCTTGATAAGTGGCGCTGTTGGCGGCGCTGGCGCCAGCCCCGGCAATGGTGCCGCCGGTCGCGAGCACAACAACGTTGGCCAGTTTGGTCTGGGTTTCGACTTCTTTTGCCTGAAGGGCGGTGGGCAGGAGCAGGAGGAGGGCCAAAGCGCCCGGAACGAAGTTTTTCAAAGCAGATGTCATTATTTTTCTCTCTAGTAGTGAGACGGTGCTGGTGCAGGTTCATCTAGATGCACCCCGCGCTGATCTGGATGCGCGGGGTGCAGTGAAGGGAGCAGGATCTGTACCAGCCATACTTTGCGTGAGAGAAATGTTTAACTTGATGATTTACATCAGTATTTTATGAGTCGGCAAGATTTTTGGTGAATCGTTTATCCGGGTTTCCGAACAATGGGCGCTTTCGCGTTCGGCTCACCGAAAAGGACTACCGCTTCTGTCGAACAGGCCGGGTTGTGAGTTCTGGATTTCCTGCTAAAGAATCCTGTGCGCAGGCCGATGGGTGTTGAAGGAAACTGAAATCTAGGGAGTTCACATGTCACTGACCATCGGTATTTCAAATCCCGCTGCTGTCACCATTGGTGGTAAGACCGCCGCGACGATCAATGCCATAAGTGCAGCAGAAGCGGATGCTTCCGCCGAGGCGCTGGGCATCGAGAAAGAAGAGAGTAATCAGGTCAGAACCGGTGGGCCCGCGCAGGAAGAGAGCAAGACTGAAAGCAGCGATAACCTGAGCGTTACTGTCAAGATGCTGCTGAAGCGCATGCAGGAATTGCAGAAGCAAATGCAGGAGCAGCAACAGCAACTCGCTGCCGCGCAGGCTGCGAGCTATCCGACGCCAGAGGCCAAGTCGCAGGTGGTCATGTCCATTCAGGGGCAGATCGCGCAAACCAGCGGCGAAATGATGCAGGTCTCGGCGGCGCTGCTGAAAGAGATGTCCAAGGGTTCCAGCAGCGGAAACCTGGTCAGCACCACCGCATAAACGGTGGCGGGGCGGATCAACAGGTTCGCCCTGCAAGAAATGACGATCTCTGATTGTTGACAAATGTCGACGGGATTCGCATAGTTCGGTCTACGCAAACGTTTGCGCGACGTCCCCGGGACATTCTGTCACCGGCGAACGTGACGTAGCTTACGCCAGCGCAAGCGTTGCTCACAATAATCATAAGATCGGAGTGAACCCATGAAGCTGCCATTCGCTGGACGTCTTCTTGCTGTCGCTATGCTGGCTGCCACAGCCGCCGCACTACCTGTCTCTTCGGCATTCGCCGAATCTGCTGAAAAACCCAAAGTCGCACTGGTCATGAAATCACTGGCCAACGAATTCTTCCTGACCATGGAAGATGGCGCCAAGGCGTATCAAAAAGAACACTCTGCCGATTTCGACCTGATCTCCAACGGCATCAAAGACGAAACCGATACCGCAGGCCAAACGCGCATTGTCGAGCAAATGATCCTGGCGAAGGTTAATGCCCTGGTTATCGCGCCGTCTGATTCCAAGGCCATGGTGCCGGTGATCAAGAAAGCCGTTGATGCCGGTATTACCGTGATCAACATCGACAACCAACTCGATCCGGCAATCGTCAAAAGCAAAAACATCAGCGTGCCATTCGTAGGCCCGGACAACCGCAAAGGCGCGCGTCTGGTCGGCGAATACCTGGCCAAACAGCTCAAGGCCGGTGATGAAGTCGGCATCATTGAAGGCGTGTCGACGACGACCAACGCCCAGCAACGTACCGCTGGTTTCAAGGATGCGATGGACGCCGCGCAGATCAAGATCGTTTCCCTGCAGTCCGGTGACTGGGAGATCGACAAAGGCAACAAGGTTGCCGCTTCGATTCTCAGCGAATACCCGGACGTCAAAGCGTTGCTCGCCGGCAACGACAGCATGGCTGTAGGTGCTGTTTCGGCAGTTCGTGCGGCTGGCAAGGCTGGCCAGGTGCAAGTGGTCGGCTACGACAATATCAATGCGATCAAGCCTATGTTGAAGGACGGTCGCGTATTGGCGACGGCCGATCAGTTCGCCGCCAAGCAAGCCGTATTCGGTATCGAGACTGCGCTGAAGATCATCAAGGGCGAGAAAGTCGACAGCGGTACCAATGGCGTGATTGAAACGCCGGTCGAACTGGTCACCAAGTAAGTCTTCTGGCGACACAACGGCGCTCGTCCGTCCGGGCGAGCGCATGGAGAGTTTTTATGTCAGTTTCCGCCCCGAACGCTGTCCTCTCGGTCAGCGGCATCGGTAAGACCTATGCGCAACCGGTGCTCACTGGCATCGATCTGACGCTGATGCGCGGTGAAGTACTGGCGCTGACCGGCGAAAATGGCGCCGGTAAAAGCACCTTGTCGAAAATCATCGGTGGCCTGGTCACGCCAACCACCGGGCAGATGCAATTCCATGGCAAGGACTATCGTCCGGGCAGTCGTACTCAGGCAGAAGAGCTTGGCGTGCGCATGGTCATGCAAGAACTCAATCTGTTGCCGACCCTGTCGGTAGCGGAGAACCTGTTTCTCGACAACCTGCCGAGCAACGGTGGCTGGATCAGTCGCAAGCAACTGCGCAAAGCGGCGATCGAAGCCATGGCGCAAGTCGGGCTCGATGCGATCGATCCGGATACCCTCGTCGGCGAACTGGGCATCGGGCATCAGCAGATGGTCGAAATCGCCCGTAACCTGATCGGCGATTGCCATGTGCTGATTCTCGACGAGCCGACGGCGATGCTCACCGCTCGCGAAGTCGAAATGCTCTTTGAGCAGATCACCCGATTGCAGGCGCGCGGCGTCTCCATCATCTACATTTCTCACCGCCTCGAAGAACTCGCCCGCGTTGCGCAGCGCATCGCCGTGCTGCGTGACGGCAATCTGGTGTGCGTCGAGCCAATGGCCAATTACAACAGTGAGCAACTGGTCACGCTGATGGTCGGTCGCGAGTTGGGCGAACACATTGACATGGGGCCGCGCAAGATAGGCGCGCCGGCGTTGACGATCAAAGGCCTGACCCGCTCCGACAAGGTTCGCGACGTTTCTTTCGAAGTGCGCGCGGGTGAAATTTTCGGCATTTCCGGGCTGATCGGGGCAGGGCGCACAGAGTTGCTGCGCTTGATCTTCGGTGCCGATATCGCCGACAGCGGCACGATTGCACTGGGTTCGCCGGCTCAAGTGGTCAGTGTGCGCTCGCCGGTTGATGCGGTGCGCAATGGCATCGCGTTGATCACTGAAGACCGCAAGGGCGAAGGTTTGCTGCTCAGTCAGTCGATCAGCGCCAACATCGCGCTGGGCAACATGCCGGAAATTTCCAGGGGTGGAGTCGTTAACAACAGCGACGAAATCGCTTTGGCACAGCGTCAGATCGACGCCATGCGCATCCGCAGTTCGAGCCCGACACAGTTGGTCTCAGAGCTGTCCGGCGGCAATCAGCAGAAAGTCGTGATCGGTCGCTGGCTGGAGCGTGATTGTTCGGTGCTGCTGTTCGATGAGCCAACTCGCGGTATCGACGTCGGTGCCAAATTCGACATTTATGCCTTGCTCGGCGAATTGACTCGCCAGGGCAAAGCGCTGGTGGTGGTGTCCAGTGATCTGCGTGAGCTGATGCTGATCTGCGACCGCATCGGTGTGCTGTCGGCCGGGCGCCTCATCGACACCTTCGAGCGTGACAGCTGGACCCAGGATGATTTGCTTGCCGCCGCGTTCGCCGGCTACCAAAAACGTGATGCGTTGCTCAACGAAGCGGCGCCTAGGGATCTCCCATGAAAACTGCATCTCCTGCCGGCAAACGTAGTGGCAATTTCTACGGACTGGGCACCTATCTGGGCCTGGCCGGTGCCTTGCTGGCGATGGTCGCGCTGTTCTCGGTCTTGAGCAGCCACTTTCTGTCCTATAACACCTTCAGTACGCTGGCCAACCAGATTCCTGACCTGATGGTCCTGGCCGTCGGCATGACGTTTGTGCTGATCATCGGCGGCATCGACCTTTCCGTTGGTTCGGTGCTGGCCTTGGCGGCATCGACGGTCAGCGTGGCGATTCTCGGCTGGGGCTGGGGCGTGTTGCCATCCGCGTTGCTCGGCATGGCAGTGGCGGCGCTGGCCGGTACGGTCACCGGTTCGATCACCGTGGCCTGGCGGATTCCATCGTTCATCGTGTCCCTCGGCGTGCTGGAAATGGCCCGAGGCCTGGCCTATCAAATGACCGGGTCGCGCACCGCGTATATCGGTGATTCGTTCGCCTGGCTGTCGAATCCGATCGCATTCGGTATCTCGCCGTCGTTCATCATTGCCTTGCTGGTGATCTTCATCGCGCAAGCGGTGTTGACCCGCACCGTGTTCGGTCGCTACCTGATCGGCATCGGCACTAATGAAGAAGCGGTACGGCTCGCGGGGATCAACCCGAAGCCGTACAAGATCCTGGTATTCAGCCTGATGGGCCTGTTGGCTGGCGTTGCCGCGCTGTTTCAGATTTCGCGTCTGGAAGCGGCTGATCCAAATGCCGGCTCCGGTCTGGAGCTGCAAGTGATCGCCGCCGTCGTGATCGGCGGTACCAGCCTGATGGGCGGCCGTGGTTCGGTGATCAGTACCTTCTTTGGTGTGTTGATCATTTCCGTATTGGCGGCCGGTCTGGCGCAGATTGGCGCGACCGAGCCGACCAAGCGCATCATCACCGGTGCGGTGATCGTCATCGCCGTGGTGCTCGATACTTATCGCAGTCAGCGCGCCAGTCGACGGGGCTAACACATGGCAACGATCAAGGATGTGGCTGCGCTCGCGGGGATTTCCTACACGACCGTCTCACATGTGGTGAACAAGACGCGGCCGGTGAGTCAGGAAGTGCGGCTGAAAGTCGAGGCGGCGATCAAGACCCTCGACTATGTGCCAAGTGCAGTGGCACGCTCATTGAAGGCCAAAACCACTGCAACCATCGGCTTGCTGGTGCCTAACAGCCTCAACCCGTACTTCGCCGAGTTGGCGCGGGGCATCGAGGATTACTGCGAGCGTAACGGCTATTGCGTGATCCTCTGCAACTCCGATGACAACCCGGACAAACAGCGCAGTTATCTGCGCGTGCTGCTGGAAAAGCGCATCGACGGCCTGATCGTCGCCTCTGCTGGTGGTGACAGTGGTCTGGCGCAAGGGCTGGCCGCTGTGAAAACACCGATGGTCATCGTCGACCGAGGTCTGGATGGTGTCGATGCCGATCTGGTGCGCATCGACCACGAATACGGTGCCTACCTCGCCACCCGCCATCTGCTGGAGTTGGGTCATCGCGATATCGCTACCATCGGCGGTCCGGCGAGCACCAGCGTGGCGCAGATGCGTCAGGCGGGTTATTGCCGAGCGCTGAAAGAGGCAGGCATCGAAGTGCGACAAGCGCGCATGCTGGAAAGTGATTTCACCAGCACTGGCGGTTACAACGCGGCGGCGATCTTGCTTGAAAACAATCCGCCGAGCGCGATCTTTGCCGGTAACGACATGATCGGCATTGGTGTGCTGCGCGCGGCGGCTGAACGCAATGTTCGTGTGCCCAGCGAGCTGTCGGTGATCGGCTTCGACGATATCCAGATGAGCCGTTATGTCTACCCGGCGCTGACCACTGTTGGTCAGTCGATCCTGCAATTGGGCGAGATGGCGGCCGAAGTGCTGCTGCGAAGGATTGCGACCCCGACGCTGAGCACTGATCAACGTATTGTGACCCCAAGTATTGTCCTGCGCGAATCGACCGCGCCGTTGTCCGGCGTGTTCACCGAATACCGCTGAAACCGAATTGACGAGTAATGATGTATGCCAGCAAATGTAGTGGTAATAGGCAGCTTGAACATGGACCTGGTCACTCGCGCACCGCGGCTGCCCGTGGGCGGTGAAACGCTGATCGGTCATTCCTTTGCCACGGTTTCCGGCGGCAAGGGCGCCAACCAGGCGGTGGCCGCAGCGAGATTGGGCGCACAAGTGGCAATGGTCGGCTGTGTCGGTAACGACGACTATGGTGTGCAATTGCGCGACGCCTTGCTGGCCGAGCAGATCGATTGTCAAGCGGTGAGTGTCGTTGAGGATTCCAGCGGCGTGGCGTTGATTGTGGTCGATGACAACAGTCAGAACGCCATTGTGATCGTCGCTGGCGCCAACGGTGCGATGACCCCCGCAGTGATCGACCGCTTTGACGCTGTGTTGCAGGCTGCGGACGTGGTCATCTGCCAGCTCGAGATTCCCGATGCCACGGTGGGCCATGCGCTCAAACGGGCACGCGCCCTGGGCAAGACTGTCATCCTCAATCCGGCGCCGGCCAGTCGTCCTTTGCCGGCGGACTGGTTTGCCGCTATCGATTACCTGATACCCAACGAAAGCGAAGCGACGGCGTTGAGCGGATTACCAGTCGATTCGCTGGACACTGCCGAGCGCGCCGCCAGCCAACTGATCGCCATGGGCGCGGGCAAAGTCATCATTACCTTGGGAGCTCAGGGGTCGTTGTTTGCCAACGGTACAGGCTTCGAGCATTTTCCGGCGCCGAAAGTACAGGCTGTCGATACCACGGCGGCGGGGGATACCTTTGTCGGTGGGTTCGCCGCTGCACTGGCCAGTGGCAAGACCGAGGCCGAGGCGATTCGTTACGGACAGATCGCCGCTGCGCTGTCAGTCACTCGCGCCGGCGCACAACCGTCCATTCCCACCCTATCCGACGTACAGGCCTTTAAACCCGCATGAAAAAGACTCCTTTGCTCAACGTCGCGCTGTCGCGGCTGATTGCCTCTCTGGGCCACGGCGACATGGTGGTCATCGGTGACGCCGGGCTGCCTGTGCCGCCGGGTGTCGAGCTGATCGATCTGGCGCTGACTCACGGCATTCCGGATTTCGTCAGCACGTTGAAAGTTGTTCTCAGCGAGATGCAGGTGGAAAGCCATGCGCTGGCTAAAGAAATCTTCGACAAGCAACCGACCGCGTTGACTGCGCTCGACGCATTGAATGAAGAGGGCGCTCTGGGGCGTCGCGATCTGCTCAGTCATGAGCAATTCAAGGTTCTCAGTCGACAGGCTCGAGCGATTGTGCGTACCGGCGAATGCCAGCCGTACTGCAACATCGTTTTGTTGGCTGGGGTTACGTTTTAACTTTCGTTTTCACCTGCACAAGGAATGCGCCATGCAACGCCATGCTCACAAACTGCATCAATTCATCCGGGGGCTGCTGCTTTTGTCCGTGATAACTGCGACCGGCGCTCAGGCGGCGGAAAAAATCGACCTGATCATCGATACCGACCCGGGCGCTGACGATGTCGTCGCCTTGTTGTTCGCACTGGCCTCGCCAGAAGAACTGAACATTCGTGCGCTGACGACCGTGGCCGGTAACGTGCGCCTCGACAAGACGTCGCGCAATGCGCGTCTGGCTCGCGAGTGGGCAGGGCGCGAAGATGTGCCGGTTTACGCGGGCGCGCCGAAGCCGCTGATGCGCACGCCAATCTATGCCGAAAACATCCATGGCAAGGAAGGCCTGTCGGGTGTCACCGTGCATGAGCCAAAAAAAGGCCTGGCGGAAGGCAATGCGGTCAATTATCTGATCGATACCCTGAAAAAAGCCAAGCCACACAGCATCACCATTGCCATGCTCGGCCCACAGACCAATCTGGCGCTGGCGCTGATCCAGGAGCCTGAGATTGTTCAGGGCATCAAGGAAGTGGTGGTCATGGGGGGTGCGCACTTCAACGGCGGCAACATCACCCCAGTGGCCGAATTCAACCTGTTTGCTGATCCGCAGGCCGCTGAAGTGGTACTCAAAAGCGGCGTGAAACTGACCTACCTGCCGCTCGATGTGACCCACAAGATTCTCACCAGCGACGCGCGCCTGAAGCAGATCGCGGCGCTGAATAACAATGCGAGCAAAATCGTCGGTGACATCCTCAACGAGTACATCAAAGGGGATATGGAGCACTACGGTATTCCGGGCGGCCCGGTGCATGACGCCACTGTCGTGGCTTATTTGCTGAAACCGGAGTTGTTCACCGGTCGTTCGGTAAATGTGGCCATCGACAGCCGTGAAGGGATCACTTTCGGTCAGACCGTCGTCGATTGGTACGACGGCCTGAAACAGCCGAAAAATGCGTTTTGGGTCGAGAACGGAGACGCCAAGGGCTTCTTCGATTTGTTGACCGAGCGTCTGAAACGCCTGAAGTAGGGCGAAGGCCCGCAGGTGCCAGCCTGCGGGTCGTTACTCTCTATCGGTGTCTGATGTAGCCTTGTGCTCGTTCTGATACCGCTCCAGCACCTGTTCGATAAACTTTTGCGCACCTTGTGTTCCCATCGTTTTGACCAGCAGATCGATGCTGATCAATGCCAGCTCCTCCGAGCTGCCCGGGCTATACGAACTATGCCCCTTCGGCCACAAGACTTTGATGTCGGCAGTAATGCTTACGGTGCTCATGAGTGCGCTCTGAAAGTCTGGAATGTCTGAGAGCGAGTTAACCATTTTGTCGGGCATTTGGCACTGCGACTTAGGCATGAGCGGAGTGCTATGCGACACTTGGTCTTTTACGGCTTTCCAAGGATCGTGCTGTGCAGATCGATTTGAATACCTCTGACGGCCTCACGCTGGACGCAGTGCGCCAATTGCTTGCCTCGGCCAGTGACGACGAACACACCCAGTTGCGCGTGACCAAGGGCGGTATTGCCTATATCTCTTCAGGCATTACGGGTGGGCAGGATATCGACGGGCTGCTGTTTCGACTGGAAACCTGGGCCAAGGGCTCGGGCTATGTGGGTAATGTGGCGGCCAGCGATGAGGTCTGGGTGATGCAGATTTTCAACGCGCTCAAGGATAATTGGCCGAATCCGCCGTACGACTACATCGACGTCTATTGAGCGTCGTTAATATTCAGTCACGATTGATTGATGAAGGGGCGGGTATTGCTCAGGCAAACTCGGCGTTTTTCCGATCGTGGGGCAGGATGATGGCATTGCCATGAAACCAAACGCCTGAATGGCGGTCGCACGATCTCAGCTTAATCATAGAAAACAAGGAGGCTTCATGCCTTTGAAGTTCGCGACACTGGGTGCACTTATGGCCGTTGCCATGTTGGCCGGTTGCAGTACGACCTCCAGCGAGTCGGCAAAGGATCCGGTGGCGACCGAAGCCGGGCACAGTCGCTGTGAAGCATCGGCGGCGCAATTCGCCATCGGCAAGAAAGCTTCGCCTGAGCTGCTGGAGCAGGCGCGCGCCAAAGCCGGTGCGCAAAATGCACGCTTCCTCAAGCCGACCGACATGATCACGCTGGAATACCGCTCTGATCGCTTGAACCTGAACACCGACAACAACCTGGTAGTCAACCGCGTGAACTGCGGCTGATTGCTGGCAGCTTTTGTTGCAGGCATAAAAAACCCCGTCACATGGACGGGGTTTTTTTAGTGCGCCGAGAAATTACTCTGGGCGAACCTGTGCAGCTTGCATACCCTTTTGGCCTTTCTCAGCCACGAAGGAGACGGTCTGGCCTTCTTTCAGGCTTTTGAAACCGTCGGATTCGATAGCTTTGAAGTGTACGAACAGGTCGTCACCGCCACCTTGAGGAGTGATGAAGCCGAAGCCTTTTTCATCGTTGAACCATTTAACGGTGCCGGTTTGGCGATTAGACATGGTGTATCTCCAAGAAACATATATTTTTCAGTACTGTGCTGCTCAGGCCAACTGGGCACACCGGAGTATCATAGTCGAAATGTTCGCTTTGGTAGCCCCCCGGACGTGCTGTTTGCTTTCATATTGCATTCATTTCGATGTCTGAAATGTCTGCAGGCCCCGGTTTGCGGGGCTTCAAGCTGAAAAACGAGGCTGTAAAAAAGCTATAAATCCTTCGTAAAATATCGGATTCAGCTTCTTTTTCGCTGTTTTCAGCCTCTTAAGCGCTGCAAAATTCAGCGAATCGACCTTATTTCTGAACGCGGCAAACCGAGATTTCTTTCAGTGCGCGCTGGCCCAGTTCACCGCTTGGTGGAGTGTTCTTGTCCATCAGTTGCGCGATCTCTTGCGTGGTGAATTTCTTCTCCAGGACATCGGCGCCGCAGGTGCAGTGCTGTTTGGCGACGGTTGGGTTGACGCTTTGGCTGGCAGCTTTGGTGCAGTCATCCATGTATTGGGCTTTGACGCCCGCAGGCCACGCCGCGTGAGCGCTCAGTGGCAGCAGCAATGCCAGGGGGCGGCGAAGGCAAAAAGTCGGATAAGGCGCATTTCTGAAACTCCTTGGATTGATATCGGCGACGATTCTCAGCCTATTTGAGGCAAAGCGTACATGCCAAGTTCACTTTGTGCCGCAAAAATGGGCAAATCGTCATTGCCTCTAATCCTGCGCATCGATGACCGCTCATCTGTGCTAGCATGCCGGGCTCAAGCGTTCTCAGGCTCCGGATGGCCTTCAGCCCCGGTAGCGGTCAGCGTGCGAATATTTCGATTTGAATCCCAGTCACTCTGGTTCGGTTTTCCGGTTGGCCGCAAGGCTCCTGCCGCTGTAAGGCAGGCGTTCGTCATTGAATGGCCTGGATCGGATCTTGTACTGGCTCATCCCAACCCACGTGACCTTTGGTAGGGGTCACCACTAGGAGAGGAGGCGCCATGCCAACTATTACTCTTCCCGACGGCAGTCAACGTTCATTCGATCACCCGGTTTCCGTAGCCGAGGTCGCCGCATCCATTGGTGCTGGCCTGGCCAAAGCCACCCTGGCCGGCAAGGTCAATGGTCAACTGGTCGACGCAAGCGACATCATCAGCAGCGACGCGACCCTGCAAATCATCACGCCAAAGGATGAAGAGGGGCTGGAGATCATTCGCCACTCTTGCGCCCACCTCGTTGGCCACGCAGTCAAGCAACTCTACCCGACCGCTAAAATGGTGATCGGGCCGGTCATCGACGAAGGCTTCTATTACGACATCGCCTTCGAGCGTCCTTTCACCCCGGACGATATGGCCGCCATCGAACAGCGCATGCAGCAGCTGATCGAAAAAGATTACGACGTCATCAAGAAAGTCACTCCGCGCGCCGAAGTGATCGAAGTGTTCAAGGCCCGCGGCGAAGACTACAAGCTGCGCCTGGTCGAGGACATGCCGAACGAACAGGCTATGGGTCTGTACTATCACGAAGAATACGTCGACATGTGCCGCGGCCCGCACGTGCCGAACACTCGCTTCCTGAAATCCTTCAAGCTGACCAAGCTGTCGGGCGCTTACTGGCGCGGCGATGCCAAGAACGAGCAATTGCAGCGCGTTTACGGCACCGCCTGGGCAGACAAGAAGCAACTGGCGGCTTACATCCAGCGCATCGAAGAAGCTGAAAAGCGCGATCACCGCAAGATCGGCAAGCGTCTCGGCCTGTTCCACACCCAGGAAGAATCCCCGGGCATGGTGTTCTGGCACCCGAACGGCTGGACTCTGTACCAGGTGCTCGAGCAGTACATGCGCAAGATCCAGCGCGACAACGGCTATCTTGAGATCAAGACTCCGCAAGTCGTTGACCGCAGCCTGTGGGAGAAATCCGGGCACTGGGCCAACTACGCCGACAACATGTTCACCACGCAGTCGGAAAACCGC
Organism: Pseudomonas sp. TH08; assembly: GCF_016651275.1. NCBI lineage: Bacteria > Pseudomonadati > Pseudomonadota > Gammaproteobacteria > Pseudomonadales > Pseudomonadaceae > Pseudomonas > Pseudomonas sp. TH08. The sequence goes on along the minus strand of NZ_JAEKEE010000004.1, from coordinate 1,195,098 downwards.
GATTACGCCATCAAGCCGATGAACTGCCCTTGCCACGTGCAGGTGTTCAACCAAGGCCTGAAGAGCTACCGCGAGCTGCCGATGCGTCTGGCCGAGTTCGGTGCCTGCCACCGTAACGAGCCGTCGGGTGCGCTGCACGGTATCATGCGGGTACGTGCGTTCACTCAGGATGACGCCCACATCTTCTGCACCGAAGAGCAGATGCAGGCTGAATCCGCCGCGTTCATCAAGCTGACCATGGACGTTTATCGTGACTTCGGTTTCACCGACGTCGAGATGAAGCTGTCCACTCGTCCGGAAAAACGCGTCGGTTCTGACGAGCTGTGGGATCGCGCAGAAGCTGCATTGGCTGCAGCCCTTGATTCTGCGGGCCTGCCGTACGATCTGCAGCCGGGTGAGGGCGCGTTCTACGGTCCGAAAATCGAATTCTCGCTGAAAGATTGCCTTGGCCGTGTCTGGCAATGTGGTACCTTGCAGCTCGATTTTAACCTGCCTGTCCGTTTGGGCGCTGAATACGTCTCCGAAGACAACAGCCGCAAACACCCAGTGATGTTGCACCGCGCGATCCTCGGTTCCTTCGAGCGTTTCGTCGGGATTCTGATCGAGCACTACGAAGGTGCGTTCCCTGCCTGGCTGGCGCCAACCCAGGCGGTGATCATGAATATCACTGATAAACAGGCAGATTTTGTTGCAGAAGTAGAAAAAACTCTCAACGAAAGCGGATTTCGTGCCAAGTCCGACTTGAGAAATGAAAAGATCGGCTTTAAAATCCGTGAGCATACTTTGCTCAAGGTTCCCTATCTCTTGGTAATCGGAGATAAGGAAGTCGAGATGCAGACTGTCGCTGTGCGTACTCGTGAAGGTGCTGACCTGGGCTCGATGCCCGTCGCCCAGTTCGCTGAGTTTCTCGCGCAAGCGGTTTCCCGGCGTGGTCGCCCAGATTCGGAGTAATTATTATTAAGCGTGAAATGAGACAAGATAAACGAGCTGCACCGAAAGCCCCGATCAACGAGAATATCTCGGCACGCGAGGTTCGGTTAATTGGGGCTGAAGGTGAACAGCTTGGGATTGTGTCAATTGAAGACGCGCTTCTTAAGGCTGAAGAGGCCAAACTGGATTTGGTGGAAATTTCCGCCGATGCAGTACCCCCTGTTTGCAAACTGATGGACTACGGCAAATCGATCTTCGAAAAGAAGAAGCAGGTTGCCGCAGCCAAGAAAAACCAGAAGCAGATTCAGGTTAAAGAAATCAAGTTTCGTCCAGGGACGGAGGAAGGGGATTACCAGGTAAAACTGCGCAACCTGGTACGTTTCCTGAGTGATGGGGACAGGGCCAAGGTATCCTTGCGATTCCGCGGCCGTGAGATGGCCCACCAGGAGCTGGGGATGGAACTCCTCAAGCGGGTTGAAGGTGACCTGCTCGAGTACGGTTCGGTCGAACAGCATCCTAAGATGGAAGGACGCCAGCTGATCATGGTCATCGCCCCGAAAAAGAAGAAGTAATCAACAGGGCACGGCAGGCCTTCTGATTATGTTTATCAACTGAATGCGGAGTATCCGAACATGCCAAAAATGAAAACCAAAAGTGGTGCTGCTAAGCGGTTTCTGAAAACTGCTAACGGTATCAAGCACAAGCACGCTTTCAAGAGCCACATCCTGACTAAAATGTCGACCAAGCGTAAGCGTCAACTGCGCGGTAGCAGCTTGCTGCATCCGTCTGACGTGGCAAAAGTCGAGCGCATGCTGCGCCTTCGTTAATTTTAGTCAAGAATAGAGGAAGTAACTCATGGCTCGTGTAAAGCGTGGCGTCATTGCCCGTAAGCGTCACAAAAAAATTCTGAAACTTGCTAAAGGCTACTACGGCGCACGCTCCCGCGTATTCCGTGTTGCCAAGCAAGCGGTAATCAAGGCAGGCCAATACGCCTACCGTGACCGTCGTCAGAAAAAACGTCAGTTCCGCGCTCTGTGGATCGCTCGTATCAATGCTGGTGCTCGTGTTAACGGTCTGTCCTACAGCCGTTTCATCGCTGGCCTGAAAAAAGCGTCCATCGAGATCGACCGTAAGGTTCTGGCTGATCTGGCAGTGAACGAAAAAGCGGTGTTTGCTGCGATTGTCGAGAAAGCTAAAGCCACCTTGGCTTAAGTACCCCCGACAATCACCCGGCCCCACTTCCGTGGGGCCAGGTGGTAAACGTCTTAAATAGGGGAAGAGCCTTCAAGCTCTTCCCCTATTTTGTATCTGGAGTCTGTACATGGAAAACCTGGATGCGCTGGTCTCTCAAGCACTAGAGGCTGTGCAAAGCGCTGAAGATATCAATGCCCTGGAGCAAATCCGGGTTCAATACCTTGGCAAAAAGGGTGAATTGACTCAGGTGATGAAGACCCTGGGGAATTTGCCGGCAGAAGAGCGTCCGCAAGTCGGCGCCCTGATCAACGTTGCCAAGGAACGTGTTACAGGCGTTCTCAATGCGCGCATGGCCTTGTTTGAAGAAGCCGAGCTGGCTGCCAAACTGTCTGCCGAATCCATTGACGTGACGTTGCCGGGCCGTGGCCAGACCTCTGGTGGTCTGCATCCGGTCACCCGCACTCTGGAACGCGTTGAGCAGTTCTTCACCCGCATCGGCTACGGCATTGCCGAAGGCCCTGAGGTCGAAGACGACTATCACAACTTTGAAGCGCTCAACATCCCAGGTCATCACCCGGCCCGGTCGATGCATGACACCTTCTATTTCAATGCCAACATGTTGCTGCGCACCCATACCTCGCCGGTACAGGTCCGCACCATGGAATCGAAACAGCCGCCGATCCGCATCGTCTGCCCAGGCCGTGTCTACCGCAGCGACTCTGATATCACTCACTCGCCGATGTTCCATCAGGTCGAAGGCCTGCTGGTTGATCGCGACATCAATTTTGCCGATCTCAAAGGCACCATCGAAGAATTCCTGCGGGTGTTCTTCGAGAAGGAACTGGCCGTACGCTTCCGTCCTTCGTACTTCCCGTTCACCGAGCCATCCGCTGAAGTCGATATGGAATGCGTGATGTGCAGCGGTAAAGGCTGCCGCGTCTGCAAGCAGACTGGATGGCTGGAAGTGATGGGCTGCGGCATGGTTCACCCGAACGTGCTGCGCATGTCCGGCATTGATCCGGAAGAATTCTCCGGCTTCGCTTTCGGCATGGGCGTCGAGCGTCTGGCCATGCTCCGTTACGGCGTGAATGACTTGCGTCTGTTCTTCGACAACGACTTGCGGTTCCTCGCGCAATTTCGCTAGTCGTAACGAATTCTTAGGAGAGCAGGATGAAATTCAGTGAACAATGGCTGCGTGGCTGGGTTAGCCCGCAGGTAAATCGCGACGAGCTGGTTGCTCGTCTGTCGATGGCCGGTCTTGAAGTCGATAGCGTCACGCTGGCCGCCGGCGTATTCAGTGGCGTCGTCGTGGGCGAGGTGCTGAGCACCGAGCAACACCCTGACGCTGATAAATTGCGTGTTTGCAAAGTCAGCAATGGCGCGGAAACCTTCCAGGTCGTGTGCGGTGCGCCAAACGTGCGTCCGGGCCTGAAGATTCCGTTCGCGATGATCGGTGCTGAGCTGCCAGGCGACTTCAAGATCAAGAAAGCCAAGCTGCGCGGTGTCGAGTCCAACGGCATGCTCTGCTCGCAAGCCGAGCTGCAGGTCGGTGAAGGCAGCGACGGTCTGATGGAGCTGCCGGCCGATGCGCCGGTGGGCGAGGATTTCCGCGTTTACCTGGATCTGGAAGATGCCAGCATCGAGGTCGACCTGACCCCGAACCGTGGCGACTGCCTATCGCTGGCCGGTCTGGCCCGTGAAGTTGGCGCGCTGTACGACGCTCCGGTCACCCGTCCGGTGGTGATGAGCATTCCTGCCGTGCACGACGAAGTGCGCTCTGTAGAAGTGCTGGCGCCAGCCGCGTGTCCGCGTTATCTGGGGCGTGTCATCCGTGACGTTGACCTGTCCAAGCCGACGCCGCTGTGGATGGTTGAGCGTCTGCGTCGCGCTGATGTGCGTAGCATTGATGCTGCGGTCGACATCACCAACTACGTGATGCTTGAACTGGGTCACCCACTGCACGCTTTCGATCTCGCCGAAATCAATGGCGGCATTCGTGTGCGCATGGCAGAAGAGGGTGAGAAGCTGGTATTGCTCGACGGTCAGGAAGTCAGCCTGCGTAGCGATACGCTGGTGATTGCCGACCACACTCGTGCACTGGCGATTGCCGGTGTGATGGGTGGCGAGCACAGCGGTGTTTCCGCGACCACTCGCGACGTGTTCCTTGAGTCCGCGTTCTTCGACCAGATCGCTGTCGCTGGCAAGGCTCGTTCCTATGGCCTGCACACCGATGCCTCGCACCGCTACGAACGTGGCGTCGATTGGCAACTGGCCCGTGAAGCAATGGAGCGCGCCACCGGCCTGCTGTTGGAAATCACTGGCGGCGAAGCCGGCCCGATTATCGAGACCGTCAGCGAGCAACATCTGCCGTCGATCGCGCCGATCACTCTGCGTGCCCAGCGCATCGCTCAAATGCTCGGCATGGAAATGGATTCGGCACAGGTCGAGCGTCTGCTCAGCGGCCTGGGTCTTGGCATTACTGCCGATGGTGAAGGCCAGTGGCGCGTAGAAGTGCCAAGTCATCGCTTCGACATCAGCCTGGAGGTCGATCTGATCGAAGAACTGGCCCGTCTGTACGGCTACAACCGTCTGCCAGTTCGTTATCCGCAAGCGCGCCTGGCGCCGCAAGCCAAGGCTGAGGCGCGTAGCGACCTGCCGGAACTGCGCCGTCTGCTGGTGGCTCGTGGTTATCAGGAAGCGATCACTTACAGCTTCATCGATCCGCGTCAGTTCGAACTGTTCAACCCGGGCGTCGAGCCGCTGTTGTTGGCCAACCCGATCTCCAATGACATGGCGGCCATGCGTTCGTCGCTGTGGCCGGGTCTGGTCAAAGCGCTGCAACACAACCTCAATCGTCAGCAGGATCGCGTACGTCTGTTCGAAAGCGGTCTGCGTTTCGTCGGTCAGCTCGAAGGTCTGAAGCAGGAGCCAATGCTGTCCGGCGTGGTCTGCGGTAGCCGTCTGCCGGAAGGCTGGGCACAGGGTCGCGACACCGTCGATTTCTTCGACGTCAAAGCTGATGTGGAAGCAGTATTGGGTTTTGCCGGTGCACTGGATTCCTTCACTTTCACACCGGGCAAACACCCGGCGTTGCACCCGGGTCAAACCGCGCGTATCGAGCGGGAAGGGCGTGAAGTCGGCTTCATCGGTGCCATTCACCCTGAATTGTCGAAAGCTCTGGGTCTGGACCGTCCAGTCTTCGTTTTCGAGCTGGTTCTGGCTGAGGTGGCACTCGGTAAAATGCCGAAATTCCACGAGTTGTCGCGCTTTCCTGAAGTGCGTCGTGACCTTGCATTAATTCCACACAAAGACGTCGCGGCCTCGGCTGTACTGGACGTAATCCGTGAAAATGCAGGCGAATGGCTCACAGATCTCAGGCTGTTTGACGTGTATCAGGGTAAAGGCATTGATCCTGATAGAAAAAGCCTTGCAGTTGGCTTGACCTGGCAGCATCCATCGCGCACTCTTAATGACGATGAGGTGAATTTGACGACGCAAAATATCCTCACCTCGCTCGAACAAAGGTTGAACGCCACGTTAAGGAAGTGACGTATGGGGGCTTTGACGAAAGCTGAGATGGCGGAACGTCTGTATGAAGAGCTGGGCCTGAACAAGCGGGAAGCCAAGGAATTGGTAGAACTGTTTTTCGAGGAAATCAGGCACGCTCTTGAAGACAACGAGCAGGTCAAATTGTCCGGTTTCGGCAATTTCGACCTTCGGGACAAACGCCAGCGGCCTGGCCGCAACCCGAAAACGGGGGAAGAAATCCCGATCACGGCTCGCCGTGTGGTCACCTTTCGTCCAGGGCAGAAGTTGAAGGCCCGAGTTGAGGCTTATGCTGGAACCAAGTCATAACGACGAACTACCCGTCATCCCGGGCAAACGCTACTTCACCATTGGTGAAGTCAGCGAGCTGTGTGCCGTAAAGCCACACGTGCTGCGCTACTGGGAGCAGGAGTTTCCTCAACTCAACCCCGTCAAACGCCGCGGAAACCGCCGGTATTATCAGCGCCAAGACGTGCTGATGATCCGGCAGATCCGCGCGCTGCTTTACGATCAAGGTTTCACCATCGGCGGCGCACGTTTGCGTCTGTCCGGCGATGAAGCCAAAGACGACACTACCCAGTACAAGCAGATGATTCGGCAGATGATTGCCGAATTGGAAGACGTTCTGGTTGTTCTCAAGAAATAAAAAGCGGCGTTTGAATACTTCCAGTTTTCAAAAGCTTGCGCTATATTCTTGAGCGCTCTTCGAGGTGAAGAGCGAGTTGCAAGACCAGTCGGGGCGTAGCGCAGTCCGGTAGCGCACTAGCATGGGGTGCTAGGGGTCGAGTGTTCGAATCACTCCGTCCCGACCATATAATTCAATGACTTAGCCCAACTTTCGCGAGTTGGGCTTTTTCATGTGCGTGACTTTTGCGTGACTTCTCGATTTTTCACGCCTGCTTCCTCTTCAAGATTGTCAGGACCGGTCCACGCGAATCGGTTGCTGATACCATGTTCGCAGCCTCAATCAGATGGCCAGGTTGAGGCGAATAGCGTCGGCGGTTTGGCTCGCGGCGATTTTTGCCCCGGCCAGTTCAGTATCGACAGCGTCCTGCAAGCTGGCGATCGTGCGCTTGTTCTTCATGGCGCCGGCGAAATCTGCGGCGACTGCTGGCACGGTGACGCGAGACTGGGCCGGCGAGATCGATGCAATGGGGCGTCGACGCTGAGAAGGCCTTTGGCAGCCAGCTCGGAAAGACGAGCGCACCTATTCAATCGAAGGTTTCGGCACATGCTTGAGTGCTTGAAGGCCGTACGGGGTCAGCACATAGACTTTCCGGTTAACTGGGGCTGCCTTTTTCGCGATGAAACCTGCGTGCACCAGCCATTCGAGTGTGGCGTCGAAGAACTCTGTTTCCGGGTCGCGTGCACCTTCTGTTACGGCGTCTTCAATGTCGGGATCGTATTCGAGGTATTTGAGAACGGTTAATCCTGCGACCTGTGGGCTCACGTCGGAAGGGATCGGGAAACTCTCGTAGAGAAAAGCCAAGATGTCAGCGCTCATCTCATCGAAGCGCTCAATATTTGTTTTTGCCATGGTTCGGTCCATCGAATTGCCATAGGGGCAATGACGATATCAAGGAGCCATACGCCCGCCACTGAGCGGGCTTTTTTATTCCTAACTCCCTTACGGGGAGGAGCCGAGATGCCAGACAAACCAGGCACATGGGCGATAGCGCTTGCGTGGTTGAGCCAGCATTCGCCGATCCTCTATGCCGCTGCGCTGTCCTGCGCCATGGCCGTTTTGCGGATCACCTACGGGGGCGGCACGCGTCGCCAGATGTTGGTGGAAGGCGCCATTTGCGGCGGCCTGACGTTGACCATCATCAGCGGCCTGGACTTTTTCGGCCTGCCCCAGAGCATGGCCACCTTCGCCGGCGGCTGGGTTGGCTTCCTGGGCGTGGAGAAGATCCGCAACATCGCGGATCGGGTGACTGACTTCAAGCTTCCCACTCGCAAGGCGGAGTAAATTGCGACACGTTTCGCGAGTCAGCAAATTGTGTCGCGACGCGTGGCAGGTCTAGCGGCGGGTTGCGAAGCAACTCTGAAGAGACTGCTGATGCTGCGTTATCAGATTATTGATTTCTGAACGTCTTACAGTGGACATTTGGCTGTTGTCAGCCCAACTCAGAGTGCCCTCCAGTCCGGTTATCTCGCCCCGTATTGCTTCGCACTGATCATTTTGCATGGCAGACAACTTTGCTTGGGTCGAGGATAGCAGCGCGTCTCGCTGTGCGACTGCTTCCCTCCATTTCTCAAGCAAGGCGCCCAGTTCATTGTTTTGCTTTTGCAGCTCCTGATTTCGCACTGTTTGGTTTTCTAACGCATTTTTCTGTTGTCCAAAATTCATGCCTCCTACCACCAGTGTAGTACCGACACCAACCATAAAGGTTACAAATGCAATAGCAGTGGTTAACCAAGGTGTGCCTGAGCTAGTTGGTGATGCTGGGGGGCAGTGTCGCTCAAGTTAATCATCCTAGGCTGGGCAGAACGCTCTATCGAAATCCGCGGTAGTTGTTCCGCATTGCATGGGTGTGCCGCACGGAACGTTCTATTTTTGAATTCAACATTCGCTGTGACTAGGAGTTGGCCATTGACGGTGACCTTGCACGCCCGCCCGGTTTCAGTCTTAGTGCCAGGTGCAAGAACCGGGTCGCACTGAAGAAACACCGTCTTCCCTTGATAATCTCGAGTTACACCTGCCGTTGTTGTGCTTGCTGGTTCCTTCATGAATTTCCGATTCCACGGCCCAAAGTAGATCTCTGGTTCGCCGCCGCCGAAGAAACCGGATTCAGGAGTGGCGCAAATAGTGCCTTGCATCCGCTCTCCGTCGATGATGTTTGCGTCTTCGTAGCAGGAGATCATCCCTTTGGCGGTGACAATCGTCGACGGCCCTCTGTTAGTCCAAGTTGGAGCGGTTACACAGCCAGAAAGAGTGACTGCGGCGAGAGCGGCGGCGACGAGGGAGATTGGTTGAATTCGCATTAGTTGGGCGTCCTTACTTTTCGAGGCGCACACAAATACCGGCTATGAGCCACTATTTCAAGCGTAAGGGTGAATAATGGACAGGCCATATCCTCCACATTCAGTAGTTGAACAGGCCGATTTCAGGATGCGGCTGAGTCCTGCTCCAGAAGTTAGGGATTGGCTCCAAGCCGAGATCCTCGCCGACACCGGCAGCATCCACAATGAAGAGCACGCCCATCTGATCGATGCGGACATTCGTGTGATGTGGGCGTCTTCTACGTTTATGAAGAAGGGGCGCACGGTAGTGGGCCAGGCCGAGCAGGTCGCGTTCCGCGCTGGCGGAGGGGGTGCATTCGGGTTCGCTCGTGAGGATGATGACTAGCTGCGCGGACTCATCGCGGGTATGGCACGCAGAAAAAAGCCCGCGACAGAGGCGGGCTTCAGAGGCAGTCGGACTTGCCTATCTGAAACTCGACTATCGGTGAGCTGGTTGAATCTTTGTAGAGGAGATCAATGGAAAGACCCGATTTCACGAATTGTCCTAAACCTTTTTCATTACAGAATGCAGAAGCTGCAAGCGCTTTTGCGTCCTTGGTGAACTCATCAGAATCGATTTCGTTTTTCGTAACTTTTGTGAGTGTGTAAGAGATACGCATGACCTCATCGCTGTAGGTCACCGAATTGATGCGAGTTGACTCGTCAGATACTTTTCCGGCCTGGGCACTCATGATGAGCGCGAGCCCCTTGAGCTGGCGTTCCCGTTCCTCCTTTTTTCTTCCGGGGCAGATTGTGCGTGCCATACCTGGGCCAAGATAAAGAGCAACGTCGTTGCCGAGAAAAAGATAATCAATCCGCGATGTTGCTTCAACTGAGATCACCATGGCAAAGGGCTATTACTTATTTGACCATGCCGGTAGCGTCACCTCAAGTTAGAGGCGTTGGTCTTTGATGGCCGATGAAACGCGGATCTACTCATCCGCTCCGCTGGATGCCGTTGGGCGCGGAGAGGAGTGCGTTCGGGTGGTGTCGGAGGGGGCGGCTAATTTGCTCAAGGAACCAGCCAAAATGGCCGGTATGTCTTGGCGTTAATGCCAAGTACTTGAGATCTGGAGATCTAAATGTGGCTGACTTCAAGTTACCGAGCCGCTAGGTCGAGTAAGTCGGATCGCACTTTACGAACGCTGCTGAGCGTTACCAGCCGCCAGGAAACCACTGGCGTGCAAGTCTGACCGTCACTCGAAGTGCCACCTGGCCTTGATTGCACTCTGCCTCCTGTTCTTCAGCTGTTGCAGGTTTACGCCACCGTGGGTTTGCTGCCAAACCTTTCGTATAGGTCTTCTCAAATTCAGAGCTGGCCTCTGCGGTCAATCGCATCGCCTTCGCGTAGTCCGCCTCAAGGTCGTCTGGAAGTGACCCGCAAGCCAGTTTCGCCTGTTGATACCTCATGGCGTACATATAGCCATCTGTAGGGGCTTCGTCGTAGGCGTAGAGAGAAGGTGCTGCGACCGCGAGAGAGGGAGCAATAACCAGTGCAGCCAACAATAGGCGTCCATGCATGAGCGTTGTGTTCTCGGAAATTATTGGAAGACAAATGATACCCGACTCGCTGAATGAGCCTCCTCAAAAAAGACACGTCGCCGGGATGGTTTGAATAGTCACCAAGGTGGCGTCTGCATGTTGTTCGGTGACATTCAGTGACAGTCTGGGCCTACTGCATCAAGAAAATAGCCGTTATGGGTTTGTCTCAATCAATCGCCGTCGCGAACCTGCATCAGCGCAAATCCCAGTAGATTCAAACCTTCCCAGAGATTGGGATTGTTCGCCTTTGCGTCATCTTTGGTCAGGCCAATCCCCCAAATGCTATCAACCGGACTTGCTTCAACAATGATGCGAGCGCCCGTTCCCTTGAGATAAGTATTTAGCTCAGGGTTTTGCGAAAACTTGGCCTGGTTCGCGCGAACGACAATGTCATACCGGTGTTGCAGCCACTCCTCGTTATTGAATCCGCGTACTTTGCGGCCGAGTGCTTTAGCTGCTTCTGGGGTGGTCGCCTGGAGCACTTGAGCGCGAATTTCCTGGTCGCCGAACAGGGCTGCCTTTTCGGCCATCATGAAGTGTTCGGCGGTTGGGTAGCATTGCCCGTCGACCGTGAATTCAGCGACGTACCATTGGCTGAAGCACGCTGGGGTAATGCCTTTCTTGCTTGGTTGATGTCCCCAGAAAAACGTGAATTCCAGGTTTTCCCCCGAGTTGAATCGCGAGCGCAGATCTTCGAGATATTTAGAGTCCAATGGTGCTTCCTTGGCGATAGTTTTTAAATTCGTAAATTGACTGCGAGCAGTTCGCGCCTTTTACATCGGCTGCGGTTTTGCCGTTAAAGGCGAACTTCATACCGGCAGACTGCAGGCGTTTCAAGTTTCGGCAGCGTCCAATGCTCTCCGTCCACTCGAATCGCGGATTTTCAAGCCAGCCAATCGCATTCGTCGCTATGGCTTCGTCTGCTTCTTGATGTCCTGCGAATCACTCGAAGTCGCTGCATCTTTTGCCGTCTCATGGGACTCTGCGCCCGAATTCGAACCTGAAGCCTCTTCGCCCTTTTTGTTCGCCTTTTCATCGTTTTCGCGTGAGCTTGCGGATTGATTGACGCCCGGCAGGGCGGTCGGTGGGGCGGCCGTTTCCGCTGCTGTTTTCTCGGTTGCAGAGGCATATAGCGGGCTGATAATCAGCAGGCTGGCGAGCGACAGGGAAGCAATGTTCTTGTTCATTATCTAGGCCTTCCGCGTGTGGGAACGTACTTATTGGAAGTGCGAGAAAGGCAAAGGTGCATAGCGCTGGACGAGCGGTAAAATTACCGATTGGCAACCTGGCTCCATTCAATCCCGAACCGCGCCAGATACTTCCTCAGTCGATCCGCATCGTTGGGCTGTGCCTTGGCTTGTCGCGAAACGCCAAACAGCTTTCTGCCGGCATCCGACAAGCTGTCTGCCTGCCGACAAACCTCAAGTACCGCCTTCAGTTGCAAGCGATCAAACAGGTCCATGTGCTCGCTATCTCCCGGCAAATCCCGGGAAATGCCGGTCGGCTGCGCCAGGCCCCACGCATAACGCAAGCGGTCGATCTCCTCCTGCACCTGCGCTTCATCAATCCGCCCGCTGTCGGCGAGTGTCGCCATGCGCGTGATCGACGCGGACAGTTCGCGAAAGTTGCCCAGCCATGCCGCTTCCGGCGAGCCGGCGAACGCCAGATAGCTGCGGCGTGCTTCAAGATTGAAGCGCACTAACTGTCCGTGCTCGCGGGCATGACGCTGCAGTTCGAAGTCGATGTTCGGTTCGATGTCTTCACGACGGCCGGCAAGGCCCGGCAGATCGAACGTCCACAAGTTGATGCGTGCGTACAAATCTTCGCGAAAAAAGCCTTCGGCGACACGGCTGCGCAAGTCGCGGTGGGTGCCGGCGATGATCAGGAAATCACTGTCGACCTCTTTGTCTGAACCCAGCGGGAAGAAGCGTTTTTCTTCAATCGCCTTGAGCAGCATGGCCTGTTCGTCCGCACCCAGTTCGCCGATTTCATCGAGAAACAGCATGCCGCCATCGGCGGCGCGCAACAGGCCGTCACGCGCATTCTGCGCGCCGGTAAAAGCGCCTTTGACATGACCAAACAGTGCCGACATCGCGCCATCGCCACGCAGCGTGGCGCAGTTGACTTCGACGAAGCGGCCCTGCATTTGATGGCGGCTGCGTTTGAGTTCAAAGATGCGTCGGGCCAGAAACGATTTGCCGGCGCCGGTCGGGCCGATCAGCAACATCGGTGCTTTCGAGCGCACGGCTACGCGCTCGATCTGTTCGATGGAGCGGTTGAACGCCGGGTTGCGTGTGGCAATGCCTGACTTCAAAAACTCCAGACCTTCCAGGCGCTTGTTGGCGAAGCGCGAGGCGATGCGGTCGTAGCGTGACAGGTCGAGGTCGATCAGCGCGTGAGTGCCAATGGCGTGATCGCTTTCGCTGGCGCGCTTGGCGGGGGAGGTCTGGATCAGCCGCGCCGGTAGGTAGCGTGCTTCGGTCAGCAGGAACCAGCAGATCTGTGCGACGTGGGTGCCGGTGGTGATGTGAACGAGGTAATCCTCGCGCTCGGTATCGAAGTCGTAGGCGGTGGTGAAGTCATGCAAGGCGCCATAGACCTCTTCGAAATCCCACGGATTGCGCAGCGACATCGGGTGCAGGCGCACTTCGGTTTCCGGCGAAACCTGTTGGATGTCTGCGCGCACCCGTTCGGCGAGGCTGACATCGCGGGCGTCGATGCCGTGAATCAGCTCAAGCCGATTGATCAGCACGTCCGGTTGTTGGCACAACCCTACGCTGGGGCGCCAGTGGCTCCAGCGGTTGGCGCCTTTACCGACGCGATCAAGGGTGGCTCCGATAAAACCGATGGCGACTGTGCGTTTGCTGGTCATGCTTATCTCAAAAGATAAAAGACGATATCCAATGATAGTTTTTCTGAAGGTGGCTTGTCGCGAATTCAATCGATAGAAGAACGAATAAAAATAAAAAACGTTATAAATCAGATAGATAAAAATAATTCAACGCAGAAAAACAAAACTGGCACAGCGGCTGCAATACCTATCACAACGAACAGGACAACACAGCGAGACGCCACGATGGCCAACCAGAATCTCTTCAATACGCAATCGAATCACTTGCCAGCCTGCAACACCTTGAATGCCTCCGGCGCCTCGGCTTATGCCTACAGCCCCAAGCATCAACTGGCCCAACTGGCAGTGACCGGTTGCCTGAACCAGACCTTTTACGCCTCCGCTGAAAGCCAGCTGGATCAAGTGCTGAAGCTGGTGGCTGAGTTGGACAGTCGCTTCGTGGCGAAGGCCGCGATCTACGCTCGCAAGCAAGGGCACATGAAAGACATGCCAGCGCTGTTGCTGGCGGCATTGACTGCTCAGCGTTCGAGCCTGGTGCCAGAGGTTTTCGAGCAAGTGATCGACAGCGGCAAAATGCTGCGCAACTTTGTGCAGATCCTGCGCAGCGGTGCCACCGGGCGTAAATCCCTCGGTTCGCAACCCAAGCGTCTGGTGCAGAACTGGCTGAACAGCGCCACCGAACGTCAACTGTTGCAAGCGTCGATCGGCAATCAACCGTCGTTGGCGGACGTGGTGAAGATGGTTCACCCGAAACCTGCCGAAGCGTGGCGTGAAGCGTTCTTCGCCTGGTTGATTGGCAAACCGGTTGAGGTAAAGGCCTTGCCGCAATTGACGCGCGATTTGCTGGCCTTTCGTAGCGGCGCAAGTGATGAGGTGCCTGCGGTGCCGTTTCAGTTGCTCGGCAATGAAACACTGAGCAAGGAACAATGGGCGGCGCAAGCGCGCAACATGGGTTGGCAGGGGCTGCGCATCAACCTCAACACCTTGGCTCGCCACGGTGCGTTTGAAGTGCCGGGTTGCGTCGAATATGTAGCGGCGCGATTGGCCGACCCGCAAGAAGTCGCGAAGGCGCGAGTGTATCCATATCAGCTGTTGTCGGCGTATCGGATGATGGGTGAAGACATTCCGGCGCTGATACGCGAAGCGCTGCAGGATGCACTGGAGTTGTCATTGGCCAATGTGCCGAAGCTTGAAGGGGCGGTAGTGGTTTGCCCGGATGTTTCAGGCTCGATGGGTAGCCCGGCGACGGGTTATCGCCAAGGCGCGACGTCGGTAGTGCGTTGCATCGACGTAGCGGCGCTGGTTGCAGCAGCCGTGTTGCGCAAACAGCCGCAAGCACGGGTAATGCCGTTCGAGGTGAACGTGGTGGATATCCAGCTCAACCCGCGTGACAGCGTGATCAGCAATGCGCAGAAGCTCGCCGGGATTTTTGGCGGCGGCACCAACTGCTCGGCACCGCTGAAGAGATTGGCGGACAGCAAGGCCAGGGTCGATACGTTGATCATGGTTTCGGACAACGAGTCGTGGATCGATGCGCGGCGCCACGGTGCCAGCGAGACGATGCGTCAGTGGGAGCGAATCAAGCAGCTCAACCCGCAGGCGCGGCTGGTGTGCATCGATATCCAGCCAGGCCATGCAACGCAGGCGGCGGAGCGTGATGACATCTTGAATGTCGGCGGTTTCAGCGATGCCGTGTTCGACGTGGTCGAGCAGTTCACCAGCGGCCACTACGGTGCGCAGCACTGGGTCGAGGCGATCGAAAGCGCTTTATGAATTGATTTATCACTGGCGCTGAATGCCGATGGGACTACATCCAGAACGTCTCATCAAACCCTTGTCAGCGCCAGTGACGGCACGAATGCCTGATGGCTGTACATCTGAAGTCCGGCTAACCCCGGAGCGCGGCAACGCGCAACAGTCATCAACTTTTGTCGTGCCACCTTTTTTGCAGTTATTGGCAGCGAATGCGACAGGTACTACATCGGAAAGCGGGTTCGACTCCCGCCCCGGCAACGGGGGCTCAACTGGCAGAGCCACAGTGCCTGTGTTTTTGTCGCTGCGACTTACGGAACAACGCCGAATCATCGGCCAAAAAATAAAGAACAGAGAAATGAAAGAACATACTTACCAACTGCTTGAAGTCGCCAACGGCAAACCGATCAAACTCTGGACCGAAGGCGTCCCGGTAGAAAACGAGGCGCGCGAGCAGTTGATGAACACGGCGAAGATGCCGTTCATCTTCAAACACCTGGCGGTCATGCCAGACGTGCATCTTGGCAAGGGCTCGACCATTGGCAGCGTGATCCCGACGGTGGGCGCGATCATTCCGGCGGCGGTCGGCGTCGACATCGGTTGCGGCATGATCGCCGCGCGTACGTCGCTGACCGCCGCCGACTTGCCGGACAACCTGCATGCTCTGCGTTGCGCCATCGAACAAGCGGTGCCCCATGGCCGCAGCTCGACCCGTTCGCGACGTGACAAAGGGGCGTGGGACGAGATCCCGCAGCAGGCCGATCAGGCGTGGGCGGCGTTGCATCCGCGGTTCAAGTTGATCACCGACAAGTACCCGAAACTGTCCAACACCAACAACCGTGGGCACCTCGGCACCCTCGGCAGCGGCAACCACTTCATCGAAGTGTGCCTGGACGAAGCCAACCGGGTCTGGTTCATGTTGCACAGCGGGTCGCGCGGTGTCGGTAACGCCATCGGCAACCTGTTCATCCAGATGGCGCAGGCGGATATGCGCCAGCACATCGCCGACCTGCCGGATCGTGACCTGGCCTACTTCGAGGAAGGCAGCCAGCACTTTGATGACTACGTGGAAGCAGTGGGCTGGGCGCAGGATTTCGCCAAGCAGAACCGAGAGCTGATGATGCGCGCGGTGATTCAGGCGACACGGCAGATTATTCGCAAGCCGTTTGACGTGGCGTTGGAGGCGGTCAACTGCCACCACAACTACGTGCAGAAAGAGCGGCATTTTGGTGAAGAGGTGCTGGTCACCCGCAAAGGTGCGGTGTCGGCGAAGAAGGGTGAGTTGGGGATTATTCCCGGCTCTATGGGGGCGAAGAGTTTCATCGTTCGCGGTCTGGGCAACGAGGAGTCGTTCAGTTCCTGCAGCCACGGCGCCGGCCGCACCATGAGCCGCACCAAAGCGAAGAACACTTTCACCGTGGCCGATCAGATCCGCGCCACGGCCCACGTCGAGTGCCGCAAGGACGAAGCGGTGATCGACGAAATTCCGATGGCCTACAAGGACATCGACAAAGTCATGCACGCCCAGCGTGAGTTGGTGGAAGTGCTGCACACCTTGCGTCAGGTGGTGTGCGTCAAAGGATAAAAGGAAAACAAGTCATGGATCTCGAAGAGCGTCATCCGCTGTGCGACACGATGCGCGCGCGGGTACTGGAAGAGCTGGCGCGTATAGAGCGCGAACGCAATGTCACGGTGTTGTATGCGTGTGAGTCCGGCAGTCGGGCCTGGGGTTTCGCCTCGACCGACAGCGATTACGACGTGCGGTTTGTCTATGTGGAAAAGCCCGAGTGGTTTGTTCAGGTCGATGCACCGCGTGATGTGATCGAACGTCCGCTGGACGATGAACTCGACGTCAGCGGCTGGGAGCTGCGCAAGACCCTCGGGTTGCTGCGCAAGTCCAATCCGACGTTGCTGGAGTGGCTCGATTCGCCGCTGGTTTATCGCAGCGAAACCGCCCAGGTGGCGCAACTGCGTGAACTCGCCGAGGCGTTCTACAGCCCACCCAGTGCGCGTAATCACTATTTGTCGATGGCGAAGAAGAACTTTCGCGGTTACCTGCAAGGCGAAACAGTGCGATTCAAGAAGTACTTCTACGTGCTGCGGCCGCTGCTGGCGGTGCGCTGGATCGACCAGGGCCGAGGCCGGCCACCGATGACGTTCGCCGACCTGCTGACCACGGTCGATGATCGTGCGCTGCTCGCTGAAGTCGACGAACTGCTGGCGCTTAAACGCAATGCCGATGAGAGCGCCTACGGGCCGCGTCGTCCGGCACTGCACGGGTTCATCGCGGCTGAGCTTGAGCGCGAAGTGCCCACCTTACTCAGAACTCAGGAAGACTCGCGACGGCTGGATCAGTACCTCAGGGATACCGTCGGGCTGTACGCGTAAGGATTGTAATGAAACAGGAAGTGATAGAACTGGACGGCGCCATCGGTGGCGGCCAGGTGTTGCGCAGTGCCTTGAGCCTGTCGATGGTGACAGGCCGGGCGTTTCGCATTAAACAGATTCGTGCCAAGCGTAGCCGTCCGGGGTTGTTACGACAGCACCTGACGGCGGTGATGGCGGCGGCCGAGGTCTGCGCGGCAAAAGTCTGTGGTGCGCAGTTGGGGGCGCAAGCCTTGAGCTTCGAGCCCGGAGCCATTCGCGGTGGCGACTACCAGTTCGCCATTGGCACGGCCGGCAGTTGCACATTGGTCTTGCAGACCTTGTTGCCGGCATTGTTGCGGGCACCGCAGGCGAGTCGGGTAAGGATTACCGGTGGCACGCATAACCCATTGGCACCGCCGACGGACTTCCTCATGCGCAGTTGGTTGCCACTGCTGCGGCGCATGGGCGCTGACATTGAGTTGGAGTTGCTGCGGCACGGGTTTGTGCCGGCCGGTGGCGGTGAAATCGAGGCGAAGGTAGCGCCTTCGCGCCTGGCTCGACTGGACCTTTGTGAGCGTGGTGCGGCGCTTTCGCAGCACGCCTCAGCGCTGACCGCCGGGCTTGCGCCGACGGTTGCCGAACGTGAGTTGAGCCAGGTGGCCAAGCGTTTAAGTCTGCCGCCTTCGGCGCTGCAACACGTCACGCTCGACCCGGCGCGCGGGCCAGGCAACGTATTGTTGCTGGAGTATGTATTCGAACACGTCAGCGAAGTGTTCAGTGCGTTTGGCCAGGTGTCGTTGCGGGCGGAAAAGGTCGCCGATACCGCGATCAATCAGGCCGCCGACTGGTTGCGCAGTGGTGCCGCTGTCGCCGAACACCTCGCCGATCAGTTGCTGCTGCCGATGGCGCTGGCCGGTGGCGGTTCGTTCACCACGCCGCGCATGACCGAGCACCTGCACAGCAATATCGCAGTGATCGAGCAGTTTTTGCCGGTACGTATCGATTGCCAGGAGGAGGGCGCGGATCGATTGCGGGTTGAGGTCAGCGCGATCTGAACAAGGCAACGGGACAGAGGGATTTCATCACGAAATCGCGCTGTCCCGTTTTTTGTAGCCGAATATTGCCAAAAAGCGGCAAATTGCTGGCCCCCGACGTTAAGCTTCCCCGGCAAAATCGCCTTTTTTCAAAAGGTTAGGTTGGCTATATGCGGACGATTGCCATAACCGTTGCAACGCTTTCCCTGGCTGTCTTCGCTTCGGGAGTCGAAGCGAAAGAGTTGAGTAAAAGCCATCGCTTTGCCTGCATCTGGGGTTCGGACATTGCCGCCGGTGCTCAGCAATCCAAGCTATCGGGCATGTCGCTGTATGGCGCACGCAAGCAATTGCAGGTACGCAAATTCCAGCAGCCGTGGATGCGCATGACCGCGATGGGCATCACCGAACAAACCTACAACAGCACATCGAAGCTCAAGCCAGCAGCGGTCAAGCAGACGTATTACGAACAATGCGTGCGCCACGAATTGGCCCAACGCTAGAGTTGAAAGCCCAACCTTGATCGGTTGGGCTTTTTCATGCCTGAGGCAATCTCGGGGTCACTTGTCGGTATCGCAATTGACCATCCACGACACTCCAAAACGATCCACCAGCATGCCGAAACGTGCCGCCCAGAACGTCGCCTCCAGCGGCATGTCGACGCGGCCGTCCTGGGCCAGCGCGTTGAATACGCTTTCAGCTTCGGCGACGCTGTCGACGTTCAGCGAAATCGAGCAACCGCTCATGCCCTGGGTCGGGCGGTCGGGCGTGGTGTCCGAGGCCATGATCATCTGATCGCCAACTTTCAGGCAGGTATGGATGATCAACGCATGATGCTCTTTCGGGACATGCTCAGCGGCAGGCGACTCACCGAAAGAGGTCATGGCCTCCAGTTCGCCGTTCAGGGCTTGCTGGTAAAACGTGAAGGCTTCTCGGCAGTCGCCGTTGAAGATCAGGTACGGGTTGATTTTCATGTCTTTGCTCCCGGCAGTAAGGCGCGGAGTGGCGGTTGTGCGCCTGGTTCCACGTTGGGTGGTTAAAACCTGGCAGAGTGCTGAACGTCGGCAAGGGCAAAGCCTTCCAGACGTTTTTCTCATGAAAAAGGCAGGACTTAGCACTGCGCAGTGCCGCCGACATCCCTGGGGGAGATCAGGTGCAAGCATCCCGAGGAACTTCCGACGCTGGAATTTCAATCGTGGTGCTGGAGTACCATGTCGCACTGTCATCACCTGCCGAGTTCAATGCCCCATGCCTGTTTTATCGCGCTTCACGTCCCTGTTCGACCAGGCACAGCGAGCCTTGCGCCTGGTCTGGGAGACATCACGCGGATTATTTTTGGGCCTGGTACTGGCGACGTTGATTGCCGGGTTGCTGCCGGCACTCGCGGCATGGTTGGGGCAGCGGATTGTCGATGCCGTGGTCGCAGCGATGCAGTTGCATGCGCAGAACGGCAGTGCGCCACTGTGGCCAGTGTTGCGTTACGTGTTGCTGGAAGCCGGGGTGTTGGCGATGTTGTCGGGAACACAACGAGCGCTCTCGGTGCAGCAGTCGCTGTTGCGCGTGCAGTTGGGCCAGAAGGTCAACACGCTGATTTTGCAGAAAGCGCAGACCCTGTCACTGGTGCAGTTCGAGAACTCCGAGTTCTACGACAAACTGGTACGTGTGCGTCGCGAGGCCTCGACCCGGCCATTGGCGCTGGTGATGAAGTCGCTGGGGTTGATTCAGAACCTGATCATGCTGATCAGCTTCGGTGTGCTGCTGGTGCACTTTTCACCGTGGGCACTGGTGCTGCTGGTGGTCGGTGCGTTGCCGGTGTTCTTTGCCGAAGCGCATTTTTCCGGTGATGCCTTTCGGCTGTTCACCCGCCGCGCGCCGGAGAGTCGGCAGCAGAGTTATATCGAGACCTTGCTGTCTCACGAAACCTATATCAAAGAGGTCAAGCTGTTCGGCTTTGCGCCGTTGTTGCTGCAACGCTACCGCGACACATTCGCCAGGCTGTATGCCGAAGACCGGCGCCTGACCTTGCGCCGCGATGGCTGGGGTTTCGGCCTCGGCCTGCTCGGCACCGCGGCTTTTTACGTGGCTTATGCGTGGGTGGTGATCGATGCCGTACACGGCAATATCAGCCTGGGTCAGATGACCATGTATCTGGTGCTGTTCAAGCAAGGCCAAAGCGCTGTGAGCAGCAGCCTGAGTGCGATCAGCGGCCTGTACGAAGACGGCCTCTACCTGACGAGTCTTTATGAATACCTGGCCGAGCCGGTACTGGTCGATACCGGCCACCTGACCGTCGGCGCGCAACCGGGCGACGGTTTGCGTTTCGAAAACGTCGGTTTCCGTTATCCGGGCGCCAGTCGGTCGGCACTGGAAGGCATTGACCTGCATCTGCTGCCCGGCAACAGCATGGCGTTGGTCGGGGAGAACGGCTCAGGCAAAACCACGCTGATCAAGTTGCTGACCCGGCTCTACCGTCCAGATCAAGGGCGCATTCTGCTCGACGGCAGCGATTTGCAGGATTGGCAGGAAATCGCGTTACGGCGGCGTATCGGCGTGATTTTTCAGGATTACATCCGCTACCAGTTCAGCGTCGGTGAAAATATCGGCGTCGGCGATACCCTGGCGTTCAATGATCAACAACGCTGGAAAGAGGCAGCAGCCGAAGGCATGGCGGCGCCCTTCATCGAAGGGCTCGACAACGGTTACGCCACGCAGTTGGGGCGCTGGTTTGCCGGTGGCCAGGAGTTGTCCGGCGGGCAGTGGCAGAAGATTGCCTTGTCCCGGGCGTACATGCGCCGTGATGCCGACATTCTGATCCTTGATGAGCCGACGTCGGCCCTCGACCCGGCGGCGGAAGCGGCGGTGTTCGAGCATTTCAGCCAGCACACCAAGGGCCGCATGACCTTGCTGATCTCCCATCGCTTTTCCAGCGTACGCAATGCCGACCACATCATCGTGCTGCAACAAGGGCGGATTCTGGAGCAGGGTGGCCACGATGGGTTGATCGCTGCTGTCGGGCACTACGCGCAACTGTTCGATTTGCAGGCGCGCGGCTACCGTTAGGTTTCCCGCCCGCTGCGCACGGTCGCAGGCCCGGCCATACGCGGCGCGGGTCGGGTCTGCATCAAGGCATCAATCGCCTTGCGGTAATTCTGCCCGCCGAGCGCCATGCTGTTGTTGTGCGTGCCCCCCGGCACCAGCAGCAAGCGTTTGGGTTGTTGCGCGGCATTGAACAGTTGTTCGCTGAAACGCGGCGGTACGAAGGCGTCGGCCATCCCGTGCACCACCAGCAATGGCATATGAATGTCGGCGATCTTGTCGATGGAATCGAATTTCTGCGACAGCAGCCAGCGCACCGGCAGAGAGGTATTGGCCACGGCCGCGGCAACGTCCGCCAGCGAGGTGAACGTGGACTCGATCACCAGCCCGCGCACGGGGAGTGCGGTGTGATCACGGGTGGCTTCCATTCCAAGCTCGGCCGCCAGATCGACTGCTACAGCCCCGCCTAAAGAGTGCCCGTAGATCAGGCGTTTGTTCGGGTCCGGCTGCAGCAGCTTGAAACGCTCCCACGCCACTCGCGCATCTTCGTAAACGCTGCTTTCCGAGGGCAGATCACCGTGGCTCTGGCCGAAGCCGCGATAGTCGATGGCCAGCACCGAATAACCTGCCGCGCGCAATTGCTCGATGCGAAACAACTGCCCAGTGAGGTTCCAGCGAACACCATGCAAGTACAGGATGGCCGGCGCATTGGCCTTTTCCGCGGGCCACCACCAGGCATGAATGTTTTGCCCGGCCTTGAAGCTCTTCGGTTGCAGGTCGAGCTCCTGCACGCTGCCGGGCAGGCCGTGAAACCAGCCCGCTGTGCCCGGTTCGATGCGAAACAGCAGTTTGCGTTCGGTGTGTTCCAGCACGGCACAACTCGTCGGCACGCCGATAATCAACGCGGCCATGCAGGCAAACGCCAGACGACGGCGGCGCAGACGAGTCATGAAGGACAGGAACATTAAACGTTTCACCATTGCGTGGACAAAGAACGCTTTTTACCAGAAGCCTTGGTCTGCGCGTGACATTTTCGACCACCGTGATCGGACAACGATTACAAAATGCTGCAACGGCTCAGTCCACCCGCAGGACGATTTTGCCGATATGGTCGCCGGCCTCCATGTGCGCATGGGCCTGCGCCACGTCGCTGAGTGCGTAGACTTTGTCGATCATCGGCAGGCAACGCCCGGCGTTCAGCAGCGGCCAGACATGTTCGCGCAGTTGATCGGCGATCGCGGATTTCTCCGCACTGGTGCGGGCACGCAACAGCGATCCGGTCACCACCGCGCGTTTGCCGAGGATCGCCAGCAGATCGACATCGTTGGCCCGGGCGCCGCCGAGGAAACCGAGCATGACCACACGTCCGTCCATCGCCAGGGCGCTGACATTACCGTTGAGGTACGAGCCACCCATGATGTCGAGAACCACATTGACACCTTGGCCGGCGGTTTTCTCGGCGATGACTTCAGCAAAATTCTGCTCGCGATAGTTGATCGGCTGGCCACCCAGTTCACTGATCGCCGCGCATTTTTCGGGGCTGCCGGAGGTGGCAAAGGCTTCGATGCCAAACTCACGGCAGAGCATCAGCGCCGTCGTACCGATGCCACTGGTGCCGCCATGAATCAGTACACGTTGGCCACGGCTGGCACCGCCGAGACCAAACAGGTTGGCCCACACGGTAAAGAAGGTTTCCGGAATCGCGGCGGCGTGCACCCAGTCGAGCCCGTCGGGAATGGGCAGCGTCTGGCCGGCCGGAACTGCGCAGTATTCAGCGTAGCCACCGCCGTTGGTCAGCGCGCAGACGCGATCACCCACAGCAAACTGGCTGACCCCGGCGCCGAGGGCCACCACTTCGCCGGCCACTTCGAGACCGGGAATCGGGTTCATGCCGGGTTTCATCGGGTATTTGCCCGCACGCTGCAAGGCGTCCGGACGGTTGATGCCGGCCGCGTAGACGCGAATCAACACTTCACCTTCTGCGGCCACCGGCAACGGTACGCGTTTGGGTTGCAGCACTTCGGGGCCACCGGGTTCGGTGATTTCGATGCGGGTCATTTCGTTGGGTAAAGTCATTTCAATTCCTGCTTATAAAGGTTCTGTAGATGGGAGGTCCGTGCAGTGCAAAAATTCCCGTTAATCGGCGCAACCCTGTGGGAGCGGTACCAGAGGTTCATCGCCTGCCAGCAGCAACGCCACTAAAATCGCGCCAGCCGCAATCACAAACAGCAACGCGTGATGGCCACCCGTGGCATTGAACAGCGCCGAATAGGCAAATCCGGCCAGCGCCTGAAACGTGGCAAACGACACCGTGGCGCGGCTCCAGGCGATTTGCTGGCGATGATGCTCCGGCAGCAGTTCATGCACCCGGGCCAGCGCCAGCGGGACGATGCCCGGCGGGAACGAGCCGAGAACCACCGCGAGCAACGCCAGCGCCAGAAAGGAGTGGGCAACAGCGAGCAAGCCTAGGGCAATCGCCTGCACCACCAGCACCAGCCGAATGCTCCTGCGCGCGCCAAAGCGGTCCGCCAGAAAGCCATAACTCACCGGCCCGACAATCGCGCCCAAGCCATACATCACCCACACCAGCGCCCCGACATGCGCGCCCGCGCCGAGTCCGCGCGCCACGTAATCAACCAGAAAGACCATGGCCGGCACCAGGCCGGCCGCCATGAATGCATATTGGCCAAACAACAGATAAACGCCGGGCGGTGTCGGCTGAGCCGTGGTGTTCGATTGTGAGATCACCGTGTGCGGCAAGATCGGCCGGCCAACCGAACCAGCTCAGCGCCGTCAGCAGCAGCGACAACGCGCCCAAGCCCAGCCAGGTGTCTTGCAAACCAAGGCTCAACAGCGGCGGCACCAGCGTGCCGGACCCTGCGATACCGAGGCCGATACCCAGGAAGATCGCGCCACTGGCCAGGCCTTTGCGCGCCGCCGGCACATGCGGCAATACGGTCGCCGCGACCAACACCATGATCGCGCCGCCGGCGATCCCCGAGAGCAGCCGCCAGGCGAAGAACCAAATCACCGACAACGGAAACGCACAGGCAAAAAACGCCGCCGTCACCGCCAGCATCATTATGCGCAGCGCGGTTTTGTTGCTCAGTTGCCGCGCCAGCGGCCGGCCGAGCAGGGCGCCGATCAGATAACCGACCAGATTGGCCGCGCCGAGGTACACCACGTCATTGGCCGAAAACCACTGCGCCTGAATCAACGCGGGAATCAGCGGTGTGTAAGCAAACCGCGCCAGACCGATGCTGACCAGGCTGGCGCAGAGGCCGGCGAAGATCGGCAGCCAGAGCCCGGAGGGGGAGGATGTGCGCATGATAGCGATTCCAAGGAAGGTTTATGGCGCTCAGCATATCGGCTATCGTTGCTGCGATAACGCAGCGAATTGGCGGCGCACTGATGCGTAATTGCATCATCTGGAGACGGTATGAATTGGGATGATGCACGGGTGTTTCTCGCTGTTTGTCGCGAGTCGACACTGCGCGGAGCCGCGCGGGTGCTGGGTGTGGATCAGGCAACGGTGGGGCGACGCGTCACCGCCCTGGAAAAATCCTTGAGCGCGACGCTGTTCTTGCGCACCTCGGACGGCTACGCACTGACCGCGGTTGGCGAAGCGGCGCTGAAAAGTGTGGAGAAAATGGAGCATTCGGCACTGGAGCTGGAGCGACAGATTCAGGGCCTGGATGACCGTCTCACCGGCAGCGTGCGCGTGAGCACCACCGATTCACTGGCCATCGACTTCCTGATTCCGGCAATTGCCCGTCTACATGAGCAGCACCCGGATGTGCGGGTGCTGCTGGATGCCTCCACGCAAATTCTCAGCCTGGCCAAGCGCGAGGCGGATATCGCCGTGCGCAACACCCGCCCGGACAATCCGGACCTGATCGCGCGACGGATCGCCCGTTGGCCGGTGGGGTTGTTCGCGTCGCAGGCCTATGTCGACGCCAAAGGTGTTCCGCCGCCGGGCTCAGCGTTCGAGGGCCATGATCTGGTGGTCTATCAGCCGTACTTGCAGGGCAACAAAGACCTGACTCTGGTTTCTGAGCCGATAAATCGCGGGCGGATCGTTGCCGGGCTCGGTTCCAGCCTGTTGGTGCGCCGTGCGCTTGCGGCAGGCTTGGGTGTAGGAGAAATCCCCGTGTACATGGGCGAGCGCGATGGCCTGGTCAGGCTCTGGCCTGAACGAACGCGGCCGTTGCCCTATGAAGTGTGGCTGGTGACCCACGCGGATTTGCGCCATACCGCGCGGGTGAGGGCGGTGATCGAGCAGATCGTCGACGTATTCGCATCGGAGAATCAGTGAGTGCGACGACTGCCGAGGGAAGGCTACGCAGCCTGACGAAAAGACCTACATCCAGCGCAGAATCCGCTGGCTTGTGGGCTTTGGGCAGGGGCTTTACTGTTGCTCCAGCTTGATGAGAGACGCAGCGCTCACCCATCAAACGATGTACCAGGGAAGGTATCGGTAACCCAAGGAAGGGGATCGGATTGAACGCCAGGGAATTTGAGCAGTACCAAAACATGAACGCTTCGAGCAAGGGTCAGAGCACTCCCGCCATGAACGCTATAAGTCGTGAAGAGTTCAACGCCAGGATCGAGACCATCGAAACAAGGATGGATGCTCGGGTGGAGGGAGTGCGCGCAGATATTCGAGAATTCCTTTGCGTACAGGCAGAGCGGGACAAAGCTAGTGAGCGCATTCGGCTCGAGCGCGATAAATACCTCGACTCAATTGCTCTAGAGTCGAAAGAGGCGCTCAGACAAGCAAGTACAGTCAAGGCCAATGTCTGGGCGGCAACGGCCGTACAGTTATTGGGAATAGTCGCCATTGTCATCGGGTCCTATTACGCCAACCAGGCCAACATGTATGTGGCCATTCAAACGACCCTGACAGCGATTCAGGCCGGCAAGGACTTCAGTGTCCCCAAGCCTTTCATGTTGCCAATGCTCACGCCGCCACAATAAAAAACGGCCTTCAGAGAAGGCCGTTTTTTGTGAGCGGTTGAAACGCCGCTTCATGGCATTTGCGGCAACTCCTGCGGCCGCATATCAAACACCAGTACTTCGGCGTCTACGCCATTGGTCAAGGTCAGCGCCTGTTCTTCACGAACCCGCACGCCGTCGCCTTCCTGCAATTGCACACCGTTAAGTTCAACGCTGCCACGCGCCACATGCACATAGGCGTAGCGGTTGGCTGGCAGTTCCAGCGTAGCGCTTTCCTGGCCATCGAACAGACCGGCGAACACTCGCGCATCCTGACGTACTGTCAACGAACCATCGCTGCCGTCGGGCGAGATGATCAGTTGCAGGCGACCGCGTTTTTGCTGCGCACTGAAGTGCTCCTGCTGGTAGCGCGGTTTGGCGCCGCTGACTTCCGGCACGATCCAGATCTGCAAAAAGTGCACAGGCGTGGTTGCCGAGTGGTTGAACTCGCTGTGCGCCACACCGCTGCCGGCGCTCATCAGTTGCACATCGCCGGGGCGGATCACCGAACCGGTGCCCAAAGTGTCTTTGTGTTCCAGCGCGCCTTCCAGCACGTAGGAGAAAATCTCCATGTCGCGATGCGGGTGTTGGCCAAAACCTTTGCCGGCGGCAACGCGGTCATCATTAATCACCAGCAGGTCGGAGAAACCCTGCTCACGCGGGTCGCGGTAACTGGCGAAAGAAAAGGTGTGGAACGACTTCAACCAGCCATGATTGGCGAGGCCACGATCGGAGGCTTTGCGAAGGGTCAGCATGATGAAATCTCCTGGTGGGACGTGAATTCGTCCGAGTGAGGAGAAGGTTAATCTTTACGGGGAAATGCAAAAAGTAGATGAAAACTGAAAGACTGTCCTGTTCAAGTTGACAGTAATGCGCGGTAGTTCACGCATTCTTTTCCGTCGACCGCGCTGCACTTGGCCATAATGCTCAGCCTGTTTCATGCGTTCATTTATCTTTGATCTCAGCGATGGCTCCTCATGAAAACCGTGGCAATGGTGTTGTTCCCCGACTTTCTCCTGCTGGACATGGCCGGGCCGCTGGAGGTCTTCTCGGTTGCCAATCGCTATCTCAAGCCTGAGTCGCATTACCAACTGACGACATTGGGCACCGAGCTCGGGCCGCTGCGTGCATCCAACGGTGTGCTGGTGCACACCGACCGACACATTGATCAGGCTCAGGAGCACTATGATTTGCTGCTGGTGCCGGGCGGCCCCGGCGCCTACAACGAAAAGCACCCGCCGTTGCTGGATTGGTTGCAAAGGGCGGTGCGGCAGGCCGAGCGCTACGGTTCGATCTGCACCGGGGCGTTTGTGCTCGGTCACGCCGGTTTGCTCGACGGTTATCGCGTGACCACGCACTGGAACTACACCGAGCGCTTGATCAAGGGGTTCCCCAAGGCCAGCGTCGCCACCGATCAGATCTTCGTCGAGGATCGCAACCTGATTACCTCGGGAGGTGTCACCGCCGGGATCGACCTGGCCCTGGCAGTTGTCGCTCGCGATCATGGCAAAAAGCTCGCTCAGGACGTTGCCAAAGTGTTGTTGGTCGTCATGAAACGTCAGGGCGGCCAGGCGCAGTTCAGCCCGCTGATGGCGGCGGTAGCACCGCAGGAAACGCCGATCACCCGCGTACAGAATTACGTCCTCGAACACATTGAGGAAGCCTTTACGGTCGAGCGCATGGCGGGGCTGGCCAACATGAGCGCACGCCACTTCGCTCGCGTGTTTATTCGCGACGTCGAGATGACGCCGATGGAGTTTCTGCAAAGTGCGCGCATCGACTGCGCACGAAACCTCTTGGAAACCGGCGATCTGCCATTGAAAACCGTGGCCTACAAAAGCGGTTTCGGCAGCGTTCGGCACATGCGGTTCCTGTTTGCCGAAAAGCTCGGCCTGACCCCCGCGCAGTACCGCGAACAGTTCAGCTAGAGCGGTTCTGTCCGTCTCGCGCACCCGGATGTCCGTGCTGCGCCCCGTGCGGTAGTTGTAGCGTCAACCGAGGCTGCCAAGATAGTTGGCATGAACAGTCTCAACGATTTCAACTCGGCGTCTGTGCTGCGTTTCGGGCCTTTCGCGTTTCACCTGCGCCAGCGCCTGATCCTCGAAGGGGATCGGCAACTGCGCATGGGCGGCCGCGCGCTGGACATCCTCCAGGTGCTGGTCGAGCGCGCCGGCCGTGTGGTCAGGAAGGAGCATCTGATCGCGTTGGTCTGGCCAACGTCCGTGGTCGAAGAGATCAACCTGCGCGTGCACATTGCCGCGTTGCGTCGGGCGCTTGGCGATGGCGAAAACGGCCAGCGTTATATCGTCAATGTGCCGCAGTGCGGTTATAGCTTTATCGCCCCGGTGCATTACGACAGCGAGGCGCAATGGGTCTTCGAGCGCTTGCAGGCTCCCCAGCACAATTTGCCCGCGCGACTGACGCCGGTGACCGGTCGTGATTCGCTGGTGGGCGGCATGGTCCGACGCATGCCGCTGTGTCGCCTGATGACCGTCACAGGTCCGCCGGGAGTCGGTAAAACCACTGTGGCCCTGCGCGTGGCGGAGTTGTTGCTGGAACATTTTCGTGAGGGGGGTGGTGGGTCGATCTGGCGCAGGTCGATGAAGAAACTCCTTTGCTTGAACACCTGCTGCGCGTCTTTGATTGCGATTTCTCCACACTGTGCGTTCGTCATGCGTTGCTCGTTCTGGACAATTGCGAACATCGGCGCGATGCCTGCAAAGCACTGGTTGCAACGCTGTTGGACGCCGCGCCGCGGCTGGCCATTCTCGCCACCAGCCGCGAAGCCCTGCAGGTCACTCTGGAAACCCTGCAGCCCGTGCCACCGCTGGCCATGCCGAAAAATCCGGCGGTCAATTGCATCGCGCAAGCCATGGGCTATTCGGCGGTGCAGTTGTTCGTCAGCCGCGCCCGGTCGCGACAGCATGATTTCGTTCTGCGTGAACAAGACTTGCCAAGCGTGCGCGAGATTTGTCGTCAACTCGATGGTTTGCCGCTGGCGATCGAACTGGCAGCGGCGCAGATCGATGCCCTCGGCCTGGTCGGCTTGCAGGCGCAAATGAATAACGGTTTGCAACTGCTCAGCCACGGCAGGCGCACGGCGGTGCCGCGCCATCAATCCATGCAGGCCGCACTCGACTGGAGCTATCTGCGCTTGAGCGAACAGGAGCAGCGAGCGCTGCAGCGGTTATCGGTATTCAAAATGGCGTTTACCCTGGAGGCGGCGCTGGGCGTGATCAGTTGCACGCAACTGGCCTCGTCAACGCTGGCGGCGGTGATCGATCGCCTGGCCTGCAAGTCGCTGCTGACGGTGGAGCAGGGTGCAGATGGATGCAGATACCGCCTGCTCAATACCACTCGGCGTTACGCCCGTGAGCAACTCGAGCGCAGTGGCGAAGGGATTGATCTTGAGCGTCGACATGCGCGTTACCTCAGCCGTATGCGCCAGGCGTCAGGCGCGCAAGGGGTCGCGCAACTCGTCGAGTAGCTCGCGCACGTTGCGCAAGTCCGGGGTGGCGTAGCCCTCGGTGAAGCGTTGATAGATCGGGGTCAGCAGATCCACGGCTTCGCGACGGCGCGATTGCTGTTGCCAGAGCCGGGCCAGCGAGGTGGCGCTGCGCAGTTCCCAGGCCAAGGCGCCCTGGGACCGGGCGATGGACAGGGCTTGTTGGAGAATGGCTTCTGCTTCCTGAATATGGGTGTTGTCTGGGCGGGCCGAATCCCCAATCAACAATACATTCGCCCGTGCCCGCAAGATCTCCGCCGTGCTCCACCCCGCATCACCCGCCTGCGCGCGCTTGAGCAAATCAGCATCCACAAACCGCTCATCCAGCGTCACCATGATTTCCCGAATCAACCCGCTGCCATCTGCCGACATCGACGTGGCGCTGTCGGCGTCGATCACCTGCGCGTAGTGCCGGGCCCAGGTGTAAAACAGCAGCACCGAGTGCTTCTGCGATTGTTCAAGCAACAGATGCAGCAGTGCCCGAGCGTTCTGTTGGTCGCCGTTGTAATGGGCGATCAGGCAACTGGCCAACGCCAGCGTGTAGCAGATCGACGTGCCGTGATTGATCTGCACCGCGATGTCCAGTGCCTGGCGCGCCGTGCGCCACGCCTGCTCGGGGAAACCCTGCAGCCACAGCACTCGCGCCAGCACCGTCAGCGAGGCGACGCTCTGATCGTATTGCACGCCAAAGCCGTGGGTAAACCGATTGAGGTGGCCGCTTTGCGCCATGCGCTGAATCACCTGTTCGGCATGGATTCGCGCCTGCGGCTGGTCGCCGGCGTAGTGCAGCGCCAGCACTCGCAGCCGATGAGTGCTTAGCGATAACAGCGGCTCACCGTGCAGGCCGAGGCGGTCGAAATGTTCGCTTTGCGCCAACGCCATCCGGTAGTTCCCGCAACTGAGATTGACCGCCATGTGCCCGGACACCGCGCGCAGTTGCCCGGCGACATCGCCGTGTTGTTGCGCCAATGCGCGCGCGCTGGCGAAGGCCTCGATGGTTTCAGCCGTGCCGCCCCAGGTGTGGTAACAGGCGCTGCCGAGTGCGAGTTTCAGGGCGATTTGCAACTGTGGGCTGGGCTCGTCGGCATTTTCCAGCAGCGTCAGCGCCTGCCGCACGTAACCTCCGTATTCCTTGAGCAGCGACAACTCTTGCCATAACGGCGCCGAAGTCGCCGCCAATTCGATTGCCAGCCCCGTCGGGCCGGCGCCGCTCAGGCACCAGTCCAGCGCGGCGCGCAAGTCTTCCAGACACCGCGCGTAGCGCTCGATCCATAACGCGGTCGGGGTGTGTTCCCAAGCGGTCTGCGCCTGATGCATCAACGCCAGGCAGCGTTCGGCATGACGTTTGCGGGTTTCGCCGAGTTCGGCGGCGTGATCGAGTTTTTCCAGGGCATAGCGCCGGGTGGTGTCGAGCAAGCGGTAGAACACCTCTTCATCACCGACCTCGACATTGAGCAGTGATTTGGCCACCAGTTGCGTAACCGCGACCATCACCTCGCCGGGCAGAATCTGCTGAGCACCCATCACCGCCGCAGCGGACTCCAGGGTGAAGCTGCCGCGAAACACGCCCAGGCGGCGCAGGCAGGTTTGTTCGCCGTGGCCAAGCAGGTTGAAACTCCAGTCCAGCGTGGCGCGCAGCGTGAGGTGACGCTGCTGATTGCCCGCGATCAACGCAGGCAAGCGCCCCTGCAACTGACTGAGCAAGCCACTCAGATCCGCTTCGCTGATTTGCGCTGCTGCCAACTCGAGTGCCAACGGAATTCCGTCCAGCCGCTGGCAGATTTCGATGGCCTGCGCCAGGTTGGCTTCGTTGAGTTCGAAATGCTCATGAGCGGTCATGGCGCGTTCGGTAAACAGTTGCAGCGCGGAAAAACCCAGCGCTTGCGCACGGTCATGTACGGCCGTGGGTGGCGGGCAGTCGAGCGACTCCAGGCGCTGCACGTATTCGCCCTCGGCGCGCAGGCTCTCGCGGCTGGTGGCCAGAATGTGCACCTGCGGCGCGCCACGCAAGAGGCTTTCGCCGAGTTGCGCCACGGCGTCGATCAGGTGTTCGCAGTTGTCGATCACCAGCAGCATCTGCCGTTCGCGCAAGCCATTGATCAGGCTTGCCATTGGATCGCTGTCGTTCAGCAAAATATCGAGCAGGGCGGCCAGGTGCGAGCAGATCATGCGCGGGTCGCTCAAGGGCGCCAGATCGAGCAAGCGAATGCCGTCGCGGTAGCTGCCGATCAACTGCTCGGCAACACGCAGGGCCACAGTGGTTTTGCCAATCCCGCCGGGGCCGACCAGGGTGATGCAGCGCTGGCGCGGTAGCTGTGTCATCAGGCTGTCGACCAGCGCCTGGCGCCCGATCATCCGCGTACGCCGCAGTGGCAGGTTATGCCGTCCGGCGGTGTCGCCAGCCGGTCGTTGTTCGAGGGTTTGCAATTCAATGGGCGCGACAAAGCTGTAACCCCGCTGCGCCACGGTGACGATGTAGCGCTGGCCGGCCTGTCCGTCGCCCAATGCCTTGCGCAGCGCGGCCATGTGTACGCGCAGATTGATTTCTTCGACCACGCTGTCCGGCCAGACGCCAGCGATCAACTGTTGCTTGCTGACCACCTCGCCGGCATGGGCCAGCAGGATCAGCAGAATGTCCATCGCGCGGCGACCCAAACGCAACGGCTGCTCGCCTTCAAGCACCAGTCGTTGCGCGGGATGGATTCGATAGGGGCCGAAACCGATCGCCTGATTCGGATGAGGACTCAACAGCTCGCTCCTGCGGTGCTGCGGCGGACAGGTCGGAGCAGGGCCGGGCGCACGCGCAGGCCTTCTATTCCGGGATGTCCGGGCATAATCCTCAGGTTTTGGCGTCAGTGCAACGGGTGGCGCAGGCGTTGAGTTCAAAACGCGCTGGACGTTGAGTGGTGGCTTTTGTGTTCACGCATGACTTGGCAGCGCCAGGCGAACGGGTTGATCCCTTCGATGCGGGTGAAGATATGGCAGAAATGCGCCTGATCACAGAACCCGCATTCCAGGCTGATTTGCGTCAGGCTAAGGTCAGTGTGCTGGATCAATAGCTTGGCGCGAGCGAGGCGCTGGCGGCGAATCCAGTCCTGCGGCGAGACGCCGGTGCTGCACTTGAAGGCGCGGGAAAAGTGACTGCGAGACAGCGCACAGGCCTGCGCCAGTTCGCTGACTTCCAGGCTTTCGCCAAGACGTTCGAGGATCAATTGCTTTACCCGCCGCACGCGTTGCGGGCTGAGGCCGCCGATGCGCGCAGTGCTCGGTTCGCAGGCAGGGGCGAGGGCGACGGTATGCTGTAAATGAGCCATGGCCAAGGTCCGTGTTGGTGAGGGATCCACGCCAGGCGGCTTCCCTCAGGTCAAAAAACAACGCTGCGCAGTGAAGCGATTGTTGGTCGCGGGCCGACGACTGACGAGTTAATCGTTGTTAATTTGCTTAACAGACCCGCGAATAAACCACCGTTGATCGGCTAAAGTGCGTAGCACTGGCGTCTGGCTGGCCTTGGAAGGAAATCGAGCTGATGAACCGCAACGATCTGCGCCGCGTCGACATGAACCTTTTGGTGATATTCGAAGCGCTGATGTTCGAAAAAAACCTGACCCGCGTCGCGGAAAAGCTGTTCATGGGCCAACCGGCGGTCAGCGCCGCGCTCGGTCGCCTGCGCGATCTGTTTGACGATCCGTTGCTACTGCGCAACGGTCGCGCCATGGAGCCGACCGCCCGTGCGCTGGCGATTCTCAAGGAGCTGCAACCGGCGATGGACGTGATTTCCGGCGCGGTCAGCCGCGCCAAGGAATTCGACCCGGCGAGCAGTTGTGACGTGTTTCGCATCGGCTTGTCGGACGACGCCGAGTTCGGCCTGTTCCCGCCCCTGTTGCGTCAGCTTCAGCAAGAAGCACCGGGCATCGTCGTGGTGGTGCGTCGCGCCAATTATTTACTGATGCCGGCACTGTTGGCCTCAGGGGAAATCTCCGTTGGCGTCAGTTACACCACTGAATTACCGGCCAACGCCAAACGCAAAAAGCTGCGCGACATTCCCTGCAAAGTCCTGCGTGGCGACGATCGCCCGGGACCGCTGACTCTCGACGAGTACTGCGAGCGCCCCCATGCGATGGTGTCGTTCTCCGGCGACTTGAGCGGCAACATTGACGTCGACCTTGCCAAGGTCGGTCGCAGCCGGCGCGTGGTGCTCGGCGTACCGCAATTCAGCGGCCTGCGCGCCTTGCTCGCCGGCACAGAAATGATCGCCACCGTGCCGGATTACGCTGCCTGTGCGTTGGTTGAAGGGTGTGCGTTGCGCGCCGAAGACCCGCCGTTTCCAATTGATGCGGCGCAGTTATCGATGGCGTGGAGCGGGGTGCATGACAACGATCCGGCGGAAAAGTGGTTGAGATCGCGGATCAGCCAGTTCATGGCTGCGCCGCTGGATATCGAACACAGGTAACGTCTGTGCCATGGCGTCTGGTCAACTGTTGCCGTTCGTCCGGAATACGCCGTCACCTGTAATTTCTGACAGTAGCGCAAGTGACCGATCCGGTGTGTGATGAGCCAATGTCCTCCGGGGCAACGTCAACCACGCACAGGAGCGAATGATGAGCAGCACCTCCGTCAAGATAACCATTGATGACTTGCCCCGACCCTATGTTCTGGAAAGCCCGACTTACACCCTTCTCGATCCAGTGCTGGTCAAGTATTCGCTGACGATCGCCTCGGACGCTGTCCTCGAGTCCACGGACAAAATCAGTGTCAAATGGCAGGGCGCATCGGGCACACCCGCCGAAGGTTCACACGTCACAGGTTTTGTCGAAGTGGGCGACAAGCGCCCGGTGGAACTGCGACTGGCACCTTCATTGGCAGCCATCAATCAAGGCAAGACAGTCACGTTGACCTACGACATCATTCGCGGTAACGCACCTGCGGTGACTTCCCAGCCTTTGATTTTGTACGTGTTGCCAGTGGCACAAGGTGATTTGCCCAGGCCGACTATCGAATCGGCTGAAAAGGAGGGTGAGGGTCTGGATCTGTTCGTGCGGGATCTGCAGCAGTTTATCTTGAGAATCAATGCATGGCCTCTGATCGACCAACGGCAATTTTTCTGGGCCCGGTTTAAGGGGACGAACGCCGATGGTAGCGTGTTTGATCAACAATACTGGAGTGCGCCGGGTAGTCAGGTTGGTATGGATTTTTTCCGCTTCGGCTTTTTCGCACAAGACTTCCCGGCCGGTCCTCTGCAGGGACTGAAGGATCGCAGCGTTTTGACCATTGAGTTCGGCGCATCGCTCGACGGCAGCCTGGTTGAAACCGATGCAACCGACTTTGCGCTTCGCCACTACATTGTCAGGACCGGCGCAACGCCCACTCCGCTCAAACCTGAAATCCGCTCGGTCAGAGACCCTGAGCTACAAGAGATCCCCGATGGGCAAGCTACCCTCGCCACCAGCGTAACGATCAGCGGTACGGCGATGGCGGGCGAGCAATTAGTGGTGTTTGACGGGCCTGACTCCAGAGGAACGGTTCGTGCCGAGGCCGGTATCTGGCAGTTCCCCTTGTCCGGATTGGTTGTCGGTCCGCACACGTTCACAGCCCAGGCCATGTATGGCGATGATGAGGTGTCCGATCCCTGGACCATCACCGTTAACCCGACTGAAGGTCGGCAGCTCTCGATCGAGGAGGCTCCTGATAACGCCAATCTTGATCCACTGCAGGCGACAAGGTCCCTGACGGCCGTGCTGGATTACGACATGCAGCCCAGCGATCTGCTGAGCGTGACAGTAACCGCCGCCGCAGGTACACCCGCTGCCGGTTCGCATACCACCACGCCGGTTACGGCCGGCACCACACGCCCGGTCAGAATCAGATTGCCCGTGCTGCTGGTGCCATTCAGCATCGGAAAATCAATGGAGGTGACCTCTACTTATACCCGAGGCACCTCTGCTCCGGTGACCTCTCAACCCCTGCGTCTGAACGTGTCGCAGATTGCGCTGGATCGACTTGTGGCTCCGCGGATCACTCAGGCCAACGGCACTGATATTCTCGATCTGAAAGACGTTCCATTCGGCGCAAATCTGTTGTTTCTTATCTGGCCGTTTATCGCAGTGAACCAACGGATCTGGCTCGACCTGGAGGGCCAGAGCAACACCGGTGCGCACAACCTGCGGATGTGGGTGGGGTCGACAAATATGGTGCATCGCGCCTGGGTGACCAATGGCAGCTTCAGCCCTGTGATCTCCGCCGATTACCTGCGACTGCTGAGGAACGGCAGCAAGCTGATCATTCGTTTCAGGGTCAACTTGGATCAGGTTGCGAACGCTAATACGGCGGCGATCTTTCAAACGCGTGAATACACGATTCGGGCTGTGCCCTGAGCAAAAGCCACTCTCGGCATCTTCGGCGCCTCTTGGCGGGAAGGTCCCGAAGAGAGCACATCCATTCAATTTCTTCCTCCGCATCACCGGCATGATTCACCCCAATAACTATTAAAGGGTGGGCCCATGCACGGTTCTCAACGGGATGAACAGGCGCGCGACCTCGGTTTGCTATTTCTGCGGGTGACCGGCGGGCTCTTCCTGCTGTGGGTCCACGGCTTGCCCAAGCTGCTCGACTTCGGCGCGCAGCTGCAACTGATCGAAGACCCGTTCCACCTCGGCGCGCACCTGACCTTATGTCTGGCGATCTTCGCTGAAGTCCTCTGTCCGCTACTGATCGTCGCCGGGGTGCTGGCGCGATTGGCCTGCGTGCCTATTCTCTTTGTGCTGCTGGTGGCGCTGCTGATCGTGCATCCGCAATGGAGCGTGGCCGAAGGGCAGTTCGGCTGGTTGCTGCTGATCCTGTTTACCACTGTGTTGATCGCCGGGCCGGGACGGCTGGCGCTCAATGTCCGATTGCCCGGAGTGCTGCGTTATGCCTGAAGTCCTGAGTCAAAAAGCACCGGGGTCTGATGAGACCGTCACGTTGATCGTCAAGCACCGGGTCAAGGCCGGTTTCGAGGCGGCGTATGAAACCTGGCTGCGCAACATCGTCCGGGTGGCGGGGCAGCGCGAAGGGCATTTGGGCGTCGACGTGGTGCGCGGCAAGCGTGCCGGCCTCGACTTCTACACCTGCGTGCTGCGCTTTTGCTCCACCGACGCGATGCAGCAATGGCTGGAATCGCCACAACGTCAGGCGCTGGTCGACGAAGCCGCGCCAATGCTCGCTGACGGCGACCAGACCGAAGTCGCCCCGATCAACGAGTTCTGGTTTTCGCCGCTGGCCGATGCAGCCTCACCGCCGCCGCGCTGGAAGCAAGCGGTGATCACGCTGCTGGTGATTTTGCCGCACACCTTGCTGGTGCCACTGATCTGGGGGCCGCTGCTCAAGCTGCATCCGCTGCTTTCCAACTACGTGGTTGCCACGTTCCTGATCACCCTGACCATCGTTGTGTCGGTGGTGTACGTGTTCATGCCCCGTGTGACGCGACTGTTCGCGCCGTGGCTGGAGGCGGGTCAGGCCCATGAACACCTCGATTCCCAAGAAATCTCGCCACGCTGAGCGCGCGAGGTTTGCTCCTTTTCACTTTGTTTGAGGAACTGCGATGAGCGCCGATCTGATTCTCTTCAATGGCCAATTTCATACCGTAGACCGAACCAAACCACTGGCCAGTGCCGTGGCAATCACCGACGGGCGCTTTGTTGTCGTCGGCAATGACAATCAGGCCATGGCCCTGCGCGGGCCGAACACGCAAGTGGTCGATATGCACGGCCGCTGCGTGATCCCCGGCCTTAATGACTCGCACCTGCACCTGATCCGTGGCGGTTTGAACTACAACCTCGAACTGCGCTGGGAAGGCGTGCCGTCGCTGGCCGACGCACTGCGCATGCTCAAGGATCAGGCCGACCGCACGCCGACCCCGCAATGGGTACGCGTGGTCGGTGGCTGGAACGAATTCCAGTTCGCCGAAAAGCGCATGCCGACCCTGGAAGAAATCAACCTGGCCGCGCCGGACACCCCGGTGTTCGTCCTACACCTGTACGACCGTGCGCTGCTCAACCGTGCCGCGTTGCGCGTGGCCGGTTACACCCGCGACACGCCGAACCCGCCGGGCGGCGAGATCGTCCGTGATGCCAACGGCAACCCGACCGGCATGCTGGTCGCGCGGCCGAACGCAATGATCCTCTACTCGACGCTGGCCAAGGGGCCGAAGCTGCCGCTGGAGTATCAGGTCAACTCGACCCGTCAGTTCATGCGTGAACTCAATCGCCTCGGCCTGACCAGCGCGATCGATGCCGGCGGTGGTTTCCAGAACTATCCGGACGATTACCAAGTGATCGAGCAACTGGCCAAAGACGACCAGTTGACTGTGCGCATCGCCTACAACCTGTTCACCCAAAAGCCCAAAGAAGAGCTGAGCGACTTCCAGAACTGGACCGGCAGCGTCAAGTTGCATCAGGGCGACGACTTCCTGCGCCACAACGGCGCCGGCGAGATGCTGGTGTTCTCGGCAGCCGATTTCGAAGACTTCCTCGAACCGCGCCCGGACTTGCCGCAAACCATGGAGGAGGAGCTGGAGCCGGTGGTGCGCCATCTGGTCGAACAGCGCTGGCCGTTCCGTTTGCATGCGACTTATAACGAATCGATCAGCCGCATGCTCGACGTGTTCGAGAAGGTCGACCGTGACATTCCGTTCAACGGCTTGCCATGGTTCTTCGACCACGCCGAAACCATCACCCCGCAAAACATCGAGCGGGTGAAAGCGCTGGGCGGCGGTATCGCGATTCAGGATCGCATGGCGTTCCAGGGCGAATACTTCGTCGACCGCTACGGCAAGCAAGCCGCCGAAGCGACGCCGCCGATCAAACGCATGCTCGCCGAAGGCGTGCCGGTCGGCGCCGGCACCGATGCCACGCGGGTGTCGAGCTACAACCCGTGGACCTCGCTGTACTGGATGGTCAGCGGTCGCACCGTCGGCGGTCTGGCGCTGTACGAAGAAGGTCTGCCGCGCATCACCGCGCTGGAATTGTTCACCCACGGCAGCGCGTGGTTCTCGTCTGAACAAGGCAAGAAAGGCCAGATCAAGGTCGGGCAACTGGCGGATCTGGCGGCGCTGAGCGCGGACTTCTTCCACGTCGAAGAAGAAGCGATCAAGTGGATCGAGTCGGTACTCACCGTGGTCGGCGGCAAGATCGTTTACGCCGTCGGCGACTTCGAAGACTTGGGGCCGCGCTCGATTCCGGTGTTGCCGGACTGGTCGCCTGTGGTGAAAGTCCCGGGCCATTGGCGGCCGAACTCGCCGTTGCAGTCGCAGGTTCACCAGTGCAGCGGCCCGTGCGCCGTGCACACCCACAGCCATGAAAAGGCGCGGATGTCGAACGCGCCGGTCAGCGACTTCGCCGGTTTCTGGGGCGCGTTCGGCTGTTCCTGCTTCGCGTTCTGATTTCCCCTGAAGCGCCGACCATGCGGTCGGCGCTTAACGTTTCATCCATCCGTCCATCAGGAGTTTCCCCATGAGCGTTCCTTACACACGTCTGAACAAAGATGATGCGGTTGTGCTGCTGGTCGATCACCAGACCGGCCTGATCTCGCTGGTACAGGATTTCACCCCGAACGAGTTCAAGAACAACGTGCTGGCGCTGGGCGACATCGCCAAGTTCTTCAAGCTGCCGACCATCCTCACCACCAGTTTCGACGCCGGCCCCAACGGCCCGATCGTGCCTGAATTGCGCGAGCAGTTCCCCGATGCACCGTTCATTCAGCGTCCAGGCCAGATCAATGCCTGGGACAACGAAGACTTCGTCAAAGCGATCAAGGCCACCGGTCGCAAGCAACTGATCATCGCCGGTGTGGTGACTGACGTTTGCGTGGCATTCCCGACCTTGTCGGCCATTGCTGAAGGTTATGAAGTGTTTGTGGTGACTGACTCGTCGGGCACCTTCAACACCACCGTGCAGCAGGCGGCGTGGGCGCGGATGTCGGCAGCGGGTGCACACCTGTTGAACTGGTTCTCGGTGGCGTGTGAGCTGCAGGGCGACTGGCGCAACGACATGGAAGGTCTGGCTAACTTGCTGTCGAACCGTTTGCCGAACTATCGCAACCTGATCAACAGCTACACCAAGTTCACGGCCAAGTAACTGCTGAACTAAAAGTGCCCGCTTGATTGCGGGCATTTTTATGTGCTGCCTGATTTCCTGTGGCGAGGGAGCTTGTCGGATCGCCGCACCGTCCCGCTTGAGTGCGCAGCGCTCACGAGATACTGGCGCCGCTGCGCAGCCCAGCGGGAGCAAGCTCCCTCGCCACAGGATTTGGTGTTTGCCTTTCTTGCGGGTCAGCGTTTTTGCAGCCAACCAAGAAATCCGCCTTTGCGCGACGGCGCGGTTTTCGCCATCAACGCGAGATGACTGTTCTGCTGACGCACCGCCTGCAATTTATTCAACGCCCGACTGACCTCCGTGCGCTGCTCCATGCACTGACGAGTCAGGGTCTTGTCCAGTCGATAAATGATGCTCGACGTCAGCGCCGTGAACGTAGCCTGCGACGGTGTATCCGCCAGAATGCTCTGTTCACCCATGACCTCGCTCGGCCCCATCCGCCCGGCCTCGGTCTGCCCGTCACCGTCGGGCACGGTCGCACTGACCACGCCCGTGGCAATCACGAACAGACTGTCCGGCACTTCGTCCAGATCCAGCACCACCTGGCCCGCCGAGTACTGCTGCGCGACCATCGATTCGGCGAGGCGATCACGTTCTTCGCTGCTCAGCGAACGGAATATTTTCACTTCATCGAGCAATGCGCGGGCGCGGCTCGAAGGTTCGATCACACCCTCCGGATGCCGCGAAATGCCAGCCGCTTCGAGATGACGATGCGCGAGGTCGAACAGTTGATTGCGCACTTCGTTTTTCTTGCCCAGTTCGGCGATAAAACCGCTGGCCACGTATTCGGACATCTCTTCGCCGGCCTCTTTCAACACCACTTTCGGCGCCGGGCTCAGCAGCAGACTGCTGCTGCCTTGCAGTGTGCGGTCGAGGGCGTCGAGCACCCGGCGTGGGCGGATGTAGTTCGGCACTTTGATGCTGATCGACACACCGTGCAGGTTGTTCGGGCGACTGAGGTTGACGATTTTCGCCTTGGCTGCCACCGAGTTCGGCACCACCGCCATGGTTCCGGCGCTGGTGAGCAGGTGCGTGGCGCGCCAGTCGATATCGAGCACTTTGCCCTCGATGCCATCGATCACCACGAAGTCGTCCACCTGATACGGCTTGGTGGTGTTGAGCACGATCCCGGAAAACACATCGGCCAGCGTACTTTGCAGCGCCAGACCGACGACGATCGCGAACACACCAGAGGTCGCCAGCAAGCCTTTGACCGGCAACTCCAGTACGTAGCCGGCGGCGGCAACGATGGCCACCAGAAACACCAGCGCACCGATGACGTCCTGCAGCAGGCGACCGCTGTGGCCGATGCGGCGCATCAGGATCAAACCGATCACTTCGGTCAGCACCCGCGCCGCGTACAACCACCAGAGAATCCCCAGCGCCGTTGCCCCCAGTTGCGCCACGCGATCATCGGCGAACAGCGGCGCCTGCAACGGGCTGACACCGGCGTTGATCACCAGCGCGGTGAAGGCCAGAAACAGCACCAGGCGCACCGCCACTTTCGGCGCACGATGGGTGAAGGGCGTGAAGTGCCAGAGCACGGCGTCGAGCAACAGCAGGGCAGCGCTCAGGGACAGCAGGTGGGTGAGGAGGAAGGACATGATGTGCTCCGGATTGGCAAGAGCCTTGGTAATGAAGGACTTTTTGTGGTGAGGGGATTTAGCGAAACGTCGCACCGCCCCGACGGGTTGCGCAGCGACCCCGCTCTTATCCAGAAGAAGCAGGGGACTGCTGCTCAGCCCATCGGGGATAAATCCCCTCACCACAAGATCGATGGAAAAGATCGCCGCCTGCACGTGTCCGATGTGGGAGCCGCTGCAGGCTGCGATCTTTTAACGTCAAGGCTGCAAGTGCGTCTTCAGCTCAGCCGCCGCCTGGCGCACGGCCGCTTTCACCTCAGGAATCTGGCTCAGTGGGTTGAGCAGACCGAAGTCATGAATCATCCCGTTGTAGCGCACCGAGGTCACCGCCACGCCGGCCGCATCCAGGTGCCGCGCGTAGCCTTCGCCTTCATCACGCAACACGTCGAACTCGGCGGTCTGCACCATGGCGGCGGGCAAGCCCATGAGCTGTTCGGCGCTGGCATTGAGTGGCGAGGCATGGATCTGCGCACGCTCGGCCGGGTTGGTGGTGTAGTTGTCCCAGAACCATTTCATCATGCCTTTGGTGAGGAAGTGGCCCTCGGCGAATTGCTGGTACGAGCCGTCGTCAAATTGCGCGTTGGTCACCGGCCACATCAGCAACTGGAAGCGCAGGGCCGGGGTTTTTTGCTCCTTGGCCATCAACGCCACCACTGCCGCCATGTTGCCGCCGACGCTGTTGCCGGCCACCGCCAGGCGCTTGCCATCGACACCGATGTCTTTGCCGTGTTCCGCCACCCATTTTGTCGCGGCATAGGCCTGGTTGATCGCAGTCGGGTACTGCGCTTCCGGCGACGGCGTGTAATCGACGTACACCGCAACGGCGCCAGAGCCCACCACCAGATCACGAATCAGCCGCTGGTGGGTTGGATAATCACCGAGCACCCAGCCGCCACCGTGGAAGAACATGAACACCGGCAACTCGCCTTTGACCTTGGCCGGACGCACCACTTTCAGGTTGATCGTCTGGCCATCGACCTTGATCGCCTTGTCGCTGACTTCCACACCGGACAAATCAACCTTCACCGAAGCCTGCGCACCGGTCAGCACCGCGCGGGCGTCTTTCGGGCTCAGCTGTTCCAGCGGCTTGCCACCACCGGCGGCGAGGGCTTCAAGGAACGCTTGAGTGTTGTGTTCGACACCCTCGCTGCCAGCGGCAAAAGCATTACCGATGGACAGGGCGAGGAGGGAAGCGGTCAGGGTTTTCTTGACGAGGTTCATGGTGGAAATCCTTTTGAATATTTTTGATTTGTTTGCCTGGGTTGCGGGCTGCTGTGGCGCTGGGCTTCAGGCCTCAGCAACACCGTGGACACAGATTAATGGGGTGCTGAAAAGTGAAAAAGCGGCTATAAAGCGTTTAACTGTCCACCAGAGAGTGACAATGAACCCGTTCGAAGACATGCGTATTTTTTGCCAGGTCATGGACTCCGGCAGCTTCACCGCCGCGGCTGATCAGTTGGGACTGTCCAAGCAATTCGTCAGCCGTCGCTTGATGCAACTTGAGGAGCGCCTCGGTGTGCGATTGTTGAATCGCTCGACCCGGCGCCTCGACGTCACGCCGCTGGGTCAGAGCTATTACGAGTCAGCATTGCGCTTGCTGGGTGAAGTCGAACAGGTCGAGCAGGGCATCGCCGGACAGACCGCCGAGCCGCGCGGCACGATTCGCGTGAGTGCGCCGCTGTCATTTGCCGTGGCGCATCTCGGTTGTCTGCTGCCAGTGTTCTTGCAGCGCTATCGCGAGGTCACCGTTGAAGTCGATTTGAGCGATCGCCCGGTGGACCTGCTCGGCGAGGGCTACGACCTGGCGTTGCGCATCGGCGTGCTGGAAGACTCGACCTTGATCGCGCGTCGCATCGCCAGCATTGAGCGGGTGTATTGCGCCAGCCCGGCTTATCTGGCCGAACGCGGTACACCGATGAAACCCGAAGAACTGCTCAGCCATGATTGCCTGCCTTATGGCCATGGTCGTTCGGTGCAATGGCGGTTCAACGCGGGGCAGGGCAAACCGCTGTTGGTCAATGTCACCGGGCGTATGCGCGTGAACAACGGTGAATTGTTAAGGGACG
Organism: Pseudomonas sp. TH08; assembly: GCF_016651275.1. Classification (NCBI taxonomy): domain Bacteria; kingdom Pseudomonadati; phylum Pseudomonadota; class Gammaproteobacteria; order Pseudomonadales; family Pseudomonadaceae; genus Pseudomonas; species Pseudomonas sp. TH08. The sequence continues at coordinate 1,151,510 of NZ_JAEKEE010000004.1, read as the reverse complement.
CAGCGGTGCAGGGGATGGGGATTACCTATCTGCCAACGTTCATTGTTGGCGCGGCGTTGAAGGACGGGCGCTTGGTGCCGGTGCTGGATGATCTCCGTCCGGAGCCGCTGACGTTATCGGCGGTGTATCCGCAGCATCGCCAGGCGTCGCGCCCGGTGCAGGCGTTGATCGAATTCCTGCGCGAACGCCTCAACCAAAGCAACGTCGCCCTCTAAACCCTACGCAGAAAAAATCTGTAAGCCTGCGCCTGCTAACCCTGGCTGCCCTGCATTCAAGCGACTGGGTGATTGATCGCATGCCCCGGCTGCGCGTATAGATCAATGCCGAGGGCATGCATGACTTTCAAAACCGTGTCGAAGCGCGGTTTTGCACCCGGCGCGAACGCCTTGTACAGACTCTCGCGACCCATGCCTGACGTTTTGGCTATCTGCGTCATTCCGCGTGCCTTAAGCACATAGCCGATTGCACGAAGAAACTCTTCGTTATCCCCGTCTGCGAGTACCTGAGACAGGTATTCGCTGATAGCTTCGTCACTGTCCAGCAGTGCTGCCATGTCGAAATTCGTCAAAGTCTGGCTCATGGTTAAACCTCCTTAGCCATTTTTTGTGCGCGGCGGATGTCTGCGCTCTGTGAGGACTTATCGCCGCCAGCCAATAGAACGATGATTGCACCGTTACGCATCGTGAAATACACCCGAAAGCCCGCAGCCACATCTACGCGCATTTCCGATACGCCATCACCCACCGGTTTAACATCGCCGAGATTTCCTGTTGAGGCCCGATCGATGCGACGTGCGATGGCGACTTTTGCCCGCAGGTCTCGAATAGAACGGTGCCAAGCCTGGAAGGCTGCTGTTTGTTGAATAAGGTAATCCATTGCTTGACTGTATCCAAGTGGATACTTTTGCGAAGTCAGGCAAGTCGTCTATCAAACCTTGAAAAATCGTCGGTATTTGTAGGCGAGAGTTTTCTCATTTGTAGGAGTTGCCGCAGGGGGTGGCTTACAAGTTTGTAACAACCGCAACTGCCGGGCTGATCTAGACTCGGGTTCGCTCAATCACGAGCATCGTTCGGAGTGCGCCATGGAAGTGCTTAATAATAAAACCGCCATCGAGAGCAATCGACAGGCGTGGAACGATTCCGCCCGCCATCACCAGGATTCGCCTGACTGGCAGGCCTTGCTCGGCGAGGTCGCGCAGGCGGATTTTTCTTGCCTCGATGAGACCCTGAGCGGGTTGCTGGAGGTCGACGGTAAAGACGTGATTCAACTGGGCTGCAACAACGGCCGCGAGAGTCTGTCGCTGTTTGCCCTCGGTGCGCGCAGTGTGGTCGGTGTCGATCAGTCGGTGGCGTTTCTTGAGCAGGCGCGCGAGCTGAACAAGCGTTCAGCGCACACCGCCGAATTCATCGAAGCCGATGTCCACCACCTGCCGGCGTCGTTGCAAAACCGCTTCGACGTGGCGCTGATTACTATTGGCGTACTGAACTGGATGCCCGATATCGGCGAATTCTTCCGCCACGTCGCCTCGACGCTGAAACCGGGCGGCAACCTGGTGATTTACGAAACCCATCCATTTCTGGAAATGGTCGATCCCGACGCCGAAGATCCGTATCGCCTCGCCAGTTCGTACTTCCGCGCGGAGCCGTTTGTGCAACAAGAGCCCATCGTTTATGTCGGTAAGGTCGAGCAGCAGGCGGCGAAGTCCTACTGGTTTGTGCACACCCTTGGCGCCATCTTCAGCGGCGCCATTGCGGCAGGGCTGAACATCGCGCATTTCAAGGAGTATGCGCACTCGAATCGGGAAGAGCTGTATGACCAGTATTTGAATCAGCAGGCGCAGATGCCGATGTGCTTTACCCTGGTCGCCACCAAGGCCTGAGTTCTTCATTGAGTCGACCGACCTCTTCGCGAGCAAGCTCGGCTCCTACAAGGAATCTGCTGTACGCCGAATACCCCTGTAGGAGCAGAGCTTGCTCGCGAAGACGGCCTAATGACCGCCACAAATCCTGAGATTGAATCAAGCCTGCGCGGCCGCACTCACTACCGGCCGTCCCGGTTTGCGCAGTGGCTCCAGTCGCGAGCCTTGGTAACGCGTTTCACGGAAGAATTTCCACCGGCCGAACAGGCAGTAAACGTGGGTGACGCGCCCCTGTTCGTGATAGCCCATGCGGATGTGCAGTTTCAGCGCCGGAATATTGTGGGTCTCGCAGACATCCACCACTTTGTTGCAGCCCAGGGCTGCCATGGCTTCCCACAAGGCGACCTGCACGTCCACCGACAGGCTGCTGCCGAAATACGCGCGGGTCATTTCGCCGCCGAACTCGAAGAATTCGCCAGGCTTCACCGGGAAGTTGCAGCCGTAATAGTGGCGGTCGTGATAGTCGCGAATGCTGCCCCAGATAAACGCCACCGCGTGACCGTCCGCGTCGAGGTACATGTGCCCTGTGTGCCCTTCGGCGGCGAGTTCCGCCATGGTCTCAATGCGATCACCAAAGTGCTTGCCGAACGCTTCGGCATTCTGCGGCGTGATATCGACTCTGCGCAGGCCGTCGTAAGGGCGCAGCTTGTGCGGCGGTACCGGACTGACGAGGTCGCGCTCCATCCACAACAATTCCCAGTGGAAGAACACGTAGCGTTTCCACAAGGTGCCGAAGGTGCGCCCGAGGCCTTTTTGACGGATGCGTTCTTGTAGTTTTTCGATGACGCTCATGATGCCCTCCGTGGCCGTGGCCCGGGTGTTGTGGATGGTTCTGTGGTGGGTATAGATCACCCGTGCAAGTTCATTTCAAAGTGCCATCTTCGAAAGTATTGCAAGGTATGTAAGTCAGTCGAGTGCCGCAGCACCGCGTAGAAAATCCTTGTTCAAGTCGGTGTAGGAGATCCGTCGAATGCCTGCCAGCCGCTGCTCTAGCACGCGGCTCAGGGATTCATCCGGGTTGAGATAGGCATCACCAAAATCACTGCCGAGCTGAGTCGGGTGAGCGACGATTTCCAGCACGCCGTCGGTCGGCGAAATGTCGTTGCGCAAGTCCACTGGGGTGCAGACGTAGTCCGCTGTCGCCCCCGCCAGACTTTGCAAACGCCAATTGAGCAATCCCTTGAACACGCGCTTGGGCAAATTGAGGTTTTGCCCCAGATTACGCGCCAGGCGAATCGGCACACCTTGATGCGCGGCAAAGCGCGCGACGATCTCGCCGATCGGCCAGATGTTATGCACGTGTTGATGCGAATCGATGTGGCTCGGACGCATCCCGTGATCGACGCAACGCTGCCACTGCGCCTGCAATTCCTCACGCACCGCATCACGATCCTCACGGCCGAGCCAGACGGTATGGCGCGGCAGGCTGAGGTCGAACACCCCGTGGTCATCACAGAATGTGCGGCGAGCGAGAATCGCCTGACTCAACGGTCGTCCGTAAGTCAGATTGAAGTGCAGGCCCACCCGGCCTTGCAGCGTCGCATGCCGAGCCATGGCGCACGCCGCTTCGAACGCCGGCATATTGGCCATGGCGGTGGCAGAACTGATGACCCCGGCCTGAAACGCCGCGAAGATCAGCGCGTTTTCGTTCGGGCTGAGGCCGAAATCGTCAGCGTTGACTATGACTTGGCGAGGCATGTTCGCCCTCCGTGGTGATCGCGACGGGTTTGAGTGTCGGCTTTGCCTGCTCGGCGCGGCGGCGTGACCGCCAGGCTTGCAAGCGCGGTTTGATTCGATACCACAGGCGCAAGCCCAGACCGAGGATGAGGCCGCTCGGTCGCCAGGAATAGAAACTCCAGCGCCAGTGTTCCAGTTGCCCGGTCATGCGTTCGTGCAGTTGATGGCTGGAGTTTTCCAGACTGACGCGCGACGCGTCGATCCAGCGCCAGTGCTCGTCCAGCCCCCAGCGAATCCATTCCTCCAGCAATACCCGACCGCTGCCAAGATCGGCGTATTGCGGCAGGAAGGCGAGGTTGTAATCGTAGAGTCGACCCTGCTCCAGCAAGCCGAGACGATAGCTGATGCAGCGGCCGTTAAGCTCCAGCGTCACCACGCGCACCAGGCCTTGGCCGGCGAGGGCGATGAAAGCTTTTTCGATCAGTTGGCGACTGGGTTCGCTGGCAAAAATCCCCACGCCTTCGTCACCTTTCCAACTCACCGCTTCGACTTCGCTGATGGTCTGTAACAGCGCACCCATGCTCATCGCGTCGGGAATAATTCTGCGCACCTCGGCGCCACATGCTGCAATCCGCTTGCGTGCCCGGCGCAACTTGTAGCGCGGGTCGCCGGAGACTTCCTGATGATCGGCTTCGCTGATCAGGTGCACTGGCACCCGACAACTCAGTCGCCGCTCAGCGGTGGAACTGCGCCCCATCCATTCGGTGAGGGCACTCTCCTCTCCGGCCGGCTCGGACAATTCGTTGAGTTGCAGCAGCGCGTGAGGCACGCGCTGGCGGATCAATTTCAAGGCCTCACGCATGTCCTCACTGTCCAGCATCGACAGCAGCGCCAAACGATCCGCCAACGGATAACCCAAGTGATGCAGCACCCGAAACGGCACGCCGGCAAAGCGCTCGCGACTCGCCACCAGCGGCAGACACAGACGCAATTCATCCGCCGACCAAGCGAGCAGGATGTGCAAGCCATCACCCTCGCCAAGGGCCTGCTCGGCTGCGCACAACCAACCGAGATTGTTGAACGGCGTGTGATCCGTCATCCGCAGGCGCAGGGCTTCGTACGCTGCTGCCGGGAAATCGGCGGCGCACAGCGAAGTGCGCCATTCGAATCGCGTCACCATAGGCTCAGGTCGCCGTTGCTGTTACGGGTGGACGGGAAGGTTTGCGCAGAGCATCCAGACGCGAGCCGCTGTAGCGGGTTTCGCGGTAGAAGCGCCAGCGGCCGAACAGGGTGTAGACGTTCATGATGCGGTTCTGCTCGGTGTAGCCCATGCGCAGGTGCAGTTTGAGCGCCGGAATATTGTGAAACTCGCAGACGTCGACGACCTTGTCGCAACCCTGCGCAGCCATGGCTTTCCACAGCTCCAGTTGCAGATCCACCGACAGTTCGCTGCCCCAGTAGGCGCGGGTCAGTTCGCCGCCGAACTCGAAGAACTCGCCGGGTTTCACCGGGAACATGCAGCCGTAGTAATGCCGGTCGAAGTAGTCCCGCGCGCTGCCCCAGATGAACGCCACGGCATCGCCTTGATCGTCCAGGTGCATATGCCCGGTGTGACCTTCGTTGGCCAATTCAGCCATGGTGCCGACGCGGTCGCCGAAGTAGCGGGCGAAGGCGCTGGCGTTGTCCGGCGTAATCTTCACCACTCGCAGCGGCGGGTAGGGTTTGAGATTGTGCGGCGGCACCGGACTGACCAGATCGCGCTCCATCCACAGCAGTTCCTGATGGGAAAAAACGTAGTGCTTCCAGGCTTTCGCCAAAGTGGCGCGCAGGCCTTTTTGCTTGATGTGTTCGCTGAGTTTGCTGACGATGCCCATTGTGCGTGCTCCGGAGTTCCGGCAAGGCGAATGACTGTGGCGAGGGGCTCTGTGGCGAGGGGATTCAGCGAAACGTCGCACCGCCCCGATCGGCTGCGCAGCAGTCGTCGCTTTTAGCCTGTAAATGCGGGGCCGCTTCGCAGCCCATCGGGGATGAATCCCCTCGCCACAAAAACTCCCTCGCCACAAATCTGTGTTCGCTTTACATTTTCTGAGATTCGGAATTGGCTTCATGACGCGATCCAGCTCAGTGCAAACAGGGTTTCCCCCGGCAAGTCAAAGCTGACGCGTCCATCGCGGCAGGCAAATGGTGCGTCGCGGCTGCGGTTGTCCGCGCCGAAGTAACGCAGGGCGCCGTTGTTCAGCGGGCACTTGGCGCCGCTCAGATCCACACGTTGCAGGCGTGTGCCCTTGTTGACGCCGAGCAAGCCGCGCTGATCGTCGCCGGCCATCGCCAGCACATCGACTTCAAAGGAATCGTTTTCCAGCCACAGCACCTGAGGCAGCCAATGCTGAGCGATAAATTGCTGGGCGAGGCCAACCGGCTTCAGTTCAAAACGATCATCGGCCAACACCCGCAACATGCCCTTGGGATACTGCGGCTCATCGGCGGCCTGGAACCAGTTGAGCATGCTCAGCAAGCCGTCCTGTGAAGCGTTGATCACCACCGAGGTCCACCATAGCGAAGCGTAGTGGGTTTCCTGATCGTAAGGGCTGAGGCTGGAGCCGCTGGACATATTGGTCTGATCGAGCAGCAAGGCTTTGCGCGGCACGCCTTTGCTGTCGAGGCCGACGAGCTCGGCGGCGCGGCGCACGCTGTCGCGGTAGACGCGGGTGGCCAGCAGGTCGCGAATCATCCATTCGTGCCACGCCAGTGCATCGACCTGATCGCCTGATTCGCTGAGCAAACGCCGCGCCCAATCGATCCCGCGTTTGTCCGCTGCGTTATTGGCGAACGGCCCGTTGACCAGTCGCGAACTGGCCGGCATGGCGATGCGCACGCCAGCCTTGGCATTCGCCGGATCGCTGCGCACCTGCCGGGCCATGCTGGCGAAGATCGCCTGATACTGCGCGTAGCTGGAATAGTTGAGATTCGGTTCGTCGGCGAAACCAATGTAGTGCGTGCCTTTGCCGCCCAGCGCTCGGGTGCCGGCCAGCCAGGCATCGAGGCCGCTGTTGCTCTGCACATCGGCGCGCAGATCGGCCTGACGCTGACTGCCTGCCAGTAATGTGATGTCCTGTTTGATGCCGAAACGATCTTGATAAACCTGACGGAACGCGTCTTCGAAATGCGGATTCTTCGCCGTCACATCGACAAAGCTGTAGTAGCTCGCTGCCGTCGGCTTCAGTGCATCCAGCGCCGCATGACTGGCCGGTGGCGGCATCACGTAGGGCAGGGCGATGCCCAGATCCGGCGTACGCCCAAGGACTTTATCGTGCACGGTCAAACGGGTGTGCCCGGGGTCTTCGCGCAGCGGTTTCAGTTGCTGCGGATTCTGTGCAAACAGGTTGGCCGTGCCGTCCAGCCAGAACGCCGCTTTGCCGCTGCCTTGCAAACGCAGGCGCCAGATCTGTTCGCGTTGGCTGACGGGCAGGGCGACCTGATCGAATTGCCAGTAGGCGCGATAGGGTTTCAGCGCCAAGGTCAGTTGCTGATCATCGCCGACCCGTTGCGCCTGCAAACCGCTGACGCCACCATGAAACTTGCCGGCCAGCACCGCGTGTTCCCCCGGCGCGACTTTGAAATACAACTCATCGCCGTTATGGGTGTCGGCGCTGAAATGCACCTTGGCCGGGGCGAACAACGCGACCGTGCGCTCGTCATGTTCGACGCGATAATTACGGAAGCTGTAGCCAGGAATTTCCAGTCGATAACTCGCCGCACCGGGCACCAGCGGCCAACTCTGACTGCCACGGATTTCACTGGCTTTGATGAAGCGTTCACCCTGCAATTTGCCTTGGCCGTCGAGCAGATACAGATGCTCTTCGTTGGCTTCTGCCTGCCATGCCGGCGTCCAGCGTACGGTCACCGTGTCGGGGCGATCCGTTTGCAGGTACAGACTGCCGTCACGGATCTCGCCCCAGCGCATCGACGCCGCGAAGGCGTCCAGCGACAGGCTGAGGCCGATCAGCAGCGCCAGGCCTTTCATGCGGTTTTCCGGCGTTGCAGCATCAGCCACATCGGCGTGACGTCGCGGGGCAGGATAATCAGGGTTTGCCAGAACGGCACGCCGCTCAAACGGCAGTAAAGCACCAGCATCGCTACGGTAACGGCCAGATAGGCAATCGACGAAGCCGCCGCCGCGCCGACAATGCCGTAGGCGGGAATCATTACCAGGTTCAACGCCAGATTGAGCAGGGCGCCCAGTCCCATCAGCATCGACACCGTGCCGGGCCGATTTTTACCGAGCAGATCCAGACGCAAAATACTCGCGTAGCACAGGCCCAACAGTCCCGGCAGCAATGCCAGCAGCGCCGGATACGCCGGTTGGTACGCCGCCCCGAACAAGGTGACGATTAGCCATTCACCAATCACCGCCATGGTCAGGCACGCGCCGAGCATCACCGTCGCCGTCAAACGCAAGGCCAGCGGCGTGACCTTGTCCATGCCTTCGTCCTGTTGCAGCAGGCGTTTCATCAGCGGCGTGGTCACCGCTTCCGGGACGATCAGCAGCAATTCGGCAGCAGCGCTGGCCATTGCGTAATGACCGAGCGCGGTGCTGCCGAGCAGGGCGCCGATGAACAGGTAATCCGAGCGCAGAATCACTTGCTGAAACAGCAAGTCGGGGTGGCTGCGGGCGCTGTAGCGCAGCAGTTCGTTCTGGCTGGTGCGATCCCATTGCAGTTGCAGCGGTTGCGCGCGTTTGAGCCAGACCCAACCGGCCAGCACTACCAGACTGATGCCCGCCAGCCAACTGATCAGCGCTGCTTCGAGGGCGGCGCTTTTCCACATCCAAAACAGTGCGAGGAACAGCAACAGTGGCGCCAATGACTCGACCAGTCGCAAGGCATTGAATGCGACGACGCCACCAGAGGCGTTATGCAGTGTCAGCAGGCCGCTTTTCAGCACCGTCAGCGGCACCGCCAGCAACAATAGCCAGGCCAGTAGGCCAAGTTGCATGGTGATATCGAGTTCACTGCCAAACTCGCGCACCAGCGCCACCACCAGCAAGGTCAACAGCGCCGCCAGCAAGCAGCCGAACACCAGCACTTGGCTGAGCAACAAGCCCATCGGCCGCTGCTTGGCCGCTTGATAGCCGACCGCCGAATTCAACCCGCCACTGGTGGCTGCACTGATCAAGTCGGGCAGGGTGCTGAGCAAGGCAAACAGCCCGCGCTCACTTGGCCCGAGAATCCGTGCCAGCAACACGTTGCGCAGCAAGCGCAGGGCAATCATCGCCAGCTTGGTGCCCATGCTCAGCGCCAAGTGCTTCAGGTAACCGCCTCGACTCATGGTCGCGCCCCGCGAAAAATCCGCCACGACAGCAGTTCCGGATTGCGAGCGGTGCGCTGGCTGACGCCGAAACGCGGCAGGTTCAGCGGATCGTCTTCACCGCGATAAATGCCGGTGCCGGTGCCCAACGCAAACGGATATTCATGGCTGGCAATCTGTTGGCGCACGCGCGCATCGGTGTCGCCGTTGGGGTAGCAATACACCGGCAGCGGCCGGTTGCAGCCGTTGTTCAGGGCATCGCGGCTGCGTGTGATCTCTTCGCTCAGGCGCACATCGTCAAGGCCCGTGAGGATAGCGTGACTGGCGCCGTGCGGGCCGAAGCGCACCAACCCGGAAGCTTCCAGCGCACGCACCTGATGCCAGTCCAGTGCCTGCGGTTGCGACTCTTGCGGGCACTCATCGGTCAGGCGTTCAAGCTCCTGCGGTTCAAGGGTTTTCAGCCCTTGCAGGTAATGCAGCAGCGACAGGCTACGGCGGTCGACATCGATGTCATCGAGCAACACTGGCAACGGATGACCGCTGGCATGCAGGCACTCGATCAAATGCATCCGCGCCTTTTCTCCATGGCTGCCCCACAGGGTTTCGCCCAAGGCTTCCCACCAGAAACGCTGGCGGCTGCCGATGAAATCGGTGGAGAGGAAAATACTCGCTGGCACCTGATGTTTTTGCAGCAACGGGAAGGCGTTGATCGCATTGTCGCGCCAGCCATCGTCAAAGGTCAGCGCCACCCGTGGGCGCTCGGTGCGCAGCGCGTTGGGCTGGAGAATTTCCATCAGCGGCACGCAATCGAAATGCTTGCGCAGCCACACCAGCAAATGCTCGAAGGCCTTGGGCCCGACACACAGTTCATTGCGGTGCGGCAGGTCAGCGGCGCGGTCGTTGGCCAGCACCCGGTGCAGCATCAGAATCACCCCGGCGCCGTGCAGCTGGTTTCGGCCCACGGACGAGTTGAGATAGAGCCAGCCACTGGTGCGTTTTATCAGTTGTTTTATCGCCATGGCTTCGGTCCTCTTAACGGTTCTGTTCGGGATTCCACTGGGCATACCGCTGGCCACGCAGGAACTGCCACAGGCCGAGACTCATCCCGGCGAGGGTGACCAGCAGAAACGCAGCAAGACGGAAGGGTTTTGGCAAACGGTGTTGCGAATCCAGCAGCCCGGCTATCGCGATGGTGTAGCCGAACAGTTGTGCGATCAGGGCGAGGCGATAGAAACCGTGGTCGTCCCACAGCCAGAAGTTACTCAGCAGCAGCGGCAGCAACAGGATCGGCGCCAGACGGCGGATCAGTTTGTGGCTGATCAACGCGATCGAGTACAGACCATATTTCAGCGGATTGAGTAGCTCACTGCGCTGGGCCAGGCTTTGCAGGCCACCAACGGTGACGCGTTGGCGACGGCGGAACTGTTTGTCCGCTTCATCGACACCGTGGTCGATCACTTGCGCTTCCGGCACGTAGACAATGCGTTTGTGCGCCACCGGTGCGCAGGTGCTGATAAAGAAATCATCGTTGACCTCGGCGGGCACGTTCTGAAACAGCTCACGGCGCAAGGCGAGCAGGGCGCCGTCGGCGGACACCATGCAGCCAGTGCGATTTTCCACTCGGCGCAGCCAGCCTTCGTAATGCCGATAGAGGCTGTCGCCAACGCTCAAGCCGCCACCGGTGACCGGGATTACCATGTGCCCGGCGCAACCGCCGACCTGCGGATCATTCAGCGGTGCGAGCAGGTAGCCGAGGGTTTCGCGTGACCATTGGTTGTCGGCATCGGTGAACACCAGAATGTCGCCAGTGCTAAGGGCCACGCCGGCGTTCAGCGTCGCGGCTTTGCCCTGGCGTGGCAGGTCGAGGACGGTGATGCGCGAATCAACCACTTTGTGTGCGCAAGCCACGGTGTCATCGGTCGAACCGTCGCTGGCGAGAATGATTTGCAGGGTTGCTGGCTGATAATCCTGCGCCAGCAATGTGCGTAATTTGTGCTCGATATGCCGAGCTTCGTTGTGCGCAGCGATCACGATGCTGATGTTCAGCGGCGGTGCCGGCGTGTGGCGCCAGGCCGGAAACAGCGGCGCGATGAGCGTCAGCAGCAACGGGTAGCCGACGTAGGCGTAGACCGGCAGCAACAGGCACATCCAGAAAATGAATTCAGCCACGGGCAGGCCTCCTGGCGTTCCAATGACACAGACTCAAAATAAAAGCAGCGCCGGCCAGATGCAGACGCACCCAGTGCAGGCCCCACAGTTGCAAGGTCAGGCCGATATCGTGGTGTTTGGCGCTCTGGCGCAGGCTAAGCACCAGACCCGGCAGGCTGGTGATCGCCACCATGATCGCGGCGTGATGCGGAAAGCCATTGAACAACGCAGAAATCGCCAGAAAATCCAGCAGCCACACCAGCAGCGACAGCATTGGAAAGCGCAGCAGGCGCAGGCTGAAACCGTGGGTACGCAGCAGTTGCAGATGACTGCCCTGACGCCACATTTCTTTGCCCATCCATTCGCGCCAGTTCATTTCGTAACCCCAGTGCAGGGCGACGCTGTTGTTGATCGACAGCAGCCGCGCGCCCTGTTCGTGCAGGCGCAGGGTGAATTCCTTGTCTTCGCCGGTGCGCAGGGTTTCGTTGAAGCCACCGACCTTGTCGAACCAGCGACGGCGCATCAGCAGGTTGGCGCTGGGCAGCCAGTCGACGGTATGCGAAGTCTGCGACGACACGCGCAACGTGCGGCGTTGCCAGGCGGTGGCGTACCACGGCGCTTCTGCGGGGGTGTGCAGATCCAGCGCGAAGACATCGGCCTGGCCGCTGGCCTCCAGTTCGAACAGGGGCTTGAGCCAGTCTTCGGGCATCTCGATGTCGGCATCGATGAACGCCAGCCATTCACCGCTGGCGATGGCCGTGCCGCGATTGCGCAGCGCACCGATCAACACGCCCGGCAACTCCAGCACTTGCGCACCGAACTGGCGAGCAATGTGCGGGCCGTCATCGGTCGAGCCGTTATCGACGACGATCAGCTCGCATTCGACATTGGCGGCGAACGCGGCTTTTTGCGCGGCGAGCAACGTGCGGCCAATGTGCCGGGCCTCGTTGAACATCGGGATGACGATACTGATCCGGCTCATGCCTTCGCCTCCATCGCCATTGGCGCCTGTTCGGCTTTCAGGCGCAGCACGCTGGTCAGCGCGAGCATGATCCACACGTATTTCTGGTTTGGCGCGCTGAGGAACATCAGGAACAGGGTCAGCGACAGGAAGCTCACACCGAGGTGGGTCATCATGTCGGCCTGATGCCAGTCGCGGCGCAGCATCCACGCCGACCGCGCGCGAATCAGGTTGTACAGACCGAGGGCGAGCATGCCGACAAACAACAGGCCGGCAGGCACGCCCAGCTCACTGAAAATTTCCAGGTAGGTGTTGTGCGCGCGGCGGTACAAGTCGCCGATCTTGCGGTTGGCCGAGAATGCCTTGGCGTAACCGGTGGTCGCGTAATGCAGCGGGAAGGTGCCGGGGCCGGAGCCGAGCAGCGGGTTCTCGCGGATCATCTGGCTGCCAACGACGATGTACGAAGCGCGGCGGCCGAGGGATTCGTCCTGCGCCTTGGAACCGGCGCTGAGAATACTCAGGGACTGGATGCGCGCCATATAGCCGGCCGGCATCGCATAGATCGCCAGCGGCAGCACGATGGCCGCGCCGAGCATGGCGAAACCCAGATGCCGTGGACGAATCCGCGTCAGTTGCGAGCGGTAATGCCAGCAACCGATCAACAGGCTCAGCGCCAACACGACGAGCCCGGAGCGCGATTCGGTTTTGGTCATGCCACCAAGCAGCAGCAGGCAGCAACCGCCCCAGAACAAACGGTGCAGTGTATTCGGGCTGCGAATCACCAGCAGCAGGCCCATCGGCACTGCGAAAGCAATCAGCATGGCGAACGCGTTCGGGTCTTCGAGCAGGCCCGCCGCGCGGCCCTGATCCTGGAATTTTGTCGAGAACATGGCCATCGCGCAGGTCGCGCTGACGGCGAGGGTGACGAGGCGGGCGAAGAGGTCGAGATTGAGATCGCGGCCGATCAACAGGGTGATGACAAACAGAATCAAACCGACGCTGAGTTCACGCAGGTGCCCGAGCGACATGCCCATGTCATCGGTATTCAGCAGGCTGAGAAAGTACAGCACCATGAACCAGATCAGGTAGCGCCAGATATTACTGCGCAGGCGTTCCGAAGGAATCTGATGCAGCGCCAGTTGCAGCATCAGGATCACCGCCAGCCCGGCACCGAGCAATTTACTGCCCGACAACGAACTGTCCTTGAAGAAACCCTCGAACGGCACCAGCGCAGCAATGCCGAGCAGGCCCCAGGTTGGCTTGCGGTACAACACTGCAAAACCGACCAGGCCGAGCACCGCTCCCGGCGCCAGATACGGATAAGGGCTGGCCAGCAAAGCGATGCAGACCAGACCGAGCAAACTGACGATCGAGAGCGGGAAAATCATGCGCGTGCCTCCCGTGCCGTGCGGATGTACAGCTGCGACCAGCGTTCGGCGAGGGCCTTGAGGTCGTAGCGATCCTGTTGTGTGCGTTTTGCGTTATCGCGCAGTTGCCGGGCCAGTTTCGGCTCGTTCAACAAGGTGTCGATTTGGCGGCTGAGGTCGGCGCAGTCGGTCGGTGTCGCGAGTAAACCGTTGTGCCGATGTTCCAACACATCGGGAATTCCGCCGACACCGAACGCCACCACCGGCACCCCGGCCTGCATGGCTTCGAGCAAAATCATCGGTGTGCCTTCGGTGCGCGAACTGATTACCAGCGCATCGAGTTGCTGCCACCACGGTTGCATCGCGATCTGATAACCGGGCAAACGAATCCGCGCATGCAAACCGGCGTTGTCGATGCGCGACTGCAAGGCCTCACGTTCCGGGCCGTCGCCGAGCATCACCGCATCCAGTTGCGGGTGCTGATGACACAGCTGGATCAGCGCGTCGAGAAACAGATCCGGGCCTTTCTCGCTGCTCAAACGGCCGACGTAACCGGCCAGCCAGCGCTGCCGATCGGCATCCGGCACCATCGCCGCCGCGGCTGGCAAACCGTTGGGGATCACCTGCAACTTCTCCGCCCGCACGCTGGCCTGACGGTGCAGCACGGCGATGCTTTCCGCCACACACACCACCCGATCCACCGAAGCGGTGCGGCACAGTTGCAGGCTGAGCCAGGTGTAGAACTTCTGCTTGCGACTGCGTGGCGTGAAGCCGTGTTGAGTGATCACCAGCGGCAGGCGCCACAGCGTCGCGCCAACCCAGCCGAACAACAGGCCTTTGAAGTTGTGTGTATTGATCAGCGGTTTTTCAGCGCGACGTTGGCGCAAGTGCCGGAGCAATTCCCCAAGCCCGGCACAACCGCGACAGTCCACGCCGGCCTCGCGAAAGCGCGCGATCAGTGCTGGCGGCGCGTCGAGGAACAGCACCTGATGCTGCCCCGGCGTCGCCAGACAATGATCCAGCAACATCCGCTCGGCCCCATAGAAGCCGCCGCTGCTGAGCAAATGAATGATCGGCAGCGCGGCAACAGGGGAGGGTGCGGTGCTCAATTGCGCACCCAGTGCAGGAAGCTTGGCACGGTCCAGTTCTTGTGCGGATTGCTCGGCAGCACGTTCTGGTCGTTGATCACCAACAGCACCGGAATGCCCAGTTCGTGGCTGATTTGCGCCGGGTGTTTGAAGCGGTGATCGAAGAACTCACGCACGTAGACAAAGGCAATCGCCAGCAGCAACCCGGTGAGCATGCCGAACGGAATGATCAGGCCCGGTTTCGGGAACGCCGGTTCGGTCGGTTCAAACGGTGGGCTCAACACTCGCGCGTTGGACAGGTCGTCGTTAAGCGTGCGTGTGGTACTGCTTTCGGCAAACCGCTGGGCGTACGTCGAGAACGCGGCGTGCATCGCATCAATCTCGGTGTCCATCTGCCGCAGTTTGCTCTGGGTTTGCTGCAACTCGTGGATGCGGTTCTTGAACTCGGCGATGCGCGCGGTTTTCTGATTGATCACCTGTTGCACCACGGTCAGATCGTTGGTGCGTTCCTGGATGCGGTTGCTCACCACTTTGAGGAACTGCTGACGGGTGCGGGCGATCTGTTCGCGGGTCAGCAACATCGGTTCGCTGCCCGGCTGGAACACTGCCAGGTCATTCATGTAGCGGCTGACCTGAGTGGTCAGTTGCTCGCCGAGCTGTTTGATCTCGCGGTCTTCAAACGCCACGTTGTCGACTGTGGTGGTGAAGGTGTAGGGGAAGGTGTAGTCGTTGAGCTTGTTGGCGCTCGCGGCGGCGAGGCTGGTTTTCAGGTATTCGAGCCAGCGTTGGCTTTGCAGCAGGCGGTCCTGATACAGGTTCAACGCTTGCTCTTCGGTGTTGATCGCGTTGAGGCGAAAGGTGATTTCTTCCTTCGGATCAGACGAGCCGACACTTTCGAGTAACGCCTGGCGGTTGCCTTCCAGGCCGTCGATACGTACTTGATAGAGCTGTTTTTTCGATTCGTAGAAAGACTGCGGCAAGTCGATCGATTGCAACGCCTGACGGCTGACCAGATAGTTCTGCAACAGGGCGGCGACAAACGTCGTGCCCTGATGCGGATCAGGGAAGCTGTAGACGATCGAGATCACGTTGGAGCCGGGCAGTGTCTCGATTTTCAGGCTGTCGATGGCTTGCTGGGTCAAGGCGTCGAGTGCGGTGTCACGCACCGGGTCGGTCTCGAGCCCGAGCATGTTGCGCACCGGGTTGATCACGTATTGGCGCAGCGGCGAACTGACGTAGCGTTTGAACGGTTCGGCCACCAGTTTGCTGAAGATGCCCGGCGAAGGTGTGTACTCACCCTTGTCACGCAGTTCGCTGATGGTCTGACGGATCAGCGCCGGCGAACGGAGGATGTTGCTCTCGGTTTCCATGTCGGCCAGCGACGGTGGAATGAACGTGGCGTTGTCCACCGTCAGCGACGTCGTGGCGTCGCCCTGAGAGAGTTTTTTCGACTGCACGATCACCTGCGCGGTGATATCGAAGCTCTGTTTGAGCACCAGCGGCAGCAGCAGGGCGATGACTGCAAAGATCAGGAAGACCCGTTTCACCAGTTGCTTGTTGGCGAAGAAGATCCTGAAGAACTCATGCAGGTAGTTTTCCTTTGGATTCATGTCGGTCACCTGAGAGTCAGTTGTTGTTGCTGTCTTTGTTGTCGACGCGGTAGCCGAAGCTGAAACCGACGCCCTGGAACAACACCACGTCCGCCAGTTGCCGCGCCAGTTCACCGGCGCTGGCCAGTTTGGTTTTCGGCACGTAGAGCATGTCGTCCGGTTGCAGGTAGGCGATTTGCGGCGCTTCACCCGACAGGGCCTTCTCGACGTCGTAACGCACCGCCTGCACCTGATTGCCGTTGCGGCGCATGATCACCACCGAATCCAGCCGTGCCTTGACGTTGGTGCCACGGGCTAGGGTCAACGCTTCAAGCACCGAGACCGGCCGGCGGATCGGGTAGGAACCCGGTTGGCCGACTTCGCCAAGTACATAGATTTCGTTGCCGGCGGTGGATTTCAGCAGCACATCCACGGTCATCCGGCCCGGCAATTGCGCGTACTTCTTATTGAGGAAGCTTTCCAGTTGGTTGACGGTCATGCCTTGCAGCGGCACAGCGCCGATTTCCGGGAAACTCGCGTAGCCGTCGGTGCCGACGGTGATCTCGCGGCTCATGCCGGTGGCCGGGTGATTCAGCGCGCTTTTCAGGTTCTGCTCATTGGTCAGCGGGCTGATGATCTGCACGGTCAACTGATTGCGGTTGGGCTGGAACAGCTGTTTGCGTTGATAGGCGCGCTGGATTTCATCGCGCGCCTCGTCACTGGTCAGCCCGGCGATTTTTACCGAGGTGTTGGCGCCTGGCAGTTCAATGGTGCCGTCCGGCAGCACCAGTTGATTGCCGTTGAGCTGGCTGGCGGCGGTGAAGTTGAGGCCGATCTGGTCACCTGACTGCACGCGGTAGGCATCCGAGCCGCTGGTGCTGATATGGAAGATCACGTCCAGCACATCCTGCGGGCGAAGGGTCTGCTCGATCTTCGGCATGTCCGTCGCCTGGGCGTTGGCCGGCGCGGCGGTGAGGATATTCACCGGCATGTTCTGGGTTTCGGAATTGCTGGAGCAACCTGCAAGCGGCAGCATCAGCAGAACAAGAATCTTGGCGTTCATGGCGTCATCCTTCGCGTTCGCTTAGAGGTTTTTGTAAAGCCATTTGGGCATGTAGTACTTGCGCCGGTTGAACACGCTGCCGACCACTTTTGCGCCAGCCTGCGTCAGGCGTTGCACGGCGGCCTGAGCGACTTCCCAGCGGGTGTCTTCGGCGCGAACCACAAACACCACGCCATCGACTTGCGTGCTGATGACCAGCGTGTCGGCGGCGGAATACACCGCGTCGCCGTCGATCACCACGAAGCGGTACTGGCTGCCCAATTGATCGAGCAACGGGCTCAGGCGCTCGGCGGTCAGGTGTTCCATGGTGCGGATCGGCCGGCCATTGGGCAGTACGTGGAACGGCAGGCTTGAGACCTGCACCACGCAGTCCTGCAACAGCGGCGGGTTGTCCGGGTTGAACAGCAAGTCGCGCAGACCGCGTTCTTTGCTCAGGTTCAGTTGCTGGGTGAGGTTGCTCGCCGATTGGCTGGCGTCGACCAGCAGCACCTGGCCGCTGCTCATTTGCGCCAACTGGCTGGCCAGCGCCAATGCACTGGTGGTGGTGCCGGCGCCGGGGTTGGCAGCGGTCAGGAACAGGATCCGCAGATCAAGGTCCAGCACGGTCGAAGTCAGGTTCGATTCGCTGGGGTTGGCAATGCTCAGGCTTTTGTTGGTTGAACCGTCCATTAGCTTGCTCCGTGGCCGCTGAATACTTTGAAAGGGGTTTTCAACAGAATCTTCAGATCAAGCAAAAGGCTCTGCTCGGCGATGTAGCTGAGGTCCAACTCAACGCGCTGGTCGAAGTCGATGTTGCTGCGCCCGGAGATCTGCCACAGGCCGGTCATTCCGGGATAAATCGCCAACCGGGCGAGGTGACTGTCCTTGTACCGATAGGCGTTGAACGAGGTCGGGCGTGGGCCGACCAGGCGCATGTCGCCGGTCACTACATTGATCAGGTTGGGCAGTTCATCGAGGCTGGTGCGCCGCAGAAAACCGCCGATACCGGTGATGCGAGGATCCTTGTCGATCTTGAAATCGATGGCGTCGGCCCCGTGCTTGTTGAGGTGGCGCAGCGACTCCTTGAGCTCTTCGGCGTTGACCACCATGGTGCGGAACTTGTACATGCCGAACTTGCGGCCACGGTAGCCGGTGCGCTTTTGCACGAACATCACCGGGCCTTTGCTGGTGAGTTTGATGGCCAGCGCCAGGCCCAGCAGCAGTGGCGAAAACACCAGCAGAATGGTGATTGCACCGAGGCATGCGACCACGCGGTTGGTGCGCGACAAGGTCCATGGCCGACCGCCTTCTCGACCGGTGACCCAGCCCTGACCCTGACGATGAATCGCCGCATCAAGGCGCATGCGCTGTTCCGGATCCATGCGCTTGTCACGCTGCAGTTGTTGGATCGGTACACCTTTTTCATGTCCAG
The DNA here is from genome assembly GCF_016651275.1 of Pseudomonas sp. TH08. NCBI lineage: Bacteria > Pseudomonadati > Pseudomonadota > Gammaproteobacteria > Pseudomonadales > Pseudomonadaceae > Pseudomonas > Pseudomonas sp. TH08. Next base: position 1,132,981 of record NZ_JAEKEE010000004.1, on the reverse strand, counting down.
TCATGGAGTCCTCCGCTGATGTTCAGCCGCGAGCGGCGCGTGGGCGATAGGCAGTCGGGTAGTAGTCGCGAAACCATGCGATGAAGCGTCCAAGACCTTCGTCCAGCTCTATTTGCGGCTGGAACCCGGTGGCCTGGGCCAGATCGTCGGTCTCGGCGCAGGTGTTGAGCACATCGCCCGGTTGCAGCGGCAACAGCTCGACAATGGCTTTCTGACCGAGGTGTTTTTCCATCAGAGCCAGATAGGTTTTGAGCTCCACCGGGTGCTGGCCGCCAATGTTGAACAGGCACCACGGCGCCATGCTGGTGCCGGCGTCGGGGTGTTCACGATCCCACTCCGGATGAGCATGCGGCGGGTGATCGACAAGGCGGGCGATGCTTTCGACGATGTCGTCGACGTAGGTGAAGTCGCGTTGATGCTCGCCGTAATTGAACAGTTTCAGCGGTGTGCCGTCGGTGATCGCGCGGGCGAACTGGATCGGTGACATGTCTGGTCGACCCCAAGGGCCGTATACGGTGAAAAAACGCAAACCGGTGCTGGGAATACCGAACAGATGGCTGTAGCTGTGCGCCATCAGTTCATTGGCTTTTTTGGTGGCGGCGTACAGCGACAGCGGGTGATTGACGCCGTCCTTCACCGAGTAAGGCGTGTGCTGGTTGGCGCCGTACACCGAACTCGATGAGGCATAAATCAAGTGCTCGACCGGGTGGTGGCGGCAGCTCTCCAGAATGTTGAGGAAACCATTGAGGTTGCTGTCCAGATAGGCCCGTGGGTTTTCCAGCGAGTAGCGCACCCCGGCTTGCGCCGCGAGGTGGATCACCACTTGCGGGCGTTCGCGGACAAACAGTGCGTCGATGGCCGACGCATCAGCCAGGTCAACCGTGGCGAGCGGGAAATCGCCGACCTGCTCGCGCACCCATTGCACGCGATCGTGCTTGAGTTGCGGGTCGTAGTAGGCGTTGAAATTGTCCAGGCCGACCACCGAGTGGCCGTCGCGCATCAACCGCAACACGCAATGGGCACCAATGAAACCGGCCGCACCGGTGACCAGCACCTTCATGGCCGTGGCCCTTCGGGAGCGATATGGCGAAGGCCGATGCCGCTGTAATGCAGACCGGCAGCGGCAACGTGTTCCGGGTTGTAGAGGTTGCGGCCATCGATGATGACTTTCGAGCGGAGCTTTTCGGCGAGCAACTCAAAGTCGACCACGCGGAAATTTTTCCACTCGGTGCAAATCACCAGCGCATCGGCGTCTTCCAGCGTGTCGTCGCGGGTGGCGCACAGGTGCAGATCGTTGCGGTAGCCGTAGAGGCGCCGGCATTCGGACATGGCTTCCGGGTCGTAAGCTTGCACACTGGCGCCCTCGGCCCACAGGGCATCCATCAGGTAACGGCTCGGGGCTTCGCGCATGTCATCGGTGTTCGGCTTGAATGCCAGGCCCCAGATGGCAATGGACTTGCCGGCCAGACCCTGGGGGAATTGCGCTTTCAGTTTGCTGAACAGAATGTGCCGCTGCTGGTCGTTGACGTCGGTGACGCTGCGCAGCAATTTCAGCGGCATGCCGTTGTGTTCGGCGGTGTGCAGCAGGGCGCGCAAGTCCTTGGGAAAGCATGAGCCACCGAAGCCGCAGCCCGGATAGATGAAGTGGTAACCGATGCGCGGGTCGGAGCCGATGCCTTTGCGCACCGCTTCGATGTCGGCACCGAGCAACTCGGTGAGGTTGGCCAGCTCGTTCATGAAACTGATGCGGGTGGCGAGCATCGCATTGGCCGCGTACTTGGTCAGCTCGGCACTGCGGTTGTCCATGAACATCAGTTTTTCGTGGTTGCGGCAGAACGGCGCGTACAGCTCGCTCATTTGCTCGCGCGCCACGTCATCGCGGGTACCGACGATGATTCGGTCGGGGCGCATGCAGTCGGCGAGGGCGCTGCCTTCCTTGAGGAATTCGGGATTGGAGACCACGCGCACGTTCAGCTCGGATTTGCCGCGACGCAGCAACTCGCTGTTGGCAGCGGCCAGCACCTGATCGGCAGTGCCGACCGGCACCGTGGATTTGATGATCAGCGTGCGATCGGCCTCCATGTGCGAAGCAATCTGGCGAGCAACGTTGAGCACGTGGCTCAGGTCGGCAGAGCCATCCTCATCGGCCGGTGTGCCCACGGCGATGAAAATCAGCTCGGCGTGCTCCACCGCATCACTGGCCTGGGTGCTGAACGATAAGCGCCCGGCTTTAATGTTTTCTTCCAGGGTGCTGGATAAGCCCGGCTCACTAATTGGAGGAACTGCTTGTTGCAGTTGCTTGATTTTATTCGGATCAATATCCACGCACAGAATGCGGTGTCCAACATCGGCAAGTGCCGCTGCTTGTATCAGGCCAACATAGCCCGTACCAAATACGCTCACGTCCATATTGGCGTGCCTCGTAAGACGGTGGAAAGAGTTCAAATCGAGACTGTCAAAAGGGGTATAGCGCAGGGTGAGAAAAGCGTGTCAGCAAAATGACATGTTGCACCTGTATAACAGGTCACATTTTTGCGGCGATTTGCCATCAAGTGCTTGCTATTGTTGGATTTGTCCCGTCCTTGACGCTTTTTTCACAATTCAGAGAAAGCGATAAACGGTCGAATCCCCCGAAATTAAAGGCTTATAGCCGCTTGAGTGTGTCAGATTTGAGTCAACGTTTTTTTGACGCTTTCAGGAAAAGTCAGCCATTTCTTGCGCTTTGATGGCCGGGTGCTAGTGTCAGTTTTTGACCGACAAAACCTTGACCCTCTGCCGTTTCGCGCGACCGGAATAGCCATGTTTCGATACCTCAAAGAACTGCTTTTAGTTATTTATCTACTGGTTTATTCCGATTATTACATTGAGCGGTTAAATGCTATCGGCCTGGGGTTTTCTGTAGTTCTTTTTGGCGCGATGTTTTTGGCGCTTACTTTAGCGTTATATCTAACGGCGTATATACGACAGGCGCTCATTCGACATTTATTCGCATTGTTCATGTTCGCCTCGGCGGTGTTTTTTGATGTCTATACGCGGGTCACCGCGGATTACCTGAACTACAGCAGCTTTGTCTCGCTGGTGTACTCGGGTGGCTTCATCCAGGAAGCGGCGTATCAGTACCGCGATGCAATCTTGCATGGCGTCCTGAATGGCTTGTTGCTGCTGTTGGGCATTGGTCTGAAACCCCGACACTCGCTGAGGGTGCCGAATGCCTTGCGCGTAGCCGCGCCGATTTGTGGGGTTTTGCTGCTCAGCGCTGTGCTGTTTTTGCGAGCGGGCGAGGGCGCTCGTGGCTTGCCGATCATGTACACGCCGTTGGCCTACCTGAACCTGTTTGCCTATGAAGCGCTGCACAACACCGTCGGCCCGCGTGAGCCGGTCACGTTGTCGCGCGCGTCGCAAGCGGTCGGCCATGACATCGTGTTGATCATCGATGAAAGCATCTCCGGCAATTATCTGGATATCAATGCGCCGTTCGGGGTGCACAGCAACCTTAAGCAAGCCCACGCCGGCGTCGACATTTTCAATTATGGCTACGCCGCGTCCATCGCCAATTGCAGCGCCGACACCAACATCACCTTGCGCTACGGCGGCACCCGCGCTGACTACATGCGCATCAACAGTACGCTGCCGTCGATCTGGCAATACGCGAAAAAGGCCGGGCTGCGCACGGTGTACATCGATGCGCAGCGCACCGGTGGCAATCTGCAGAACCTGATGACCGATACCGAGAAAAAGGACATCGACGATTTCGTGCAATTCGACCAGACCAGCGTGCGCGATCGCGACATGGCCGCTGCTGCGAAGCTGATCGAACTGCTCAATGACGACAAGCCCGAGTTGGTGGTGATCAACAAAGTCGGCGCGCATTTTCCGGTACACGACAAGTATCCCGATGCATTCATGGCCTATCGGCCGACCTTGCCGCGCGGGCAGTTCACCGAAGTCGCCGACACGGGCGAGCGCACCGGTTTCAATGGGCAGCCGGATGACTGGGTGCTGTACCGCAACGCCTACAAAAACACCGTGCTATGGAATGTCGGCGAGTTCTTTGCACGAGTGTTCGCCCAGGCCAACCTGAGCAATGCGTTGCTGATTTATACCTCCGATCATGGCCAGGACTTGCACGAGCGCGGTAATCCGGGCCTTAACACGCACTGCGGCGGCGATCCGGTGGAGGAGGAAGGGCTGGTACCGTTGGTGGTGATTCAGGGCAGCGAATTAAAGACGCTGGATTGGCAGGCGCAACTGGCGGCGAACAAGGATCACTCCAGCCACTACAACATTTTCCCGACCTTGTTGCAGTTGATGGGTTACGACCTGGCGGGGATCGAGGCGGTGTATGGCAAACCGTTGACGGTGCCGACGGCGGATGAGTTCACCTTCAATTACCGCTTCAATGCGCGGCTGGGGGCCAAGCCTGAGTGGAAGCATATTGATCTGGGCAGCATTGTCACGCCGGGGGAGGCTGCGACCAGTGTGGCGGCTGGGCAGTAAATTTTGTATGGGCAGGACTGGCCTCATCGCTGGCAAGCCAGCTCCCACAGTGATTGAGGGTGAATTCAGGTATCTGTGAACAACCTGAATCCCTGTGGGAGCTGGCTTGCCAGCGATGAGGTCGTTTGATTCAACGCCAGGCTCTGGTCTGTCATCGGCATCCGCTATCCTTGCCCCACACTGACCCATCAGGTGGCGGCATGCTCCAGATTGAAAACGTCTGCAAAAGTTACCTCACTCCTCAAGGCTCGTTACCGGTGCTGCAAGGCGTCGACCTGACGCTCGAACCCGGCAGCAGTCTGGCGCTGATGGGCGAATCCGGCAGTGGCAAAAGCACCTTGCTGCACCTGATCGCCGGCCTCGACAAAGTCGATAGCGGCAGCATTCGCAGCGGCGAACATCGGCTCGAAAGCATGAACGAGGCGCAACTGGCGAACTGGCGGCGCACGGAAATCGGTCTGGTGTTCCAGCAGTTCAATCTGATTGGCAGTTTGCGCGTCGAGGACAATCTGGCGTTTCAGGCACGTTTGGCCGGGCGTCACGAGCCGCGCTGGCAGGCACATCTGGTGCAGCGCCTCGGGCTGAGCGATTTGCTCAAACGCTATCCCGAGCAGCTCTCGGGCGGCCAGCAGCAACGCGTCGCGCTGGGCCGGGCGCTGGCCTCGCAACCGAAGCTGCTGTTGGCCGACGAACCCACCGGCAGCCTCGATGAAGCGACCAGTGATGAAGTGCTGCGCTTGCTGCTGGAACTGCTCGACGATACGCCGACAACCCTGCTGATGGTCACCCACAGTCCGCGAGTGGCGGCGCGGCTGGCACAGCGGGTGGTGCTCTCCAACGGGCGGCTGATGTGATCGTCTTCAGGCAAACCCTGCGCGCGCTGCTGAGCCATTGGCGACGGCATCCGGTGCAGTTTTTCAGTGTGCTGACCGGGTTGTGGCTGGCCACCAGCCTGTTGACTGGCGTCGAAGCGCTCAACAGTCAGGCCCGCGACAGCTACGCACGCGCCAGCCAATTGATCGGCGGCGAACCGCAGGCCAGTCTCAGTATGCCGAACGGCGCGACGTTCGCGCAGCAATGGTTTGTCGATCTGCGTCGCCAGGGCTGGCCGGTGTCGCCGCTGTTGCAGGGCCGCTTGTTTCTCAAGGGGCACGACGATCAGCGCCTGCAACTGATGGGCATCGAACCGGTGTCGCTGCCGGCTGATTCGGCGGTGGCCGGGCAGGCCATGCCGATCGAGCGAGTGGTCGAGTTCTTCACGCCGCCGGGCAGTACGTGGATTTCCCCGGAAACCCTGCAGGTCCTGAGCCTGCAAGAAGGCGCCACCCCGCAAACGCTGAATGGCCAGAAGCTGCCGCCGCTGCTGGCGCAAAAGGACATGGCGCCGGGCGTCTTGTTGGTTGACATCGGCGTCGCGCAAACCCTGCTCGAACAACCCGGACAACTCTCACGCCTGTTGCTGCCCAAGGATTTTCACGGTGAGTTACCGGTCACGTTCAAAGGCCAGTTGCAGCTCAAGAGCAGTGGCGAGGAAAACAATCTGGCTCGACTGACCGAGAGCTTTCATCTCAATCTGGATGCTTTGGGATTTCTCTCGTTCGTGGTCGGTTTGTTCATTGTCCATGCGGCCATCGGCCTCGCCCTGGAACAACGGCGCGGACTGCTGCGCACATTGCGCGCCTGTGGTGTCAGTGCGCGAATGTTGATTGGCTGTCTTATCGTTGAGCTGGGCGTGTTGGCGCTGATCGGCGGCGTACTTGGCGTAATCAGCGGGTATTGGCTGGCCAGTGTGTTGCTGCCGGATGTCGCCGCCAGCCTGCGTGGTTTGTACGGTGCGGAAGTGGCGGGGCAGTTGCGGCTGAGCCCTTGGTGGTGGTTCAGCGGGATAGGGTTGAGCCTGCTCGGCGCCTTGCTCGCCGGAGCCAACAGTCTGCTGCGGGCGGCGCGCCTGCCTTTGCTGGCGGTGGCAGATCCGCAAGCCTGGCATCAACAATACGCGCGCTGGTTGCGGCGTCAGGGCTGGCTGGCCTTGTTGCTGGGCGTGATCGCGTTGGCGGCGTTGGTCTGGGGCGACAGTCTGGCCAGCGGATTTGTGCTGATGGCCGGGCTGCTGCTCGGCGCCGCGCTGGCATTGCCGGTGCTGCTCAGCGGCGTACTCAATCAATTGCTCGGGCGCAGTCGGTCGGTGCTCGGTCAGTGGTTTCTCGCTGACTGCCGCCAGCAATTGCCAGCATTGAGCCTGGCGCTGATGGCGTTGCTGTTGGCGCTCGCTGCCAATATCGGCGCAGGCAGCATGACTGCCGGTTTTCGCCAGACCTTCAACGACTGGCTCGAACAACGTCTGAGCGCCGAGCTCTATATCAACCCGAGCAACCCGGCTCAGGCGCGCGAGATGTATAGCTGGCTCAAACAGCAGCCGCACGTGACGGCGGTACTGCCCAACTGGCAGGTTGCGGTGACGCTGCAAGGCTGGCCGGCGGACGTGTTCGGTGTGATCGATCACCCGTATTACCGTCAACATTGGCCGTTGCTAGATGTCAGTGGCGGTGATCCGTGGGGGCATTTGGCGACCGATGATGCGGTGATGCTCAGCGAACAACTGGCCCGACGCCTGAAACTGCATGCTGGCGAACACCTGAGCATCTCCACGCCGAACGGGGCGTGGTCACCGCGCATCGTTGGCATCTATGCCGATTACGGCAATCCCAAGGGGCACCTGCTGGTCAACGTCAATCACCTGCTGCGCGGCTGGCCACAACTGACGCCGAACCGTTTCAATCTGCGCATCGATCCGCAAAACATCCCGGCATTTTTGTCCGCATTACAGGCACGTTTTGCGCTCGATGACAGCCGCATCGTCGATCAGGCGCGGCTCAAGGGCTGGTCGGTTCAAGTGTTTGAACGCACCTTTGCAGCCACCGCCGCACTGAACAGCCTGACCCTGGCGGTGGCGGGCGTGGCGCTGTTTATCAGCCTGCTGACCCAGAGCCAGAGCCGACTCGGCCAGCTCGCGCCGCTGTGGGCGCTGGGTGTGACCAGACGCCAACTGATGCTGCTGAACCTTGGTCAGACCTGGCTGCTGGCGGTGCTGACGCTGGTGTTGGCCCTGCCGTTGGGGATCGCGCTGGCGTGGTGTCTGGATGCGGTGATCAACGTACAGGCGTTTGGCTGGCGACTGCCGCTGCGGGTGTTCCCGTGGCAATTGCTGCAACTGATGGGTTTGGCGTTGCTCGCGACATTGCTGGCGTCGGCGTGGCCGTTGTATTCGCTGTACCGCACGCAACCGGCGGACCTGCTGAGGACGTTTGCCCATGAGGATTAACGCGGTTGTGTGGTTGATCGTGCTGTTGTTGCTGGGTGGCTGCGATCAAACAGTGCCCGAGCAAAAGGGTTTTGCCGGGATGGGCGATCAGGCGTCAGGGTTCACCCCGGTGGTGCCGGGGCGGGTGTTCAGCTTTCCGGCGGACCACGGCGCGCATGCGGGTTTTCGCATTGAGTGGTGGTACGTCACCGCCAACCTCAAAGATCAGCAGGGCAGGGAATTCGGTGTGCAATGGACGTTGTTCCGCAGTGCCCTCAAACCCGTCCCGGAACAGGCCGGGTGGGGGAGCCAAACGATCTGGCTGGGGCATGCGGCAGTGACCTCGGCGACTGCACACCGTGCCGCCGAACGTTATGCCCGCGGTGGGGTGGGTCAGGCTGGCGTACGCCTGACACCGTTCGAGGCGTGGATCGATGATTGGCAGTTTGTCAGTCACTCCCAGGACCCATTGAGCGATATGCAACTCAGCGCCAAGGACAAATCCTTCAGCTATCAACTGCACCTCACCGCCAGTCGTCCGCTGGTGCTGCAAGGTGACAAGGGTTTCAGTCAGAAATCCGAACAGGGCCAGGCGTCGTACTACTACAGCCAACCGTTTTTTCAGGCCAGCGGCACGCTGCAAATCAACGGTCAGACCTACACCGTCAGCGGCCCGGCCTGGCTCGATCGTGAATGGAGCAGCCAACCGCTGACTGCCAACCAGACCGGCTGGGACTGGTTCTCCCTGCACCTGGACAGCGGCGCACACGTCATGTTGTACCGCATGCGCCAGAAGGACGGCGCGCCGTATCTGACCGGTACCTGGATCGACGCTGACGGCCAGACGCAAACCCTGCACAGCGGGCAGATCACACTCACGCCAGAAGACACCGCAAGCGTCGCCGGTCGCTCCATGCCGGTGCGCTGGTCGATCAGTATCCCGGACAAACACCTCGACATCCGCCTGTCGGCGCTCAACCCCAATGCGTGGATGAACCTGCGCATTCCCTACTGGGAAGGCCCGGTCAACATCAGTGGCAGCCACACCGGCAGCGGCTACCTCGAAATGACCGGCTATTAAAGCCTCCTACACGGATTTGGGTTGAACTCCATTTGTTCGCTAAACCTCTACACAGAAACACCTGTCGAGGATTTGTCATGAGCGACGACCTGCAACCCCCGGACATGAATACCTGGCAGCGTCTGTTCGACGATGAAACCCTGTGGCAGCAGTCTCCCGACGCCCATTATTTCGACCTGCAACGCGTCGCCGACGACCTGCTTGGGCAAGGCGCCATCGACCTGGAGCAGTGGCAGATCCTGCGCGCCAAAGCTGCTGACCTGCACAAGGACTCTCCAGCGGTGAACGTCGCCCGTGAACTCGATGATCCCGAAGCCTGAGGACTCTCCCATGAAACCTATCTCTCAAAGCGAACACCCCGACGAACCGCGGCCACCGGGCGAGACTGAGCGCGATAACGACGCCCTGCGGCCCACCGATCCCAAACAGCGCGAGAACAGTGGCAAAGGCACTGCGAGCGGTGAATCGACGGCGCAGGAAACCGCGAAGCAACAAACCAAAGCCAAGCCCTGAACAGCGTCTATGCTCAGTGGCACATCTGTCGCCGAACAGGCTTCGGCGTCGGGTGCTGCCATTCATCACAGGGAAAGTACCGCTTATGAAGCTCCACGCACTGGCCAAGGCCATCACTCTCGCAACCGTATTGTCCGCCACCAGCTTCGGAGCATTTGCCGCCGATATTCCGCTGTCCGCCACCATTGAAGCGGATCAGGTCACCACTAAAGTGCTCTCCGTTGATGCTGCCAAGCATCAGGTGGTGCTGGAAGGCGCCGAAGGTCGACAGGTGCATGTTCAACTGAGCGACAAGGCAAAAAACCTCGCCAATCTGAAAGTTGGCGACAAGGTCAACGTCGAGGTTCAGCGCTCTGTCGCGGCCTATCTCGACACCGATGTGGATAAAGGTCTGCCTGGCTCCACCGAGCGTACGGGCGAGCTGCGCAACGCTCCGGGCAGCGAAAACCCGGGCGGCGAAGCATTCCGTCAGATTCAGGTGCAACTGAAAATCACCAAAATTGATTTGAAGAAAAATCAGGTGACCCTCGAAAACCCATCGGGACAATCAAAAACGCTCGACGTCAAAAAGCCTGAAATTCAGGCGAAACTGAAGGATTTGAAAGAAGGGCAGAGCGTAATCGTCACTTACACCGATATATTAAAAGTGACCAGCGAGCATGAAAGCTGAGCATTAACTCTACAGAATGATTGTTCTTGTACAGGGTTTTGTATGAGAACAATCATACTAATTGCTCCGGCTGAAGAGGTTAGGAAGTTTGCCGGGAAATATCGGCAATACACACTTTTTAACTTTCTAGTACATAAAAAACATCATGATGCATGACGACATAAGCGCCAACTTCTATTAAAATCCCTCCCGTTCGCCCAGTGTCAGGGCTCTTTACCGGTGCATGGATTGCCAGGCCATTACACTGGGCGAACACCTCCATTGGGGAGGTTGTATACAATTTCAAATAAAAAGGGCGACTGTGAAGTCGCCCTTTTTTATTGCCGATCGATTAACTCGATGCCTGGATACCGGACTTATCTTGCTGCCCCTGAAAACGCTTGAGCGTGGCCTGATACATTTTTGTCCGTCGATGATCTTTGCCGTAGGTGCCGGCTGCCGCGACGGTGCCGGACTGGATGTGATCCAAATAGCGAAAAATCTTCCGTGGAGACAGAAACTTGATGCCGTAGCCGCGCCCCATCATGCGGTCCTGTAGCGTATAACCGGGCACGCGATCGTCCAGGCAGAAGTGCAGGCCTTGCGACTTGATCAACCGAGCATTCCACAATGTACAGAAACTTTTCAGATGTGTTTCTCTGTAGGGTTTTGGCTCTTTTGAGCGCAAGCCAAACTGCTGTTTGGCGCGACGAATATAATGCTTGCAAAAGCGCGAAGTTAAGCGCCAGGTATCTCTCACTGCACCCCGATTGATTTGCTCTACACAACCGACCGCTGCAATATCAGCCGACTTCGTGCACTCGCGCATCATCATCGCGAACACTTCCTTGTCGTAGACAAAGGTGTCGGTGTGCAAAAGAAACAGATAGTCGGTTTCAACTTTCGCCAACGCCAGATCCAACGCTTTGCCATGGGCGATGTGCCCAGCTTCTTTACCGGGTGACGGGCGCTCGATCAAGTTGATCCAGTCCAGAGAACGCAAATAATCCAGACTTTCATCGGCCGAATCATTGTCCACCACCCACACTGGAATACGCTGTTCCTTGACGTGCTCGCGCAATAATTCCAGGCACATTCTGGTGAGGTCCGGGGTTTTGTAATTGACCAGGACAAGACTGAACGTCGACGGCTGTTGGGCGGGTAAATCAAACGTTGTCATTGGCAAGGGCTCATCCGCAAATTAAGGGGCGACAGTGCTTCTTGAACCGGGATGCTAACGAAGCAACCTTAGGCCAACCTTAATTTGCCGTTTCGGCAGTGGGGGGCGGGTGAGGTGGTACGCGGCAAACGCCGCAGCTTTCCAATGACTTCCACGCTAGAATGCGTGCCCCTGAAACCGCCCCAAGGACGATAACGGCGTCGCCGTTGTGTCACGGATGAAACCACTTTCCCTCTACCACCCCGCCTTGTACTGGCTGCGCGTGTGGCAAAAAAGACTGTTCCGCCAGATCGCCTGGTACTGTTCGAGCAAACGCTACGCACGGCCTGCCGCCGCTGAACGTCTGCCATTTCGTTACCTCAAACACACCTCGAAACTGATCCGCAAACTTGGTGACTCCGACCCAGTCCTGCAACACAACAAGGTTATCAACCTCAAACTCGCCGTCGCCGCCATCGATGGCGTCATTATCGGCCCTGGCGAACATTTCTCTTTTTGTCGTCTGGTCGGCCGTCCGACCCGCCAACGTGGCTATGTCGAAGGCATGGAACTGTCGTTCGGCGAGGCTCGACGCGGTGTGGGTGGTGGCATCTGCCAACTGAGCAACCTGATTCACTGGATGGCCATTCATTCGCCGCTGGTGGTGATTGAACGATCCAATCACAGCTTCGATCCGTTCCCCGATGAGGGCCGGGTGTTACCGTTCGGCTCCGGGGCAGCGATTTTTTACAACTACATCGATCTGGTACTGCACAACCCGACGGATCGCCACTTTCAGTTGAAGCTGCATGTCGGTGAGACGCAGCTCGAAGGCGAGTTGTTGTGCGATCAAGTGCGCGCGTATCGCTATCACGTATTCCAGGAGGCGCACCGCTTTGTACGGGAAGCAGGACGGGTATTCCGCGAGAACGAAATCTGGCGAGAAGTGCGAAACAAGGGGCAGGTGGGTGAGTTGGTGAAACGCGAACGGCTTTATCGCAATCGCGTGGTGGTCAAGTATGAAGTGGCCGACGAGTTGATCGGGTAGGGCGCGAATAGATGTTTTCTGGACATGCGCGCCAGAGATGATCAGTTTCTGAAATACAACTCGTCCAGTTGGCGTCTGCGGATCGACAGATACTCATCCCAAACCTTGGAGAATTCCTCGTCGCGGGTCAGCGGGAATGTCAGATAAATGTGCATGCCCACCACGCTGATGTATTGCCGCTCACGCTTGAACGCTGGCTGCTCGTAATGCGAGATGCTCTCGTCGTAGGCGTGATGGTAGTGATGGATGCTCGCTCGATGGGGCGCGATCATGCCCCGCGCAAAGTCGATCACCCAGCAATGATCAATCGCTGCACTCAAGTAGCCGTACACACCATCGCTTGAGAGCCGAATGCACGAACTGGCCTGAGTGCCGTCCTCATCATTGACCAGAATGATCTGGTCAGCGAAGTACTCAATAGTCCTGCCGTCCGGCCCTTGCAGAAACAAGCCCCAGCCTTCAGCCCCCATGCGGAACTCGCCCCGGTTTTCAAAAGTGGCCGTCCAGCCGTTGGCGAGGGTGATCTGATGTTTATTCATGGGGTTTCCAAGTCTTCGGGTTAAAGCGTTTCGATCCGCGGTTTCATGGTGATCTAAAGCGTGTTGGAAAGTGCCCGTCACTGGCGAGTGTCCTGCTGTGGCTGCGTCAATACGATGCTGCCTGCGAATGTACTTATGAAGCAACGCCGCGATCTGATCCGGGTTTCAGCATCAATCGTTGGTCTTCCTGACGGTTTCGGCAGCGCTCGGCAAAATCCGATGCGGCGGATGGATCGTTCAGGAACAGCGCGTAAGAGTCGCTGCTGATTTCGTAGTACTCCTCGTAATCCACCAAACGGTTGCTCACCGGGATGGAAAGGTACGGTGTACCAGAGAGGGTTTCGATACCGAGGGTGAAGCGTTCGGTCCGGTTGATGAACGTGTCGTTGAATTTCAATCTTCACCTCGCAGGCGCTCGCTGGAGTCATGAGTGTTCAGGTGGCCAATGCCTAAAGGCTCATGTCTGCTTCGATGCGTTCTTCATAACTCGATAGTTTCTTCATGATGTTTTCGTCGGTCGAATACTTGTTCTTTAACTGCATCAATTGCTTGTCCGTGCCCTTGCAAGCTTGATTGATGGCGCTGATCACCTGGCTGAGGTTGTCTGGGTCTGCCGGATCAGGTTCGGGGATTTCTCCTCTGAGAGTGTCGCAGTTGTCTCGGTTTTTGGTGAAGCTGGATACGTCGGGTGGGAGCGGACTGGTGGTATCGGTTGCTTGAGAAACAGCGGGAAATGTCAGTGCGAGAATCAGGAAGTAGGGGCCCGCGGTGTTGATTGTCATGCCTGCCATTGGTGACTTCCATTCATGAAGGCTTGACCTGTCGACGGTAATTCGAGACAGGTAACGGTCTCTTGAAAACAGACACTTGCGGCTGCCAGATGTGTATGACGTCATGCCTTATCCTGGTTTTGCAAATAGCAGGGATGCTGCATTTCCGGGTTGTGCCTGTTTTTGATAAATGACTTCAGGAGTTCCGATTGCCCAAAGCAGTCATGCGACTTGTGTTTCTTGCATCAGTTCGGCTTCACGCTTTGCGATGGCTTCTTCCAATTCCGGGGAACGCTTGGCCCATTGTTCGGGTGGCAGCGGTTTTGACCATTCGATGATGTCGGGGTAGAGCAGATCGGGTGGGTAAGACAGTTTCAAGTTCTGCAGCTTTTCCGCGAAATAGGTTCCCAGAATCGTGATGCAGAATATCCCCCATACAACACCTATCAGGTCTCCCTTACGCAGATCGATGATGAGCGAACCGATTTGCGATTTTTCGTAGGGGGTAATACCCACTCGACTATTGGGTACGGCGTCCGGTCCTACCTCCATGTAACTGCGAGTGCACTCCCACAACGCCATGGCCGTGGTGCCGCCGCCACAGTTGAAACCGAATGAAAAATGCTTGTTGTCTTCCTTAGCCTGCGGATCCGGGTTTTCAAAGCCGATGATCAACAAGCCCATGGTGGCTTTACCGGCCTGGCTCACTGAGGAATGTTGTGTTGCTGCCGCCGTGACGCTTTCCCAAGGCACCAACCAATATTCGCCATTCTCCCGCGGTACACATACTTCACGACGTTGCCGATTGAAGCGCACGGGTAAGGGGACATCGCGGAATAAGGCTTGGATCAAAATCCAAATAGGGATGGCCAAAATAGCGGCACCCAAATACAAAATATCCTCGCTGAAATCAGAGTTGAGATTTCGAGTAAAGAAAGACATTGCTAAAAACACCATCACGCCCGTCCACATCACCATCACTGCTGAACCGATGCTGTAATTGCCAATGTCGAGAAATACGTCGTTCTTTCGCCAGATGGTGTTAAGCACATCACAGGGTTTTTCACCGGTTGGGATGGATAGCGGCGCTAAATAATCGTTGCGCGAAAACAACCGTTTTTTTGTAGTGCCTGCCGGTGGCGTACTCATCTGCTTCCCTTGGCTTTATAAGTCCCGCTACTCATCATCAAGCTAATGCTTGATCTGTCTGGGCGGCTAATTCGGCTTCACGCTTGGCGATAGCTTCTTCCAGTTCTGAGGAACGCTTGACCCATTGTTCGGGTGGCAGCGGTTTTGACCATTCGATGATGTCTGGATAGAGCAGATCAGGAGGAGGAGAGAGCTTCCATACTTGCAACATCATTGCGAGTGGCCCGCCCAAGAATATGGCTCCGATAATCAGCCACAAGGCTTTATCAATTTCCAGGGCTCGCATGTGCTGAATAATGCCGCCCATGTATTCACAACAAACGCCCCAAAACACATTTCTGCCGCGTAACTTGTCCCGACCCCTTTCAAAGTCATTGGTGATCGGTAACGCTTCTGGCCCTATCTCCATGTAGCTGCGCATGCACTCCCACAAGGCCATAGCCGTGGTGCCACCGCCACAGTTGAATCCGAATGAAAAATGTTTGTTGTCTTCTTTGGCCAGCGGGTCTGGGTTTTCAAAGCCGATTATCAACAAGCCCATGGTGGCTTTACCGGCCTGGCTCACTGAGGAATGTTGCGTCGCTGCTGCGGTTACGCTTTCCCAAGGCACCAGCCAATATTCACCATTCTCTCGGGGCACACATACTTCACGACGTTGCCGATTGAAGCGCACGGGCAAAGGCACCTCGCGGAAAAGGCCCTTAACAATAAAGAGTGCGGGTACTCCAATTATGATTGCTCCTACAATCAAGATCATTGCCGGCTTGGGGGTGATGTACGTCATCAGCGCTAGTACCACGACCATCGGCCATAGCACCATCACCGCCGAACCGATGCTGTAGTTTCCGATGTCGAGAAAAACCTCGTTTTTTCGCCAGATGGTGTTAAGCATATCACAGGGTTTTTCACCGGTTGGAATGGGTAGCGGCGCCAAATAGTCGTTGCGCGAAAACAATCGTTTTTTTGTAGTGCCTGCCGGTGGCGTACTCATATGCTGCCCTTGGGTTGTAAGTCCTGCTACTCATCATCAAGCTAATGCTTGATCTGTCTGGGCGGCTAGTTCGGCTTCACGCTTGGTGATAGCTTCTTCCAGTTCTGGGGAGCGCTTGGCCCATTATTCGGGTGGCAGTGGTTTGGACCATTCGACGATGGCTGGATCAGTGAGATCCGGCGGAGGTGCGAGTTTCCAGACTTGAAGCATCATGGCGAGAGGCGTTCCCAAAAGAAAGATGGATACGAAAAGCCATAGTGCTTGACCAAACTCTTTTGCCATCAGATGGTCACGAATACCGGTGAAGAAACCGTACCAGATACCCCAAAAAATGCCTTTTCTTCCAAGCTTTCCGCGAATCCCCTCCAAGTCATTTCCCTGTGGAGTAGCGTCCGGTCCAACCTCCATAAAACTGCGCATGCACTCCCAAAGGCTCATGGCCGTTTCGCCACCGCCGCAACTGAACCCTACGCTGAAATCGCGCTCCTTTTCGGGAGCATTGGTATCCGGATTTCGAAAACCCACAACTAATAATCCTTGGGTAGTTTTCCCGTGCTGGCCGACTGAGTCCATTGCAACTGCTTGGGCAGTGACCTGTTCCCAAGGCACGATCCAGTAACTGCCATCGTCAAACGGCACACAAACTTCGCGGCGTTGGCGGTTGAAGCGAATGGGGGCTGGTACTCGGCTCATCAAGCCTTTAAGGACTAGAAGAATGGGTATGCCCACCATGAAAAATGACAGACCCAATGCTTCCCAGAAAATTCCGGAATTACGTTCATGATGGACAAGCCAAATACACAACAGCAGCACCGGCCAGATGACCATTACAGCAGAGCCAATGCTGTAAGAGCCAATATCTAGGAACACCTCATTTTTTCGCCAAATAGTGTTGAGTACATCCTTGGGTGGTTGCCCCGTAGGGACAGCCGGTGGTGCCAGATAATCCTCTCGTGACAACAGTCCTTTGCGGCTGCCGGGTGTGGCTGAAGTCATGCCTTATCCTTGGGGTTGAGGTAGTTGGAGTTCTGTTGTGGGCCAAGGCGGTGAACGCTGGCTCGATCTAGCTCAGGCGTTGGCTCGCCTGATCGAAGTGTGATGACTTCACCGTCCGGACTCAGAAATCCGCCATTGGGTGACAAGGTATATGCCAAACCTTTCGAGCCGCCGATGGTAGCACCGTCCCCGGCCAGCAGTGCCACGGGACTGAGGTAGCATACGCGCAAGGACAAACGAGTAAGTGGTTGCGAGAAGCTGCCGGTGAGGCGCAAGCCCTGGCCGGCATCGGCCGGAATCCAAGTGCACTGGCTGGCATTCAGCCAAGTAGCACCTAGGTCGGTGGGCGTACCTCTAGTACCGGTACCGAACCCCGCCGAGACTGGAGTAGGGTTGCCGCTCATGGATATATCGATTTGTGCCGCTCCTGGTGCGGCCCCCGGCAAGTCAATGCTTAACTGGGTGATGCCGTCCTGGGTGATTGTGTCACCCAGAACTCCGCTGATCCGCACTTCTCGAGTCTCCATCGAGACTCTCGGCTGATACAACAACATCATCAGTTCGTTGATCTCGTCCAGTTGTGCCTGAGGCTCGATAGCCTTATTGGCATTTGCACGGCGATGGGACCAGCAGGAATTCGCCAAGTAATTCTGCAACGGGCTGGCTTGGCGGAGCCAAGCGATCAAGTAAAGACCACCGAGTGCCAACAGCAAGAAATTCATTGGCCCCATCCCAAGGCGAAAGCGCTTTATGGCCACTGGAGTTGAAATTTGATTTGATAGCCGCATACCTGTTAGTCCAAGCCCCAGTAGCGCTTGCGCTCCATATACGGCAACCTGCCCAGTAACGGCCAATTGTTTAATCTTGATCCATGGATCAATACTGCCTTGAGCGCTATCTATTTGAGTTTTTAACGAATTGAATTCTTGAAGAGCTGCTGCAGCAGAAAGTCCGCCAACAATCCCACCGAACAGCGTCAACGTTGGAGCGGTTGCAGAAAGGCCAAGAGGCAGTCGCCCTGTTAATTCATTAACTCCTTTCCCCAAAAGCAGCCAATTCTGAATCACCGCCCCCAACGCCGCCCCTGCGTATAAATACGCAGAAAGAGAATCCGCTTGACGCTGCTCATCGCTGCCTTCCAATGCAGCTGCCTGCCCGGCATATGTACCGGCGTTGAGAATATTCACCACCAGCGCTGCCAATGGCAGCAGGCCGCCCGAGGCTTTCACTGCGGGAGCATTGACGATACCGCTAACGCGGCCAAGGCCGATGGCCTGCGCAGTGCTGCGCGTCCACTGGCCAAGGGCGTCAGCTTTCTGGCCGACCAGACGCCAGACTTTTATGCCGTTCTCCATGCCCTGCAGCAGGCGAGCGCTTTCGCCCAGACGAAGGGCAAGAAACATACCCATGCCTATGGCCATGCCGTTGCGGGCCTGTATCAATGATGCGCCGAGGCGAGTAAGGGCTGCGACCCAGGCACCTTCAAGGTTGCTTGCCAGTCGCTCGATGTTGCGTAGCGTGTCGGCGTCGATAATCTTGGCGATGGCGGCACGCGAATCAGCGAGGTTTTCCATACCCAGAGCGGTGAACAGTTCATTGAGTCGCGACGTGTTGTTGACTGCCGCTTCGAGGCTCGGGCTCCAAGCCTGGAACACCAATCGCAGCAACCCCGGATTGTCGCTTTGCACGTAGTCAGTAAACTGCTTGGCCCCTTCGCTGCGGCTGCATTGGGCACTGAGGCAGGCGACCGTCAAATTTTCCAGCCACTTGAGGTGATCTTCGTTGCTTTGGTCGACAAACCAGGTGCCGCTCTCACTACGTGGGAGATACGCTTTACGATCGGTATACAGCAGATGATGACGCGTCTCGACCTGTTTGAAATGCTGCGGTGCCTCTTCGTCCAGCCAACGATCCATGCTTGCCAGATCAATATATTCCCCAACTTTGCTGGCGCCGCGACCATCTCCCAGATTGCTGGCTTTTTCCCGGCGATACTCGCGTACTACTTGTTGCGCCTCTTTGTGCAGCTCGCTTGGGATAAAGCTGCGCACTTTATTCAGAATGCCTTCTTCTCGGCTGCTCACATCCGCCATCAACGAATCCGCTTTGGATAATCCGTACTGACGGCCGCGCTGAAGGTTGATGCGTTGTTTTTCCGCTTGTAGATCGTTGAGCTGCTTCTGGCTATCAAGCAGGGTGTCGCCTTGTTCGGGCGTCAGCTTCAGGTTGTGCTCGCGATACTGATAGTTGAGCAGGTTGGCCACCTCCGCGCCGTCTTCGGTGACCATGCTGCGGATAAAACTGCCGATGGTCTGACGCAAGCTGTTGTCGGCGACCCAGGCTTCGTGCTCAGCCTCGACCTTATTCTGTTCGTGGTCGATATCTCGCAACACGCCGAGATCATCATCCAGCGCAGCAAACACCCCATATAACGGGGCCGACTGGCTTTTGGCTGCATCCAGCCAAGCTTGGGTCGGGGCCAGTTCCCAAGGGGTGGCACTCCAGATGCCAGGTTCGGCCACCGGCTCGCCCGGGGGTTGTGCGCTGGCTGCTTGTTCACGTTCGCGCAGGAATTGCGAGCTCGCAGAATAGGCTTTGATGTTGTCCTGCGTGGGAGCCTTTTGCATCTCCTTGCCCTGTTGGTTCACGCCTTCACGGTAGGCCGCACCGTTCTGCTGATAATCATGCGCAAGGGCTTGATCACGTACCTTGGGCATCAGCTCGGCGACAAGTGTCGGGGCTTTTTCGAGTGGTGGGCAGTGTTTGGCCGTCAGGTTTGTGGCGACTTTGGTGAGTGCTACCTGACGCATGCGTTTGCGTCGCTCGCCGTTCTTTTTCAGGCTCTCGCAGGCGTCTTTGCTCAACGGTCTTTCGCTGTAGAGCATCCAGGCGTCGGTGCTTTTTTCAGGGCGATACCGGCTTTTTCGCCTGTGGCGATTTCGGCGTGTGGTTGCGTCAGCGACTGCTCGACCAGCAGGCCATCTGCGCCTACGCCGTAACGTTTCAATGGGCCTTCGGCATGCCACAGGTAGACATAACCGGCGCGCAGGCGACGCAGTGCCATCGGGTGGCTTTTGGTCGGGCTGGGCGGTTTGAAGTCGGCGTGTTCGGCGGCCTGCTCGGCCTTCGCGTAGCGCGCGGGAACAACGAATATTTCCGGGTGTTTGGCCGGGCAGGTGGTACCTGGGCTCGACAGTTCCTCGTCGCCGAACTGACATTGTGCGGCCTGATCGGCGGCGGCCAGATTGCGGTTTTTATCGATCGGTTGGGTGGTCATGCAAAGGACTCCTTGTCAGTCAGCAGCCAATGGCGATGCAGTTCTACCAACAAGGCATCCAGGCGTTGTGTGGCGTTTAGCGTGGGTTGTTGCAGAATCTCGCGGTAGGCCTGATGTTCCGGCGCTCGCGGAAACTCGGTGCCATGTTCGGCAACCAGTGCCGACCAGCGCGCCACTTCCTTGGGCGCCGAGTAGCCGTGGCTGGCGGCGCCTTCGCGGCAGAGCACTGCCCATTGCTGCTGCTCCGTGGACGAGCGCTGGGCCAGGCAATCAGGGAAGTAGGTGTTGACGTGCTCCAGTAGCTGTTGATCAAACAGCTCCAGCTTGCCTTGGTTGAGCTGTTGCAACTGCTGCTCATCAAGGTACAACCACGGCCGCTCGGCATATTGCTGGGCACTTTGGCGATCTTGCTCACGAACGATCCACTGCTCTTGCTCACCCTCTCGGGCCGGCAGACGCACGCGGCGGATCGGTCCCATCAAGTGATCTTTTTCAGCTGGACTCAGGGGCGGCAACCAATGGCGCATGACTCGCGGGTCGTAGTATCGAAACAGCATTGACGCATCATCGGTCACCCGTACGTGGATCAGGCTGCGCAGATGTTCAGTCAGTTGCTGAATGGGCGCATCGCTTTCGATGATGAGGCCGGCATCGTTTTGCCAGTCGTCAATGAAGGCTTTTTCGAGTGCGGTGTTGGCGCGCAAGACGACCAACGCAGGGCCGACATCAAACACCTCTTGCAAGGGGGTTGAGTGGTAAAGCCATTCGACAATCGGATTTTCATCCAGGCTGTATACGCGGGCCGGAAGGTTTTCGATCTTTGCTCCATCCAGAAGCAGATAACGTGTGGTACCGGGGATCATTTCATCGCCTTCAGTTTTTCGCATATCTCGCAGACTGGCTGAGCCGTTGTGGCTGCTCGTTGCAGGGTTTGACGCAAGGCCGGCACCAGCAAGGTCCCGGCCTTATCCGCATCCGCCTGCTTCAACGGTCCCGGCAACAACGGCGCTGCCCCAGTGCCACTGCCCGGTCCACCGCCCGAGTTGATGTTGATCACCGGCCCGCTCATGGTCACGCCGCCGGCATCGATCTTGATGAAGCTGCCTCCGCCAATCAGCGTCAGCTCTGCGCCAGCCTCCATCACCACTTTCATGCCGCTGCTCAGGTGGATTTCCTGCCCCGCATCCATGAACTGCCCAGTACCAATCTTGACGTGCTGATTCACCCCAACCGTCAGGTGATCACTGGCCTGCGCCTCAACCTTGCGGTCTTCATAAACCGTGTGATGTTCTTCGGCCTTGAATTCCGTGTAGCTGTTCTTCTCGACCGTATCGTGCCGCTCATTGCCGACCCGAATCTTCTGGTCGTGCTCGATGTTTTCATCCCAATCGCGCTGGGCATGCAGATAAATCTGCTCCTGACCTTTCTTGTCCTCAATACGCAGTTCGTTGTAACCGCCACCACCCATCGAGCTCAGGGTCTTGAACGTGCTGCGCGTCTTGTTCGCCGGCAGCGCATACGGGACGGTGTTTTCCTTGTGGTACAGGCAGCCGCTGATCAGCGGTTGATCGGGGTCGCCTTCGAGGAAGGTCACCAGCACTTCCATGCCGATGCGCGGGATGGCGATGCCGCCGTACTGGGCGCCGGCCCAGGCTGAAGACACGCGTAGCCAGCAGCTGGTTTTGTCGTCGGCCTGGCCTTCGCGGTCCCAGTGAAACTGGACTTTGACGCGACCGTATTGGTCGCAGTGGATCTCTTCACCTTTGGGGCCGGTCACCACGGCGCTTTGGCTGCCGAGGATGCGCGCTTTCGGGTGGCGCAGGGGCGGGCGGTTGGGGACGTCCCACGGCGTGGCCTGGAAGCGGTTGCGGTAGCCCTGGTGGAAATCGTCTTTGAGTGCGGTAGTGTCGCTGGTCACCGACTCTTCCAGCACTTGCGGCTGTTTGCCTTCGTGCAGCACTTCGGTGAGCAGCCAGAGGTCGTTCCATTTCGCTTTCGGGTGTTGCGGTCAGCGCGAGGAAGTGGCCGCTGACCAGCAACGGCTGATCGCTTTTGCCTTCAGCGAGCTGGAAGTCACTGCGGTGGCGTTCGAGGGCGCGTTTGGCCAGGTGTTTGCCGCGCTCGCGGTCGACGAAGCGGCCCGGGTAATCGTAGTCCTCGAGGTCGGGCAGGGCGTCGCCACGGTTTTCGCTTTCAAGGGTGATCCGCGGTTTTTCGAAGTCGTAGTCGCGGCGGGTGGTGCGGCTGGTGCGAGTTTCCAGGCGCAGGTCGAAGCGCTTGATCACCGGGTCACTGGCAACCATGCCGGAGTCTTGCTGATAGGCCACGGGTTGGAGTTTCGGGAACACCGTCTGGTCATCGCCGAAGATCAGTTTGTGCGCGGTGGCGCTGTGCTGGAAGTGGTAATGGATACCTTCTTCCTCGCACAGGCGCTGGATGAAATGCAGGTCCGACTCGTCGTACTGCACGCAGTAGATGCGCTCGGGGTAGACCGAGCCGGTCTGGAAGGCGTAGGCATTGCTCTGGATGCCGTGCTCTTCGAGGACCATGCCGATGATTTTCGGCACGCTGAGGTTCTGGAATATGCGCTGGTTGATGCGGTGCGCGAGGTACGCCAGTTGCGGGCGCAGGGTCACCGAATAGCGGGTCAGGCGTTTGCCCGAATCGCCTTGCGCAGCGCGGTAGATCTGGCCGTGGATGCCGCTGCCGTCGGGCGACAGTTGCAGGAAGGCCGGTTTGTGCAGGAGGGTTTCGAGGTCCAGCGACGGCTGCTCACTGACCAGTTCCACCTCGAAGACGAAGGGCTGGTTGATGGCCTCGCGGCCTTGCAGGGTAAACACCTGAAAGTCGGCGGGGAGACCTTCGATGGTCAGGGCAAAGTGGGTTTCATTGGCCGGCGCGAACATCCGTTGTTCCTCGTGCTGTACAGCGGCGCTCGTCGACGGCCGCAAAAGCGGGTCAACGTACGCGAAATTCTGGAGGGGCGTAAACAACATCGACCAGCAGCGCTGGCCGATGCGTGAAGCGGTCAGCCGCGATTAAGCGACTGGAGCACGCCAGTCATCGGAACCCGAAGTACCGGATACTTCGTGGGTCCAGGTGATTTTGCGGTAGGTGAACTGCACTTCTTCCAGGTGGGTGAAGTGCGAGTTCGACGGGTCCTGGCAGTTGTGCATTTTGTTGTTGATGGCGACGATGATCGCGTCTTCCAGTTTGGTGGTGTAGTAGTGCTCTTGGGTGCCTTGAGCCGAAGTGCGGTACCACTGGATAACGATTTCGCTCATGCGCTCGCCCGAAGTCAGAGCAGCTTGCAGCAGAGGCGATGCCTTGTCGTAGACCTTGGTGATCACAACTGGCTTGTGAACGCGCTGACCGGTTGGCTGACCGGATTGTGGGTCACGCGGGATGATCACGTCATGGCTGAAAGCCTGAACCATGACCTGGTCTTCGTGGCCTTCCTGGTAGGTGTTGCCAACGGAGTCGGCGGTGAAGGCGCCTGCAGTGATCAGGCCTTGTTTTTCGCCGGTAACCGACATGTACGCTGGTGTTGCCATGGGGTGCTCTCCTTGCGGATAAATTTAAGGTGCCCGGGAGGCGAAATCGCCCGGTGGGTGCCTGACTGTTATCAAGGAGCGTGCCAGCTTTTGTGAAGTGCCCGGCAGCCGGGGGTTAAACCGCTCTGGCCTGTGGGTTTGAGGATTTTTGCCAGGCGAATCAGGGCAAAAGTGCGCAAGAAGTTGCGCAGTACTGCGCAACTTCTTGCGCACTCGTCTACAGGCCACGTAGATCATGGCTTGCAGGGCATTTTAGTAGTGAAATATTACGACCAACTGCGCAACTTCTTGCGCAGTACGGCTATATGCCATCAGTGAGCGCGATGACGTTTTCTTTAGTGGGCGGACTGGTTGGGAAAAACGGCGCTGAGTAAACACAAAAAACCTGTGGCGAGGGAGCTTGCTCCCGCTGGAGTGCGTAGCGCTCCCTAAGATCTTCGTTACTGCACTATTTTTTGGGGTTGCTGCGCAGCCCAGCGGGAGCAAGCTCCCTCGCCACAAAGGTCAGGTTAGTTCTCAGATTGTTTTCAGACCTAACGCTTCCGCGCACTCTTCGAGTGAGCGCTGCTGCGTTTCGGCATACAGGTCCAGCTCATCAATTGTGGCGCGGCCCAGCGCCTGTTCGAACGCCTGGCGGTTGGAGTGTTCGCCATAGTGCGTCGGCGCAGCATCCCCAAGGTTTGACTGAAAAATCCCCGCTGCGCTGACCGGCAGGAAATCTTCGTACACCAGCGGTTCAGCTTTCACGTAACCGTCGCGCAACAAATCCTCTAGTGATACCTCGCCCAGGCTACCTGCTGCCAAGCCTTTTTCCGTGGCGAAATAGCGAAAGTACGCCAGCCCTTGTTCACGCATGCCGTCGAGGCTGTCAGGAAATTCGCCAAAGTGCTGACTCATCAGCGCGTTGTAGCGTGAGGCGTTGGCCTCGTTGGGAAATTCTCCCAGCGCATCGCGTGCCGCATTCAATAAAAGGTCGTACAGCGCACGGCCCTTGGGTGTCAGCGCCGCGCCGCGTTGTTCGATTTCGCCGAAACGCGCGCTGTGGCTGCCACGGGTTTCATCTTGATCGGTGAAGGCGATCGGTTCGTCCAGCGCTTTGAAGCTGGTCTGGCGCAGCAGGATCGGCTGCTGCCGGCGCGGTGGGCCTTCGATGACCGCTTTCGGGGTGATGCCGTGGGCGGGCATCTGTTCCTGGACGATGTCGATGTCCAGCGTGCGCGGCGTCAGGTGATTGATGTGCGGGCCTTTGAACGCGACGACGTCGGCGATCAAGCGGTGTTGGGCGCTCAGTGTCTGGTACTGCGCGGCGGTGACGGTGGCGCTGTGGTGCCAGCGAAAAGTCTCCAGTGCCTGCAGGACGAATTCCTGCGCCTCGGTTTCGTAAAGGCCGCCAGCTGTTTCCGCTTGGGCGATCAGGCGCAACGCCTTCGGGGTGAAGATTGAGCGTTTGGCCAACACGGCTCCGGCAAATGCGCGTAACTCGGGATCCTCAATCAATTCCAGGCGTAACAACGAGGTAAACACCCGGAAAGGGCTGACCTGCAGCGCATCCTCATGCACTGCGCGAAACGCGGTGGAATGCACCGGCACACCTGCCGGCGTCAGGTCGTAATAACCCACCGGCTGCATGCCCATCACCGCGAACAAGCGGGCGAGGGTGGCCAGTTCGGTTGCGGTGCCGACACGGATCGCACCGTGGCGCTCCATGTCCAGCCGTTCGATTTCTCCAGTGCTGTCGAGCTGTCGGGCGATGTCCGGCTCACGCGAAAGCACGTCGCGGTTGGTTTGCTCCACCAGTTCCATCAGCGCGCCGTACAGCGGCACTTCTTCGCGGTACATGTCGGACATCGCTTTGGAGAAGCGTTGGCGGATCAGGTCTGGGCTGATGAAAGGCTGCACGCTCATGAAAAAAATTCCTGCCACGGTCACGTATGGGATGCAGGAAAAGATCGCAGCCTTCGCCGACGTCGGCAAACGAAGAATCCTACGGACTTCATTCTGCCAACGACTGATCCACCAGTTCGATCCAGTGCACAACCGGCGTGCGCCCAGCGCTGGCCAGATGGCTTTGGCAACCGATGTTGGAAGTGACGATCAGTTGCGGGCGGCCGCTTTCCAGCGCGTTGAGGCGGTTGTCGCGCAGTTGCCTGGCCAGCACCGGTTGCGTCAGTGAATAAGTGCCCGCCGAGCCGCAGCACAAATGGCCGTCGGGCACCGCGGTGAGGTTGAGACCGATTCGGCTCAGCACGGCTTCCACCGCGCCGCCGAGTTTCAATGCGTGCTGCAAGGTACACGGGCAATGCACGGCGATACGTTGTTCGCTGGCTGCGCACACTTGCTCAAGTGGCTCCTGGGCGAGGATCTGTACCAGATCCAGAGTCATTTCGCTGACTCGCCGAGCCTTCATCGCGTATGCCGGATCGCTTGAAAGCAAATGTCCGTAATCCTTGATGAACGCGCCGCAGCCACTGGCCGTCTGCACAATCGCTTCGGCACCGTTTTGCAAATGCGGCCACCACGCGTCGATGTTCTGCCGAGCGCGGTCGAGGCCTTTGACCTGGGCGTCGAGATGATAGTCGAGCGCGCCGCAGCAACCGGCCTCGGCCACGGGCGTGACGCTGATCCCGAGCCGATCCAGCACCCGCGCCGTTGCGTCATTGGTGTTCGGTGACAAACCGGGTTGCACGCAACCTTCAAGCAGTAATACCCGGCGGGCATGCCGAGGGGCGGGACGAGAGCCGTTAACCGGCAAACGCTGCGGCAGTTTGCTTTCAAGCAAACGCGGCAGTAGCGGGCGAAACGTCGTACCGACGCGCAGCAATCCTTTGAACAAGCCTGGATTCGGCGCCAATGCGCGCAAGCCTTCACGCAGTAGGCGCTGCGCGGCCGGGCGCGTCACCGCTTGATCGACCACCGCACGGCCGATGTCGAGCAAGTTGTGGTAATCAACGCCGGACGGGCAGGTGGTTTCGCAGTTGCGGCACGACAGGCAGCGATCCAGATGCAGTTGCGTTTGCACAGTGGCCGGCGCGCCTTCGAGCACTTGTTTGATCAGGTAGATGCGCCCGCGCGGGCCGTCGAGTTCGTCGCCGAGCAATTGATAGGTCGGGCACGTCGCGTTGCAAAAACCGCAATGCACGCAGGTGCGCAGGATCTTTTCCGCTTCGGCGGCGCGGGGCAGCAGCCGGGATTGCTCACTGAGGGTGGTTTGCATGGTCAGAACTCCGCGTACATCCGGCCGGGGTTGAACAGCCCTTGCGGGTCGAGTTGCGCCTTGAGTTGCCGGTGATAGCGCAGCAGCGTCGGTGCCAGCGGATGGAACGGTGTGTCACTGGTGCCGTGAGTGAAGCAAGTCGCATGGCCGCCGAATGACTGCGTGAGGGCATGAATGTCGTCGCGGGAGGACTTCAGCCAGCGTTGTGCGCCGGCCCAGTCGATCAATTGTGCGCCGGGCAATTCCAGTGGCCCGAGATTGTTTGGCAGTGACAGCCGCCACAGTGGCAGGCCCTCGTCGAAAAACGGTAATCGCTGTTCGTTCAGATCACGCCAGAAAACCGAGTCCAACGGCTCACCGCCGAGCCGTTGATGTGCCGCTGTCACCGAGCCTTCGCCGCCCTCAAGTCGCAGATACAGGCTGCCGCCATCGTGACACGCCGCGCTGATCGGTAACGGTTGCTGGCCCCACTCGGCAAGTTTGGTCAGCGCCCGCGCGCAATCGATTTCCAGGCGAATGCTCAGACACTGGCGGGGTTTGGGCAGAACTTTCAGGGAGACTTCTGTGAGCACGCCGAGGCAGCCATAACTGCCCGCCATCAGCCTCGACAGGTCATACCCGGCGACGTTTTTCATCACTTCGCCGCCGAAACGCAAATGCTGGCCGAGACCTGTGATCACCCGTGTGCCAAGGACGAAATCGCGTACCGAGCCCGACCATGGTCGTCGCGGCCCAGACAACCCCGCGGCGATCATGCCGCCGACCGTGGCGCCATCGGCAAACGAGGGCGGCTCGCACGGCAACATCTGCCCGGCGACGTCCAGCGCCGCGAGCAATTCGGCCAACGGCGTGCCCGCACGCACGCTGACCACCAGTTCGGTCGGGTCGTAGCGAACGATGCCACGATGGGCGCGAGTGTCGAGCACTTCACCGGCCACCTCGCGACCGAGAAACGCCTTGCTGTTGCCGCCCTGAATCTTCAATGGCGTGGCGTTGGTCCGCGCTTCATTGACCTGATCGAGCAGGGCGCCGGCAGCGTCGAAGTCGACCATCAGAAGCGCTCCAGCTCAGGGAAGGGCAGTTGCCCGGCGTGAATGTGCATCGCACCGAATTCCGCGCAGCGGTGCAGGGTCGGAATGTTCTTGCCGGGGTTGAGCAGGCCCTGTGGATCGAAGGCGGCTTTCACCGCATGGAACAGGCTCAGTTCAGCACTGTTGAACTGCGCGCACATCTGATTGATTTTCTCCCGGCCCACGCCATGTTCGCCGGTGATGCTGCCGCCGACCTGCACGCACAATTCGAGAATCTTGCCGCCCAGCGCTTCGGCGCGATGCAGTTCGCCCGGTTGGTTGGCGTCGAACAGGATCAACGGGTGCATGTTGCCGTCGCCGGCATGGAACACATTGGCCACGCGCAACCCGTATTCTTCGCCCAGACGAGCGATGCCTTGCAGGACGCCGGGCAATTCGCGGCGCGGGATGGTGCCGTCCATGCAGTAGTAGTCGGGCGACAACCGCCCGATGGCCGGGAAGGCATTTTTGCGTCCGGCCCAAAACCGCACGCGCTCGGCCTCGTCACGGGCCTGACGCACCTCGGTGGCGCCGGCCAGGTTCATGACCTCGCGAACCCGCTGGCAATCGTCATGAACGTCGGCTTCGACGCCATCAAGTTCGCACAACAGAATGGCCTCGGCGTCGACCGGGTAACCGGCGTGGATAAAGTCTTCGGCGGCGCGAATCGCCAGGTTGTCCATCATCTCCAGTCCGCCCGGAATGATCCCCGCCGCGATGATCTCGGCGACGGCACGCCCGGCCTTTTCCACGGAGTCGAAACTGGCCAGCAGCACTTTGGCGACCTGTGGTTTTGGCAGCAGTTTGACCGTGACTTCGGTGATGATACCCAGCAAGCCTTCGGAGCCAGTGAACAGCGCAAGCAAGTCGAACCCCGCCGAGTCGAGGGCGTCGGAGCCCAGGGTCAGGCGTTCGCCTTCGATGGTCAGTACTTCGATTTTCAGCAGGTTGTGCACGGTCAGACCGTATTTGAGGCAGTGCACGCCGCCGGCATTTTCCGCTACGTTGCCACCGATCGAGCAGGCGATCTGCGACGACGGATCAGGCGCGTAATACAGCCCGAAGGGCGCAGCAGCCTGGGAAATCGCCAGATTGCGCACGCCGGGTTGAACGCGTGCGGTGCGCGCGGCGGGGTCGATATGGAGGATGTTGTTGAAGCGCGCCATCACCAGCAGCAGGCCTTTTTCCAGCGGCAAGGCGCCGCCGGACAATCCGGTGCCGGCGCCCCGGGCCACCACCGGGACGTTGTTTTGATGACAGAGCTTGAGCAGGGTTTGTACTTGCTCCAGACGTCGGGGCAGGACGACCAGCATTGGCGTGGTGCGGTAGGCGGAAAGGCCGTCACATTCGTAGGGTTTGAGTTCTTCCTCGCGCCAGAGGACGTCGAGATCGGGAATGGCCTGCTGCAGGGTTTTGAGAAGTTGCGCCTTGTTCACCTCCGGCAGCGGGCCATCGAGGCGCTCGTCATAAAGAATGTTCATCTCAATCCGAATCTCTCTGGTAATGAGGAGGATTGACTGTGGTGAGGGGATTTATCCCCGATGGGTCGCGCAGCGGCCCCAGTGCAGAGAATGCTGGGGATCAGACAGATTGCATGCACAGGATGGGGGCTGCTTCGCAACCCATCGGGGATAAATCCCCTCACCACAGGGGGCGCGTTTATCTTGAGGATCATTTCTGGTTTCCGAGGAAATCCCGGTACAGCCGTGCGGTATTTCCCGGCTGCTCGACCATCGGCATGTGCCCGACGTGATCCCACACATCCACCTGCAAATTGGCGATGCCTTTGCTCCAGATCGGCACGCTGCTGACGTCGATCAAGCGATCCTTGCGACCCCATAGCAACAGCGCCGGGCATTTGATTTCGGCCAGTTTCGGCTCCATCGGCGGGCTGGCGCGGAAGTCGCGGAAAATCTCTTCCAGCTCATCGCGCCGCTGTTCGTAGCGCTGGGCGATGGCGTCCAGCACCAGGCTCGGCACCCACGGCGGCGACTCCATGGTCATCGCGTAAAACTGGCGGAACTCCTCGCGGGAATTGATCAGGAACGGGTTATGCCCACGGGACAGATGGCGCTCCATGTCGCTGACCTCCGGAGCGGTGACGCCGGCCGGATCGATCAGCGCCACCGAAGCGATGCGATCCGGGTACGTCGCCGCCAGCCACGCGGCGATGTAACCGCCCATGGAGTTGCCGATCACATGCACTTTCTCCACGCCGCAGACGTCGAGCAACTGGATCATGCGCTTGGCCTGCACCGCAATGTCGTAGCCGCCACCGGCCTTGAAGCCGGTTTCACCGTGGCCGGCGAGGTCCGGAATGATCACCCGGTATTGACGAACAAAATGTCGGGCGCAGCGCAGCCACAGGTTCTTGTCGGCGCTGTACCCGTGCAACATCAAAATCGCGCTGGACGCTTCATACGGCCCACCTTGCCAGGTCGAGACGCTCATCTCGGCGATCGGCACTTCGATCTTGTGCAATTTGTACAGCTTGGCCTCGATGGCCATGTTCAGGTCATACAGCCAATGGCCGACCGCCGGATAACTCAACCAGCTCCAGGCTACGAAAACCGCAAGGGCGACAAACAGCAAAAGCATCGACGTCTTCCTTTTACGTGTTCAGGACAGAATGTGGTCGGCCGGTTTCAGCGTCCGGGTCAACCGGTAGTAGCTGAAACTGAAGCCGGGAAACATCGCGATCACATGACCGCTCTTGCTTTGATACCAACTGTTGCAGCCGCCGGACTTCCACACCGTGCGTTCCATCTCTTGGTGGAT
This sequence comes from Pseudomonas sp. TH08, assembly GCF_016651275.1. Taxonomy (NCBI): domain Bacteria; kingdom Pseudomonadati; phylum Pseudomonadota; class Gammaproteobacteria; order Pseudomonadales; family Pseudomonadaceae; genus Pseudomonas; species Pseudomonas sp. TH08. The sequence goes on along the minus strand of NZ_JAEKEE010000004.1, from coordinate 1,102,395 downwards.
CATTTCAGTGTAGGTACGTTCCGCTTCCCGGCGCACTTCGATGCTGTGCAGCCCTTTGCTGTTGAGCGTACGAATGCAGTCAATGATGTAGTTCATCTGCGATTCGATGATGAACAGCGCCGAGGTGTGGCCAATTCCGGTGTTGGGCCCGGTGACGATAAACAGGTTGGGGAAGTCCGGCAGGCTTGTGCCTAAATAGGCGCGAGGGTATTCGGCCCAGACATCTCTAAGTTGTACGGCGTTTTTTCCGCTGACCGGGTAGGAAATAACGCCGTCGGTGGCGTCGTAACCCGTCGACCAGACGATCAGATCGACATCGATGTGCTGGCCGTCCTGCGTATTGATCCCGCTTTCATCGATTGAGGCTATGCCTTGTTCGCGAGTGTGCAGCGTGACGTTGGCGCGGGTCAGCGCCGGGTAATAAGTGCTGGAGACCAGCACCCGTTTGCAGCCGATGGTGAAGTCGGGGATGAGTTTTTCTTGCAGCACAGGATCCGGCACCTGGCGTTTGAGAAAGCGCAGCGCTTGTTTTTGCACCAGATGAATCGCCGGTTTCGAATATTTGAAGGCGATCACTCGCGTTTCGAATTGCCAGTAGATCAGCCAGCGCAGCAGTTTGTAGGCCGGTTTCAAACCCAGCAGCCAACGCTGAAACGGCCCGAAAACCCGATCAGCGCGGGGCAACACCCAATGTGGGGTGCGCTGGAACACATGCAACTGTTCAACCTGCGGCGCAATCGCCGGAATCACCTGCGCCGCGCTGGCGCCGCTGCCGACGATGGCCACGCGTTTACCGCGGTAGTCGTAGCTGTGATCCCAGTTGTTTGTATGAAACGTCTTGCCCTGAAAGCGCTCCTGCCCCGCGAAGTGTGGGATCACCGGTTGGCTCAGAGGCCCGCTGGCATTGATCAGGAACTGCGCATAAAAGATGCCTTTGCTGGCGGTGTGCACGGCCCAGCGTTTTTGCGCATCGTCCCACTCGACGCGCTCGACATCGGCCTGCAGTTCCACCCGCTCGCGCAGGCCGAACTGGTCGATGACATGTTCGGTGTAGCGCTGCAGTTCGGCCTGCCCGGCGAACATCTGCGACCAGCGATACGGCGCGAACGACAGCGAATACAGCGGCGATGGCACGTCTACCGCTGCGCCGGGATAGGTGTTCTGGCACCAGGTGCCGCCGAAGAAGTCCCTTCGCTCCAGCAGGCGAAAATCGTCGATCCCGGCCTTGAGCAGGTTGACCGCCGCGCATTGGCCGCCAAAACCGCTGCCGATGATCAACACTTGGTAAGTCTGCATGGGCCTCCTTCTTATAGTTGTTTTTCCATTTTCCTCCTTTCATGTATAGCTAAAAATTTGCACTGTGTGATCCGAAATCCTTGTAGGAGCTGCGACACGCTGCGATCTTTTGATTCTAAAAAGATCAAAAGATCGCAGCGTGCCGCAGCTCTTACAGGAGTTCTATTGAGCCCGCTGGCCGGTGATGGCTATTTAACGTTGCCCTGATAGACTCCCACCACATCCGTCCTACGGTGTGCAGGTTCCGTCAAGTGTTCGAGGCCCTTATGGGAAACACGGGAGGAAAGGGACTTTCATTGGCCAGGAGGCTTTACACATCGCGAACCCTCGGGCTGGTGCTCGGGCTTGTGTGCGTCAGCGTGGCGATGTACCCGCTCGATCCGCCGCTGTGGGTCTGGGCGCTGATGCTGTTCAACGGGCTGCTCTGGCCACATCTGGCGTTTCAATGGGCGCGCCGTTCGCCCACCCCATATCATGCCGAACACCGTAATTTATTGATCGACGCTTTCCTCGGTGGCTTCTGGGTCGCCGCGATGCATTTCAATCCGCTGCCCAGTGCCACGACCGTTTCGATGATGGCGATGAACAACGTCGCCATCGGCGGCTTGCGTTTTCTGCTGGCCGGGGCGGCGGCGCAGATCCTCGGCGTCGGCGTCGGTCTGGTGGTGTTTGCTCCCGCGTTCATCCCGCAAACCTCGCCCATGCAGCTGTATGCCTGCCTGCCGTTGTTGATGCTGTATCCGTTGGCGTTGGGCTGGATCTGCTTTCGTCAGGCCCACACCCTCGGCCGGCACAAACGTGAACTGTTGGCCCTGAGCCGCACCGACAGCCTGACCGGACTGCTCAATCACGGCGCGTGGAAGGATCAACTGGAGATCGCCTTTCAACTTTGCAAGCGGCAGAAGCAGGGCGCGGCAATTGCCTTGATCGACATCGACCATTTCAAGGCGATCAACGACACCTACGGCCATGTCGCCGGAGACATTGTGCTGCGGCAACTGAGCAAGATGCTCAAGCAGAATTTACGCTCCACCGACATTGCCGGGCGTTACGGCGGCGATGAGTTCTGCGTGATTCTCCCTGACTTGCCGCTGTTCAACGCCGCCCAGGCCATGGAGGGCTTGCGTGAACGCTTCGCGACGTTGGGTTACGAGCAGAACCCGGCGCTGAAGGTCAGTTTGAGCATTGGCCTGGCGGCCTATGACACGGCGCATGCCGATGCGACGCGCTGGCTCAACGATGCCGATCAGGCGTTGTACGAGGCCAAGGCGAGCGGGCGTAACCGGGTGATCTGCAACTGCGACAACAAGCCCCGGCAGCCACTGCGCGACTCAGTCTGAGATCACAAAGCCCCCTGTAGGAGCTGCCGCAGGCTGCGATCTTTTGATTTTGGTTGTAAAAACCAGATCAAAAGATCGCAGCCTGCGGCAGCTCCTACAGTTGTTCGGTGTTCGGTGTTCGGTGTTCGGTGTTCGGTGTTCGTTGTGGGTCAGGATGATGTCGTATTGGGAGTAGAGCGTCGCGCCGATGTCGGGTACGGTGAAATCCCCCCCGACGCGAAACAAGGATCGATTCATGACGTTTGCCTTTCCCCGCTCCCTGTTGGCCGCCAGCCTTGGCCTGTCCCTCGCCATGGCTGCTTGCAACGCCTTCGCTGAACCGCACAAACAAGTATTGGCTGATGCCGAGCAGTATCAGCAAGAGGCCCTGAAGTTGCTGGAGCGCTTGGTCAACATTGACTCCGGTTCTGGTTATGAACCGGGCCTCAAACAAGTCAGCGACATCGCCATTGATGAATTGAAGAAGCTTGGCGCGACCATCGAACTGGTGCCCAACACCCCGGAAAAATCCAACCATGTGCTGGCCACGTTCAAAGGCACCGGTAAGGCGAAAATCCTGCTGATGGCGCACATGGACACGGTGTTCAAGGAAGGCTCTGCCGCCGAGCGACCGTTCCACATCAAGGATGGTCGGGCATACGGGCCAGGGGTGATGGACGACAAGGGCGGCATCGTCGCCGGAATTTATGCGCTGAAAGTCCTGAAGAATCTCGACTTCAAGGACTACGCGCAAATCACTTTTCTACTGGATGCCAGCGAAGAAACCGGCTCCGACGTCGCTACCGACCTGATCAAGAAAACCGCCAAACTCCACGATGTGACGCTCAATCTGGAGCCGGGCCGTCCGGCTGACGGTTTGGTGGTGTGGCGCAAGGGCAGCGCGACGGCGCTGGTCGAAGTCAAAGGCAAGGCTGCTCATGCCGGGGTTGCGCCGGAACTGGGGCGTAACGCGGCGATGGAGGCGGCGCATCAAATTCTGCAACTGGGCAAACTCGGTGATGAAGCGAAGAAAACCACCATCAACTTCACCGTGCTCAAGGCCGGCGACCGCACCAACGTGATTCCCGATCAGGCCACAGCCAAGGCTGACGTGCGTGCGGCGGTGCCGGAAGAGTTTGACCGGATCGAGAAGGATCTGGCGCGGGTGTCGCAGGACAAATTGATACCCGACACGGTCGTCACCACCACCTTGCAACGCGGTTTGCCGCCGATGCCGCAGACGGCTGAGTCGGATCGTTTGATGGCCATGGCGCAGGGTATCTATGGTGAGATTGGCCGCAAACTGACCGAGGAGGGCAGCGGTGGCGCGGCAGATGCCAGTCTGTCTGCTGGCGTAGGCACGCCGACGCTGGACGGGTTCGGGATTGTCGGCGGCAACATTCACACGCCTGAGGAGTACGCCGAAGTGGCAAGCGTGACGCCGCGGATTTATCTGTTGTCGAGGATGATCATGGAGTTGGCCAAGCCACGCTGAGAGAGTGATCGTTCCCACGCTCTGCGTGGGAATGCCTCAACGGACGCTCCGCGTTCGGCTTTGTGTGGGACGCAGAGCGTCCCGGGCTGCATTCCCACGCGGAGCGTGGGAACGATCACCATAGTGCGCACCTACGACGCCGAATCCCCGGTGCTCTTCATCAAAACCCACACAGAACTCAGCGACATGGCCGCCTGTGCGATGCACCGGTTCGTTGTCGTGCGCGATCTGGCCGACACCTTGGCCAGTCTCAACCTCAAAGACATTTCCGATTGTGATCTGACGCGGGTGACCAGCGCGGTGCATCTGCTGATGCGCGAGGGTTGCGCGATTCTGAATGTGATTCAGGCGCGGGCGATGCAGCGGGAAGAGGCGTACAGAACTCCGATGTAGCGGCGTAGCGGCTGTTGCTATCGCGAGCAGGCTCACTCCTACAAATGATCGGCGTTGAACACAAATACTGTGTGCACTGAAGACCTACTGTAGGAGTGAGCCTGCTCGCGATGGTGTCAGCCCGGCCAACTTATTACTCCTTGACGCTCATGTATTCCTTGGCCCAGAGAATATATTCCTCAGGCTGGGTATAGGTGTGTGTCAGTTCGGTCGCGCTCAGGTCGGATGCCTGGGTGAAGATCTGCCGCTGCTCGCGCAGGCTGTCGTATGTCGCTTTGATCGCCGCGAAGTACGCGCCATGGCCGTCGATGGTCACGCGCACACCCAGTTCTGCCAGGCGCTTGTCATCACGCAGTGCCGGGTTGCCATAGGTCACCAGCATCAGCGGCACGGTCAGGTGCTCTGCAATTTGCTCGAGCTGATCAAAATCCTGAATCCCGACCATGCAGATCCCGTCGGCGCCCGCCGCCTGGTACTGCCGGGTGCGGCTGATGATTTCCTGGTTGGGCAGGATGCCGGCGTTGGTACGGGCGATGATCGCCATTTCCGTATCGACGCGGGCTTCCAGTGCTGCGCGGATCTTGCCGACGCCTTCGGCAACCGTGATCAGGTCGGTGGATTTACGGCCGAATTGCGCGGGGAGCAGGGTGTCTTCGATGGTCAGCGCGGCGACGCCGGCGCGTTCCAGTTCGACGATGGTGCGCATCACGTTAAGGGCATTGCCGTAGCCGTGGTCGGCGTCGGCGATCACCGGCAATTGGGCGACGCGACCGATACGGGTGGCTTGTTCGGCGAACTCGCTGAGGGTGATCAGGGCAAAGTCCGGTGCACCGAGCACCTGCAACGAGGCCACGGAACCACCGAGAATCCCCACTTCAAAACCCAGGTCAGCGGCAATCCGGGCGGACATCGGGTCGAACACGGATGCTGTGTGGTAGCAGGTGTCGGAGGCCAGCAGCTGACGGAAGTTACGGCGCAAATCTTGATGAGAAAGCCTGGTCATACGAGTTCCACCAATACCAAGGAATGGAACGGCTTGAGCAAATGTGTCAACGCCGAAGTTTTAAAAGGCTATCACGTGAATGGGTCAATGATCATGACGAATTTGCAAGGCAGCGATTTGCCGATGAATCTTCTGCTGAAAGGATTCACCTTGGAAGGGGAAAATTTACCTGTGGCAAGGGAGGCAGGCTTGATCCCCGAGAATCAGGCAGCGACGGCCTGCTGTTGTTGATTGGGCAGCATCACCGCGCGCACCGAATTGCCCGGCTGCAATTGCAAGCGTTTGGCTGTGAGCCGGTCGATCACCAGGCTGCTGCCGACTCGGCGGGCGCGGGCGACGGTGATACGGCAGTTCTCCAGGCGACGGTTGTGAATCAGCCAGAGGGGTGCCTGTTCATCCGGCATGCCGAGGCTCAAGGTCAGCTCAAGGCTGTCGCGCACCGTGCGAATACTGCGCACTGGCGCTTCGATCACCGGGCCACCATCGAAAATGTCGATATAGCCTTTGTGGGTGAAACCCTCGGCCTGGAGGATTTTCAATGCAGGTTCAGTGTGGGGATGTGCCTGGCCAATCGCCGCCTGGGCTTGTTCGGTGAGCAGGCAGGTGTACAGCGGCTGGCGCGGCATCAGTTCGGCGATGAACGACTTGTTGCCCAAGCCCGACAAGTGGTCGGCGTGGCTGAAATCCATCTGAAAGAAGTGCCGGCCCAGACTGTCCCAGAATGGCGAACAACCCAGCTCGTCAGCACTGCCGCGCAGCTCGGCGATCATCTTTTCACCAAACAGATGCGGGAACTCGGCGACGAACAGCAAACGCCCCAATGACAATAAGCGACCGTTACTGCCGTGGCGGTGTTCGTGGCCGAGAAACAGCGAGCACAGTTCCGATTGGCCAGTCAGTTCGTTGTTGAGAAACAGCGTCGGGATCTGTCGTTGTATTCCCAGATCCGGGGCCGAACTCACCGTCAGGCCAACCCGGTAGTTGTACCAGGGTTCGCGCATGCCGATGGCTCCGGACAGCGCGCTGACGCCGACCACGCGCAGATCGTCGTCTTCGAGCACGAACAGGTAATCCGCATCGGCGCGCTCCACTTGTTCGGCAAATGCGCGTTGCGCCCAGCGTACCCGGTGGGCCAGTCGATCTTCGTTGGCGGGCAGGGTAGTGAACCCCGGGCCGGCCTGTTGCACCAGGCTCATCAAGGCTGGCAGGTCGCTGACTTTGACCGGGCGGACAATCATGCTGTAACTCCTTCTGCGCGCCTGTTCGGGCACTGTCGTTGGCTGCGGAACCGGGCGCGGTTCACAGGGCAATCAAGCGGATCGGACTGCCGTCGGTCACGTTCAGCGCCGCACACATTGCTGGGGTGAGAGACAGCGGTTGATCGGGCTGGACGTCCAGTTCGGCGACGATGGCCCGGTAGCCATGTAACGCATCGTTGCTCAGCAGATAACGGCCGCGGGCGTCCATTCGCGGTTGTTGCTGCACCTGGGCGGTCTGGCTGCGGGCGATGGAACGAATGTTCGCGGTGCGCGCATAAAGCGTCGGGCCAGCATCGAACAGATCGATGTAGCTGTTGGTTTCAAAACCTTCGCGCTCAAGAATGTCGAACGCTTCCTGACCGTCCGGGTGAATGCGCCCGATACAGTCTTGCGCTGCTTGCGGCAGCATCGGCACGTAAATCGGGTATTGCGGCATCAGTTCGGCGAGGAAGCTGCGGCTCTGTAACCCGCACAGCCTTTCGGCTTCGACGTAGGGCAGGTCGAAGAAATGTTTACCCAGCGCATCCCAGAAGGGCGAATGGCCGTTCTCGTCGCTGTAGCCGACGATTTCGGTAATCACCGCTTCAGCGAAACGCTGCGCATGGGCGGCGATAAACAGCAGGCGCGCGCGTGACAGCAATTCGGAAAAAGGCGTGCGAACCAACGCTGCGTCGATATGGAAGCCGCGAAGCAGCGTGTGATCGTTGAGGTCGTGGCACAACGACAGCGCCGGTACCCCGTGTTCGATGTTCAGCTCTCGCGAGGCACTGGTGAAGTGGCGGTTGCGCAGGCTATAGAACGGTTCGTTGAAGCCGGCGGTGGCGACAATTTCAGAGCACCCCAGCAAACGCTGACTGTCGAGCTCTTCGAGCACGAAGAAGTAATTCTCCGCGCCTTGCGCGGCTGCGTCGCTGTCGAACGAGGCGCAGGATGCGGCGATTTTCTCGCGCAGGCGTTCGCTGTCATCCGGCAGGGAAGTCACGCCCACCAGGCTGTCGCGGGCCAATTGTTGTAACTGAGGCAGGTCGGTTAGCTCGACTGGGCGTAAGACCAGCATGGATGTACTCCTGTATCAAAAGGTCCGACGAATTCGCCGAACCTGACTATCACTGTCGGTTTCCACGCGTTAAATCAGCGGTCGCCTGATTTGTTGTCAGACGCCGCCCTTTTTTATGTCAGCCATTGCTCGGGTCAGGCAGCGCAGTACTGGCGCCGAGCTTGTTGAGGAAGAACAGGTACACCAGGCCCAGGGCGATCCAGATCAGCCCGAGTTTCTGCGCATCGACGCCCATGTTGTACATGATGGCCGCGACGATGATGAAGCCGATCACCGGACAGATCAGGTGGCGCACAACCTGACCGGACTTTTGCCGACGCCAGTAGTAGTTGATCACGGTCAGGTGCAGCAGCATGAAACCGCTGAGTGCGCCGAAGTTGACCAGCGAGGTCAGGGTGTCGACCGAGTTGATGAACAGGTAGCAGATCACCAGCGACAGCACGGCCACCAGATAAATACTCAGATATGGCGTGTTGTGTTTCGGATGCACCTTGGCCAGCACTTTCGGCAGTTTGCCGTCGCGAGCCATGCCGAACAGCAGCCGCGATACCGCCGCTTGCGAAGTGATCGCCACGGCAACGCCCCAGGCCAGCGCGGTCGCTACACCGGTCAGCGTCGCCAGCCAGCTGCCTGCTGCGATTTCAGCGATTTCATAGAAGGCGGTGTCGGCGGATTTGAAGCCCATGCCCGCTGCCAGATCAGTGGCAATCCAGGTTTGTGCAACGAAAATCACGCCCATCACCAGCAGGGTAATCAGCGCGGCCTTGCCGACGCTTTTGCCCGGATCACCTTTGATTTCTTCGGCGAGCGTCGAAATCGCATCGAAGCCGAGGAACGACAGCACCGCAATCGATACGGCTTGCATCAACAGAGCGAAGTTGAAGGTTTCCGCGTGATACAGCGGCGCCAGAGTCAGTTCGCCGTTACCGCCACCGTTGTGCAGGGCAGTCCAGGCGTAGAACAGGAAAATGCCCAGCACGATCAGTTGCGCCAGCAGGAAAATGATGTTCATCCGCGCGGTGAAGGTGATGCCGCGCAGATTGACGAAGGTGGCGCTGACCAGAAACGCCAGAATGAAGCCGACTTTCGGAATGTCCGGATACAAATGGTTGAGCGCCATGGCTGCATAGACATAAAGCAGCGGTGGAATCAGCAGGTAATCGAGCAGCATCAGCCAGCCGGCGATAAAGCCGACGTGTTGATTCAAACCGCGTTGCGCGTAGGAATACACCGAGCCGGCAATCGGGAACGCCTTGGCCATGCTGCCGTAGCTCAACGCCGTGAACAGCATCGCCACCATGCCGATGATGTAGGCCAGCGGCACCATCCCCGGTGCCTCGGCATTGACATAGCCATACACGCCGAACGGGGCGATGGGGATCATGAAGATCATCCCGTACACCACCAGGTCAGTGAGGGTCAGGCTACGTTTCAACTCTTGCTTGTAGCCGAATTCTTCAATTTCCATGAAGCGCAACTCCTTGTCAGCCAGTCGATCGTTTTTAGTTGTTATATCGGTCCATCGTTTACAGCGTCAGCAGTGCTCGAAACATCCGTTACAGCAGTCTTTCGTTACAGCAGGGGCGCGAGGTATGCGGCCCAGCGCGACACGGCTTCGGGGCTGCGCAGCAAGTCGTTGCGCACCTCGATCAGCAGCGAGTCGAGGCCACGGGCATCGCCGTGCACCGGCACAGTCATGTCGCCCAGCGGATCGATCTTGTACGGCTGGTTGCCCGCGACTTTCAGCGGATGCTCGCCAAGGCCATCGAGCACGCGTTGCGCGTACCTTGTGGCCTGACCAAACAACACGCCGATTTCCAGTGGACGCGGCTGGCCGTAATACACCGGGGTGAAACTGTGAATCCCCACCACGCGCACCGCTTGACCGTTGGCGAGGCGCTCGTCGATCAACGTCTGCAAGCGTGCGTGAAACGGCTTGAACAGGGTCTGACGGCGGTACTCGCGTGTGGCTTCGTCGAGGTCGCGATTGCCCGGGACCTGATAAATCTCGCTTTGTGCCGGGATGCTGTCGGGTGCATGCCGCGGGCGATTCAGATCGATCAGCAGCCGTGAATAATTGGCGCTCAACAAGGTCGCCCCCAGTGTCTGCGCCAACTGCTCGGCCAGTTGCAGCGCGCCAATGTCCCAGGCGATGTGTTCACGGGCCGCAACGTCGTCCAGGCCCAGATTGTTCAGGGCGTCGGGGATGTAGCGGCTGGCGTGTTCGCACACCAGAATCAACGGGTGCGTCGAGTCCTCGCGGCTCAGGTTGTAGGCCGGTCGGGTGTACAACCCCAGTTCGGCGGATTCAGTACAGGCGTGCATAGTGCTCACACAAGTCAGCGGGCGAGAGCTGTTCCGTCAGCGCCAGTTCCTCGGTTTTCAGGGCGTGGTAGGTGTCGAGCAACGGCTTGGGCAGCCAATCATTGAAGGCTGCACTGTCGCGCAGGCAGTCCAGTGCCTGAGCCAGCGAGGCGGGCAGGGCAACAATGCCCCGGGCCTTGCGCTGCTCGTCGTTGAGTGAATCTGGAACGTCATCGGTGATGGCGTTCAGCGCCAGACGCTGTTCAATGCCCAGTCGTCCGCAGATCAGCAGGGCCGCCATCGCCAGGTGCGGTGAGGCGGTGGCGTCCATGGCGCGGAACTCCAGGTTGAACTGCTGGGCCACGGATTTTCCGCCCAGCGTCACGGTCGGGCAAATGCGCAGCGCCGCTTCCCGGTTCTGTTGGCCGAGGCAGGCGTAGGATGCACTCCAGTGATGCGGCTGCAAGCGTTGGTAGGAAACCGGCGTCGGCGCGGTGAATGCACACAGCGCCGGCAAGTAGTGCAGGATCCCCGCCGCCCAATGCTGACCGAGGCTCGACAGGCCGTTGCTGGTGCCCGCGTCGTAAAGCATCGGCTGGCCACTCAGATCAAGCAGGCTGACGTGCAAGTGCACGCCGTTGCACACCGCATTCTCAGCGGTTTTGGGGGCGAAGCTCAGATCCAGACCCAGTTGCCGGGCGATCTCGCGGGTGATTTCACGCACGTTTACCGCGCGGTCTGCCGCAGCCACACCCAGCGTCGGGCGACAGGTGATTTCGTATTGGTGCTTGCCGTATTCGGGCAGGAACATTTCCGGCTCGACGCCGCCGGCGCGCAGCGCGCTGAGCAACCAGCCACCGAATTCGGCGCCTTGACGCTGGGCTTCGAGGGAAAACGCCAAGTGCTCGGCAAAGCCTGCGTGCAGGTTGAACTCATGCTCGAACGCAGCGTTGACCTGCAAGCCCAACTCGTCACGATAACGCTCCACTTCATCGCGCAGCAGCGTACGCGGGCATGCGCCCCACGGGCGGCCATCGGTTTCGTGGATGTCGCCGTGGATGAAGTCCAGCGCTGGGGCATCGGCATCCGGGCCATTGTTCACGGTCACGCGGCTGCTCAGATCCGGGATCAATCGCAGGTCGCCGTAAGCGCCCCACGGATTGTTCGAGGCGATGATGTCCTGCGGGGTCAACGCACTGTTGGCCGGCACCCAGCCACAACCGGCCGCCTGATAATGCTCCAGCTCATCAGTGGGAAACGAGCGTCCCCGGGTGATGCCGATCAAGTCGGTGGTGACGATGGTGGTCATCGGCAGCGGCGTCAGGCGAGCGCTCATGGCTGCATCTCCTGCAAACGGCCGAGCACGGTTTGCGTATCGGTGATCCAGCAATAACCCTTGATCGCGTTCAGGCAGGCGTCATGGCGTTCGGCGCTGTAAGTGGCGCAGGCGTCTTCGACCAGGGTCACCAGATAGCCGCGGTCGGCGGCGTCACGCACGGCCATGTCCACGCACTGGTCGGTGACGATGCCGGCGATGATCAGGTGACGGGTTTCAAGGTTGCGCAGCACGTAGTCGATGGCGGTGGAGTTGAACACGCCGGACGAGGTTTTCGGCAGGACGATTTCGTTTTCCAGCGGTGCCAGTTCGGTGATGATCTGTGCCTGCGGGCTGCCCTTGGGCAGGTGCATGTCTGACAGTTTGTGGTCGAGCGAGCGATCGCGACCATCAGCAGTCAGGCTTTCAATAATCGTGTGCAGCACGTTTTGCCGCGCCTGGCGAAACGCGCTGAGCAGGCGTTGCTGGTTGGGCACCACCTGCGCGCGGGCACGGCTGAGGAAGTACTCGGCGTCCGGGCCATTGAGGTGCGGGTCGAACTGCGGTTCGAGCCAGGCGCGCTGCATGTCGACCAACAGCAGCGCGGTCTGGTCGGGGGCAAACGGCAGATCCCGTGGCGAGCGGTGGGGAAGGCTGAACATCCTTATTTATCCTCCAGCAGGTGAGTGGCGAAGTCGTTGCGCAGGGCGTCGATGCCTTCCAGGCGATCGGCCAGATCGGGGCCACGCAAGGTCAGGCAGGCGATCAATGCCTCGACCTGAGCCAGCGCCGGCACCATGGTGTCGAACGGTGATGCCGATTCCACCGGGGCGCTGATGATCAGATCAGCCATCTCGCGCAGCGGCGACGCATAGATGTCGGTAAACAGCACCACTCGGGCGTTATTGTTTTTCGCAGCACTGGCGACGCGCAGGGCCTGGGTCTGGTAGCGGCGATAGTCGAACACCAGCACCACGTCCTGGCGTTGCAGGTCGAACAGCCGGTCCGGCAGCAGCGCGTTGTCTTCCAGGGCAAAGCAACCGGGGCGCAGCAAGCGCAGATGATTGAGCAGATAAGTCGCCATCAGGCTGCTGAAGCGTCCGCCGAAGCAGTACACCTGGTGACGTGTGTCGAGCAGCCAGTCGGTGAGGATCCGCACGTCTTCCGGCTGGGTCAGCGACTGGGTTTCGACCAGCAGGCGATGGCTCTCGCCCAGATAATGGCCCCAGGCGTCATCCTTGTTTTGATGCGCACGCGGCTGCAACAAGGTACGCGGCGAGCGCAGGCGATGGTCCATGTCGCTGAGCAGCGCTTCCTGGAATTCGGCATAACCGCCAAAACCGAGCTTTTTCACCAGCCGCACGATGGTGGGATCGCTGACACCGGCATGTTCGGCCAGACGTGCCATCGGTCCCAAGCCATTGCGCGGGTACTGATCAAGCAAGGCGCGAACGACTTTGCGCTCCGACGGCGTAAGATCCAGGCCGGGATCGGTGATCAGGTCTCTGAGAGGGGGCATCCGGGCTCCTGCTGGATGGAGGGGTGTTGAATTCGCTTCATAATCCGTTAAAACAGTATTTATGTAACTGGCGCTACATGTCTAGTGAATTTTTTGTCCTTTTGCCAAGGCCCCAAAATGGAGCAAGATGCCCGTGTAACAAGGGCTACACGGTAGTCGTTCTGCTTTGTAGTCCATTGCCCACAGTGATGTCAGATTTTGCCGATTTTGCGCTTAAGTCACTTTTTCGCGAAATTGCATCAAGCCCCCTGAGCCCCCGGTTTACGGCACAATTGCCCTTGGTTCGGCATTGCGCCGTGGATTTTCATGATTCTCGACAGAGTGATCGATCGTGCAGACCAGCCGTTTGACATTGATTTGCCATGCTCGAACCGTCGCACAGAAATTGTCGCGTTTTCCTACGAACGAGCCTGTTGAAAATCAGCGTTTGGCGTCCGACTCACTGGCTGACCGTTTCGACGGCGCGTTCCGTCTGCTATGCGGCCCCGAGTTACGCACACGGCAGACCGCCGAGTGGTTTGGCCCGGATGCCGAGATCGATCCGGCATTGCGTGATTGTGATTGGGGCCGCTGGCACGGGCAGTCGCTCAAGCAGTTGCAGAATAGCGACGCGCAAGCATTGCAAGCGTGGCTCGCCGATCCCCACGCCGCACCGCCCGGCGGCGAGTCGGTGGTGCAACTGGGCGAGCGAGTGGCGGCTTGGCTCGATGGGTTGAAAGCCACGCCAGGGCATATCGTCGCCATCACTCATCCTTACATCGTGCGTGCGGCGCTGATGCAGGTGGTGCGGGGCGCTGCATTCAATGCAATAGATGTCGAGCCGCTGGCAATGGTCGATTTGCGCTTTAACGGTATCTGGCGGCTACGCTTGCCCGGCATCGACATTGAGGAGGCTGTCTGATGAAAAAGCTGCTGGTGATCGGCATCGGTGCCGGTAATCCGGACTACATCACGATGCAGGCGGTGAAGGCGCTGAATCAGGTCGATGTGTTCTTTCTGATGGATAAGGGCCAGAGCAAGAACCAACTGATCGATCTGCGCCGCGAGATCTGTGAGCGCTATATCACCGATCCTGCCTACCGTTTCGCTGAAGCCCATAGCCCCGAGCGTGAGCGCGGCGACGTCGACTACGCGGCCAGCGTCGACGACCTCAACCGCGCCAAGCAACACACCTTCGAACGGCTGATCAACGACGAATTGTCTGACGGCCAATGCGGTGGTTTCCTGGTCTGGGGTGACCCGGCGTTGTACGACAGCACGATTCGTATTCTGCAGGCGATTCTGGCTTCAGGCCGGTGTGACTTCGAGTTCGAAGTGATCCCTGGCATCACCAGCGTTCAGGCGTTGGCGGCGCAGCACAAAGTGCCGTTGAACACGATTGGCCGCTCCGTTGAAATCACCACCGGCCGGCGCTTGGCGGCGGGTCAGGTGAGTGACGCGGACAGTCTGGTGGTGATGCTCGATGCTGAAGATTCCTACCATTCGGTGGCCGATCAGGACACCGAGATTTTCTGGGGCGCCTATCTGGGTACGCCGGATGAGATTTTGCTCAGCGGCAAGCTCAAGGATGTCGCGGATCAGATCGAGCGGGTACGCAAGGCCGCCCGGGCTGAACATGGCTGGATCATGGATACCTATCTGCTGCGCAAACCCTAGATCTCAATGACCGGACGGCCCTTTCGCGAGCAGGCTCGCTCCCACAGGGAATTGTGGTCGGTGCAAAGATTGGGTCTGTCCTCACGAGGGACTTAGTACATGGGGCAGACAGCGAGCGGATGTCGTGGATCCGCCCGCCGCCTGTATTGCTCGTTACACGCGTTGCAGCGCCAGCGCTACACCCTGGCCGCCACCGATGCACAGGGTCGCCAGACCCTTCTTCGCATCGCGCTTGATCATTTCATGCAGCAGCGTCACCAGCACGCGGCAACCCGAGGCACCGATCGGATGGCCCAGCGCAATGGCGCCGCCGTTGACGTTGACCTTGCTCAGATCCCATTGCAGATCCTTGGCCACCGCCAGCGATTGTGCCGCGAAGGCTTCGTTGGCCTCGATCAGGTCGAGTTGGTCGATTTCCCAACCGGCCTTGTCCAGGCAGCGGCGGGTCGCCGACACTGGACCGATGCCCATGATGGCCGGGTCGACGCCAGCATTGGCATAAGCGGCGATTTTCGCCAGCACTGGCAGACCAAGCGCTTTGGCTTTTTCGGCACTCATCAGGATCACGGCGGCGGCACCGTCGTTCAGCGACGAAGCGTTGCCAGCGGTGACGCTGCCGTCCTTCTTGAACGCTGGACGCAGTTTCGCCAGGGATTCGGCGGTGGTGGCACCACGCGGCTGTTCGTCGACCTTGAACGCAACCGGATCGCCTTTGCGCTGCGGGATCAGGATCGGGGTGATTTCATCGACAAAACGCCCGGCCTCGATGGCGGCGGCGGCTTTCTGCTGCGACGCGGCAGCGAAGGCATCTTGCTGCTCACGGCTGATGTCGTATTTCTCGACCAGATTCTCGGCGGTGATACCCATGTGGTAATCGTTGAACGCATCCCACAGACCATCGCTGATCATGGTGTCGACGATTTGTGCATGGCCCATGCGCAGACCGGTACGTGCGCCCGGCATGACATAGTTGGACAGGCTCATGTTTTCCTGACCGCCGGCGATGATCACATCAGCGTCGCCGCAACGGATCGCTTGCGCGCCGAGGTGCAGGGCTTTGAGGCCCGAGCCACACACCTTGTTCAGGGTCATGGCTGGCACGGCGTGAGGCAGGCCAGCCTTGATCGCAGCCTGACGCGCCGGGTTCTGGCCGGCACCGGCGGTCAGCACCTGGCCCATGATCACTTCATCGACCTGGGCACCGTCCAGACCCGTCTGCTCAAGCAACTGGCGAATGACCGCTGCGCCCAGATCCACGGCGGAAACGCTGGCCAGCGACCCCTGGAAACTGCCGATCGCGGTACGCGTGGCGGCAACAATTACGACGTCTTGCATTTTCGAATTCCTCACTGGGCAGCGAACTGCATTTCCGGTACGTGATCCGGGACGATCATTTTACCAGCGGTTTTTGCGACGATTTCCTCGACGCTGACGCCAGGTGCGCGTTCCTTGAGGACAAAAGCGCCATTTTCGATTTCCAGGTAGGCAAGGTCGGTCAGCACACGCTTGATGCAGCCGGCGCCAGTCAACGGCAGGCTGCATTTGGATAACAGCTTCGACTCACCGTCCTTGGACGCGTGGGTCATGATGACGATGATGTTATCGGCGCCAGCCACCAGGTCCATCGCACCGCCCATGCCCTTGACCAGTTTGCCGGGAATCATCCACGAGGCGATGTTGCCTTCGACGTCGACTTCGAACGCGCCCAGCACAGTCAGGTCGACATGGCCTCCGCGGATCATCGCGAAGGATTCGGCGGAGTTGAAAATCGATGCGCCGACGCGTGCGGTCACGGTCTGTTTGCCGGCGTTGATCATGTCGGCATCGATGGTTTCTTCAGTCGGAAAGGGCCCCATGCCGAGCAGGCCGTTTTCCGATTGCAGCATGACTTCCATGCCTTCGGGAATGTAGTTGGCGACCAGGGTCGGAATGCCGATGCCAAGGTTCACGTAGTAGCCGTCCTGCATTTCGCGGGCGACGCGCTGAGCCATTTGTTCGCGGGTAAGTGCCATGTTGTTATTCTCCGTCAGCCTGAATTATTTGCGGATGGTGCGCTGTTCGATGCGTTTTTCGAACGTGCCGCAAATGACCCGATCGACGTAGATGCCCGGGGTGTGGATCTGCGATGGGTCCAGTTCGCCGGGTTCGACGATTTCTTCGACTTCAACCACAGTGATCTTGCCCGCGGTGGCGGCCAGCGGGTTGAAGTTCTGCGCGGTGTGGCGGTAGATGACGTTACCGAAATGGTCGGCTTTCCAGCCTTTGACGATGGCGAAGTCGCCGGTGATGGATTCTTCCATCAGGTACTTGCGACCCTTGAACTCACGCACTTCCTTGCCTTCGGCGACAGGTGTGCCGACGCCAGTAGCGGTGAAAAAGGCCGGAATGCCGGCGCCGCCTGCGCGCATTTTTTCGGCGAGAGTACCTTGCGGGGTCAGGATGACTTCGATTTCGCCTTTGAGTAGTTGCTCTTCGAACAGCTTGTTTTCGCCGACGTAGGAGGCAATCACTTTGCTGATCTGGCGGTCGGTGAGCAGTACGCCGAGGCCAAAACCGTCAACGCCGCAGTTGTTGGAAACCACGGTGAGGTCGCGGGTGCCCTTGCGCTTGATTTCGGCGATCAGGTTTTCCGGAATGCCGCACAGACCGAAACCGCCGGCGATGACGGTCATGCCGTCCTCAAGCCCGGCGAGGGCTTCCTCGTAGGAACTCACGCGCTTGTCGAAACCTGCCATATGCACCTCTTTTATTATTTGCGGGCGGCTGGCTAGCCGAATGACTGGAGTGTCGCGCTGGACGATATATTTGTTAAGTTGATTTTTAAGGTTGATTGATAGATAAAACTCAATAAAGTCTCTTCAAATCACCTAGCCCCTGTAGGAGCTGCCGCAGGCTGCGATCTTTTGATGTTGTTTTTTTAAGATAAAAGTCAAAAGATCGCAGCCTGCGGCAGCTCCTACATTAAGGTCGCCTGACGCCCATGACCATCAAACAAATCCGTGCCTTTCTCGCCGTCGCGCAAAGCCTCAGCTTCGCCGTGGCCGGCGAGCGCCTGCACCTGTCGCAATCGGCGCTCAGTCTGACCATCAAGGCTTTGGAGGAGGGCTTGGGCGGGCGCCTGTTCAGCCGCAACACACGCAATGTCGCGCTGACCCCGGAAGGCGAATCGCTGTTGCCGCTGGCCCGGCGTCTGATCGCCGACTGGGACAACGCCGAAGATGAAATGCGTCAGCGCTTCAGCCTGCAACGCGGGCGGGTGACGCTGGCGGCGATGCCGTCGTTTGCCGGCAACCTGTTGCCGCCGATCCTCAAGACCTTCCGGGCGCGCTATCCGAACGTCAGCGTCACGGTCAACGACGTGATCAACGAGCAAGTGCTAGAGATGGTTCGCGACCGCCAGGTGGAACTGGGCGTAGCGTTCGAGCCAATGCAGAACACTTCGATGACGTTTACGCCGCTGTATATGGATCGCTTTGTGGCGGTGGTGCCGCAGGATTCGCCGCTGGCCAATCGCACCGAGATCGACTGGCAGACACTGTTGCAGGAGCCGTTTATCACGTTGCAGCGGCCCTCGACTGTACGGGTGATGCTTGAAGAGCATTTGCACGCGCGGGGCATGAAGTTGCCGGTGGAATTTGAAAGTCATCAATTGGCAACGGTCGGGCGGATGGTTGCCAGTGGACTGGGGGTGAGCGCGGTGCCGGCACTGTGCGCCGAACAGATGCAGGAATTGGGCGCGCGCTGTCTGACGCTGAATGATTCGGTGGAGCGGGCGATCGGCGTGTTGACCGAGCCGGGCAATGAACTGTCGGCGGCGGCGCAGGCGCTGTTCGATATCCTCAAAGCCGAACACTGAACCTGTAGGAGTGAGCGTGCTCGCGATAGCGGTGTTTCAGTCTGCAAAGATGTTGGCTGACAAGACGCTTTCGCGAGCAGGCTCACTCCTACAGGGAATTTATGTGTTCAGGAGATGAGCTGTTGCGATAGCAACGGCAGGAGCTGTTCGCAGGAGGCTTCGATTTTCAGATCCAGCAAATCATCCGCCCGGGTCTTGCCCAGGTTGATCGCCATCAACGGTTTGCCGCGATCCGCAATCACCCGGCACAAGCGAAACGCCGAGTAGGCCATCAACGAAGACCCGATCACCAGCAACCCTCCGGCATTCTCGGCCGCCGCCATCGCCCGCGCCGCTGTGGGCTGAGCCACGTTTTCACCGAAAAATACCACGTCCGGTTTCATCCGCTCGCCATCGCAATGCGGGCAGCGCGGCGTTTGAAACCGAGCTTCGAATGCCGGATCAAGCAGCGTGTCGCCATCCGGCGCCTGCACCGCATCGACCCCGGCCAGATATGGATTTTGCGACTCCATCAACTGCTGAATCGCATCCCGCTCGCTGCGCTGACCGCAATCCAGGCACAACACGCGATGCAGGCTGCCGTGCAGTTCAATCACGTCATGACTGCCGGCCTGATCGTGCAGGGTGTCGACGTTCTGCGTGATCAGCCCGCTGATCCGCCCGTGACTCTGCAGACTCGCCAATGCCTCATGCGCCGCATTCGGCCGTGCCTGACGCACCCGTGGCCAGCCGAGCATGGCCCTTGCCCAGTAACGGCGGCGTGATTCGGGAGCGGCGAGGAACTCCTGATACATCATCGGCTGACGGCCACGGCGCACACCCTCGCTGTCGCGGTAATCAGGGATGCCCGACGGTGTGCTGATGCCGGCACCGGTCAGCACCAGAAAATTGCCATCGGCCATCGCTTGTTGCAGCGTATCGAGGTGTTCGAGGATCGGGCTGTCGAGCATGGTCAGCGCTCCTGGCAGAGAGAATGCCTTGCAGGTTAGCACCGACCCCTGTAGCGAGGGAGCTTGCTCCCGCTGGGGCGCGAAGCGGCCCCAAAGGATGGGCCTGCTGCGCAGTCCAGCGGGAGCAAGCTCCCTCGCCACAGGGTATGTGTTCTTTTCAGTCCTGATGATTTACTTGCGCGCCTCCAGTATCAGGTTGAACGGCGTTTGTGTGGCTCGGCGGAAATGTTTGAATCCGGCCTCGGTAAAGACCTTGCGCAGACGCATTTCCCCAGCCTGCGCTCCTAGGCTGAGGCCGACCTCCTGAGACAGCGAATTCGGCGTGCAAATGAACGTCGAGGCCGCGTAAAACAACCGTCCGACCGGTGTGATGTTGTCGTCGAGTGAATCATTGGCAAACGGCTCGACCAGCAACACCGTCCCGTCATCCTTCAGCGACTCGAACGCATGGCGGGCCGCACCGACCGGATCGCCCATATCGTGCAGACAGTCGAAATAGCAGATCAGGTCATAATCATCGCCGGGATAGCTTTTCGCCGTGCCCTGGAAGAACCGCACGCGGTTGCTGACTTTTCCTTCTTCAGCACGCTGTGTGGCGATGGTGATCGACGGTGCGTGGTAATCGAATCCGACAAACCGCGAGTTGGGAAAAGCCTGAGCCATGATCACCGTCGACGCACCGTGTCCGCAGCCGATGTCGGCGACCTTTGCGCCGCTTTCAAGTTTGGCTACCACGCCGTCTAGCGCCGGCAACCATTCGGCGATCAAGTGGCCTTTATAGCCCGGGCGGAAGAACCGCTCAGTGCCGGTGAACATGCATGGATGATGATCGCCCCAGGGCAGGGCGCCATTGCCGCGCATGGCTTTGACCAGTTTGTCCTTGTCGTGGAAAAACGACGCCACCACCCCGAGGCCGCCCGCGACGTAAACCGGTGAGTCCTCGATGGCCAATGCTAAAGCCTGTTCTTCCGGCAGACGGAACTGGCCCTCTGAATGTTCCATGTAGCCGGACGCCGCATGAGCGCTGAGCCATTCACGTACCAGTCGCGGGTTGCAGGAGGTTTTTTCGGCGAGGCTTTCGGGGCTGATCAGTTGGCTGTCGGCCATCGCCCGGTACAGCCCGAGTTCTTCGCCGACGATGACGTTGGCGAGCATCGCTGCGCCACCCATGTCGTTGACGAGTTTGCCCATGAACTCGTTGAGTCGGGACTCGTCCATCACATGTGCTCCTGAAACAGGATCACGGTCCGGCGACGTTGAGGTCGAGGCATGCGCCACCGGGCGGTGGTCATGGAAACGGGCAGGGCACGGCAAAAGTCCTGCGGCCCCCTCGACTGGGTAATGAAAGAGTCTAGCCCTCGTCCGGGATAGACGCTGAATTTGTGGGCACTGAAAAACCTGTGGGAGCTGGCTTGCCAGCGATGGCGTAGGCATAGCTACTGACTTGGTGCCTGATACCCCGCTATCGCTGGCAAGCCAGCTCCCACAGGGGACGGTGTTTGATGAGGGATTTGTATTGCCGTGTATCGCGTTGGCTCGGGGATACACGAGGTGGCAAATCCCCGGTGGGCTGAACACAGCGGCGATACAGCCGTCGGTTCAAATGGGTTGGCCAATCAAACGAGGTCAACTCCCATGCAAACTCCCCATCATCAAGGCAACCCAGCGTCGGTCTGGGTCTGCGGCGTGGTCTGATGAAAGACCTGCTAGTCGCCCGTTCCGGCGATTTCGATTTTCTCGAAGTCGCCCCGGAAAACTGGATCGGCGTCGGCGGTGACCACGGCGCGGCGCTGCGCGAACTGGCCGAACGTTATCCGCTGTCCTGTCACGGATTGTCGTTGTCGCTGGGCGGTTCGGCGCCGCTCGACACTGGTTTTCTCCAAGAGATACGGGTGTTTCTCGACCATCATCAGGTCCGGCATTACAGCGAGCATCTGAGTTATTGCAGCGACGACGGCCATCTCTACGATCTGCTGCCCTTGCCGTTCACCGAGGAGGCCGTGCGCCACGTCGCCGCGCGGATCCGCCAATCCCAGGACATTCTCGAGCGGCGTCTGGCGGTGGAAAATGTCTCCTACTATGCGGCCCCGCGCCAGGACATGGACGAAGTGACCTTCACCAACGCCGTGCTGCGCGAGGCCGATTGCGACCTGCTGCTGGACGTCAACAATGTCTACGTCAACTCGATCAACCACGGCTTTGATCCACAGGATTTCCTCGCGCGGATCGAGCCGGGCAGGGTGGTCGGCATGCACGTGGCCGGGCATTTCGATGAGTCCGACACACTGAAGATCGACACCCATGGCGCCTCGGTGAAACCGCAGGTGTGGTCATTGCTGGCCGCAGCCTATGCCAGGTTTGGCGCACGGCCAACGTTGCTCGAGCGGGATTTCAATTTTCCGGCGTTCAGCGAACTGGTCGCCGAGCTACAGACCATCCGCCGTCTGCAAGGCGAAGGAGTTCCACGTGGATAACCTCGAACGACAACAACAGGCACTGACGCGCTATCTGCGTGATCCTGAGCAGCAACCACCACCTGCTGGAATGAACGTCACGCGGGTCAATGTCTACCGCGATCTGCTGTTCAATAATCTCTCGCAATTGTTGAGCGGCACTTTTCCGGTACTGATCCGGATCATCGGCCAACAGCGCTGGAACCAATTGATTCGCGGTTTTTTACGCGACTACCGCGCGCAGACCCCGAAATTCGCTGAGATTGCCGAAGCGTTCCTCGACTTTCTTGCCGCGCAGCCTGCGGTGTTGCGCGAAGGTCAGTGGCCGGCATTTCTGCTGGAGCTGGCGCATTACGAATGGGTCGAGATGGTCTTGCAGCAATCCGACGCCCAGCCCTTGCCGTCAACCGATGCGGGGTTGTTGCTGGAGCAGCCGTTGCAGGTATCGGCGTTGGCGTGGCCGCTGGCTTACGTGTGGCCGGTGCAGTTGCTCGGGCCAGATCACCAGCCCTCGGTCGCCCCGCAGCAACCGACGCTGTTGCTGGCACGGCGGGATGCGGATTTCAGCGTGAAATTCTCGGAACTGAGCCCACTGACATGGCGGTTGTTGCAGCGCATCGGTGAGTTTGCGGCATTGACCGGGCGTGAGCAGTTGCAGGGATTGGCGCAGGAGGCGGGGCAGCTGGCAGATGCAGCGTTCATGGACAGTGGATTGGCGTTGTTGCAGCAAATGCATGAAGACGGCGTGATCGGCACTCTCTAAAACACTACAAATCCCTGTAGGAGTGAGCCTGCTCGCGATAGCGGTCTGTCAGTCGGAGCTGGTTTGACTGACAGACCGCTATCGCGAGCAGGCTCACTCCTACAGGGGATGGTGTTGAGATTAAAGGTGTAGAGGGAGGTTGAGCTCGGCACACAAGCCGCCGCCCTCGCGGTTACTCAGGGTCAACGAGCCACCCAGGGCCATCGCCAGTTGCTGGGCGATCGCCAGACCCAGCCCGGTGCCGCCGGTATCGCGGTTGCGCGAATTTTCCACGCGATAGAAAGGCTGCATCACCTGCGCGAGTTCCGCTTCGGCAATCCCCGGGCCGCGATCCATGACGGTGATCGACAGGTTGCCCTTGTTCGCTTCGACCCACACTTCAGCTGCGCCGGCGAATTTCAGGGCGTTGTCGGTCAGGTTGATCAACACCCGGCGCAACGCGTGCGGACGGGTGTCGACCACCGCCTCACTCTTGCCGACAAGCTGCACATTCTTGCCCATGTCCTGATAGTCGAACACCAGGCTTTCCAGAAACGAATCCATGTTGGTGCGCCGACTTTCCTCGGTCGAGCCATGGATGCTACGGGCGTAAGCCACGCCTTCACGCACCAGGTGTTCCATCTCGCCGAGGTCGTTGCACAGTTTGTCCTTTTCCGCCGAGTCGTCCATGAACTCGGCGCGCAGTTTCATTCGGGTGATGGGGGTTTGCAGGTCATGGGAGATCGCCGCCAGCAGTTGCATGCGCTCCTTCAGATAATCGGCGATCCGCGCCTGCATCGCGTTGAAAGCGCGGGCGGCGTAGACCACTTCGTTCGGGCCTTTCTCGTCCAGCTGAATCGGGTGAGCGCTGGGGTCGAGGGTTTCCACGGCGTTGGCCAGGCGGGTGAGGGGGCGGATGGCAATGCGCACCGCCAGCCAGGTGCAGGCAATCATCAAGGCCAGTTGGCCGAGCAATACCGCTGGCAACCAGGGCGACAGCGGCACCATCGAGGGGCGCACGTCGATGGTCACCGGGCTGCCGTCGCTCAGGCGCAAGTGGCCCTGGAAGTGCTTTCGCGGGCCGGGAATGTCGGTGAACGTCAGCGGGTATTGGTCGCCGATTGCATCGGTGATCGACGTGACTGCAATCGGCACGTCGCCCGGCCCGATGGCGGTGCCGGGTTCACCTTCGCTCAGCAGATAGCCGTAGTTGGCCCGCGCCAGGCGCTTGAGCCACGCCGGGCGCTCCTCGGCAGGCAAGCGGTCGAGGATCGCAATCGAGGTCGATACGTCGGTTTCCAGATTGCCCAGCATGGTGTTTTTCGCGCTTTGGTAACGCTCGTAATACTGCGCGCCGAACGACAGCGCCTGGGCGAGGATCAGGCCGATCAGGAAAATCAGCGACACCCGCGAGGCAAGGGTACGCGGCCAGTGCAGGTTGAGGCTCATGCCGGGGCACCGAGGATCTCGACCGGCAGCGAAAACACATACCCTTCGCTGCGCACGGTCTTGATGTAGGCCGGTTCACGGGCGTCGTCCAGCAGGCGCTGGCGCAAGCGGCTGACCAGCAGATCAATCGAACGGTCGAACAGATCGGCATCACGACCCTGGGTCAGGTTGAGCAATTGATCGCGGCTGAGCACCCGTTGCGGGTGATCGAGAAACACCCGCAGCAAGCGGTATTCCGCACCGCTGAGGGCGACCATGGTGCCGTCCTTGTCGAGCAGATGGCGGGCCGAAGTGTCCAGTTGCCAACGGCCGAACGCCAGCAAGCGACCCGCTTCGGTGACCACCAGATTCGGCGGCAGCATCCTCGTGCGGCGCAGCACGGCATTGATCCGCGCGAGTAATTCACGGGCGGCGAAAGGTTTGGTCAGATAGTCGTCGGCGCCCATTTCGAGGCCGATGATGCGGTCGGTTTCATCGTTGCGGGCGGTGAGCATCAGCACCGGCGTGGCCTTGTGTTTGCCCACGCGCAGTTCGCGGCACAGCTGCAGGCCATCGTCGCCGGGCATCATGATGTCGAGCACGATCAGGTCGACGGTGTTGGCTTCGAGAAAGCTGCGCATTTGCCGGCCATCGGCGACCACGGTGGTGCGCAGGCCGTTTTTCTTCAGGTAGTTGCCGACCAGTTCGCGGATCTCGCGGTCGTCGTCGACGATGAGAATGTGATCGACATGTTCCATGGGACCAAGCCTCTATCAAAGGGGAATACCGTGCAGTCTATCGAGCCTTCGCACGCTCGCCTGCCTGCCTTTGTATTGCAGTGTATCTGGCATGACAGCCGATACACGGGGACGCAAAAACGCGATTTTTTCAGGCTTTTGTATCGCTGTGTATCCCCGGGCAGCAGGGATACACAGCCATTTATACCCGCCAGTTTCCGACACATAGACGATACCTCGAGAGCCTTGAATGAGCCCCATCGAGGCACACCACAACGCCTCGGCTCAAACCCACTGAAGCCTTGAGGAACACGCCATGAAAAATACTTCCGTTATCGCCGCCTGCCTGTTTGCCGCGCTGAACATCTGCACCCTGTCGGCCCGCGCCGAAGCCGTTGTCACCCCGCAAACCTACAGCTACGGCACGCACCTGGATATCCAGAAAGTGGTTTCGCTGACACAGGACAACTCGGTGACGTGCGGCGTCGTCGATGCGCGCATGACGTACCTGGATTCGGCCAATAAAACCCACGAGCTGGATTACCGCAAGTTTGCTGACGGCTGCAACAACGACAACTGATTCGTCACTCTTTTGAAGGGAAAAACCATGAATAACTTCTCGCGTTTCCTCACAGCCGTCGCTTTCTCTCTCGCCGGTGCCGCCACCCATGCCAACGCTGCGGTTGAACAGCATAGCTGCCACGGCAGCAGCTGTTTTCAACTGACGCCAATCGCCAAACAAGGTGCTGATGCCTTGCTCGCGGCTGACGGCGCCGGCCGCACGCCGCAAGGGCAGAGGCTGGAAAGCCAGAACGCCTGATCCCTGGCCACAGGGCTCGGTTTTCACATTTATTCAGGGTGACTTTTATGTACCTCATCGCTTTCCTCGGCGGTCTCTTGACCGTTCTTAGCCCGTGCATCCTGCCGGTGGTGCCATTCCTGTTCGCCGGGACGCAGCGCAGCCGTTCTTCGATATTGCTGACTCTTGGCGGTATGACACTGACCTTCGCGCTGATCTCCAGCCTGGCTGTGGTCAGCAGTGAATGGGTGATTCAGGCCAGTAACAACGGTCGCCATATCGCGCTGATCGTCATGGCGCTGTTTGCGCTGTCGCTGATCTCGGCGCGAATCGGCGACTGGCTGGCGCGTCCGTTTGTGTGGCTCGGCAACCGCCTCGATCCCGCTGCGCAAAAAAGGCCGGGCCCTTGGGCTCGGTGATGATCGGCGTCGCCACCGGGCTGTTGTGGGCGCCGTGTGCCGGGCCGATCCTCGGGGTGATTCTCACGGGCGCCATGTTGCAAGGCGCCAACGCGCAGACAAGCCTGTTGTTGCTGGCTTATGGCGCGGGCAGTGCGTTGTCGTTGGGCACGCTGATTTTCGCCGGTCGCGGGTTGGTCAACCGCTTGAAACCGTCGATCCCGTTCACTGGTTGGTTGCGCCGTGGCGCCGGTGTCGCGGTACTCGTGGCGGCGGCCGTGATTTCCACCGGTGCCGATAAAATCCTGTTGGCCGGCACTTCCTCGGAAAGTGTCGCCAGTGTCGAGAAAAGCCTGCTGGATAACGTGCCGAAAGTGCTCGACTTCCTCGTCAGCAAGGTCCGCGCTGATCCGCTGATGGACGAGAGCAAAGGCGCGATGCCGTCGCTGGCCGGTGCCGTGCAATGGCTCAATTCACCGCCATTGAGCGCCGAATCCTTGCGCGGCAAAGTGGTGCTGGTGGACTTCTGGACTTACGACTGCATCAACTGCCAACACACCTTGCCCTACGTCAAGGAATGGGCGCAAAAGTACCAAAAGGATGGGCTGGTCGTTATTGGCGTGCACACCCCGGAATACGGCTACGAACGCATCATCGACAACGTCAGGGATCAAGTGAAAAAGCTCGGTATCACTTACCCGGTGGCCATCGACAACAACTACGCGATCTGGCGCAATTTCGATAACCAGTACTGGCCGGCGCATTACCTGATCGACGCCAAGGGCCAGGTGCGTTTCAGCCACTTCGGCGAAGGGCGCTACGAGGCGCAGGAGCAAATGATTCGGCAATTGCTGGAAGAGGCCAAGACACCTGCTGCCTGATCAACCACCCCATTGGCTCAGAGATCACGGACCATGAGCCATTGATCATTGTCCCAGGCGTGAAACCGCTCCACGACCCTCCAGCCGCGTTTGGCGTAGTAGTCCTGTTTGTTCTGCGTATGCAGATACAGGTGCGCCAGACCATGGCTTTTCGCTTGCTGGCAAACCCCGTCGATCAAGCGCTCCGCCAGACCCTGGCCGCGAGCCTCGGGGCTGACAAATACACAGGCCAGCCAAGGGCCGAGATCGGGTCGATGCGCCAGATCCTCGCGGGCTAGCGCGGCACCGCCCAGCAGATGCCCATCGTTCAGAGCGATCAGGCACGGCCAATTGCCGTTGCTTTGGCCTTGGGCGAATTCCGCTTGCCACTCGGTCAGTGGCTGGTGCGCGTATTCGTAGTGAAACTGCCGATGAATCCATTCGGCGTAAGTGTCGCTGTGCTGCATGTGCTGCGCGAGCCAGTCGAGGTGCAAAGTCATTGGGAGAGTCCGTTCGGAAGGTGTTGCCGACATGAAAAATCATTCCCGGGCGACTGGCAATCCCGAGGGTGTTGCGGCGGCTTTACAAATTCCTGCCACTCATCGGCCAACACGCGGTTTTGCGGGCTTGGCGGACGATTGGCGAAGACGCAGGTCAGGCTCGGCGCGATAGTGGGCGAGCAGGGCCACTGCCGGCCCCGCCACAAACGCTACACCACAAGAAGAACGCGAGGTTGCCATGCCGAAATTCGTGATTGAACGCGAGATTCCAGGGGCCGGGAAGCTGTCGGAGCAAGAACTCAAGGCCGTGTCGCAAACGTCCTGCCAGGCGTTGCGGGAACTCGGGCCACAGGTGCAGTGGCTACAGAGCTACGTCACTGCCGACAAAATTTACTGCGTGTATATCGCTCCCAATGAAGAGCAGGTGCGCGAACACGCTCGCCTCGGTGGTTTCCCCGCCAACAGCGTGGCGCGAGTGGTGACGGTCATCGACCCGACAACCGCCGAGTGAAGGCAGCTTCAACCTGTTGCGGAGCACTGTGCATGAGTACCCCGATTGATCTGACGGCCCTGAAAGAACGCCAGAAAGTCGCCTGGGCCAGCGGCGATTACGCGGTGATTGGCACCACATTGCAAATTGTCGGTGAAAACCTCGCCGAAGCCTGCGACTTGCGCTGCGATGAAGAAGTGCTGGATGTCGCCGCCGGCAACGGCAATGCGACATTGGCGGCCGCGCGACGTGGTTGTCTGGTGATGTCCACCGACTACGTTGCGGCGCTGTTGGAGCGCGGGCAGGATCGGGCTCG
The DNA here is from genome assembly GCF_016651275.1 of Pseudomonas sp. TH08. NCBI lineage: Bacteria > Pseudomonadati > Pseudomonadota > Gammaproteobacteria > Pseudomonadales > Pseudomonadaceae > Pseudomonas > Pseudomonas sp. TH08. Next base: position 1,074,250 of record NZ_JAEKEE010000004.1, on the reverse strand, counting down.
GGCGGAGCATCTGGATGTCACATTCCAGGTCGCCGATGCCGAAGCGCTGCCGTTCGAAGACGATAGTTTTGACGCGGTGCTTTCGACTTTCGGTGTGATGTTTGCGCCGGATCAGGCGCAGGCGGCTGCCGAACTGGCGCGGGTCTGTCGGCGTGGTGGACGCATTGGTCTGGCCAACTGGACGCCGGAAGGCTTTGTCGGCCAGATGTTCAAGGTCCTCGGCCGACATCTGCCGCCTCCCGCCAGTGCCCAGCCACCCTCGAACTGGGGCATGGAAGCCTGGTTGCACAGCCATTTCGACGAGCGCGATTTTCTGCTGCAAGTCACCCGCCGCACCTTCAACTTTCGTTATCGCTCGGCAGCGCACTTCATCGACATTTTTCGGCATTGGTATGGGCCGGTGCACAAGGCGTTCGCGGCATTGCCGCCGGAAAGCGGTCGGGCCTTGGAAAGTGATCTGGCGGACTTGCTCAATCGCACGAATCGTGCGGGCGAGGGCTCGCTGGTAGTGCCGAGCGAGTATCTGGAGGTGGTGATTACCAAGCGCTGAGTCGAACTCGATCCTTGTGGGAGCTGGCTTGCCAGCGATAGCGGTCTATCGGCAGATAAATATGCTGACCGACCCACCGCAATCGCGAGCAGGCTCACTCCTACAGAGATTTGCGGCGTACACCGCGTCTGTAAACGACACAAAACCTGTAGGAGTGAGCCTGCTCGCGATAGCGGTGTGTCAGACAACAAAGATATCGACTGATCCTCCACCATCGCTGGCAAGCCAGCTCCCACAGGTTTTTGTGGTGCCGTCAAATTCCACATGCACCGCAAATCTTTGTGGGAGCTTGCCTGCAAGCGATTGCTTTCTGACATTCAACATTGATATCGACTGACCCGCCGCCATCGCGAGCAGGCTCACTCCTACAGAGATTTGCGGCGTACACCGCGTCTGTAAACAACACAAAACCTGTAGGAGTGAGCCTGCTCGCGATAGCGGTGTGTCAGACAACAAAGATATCGACTGATCCTCCACCATCGCTGGCAAGCCAGCGCCTACAGGTTTCTGTGGTGCCGTCAAATTCCACATGCACCGCAAATCTTTGTGGGAGCTTGCCTGCAAGCGATTGCTTTCTGACATTCAACATTGATATCGACTGACCCGCCGCCATCGCGAGCAGGCTCACTCCTACAGAGATTGGCGGCGTACACCGCGTCTGTAAACGACACAAAACCTGTAGGAGTGAGCCTGCTCGCGATAGCGGTGTGTCAGACAACAAAGATATCGACTTATCCTCCGTCATCGCTGGCAAGCCAGCTCCCACAGGTTCCAGTGTGTCGATTGGGCTTACTTCTGATGGGATCGATCAAACCACTCCAGCGCCGTGCGCCAGATGCAGATGCCGAGGAAGTACGCCGACATCAGCAGCCACAACCCCATCACCAACGGGTTGATCACCGGATGATTGAGCACCAGCGACAAACTGCACAGCAGCCAGACTGCCGTAACGGCAATGTTGATCGGCATAAAGCGGCGTACACGGAACGGATGCAGAAATTTCATTCGCGTCACGGTCAGTAGCGCCAGGCCAATCACGGTCAGAAAGGTGATCCACGGCCCCGGCCCGATGATGTACAGGCACAGCGCGACCACGTTCCACGCGGCAGGGAAACCGACAAAGTAGTTGTCCTTGCTCTTCATGTTGACGTTGCAGAAGCAGAACAGCGACGACACCAGAATCAGCGACACGGTCAGCAACAGCGTGTAGTCGGGCAACGGAATGTAGCGATAGATGAACAGGGCCGGAATGAACACGTATGTCAGGTAATCGATCACCAGATCGAGGATCGAGCCGTCGAAACTCGGCAGCACCGATTGCACATTGACCTTGCGCGCCAATGCGCCGTCGAGGCCGTCAACGATCAGCGCCACACCCAGCCACATCAGGCAATGGGTCGGCTGGTTTTCCAGCAGGGCGAGGGTGGCAAGGAAAGCGGTGACCACGCCGGTCGCGGTAAAACCATGGGCGCCCCATGCTTTGAGCCTGGCGATGTGTACGGTCGATATCACAGGGGCGTTCTCCAGAAAGTGATGCATGCCGGTTATCGTCCTTATAGGTAAGGGCGCCGGCAAACCGGGTCGGGGTTGCAGCTATCGACCGGTCTGGCCGGGATAAGGTTCACCCACCATGAATCTTAGCTGCCCGGCGAAAAAAATCCCGGCCCGACTCGCCTTGGTCTCGAGTGTCGGCCAAACGGTGCTGGCGCAATGGCTGTTGGGGTCTATCGTTGCCAGACGCAGTCACTGCCTATGCATCGAGGATGCCGTCATGAACACCAGCGATTTGCTCGAACAACTGCTGCGGGGCCAGGCCTCGGCGGGTCAACAAAGTGGAGCCTCGGCCGGTGGTGGTCTGGGTGGCCTCGGTGGATTGCTGGGCGGGCTGCTCGGTGGCGCGGATTCCACCGCTACTCGTGGCGCTTCGCCTGCGGGAGGGGCTGGTGGATTGGGCGGCTTGCTCGGTGGTTTGCTCGGCGGCGGAGGCTTGGGCAGCGTTTTGGGCGGCAGCGCTGGCACGCAAAGCCGATCCGGCGGTACCAACTACGCGGCGCTGGCATCGCTGGGCATGATGGCGTTCCAGGCCTATCAAGCCTGGCAACGCAGCCAGGCCAGCGCGGCACCGCAGCAGACGCCGCAAACAGCCAATCTGCTCGCCGGCCCCGAAATCGAAGAACACAGCCACGCCGTGCTGCGTGCGTTGATCGCGGCGGCCAAGGCTGATGGGCACATCGACGTTACTGAAAATCAACGTATAAGCACTGAGATCGGCAAGCACACCGATGATCCGCAACTACAGCAGTGGCTGAATGACGAGGTCGCCAAGCCTCTTGATCCCGATGAAGTAGCACAGTCGGCTAACAACGATCCGGCGGTGGCCGCGGAAATGTACCTGGCCAGCGTGATGCTGGTGGACGATCAACAGGACGCCGAGCGCAACTATCTGGATGAACTGGCGGCGGCGTTGAAGATTGATCCTGAGTTGCAGGTGCACCTGGAGCAGCAGACCAAAGGTCAGGCCTGAAGCAAGATCAAAAGATCGCAGCCTATCCCCTGTAGGAGCTGCCGAAGGCTCGGGCCGCGATCGGACGATCTTTTGACCTTAAAGCCAAACGGCATCCCACAAAGGATAATCCCCCAAACGCTGAACCAATCCGGCACGCAACGGATTCATGACGATATACCGTGCGGCCGCTTTCAGGTCCTCATCACGTCGCAACGCCCGATCGTGATACCCCCGCTGCCACAACCGTCCCTGACTCCCGCACTTTAGATTGATCGATCGACAACTCCTCGATTTAACGCGTCGCATCAACTCCGCTAAAGAACCCGTTCGCAATTCAACCAGCCAATGCAAATGATCCGGCATCACGACCCACGCTAGCGAATGAATCATTCCCTCATCATTCGCAGCGCGCATCTGCTCTACAAGCAACCGTCCGATTCGCCAATCTGCAAACACCGGCCGACGCTCATACACAACCGCAGTAAGCGAATAAATTCGACCTACCTCGCTATAACGCCCTTTGCGCAAACCACACGCTTTTGCAGCCTCAGGCATTCCATTGCCCTCCTTTTTTAGTCCCTGAACATTAGCTTCTGCCCTAGCAACCGCGAACTCCAACTATTGCACGATGTAACCCTGCAGGAGCTGCCGAAGGCTGCGATCCCTTGATCTTGTCTTTTAAAAGAAACATCAAAAGATCGCAGCCTTCGGCAGCTCCTACAGGGGAGATGTGCAATCGAGATATGCAGGGGCTAACCCGCCGTTTGTCCGGGTAATTTTCACGTCGATTGAATTTTTCGCAGGCGCAGCCCCTCTGCTGCTGTAGAGGCGTGTGAATCAGCGTCCTGCCAATCGACCGAGACCATTGCCATGACTGTCCTGACAACCCTGCAATCCGTGCCAGCCCAAGCACAAGCGATCGATCCCGCCGGGAATCTCCGTGGCATTTATGAAACGCTGCTACGGGAGGAAAACCCGCACGCACTTGCGCAAACGTTCCTGCACGAGCAGCTTCAACGCGCGGCAGCGTTGCCCGAAGAACTGCCCGCAGACCCCTCGACCTGGCATGCCTGGATGGCTGATCACTGCGCCGAGGTGGCCCGGCAATACGCCGACTATTTGCAGCAACGCAAGGCCGGTGGGCCACGACAATTTTTCACAAACAAGGCGCATGCGCTGTACTTCCTGCAAGCAGTCGCACCGACCAAACTGGTAGACGGCGCCTGGCTCTTCGGATTGTTGCCGCAATGGCGTGATCCGCGTTTCAGCGGTTTGCTGTGTACCTATCTGGAAGAGTTGGGCGAAGGCAATCCAGCGCAGAACCATGTGTTGATCTATCGCAAGTTGCTCGCCGAGCACGACCTTGAACACAGCAGCGTCATCCCCGATGAGCGTTATCTACAGGGCACGCTGCAACTGGCGCTCGGCGTATGCGGGGCAGAATTTTTGCCGGAGGTGATCGGCTACAACCTCGGTTACGAGCAACTGCCGCTGCACCTGCTGATCAGCAGTTACGAGCTCAGTGAACTGGGTATCGATCCGTACTACTTCACGCTGCACGTGACCATCGACAACGCCAGCACCGGCCATGCGCAGAAAGCCGTGCAGGCAGCGCTCGATCTTTTGCCGCTGGAGGCTGATCGCGCTGAATTTTTGCGTCGGGTATCGCTGGGATATCGCCTCAATGACCTGGGGCAGGGCAGCCGCGCGATCATCGAGGGCTTTGATCTTGAGCGCGAGTTACTGGCGATGCTTGAGCGCAAGTGCCCATTCGCTCAGCACATGCATTCCGACTACTGCCGGTTCGACGGGCGTACCGTCAATCAATGGTTGGCCGAGCCGCAGCATTTGCCCGGTTTCCTTCAGGCGTTGCAAGACAAGGGCTGGATCAAACGCCACGAAGACCCGCAAGCCAGCCGCTTCTGGCAATTGATCGACGGCGACGGTGCAGCGATGTTCGGTGTGTTTGGCGCCTACGAAAAACAACTGGTGCACGACTGGATTGCCGGTGACTGGACGCCCGCCAGCAAACCCGGCGTCAGCCGTCGTCGTGCGCAGGGCAAGCCGCCTATCGAGGTGCCGGAACAGGATCCCGACGTTCAGCAACTCAACGCCGCGCTGCAAGGGCAGGACGGACACGCGCAAATGGCCGTTCTCATGCCTTGGCTGGCACCGGCGCGGCATGCACATCCGGCCGGGCTGCTCGCCACCCGCCGTTTCATCGAATTGAAATCCAGCCTGGGTTAAGGAATCTCAATGAATCAGGAAGAACAGCTGTCCACCAATGACCTTGCGCTGCTGCAACTGGGGCGGCGCTTGCAGGCCGACGGGTATCGTTTCATCACGCCAACGCCGCTGACGCATCAACGGGTCAACCAGCGTGACGAAGGGCAGGCCGTCGACAGCCTGCGTGACGTTTTCGGTTGGTCGCGTGCGTTCGAGCCGGGGTTGTTGTCTGCCGATGAGCAACGGCAATTGCAGGAGGCGCAGATCATTGATGCGTACGACGGTCGTTTTAAAAGTCGCGTGCGTTGGTCGAGCCTCGACGATTTGCTGTTCGTGCATTCAGCGTTCCCCACCGATGCTGCCGATGCGGTGTTTTTCGGCCCGGACACCTACCGTTTCGCGCAACTGATTCACGCGCATTTGCAGCAGAATTTCGCGCCGATCAAGCGTGCAGTCGATATCGGCTGCGGTGCTGGCGTCGGCGCGATTGTCATCGGCCGCGCTCGCCGCGAAGCCCAAGTGCTGGCGCTGGACATCAATCCCGCCGCACTGCGTCTGACCGCGATCAATGCGGCGCTGGCGGAGGTCGCCAACGTCGAAACGCGGCACAGTGATGTGCTTCAGGGCGTTGACGGCGAGTTCGATCTGATCGTCGCCAACCCGCCGTACATGGCCGATCCGGCCGCGCGCGCTTATCGACATGGTGGCGGCACGCTGGGAGCGGGGCTGTCGTTGCGTATCGTCGAACAGGCACTCAATCGGCTGGCGCCCGGTGGCTCACTGTTGCTTTACACCGGCGTGGCCATGGTCGATGGCCGTGATCCGTTTCTCGATACGGTGTTGCCGCGACTCGATCAACAGCGCTTCGGCTGGACTTATCGCGAACTTGACCCCGACGTTTTCGGCGAAGAACTGCTCAACCCCGGTTATCAACGCGTCGACCGGATCGCCGTGGTGGCGCTGACCGTGACGCGAATAGGCTGAAAAAAGGCAGGTGTGCCCATGACCAGGAACCTCGACGACTACAACCGCATGCGCGACTTTTCGGCGACATCTGAACCGGCGGCGGTCAAGCGTGCCGGCAGTAAAAAGGCGCCTGATCATGCTCTGCAGTTCTGCATCCAGAAGCACGACGCTTCGCACCTGCATTACGACTTTCGCCTGGAACTCGATGGCGCACTGAAGAGTTGGGCGGTGCCGAAAGGGCCGTCGCTCGACCCCAAGATCAAACGTCTGGCGGTGCATGTCGAAGACCATCCGCTGGATTACGCGACGTTCGAGGGCAGCATTCCCGAGGGGCATTACGGTGCCGGCGATGTGATTGTCTGGGATCGCGGCGTGTGGATTCCGCTCGAAGATCCGCAAAAGGCCTATGCCAAGGGCAAGCTCAAATTCGAACTGCAAGGCGAAAAACTCGGCGGAATCTGGAATCTGGTGCGCACGCACATGCCAGGAAAGAAGGAAAACTGGTTTCTGATCAAACATCAGGACAACGCGGCGCGGCCGCAGGATGACTATGACGTGCTGGTGGCCGAACCCGACAGTGTGTTGAGCGAACGCACGATTGTCGGCACGCCGAAACTGGCCGCCGAGCAAAGCAAGCCGGCCAAAAAAACCGCAACCAAACCGCGCAAGCAAGCGGCCGGCAAACTCACCGGCGCGCACAAGGCCAAGCTGCCGACGCAGCTCAAGCCAGAACTGGCGACGCTGGTCGACAGTGCGCCCGAAGGGCAATGGAGTTACGAAATCAAGTTTGACGGCTACCGGATCATGGCGCGCATCGATCATGAGCAGGTGCAACTGTTCACCCGCAACGGCCATGACTGGACGCACAAACTGCCGCAACAGGCCGAAGCACTGGCCGCATTGGGCCTCGAATCAGCCTGGCTGGACGGTGAAATGGTGGTCGCCAACGAGCATGGCGTGCCGGACTTTCAGGCGCTGCAAAACGCTTTCGAAGCCGGACGCAGCGGCAATATCCTCTACTACCTGTTTGATCTGCCGTATCTCAACGGCGTCGACCTGCGTGAGGTGCCGGTCGAGGAGCGACGCGCAGCATTGTCGACGGTTCTGGGGACGCAAAAGAACCCGTTGTTGCGGTTCTCCGAAGCCTTCGACGAAACCCCCGATGCGCTGCTCAACAGCGCTTGCCAGATGCAAATGGAAGGCCTGATCGGCAAACGCCTCGGCTCACCTTATGTGTCCCGGCGCAGCGGCGACTGGATCAAGCTCAAGTGCAAACACCGGCAGGAATTCGTGGTCGTCGGCTACACCGACCCAAAAGGCTCGCGCAGTGCCTTCGGCGCCTTGCTGTTAGGCCTGCATGACCGTGACAGTGGCGAGTTGCGCTACGCCGGCAAGGTCGGCACCGGGTTCAACGAGACAACGCTGAAAAGCATCCTCGAGCAATTGAAACCGTTGCAGACGAAGAAAGCGGCGGTCGTCAATCCGCCCTCAGGATTTGAGGCCAAAGGCGTGCACTGGCTCAAGCCGAAACTGCTGGCAGAAGTCGCCTTTGCCGAAATGACCAAGGACGGGTCAGTGCGTCACGCCGTATTCCATGGATTGCGCGACGATAAACCGGCCAAGGACATCACCGAGGAGCGAGCAAAGCCTGTGAAGACTCCCGAAACCAAAACGGCGGCAAAGAAGCCAGCGAAGACACCGGCGAAAAAAGCCTCGGCGAGTACGGCTGAAACCGCGCCGTCACAACTGGGTCTCGCCAGCGGCAAGGTCCGCATCACCCACCCGGATCGGGTGATCGACGCCGTCAGCGGTACTACCAAAATGCAACTGGCTGAGTATTACGCCAGCGTTGCCGAATGGATAATGCCGCAGCTCAAAGATCGTCCTGTTGCGCTGGTGCGCGCGCCGGATGGCATTGCCGGTGAGTTGTTCTTCCAGAAGAACGCTGAGCGTCTGGCAATCCCGGGCATCACCACGCTGGATAAGGACCTCACCGGTCAACCGGTCATGCTCGTCAACGACGCCGAAGCGTTGATCGGCGCGGTGCAGATGAGCACGGTCGAACTGCACACATGGAACGCCACCACCACGGATCTCGACAAACCCGACCGCTTCGTCCTCGATCTCGACCCAGACCCGGCGCTGCCGTGGAAAAGCATGGTCGAGGCCACCGCGCTGACATTGACCGTGCTCGATGAGCTAGGGCTCAAGGCTTTTCTGAAAACCAGCGGCGGCAAGGGCATTCACCTGGTGGTGCCGTTGACCCGCAAACTTGGCTGGGATGAGGTCAAAGACTTCAGCCACGCGATCGTCAGCCATATGGCCAAGCTGTTGCCGGATCGTTTTTCTGCGGTGTCCGGGCCGAAAAATCGCGTCGGGCGGATCTTCATCGACTACCTGCGCAATGGTCTGGGTGCCACCACCATTTGTGCCTATTCAGCGCGCACACGCGAAGGTTTGCCGGTTTCCGTGCCGCTGTTTCGCGAGGAAGTTGCCGATATCAAGGGCGGCAATCAGTGGAACGTGCACAACGTCCACGAACGATTGGCCGAGGTTGGCGACGAGCCGTGGGCTGATATGAAGAAAACCCGCCAGAGCATCACCGCAGAGATGCGCAAGCGGGTCGGCATGAAAAAGTGATCAGGCGTCGCGCAGCAAGTCGTGGGCGTTAAGCAGTTCGAAAGCGATTTCCGGGCTGTTGTTCAGTCCTCGGCGAATCGCGGTCGGAATCGATTTGCGCGTCTTGCGGCACAGCCCTGGAAGCTCGGCGATTTCGATTTCGATCCCGAGCATCGTGCGTACTTCATGAAAGCCCGGCGAGACCTCTACACGAATCCCCAACTGCTCGAACATACGTTTTTGCAGATGCCTGAGGTCGTCGAGGTCTTTGATTTTTTCCAGGCGCGCGAGAAGGACTTTTTCTTCCTCGCGGGTTAGACGCAGGATGCGCACATCCGCGCCGGGATTTTCCAGCAACGGATCGCGCCCGCAATCGCAGGCGCCGGGCGGGCAGGGTGAGCGCAAGCGCGCAATCGTCGTCATGGCCTCCATCATAGAGGCCGGCGGACGGTTTTGCCTATGCGCCATCAGCGGCCGTCCATCGGCCGCTGCATCCGTGGCGGCTACTGATTCAGGCCTTCGTAATGCACCAGAATCGCGTTCGCGAGGTCTTCATCGCTGGCGTTCAATCCAGGATTTTCCTGACGAACCTGTTGCAGCACCGACTCAAGATAAACCCCACGAATGGCCCCGCCACTGGCGACAAATGCAGACAAGTCGTCACGAGCCGGAATCACCATTTTGTGATCCTTGAAGGTCGAGTACAGCGACGCGGAGACACCCGCCGAGGTGGCGACATCACCCGCATCGACGCGGGCCAGCGCCGAGCCGACCGGCAGGCATAAGAGTAAAGAAGAAACGAGCACTAACTTGCGCATGACGGTATTCCTCCACAAGCGCGAAGCAAAAGGGAAGTACTACATAATGTGAGAGGTGCGCGCGGGGCGGGAGTTCCGTGGGAGTTTTAAGAGAGACGCGGGCAGCACCGTTGCGGGCTGCCCGGTTAGCTGCGGGACGGTCAGATCACGCCGCAGGCCATGCGCTCGCCGCCACCGCCGAGGGGTTTGGGCATGTCGGCATGGTTATCGCCGCCGGCATGGATCATCAGTGCATGCCCCTTGATCTCGGAAATTTTCTTCAGGCGCGGCGCCAGCACCGGATAGTTGGCGACGCCGTCAGCCGTCACGTAAACCGCCGGCAAATCGCCCAGATGGCCATCAGCGTAGGGACCGAGGTGCTTGCCGGTTTTCTGCGGATCGAAATGGCCACCGGCCGCGAGTGCCGCGCCTTTGACGCCGTCCTTCATACCGGGCTCGCAACTGCCGTTTTCATGGACATGAAAACCATGCACGCCGGCCGGCAGGGATTTCAGCTCGGGGGTAAACAGCAGGCCATACGGTGTCTCAGTGATGGTCACCGCACCAATCGCCTGCGGTGCACCCTCGGCGCTGACCAGATTGATGGCGACTTTTTCGCTTGCCGCCTGAGCGGTGCCGATAGCGAAGGTGCCGAGTAGTCCCAACCAGAGTGCGCGTTTCATAAGCGTTTCCTTGTGCTGCAGGAGTTTTCAGAAGGACCGACTCAATAACCTTTGCCCATTAACAGGCGATGAAGGCGCGATCCGCGGTGTTGCAAAGTGAGACTCGTCGCACAATCCGAAAGTTTTGCCGGCGCTGTCTCCCTGCGTGGACATTCGCTGACACGCTCTGGCGCGGCAGATCGGCGCAAATAGGCTTAACTCAAGGTCTGACAGGTTTAACTGCGAGCCCGGGGAGGATTTTCAAGGTGTCGATCAAACTGCGTTTAGTGTTGCTGATTGTTACCGGCCTGCTGACAGCGCTGATCATGGCGGTGGTCAGTTACATCGGCAATGCGCACATGGCCTCAGCGGTCAACGACAACGCGGTCAGCATGAGCGCGCTGCGCAACCACATGGAAGCCGACATGATGCACGATGCCCTGCGCGCCGATGTCTACTCGGCGATGCTGGTGGGGTTGGGCAAAAGTACCGGGACGGCGGCCGAAGTGCGCGATTCGATCAACGAGCACGCCGGGCATTTCCGCGAGGTCCTCGACGACAACCTCAAGCTGCCCATCAACCCGACCCTGCGCACGGCGCTGGAGCAGATCAAGCCGAGCCTCGACACGTACATCAATGCCGGTGAGCGGATTGTCGGGCTGGCACTCGACAACCCGGAGGCGGCGCAGCAGGAACTCGCTACGTTCAACACCGCGTTCAGTCAGCTCGAAACGCAGATGGCGGCGCTAAGCGAGCTGATCGAAACCAATACCCGGCAGACCAGCGAAGGCACCGAAACGGCAATCCACAATGCCAATCTCGCCCTCGCTGTGGTGTTGATCGCCAGTCTGCTGTTGCTACTGGCGCAGGGGCGCTGGGTGATGCTGAGCATCCTCGGCCCGTTGAAAACGGCCAGTCGAATCGCCGAAAGCATCGCCCACGGCAACCTCAGCGAGCCTATCGCCGAGCCGTCCGGCAAGGACGAGGCCAGCAGCCTGATTCGGACCCTGGCGACCATGCAGCGGGACTTGCGCGACATGATCGACGTAGTGCGCCGTAACGCCCACGGCGTCAGCGGCATGAGCGAACAGTTGAGCCACGGCTGCCATCAGGTCGCCGACAGCAGCCAGCAGCAAAGCGTCGCCGCCGGGACCATGGCCGCAGCCGCGAGCCAGATGACTGCGAGCATCGAGGAAATCACCCGCCACGCCGAGCGCGCCTTGGGCATGGCCAATCAGGCCGAGTCATTGGCGAAGAATGGCGGGCAGGTGATCCATCAAGTGGTCAGCGATATGGACGATATCGCGCGCTCGGCACAACAGTCGGCGCAGGTGATCCGCACGCTGGACCAGGAATCCGAAGCGATCTTCAACATCATTCAGGTGATCAAAAGCATTGCCGACCAGACCAACCTGTTGGCGCTCAACGCCGCCATCGAGGCCGCTCGAGCCGGTGAGCAGGGTCGGGGCTTTGCGGTGGTGGCGGACGAAGTGCGCAGCCTGGCTGCGCGAACCAGTGCGTCCACTCAGGAAATCGCCGCGATGGTCGCGCGCATTCAGTACAGCACTCGCGAGGCGGTAAGCAGCATGGAGGCGGGCGTGGCGCAGGTCGACAAGGGCATGGCGGTAACGGCTGACGTCGAACGGGCGATTCGCGAGATCCTCGACGCGACGTTGAGCACTACACAACTGGTCAATGACATTACCCGCACCATCGGCGAGCAGAGCCATGCCAGCAACGAGATCGCCCATCAGGTGGAAATGATTGCCGGGATGTCCGAGGGCAATAGCCGGGTAATCGGCCAGACGGCGAATACGACAGATGAGTTGTCGAGTCTGGCGGGGCAGTTGGCGCAATCGGTGGATCGGTTTCGGTTGTGAGTGTTGCTGCGAACACCACAGCCCAGTGTGTGTGGCTTGCCAGCGATGAGGTCGGTACATTCAATATTGATGTTGACTGACACACCGCTATCGCTGAAAAGCCAGCTCCCACATGGGCTGTGGTGTAAACACAATACGTTCACAACATATAAAAGATGAGTTTTACCCCGTCAGAATTTGAACGCCTGTCGCCCCACCAGCAACCACTTGCCATCCTGCTTCTGCCAGATCTGAAAGTTCTCGATCTCGGTCGGTATGACTTCAGTTCCCTTCAATGCCTGCGCTGAAAAGTGGTGACGCACCAGTGCCGTGTCGCCGGACAGGGTGATGGTCTGCTTTTGCATCTCAAGGGTCTTGAAGGCGCTCCTGCCGGTTTCGATGTCGGCGATGAATTCTTTCTTGTCCTGGATTTTGCCGCTGGAATGGCCATACGTCAGGTTGGGCGCGGTGAGTGCATCCAGTTCAGCAATGTCCTTGTGCAACATTGCCTGGGTCAGGTGATCGACCGCTTTGGCGACGTCTTGCTCCGCCGGGGCAGGGGCGGCCATGGCATATCCGCTGAAGCTAAAGAGCAAACCGATCAAAAGACGGGAATAAGTCATGTTGTTTCCTTGTTGTTATGAGAGTTGATGACTGATCAATTCAAAATGTTAATTCATCAGTCATCGTACAACGTAGCAGATTCATCCTGGATTACACAACGGCGCCACTTCGTTCGGTAACGGCACAGAGGTCTCGGCAAGAATCTGCCTCAGGATCATGTTCGGCGGGCATCGGCCGATAAGTCCCTGAGCGGAAAAAGACTCTCAAGTCGGGAACAGACGCGCGGGTTTGCCCTGACGTGATATTCTTCGCGCCAACTTGGTTTGACCTTATTCAGTTTGCTTGCCTTCGGGCGGGCCGACGGAATCCCTGTCGCTCAAGTAGCTGAAGCCAATAATGATAAAAAGTCAGTTCAGAAGGGACATTAACTGAGGTCGATGCAACCTGTCGGCCTTGTGTGCCCACCCGTCAAAATTGAAGTGTGCCGGAATCTGCGACGCTAGCCTGAGCGTCATCAAAGCGGATCGCATACAGATAACAGCGGCGGGCGGAAGGCGTTTTATCATAGGTGCAACAGATGTTTAAGAAAGTGAACACAGCCTTGCTGGGTCTGGCTTTGGCGATGGGGATGACATCCGCCAATGCTGACGAAGCAAAGAAAGTCGATGTACTGCTGATCGGCGGCGGCATCATGAGCACCACCTTGGGTGTGTGGATCAATGAGCTGGAGCCAAGCTGGTCGATGGAAATGGTCGAGCGCCTTGATGGCGTCGCCCTGGAAAGCTCCAACGGCTGGAACAACGCCGGTACCGGTCACTCGGCGCTTGCTGAGCTGAACTACACCCCGGAAGACGACAAAGGCAACGTCACGATCCCGAAAGCCGTCGAGATCAACGAAGCGTTCCAGGTCTCCCGTCAGTTCTGGGCCTGGCAGGTTCAGCAAGGCGTTCTGAAGAACCCTCGCTCGTTCATCAACACCACTCCGCACATGAGCTTCGTGTGGGGCGATGACAACATCAAGTTCCTGAAAAAGCGCTACGAAGCCCTGCAAGCGAGCCCGCTGTTCGCCGGCATGCAGTACTCCGAAGACCCTGCTGTGATCAAGAAGTGGGTTCCGCTGATGATGGAAGGGCGCGACCCGAACCAGAAAATCGCGGCCACCTGGAGCCCGCTGGGTACCGACATGAACTTCGGCGAAATCACCCGCCAGTTCGCTGCCCACCTGCAAACCAAGCCTAACTTCGACCTGAAGCTGTCGAGCGAAGTTGAAGACATCACCAAGAACGCCGATGGCACTTGGCGCGTCAGCTACAAAAACCTGAAAGACGGCACCAAAACCGAAACCGACGCCAAGTTCGTGTTCATCGGCGCTGGCGGCGGCGCTCTGCACCTGCTGCAGAAGTCGGGCATTCCAGAAGCCAAGGAATACGCTGGCTTCCCGGTAGGCGGCTCGTTCCTGGTGACCGATAACCCGGCCATCGCTGAACAGCACCTGGCCAAGGCTTACGGTAAAGCTTCGGTTGGCGCACCGCCGATGTCGGTTCCGCACCTGGACACCCGTGTTCTGGACGGCAAGCGCGTCATTCTGTTTGGCCCATTCGCGACCTTCAGCACCAAGTTCCTGAAGGAAGGCTCGTACCTGGACCTGCTGACCAGCACCACCACCCACAACATCTGGCCTATGACCAAGGTCGGCATCAAGGAATACCCGCTGGTCGAGTACCTTGCTGGCCAACTGATGCTGTCGGATGAAGACCGCATGAACGCGCTGAAGGAATACTTCCCGCACGCCAAAGCCGAAGACTGGCGTCTGTGGCAAGCCGGCCAACGCGTGCAAATCATCAAGCGTGATGAAGCTGCGGGCGGCGTGCTGAAACTGGGCACCGAAATCGTTGCTGCACAAGACGGCTCCATCGCCGGCCTGCTGGGCGCATCGCCAGGCGCGTCGACCGCTGCTCCGATCATGCTGAGCGTGCTGCAGAAAGTCTTCAAAGACAAAGTGGCATCGCCAGAATGGCAAACCAAGCTGCACCAGATCGTTCCAAGCTACGGCACCCAGCTGAACAGCGATCCAGCCAAAGTGGCTGCAGAGTGGGCCTACACGGCTAAAATCCTCGAACTGCCGACGCCTCCAGTGATCGGTCAGGTAGCTGCTCCGGCTGCACCTGCTGCTGAAAAAGCAGAAGCCCCGAAGGAAAACGCTGCACGTGACATGGCTCTGTAACTAGAAGCCTGGCACACAAAACCCACTGAACCGGCGACGGTCAGTGGGTTTTTTATGCACTATCCCCCTGTAGGAGTTGCCGAAGGCTGCGATCTTGTGACTGTGATTTTAATAAACAGAATCAAAAGATCGCAGCCTTCGGCAGCTCCTACATTTTTGGTGGTCAGGGTTTGGCGGAGGCCAGATAGGCGCCGAGTCGCCGGCCCATTTCTTCGCCCAGCGCCTGCAATCCACTCAGCGGTCGCACCATCACTTCAAACTCGACAATCTTGCCGCGCTCATCAAAGCGGATCATGTCGATGCCTTTGAGCTCCTTCGCCCCCACCTTGGCGCTGAATTCCAGAATCACATTCAAGCCATCCGCTGTCGCCAGCTCACGGTGGTAATGGAAATCCTCAAACACGCCGAACACCGTATTAAGGATCATCGACACCACCGGCGCGCCGGGGTAAGGCGTGTGCGCCATCGGTGAGCGAAATACTGCTTTTGCATCAAGTAACTCGGGCAGGTCGCTCAAGTTGCCGGTGCGGATCATCTCGTGCCAGCGGTTCAGGGAATCGGCGACGTTGGCTTGCAGCTTCAACTCAGTCATGGGCACTCCGGTTATTTTTGTTGTTGTTCGACTCTAGATCAAAGCGCTGTCAGGGCAACCTTAATGTCGCTCCCTGATATCACCTTATTGCCCCTCCCTGTAGGAGCTGCGGCACGCTGCGATCTTTTGACTTTGCTTCTGAGAACCAGGATCAAAAGATCGCAGCGTGCCGCAGCTCCTACAGATCAGATTTCATCTGATACGCTTTTTTCGTTTCAATCTGACTCTGTAACCGGCTCAGTCACAGGCTCAGAATAGCTGCGCAGTCCGGTCACTCGCGACAGTTCTTCATCCCGAAGCGTCCGGTGCACCGCAAGCTCAGCATTGGAGAGAGCAATATGAACAAGATGGCTTTTTTTCTCGGCGGATTTCTGACATTGACCATTCTGATCGGCTTGCTGGCGACCATTTCTCCGGTCTGAGATATGGCCACAAGATGATGTCCGGGGTGTGCGGTGCGAATCGTGTTTAAATGCCGCGCTTTCACACCTCGAAACGGACTTCACCCATGGCCGAACAACGGATCCGCGCCCTCGCACTTTGCGTTTTTCATCATCACAGCAAAATTCTGGTCAACGAATTTCGTGACCCGGTCAGCCAGCAAACCTGCTTTCGTCCACTCGGTGGCGGTATCGAATTCGGCGAGACCAGCGCCGAAGCAATCGTGCGCGAAGTGCAAGAGGAGTTGGGCCTGTCCATGACGGATTTGCGCCTGCTCGGCACACTCGAAAGCCTGTTCATCTATAACGGCAAACCCGGGCACGAGATCGTCCAGGTCTACGACGCGACGTTTGCCGACTCCAGCGTGTACACGCATGCGCAAATGATTGGACATGAAAGCGACGGTGCTGCCTTTACTGCGCGCTGGCATGACAGTTCAAGTTTCAGCGAGCAGGCGCCATTGGTGCCGAAGGGTTTGCACGATTTGCTCAAGAGCGTCGGGTTGCTGGCCTGAGAGTCAGCGCAGCGCTCGCCTTTGTAGGTTTTCCGCCTCCCCATCAAATGTGTTGCGACGTCGACCGTCATTCCAGGTATTAGACTCAGCTGACGATTCAGTCGTCGGGGAATAATGGTCCATGGATTCGCTGATCAATGCCGCTGGCAGAGCGCTGTCCGCCGGCGATCCGCTGGGCGCGTTGAACTACGTCGCCCTGCGTGAAGACCCGCCGGCGTTGGCGTTGCGCGCAATTGCCATGGCTCAGCTCGGTGATCTGCGTCGCGCCAAAGCGCTGTTGCAACGGGCGGTGAAGGCGTTCGGCAGCAATGAGCCGTTGTCGCGAGCACGTTGTGTGGTCGCCGAGGCCGAAGTGGCACTGGCGGCGCGGGATCTGGGCTGGCCGGTGAAGGCACTGGAGGCGGCGCGGCGGGTGTTGCAGGCGCACGGTGACGGCGTGAATGCGGCGCACGCGCGCTATTTGCAGATTCGCCGGTTGCTGTTGATCGGCGAACTGGATGCGGCCGAAACATTGCTGGGTGAGACTGACCCGGCGCCGTTGCCGCCCGCGCTGCGTACCGCACATGAATTGATCGCTGCCGGGATCGCCGTGCGTCGGGTTCAGGCGCATAAGGCCGGTGCGGCGCTGGCTCGGGCGCAGGCTGCGGCGCAACAGGCCGGGATCGCTGCACTGAGCGCCGAGGTCGATCACGCCAGACACATGCTTGCCGCGCCGGCAGCGCGGTTGATCGTTGCCGGTGAGGCGCAAGCGGTGAATCTGGCGCAGGTTGAAGCCTTGTTCACGTCGTCGACACTGATCGTCGATGCCTGCCGCTATAGCGTGCGCGGTGCCGGCATAACGGTGGCGCTGACCACACGGCCGGTGCTTTTCAATCTCGCACGTTTACTCGCGCTGGCCTGGCCGGGCGATGTGGCGCGCGAAACGCTGTTCGCCCAAGCCTTTCGTTTGCCCCTCACGGATGAATCACACCGTGCCCGCTTGCGCGTCGAAATTGGCCGGTTGCGTGCGACGCTCGCACCGCTGGCGAACATCAACGCGACGCCAAGGGGCTTTGCGCTGGTGGCCGAGGATGTCGCGTTGCTGACACTGCCGGTCGAGGACAAATACGCGGCGTTGCTGGCCTTGCTTGCGGATGGCGAGGCCTGGTCGAGTTCGGCGTTGGCGCTGGCCTTGGGCAACAGTCAGCGTCAGGTACAGCGGGCGTTGGAGGCTCTGGCGCGGGCGGACAAGGTGCAGGCGTTCGGTGTCGGTCGGGCGCGGCGCTGGCTGACTCCACCAATGCCGGGTTTCGCGACGATCTTGTTACTCCCGGTGTCGCTGGGCAATGGCTAGGCTGGACTCACACATCCACGAGGAAGCCCACATGAAACATGCAAACGCAGAAATCCTTCGCGAGTACGGCCCGTTTGATGACATCAAAGGCATTCACGGCGTGACGTTCGATGGCCGGCAGGTCTGGTTCGCCAGCGACGGCCAGCTCAATGCACTGGACCCGGCCAGTGGCGAAACCGTGCGCACGATCAAGGTCAACGCCGACGGCGGCACCGCTTTCGACGGCCAGCACCTGTACCAGATTGCCGACCGCCGCATCCACAAAATCGACCCAGCCACGGGGCGCGTCCTCCACACCATCCCGGCGCCGGGCGATGGCGGCGACTCAGGCATGGCTTGGGCGGATGGCTCGTTATGGGTCGGTCAGTATCGCGAGCGCAAGATTCATCAGATCGATCCGGACACCGGCAAGATCCTGCGCACGCTGGAGTCAAACCGCTTCGTCACCGGCGTGACCTGGGTGGATGGCGCGTTGTGGCATGGCACCTGGGAGGCGGATGAAAGTGAATTGCGGCGGATCGATCCGCAGGACGGCGAAGTCCTCGAAGCGCTGACAATGCCAGTGGGACAAGGTGTTTCCGGGCTGGAGGCGGACGGTGCGGATCGCTTCTATTGCGGTGGCGGCGACAGTGGGCGTGTGAGGGCGGTGCGTCGGCCCAAGTCGTGAGGGTGACGGCACTGGCCTCTTCACGAGCAGGCTCGCTGCCACAGTGATTGCGGGTGAACACGAGCTTTGTGAGTTACCCAAAACCCTGTGGGAGCGAGCCTGCTCGCGAAAGCGCAGTGTCAGCCACCGCTGTTGCGACGACGTTCAACGCCATCCGGGTTGCCTACGTCCAGCAACCGTCTTTCCACCAGGACGTTCTCCAGCGCTTGGCGCTCGACTGGCGCCATCTGGTGTTCGCGTTTTTTCAGCTCCAGCAGAATGGGGCTGGACCAGGTGCGATAGGTCTGTTCGATGTTGCGACGCGACGTCATCAGTCTCTCCTTGATGAAGAGCCCGGTGTGGCTGGCAGGGGCTCAATCCGATGAGGGGATAACCTTAGACGACAAACTGTCGGTATGCGAATGCACCGCAATCCCCTGTAGGAGTGAGCCTGCTCGCGATAGCGGTGTATCAGGCAGAGCTGATGTGAATGAAAGACCACTATCGCGAGCAGGCTCACTCCTACAGGGGTTTTTGGTGGGTTTGGGTCAGTCGTCGACGTTCATCAGTTGTTGGACACCTTCCCACGCTTCGGCGCGCATGCGCTCGATGTCCAGGCCTGGAATCACGCCGTTATCGACCACGATCCTGCCGCCGACCAGGCTGTATTTCACCGTGATCGGTTCGCCTGCCACCACCGGCGCGACGGCGCTGTCGTGGAAGCCGTAGAAGCGTGGATGGTCGAGGCTGTAGACCACCAGATCCGCCGCCTGACCGACTTCCAGCGTGCCGACCGCGCCCAGTCCAAGCACCTGCGCGCCACCCGCCGTGCCCCAGTGAATGACATCTTCTGCTGTGGTCGCCGAAGCACCTTGTTCGGCGCGGTGAATCAGCCACGCGGTGTTCGCCTCGCCGACCATGCTCCCGGATTCATTCGATGCCACGCCGTCGACGCCGAGGGAAATCGGCACGCCGGCCTCATACATCTGCGGCACTGGCGCGACACCGCTACCCAGTCGCGCGTTACTCACCGGGCAGTGGGAAATACCGGTGCCGGTCTGGGCGAGCATGCGGATTTCGCCGGGTTGCAAGTGCACGGCGTGGGCGAACCAGACGTCGGGGCCGAGCCATTCGTGTTCGGCGACGAACTCCACCGGCAGGCAGTTGTACTTTTCGCGGCAGAAATTCACATAGTTCTGCGTCTCGGACAGGTGCGTGTGCAGCCTCAAACCAAGGCCTCGTGCGGTGTGCGCCAGTTCACGCAGCAGCGTTGGCGGCAACGAGAAGGTCGGTGTGGTAGGGGCGACGACCACGCGGCGCATCGCGTCCGCGGTGTCCTGGTGATACAGCGACTTCAACCGTTCGATATCGCCGACCATCTGCTCGAGGCTTTCCGGTTGCAGCGCGGTCTTCGAGAAACCTGGATGCGCGCTGGCCGACTCCAGTGCACCGCCACGACACAGCACAAAACGCAGGCCGAATTCATCGGCCATGTCGAACAGCAAGTCGCCGGTCTCGGTGCTGCCGTGGGCGTGATAGAGGTAATGATGGTCGGCACACGTGGTGACGCCGGACAACAACAACTCGACCATGCCCAGCCGTGCGGCGATCCGCGCCAGTGGCGGTGTGAAGCGGTTCAGACGCGGGTAAGGCACGCTCGCCAGCCAGCCTTGCAGATCCTGATTCAGCCCTGCAGGTACGGCTTTGAGCAGGTTCTGGAACAGGTGATGGTGGGTGTTGATCCAGCCCGGATAGACCACGCAATTGCGCGCGTCGATCACCCGTTCGCCAGGGTGTGGCTCAAGGTTCGCGGCCATTTCAGCGATGCGGCCGTTGACCACGCGGATGTCCACGGCGCCGGCCCGCGCGCGAGGGCCGCGCAGGCCGGTCATCACCGCGACCGGATTTTTGATCAGGATGTTCTGAAGTTGAGTCATGGGCAGCTCCAAACTAAAGGATGTGCGAGGCGGATTTGCTGGCGGTGGTTTCCGGCACGCTGACGCCATTCAGCGCGGCGTTGAGCAATACCGACACCAGGCAGGCGATGACCACGCTGCTGTGCAGGAACGGCTGCGACCACTCGGGAAGTTGTTTGAACAGGGTGGGAGCGAGCACCGGCACCAGCGCGGCAGCGATGGTGAAACCGACGATCAGCACGTTGTAGCGATTGCGCTCATAGTCGACCTTGGCCAACGTTTGAATGCCCGCCGCCGCGACCACGCCGAACATCGCAATGCCGGCGCCACCGAGGGCGGCCGTCGGCATCGAGGCGATGATCGCGCCGGCCTTCGGCACCAGGGCAATCGAGCACATCAGCAAGCCGCTGACCGCGACCACCCAACGGCTGCGCACGCCAGTGAGGATTACCAGGCCGACGTTTTCCATGAAGGCGATAAACGGGAACGCGGCGAACATCCCGGCGATGGTGCTGGCCAGACCGTTGGCGCGCAGGCCGTTGATCACCTGTTTGTCTTCCACCGGTTTTTCGACGATGTCGCCGATGGCCACGAACAGTCCCATCGACTCGACCATCTGCACGATCATCACCACCACCATGGTCGCGATGGGGATCAGGCTGAAGGTCGGCAAACCGAAGTAGAACGGGTAGGGCACGGTCAGCCACGGCGCTTCTTCAACGCTGTGGAAATTGCCCATGCCCAGACCGTAGGCCAGACCGGCGCCGATCAGCATGCCGATCAACACCGCCATGTTGCGCAGCAGTGGACTGCCATAGCGGTTGACCAACAGGATCGTCAGCAACACCACCACCGCCACACCGAGGAATGCCGGAGCACCGAAGTTGCTCGCATTGCGGCCGCCGCCGACCCATTCATAGGCGATCGGGAACAGTTGCAAACCGATCACGGTGACGATGCAACCGGTGACCACGGGCGGAAAAAATCGCCGTAATCGACCGACGAAGGGCGCCATCAACATGGTAAAGATGCCCGCGCCGATCACCGCCCCGCAGACCCCGGCGAAACCGACATCGGGGTTGCTGCCGATGGCGATCACCGGGCCGACACTGCTGAACGCCACGCCTTGCAGAATCGGCAGGCGTACACCGAACTTCCAGAAGCCGACGGTTTGCAGAAGGGTGGCGATGCCCGAGCAGAACAACGTGGTACTGATCAGCACCACGGTGTCGGCGTGGGACATTTTCAAGGCACTGGCGACAATCAACGGCACGGCGATGGCGCCGATGTACGAGACGGCCATGTGTTGCAGGCCGAGGGTGAGCATTTGTCGCACCGGCAGAATGCGGTCGACGGGATGCACGGAGGGAGCGTTTTTTGATGGGGATGTGGCTGACGACATGGGGAAACACCTCTGGCTGTTTTTATGTGGTAGAGAGGGGTATTCGTCTGATGCCTCGGACTTGGGAACACCAAAGATCCCTGTGGGAGCTGGCTTTGTGGTGAGGGGATTTATCCCCGATGGGGCGCGAAGCACCCCAAAACCTGAGACCGCGGTATCTCGACCACACCGTATTCACAGGGTTTGCGACTGCTTCGCAGCCGATCGGGGATAAATCCCCTCGCCACAGAGTTCACACCACAGTTGCTGGATCGTTGTGGCATCAGTCATTCGTGCTGCGAAGCCGCCATCCACCGGCTCCGATGCCTTGTTTCAGCCTGCCAGGCAGGCGGCGAAGCCCTGGTTCAGGGCCGCGCGATCCAGGTCGCGGCCGATGAACACGATCTTGCTCGAGCGGGGCTCCGTGCCCCACGCGGTTGATGCTCGGAATTCCACCAGGCTGTGCACGCCTTGCAGTACATAGCGCTGGTCTTCGTTGGCGACGGCGAGCACGCCTTTCATGCGATAGAGGTTGTCGGCCTGGGAGGAGCGCAGCTCGCTGATCCAGCGATGGAACGCCATCAGGTTGACCGCGCCATCGACGGCGATGCCCACCGAAGAAACGCTTGGGTCGTGCTCGTGGTCGGCCTCTTCAGCGCGATGGTCATGGTCGTGGTGATCGTGATCGTGCTGATCCGCGCCGATTTCCATCAGCTTCTGCGTGCACTCGAAAGCGCCGATGCCGAGGATCTTGGTCAGGTCGATTTGCGCGTGGGTCGAGGTCACCAGATCCGCCGTGGCGTTCAACCCCCGGATCTTGCCGCGCAGGGTTTCGACCTCGTCAGCGCTGACCAGATCGACCTTGTTGATGACGATCCGGTCGGCGCAGACGATCTGATCCACCGCCTGATTGTCGACGCCGTCGAGTTGCAGATCCTCCAGATGCTGGGCGATGTGTTTGGCATCGACCATGGTCACGATGGCGTCGAGTTCCACTTCATCGGCGATCGGGTCGTTGATAAAAAAGCTCTGTGCCACCGGGTACGGGTCGGCCAGGCCGCTGGTCTCGATCAGGATGTGATCAAGCCGCACCGGCCGCGCCACCAGCTCGCGAACGATGCGCACCAGATCCTCGCGAACCTCGGCGGTGCAGCAGACGCAGCCGTTGACCATCTCGTAGATTTCTTCGGTTTCCGAACTGAGGACGAGGTCGCCGTCGATGCCGACCTCGCCGAACTCGTTTTCGATCACGGCGATTTTGCGGCCATGGTTTTCTTTGAGGATGTAATTGAGCAGGGTAGTTTTACCGGCCCCGAGGAAACCGGTGAGAATGGTCACGGGTATTTTGGTGTTGCGGGTTGGGGCGTTGAAGGGAGTGTTCATGGTGAGGCTCCTTTGATTAACCGGTGCACGATGAATGAGCTGATTCAGTGGATTCGGTGTGGCGAGGGGATTTATCCCCGATGGGGCGCGAAGCGGCCCCAAAACCTGCGATTGCGGTGTTTCAGGTCGAATGGGTTTGCTGCATTTGCGACTGCTGCGCACTCGATCGGGGATGAATCCCCTCGCCACAGGCATTTATTCCCTCAGTGGGTTCTGGGTGTTCTCGCCAGCGTTGTAAGACGCCGGCGTCGAGGCCGAACAGGTCGAGCACGCGGCCGAGGCTGTGGTCGACCATTTGCCCGAGGCTGTCAGGCCGGGCGTAGAACGCCGGCACCGGCGGGGCGATGATTCCGCCCATTTCGGTGACGGCGGTCATGTTGCGCAGGTGGGCGAGGGTCAGCGGGGTTTCGCGGGCCATCAGCACCAGCGTGCGGCGTTCTTTGAGAGTGACGTCAGCGGCGCGTCCGATCAGCCCTGACGAAGTGCCCGTGGCAATCTCCGCCAGCGTCCTCATCGAGCACGGCGCAACCACCATCCCGAGGCAGCGAAACGAACCGCTGGCGATCCCGGCGGCGACGTCATCGGCGCGGTGGTAATGGCTGGCCAGCGCGGTGACGTCAGCCAGTTTGTAGTCGGTCTCATGGGCCATGGTCAGCAGCGCCGCGCGGCTGATGATCAGGTGGCTTTCGATGTCCAGTTCGGCGAGCAGTTGCAGCAAACGCACGCCATAGATAAAACCGGACGCGCCGCTGATGCCGACGACCATCCGCTGCCGGTTCACGATTCCAGACCTTTGAGCAAAACCCGCGCTCGCTCCAGAACTTCCTGATCGAGCTGCGCCTTGATCCCGTCAAAACCCGAGCCGCGTGTGGCATCCAGACCCATGCGCGACGTGGTGCCATTGACCGACGACGAAGGATCGAGCGGGCTGCCTGGTAAACCATCGATCATGAAAATATCCAGGTGCGGCTGGAAGTGCGTGGCCAGCGCCCACAGCACCTGACTGTCGTCGCTGATGTCGATATCGCTGTCCACCGCAATCACGGTTTTCAGGTACGGATCCCAGCCGAGCAGCGCCAGCATGATCTGCCGCGCCTCGCCGTCACGGCTCTGATCCAGCGCCACGTAGCAGTGAAAATGCGTGCCGGAGTTGGGGTAATGCACGGCGGTGACGGCGGGGAATCGCGCTTTGAGTTTCTCGCTCATCTCGGCTTCGCGCGGTAGGCGGGCGAGGGTCAGGTGTTCGGCATAGCGGCCGCCCATGACGTCGACCAGCCAGGCGTCTTTGCGTTTTAACAGGGTATCGACGCGCAGCACATTGTTGGTCGAGCGGTCCGAGGAGTAGCCGCTGAATTCACCGAACGGACCCTCTTCAGCGTAAGCCGCCGGGTCGATGGCGCCTTCAAGAACGAACTCGGCGTAGGCGGGTACACCAATGCCATAGCGCGGCGTTTTCACCAATTCCAGCGGCGCACCGAACAGTCCGCCAGCAACGGCGCGTTCATCGGCGCCATACGGCAAACGTGCTGCGGCAGCGAGCATGAACAGCGGATGCGCACCGACGACCATCGCCACGCGCAATTCTTCGCCTCGCTCGCGGGCGGTTTGCAGCATGCGCCATAGGTGGCCGCGTGAATGCAGGCTGGTGGCGAGGGCCTGGCGGGCGTGGCGCATCGAGCGGTGATAGCTCATGTTGGCGATGCCGGTCCGCGGGTCTTCGGCAACGATGATTGCGTTGGTGATGTACGGCCCGCGGTCACTGTCGAAATGCTTGAGCATCGGCAGCAACGCCAGGTCCAGCGCTTCGCCTTCGAAGACTTCATCAAGGATTGGCCCGCTTTCCACATAACGCGGTGCGATGGGCTGGTTGGCGCGGGTCTGGAAGGTTTCGTGCAGTTGCGTAGGGGTTACGCCGAACAGACGGGCGATGCGGGTTCGCGAGGCGAAAAGATTGGTCGCCACCGGCACACCGAGGTTGCCGACGTGTTCGCAGATCAGCAGCGGATCGCGTCCCTGGGCGGCGAGGGCGTCGACCAGGGCAGTGACGTCCTGATCGGCAGAAATCGGTTGAGTGAGGGTCAGCACATCGTCCGGGTACTCACGGCGATAGGCGTCGATGAACACGTGAAAGTCCTGAGAATCGCCGAGCGTCGAACGGGTCATGGTGTCACCTCGTAAAAAGCAGGCACGCAGGGGTGAGAGGGCGTTCGCGCGGCCAGCCGTTGGCCTGCCGGTCGAACGAACGCCGGGTCATCTTCGTGCCTGTAAAGTCGCTGTGTGCTCTGTGCACAGATCCCTTGTGGCGAGGGGATTTATCCCCGTTCGGCTGCGAAGCAGTCGTAAAACCAGTAAACGCGATATGCCTGATACAACGCGGTCGCAGGTTTTGGGGCCGCTTCGCGACCGAACGGGGCGGTGCGACGTTTCGCTAAATCCCCTCACCACAGGGTTTCCTTGTTACCCCAAGGGTCTGCGTTATCTAGAGGTACGTGGTAGTCAGGCGTATGTCGGCCTCGGCCAGGTCTTTGGGCGGTGGTGTCGGTTCGATCCCGCACAGCCGGGCAATGTTGTTGCCCAGGTAATCCTCGAGATGATCTTCATCAATCCCCAACCCCTGCGGTGCCGGTGAGCACAACACCTCCAGTTCACGCAGCCACATGCCCGGTTCGTTCGGCGGCGAGTCGGTGCCGAAGACGATCTTGTTGCGTGGCAGCTCCTTGGCGAACTCGACGATCCGCGACTGGAAGCACCAACCCGATTCGCAGTAAACGTTCGGCGTGTCCATCGCCATCCAGAACGCTTCGAACGAGTAGTTGCCGCCGGTCTGGATGCCGAAGTGGCCGATGATGAAATTGACCATCGGGAACTCGCGGATGATCGGATAGAACATCGTCGGAATCGTGTACGGGCCGTCGCCGGTGTGGATCAGTACGACGATGTTGTACTTGGCGCAGACCTTCATCGCCGGCCGCAGCCAGTCGAGCGCCCGATCCGGCCGATAGCCGTGCATGTTCGCGTGCAGCTTGAGCATCTTGAAGCCGTATTCCTTGATGTGGAATTCCAGCTCCGCCGCACCGTTTTCCGGTCCCCAGCGCGGGTTGAAGTTGAAGTTGCCGATGAAGCGGTCCGGGTATTTCACGCAGAGTTCGGCGATGTACGACATGTAGTCGCGCACGCCTTCGCGGCCCCGGCGGTTGCCGTCGCGGTAACCGGTGTTGCCCGGTGGCGGCTGGATGAAGCCCATGTCGATGCGGCGTGGTTTGCCGTTGATCATGTACGGGCCGTCCATCAACTTGAGCATGCGCTCGCCGGTGAACGGTTCGCCGGTGTGGCGCCAGGCCTCGTCGACCAGATTGGTGGGGTGCAGATGGGTATCGATAATCATCGGTTCAGCTCCTGGCCAATTGGGTGGTGACGGGGCGTTTGAGTTGCGCCTCTGCTTCGGAAACGGAACGCGGTGGCGGGGTCGGTTCGAGGCCGATCATTCGCGCGGTGTTGTTGCCCAGATAGTCTTCGAGGGTGTCCTCGTCGAGATTCAGGCCCTGCGGCGGTTCGTGGCAGAGCACTTCGAGCAGACGCAGCCACATGCCCGGTTCGTTCGGTGGGGTGTCGGTGCCGAAGAGGATCTTGTGCGTCGGCAGCACCTTGGCGAACTCGACGATCCGCGATTGCAGGCACCAGCCGGATTCGCAGTAGACGTTGGGCAATTCCATCGCCCATTGCATCGGTTCGAACACGTAGACGCCGCCGGTCTGTACGCCGAAGTGGGCCATGATGAAATTGACGTTAGGAAACTCCTTGATCATCGGCACCCATTCCGACGGGATGCTGTACGGCCCGTCGCCGGTGTGCAGCTTGACCGGGATGCCCAGCTCGGCGCACTTCTCGAAGCACGGACGCACCCAGTCGAGTGCGCGGTCGGGCCGGTAGGCGTGCATGTTGGCTTGCATCTGCACCATGCCGAAGCCGTGCTCCTTGACGTAGCGCTCGATGGCTTCGACGCCGTTCTCCACACCGCAGCGCGGGTTGTAGACGAAGCAGCCGATGAACCGATCCGGGTAGGTCTGCACCATTTTCAGGGTGTAGGCCATGTAGGCGTCGATGGATTCGCGGCCGCTCAGGTCGCCGTCGGTCCAGGTGTAAATGGTGTTGCCTTGCGGCGGCTGGATGAAGGCCTTGTCAATGCGGCGAGGCTTGCCGTTGACCATATACGGGCCATCCATCATCTCCAGCAGACGCTCACCGGTGAACGGGTCACCGTCATGCCTCCAGGCGAGGTCCACGAGATCCGTGGGATAGCAGCTGATATCGATGATCATTGCAGTCGATCTCCTGATAGCGGGGAAGGGAGCCTTGCGGCTCTCGGCATCCACGTCCCGGGCAATCGGCCGTTTCTATGCGCAAGACTCGCGCATTCCCTCGCCTGTTCGCATCCGGCCCGGGTGGGTGGTTGCTGAGGGCGAGTATTGGAAAGAGGGGTGGGGTTCGTACAATATTAATTGGGCGCGGTGGTGATACTTGGGCGATATGGTTTTGGTTTTGTGGTGAAGGTAATGGCCTCTTCGCGAGCAGGCTCGCTCCCACATTTGGAATGCGTAACCCTGTGGGAGCAAGCCTGCTCGCGAAGGCGTCAGTGTTGCGTGTGCAAAGCCAACTGCTTGATCACTTCAACCACTGGCGCCACCCGCTCAGCCTGCCCATGCGGCCACACGGCGTAAAGGTTGTAATGCGCGGCAATCTGCGCTTCGTTGAGCGCCACCAGCCGTCCACTGCGCAACGCATCGGCCGCCAATAATCCCCGCACCAATCCCGCGCCGACTCCGGCCTCCGCCGCCGCAATCAGATTCGCCGCGTTATCAAACACCACCCGCGCCGGCGGCTCCACGGGCGGCATGCCCGCCGCATCCAGCCACGGAATCCACGACCGCCGCGTATACCCCAACAATGGCAATTGAAGAATCTGCGCCGGACTTAGCGGCACCTGCAAACCGTGGCGCTCCAGCAACTGAGGCGAGGCCACGGCCAGCACCCGATCGCCACAAATCTGCGTCATCTCACAGTCGTCCCAATCGCCATAGCCATAACGCAATGCCAGATCCACCCGCTCGAACGCGCTGCGATCACTGCGCGGCATCGACAGCAGCGTCACCTCAAAATCCGGTAAGCCATCGAGCAACTGCGGCAAGCGTGGATTGAGCCAGCTCTGCGCCAGTTCGCTGTCGACATCCAAGGTCAGGCGCTGCGCCACGCTGCGGTTTTTCACCGAGGAAATCGCCCGATCAATCTGCGCCAGACCATCCGACAACACGCTGGCAAACAACTGCCCGGCATCGGTCAGATTGCTGCCGCCGCCTTCGCGCACGAACAGCGGCTGGCCGATGAAATCTTCCAACGCGCGGATCTGCTGGCTGATCGCGCTATGGGTCAGATCAAGTTTGCGCGCAGCACTGGAGAAACTGCCGCTGCGCGCCGCGTGGATAAACGCGCTCATGGACTGCACCGACGGGTATCGCTTGTACATGTTGTTAGTCCTGCTTACACCGGTTGGCAGAAATCGTCGCTGGCCGGGGATTGCCGTGGCTTCCAATAATCGGGTCACCAGGCCCGCACAAAGACGGGCCGCTCTTTTGGAGCCTGACAATGATTGCATTCACGGTTAACGGCGAACGACGCGAGCTGGATGAGGCGTCCCCCTCCATGCCCTTGTTATGGGTGTTGCGTGATCAGTTGAAACTCACCGGCACCAAGTTCGGCTGCGGCATGGGCCTGTGCGGCGCCTGCACCGTACATCTGAACGGAGTCGCAGTGCGTTCCTGCCAGTTGCCTGTGGCGGCCGTCGCGGGCCACAGCATCACCACCATCGAAGGTTTGTCGGCGACGGAAAACCATCCGCTGCAACTGGCCTGGGTCGCCGAAGATGTGCCGCAATGCGGCTACTGTCAATCCGGGCAGATCATGTCCGCCGCCGCGTTGCTCAACACGGGTGCGGCGGTGACGGACGATTCGATCCGCAATGCGATGTCCGGAAATATCTGCCGCTGTGGCACCTACGGGCGCATCAACAAAGCGATCAAACGTGCGGCGAATGCGCCGAAGGAGGCGTGATGAGCCTCATCGACGACACTCGTATCGAACTGCCACGCCGGGTGTTTCTCAAGCAAGCGGCGACTGTCGCCTCAGGCTTGGCGATTGCCCTGTACTTGCCTTCTGGCGTCGCCGCCGCCGACCCCAAAGCCCCTGCTGCGGCGACAGAATTCGAGCCCAATGCCTGGGTTCGCATCTTTGCCGACGGCACGGTGAAACTGGTGGTGCACAAGCACGATTCCGGCACCGGTACGCAGACTGCACTGGCTGCATGTGTGGCCGAAGAATTGGACGTCAACCCGATGACCGTGCAGGTGGTCACCCCGGAAGATCCGTTCTTCGAGACCTACATTCATCCGATCTGGAAAGTCTTCTCCACGGGCGGCAGCACCAGCGTTTCGTTGGAATACGATCGCTTGCGCATGGCTGGCGCCACGGCTCGGGCGTTGTTGATCACGGCGGCGGCGAAGCAATGGAAAGTCAGCCCCGACAGTTGCGCCACCGAAGAAGGCCGGGTCGTTCACACCTCAAGCAAACGCAGCCTCGGTTACGGTGAGCTGGTCGGTGTGGCCGCGCACCTGCCAGCCCCGGCAAAGGTCACGCTGAAAGATCCGGCGCAGTTCAAATACATCGGCAAGCTGCGCCACAAACGTGATGCGGCGGCCAAGGTCTGCGGGCGTTTCAAGTACAGCATCGACGTACAGTTGCCGGACATGCTGGTGGCAGTCATCCAGCGCGCGCCAGTGGTCGGGGCGAAAGTGCTCGACATCGATTCGGCGGCAACATTGCGGGTGCCGGGGGTGCGCAAGGTGCTGGCGATTCCTGGGCGGCCCGATGTTCTCGGCGGCAACCTGGAGGGTGTCGCGGTGCTGGCCGATACGTTCTGGGCAGCGCAGGAAGGGCGCAAAGTGCTGACCATCCAGTGGAGCGATTCGCCGCTGGCCGGGTTCGACAGCGAGCAGTTGTCCAGCGCTCAAGCCAGAGCCATCGGCGATCCGACAGTACAAACCGTCAAAGCCATGAGCCACGGTGATGTCGCCGGGCAATGGCCGGGCGCGGCGAAGCTGATCGAAGCCGACTACACCATGCCCTACAAGGTGCAAAACCCGCTGGAGCCAATCTGTATCACCGCACAGGTCAAGGACAAGGCAATCACTTATTGGGGCGGCGTGCAGGTGCCGTCCTCGGCGCTGGAAGCGGCGCAAACCGTGTGCGGGATCGACAAGGCCAACGTCACTATTCATGAGTTGGTCTCCGGCGGCAGTTTCGGTGCGCGGGAGGCCAAATACTGGTTGTTTGAAGTCGCGTATCTGGCACAGAAAACCGGCGTGCCGGTGAAGCTGCTCAATAGCCGCGAAGACGAAATGCACGCGCTGTTCAATCATCCCGCGACCTTGCACCGGGTCAAAGGCGCGCTCGATGCCCAAGGCAAACTCAGCGCGTTGCAACTGCACGCGGTGTCGCCGGCGTCGCCGGAACAGTGGGAGCCGGGTTATTTCGAGCGCCCCGATCACATGGACTACAGCACCACCGAGGCGATCACCGCGTGGGACTTCGCGTATCGCCCGCCGCACCTGGAACTGAACTGGGTCAAGCACGAAAGTGAGGTGCCGAGCGGCTGGTACCGCTCGGTGAGTTTTATTCCCAACGTGTTTGCCGTCGAGAGCTTCATGGACGAACTCGCCCATGCTGCCGGCGAAGATCCATTGGCGTTCCGCCTGGCCAACATGCAAGAGCGGCCACGGCATGTGGCGGTGCTCAAACAGGCTGCCGAGCGCGCCGGATGGGGCCAGCCGTTGCCACCGGGCACGGCGTTGGGGATCGCCACGAATCAGGGTTACACCAGTTTTATCGCGGTGGTCGCGCGGGTGGCGACGGTCGAGGGCAAGCCAACAGTCGAGAAGCTCACCTGCGTAGTCGATTGCGGTTTGGCGGTATCGCCCGGTGGTGTCGAAGAGCAGATCTACGGTGGCCTGATGTGGGGCCTCGGCCACGCGTTGTTCGACCGGCTCGATATCAAACAGGGCCGGGTGGTGCAGAGCAACTTTCACGACTACCGCGTCACGCGCATGTCTGACATGCCCGCCACCGACATCGTCGTGCTCGACGGTGAGCCGAGTAAACCAGGAGGTGTTGGCGAGCTGGGCAGCCCGTCGGTAGCGCCAGCCATCGCCAACGCGCTCTTCGCGTTGACGGGCGTACGCCAGCGCTCTACGCCGCTGAGTCTGGGATAAATCGCCATGGACTTGCGCCTGCTGCGGTATTTCATGGCGTTGGCCGATGAACTGCACTTCGGTCGTGCCGCCGAGCGCCTGCACATCTGCCAGCCGCCGCTAAGCCAGCAGATTCGTCTGTTGGAAGAGGAACTCGGCACGCCGTTGTTCGAGCGCAGCCATCATCGGGTCGAGCTGACAGCGGCGGGGCAGATGCTCAAGGAGCAGGCGCCGCTGGTGTTCGAGCAGCTCGAACGGGCGCTGGATCTGACTCGGCAGACCGGTCGCGGGCAGTTGGGCGAGCTGGAAATCGGCATGATCAGTTCGGTAATGGTCGGCGTGCTGCCCAAGGCGTTGCATTTGTTTCGCGAGCGTTATCCGCAGGTCAACTGGCGCCTGCACGAGATGACCCCGGCGGCGCAGGTCAAGGCGTTGAAGGAGAAGCGCATTGATGCCTGCGTGTTTCGCGTGGGTTATGACGATCCGTTGTTGCGCAACGAGCTACTGATCTATGAGCCGATTCATGTGGTGATGCCGGCGGATCATCCGCTGGCGCAACGCGAAGTGCTGGCCCCGGCGGATCTGGCACAGGAGCCGTTTGTGGCGCTGGAACTGAAGCAGTCGCGGTTTGCCAACTTTCTTTATCAGTGCTGTATTCAGGCGGGTTTCACACCACAGATTCGTCAGCAAGTGATCGAGGTGCAGACCTTGCTCAGCCTCGTGCGTGCCGGTTTTGGCGTGGCGCTGTTGCCGGCGTCCATCGAACAGTTGGCGCCGGCGGGTCTGGTGTTCAAATCGCTGACCCCAGCGTTGCCGGAAGTGCCGCTGTACGCCACCTATCGCGCCGACGATGCCTCGCCAGTGCTCAAACTGTTCCTCGACACCCTGCGTGAATTGGTGGAATCCTCAAATCACCACTAACCCCTCTAGGAGTGAGCCTGCTCGCGATAGCGGTATGTCAGTCAGCGTATTGGCTAAATGACCCACCGCTATCGCGAGCAGGCTCACTCCTACAGGGAAATGTGGTGATGCGGGAAGTGATGCTCGGCACGATCACGGCGCCGCGCGGTCGTACTCTTCACATGGGCGCAACACTTGTGGAGATCCAATGAGCCAGGAAGTCCTGACCACCGAAACCAATCGTCGCCAGTTGCAGCAGATCATCGCCGGGCTGTCCGACGGGGTGATTCTGCTGGAACTGGATCAGAGCATCCTCTGGGCCAATGAAGCGGCGCTGGCCATGCACGGTGTCAGCAAGATCGGTGAGCTGGGCCACAACGCCACCGAGTACGCGCAACGCTTCAGTCTGCGCTATCGCAATAATCACTCGCTGACCGCAGAGAATTACCCGATCAGCCGCGTGGCCCGCTGCGAGGCGTTCAGTGATGTGCTGATTGAAGTGTTCGCCGTAGATGACCCCGAACGCGTCTGGGTACACAGCGTGCGCAGCATGGTGCTGACTGACCGCGAAGGACAGCCCGAGTCGCTGGTGCTGATCATGAGCGACGTCACTGATTGGGCCAACGCCGAGCAGCGTTTCGAAAAGACCTTCAATGCCAACCCGGCGCCGGCGGTGATCTGTCGTATCAGCGATTTGCGTTACATCAAGGTCAATCCGGGTTTTTTGGAGATGACCGGTTATACCCGCGAACAGGTGATCGGCACTTCGGCTTATGAGATTGATATTTACGAGCAGGCGGAGAAGCGCGATCTGGCGATTCAGCGACTGCGCGATGTCGAGACCATTCCGCAGATGCAGGCTGAATTGCGCTTGCCCGATGGCAGCAGCAAACAGGTGATCGTCGCCGGACAACCGCTGGTGCTCAATGATGAAGACTGCATGCTGTTTTCCTTTGTCGACATGGAATTGCGGCACAAGGCTGAAGTGGCGCTGCGCCAGAGTGAGGAGCGGTTTGCCAAGGCGTTTCGCCTGACGCCGGTGCCGATTCTGATCTGCACGGCGGATGAGCAGCGAGTGCTCGACGTCAATCAGGCGTTTCTCGATACGCTGACATTTGACAGTGAAGATGTGCTCGGTAAAACCGTGACGCAGATCGGTTTTATCGATGACAACGGGGCACGTACTCGTTTGCTCGCGGCGCTTGAGAAAAACGGCCGGGTGGATCGGGTGGATGTGCGGGTGCGCACCAAAGACGCCGACTTGCTGGAGTGCGCGCTGTCGGCCGACATGGTGAATATTCATGATGTGCCTTGCTATTTGCTGGTGCTGATGGACATCACCGAGCGCAAACGCACCGAGCTTGAGTTGGTGGCTGCCATTGAAGAGGTGATGAAAGACGCCTCATGGTTCAGCCGCACGTTGATCGAAAAACTGGCCAATGTGAAGAAGGTCAACTCGCCGCAATTGCCGAGCGTGTCGTTCACCGATCTGACGGCGCGTGAGCGTGATGTGCTGGGTTTGATCTGTGAAGGGCTGGCAGACAAGGAGATCGCCGCGCGGCTGAAACTGGCGCCGAACACGGTGCGTAATCACGTGGCGACTGTGTATTCCAAGCTCGATGTGCACAGCCGCAGCGAGGCGATTGTCTGGGCTCGGGAACGAGGGTTGTTTTCCGGTGAGTGGCGGGGGCAGCGCTAGGGTGCAAATGCACTAGTTGATCCGGTGCAAATTCGGGTGTTGGCGGGCGGGGGCTGTTCTTAGTCTGGTGGGGTGCGATACGAGCCTGTTTTGGCTTGGGATCGTGTCCCATCGAGCAGTTAAAGGAACGGCCTCAATGATGAATCTTGCGCAGTTGCGTGCCCGGCTTGAACAGAGCTTTTCGCCGCTGGCGTGTGAGTGTTCGGTTGATGGTGATCATTCGCTGACGGTGAAGCTTTATCATCCGGTGTCAGGGCAGGTGGATCTGGTGATCAGTGGGTTGAAGCTGGATGCGTTGCGAACGCCGGAGTCGGTGGAAGCGTTGATTGATGAGTTGCGGTATGAGCTTGAGAGCAATTCTTTGCGCTCGTCTATTGATCCGGTTTTGTAGGTGTAGCGGAGTGTTGCTTTTGGTCTTTGGGTGTTTATCCGTTTTTTGGTGATGGCTGCTGGCGGTTTCGCCCTGACGGTCGACTCCCTTTGGCAAACGCCCCAAAGGAAGCAAAGGTCTTCACCCTGACGTACGGCCCCTCGCTGTGGCTCGGGGTCCCTTCGCTACGGTGTTCATCCGGGGGCATCGCCTCCGGTTTGCTGCGCTGCACCTCCTCTCGATGTGTTCGACTTCGTCGAACGGCGCTTCGCGCCTCCCCGGATAAACCCCTCCACTCAGCCTCCCGACGGGCTCTGAGATCAGGAGCTGCACTCGAGCTAACGCTCATTGTGTTGAGTGGTGGAGGTCAAAAGCGGCACTTGAGCTAACGCTCATTGTGTTGAGTGGTGGAGGTCAAAAGCGGCACTTGAGCTAACGCTCATTGTGTTAAGTGGTGTAAGTCAAAAGCGGTTGGCTTTGGCTTTTGCTCTATGTGGGAGCCAGCCTGCTGGCGAAGGCGTTCTTTCGGCTGGCCCATTGCCGTGGGATGTACATCAATCGTGTGGGAGCTGGCTTGCCAGCGATGTCGCCCTGACAGCCAACCATTCTCTTACTGCTGCACCCCGATCAAACTGTAGGAGTGAGCCTGCTCGCGATGGCGACCTGCAAGCCAACCAACCTCTAACTGAATGCACTCAATCCATTGTGGGAGCTGGCCCGCCAGCCAACCATTCTCTTCCTGCTGCACCCGATCCAACTGTAGGAGTGAGCCTGCTCGCGATGGCGACCTGCAAGCCAACCAACCTCTAACTGAATGCACTCAATCCATTGTGGGAGCTGGCCCGCCAGCCAACCATTCTCTTCCTGCTGCACCCCGATCAAACTGTAGGAGTGAGCCTGCTCGCGATGGCGACCTGCAATCCAACCAACCGCTAACTGAATGCACTCAATCCATTGTGGGAGCTGGCCCGCCAGCCGACCATTCTCTTACTGCTGCACCCGATCAAACTGTAGGAGTGAGCCTGCTCGCGATGGCGGCCTGCCAACCAACCAACCGCTAACTGAATGCACTCAATCCATTGTGGGAGCTGGCTTGCCAGCGATGACGATCAGTCTGGCGAAGCGGATCATGAGTCTTTTTCCCTTCAAATCCGGCGCAAAATCGACAGCTCTGGCGCTTCGGCGTGGCCGGTTTACTGGCGCTTGCGGGGCTGTCGGCTATAAAGAATGAGTGGTCAGGTCTTCCGTGGTCGGTTTGATTGCGGGAGTTTGTCTCTCATTTCTCGCGGGTCGTCCTATGAACAATCTTGGGAAACGCGTGTGTTCACCGTTGTCATTGGCTTTTGCTGTGGCGCTGTTGGCCGGTTGTGCCAGTCCGCCGCCACCGCCACCGGTCACTCCACCGCCACCGCCGGAACGTACTTGCCAGGTCCTCGAAAACACTGAGGTCGCCGGCGACATGTACGTTGACGGGCAAGTGACTCGACACATCACCACTACTCGTTGCGTCACTCAATAACGCCGGCGGGGCGCAAGTCTCGGGTTGAGCGGATTGTGCTGGTGGCCGATCTGCTCGGCACGGCGGTGTTTGCCGTGGAAGGCGCGATTGCGGCGATGCGCAGTCAGCTCGATTTGCTTGGGGTGATGGTGATTGCGTTCATCGTTGCCCTCGGCGGCGGGGTCACCCGTGATCTGTTGATCGGCGCCACGCCACCCAATGCGGTGGCGGATTGGCGCTATCCGGCGTTGGCGTTTTTCATGGGTGGCCTGGCGTTTGTCTGTCATCAACAGGTGCTGGGTTGGTCCGGTTCGACGCTGATTGTGCTGGATGCGGCGGGGCTGGCGCTGTTTGCTGTGGCCGGGGCGCAGAAGGCCCTGAACTTCGGGATCACGCCGTTTGTGGCCATGCTGATGGGCACGATTACTGGCGTCGGCGGCGGGGTGCTTCGCGACATTGTGCTGGCGCGGATACCGGTCGTGTTGCAGGCGGATTTGTATGCCAGTTCGGCTTTTACCGGTGCGGCGGTGTTGATCATCGCACGGCGTTGCGGTGTGCCACCGGTCGCAGCGGCGCTGCTGGCAGGCGCAGCGTGTTTGCTGCTGCGCCTGCTGTCAGTGCATTTCGGCTGGCAGTTGCCGAAGGTCATTGATGCCTGAGTTTCAGACTTCTTCGAGGCGGACCCAACGCTGCTCGCGCGCGGCGAGGCGAATTGCCGTGGCCAGACGCTCGACGGCCCAGGCCTGTTCGAAGTCGGTGCCACCCTGATGGTTACCGGCCAACGCCATCAGCACGTCATGCACCTCTAACGTCTTCAGTTCGTTGTAACCCAATTGATGACCCGGAGCAGGGCTGAACGCGGCGTAGCCCGGCAGGTTGGGGCCGGCGAGCAGGCGCTGGAAACCGTCCTGTCCGGCGCGGAACAGACGCAGTTCGTTCAAGCGCTCCTGATCGAAGATGAGGGTGCCGCGCGTGCCGCTGATTTCAAAGCTCAGGTGGTTCTTGTAGCCGTGTTTGAGCCAACTGCTGCTGAACGTGCCTCGGGCGCCGTTGGCGAAACGCAGCAGGGCGTGGACTTGATCGTCGACGTTGATCGGTTTTTTCGAGGTGCCGGCCGGGCGTTGGCTGTGGACGGTCTGGGTGTCGGCGCAAACCGCTGTGACTTCGCCGACCAGGTAGCGCGCCATC
This sequence comes from Pseudomonas sp. TH08, assembly GCF_016651275.1. Taxonomy (NCBI): domain Bacteria; kingdom Pseudomonadati; phylum Pseudomonadota; class Gammaproteobacteria; order Pseudomonadales; family Pseudomonadaceae; genus Pseudomonas; species Pseudomonas sp. TH08. The sequence continues at coordinate 1,037,119 of NZ_JAEKEE010000004.1, read as the reverse complement.
GATAGCAAGTGACTGCCGAGGTCCGCCAACGCACCGCCGGCATGTGCCGGGTCGCAGCGCCATGACCACGGCGAGTCGGGATCGGCCATGAAGTCTTCACTGAACTCACCCTGAAAGCTGATGATCTCGCCGAGTTTGCCGTCGCGAATCAAGTCATGAGCCAGCGTGATCATCGGGTTGTGCTGGTAGTTGTAGCCGACCCGCGTGACCACTCCGGCGTCTCTGGCGGCCTGACGCATGGCGCTGGCTTGTTCGAGGTTCACCGCCAGGGGTTTTTCGCAGTACACCGCTTTGCCGGCAGCCAGGGCGGCCATGGCCATCGGGTAGTGCAGGTGATTGGGGGTGGTGATGGCGACCAGATTGACCTTGGGGTCATCGATCAATTGTTGCCAGTCGCTGTGATGCGCGGCAAAACCCCAGGCTTCGGCACAGTGGCGGGCACGCTGTGGATCGGCGTCGGCGAGGGCGGCGAGGGAGAGTTTGAACGGCAGTTCGAACACTGCACTGACATTGCGAAACGCCAAGGCATGGGCACGGCCCATGAAACCTGTGCCGATGAGACCGATACCGAGTTCGCGCATAGCCGTATTCCTTGGGTTTTTATTTTCAGGAAGGCTATTTATGGAATAAAAATTCTCTATATGCAAATTTCAGAATAAATATTCATTCTCTGTAGGAGCTGCCGCAGGCTGCGATCTTTTGATCTTGTTTTTAAAAGACAGATCAAAAGATCGCAGCCTGCGGCAGCTCCTACAGGTTCGTGTTTCAGTGGGGGTCAGGACAGGAAACCACCGTCGACATTCAGCGAGACGCCCGTGGTGTAGCTCGATGCATCGCTGGCCAGATACAACACCGCGCCAGCCATTTCGCTCGGATCGGCCACGCGTTTGAGCGGAATCTGGGTCAACGCCTGCTTGAGGATCGCATCGTTTTTCACCAGTGCCGAGGCAAATTTGGTGTCGGTCAGGCCCGGCAGCAGGGCGTTGCAGCGGATGCCGAATTGCGCGCATTCCTTGGCGAAGACTTTGGTCATGTTGATCACCGCCGCTTTGGTCACCGAGTAGATGCCCTGGAAGATCCCCGGCGAAATGCCGTTGATCGACGCGACGTTGATGATGCTGCCGCCACCGTTCTCGCGCATCAGCTTGCCGGCTTCGACCGACATGAAGAAATAGCCACGAATGTTCACGTCAACGGTCTTCTGGAAAGCACCCAGGTCGGTGTCGAGCACGTTGCAGAACTGCGGGTTGGTCGCGGCATTGTTGACCAGGATGTCGAGGCGGCCGAACTGTTCCTTGATCCCGGCGAACACTTGGCTGATCTGTTCCATTTCGCCGATGTGGCAGGCCACGGCAGTGGCTTTGCCGCCAGCAGCGATGATCGCGTCGGCGACGTGCTGGCAGCCATCGAGTTTGCGGCTCGAGACGATCACATGCGCGCCTTGCTGGGCCAACAGTTTGGCGATGGCTTCACCGATGCCACGGCTGGCGCCGGAGACGAAAGCGATCTTGCCGTCGAGGTCGAACAACTGAGTCTTGGACATAAGGGTTCCTGGGTGTGGGCCGTCAGAGGCTCGATTTCGCAATGACCTGCAGGCTCATCTGCTCCAGCAGTTTGTTCATGTGAATGAACTGCGCGAAGCGTTTGTCCTGGGTCTGGCCGTGGTAGAAGCGGTAGTAGATCTGCTGCACGATGCCGGCCAGACGGAACAGGCCGTAGGTGTAGTAGAAGTCGAAATTGTCGATCTGGATGCCCGAGCGCTCGGCGTAATAATCGACGAATTCGCGGCGAGTCAGCATGCCCGGGGCGTGGCTTGGCTGACGGCGCATCAGTTGCACCGGCGCCGGGTCGTCGGCCTGTATCCAGTAAGCGAGGGTGTTGCCCAGGTCCATCAGCGGATCGCCGAGAGTGGTCAGTTCCCAGTCGAGCACGCCGATGATCTGCATCGGGTTGTGCGGGTCGAGGATGACGTTGTCGAAACGGTAGTCGTTGTGGACGATGCTCGAGGTCGGGTGGTCGGCCGGCATCTTCTCGTTGAGCCAGGTTTTTACCGCTTCCCAGTGCGGCGCGTCGGGGGTCAGGGCTTTTTCGTAGCGCTCGCTCCAGCCTTTGATCTGGCGGGCGACGTAGCCTTCCGGTTTGCCCAGATCGCCGAGGCCGCAGGCGTTGTAGTCGACCCGGTGGAGTTCGACGAAGCGGTCGATAAAGCTCTTGCACAGCGCTTCGGTTTTCGCCGAATCGAGGCCCAGTTCCGGCGGCAGTTCCGAGCGCAGGATGATGCCGTTGACTCGTTCCATCACGTAGAACTCGGCGCCGATCACCGATTCGTCGGTGCAGTGCACGTAGGCTTTCGGGCAGTACGGGAAGCCGTCGCGCAACTGATTGAGAATGCGGAATTCGCGGCCCATATCGTGGGCGGATTTGGCTTTGTGGCCGAATGGCGGACGACGCAGGACGAACTCCTGTTCCGGGTATTCCAGCAGGTAGGTCAGGTTCGACGCGCCGCCGGGAAACTGGCTGATCGCAGGCAATCCGCCAAGACCCGGAATGTGTGCCTTGAGGTACGGATCGATCAGGCTGGCATCAAGTTCTTCGCCAGAGCGGATACGGGTGGACTGGTCAGTAAGCGCCATGCTTATCCCTTCTGCTTATTTTGGAGGCCAGACATCATTGGCTAATCTAATGGCGCGCTCGGGCGGTCACAAGCGCGGGGCGGTCTTATAGGTTAGCGTGTTGCACGATAATCACCTTTGGGAATGTGCGCGGCGGGCCGTGGGCGTCTAAGGTTTAGCGGGTATGCCGTGTCCACGAAGGAGTCGTGAAATGGGCTGTCCGCAAGTCTGTGCCACCGCCACATTGCAATGCAGCTTCGGCGCCGCGCCGGCGATGCTCAATGTGCTGCCGGTCAACCGCACGCTGACCGGCGGGATGCCGGCGGCGAACATCATGGATCACATTCCGCTGGTCAACATCCTGCCGTTTGGCGTGTGCATGAGCATGGCCAACCCGATGGTCGCCGCTGCCACTGCGGCGGCGCTGGGCGTGTTGACGCCGATGCCGTGCATTCCGGCGACCGCGACGCCGTGGATTCCCGGCGGCGCGCCGACGCTGCTGCTCGGCGGGATGCCGGCGATCGACGCCAACAGCACGTTGATGTGCAACTGGGCGGGGGTGATCAAGATCGCGATGCCGGGGCAGATGCAGATGCTCATTCCCTGAGGCTTGTGTTGCCGAGTCTGGCCTCTTCGCGAGCAGGCTCGCTCCCACATTCGAGCGCATTCCAGCTGAAGAAACACAATCAACTGTGGGAGCGAGCCTGCTCGCGAAGAGGCCAGTGCTGCCAATAAAAAACTTCAGGCCTGTTGCGGATCCGCCCACCTGCGATACCACCAGCGCACCCGCGAAATCGGCTTGCCATCCGCGCCCAGCGGCCGCCCATCCTCGGCAAATCCTTGCTCGGGCTCCAGCAACTGCCCATTCACATACCGGGCGTCGACCGCCGTTTTCCCGTTCGGATGAAAGCGCTGATAGCGCCCCTCACGCACGCCATCGCGATAAAACTCCGCCTCAGCCACTTGCCCATCCGGGAAGTAATTGAACGCCTCGCCATGCAACAACCCGCGCCGGTAAGTGGCCTTGCGCTGCAACCAACCCTCGGCTGAATAAAAACTCGCCACGCCTTGCACCTTGTCGCGCACAAACGGCATCTGCGCGGAGACTTTGCCGTTGGGGTGATAGAGCAGCGACATGCCCTGCAATTCACCGTGGCTGTAATTCAGATCCGCCTGTTTGCGCCCGTCATCCTTGATCTGCAGGGCGCCGTCGAGCTGACCGTCCTGCAAACGACCCTTCAACTGTTTGTCATCCTGCTGTAGATCCAGCGGTGTGATCGCCATGCCTGCTCCTTGTCAGTTGACCTGCACCAGGCCGCCCTTGATGGTCAGCATGCCGCCGCCATCGACGGTCTGTGAAGCTGCGCCCTTGTTGGTCAGGCTGATGCCAGCGTCGTTGGTCAGCGTGGTGCCGGCCTTGTTATCCAGTGAAGTGCCGGCCTGATTGGTCAAGGCAGTGCCAGCCTTGTGCGTGATCGAAGTGCTCGCCGAGGTCGCCAGATCGGCGCCGCTCTTGATCGTGAAACTGCCGCCGCTTTGCAGGGTGAGGGTGCCGCTGACTTTAATTGTCAGGTTGCCGTCCACCGTCAGGCTGTAATCGCCGGTGACCTTGTCGGTGTAGTTGCCGCCGGTGCTGTGGTTCTGATCGGCGCCAACCTTGACCGTGCGGCTGTCCTTCACATCGAGGCTGTCGCTGCCGGTCTGGATCGTCACGCTGCGTTTGCCTTTTTCCAGAGTCACGGTCTCGTCGCCGTCCTTGACCGTGCGGGTGCGGGCGTTTTGTACGGTGAGAGTTTCGTCATGGCCGACAGTGGCGGTGGTGTCGTTGAGCACGTTGATTTTCAGATCTTTCTGCGCCTGCAAGAACACCTCTTCAGCGTCTTTCTTGTCCTCGAAGCGCAACTCGTTGAAGCCACCGCCGCCCTTGGACGATTGAGTCTTGATCCCCGATTGCGTCTGGTTGGCCGGCAGCGCATAGGGCAGGGCGTTATCACCGTTATAGACGCAACCGGTCACCAGCGGCCGATCCGGATCACCGTCGATAAAGGTCACGATGACTTCCTGACCGATGCGCGGAATGAACTGCATGCCGAATCCCTTACCGCTCCACGGCAACACCACGCGCACCCAGCAGGAACTGCTTTCATCATTCTTGCCGTCGCGATCCCAGGGGAACTGCAACTTGATCCGGCCGTATTCGTCAGTCCAGATTTCCTCGCCGGACTTGCCCACCACAATCGCGGTTTGCGGGTGCATGCGCGGTTTCGGTGTGCTGCGTTGCGGGCGAAACGGTGTGGCTTTCGGGATTGCCTCGAAGCGGTTGCGATAGCTTTCATGGCTGGCGTCATGGGTCACTCGCGTGACGATCCAATCGATATTCAGGCTCGCATCGTCGTGGCCGGCGAGGGTGAACCAGTGTCCGGGGATCAGCCAGCGGCAGTCGCTCTCGCCGACAAAGCGTTTTTCCTCACTGCGCAAACCGTCGACGCGTTGCTTGGTCAGCGTATCGCCGCGTGCCTTGGCGTTGTAACCGCCGGGATGCTCATAGATCGAACGTGGCCCGGCTACCGCTTCGGCCTGACCATACAGTGACGTGGTTGGCGTGGTGAATTCGTAATCCGTCGCCCGATACACCCCGGCGACCGCCTGCAAACAGACTTGGCCCGAGCGGATGCCGTGCAGTTCACGTTCGCCTAATCCTTGCCCCAGATAACTGACTTTCGGCCCGTTGGGGATCGGCACGAAAGCATCGTTGCTGTCGCCAAGCACTAGCGTGTGCATGCCATCGTCGTGGGTGAAAAACCAGAAGATGCCTTCTTCCTCGAGCAGTCGCGAGACGAAGGCGAAATCGCTCTCGCCATACTGCACGCAGTATTCACGCGGGGTGTAGCTGGCGGTCAGCGAGAGTTTGAAATCGGTGAAACCGTGGGCCTTGAAGATCGTCGTGACGATGTCCGAGGTGGCGAGGTTCTGGAACACACGGTTGTTGCTGGCCAGTGTCAGCCACCACAGCCAGGGTCTTAACACCAACTGATAGCGCTCGGCGGTGGCGTCGGCGGGGAGTTGGCGGATCTCGGCGACCAAGGCATCGAACGGGCGCATTTGCGCGTCGTTGTGCAGGGTGGTGGTGACGTGGGTGGCGACTGCGCTGGTGAGGGTGAGTGAGGTGCCGTCGTTGAGGCCGTTGAGAGTCTGTACAGCCAGCGAATTGAGTGCTTCTTCACCGGACAGTGACTCAGGGAAGAGCGCGGCCAGCGAAGTGGCAGTGAGGGAGAGACTGGTGTTGCTGTCGGTGGAGCGGGGCATTGAATATCCTCAATGGCAACGCAAATTCAAGTTCATCCGGTGACGTCAAACAGTATTGGCCGGTGATCAGGACCTGACATGTCGAATACATGCGCCAACCCGGTAATGTCGACGACTTTGACAGTCACGTCTGCCGAGGCCAGGACCCAATCGAGAATCCCGCCTTTGCTTTGTGTTTGCTGACCGCCCCAACAGTCGTAGGCAAGGCCTGCGGTATCGAGTTGTCCGACGTTGGCGTAATCGAGGTTCAAGTCGCCCGTCGCCACCCACCTGCCGCCCAATGCCGTGCAGGACTTGAGCTGGCTTCGAGTAAGCCCGGTCTGCCCGGATTTGAAGTGCGCAAGAAACACGTAGCCGGTATAGCCCTTCACGCCGTTGGCCTCCACGGCAATCAGATCCCTGTTCAAACCGAACAGACTGCCCTGGCTGCAGACTTGAAGAGTTTCAAAGCTTTTTACAAGGACGATGTAGGCGTTTGAATAACCTCCATCGAAGGCATATACCGAGTAAGTCTTGTAGATGGCCGCGAGGTTGGATCGGTAGTTGTCGACCTGAGCCGAATGGATTTCACACAAAAAAACGATATCCGCATCCCACGCATCACTGGTGCAGCAATTGTGGATAAAGAAATCCACCTGAGTCTGCTTGTCGAGCGTTGAGGACTTACCGTTCTTTTCGACATTGAAACTTCCGATTCTCATGCTTGGTTACCCAACGATTCATGCGTTCAGAGAGATCAACTGCCAAACCTGAGTGTTACTGGTTTACCGTGAAATTTTCCTTCGAAGGCTTTCGGTTTTTCTCTTTGTGCTGATCGAGTTCTTTCACCGCATTGCGCATTCGTCTAGTCGTCATTCGTCCCGAACAGGCCCGATATATCCATATCAGGCTGTAGCGCCGGCGTGTTCGGCGGTACGTAACGGACGACACGCGGGTGATAGGCGTCTGTGGCGATGTAAGACAGCGCGGGTTCATTACCCGTGAAAATATCGGTATGCACGGAAAAAACCTGGCCACGCCGAAAACAGTGTGGCAACGGATCATCGAGATCGAAGCCGCTATATGACAGTAACCGGTTCGGTGTCACTGTCATGCGAATCAGGCCTTTATCGGTCACGTTCGAGCCTTTTGCAATGGACACTATCTTGATATCCGGATGACTTCCCTCCACCGTATTGTGGTAGAGATGTCCACTCTCGATAATCGATCTCTCCCAGTAGCGCAGTACTCGGATGTTGCCCACCGCCACACCTGCCAATCCGATGCCGTAGAGATCAGCCTTTGTCGCCGAGGTGAAAAGCCGATGCTGATTTTCTTCGTGCCAGGTATCGAGTGGACGGATGATTTCCTCGGCTAGCCAAGCATGGTCTTCGACGTGCTGATACTCATGGGCAAGAATGTGAGACATGAACTGTGCCGCCCCCGGTTGCGGATACATCTCGATCGTCCACTGACTGTTGTGCTGGTTCAGCAGGTTTTTGTTCTCCATTTTTGAAAACCAGGATTTGGCAGTAGGGGAAAACATTTCTCCTCGTTGAACAAAGCAATCGGTGAGTACTTTGAGAATTTGCGGGCCGTTTTGAGTCGTGTACTGCCAACAACTTGTCAGGGGACGTTCCGGCAGACTGATTTCCCATGAAATATTGTGCTGTGCACAACGAGTGATTTGTGCAGTAAACACCGGGCCGTTGGTATAGGTAATTGTTGGTGCATCGAAATCCGTCGGCTGCATCAAGCCTCGGCGTTTTATCGGTATGGCACTGACCCCATTGTAAAAGGGCTCGGTGAAGCCGAAGTCGGGTGCACCGTCCTCGATGAAAGCCCTTGCCGGATTTTTCAACGTGTAAGACTCGGGATAACTCATACTCAGGTCTAGCATGATCTCTCCAATACAAAAAATTTCGATGCACCCATGGGCCGCGTTGCAAACGGTTTACTCCAACACCCACTCCGCCAACTTCCCCGTCACCTGCGTCATCAACACATTCTCGACATCTCGCGCACCGGCCGCGCTGCACTTGGCGAGCACTGCTTTAACGATTCCTGAATCAAACTCGAACTGTTTGCCGGTCGCGGCCTTGTAGCGGCCACGCAACTTCTCCAGCTTCGCCAGCACAATCCCTTCCAGCGTCGCTTCATCCAGCGGTCGATACGCGACCACGGTCATGCGCGCCAGAAACGCTGGGCGGAAGGCTTGCAGGAGGACTTTGTGCAGGGCCTCGTTGAAGGCTTCCGAGCCGAGTTGCGCCACGGGCGTATCCAGTAAAAGCTCCGCGCCGACGTTGCTGGTGGCCAACATCACGGTGTTCTTGAAATCCACCACCAGACCGGTGCCGTCCTCCATCAAGCCTTTGTCGAAGACGTTGTAAAACGCCTCCAGCACATCCGGATGCGCCTTCTCGATTTCATCCAGCAACACCACCGAATAGGGCTTGCGTCGTACCGCTTCGGTGAGCACGCCACCGCTGCCGTAGCCGACATAACCGGGCGGCGCGCCTTTGAGTTGGCTGACGGTATGGGCTTCCTGATATTCCGAGAGGTTGATGCTGATCAGGTTGCGTTCGCCGCCATACAAGGCGTCGGCCAGCGCATACGCGGTTTCGGTTTTGCCGACGCCGGTGGGGCCGACTAAAAGGAAAACACCCACCGGTTTCTGTGGATCAGTGAGCCCGGCGCGGTAAGCCTGCAAGCGTTGGGCGATGGTATTGAGCGCGGTGGTTTGACCCATGACGCGTAAACCCATGCGCTGGCCGAGAGTACGCACAGCGTGGGCTTCATCGGCGAGCATCTTGCCGACGGGGATGCCGGTCCAGCCTGCAATGACAGCGGCGACGGTTTTGCTGTCGACCTGTTCCGGCACCAGCGGATCGTCCTGGCGAATCGCATCCAGCCCGGCCTCAAGGCGCAGTAGTTCGGCGGCGAGATGGTCGATGCGGCTGTCGGTGGCTTCATCGGGTTTGTCGCTGTCGGCGCGCTCGCTCAAGTCGAGCAATTCGCGGCGAGTATCGAGCAGTTCACGCACCGCCACGCGCTCCTCGCCCCAGCGGGTTTCCAGTTCGCGGATGGCCTGCACATTGGTTTTCGATTCATCTTCCAGCAGGGTAATTCGCTCACGGTGATCAAGCCCTGTGGCCTGCTCACGGCGCAGGCGTTCGACTTCATCCTTGAGGCTGTTTTGCCGGTGGCGCAGGCTTTCCAGCGGAGGCGGTACGTCGTGCTGGCCGAGGGCGACGCGGGCGCAGGCGGTGTCGAGAACGCTGATGGCTTTGTCCGGCAACTGGCGGCCGGAGATGTAGCGGTGCGAGAGTTTCACCGCTTCATGGATTGCTGCGTCGAGCACTTGCACGCCGTGGTGTTGCTCCAGCTTTGCGGCGACGCCGCGGAGCATTTCCACCGCGGTGATTTCGTCCGGTTCCTCAACCTGCACCAGTTGAAAGCGGCGGGCGAGGGCCGGGTCTTTCTCGAAGTATTTTTTATATTCCATCCAGGTTGTGGCGGCGAGGGTGCGCAGTTCGCCCCGGGCCAGCGCCGGTTTCAAAAGATTCGCCGCATCGCTGCCGCCCTCGGCACCGCCGGCCCCGATCAGCGTGTGGGCCTCGTCGATGAACAAGATGATTGGCTTGTCGGCGCTGCGCACCGCGTCGATCACGCCTTTCAAACGCTGTTCGAATTCACCTTTGACTCCGGCGCCGGCCTGCAGCAGGCCGAGGTCAAGCACGCGCAGGCTGACTTCCTGCAACGACGGCGGCACGTCTCCTGCGGCGATGCGCAGGGCCAGACCTTCGACCACGGCGGTTTTGCCGACGCCGGGTGCACCGACCAGAATCGGATTGTTCTGGCGACGGCGAAGAAGAATATCGATGCACTGACGAATCTCGCCATCGCGGCCAACGATCGGATCGATGCGCCCGGCGTGAGCGTCGGCGGTCAGGTCCTGGGTGTATTGGTCGAGTACCGAATCCTGTCTCGGCGCCGAACCTTTAGACGGCGCGGTTCGCGGACCAACGTGTTCGCGAGAGTTTTCCGTCCACTCCAGCAGATTCGCGCGCAGGGCTTCCTTGGGAATTCGCAGCAACGACGACGCGCTGTTGAGCAGCAGACTGCGGCGCTCATCGCGATCAATCAGCGCCAACAAAAGCAGCCCCGAACGAATGCTGTCGAGCCCCAGCACACTGGCCTGCACCACCGCATCTTCGAGCAAACCCAAAGTGTGTGAAGACAATGCCGGTGTGCGCGTGCTGCCGCCCTTGAACAGGTCCAGCGCCTTGTTGATCTCCGCTGTCAGCGCATCGCGTTCCAGACCAAATCGCGGCAGCAGAAAAGCAAAATCCCCGCCCTCGATGTCGAGCAATTCCAGCAGCAAATGTTCGATCTCGACAAAGTGATGTCCGCGTTGCAAACAGCGCTGCGCGGCGCGTTCGAGGGCGCGGCGGTTGTCCGGGTTGAGGCGTCCGATCAGGCTGGCCAGTTCCATTTCAGGTGATCTCCAGCTGACAAAGACGGGTTTCGATCTGTTGCACGGCGAGGCTGGCCTGACGCTGCAATCCACCGTTCCAGCTCAGCAGCGCAGGAGTTTGGCGACTGAGTTTCATTGGCCCGGCACCGCGCACCAGCAGCACCAGTTTCACGTCCAGATCCGGGCCGAAATACAGCGCCGCAAGACTCGCCAGTGCCGGGTGCGCTTCGCCGTCAGGCAAAAAGCGCCCGGCCTGCGACGAGGGCAATGGGCCAAGTGTCAGGCGAATGCCGGCGTGTTCATCCCAGACTCGTTTGCCGGCAACGGCCGTGCGCCCGAGTTGCAGATTGCGCCCGCCGGCCTTCATCAGGCTGCGGCTGGCCAACGGAATCTCGCGCCAGGCACCTTCGTAAGCGCTGAGCTCGACCGGCACTTCGAACTGTTCACGGACAATCGCGGCGAACCCTGCCAGTGAGCGGCGGCCATCGGCAAACAGCGCCGTGCAGGCCAGCACGGCGCAATCGGCAACGGCCTGACGTTCCTGCAAAGACTTGGGCAACAAGCCGGTCAACGCGCGCAATTGCGCTTGCACCGGCGAAGCGCCTGGCGTGACAAACCCCAAGGCGATGCGGTGTTTGCGCATCACCTTGTAAAGCAGACTGAGCAGTCGATGCTGGAACAGATCGAGGAATTCGGCCGGCGCATGATCCTTGGCGCGCGCCCGTTGTTGCAGCCACTCCTGATAGGCGTAGGGCAACGGCCCGTCAGGCCCGCCGAGGCCGAAAACCGGTGTGTCGATCGTCAGCGCTTCGCCCGGCTCTTCAGTCAGGCTTTCGATCTGGCTGGCGGCGAACATCGGTGTCAGCGGCCCGCGCAACTTCAGCGCTTCGGCTTGTGGCGAGGTGCCGCTGCCGAGGGATTCGGCTTGTGGTTGTTCGCGCTCCAGCAACAGCAACGCCTGCAACAACTCGAACGCCTGCGGATCGCGGCGCAGGCGCTGGCTCAGGGTCAGAGCGACAGGGGCATGCCGGCTTGGGGTTGCCATGCCTTGACCTCCTTGTCGCCCTGCATCAATACCGTGCGCACAAAGCGATTGGCCGTGGCGTACAGCGAAAAGAATTGCGCCAGCACCGCCGAAAACAGCACCGCGCTGCTGCCGACAAAGTGCTGCGGATCAAGCTGCAATTGCACCTCCAGGCCATTGCGCCAACCGCGCCAGGCATCGACGCCGACATGACCGATTACCCGTTCGCAATTGATCCCCAGCAGGCCTTCAATCTGGCGCAGGGCACTGGCCTCGTCGCGCAGATTGTGCAGCAGCAGAATCTCTTTCAACGCGTCCAGCGCCTGCGGGCCTTCGACCAGCGACAAGTGGTTGAGGGTCAATTGCGACACCAGCCGCCAGCGAGAATCACCGTCGAGGCGCGGCAGGCTTTGCGGGGTCGGTGGGTTGCGTAAACGCGCCCACGCCACCGGGCCGGGGCGCTCGAAACCCAGCGGCGTACCGGCCGGCAAGCTCTGCGCCAAATGGCGATTGGTGCAGAGCAATTCGGCCGTGAGGCTGTAATCGGGCAGGTCGGTCTGCGGTTCGAAACGGGTATCGACCACGCTCACCAACAGGTCACTGCCGAGGCGGTTCGGGGTCATGCCGTGAACCCTGCGCGCATGCCAGTAACGCTGTTGATCGCCGCCGCTGTGTTGGCTGCCGTAATAGGCCGGCAGCCGTTGCACGCCAGTGCTGGAACTGGCACGCATGCCACGAATGCTGTGAATTTCCACGCTGTTTTCGCGGTGGCTGTCGGCGATCAAACGATATTCGCTGCGCGTGCCATCGGGGCGTAGCGGCTCGGAGGTACGTGGGAACAGGTTGATCACCGGCGCACAGCCGAGGGCGATGTCACTGGCTTGCAGATGCAGGCGACTACCCGGGGCGCGGTCGAAGACGATGTACAGATAAAGCGTCTGACTGTCGCTGGCCGCGCCGGCCAATGGCAGGTCAAAAAAATGAAATTTGTCGGGGAACGCAAAATATTCGGCGAGCAGGCGCATGCCCGGGTGCACCCCGTCTTCATCGGGCAACAGTGCTTCGTCCTCAGCGAAACCGACGATTCGCGGCAAGCCTTTGAGCGCTGTCGGAACGCTGCCCGGCGACCCGGCCAGCACCTGCACGGCGTGGGCACCGAGTAGGTCGTAGAGGCAGGCGTTGATCACCGGCGACGCCGCCAGATGAATGCGCAAATGTTCGATGCCCAACTCTGACCATTGGCTCTCGCCGAGGCAGCGCAGGCTCAGGCGCAGCGCCGAACGCGACTGCGCCACGCCGGTCAGCGCCTGCGCCTCGTCGCTGCCGAGCAACAAAGCTTCGCTCACTTCAATCGGCCACAGGCGCACGGCGGCGCTGGTACGAAAGTGGATGCTTTCGCCCCTGCTGGTGGTGACGAACAGCGGTGTATCGCGGGGCAGGGGATAACCGCCGTCGAGCTTGCCTTTGCTCGGGTCCGGCTCGAACTGGACGATGGCGCACGACGGCAACGGGCGCATGGCCAATGGATAAAGTTGCTCAAGCAGGGCGTCGCTGAACTCGGCGTAGTCGTCATCCAGCCGCCGCTGTAATCGGGCCGCCAGCAGGGCGAAACCCTCCAGCAGGCGCTCGACGTGCGGGTCGGGGCATTCGCCGGGGGACAATTCCAGACGCCGGGCGACTTTCGGATAGCGCTCGGCAAACTGGCTGCCGGCGTGGCGCAACCAGGTCAGTTCGCGCTGGTAGTAGTCGAGCAGTTGCGGGTCAATCGAGTCGCTCATGGCGCACCTCCAGCCCCTGGCCACCGGGCTCGATGACGAACGCTACCGGCCAGTGCTGGTGGCCGCTGCGCAACTCGCCGACCAAGCGAATGCTCATTTGCTGCGGGTGCTCGGCCAGGGGATTGACCTGAACCTCGCCCAGCTTCAGGCGCGGTTCGAAATGGCTAATGGCTTCGCGGATATCCCGCGCCAGGCGACGGCGGTCATCGCTGCGCTGCTGTTGCAGGGCGCTCCAGTCGGCGATGCCGTAGTCGATCACGCTGGGTGGGTTGGTCAACGTGCGCGGGCCGCGACGAGTGTTGAACAGGCGCCCGAGCTCGGCGTGCACCGAGTCGAGCAAATCCTGCCGATCAAACTCCCGCACGCCGTCGCCCTCGCTCGAAGCGAGGCGTTCGAACAGCGGCGGGAGTATGCCGGTGCCTGCCATGGCCGGGGCGCCGGGTCAGCTGACCAACTTGTTGGCGGCCATGTCCCAGGTCGACGCGGCGGTGCCTTCCTTAGTGCCGTCGTCTTTTTGCGCGGTGAGTTCCCATTTGATCTTGGTGAAGTTCAGCGACAGCGTTTCTACCGGTTTGCCGCCGGTACCGCCGCTGACACTGACATTGGAAATCACCACGTTGGTCAGCGTGTAAATGATGAACGGCAACAGTTGCCCACTGCCTTCGGCGGCGTTACGGCCGATGGTGATTTTGGCTTCCGGAATCGGTTTGCCGGCGCAGCAGTATTCGTTGAGGGAGGGCGTCGAGGTGTCGACGAATTTGGTCAGGGTGAACTCGCCGACGTGAGGCTTGCCGGAGGTCCGCTCCGAGTTGCTGACGTCGTTGGTCACCTGCATCGCGACGTTGTGGCTGTAGGACATGACTTCGATCTTGTCCGCATAACCCTCGAGCAGGCTGTCGCCTTTGATGTCGCCGCCGAGGTCGAGAATGATTGCATCCATCGCTTGAAACTCCTGAAGAAAATCACATTAGGATTTTGGCCTGCACCAACCTGCTGAATTGAACACTGAACCTGTGGCGAGGGAGCTTGCTCCCGCTGGGCTGCGCAGCAGACCCCAGCTTTTGGGTGAAACGGGGCCGCTTCGCGACCCAGCGGGAGCAAGCTCCCTCGCCACAGGGTGCTTCAGTGGCTAAAAAATTGTTTTCGTCAGGCAGCAACCGGTGGCGGCAACGTTGCCACCAGGCGAATCGATGCCGTCAGTTCCTCAAGCTGAAAGTGCGGCCGCAGGAACACCGTCGCCCGATACGCGCCAGGCTTGCCGGCCACCTCAGTGACATCCACCCGCGCCTCGCGAAGCGGGTACTGCGCTTTGATTTCCTGCGGGGCGTTGTCGTTGATCAGCACGTAATCGGCGATCCAGTTGTTGAGATAGGTCTGCACGTTGTCGCGGGTCATGAAGCTGCCGACCTTGTCGCGCATGATCACCTTCAGGTAATGGGCGAAACGCGAGGCTGCGAGCACGTACGGCAACATCGCCGAGATCCGCGCGTTGGCATTGGCCTCGTTGGTGTTGTAGACCTTGGATTTGTTGGTGGTCTGGCCGCCGAAGAACACCGCGACGTCGCTGTTTTTCTTGTGGCACAGGGCGATAAAACCGAGGTCATTGAGTTCCTTCTCGCGGCGGTCAGTGATCGCCACTTCGGTCGGGCATTTCAGCGACAGGTCACCGGAACTGGTGCGGAAGGTATGCGCTGGCAAACCTTCGACCGCGCCGCCACCTTCAGCGCCACGAATCGCCGCGCACCAGCCGTACTTGGCGAATGCTTCGGTGATGCGTTGCGACAAGGCCCACGCGGCGTTGCCCCACAGGTATTTGCTGTGGTCGGTGCCGTTGACGTCTTCGACGTAGTTGATGCCTTCCACCGGAGCAGTGTCAGGGCCGTAAGGCAGTCGCAGAAGGAAGTGCGGCAGCACCAGCGAGACGTAGCGCGAATCTTCGCTCTCGCGGAACGAGCGCCACTTGATCAGCTCCTGGCTCTCGAAAACTTTCGACAGATCCCGCGGCACCGCCAGTTCAGTGAAGCTGTTCATGTCGAACAGGCGTGGGCTGGCGGCGGCAATGAACGGCGCGTGCGCAGCGGCGGCAACGTTCGAGAGTTTCTCCAGCAGGCCGATGTCCTGTGGGTGGCGGCCGAAGGTGTAGTCACCGACCAGCAAGCTGAACGGGTGGCCACCGAATGTGCCGTATTCCTCTTCGTAGATCTTCTTGAACAGCGCGCTCTGGTCGAATTCGACGGCTTTTTCCAGGTCGTTCTGCAGCTCTTTCTGCGTGACGTTGAGCAGGCGCAGTTTCAGCCGGGTGCTGGTTTCGGTGTTCTGCACCAGCATGTGCAGACCGCGCCACGAGGCTTCGAGTTTTTGCAGATCGGGGTGATGCAACACCTCGTTGAGCTGGGCGCTGATCAGTTCGTCAATCTGGCTGATACGGTCGTTGATCATCGCCACGGTGTCTTTGTCGATGGCCATGCCTTCGTCAAGGACCTGGGTGGCGAACTCCGCGAGCATGTCGCGGGCGTAATCCTGCTGACTGTCATCGTGGGCCATGCGGCCCTCGGCGATGATCCGGTCGAGCAGGGACAAGGTTTCGGCGGCAGCATTGTCGCTGGCTTGTTGCTGGGCGGCGGCGGGCATGGTGAATTCTCCCCTTGATTAAGTGGACGATCAGGCTTGCGGTTCGGCCGGCGCCTCGGCATCAGCTGCCGGGGTAGCGGTGTCCGGGCGGGCCGATTTGATCTCTTGCAGGCCTTCGGTGTTGGCGATGACATCGCGCAACAGCTTGTCCAGATCATCGTTGCCGTCGAGTTTGGTCAGCAGATCGCGCAGGCGCTGGCGGGCTTCGAACAAACGCCGCAGCGGGGTGACTTGCTCGACCACCTTGACCGGGTCGAAGTCGTCGATGTGTTTGAAGTTGAGTTCGATATTGAGCTTGCTGTCGTCGCCGCTGAGGGTGTTGTTGACTTGCAGCGTGGCGCGCGGGCCGATCGAGGCGAGTACCTCGTTGAAGTTGTCGCGGTCGATTTCGGTAAAACGCCGCTCAGTCAGTTTTGCCAATGGCTCGAGCGGTTTGCCCGAGAGGTCGGCGAGGATCCCGACCACCAGCGGTAATTCCTTTTTCTCGATGGCGTTGCCGATTTCGACGTCGTAGGTGATTTGCACTCGGGGCGGGCGCACCCGGTCGAGCTTGTGTTGAGTACTTTCTGCCATGACAGCGGACTCCGATGCGATGAGCGGGCGCAATGCATCGGGATGGCCCGTTCATCGCTTTCCCTTGCTGGACCGTAGGTTAGAAAGGGAGGCAGATGACCTGTCGTTCCTTTGACAAACCTTCCTCATTCGGCTGTAGGAACCGAACTACCCAAGACGCTAGAACAGGTCTATAAAAATGCAAGGAAAAACATTTTTGGACAGGTTCAGGAAAAGGAAAATTCATTTTGTGTAGACGACTTTTTCTAACGTGGGTGTTTGCACTGCTGGCGGGCTGTTCTTTCTTCGGGCCGAAAGTCGACCTCGACAGCCTGACCCTCGACGTCGCGCCCAAGGCCAACGACGACACACCGATTGCCGTGGATTTCATTGCGGTCAATGACCCCGATCTGCTCAAGCAACTGTCCGGCATTAGCGCCAGCCAGTGGTTTGCCGAGCGCGAGCAATACCAGCGCGACTATCGTCAGTTGATGAGCGTGTGGGGACTGGAGCTGGTGCCGGGGCAATTCATCGACCGCCAACCCTTCCCGCTGGGGGGCAAGAAGGCCGCTGGACTTTTGGTCTTCGCCAGCTATAACACACCCGGAGCACACCGCTTGCGGCTCGACGATCAGAGCGATGCCTGGCTCAAGTTCGACAGCCGCGAGATGACGCTGGTCAGCAAGGAAAACTGAAATACACCGTCCGCCGCCGGCTTGCGGCAGGGTCGAAAGGAGTCGTATGAGTCTGCTACCTGACGCGGTTTGCTGGCACGAAGGCATGCAATTGCTGCCGCAGCATTTTCAGTTGCAGGGGCTGCGGGCGGAAGCGCTCGGCGCCCATCTGGCGCAAGCGTGTAATCCATGGTTCTGGGGCGTCAGCCACATGGAGTTCGACCCTTCAGCTTTGAGTGCCGGCGTTGTGCGGGTGTTGTCGCTGCAAGGAACGATGCCCGACGGTTTGCCGGTGGATTTGCAGGCCGGAGTCGGGCCGACGCTGGAACTGGATGTCAGCGCCGCGATCAACGCCACCGACGATGCCACTGTCACCGTGTTTCTGGCGATCAGCCCGATGTGGCGCGCCGGGCAATTACTGCCGCTCAAGGGCCGTTTGCAGTCGGTGGTCGGCGAGGCGTTGCCGGATCTCACCAGTGGTGAATTCCCCGAATCGATCACCGTGTGGCGCCCCAATCCACGGCTGTGCACGCAATTGAACAAGGCTGACTCAATCTGCCTGCCGCTGCTGAAAATCCGCAAGGAGGGCGGCGGTTTTCTGCCGCTGGCGTACACGCCGCCAACGCCGATGCTGTTGCCGGAATCCGCGCTCGGACGGCGCATCGCCGGGCTCTGCGCACGGGCGCGGGAAAAGTGCCTGTTTCTCGGCGGCCGTTTGCGTCAGGCGCAACAGGCCGGCAATCAGGACGATGCCCTGGAAATCCGCCGTCAGTTGACCGCGTTGTGGGCGCGCCTGCCTGAAGTCGAAGGCTTGCTCAACAGTCGCATCGCGCACCCGCAAACCTTGTATGTGCAGTTGCTCGGCCTGGCCGGCGCCTGGTCGGCGCTCGATCCGCTGGCCGGTGTCCCGGCGTTCGCGCCACTGGATTTTCTTGAACTGCAACGCGGATACGATGCGGTGCTGCAATGGCTGGAAACCACCCTCGAACTGATCCGCGCCGGCTATCGCAGCCTGCCGTTCGAACGCGGTGAGCAGAGCTTTTCGATTCAGTTGCCGGACGAGCAACCGCGCCAGCGTCTGGTCATCGGCCTGCGCATGCCCAACGGTGCCAGCGAGCAGGCGGCGATTGACTGGTTGCGCGGCGCGATCATCGCCTCGGCACCGCATATTGCGCTGCTCAGTCGCCAGCGCATGAGTGGGCTGAGCCATCAGGCCATGAGCCGCAGCGAGCAAGTGGCGTACAGCGTCGGCGAAGACACGCGACTGTTTGTGATCACTGCCGAGGGCGCCTGGTTTGACGCGCAACTGCCGCTGATGATCGCCGCCCCCGCGGCAAAGCTGACCAGCAGTCCGTGGCAAGTGGTGTTGTTTGTCGCGCAGAACAGTGAAAGTGCCTGATCACACAAGGAACACCATATGTCGCAAGGAAGTGTCGCCGGCCTGGGGTTGCAGGACGCACCGTTGAGCAGCGCGTTCCGCCAGACGTGGCAGCAATGGCAACAGGACTGGACGCAGTTGCCCAAGGACAGCGAGGACGAAGCGGCCCTGGTCGAGACTGTGGTCGAGCTGTCGACTCAGGCTTCGCAACGTTTGTGGCGAACCGCGTATTCGCGGGTCGGCGACTCGGCGACCGATCAGGTCAAGGCTCTGGTGTATGCCTTTGTCGCCCTCGTCGACGAAACCCTCCTGTTTACGCCATGGCCGGGGCAGGCTGCATGGCAGGACAAACCGCTGGAGTCGCGTTTGTATTCCAGTCGACAGGCCGGCGAGCAAGTGCCGGCGGCGATTCAAACCCTGCTTGATGAACAGCAACCGACCACCCGCGATCTCGCCAACGTGTATTTGCAGTGCCTGATTCTCGGTTTTCACGGGCGTCTGCGCGGTGAGCACAGTCAGGCGCAATTGGAGAAGTGGCGGTTGGCGCTGTTCAATTTCGCTTGGCAGGACGAGGCCTCTTATGAAGGCGTCAGCCAGCGACTGGTGCAGCCCTCGTTGGGCACGCCGTTGCAGTTGCCGGTACGCACGGCACTGCCGGACGGTTTTCGTCTGGCGTTGGGGATTCTGGCGATGGTGCTGGTGTTGACCGGGCTCGGCCAGTTTCTCTGGCGTGACATTCGCTCCGAGCTGGAACCGGTGCTGCAAATGACCGATTCGGTGACGCCAGCGGAGCAAGACTCATGAGCACCCTGACGATTGTCGCGTGGGTCTTCGCGTTGCTGTTGTTGCTGGTGATCATCGCCGTGGCGGTGTGGTGGCTGCGCACCCAGAGCGGTGCGGCGATCCGCAGTTTTTACGCGTCGGTACGGCACATGGAGCAGGAGCAGGGCAGTCGCGATCGCTATCAGATGCCGTGGCTGCTGATGCTCGGCGACGAAGCTCAGGGTACGCAACTGGTCACTGAATGGCGCTTGCAGCCGACCGACAAACCGGCGTGGTTCGGCCGCTGGTGGTCGGACCCTGAAGGCGCGGTGCTGATGGTGCCGCAGGCGTTGTTCCTGCCGGACGACGGCATGCATTTGCAGCGCGGCGGCTGGTGGCGCCTGCTCGGTTTGATCTTGCGTTTGCGCAGTAAACGTCCGCTGGACGGGGTGATCTGGACAGTCCCAGTGAGTCGCCTGAGCAATCTCGAACAAGCCGCGAGCCTCGGTCTGGCGGCGCGCAGGCGTTTTATCGATCTGCTGCAACGCTTCGGTTTGAGCGTGCCGGTGTACGTGATTGTTACCGGTCTGGAAGAGTTGCCGGGGTTTCAGGAACTGATCAGTGCCTTGCCCGACGAGGCCCGCGAACGCACCTTGGGCTGGTCGTCGCCCTACGCGCGCGATGCCGTTTGGCAAGGGCAGTGGAGTGATCAGGCGCTGGATCGGATTCACCGCGCAGTGGCCGAATCGGTGATTGAGGTCGGTACTCTTTCCGGGCATTTGAGCGCGGATCTGTATGCCTTGCCGGAACGTCTGGAAACCCTGCGCCGTGGTTTGCAGAGCGTGCTGGAACCAGTGTTTCAGGGCAATGCGCAGGGCGAAGCACCGTGCTTTCGCGGTGTGTATTTCAGTGCCAGCCAGGCGTCGGAAGATGCCAGGGATGGTTTTTCCGCCGACGACAGCGGTTTGCAGCAAAGCGTGTTCGTGCGCCAGTTGTGGCGCCAGCGTCTGGTCGGCGAGCGCGGTCTGGCCCAAGGCGTGCCGCGCCTGCTGCGCTTGCGTCAGCGCTGGCAGCGGATCACCGCTGGCGTAGCGCTGGTGGTTGGCGTGGTCTGGGCGGTGGCAATGTTGTGGGTGTGGAATCAGTCGGTCAAGGATGCCCATGAACTGGCGCGGCTGATGCAGAGTGCGCAGAAGAGCTACGTGGCCGTCACCGACGAGGCGCATCGCGTCGAGCCGACCCGGCGCAATGTGCAGAGTTTCTGGCGGGTGCTGGAGCGCGCACCGCGTTGGGATTATGTCTCGCTGGTGTTTCCGACTTCGTGGTTCTCGTCACTGGATAGCCGTTTGCAGCAGGAGCTGTTCCAGTCCACCCAGCGACATATGCTGGTGCCGCTGCATGAATTGCTGACCGGTGAGCTGAACAAGATCAAAGCGATCCGCGCGACGGATCGGCGCAGCAGCGTCGAGAGCGAAGACCCGGCGCAGTGGCAGAATTATCAGAAGGCAACCGATCTGGTGGATCGCGCATTGCGCCTGGAGCAGCAAAACCAGTTGTTCAACCAGGTGCAGAACAACCCACGCGTGCCGCTGGATGATCTGGTGCAACTGAGCAACAACGCGCTGTCGCTCAATCTCAACGCCGGCACCTTGCCTCACGCGGGGTTCTACAACCGTTTGCTGGCGGCAGGCGACGGCAGCGACTTGCAGGCACTGGACCTGAGCGTTGATCGGCCACTGATCGAGAGCAATTTCTCCGGGCTGATGGAGCGCTGGCTCGACCAGTACTTCCTCGCCGACAACTTCGTCAGCAAGGCCGGTTATCTCAAACTGCATCTTGAGCAACTGGAGGTCGGCAGCGGCAACAGCCTGCGAGAGCTCGAAGACTTGCGGGCGCTGATCGACGATCTGCAAGCAGCGATTGCGTTGACCAATTCCACATGGAGTCGCGGCAAGGGCCAGGAGCTGGTGCCGGGTTATCGCGAGTTTCTCGACAAGGTGCGCAAAAGTACCTTGCTCGGCCCGGCGGTCGAACAACAACTGGATCAACAGGCGAGCAAGTTGCAGCAAAGCTTTCGTGATCAATGGATCGCTCAAGTCGGTTCACGCGGCAACCTGCTGGTGCAGCAGGGCAGTGGGCAACTGGCGCTGCAGGAACAAGTGGTCAAGCTCAACAATGCCGTGCAGGCGCTGTTCAAGCGTGACTTCGTCTCGGTCGCCCTGCGCGCCGATCAAGACAACGTCAACCTCCAGGGCCAGACCGTGGATGGCGATGATCTCAACACCTCACTGAATTACTTCACCAGCTATAAAAGCTATGTCGCCGAAGAGTTGCCGCGCATCCCGCCGGCGTATCGCGAGGCGCTGCTGCAAACGGCTGAAGCCGCCGCCGCTCAGGCAATGTGGCTGAGCCTCAAGGATCACAACGATCAGACTCATCCTTACGCGGTGTTCAATGTTCAGGCCGAACAAGCCATGGCCTTGCAAAAGGCCTTCGTCGAGGTGCATCGCAATGATCTGGCCGCGCGCCTGCAAGCTGCGTTGAACCGCCGGGCGATGGCGCAGATTGTCGCTGGCCTCGATGAAATCACCGCGCAGCCGTTGTTCGGCGGGCGAGCCGAAATCAGCCAGTGGGACGGCTCGAAAAACCTCGGCCTGCAACTGTACGGTGCCAGTGATGTGCAGGACTTGAAGCTGAGCCTCAAGCAGCAGTTCAACACCATGCTCGGCATCACCGAGCGGCGTCAGTCGGCGTTGCAGTGGCTGATGACGCAGCAGGGCAATCTGTCGGCGCTGGATTACGAGCGTGTGACGCAGTTCGGTGCGCTCAATGACGAATTGCTCAAGTACAAGGATTCCAACCCGGCCAGTTCGCCGGCGCAGATCGAACAACTGGTCAGTCGTGATTTCGTCGACATGGACACCGCGTCGTGCGTGCAGGTGTTGCAAACCGCCAATGTTGCGGGCGGGCGCGGAACCCTGGCGATGCGCGCGGTCGAGCTGCAACAGTCGGCCATGCAGCGTTGCCAGTTCTTGCAGCAACAACAGGCCGCAGCGGCATGGAATGAACTGGCCAACTATTTCAATCAATACCTGGCCGATCGTTTTCCTTTCGCCAACGGCGTGCAGGCGCAAGATGCCGATCCGGCGCGGGTCCAGCATTTTCTCGAAATCATCGATAAACGCCTGCCGGTGGCGCAAGCCGGACTGGTCCTCAGCCAGACCCCGGAACGCCTCGCGGCAGAAGACTTTCTCAATCGCTTGAAACAGGCCAGTACCTGGTTGACGCCACTGTTCGTGCGCGACAAGAGCGGCATCCTCGGCGTCGAACTGGATGTGCGCTGGCGCACTGATCGCGACGATGAGAAGGGCGCCGATCAGGTGATTGCCTGGGGCCTGCTCGCCGGCAGTCAGCAAATCAACTATCCGGTCCCCGCCGAGCAGCCGAACCTGCGCTGGATGATCGGCCAGCCTATCCGCCTGACCCTGCGCTGGGCGCGCAACGGCAAGGAGCGGCCGGTCAACGATCCACTGCAACCGAACCTGGTGGTGCGGGATCTGGAGGCTGGTTGGGAGTACGGCGGCCCTTGGTCGTTGCTGCGCCTGATGCGCGCGCATTTTTCGGTGCAGCGTCAGCCGAGCATGGATTACACCGAGTTCCCACTGACCTTGCGTCTGCCGGTGACGGCGTCGAGCGACAGCGTCACCAGTGACTTCACTCGGATGTTTGTGCGCC
This sequence comes from Pseudomonas sp. TH08, assembly GCF_016651275.1. NCBI lineage: Bacteria > Pseudomonadati > Pseudomonadota > Gammaproteobacteria > Pseudomonadales > Pseudomonadaceae > Pseudomonas > Pseudomonas sp. TH08. The sequence continues at coordinate 1,014,211 of NZ_JAEKEE010000004.1, read as the reverse complement.
TGTCGCTGATGAGCCAAGGCTCGAAACTGCCGTTGTCGATTGCACCGTTGCCGACCCGCGCGCCACGTTCGCCGTTTCAGGTGACCAACACCACCGCCGCCATAGAATCGCAGAAGGAGGGGCTGTGAGCCTGCCATCGACCACCTTGCCGGACCTGATTGATCAGTTGCTCGCGCCGATCAGTGCGGACGCGCCGTGCGGCGTCGACTTGCGCTATGAACGTGAGTTCGACCAGTTGCGCGACCTGCGCCGTGAGGATGACGCCAGTCTGCCGACCGGGGTCTGGCAATCGACACTCAAGCGGGCGAACTGGCCGGACGTCGAGAAACTCACCACCATGTTATTGCTGGAACGCAGCAAGGACCTGATGCTCAGCGCCTGGCTCGGTGAAGCGTGGCTGCATCTGCAAGCGCTGGACGGCTTGCCCGGCAGCCTGGCGTTGATCGCCGGTTTATGCGAGCGCTTTCCCGAGCAGCTGCACCCGCAGGCCGAGGACGGCGACCAGTCGTGGCGGGTGATTCCGCTGGAATGGCTGGTGCGTCGCTACAGTGAAGTGCTGCTCACCCGAGTGCCATTGTTCGGCAGCCGCAACAGCGATTTCGAGGCTTATACCCTGGAAGTCTGGCGGCGTTTGCAGGTTCAGCAGGTGCAGGCCAACGACAGCAAGAATGCCAAGACTTCAGCGGAAACCGCGCGCAACGAACAGAAGAAACTCAACGAGCAGATCCGCGCCACGCCGCTGGCGTTCTGGCTGCGTACGCAGGGCAATCTGCTGCTGAGCCTGCAACACCTGCAACGGCTGGATAACTGGAGCAATGCCTATCTGGGCGATCAGGCCCCGGGGCTGCGCCCCTTGCAGGACACCATCCAAGCGCTGCTGACCCTGGTTCAGGAGTTTATCGCCATGCACCCACAACAACCGGCGCCGCCACCGCCGCTGGTCGAAGCGGCCGTGGCCGTCGCGCAATCAGAAGAACCCGCGCCAGTCGGACAGGTGTTTCGTGAGCCGGCCAGTCGCGAAGAAGCGTACCGGCAGTTGCTGCTGATCGCCGAATACCTCGCACGCACCGAGCCCCACAGCCCGGTGCCCTATCTGATCCGTCGCGGGGTCGAGTGGGGCAACAAACCGCTGAGCGAACTGCTCGGCGAGTTGATCAGCGCCGACGCTGAATCGCGGCGCCTGTGGACGTTGCTTGGCGTGCTTTAGTGCACGCGCTGGTTATTGACCCTCGGCGGCAACTGGATCGGGGTGAGGACCGGTCGCCCGGAGAAAAACGCGACGAGGTTTTTGCCGACCAGCTCCACCGTGCCTTGCGTGGCCTCTGGCGACAGACCCGCAACGTGAGGCGTGAGCAACACGTTGCTCAGGATTTTCAGCGCATCCGGTACTTTCGGCTCATGGTCAAACACGTCCAGCGCGGCGCCGGCAATTCGCCGTTGCTCAAGCGCAGTGATCAGATCCGCCGTGGCGATCACGCTGGCGCGGGCAATGTTGACGATGAAGCCTTTCGGGCCGAGCGCATCGAGCACCGCGCGCGTCACCAGATGCTGGGTGCCGATGCCGCCGGGTGTGGCGACGATGAGAAAATCCGAAGCCCTGGCCAGTTCGGTCGGCGTGGAACAAAACGCGTAGGGCACGTCGCTGCGCAGTTGCCGACTGTGGTAGCTGATGTCCATGTCGAAGCCGAGGTTCGCACGTTTGGCGATCGCCATGCCGACCGCACCGAGCCCGAGAATCCCCAGGCGTTTGCCAGCCAGTGAAGGGCGCATGATCTTTGGCCATTCGCCACGGCGAACCGCCGCATCGCAGCGCGGAATATCACGCACCAGCGCCAGCAGCATCGCCATCGCATGGTCGGCCACCGAAGAGGCGTTGACTCCGGCACCGTTGGTCACGGTGATCCCGCGATCACTGGCGGCTTGCAGGTCGACGTGTTCGTAACCGGCGCCGATCACCGTGATGATTTTAAGCGCGGGCAGGGCGGCGATTTCTTCGGCGGTCAGGCCCAGCGGGCCGCGGGTCAGCACAGCATCGATGCGCGAGCCATGAGTATTGATCGCTTGCGCGCGTTCGGCAGGCGTGGGGGCGAGAATCAGGTGAAAGCCCTGATTTTCGAGAATCGGCAGATAGTCATTGATGGTTTCAACCAGTACCAGAACGGTTGCGGGCATTGCGCGGCTCCTGAGATCAATGGCGGTTAGGTCGCGAAAGTCGTTGCAGAGTGCTGATTCCAGAGCGGTTTGGCAATCATTGTGATTTGCGCTGTGGTGTTTAGATTCTGGACGGCTTCGCGCAAGAAGCAAGGGCGGCAGCACACCGGTTATCCAGTGTGCTGAGGAGATCACTGAGCCGTTTGCGCTTTGACTTGTTCGGCCAGGGCAATCGACTTGAAATCGTAGGTCGGATAGAACTCGGTTCGGTAACTGCCCCATGCGGTGTTTTCCAGTGCGAGGTTGACTTCCGCCAGGCGCGACGCCGGGAAGCGCACGGTGACCACTTGGCCGATGCCCATCATGATGTTCCAGCTCACCACCTCTACCCCGGCCGGGGGAAAGGTTTTATAGAACCCCTGCTGAGCGAGTTGGGCCTTGAGTTCACTCAACGGTCGTGACTGATCGTGTTTCAGGAACACGGTCAGCATCATCGCGTTGTCTGCGGTGGCGACCGCATTTTTAGCGGGCGGGGTGGCAGCTTGCGCACTGACGCCTGCGCACCAGGCCGAGGAAATCAATAGCGTCGACATCAGCAGAGCTTTCAATGTTTTTTGCATGGTGGGTTCCCGGATTTATTGTTGGGTGACGGACTTTGTTTGTGCTGATCGATAAAGCGCATAGAAGATTCAAGCCAGGAAAAATATAGGCTTGAAGTTGTAAGTTGTTCAATGGCGGGGTAGTTGCTTGTAACAAATCCTGGTCATTTGTTCTTGTGTCATATTTTGTTGTTGTGTTTTCTGGCTGTTTAAGTTGTAGGAATTATCTGAAATATCGAAATGACTTTTATTAAAACAAGGGTGTTATTTGTGTTGAATACAGTGAAGTCGAGATAACGGGTAGAGGGTTGATATCGGTTATAGGAGGGTGTGTTAAACGTTTTTGTAGGAACACCGATGCAGTTACAAATACTGCATTGACGCCGCCGCATCACAGTGAGGCGACGTCATTTGGCAGGCCGCTTCGTCAGAACGTCACGTCGGCGCTGTTGATCAATCGGGCGAACGCGCCGCCGAGGGTTGCGTTGTGGTGGTCGATGATCGCCTGGGCAGGCAGTGCCGCAGTGTCCATGCAAGTGTGGGCGTCGGCTACCAACAGCGGTTTGAAGCCCAGATCGGCGGCAGCGCGGCAGGTGCTGTCGATGCAGAACTGAGTCTTCATGCCGACGAGGTACAGGTCTTTGATGTTTTGCCTGGTGAGCTGCTGCGCAAGGTCAGTGTTGTGGAAGGCGTTGGGTCTGGATTTGTCGAACAGGTGGTCGACGTCCACGATCAGTTCAAGCGCCGGCAACAGTTGCCAGAATGGACTGCCCGCCGCAATTGGTGAACCTTCGGGGCCGGTGTGGCGCACGGCGAAGACGGGCACATCGTGCTGGCGCGCCTTTGCGATCAACTGCCGGATGTTGGCGAGTACCCGTTCGCCGTCGTGAGGTTTTTCCGGGCCATGGAACAGGCCGACCTGCATATCGATGATCAACAGTGCTGCGGACATGGTGTTTCTCCTTGGGTGGCAAAAGCTGCCGCACGGACGGGAGAAACAACAAGGCCCCGTCCATTGCTGGCGGGGCCTTGGGTTCACTGCGCTGGATTTACCTCACGCACAAACACCACGACCCGCCGGTGGCGGTCGTGGTGGTGCGGGTGAGGTGCAGCGCGCGAAGGTTCATGGGGCTGATCATGCTGGCGGCGTCCACGGGCTGTCAACTGGCGTATTGGGCGATGCCGTTGCCGAATGACCAATTCTCTTTTTTCACTTCCACCAGATTGATGAACACGTCTTCGAGGCGAACGCCCAGTTGCGTATTGAGGTTGTGGGCGATGGTCTGGTACAGAGCTTTTTTCGCCTCCAGCGTTCGGCCCTCATTGAGGGTGATCTGGATGATGATCAGTTGGTCGCTGCGCTGGATGCCCAGGTATTGCGGATCGAAAATGAAATGCTCGCCGTCGTGTTCGTTGAGGATCTGGAAGTTATCGTGCTCCGGCACATTGATCGCGCTGCGCATGGCGGCGTAGATCTGCTCGCCGATGCGTTTTGCGAAGGTGGGATCGGGGTTTTTTCTGATTTCGACGCGAACGAGAGGCATGGGCAGAGACTCCATGGGGGCAGGGACTTATACACGCTAGACCATTTGGGCCAGATTTGGAGAATCGGGTGTTTGAACGGACGCTTTCGCTGGCAAGCCAGCTCCCACAGGTCCTGCGGTGCTCAAACAATCGTGACCATATCCCAAATCCTTGTGGGAGCTGGCTTGCCCGCGAAGGGGCAGGGGGTACGAGGCAGCCTACCTGATTCCCGGATTCTGCCTACAAAACCGCCGGATTCATCCGCTATCTGGCTCGGGATGAATAGGAAATCATGAGGATACAAAGTAGTCCGGGCAGTGACTGCCAACAGCCAAGGAAGGCACATGCTTCAGAATGATCGCGAAAATCTGGAACTTGAGAGGCTACAAAATGAAATACGCAAACTTGTTGTCGAGAGACTTAAGCTCATGGCGGAGGAAAGCAAGTTCAAGCGAGAAAAGTTCTGGTATCCCGTCGCGGTAGGTACTGGGGTCTTAACCGCGCTTGCTGCCGTATTAAGCCTTTTGGTGAAGTTCTAAATTAACCCGCTGAGGAGAATTATCATGACCCTGGAAGAACGCGTAGCCAGAATTGAGCGACTGTATCGAGAAGACGCCGAACTTGCCGACGAAATACAAGGCCTCTCCCCAGCGGAAATTCGGTCGGAACTGTTCAGGTTCAGTCTCGGTTTTTTGTTTGGCCTGGCGTTCCTCACAATCGGATTGATAGTCATGCGTTCAATCTAATTACGTTTTGCTCGTCGTCGGCGTTGGCTCTTATCAAAAAACGACACCACGCATACCTTGTGGCGACAGACATTTTCCCAAAAACGACATCCCGCTAATCTGCTCCGCACAACCATTCCTCAGCTAAGTCTTTGCTTCTGCTCATTTATCGCGGAGAATCGCGCCCCTGTTTCGGCCGGAGCATGTCTGTCGGTTTTTTCCGACGCGTTCTGACCGAGTGGCAAGTGACCGGAATGCGGAGATCCGACCGGATGAATGATCAGGCCAAAAGCGTCGACCAACGCTTTGAAGCAGCAGCACCAGCCGAGCTGTCGAGCTGGAATCGCCAGGACACCACCTGGATGTTGGGACTGTTCGGGACGGCCATCGGCGCCGGCACCCTGTTTTTGCCGATCAACGCAGGGTTGGGTGGCTTCTGGCCGCTGGTGATCCTCGCGTTGCTGGCGTTCCCGATGACGTTCTTCGCGCACCGTGGCCTGACCCGTTTTGTGCTCTCCGGTCGCGAAGGCGCCGACATCACGGAAGTGGTCGAGGAGCATTTCGGCATCAAGGCCGGTGCGCTGATCACGCTGCTGTACTTCTTCGCGATCTTCCCGATCCTGCTGATCTACAGCGTCGGCCTGACCAACACCGTCGCCAGCTTCCTTGAGCACCAACTGCACATCACGCCGCCACCGCGCATCTGGCTGTCGTTGGTGCTGATCCTTGGCCTGCTGGCCGTGGTGCGTTGCGGCGAGCAGGCGATCGTCAAGGCCATGAGCCTGATGGTCTACCCGTTTATCGTCGCGCTGCTGTTTTTGGCGATTTACCTGATTCCGCACTGGAACGGCGGCATCCTCGCCACCGCGTCGCACGTGCCCGCACCGTCGGCCTTGCTGCATACGCTGTGGCTGGCGATTCCGGTGATGGTGTTCTCGTTCAACCACTCGCCGATCATTTCGGCGTTTGCGGTCGATCAAAAGCGCCGTTACGGCGTTCACGCTGAAGAGCGCAGCTCGCAGATCCTGTCTCGTGCCCATGCGCTGATGGTGCTGATGGTGCTGTTCTTCGTGTTCAGTTGCGTGCTGACCCTGTCGCCGGAGCAACTGGCGGAAGCGAAGGCGCAGAACCTGTCGATCCTGTCGTACCTAGCCAACCACTTCAGCAATCCGACCATCGCCTTCGCGGCGCCGTTGATTGCATTTGTGGCGATCTCCAAGTCGTTCCTCGGTCATTACATCGGTGCGAGCGAAGGTCTGAAAGGCCTGATCATCAAGAGCGGCAACCGTCCGAGCGCCAAGGCGCTGGATATCATTGTCGCGGCGTTCATGCTGATTATCTGCTGGATCGTGGCGACCCTGAACCCGAGCATTCTCGGCATGATCGAGACCGTCGGTGGCCCGGTGATCGCGGCGATTCTGTTCCTGATGCCGATGTACGCCATTCGTAAAGTGCCAGCGATGGCGCGTTATCGTGGCCAGGCGTCGAACGTGTTTGTCACCGCGGTGGGCCTGGTGGCGATCTCTGCGTTGATTTATTCGCTGACGGCTTAAGCCAAAGCCTCGGATACTCAGCTACAGTGGCCGCTGTGCGTGATGCGCACAGCGGCTTTTTTTCGTCTGGAGACAGTGGATTGTCGAGCGTCCCGCCATCCGTTAACCCCCCCAACCGCTGGCAGGATGTGCTCGCCGGTCTGTCGATTGCCGGTCTGCTTCTGCCCGAGGCGGTGGCGTACTCGACCATCGCCGCGCTGGCGCCCCAAGCCGGGGTGATTGCGCTGTTTGCCGGACTGCTCTGTTACGGGCTGTTTGGCACCAGCCGCTTCGCCATTGTTTCGGCGACATCTTCTTCTGCGGCGGTACTGGCGGCGGCTACGGCGACGCTGGCCAGCGGTGATGCGCAGCTGCGTTCAACCCTCGCGGTCGGTCTGGTATTGGTCACGGGCGCGCTGTTTATGCTGGCCGGGGTTTTTCGGCTTGGCAGCGTCACTGCGTTTATCGCCAAACCGGTACTGCGCGGGTTTGCCTTCGGGCTGGCGCTGACGATCATCCTCAAGCAGGTCGCCAGCGTGGTGGGTGTGCACCTGACCGACGCCAATCTGGTGCGTTTCGCCCCACAATTACTGGAACAATTGCCGCACTGGAACTGGCCGGCTGCGGGCGTCGCGGCGATGGCGCTAGTGCTGCTAGGCCTGTTTTCGCGGTTCCCACGTTTGCCGGGCGGTTTGCTGGTGGTGGTGATTGGCATCGCGGCGGGGCAATGGTTGAACCTGCCGGGGTATGGCGTGAAGCTGATCGGCGTTATCGACCTGAGCCTGGAACTGCCAAACCTGCCGGCCTTGCCGTTCGCCGACTGGCTGCGTTTGGGCGAAGTCGGTTTTGCCCTGGTGATGATTCTGTACGCGGAATCTTATGGCTCGATCAGCTCGTTTGCGTTGAAACACGGCGACCGCGTGACCTCCAACCGTGACTTGCTGGCGCTGGGGGCGGCGAATCTGTTGTCCGGGTTGTTCCATGGCATGCCGGCGGGTGCGGGGTATTCGGCGACATCGGCGAATGAGGCGGCGGGTGCCACATCACGTTGGGCTGGCGGGGTGGCTGCGTTGGTGGTGCTGATCATCGTGCTGACCGTGTTGCCGTGGATCGCTTTGACCCCTGAGCCGGTATTGGCGGCGATTGTCATGCACGCGTTGGGGCGCGGTTTGAGTCTGCAGCCATTGGGGCGTTATTTCATCTGGCGTCGCGACCGCGTGCTGGTGCTGTGCGCGGTGGCGGCGGTGCTGGTGCTCGGTGTGCTCGACGGTTTGCTGGTGGCGGTGGCGATCAGTGTCTTGCTGATGCTCAAGCAGATGTCGTCGGCGGACATTCAGGTGCTGGGGCGAATTGACGGCGGGCATGACTTTGTCGATCAACAGCGCCATCCGACGGCAATCGGCGAGCCGGGGGTGTTGATCGTCCGGCCGGGCGAGGCGCTGTTCTTTGCCAATGTCGAGCGGATCCTCGGCGCGGCGTTACGCTTGATTCGGCATTCGCAGGAACCGTTGCACGCGGTGATTCTCAGTCTGGAAGAATCACCGGATCTGGATGGCACCAGCATCGAGGCGCTGCAAGAGTTTTTCCTGCGGGTGCATCAGGAAGGCAAGCTGCTGATTCTGGCGCGACTCAAACATGAGGCGTTGGTGGTGCTGGAGGCATTACCCGAAGTGTCGGCCAACGGCGTGATCCTCAGTGGCTTGAGCGTTGATGGTGCGGTGCAGAAAGCCCTCAAGCTCAACACATAACCCCTGTAGGAGTGAGCCTGCTCGCGATAGCGGTCTGCCAGTTGATACAAGTTTGACTGACACACCGCTATCGCGAGCAGGCTCACTCCTACAGGGGAGCGGTATTCCAAGGCATAAAAAAACGCCGCGCATCTGACGATGGGCGGCGTTTTTCATTGCGTTGTAACGTTAGGCTTGAACGACCGGAATGTTGGCGTTCGCAGCAGCTTCACGGAACTCGGCGATCTGGTCGAAAGACAGGTAGCGGTAGATATCGGCCGCCATGCTGTCGATCTTGCCAGCGTATTCCATGTACTCCTCGACGGTCGGCAGGCGACCCAGGATCGAAGCCACGGACGCCAACTCGGCCGAAGCCAGGTAAACGTTCGCGCCGTCGCCCAGACGGTTCGGGAAGTTACGGGTCGACGTCGACACAACAGTCGCGTTCGGCTCAACGCGTGCCTGGTTACCCATGCACAGCGAGCAGCCCGGCATTTCCATGCGCGCGCCAGCCTTGCCGTAGATGCCGTAGTAGCCTTCTTCGGTCAGTTGGTGAGCGTCCATTTTGGTCGGCGGCGAGAGCCACAGACGGGTTGGCAGCTGACCCTTGACCTGATCCAGCAGTTTACCGGCAGCGCGGAAGTGACCGATGTTGGTCATGCACGAACCGATGAACACTTCGTCGATCTTCTCGCCAGCAACGCTGGACAGCAGACGGGCGTCGTCCGGATCGTTTGGCGCGCAGAGCACAGGCTCGCTGATGTCGGCCAGATCGATTTCGATGATTTCGGCGTACTCGGCGTCGGCATCGGCTTCCATCAGTTCCGGGTTGGCAACCCAGGCTTCCATCGCTTGTGCGCGACGTTCCAGCGTACGTGCATCGCCGTAGCCTTCGCCGATCATCCAGCGCAGCAGAGTGATGTTGGAGTTCAGGTACTCGGTGATCGACTCTTTCGACAGCTTGATGGTGCAACCGGCAGCCGAACGTTCGGCCGAGGCGTCGGACAGTTCGAACGCCTGTTCCAGGGTCAGACCTTCCAGACCTTCGATTTCCAGGATGCGGCCGGAGAAGGCGTTTTTCTTGCCTTTCTTCTCAACGGTCAGCAGACCGTTCTGGATGGCGAAGTAAGGAATGGCATGAACCAGGTCGCGCAGGGTGATGCCAGGTTTCATTTTGCCTTTGAAACGCACCAGGATCGATTCCGGCATGTCCAGCGGCATAACGCCAGTGGCGGCGGCGAACGCGACCAGACCGGAACCGGCCGGGAACGAGATGCCCATCGGGAAACGGGTGTGCGAGTCACCACCGGTACCGACGGTGTCTGGCAGCAGCATGCGGTTCAGCCACGAGTGGATGATGCCGTCGCCCGGACGCAGGGAAACGCCGCCGCGGGTCATGATGAAGTCAGGCAGGGTGTGGTGGGTGGTTACGTCGATCGGCTTTGGATAGGCCGCGGTGTGGCAGAAGGACTGCATCACCAGATCAGCGGAGAAGCCCAGGCACGCCAGGTCTTTCAGTTCGTCACGGGTCATAGGACCGGTGGTGTCCTGAGAACCCACGGTGGTCATCTTCGGTTCGCAGTAGGTGCCAGGACGAACGCCTTGGCCTTCACCCAGACCGCAAGCCTTGCCGACCATTTTCTGCGCCAGGGTGAAACCCTTGGTGCTTTCAGCCGGCGCTTCCGGCTTCTTGAACAGGTCGAACGGTGGCAGACCCAGTTCGGCGCGAGCCTTCTCGGTCAGGCCACGGCCGATGATCAGCGGGATACGGCCGCCAGCACGAACTTCGTCCAACAGGACCGGAGTCTTCATTTCGAAGGTGGTCAGGACTTCGTCGGTGCCGTGTTTGCAGACTTTGCCAGCATGCGGGTACAGGTCGATCACGTCGCCCATGTTCATGTTGGAAACGTCGAACTCGATTGGCAGGGCGCCAGCATCTTCCATGGTGTTGTAGAAGATCGGAGCGATTTTGCTGCCGAAGCAGAAACCGCCAGCACGCTTGTTCGGCACGTAAGGAACGTCGTCGCCGAAGAACCACAGTACCGAGTTGGTAGCGGATTTACGCGACGAACCGGTACCGACCACGTCACCGACGTAGGCGATCGGGAAGCCTTGACCGCGCATTTCTTCGATCTGCTTCATCGGGCCGATGGCGCCCTGCTGATCAGGAACGATGCCTTCGCGAGCCATTTTCAGCATGGCCAGGGCGTGCAGCGGGATGTCCGGGCGGGACCAGGCGTCTGGAGCAGGGGACAGGTCGTCGGTGTTGGTTTCGCCGGTGACCTTGAACACGCGCAGGCTGATCTTGTCGGCCAGCGTCGGGCGGTTCTTGAACCACTCGCCGTCAGCCCAGGATTGCAGGACGCCTTTAGCGTGAACGTTGCCGTTCTTGGCTTTTTCCGCGACGTCGTGGAACGCATCGAACATCAGCAGGGTGTGCTTGAGTTGCGCGGCAGCGACTGGCGCCAGCTCGGCGTCGTCCAGCAGGTCAACCAGGGTCACGATGTTGTAGCCGCCCTGCATGGTGCCGAGCAGTTCTACAGCGCGTTTCTTGTCCAGCAGAGGGGAGGAAACTTCGCCCTTGGCCAGTGCAGACAGGAAGCCGGCTTTTACATAAGCCGCTTCGTCCACGCCTGGTGGAATGCGATTGGTGATCAGGTCAACGAGAAATTCTTCTTCGCCAGCCGGAGGGTTTTTCAGCAGCTCGACCAGGCCTGCTGTTTGTTCGGCGTTAAGCGGCTGGGGAACGATACCCAGGGCTGCACGCTCTTCGATATGTTTGCGGTAGGCTTCAAGCACAGTTATTACCCTCATCAGTGGTCCCAAATGGGTGTCCGGGACGCTCATCCCGAAATTGCCGTACTCATGCGCCTCACGACGTTGTGGGTCGTTCGGCCAGAATTACCGGCAATTCCTTACAGAAGCTGCTTTCAAAGTTTTACGCCTGCAGAACGGGGAGCTGATGAGGGTTGGCGTTGGGCTTTTCCCCGCTGGAAAAACCCTTCGCCAACACCGCTCTGAAGGAACGACTGTGCTCGTGACGCTTTGAAAACAGCTTCTAACGGACATTGGCGCCTTAAAAGGCTGGCTGATTCTACGGCAAAAAAAATTTAAAGGTAAGTCGGGCTCTATTGGACTTTGGTGGCGTTGTGCGTGGCCCGGTCAAACTTCGGTGACGCCGTTGCCCCTGATGTTTGAGGGGTGATCAATGCCCGACAAAGGGCTAACATGCCGACCTGTTCCGCGTTTCAGTGTTTTGTTCATCCTATGCCCAATCAGACCATCAAGACCCCCTGCGTCGGCCTCTGCTCCACTGTTTACGGTGATCTGGTGTGCCGTGGCTGCAAGCGTTTCCATCACGAAGTGATCCATTGGAATGGATACAACGAGGAGGAAAAACGCGCGGTGTGGCTGCGTCTGGAACAATTGCTGTCACAAGTGATGGCGGGCAAGGTCGAGATTTTTGATTCGGCGCGCCTGCGCCAGCAGCTTGAACAGCGCAAGATCCGCTTCGTGCCGCATCAGTCGGAATATTGCTGGGCGTATCAGCTGATTGCCCGTGGGGCGCGGGTGATCATTAATCTGGACGCGTACGGGATGGTCCTGCTGCCGGAGTTTCGCGACTGGAACCTGCCGGAATTGCGCGATGCCATTGATCGGGAATTTTTCCTGCTGTCGGAAGCGCACTATCAGCGCTACATCGCGCCCGGTTTCCTGAAAGACGCCTTCGGCGCCTAGAAGCTTCGCGAGCAGGCTCGCTCCCGCATTTTGCAATGCATTCCAATGGTAGGAGTGAGCCTGCTCGCGATAGCGGTCTATCAGTCGACATTGTTGTTGTCTGGCACGCCGCCATCGCGAGCAGGCTCACTCCTACAGGGATCGCATTTCAATATGAGCTGTTCAGTGTTTCACCGCCAACTCCAGCAGATGATCCTCAACCTCCTGCGGCTTGAGCACCAGCACATCACTCTCCAGTGCATCCAGCACCACTTCAGCGGTATTGCCGATCAACGCCCCCGACAACCCGGTCCGCGCCACCGTGCCGATCACGGTTACCGCCGCCTGCAGCTTGTGCGCCATGAACGGAATCAACACATCTGCCGGGCCTTCCTCGATGTGCAGATGCTCGTCATCGACATCAAACTCTGCCTGGAACGCCCGGCATTGGTCGCGATAACGCGCCTCGATGGTTTCCTTGAGCTGGAAGGTCGGATCGGCTGCTGACAGCATGGGCGACGGATGCGCAGTGATCACGTGCAAATGCCCTTTGGCGAGGCTGGCAATGTCATAGCCGTGATCGATGATCGTCGTGTGCAAATGCCGGTGCTCGCCATCGGCATTGCCGACATCGACCGCCGCCAGAATCACTCGGTCCTTCCAGGGCGTAGAGGTTTTTACCAGCAGCACCGGGGTCGGGCAGTGGCGCAGCAGTTTCCAGTCGGCCGGGGTCAGCAGGGCTTTTTTCAATGAGCTGTCGGGGAAATGTTGCTTGACCACCAGCCCGCAGCCCTCGGCCTGCTGCACATCGATAATGGTTTCGTGCAGGCTCTCGTTCCACGCCTGTTCGGTGGTGACGCTGTAACCGTCGGCCAACAGCGTGGCTTTAAGCACGCCAAGCATGCCGGCGTGGTCGTGCTTGCGGTCGCACACCAACAGGTGCAGATGGGCCTGGGTCACGCCCGCGATCAACTTGGCGCGCTTGAGCGCCAGGCTTTCCGAATGTTCGGGTTCGATGACCACCAGAATGCTGCGAATGGCTTGCATGAGCGGAGTCTCCAGCAAAGAAAAGGCACGGCGTTGCTCAACTATAGTTGCTGCTCATGCGCCTGCGACTTGATGCATATCAACGCTGGCGACTGGTGGTCTGCGGACAGGCCGGTATAATCGGCGCCCTTCGCTCGAACACCTTTACCGTGAGCCCCATGATCCTTCCCGAAATCCACGAATTCCTTGGCTGCCGCACACCTGACGCCTGGGTCCAGGCGGCACTGGCCGATCAGGAAACCCTGCTGATCGACCACAAGAACTGCGAGTTCAAGGCCGCCAGCACCGCGCTGAGCCTGATTGCCAAGTACCATTCCCACGTCGACCTGATCAACATGATGTCGCGTCTGGCCCGCGAAGAACTGGTGCACCACGAACAGGTGATGCGCCTGATGAAGCGCCGCAAGATCGAACTGCGCCAGCTGCACGCCGGCCGTTACGCCTCGAGCTTGCGCAAAGTGGTGCGCAGTCACGAGCCGGTGAAACTGGTTGATACGCTGGTGGTTGGCGCGTTCATCGAGGCGCGCAGTTGTGAGCGGTTCGAAGCATTGGTGCCTCATTTGGACGAAGAACTCGGCAAGTTCTACTTTGGCCTGCTGAAAAGCGAGGCCCGGCATTTTCAGGGTTATCTGAAGCTGGCGTATCAGTACGGTGATGCGAAGGACGTTGAACAGGTAATCCTGCGGGTTCGCGCGGCGGAGCAAGAGTTGATCGAATCCCCGGATGAAGAATTCCGCTTCCATAGCGGCGTACCTGCCTGAGATTGTTAAAAACTCTTAAGAGTATGAAACATCACTGAAAACCGGCCCCCGGGGCCGGTTTTTGCTGCCTGAGGCAAACGCCTCGCCAGCGATTGCCGCCATAATGACGACCCTTTCACACATGGGTTGGCACACAGTCGTTATGGATAACCTGGGTTTTGGCAAAGTCCTGCTGGTGGAAGACGACGAGCGTCTTGCCGCGCTGATCGCGCACTTCCTCGAACAACATGGCTACGAAGTCCGCTCGGTGCATCGCGGCGATCTGGCGATGGCCGTGTTTGTCGAATTCAAACCGAAAGTGGTGGTGCTCGACCTGATGCTGCCGGGGCAGAGCGGGCTGCACGTGTGCCGCGAGATTCGCAGCGTCTCGGACACACCGATTGTCATCCTGACAGCCAAGGAAGACGACCTCGACCACATTCTCGGCCTGGAATCCGGTGCCGACGACTACCTGATCAAACCGATCAAGCCACCGGTTCTGCTCGCTCGGTTGCGTGCCCTGCAACGGCGTCAGGTGCCGGACAGCGGCGTGGTCAGTTTCATGGAGTTTGGCCGGTTGAGCATCGACCGCAGTTGTCGCGAAGTTCGCCTGGCGGGCGAGATCATCGAAATGACCACCATGGAATTCGAACTGCTGTGGTTGCTGGCCAGCGCCGCCGGCAAGATCCTTTCGCGCGATGACATTCTCAACCGGATGCGCGGCATTGCTTTCGATGGGCTCAACCGCAGCGTCGACGTGTACATCAGCAAATTGCGCAACAAACTCAAGGACAATCCCCGTGAACCGGTGTGTATCAAGACCGTGTGGGGCAAAGGTTATCTGTTCAATCCGTTTGCGTGGGAGCTGTAGATGCTGCGGTTATTTCTCGGGCTGTTTGTGGTGATGACAATCGGTCTGGTGTTGGCGTTGCAGACCGTAGAACACACGTTCAACGCCTTGCTCGACGGGCAGATGCAGGCATACAACCGCGAGGCGGTGCGCGGTCAGGCGTGGTCGCTGGTCGAGCATATGCGCGATCAGCAGGGCAAAGCGCGTGAGCAGCAGCTTGAGGCCTTGCGCCCACATTACGGCCTTTCATTGGCGCTGGTCGAGGCCGATCAACTGGCCCTGACGCCACAGGAAAAAACCGAGCTGGCGCAGAATCTGTTGGTGATTCGCGACAACTACACGCAGTTCATCAGCAACATTGACGGCGGGTCGCAGTTGCTCAGCATCAAGTTGCCGCCTGAACCGAGCCTGATGCCGTTCTACATCACCGTGGCTTACATGATGCTCGCGGTGTTGATCGGCATCGTCCTGTTCTTCTGGGTACGCCCGCACTGGCGCGATCTGGAGAAACTGCGCCTGGCCGCCGAGCGCTTCGGCGACAACGATCTGGCGGTGCGCATTCAACTGTCCAAGCGTTCGAACATTCGCGATCTGGCCGAGCACTTCAACCTGATGGCAGCACGTATCGAAGGCTTGATCGCCAATCAGCGCGAGCTGACCAACGCGGTGTCCCACGAACTGCGCACGCCGATTGCGCGGTTGTCATTCGAGCTCGACCAACTCAAGCAACAGCCGGACGCCAGCCAGAACCGCGAGTTGATCGCCGACATGTACGCCGACCTCGGCGAGTTGGAGGAGATGGTTTCGGAACTGCTTACTTACGCCAGTCTTGAGCGCGGTGCGACGGTGATCAAACGTGAAAACATTCAGGCGGCCAACTGGCTCGACAGTGTCGTTGGCAGCGTCGCGCTGGAGGCGGAAGCGGCGGGGGTGCAGTTGTTGATTGGCGATTGCCGGCTCGAAACGGTACGCATCGAACCGCGCTTTATGGCGCGAGCGGTGATCAATCTGCTGCGCAACGCAATTCGTTACGCCGAGCAGCGCGTTGAAGTGACGCTGGTACGCCACGGCGATTATTACGAGGTGCGCGTCAACGACGATGGACCGGGCGTTCCGGTAGACGGGCGGGAGAAGATTTTCGAGCCATTCTCGCGGCTGGATGCCAGTCGCGATCGGCGTACCGGCGGGTTTGGTTTGGGGTTGGCGTTGGTGCGCCGGGTGTCGCAGTCCCATGGCGGGCAGGTTGAAGTCTGGGAATCGGAATGGGGTGGGGCGTCGTTTCGGATGACCTGGGCGCACCTGGATTGACGTGTGTTGGCCTTGCCGACGCCACCACATAAATCAGAAGGTATACGCCACCTGTCCAGCCAATGAAGTCTGCAAGCGGCGGTCGACAATCGGGCTGTCTGCCGCTTCATGGCTCAGGTACTGTACCGCCAGCACTGACGACACACTCCAGCGCTCATCGATCGGCAATGTCCAGGTCAAGTCCGCGCCGCGACTGATCAACCCGGCTTTCGCGTCATATGCCCGGAACTGGCTACGCGCAGCCTGCGCCGTGCTCACGCCATACCAGGTGTGCAGGTAATCGCTGTCGCCGAACTGGCTGTTCAGTCCGCCGAACACCTTGCCGAAACGGCCCTCATACAACGGCAGGTTGATGCTCAGTTTCAGGCGATTCCACGACGAACCGGTGTCGTGGTCATCGTCGTCCTTTTCCAGCGCATGTTCGAAACTCGCCCCGAGAATGATCGGCCCCATATGATAGCGGCCGTCCACGCCCAGCACCGGGCGCGACTTGATCGAACCCATGCCGTTCAGTTCGTCAGAACCCTTGAATCCGGTCTGGCGATCCTTGCGCACATCGCTGGCGCCGATGTAGACGCTGAGGCCGAAATCCTCTTCGTCGAATCCCCAGCCCAAACCCCGGTCGCTGTCGAGAAAAAATCCCTGCGGGCTGACCAATTCGACACCCACCAGCGGCGCCGTCACTCGCTCTTCACTGCCGCTGAAGCGCGGTGCATTGACCGCCCCGGCGCGCAGGGTCGCGTGCCAGTCCTCAGCGCGCAGCGAACCGCCGGGCACCAGCAGGCAAAGGGAGGTCAGAGACAGCGAGAACGTTCGAAACGAAATCAGCATGGGGCACCCGAGGGGAATGTGGATGCGCCCATGCTAGGCGGGAGGCGAGCGGCAATCTTTGGCAGCTTTGTCGGGAAACTGTCAAAGACTGTTAAGCCGCGATCAGAAATCCCACTTCGTTGTCAGCATCAAATTGCGCGGCTCGCCGTAGAACGTCGTGTCGAAGTTGCCCAGCCCTGTCAGGTAGCGCTTGTCGAACACGTTGTTGGCGTTGACCGTAAAGCTCAGGTGCTCGTTGTACTGATAGCGGCTCATCAGGTCGACGAGGGTGTAGCCACCTTGCTTGATGCGCGTGTAATCGCCGGCCGGCGCACTGTAGATCTTGCCGTAGAACGCACTCTGCCAGCTCACGCCGCCACCGACGGTGACTTTGTCGAGCACACCGGGCAAGCGGTAGGTGGTGAAGGTGCGCACCACGTGTTCCGGCTTGGTGGTCGACAGCGGATAGCCGTAGATGCGCTGCTCATCGGCATCGCGGCTGCGCGCGTAGGTGTAGCCGGCGGAGACGTTCCAGCCGTCGGCCAGTTCGCCGGCCAATTCGAGCTCAAGGCCTTTGGTGGTGGCGCCGTCGATGGCTTTGTAGATGCCTTCGTTAGTCACCGCGTTGGTGCCAATCGACTCGGCCACGCCATCCTGCTCGATGCGGAAGACCGCCAGGCTGGCGTTCAAGCGACCGTCGAAATACGCAGCCTTCAGGCCTGCCTCGTAGCTGTCGCCCTCGACCGGTGCGAGGGTCGAACCGTTGCTGTCCTTGTAGGTTTGCGGCTGATAGATGTTGGTGTAACTGGCGTACAGCGAGTAAGTGTCATCGAGGTCATAAACCACCCCGGCGTACGGCGTGACCACGCCGTGTTCCTTGTAGCTGGCGTGGGTGTCGTCGAGCCCGGCACCAGGGTTGTAGCCATAGTCCTCGTTGTATTTGAAGGTGCTCAACCGGCTGCCGAGAATCACCGACAAATCGTCAGTCGGGTGCAGGCGCGTGGCCAGGTAAATGCCGTTCTGGCTCTGCGTGCGTTCGTACTTGCCGTTCTTCGGGAAGTCCTGTTTCGGCAAGTCGCCGCGCCAGTCATAGATGCTTCCCGGGACTTCGGCGAAGGCGCTGGTGTCGTAGGTCGAACCGGTCTGGCGCGAGTGCGCGGTCATCACGCCGGCGACCAGTTCATGTTCGCGGCCACCCAGCGTGAAAGGGCCGGAGACGTTGACGTCAGCGGTGTTCTGTACGCGATGCCCCTCCCAGCGGCCCCAGTACAGGAACATGCCTTCGCCGGTGGCGCGATTCGGGTTGCCGCCGCTCGCCGAAGCCAGACGGGTGTCGTGGTCGGTGGTTTTCTGGTCGACGCTGACCTTGAATTTCCAGTCGTTGGCCAGCGCCTGTTCGAGCGAGGCGAAGTAGGTGATGTTGTCGAAATCGCGACGGCTCCAGTCGGCACCGGAGTTGAAATGACGGGGGAAATCGGTGCGCCCGCCGTCGGCAAAATACACCGGGTTACCGGTCCAGGAAGTGCCGCGTGGGGTAGTGCTGGACTTGTCGATGCCGAAGGTCAGCAAGGTATCGTCAGCCAGGTCGGCTTCGAGGATGCCGTAGAACAGGTCTTTCTTCTGGCTGTAGTGATCGAGATAGGAATTCTTGTCCGAATAAGCGCCGACGAAACGTCCGCGCACATTGCCCGAATCGGTCAGCGAACCGGAAACATCGCCGACGGTGCGATAGGCATCCCAGGAGCCGACCGTGCCGCTGATCGACGCCTTGAATTCTTTGGTCGGTTTCTTGCGGATCAGGTTGACCGTGGCCGACGGGTCGCCGTTACCGGTCATCAGCCCGGTCGCACCCTTGATGATTTCCACGCGGTCGATGCTGGCGGCGTCGTCACCGTTGTTCGGGTTCTCACCGTAAACACCGTCGTACGGGATGTTGATGCCGTCGTACTGGAAGTTGGTAATGGCCAGGCCTCGCGCGGAAAACTCGGTGCGGTCACTGTCGTATTTCTGGCTGGAGATGCCCGGAGTGTTGCGCAGCGCATCGCCGACGCTTTGCACGCCGCGATCGTCCATTTGCTGGCGGGTGATCACGGTGACCGATTGCGGGGTTTCGCGAATCGACAGCGGCAGGCCGGTCGCCGAGGACATGGTACCGGTGGTGTAAGCGTGGGTGTCTTCGGTGGTGGCGCCCAGACCCTCGGCAGAAATGTTAGTGGCGCCCAGTTGCAGCGCTTGATCGGTTTTGGCGGCAGTTTCAGCGGCTTGGGCGTTGAGGCTCAGCAGCGCCAGCGCCAACGGGCACAAGGCAAAACGAAAACGGACGTACGGCATGGAGATCCCTTTGCATCAAATCGATCGGTCGTTGAAGTGCTTCTGAGGGGTTAACCGAACGAGAAAGGCAAAAGGGAACTGTCTGGAACAAAATGTGAAGCAGTGGAGTTCCCCTGTAGGAGTGAGCCTGCTCGCGATAGCGGTCTATCAATCAACATTGTTGTTGTCTGGCACACCGCTATCGCGAGCAGGCTCACTCCTACAGGGGATTGGGTTGGCTGGAGTTGCGAGGTCAGCGGGTCAGTCCGAGGCGTTCGTGCCACTGCGCGATGGATTCTTCGGGGTAGACGTCGAATTGTTGGTCTTTGGGGCTGGCCTCGACTTCAACCCACGGCGCTTTCGAGCCGAGCATCAGGTGCGTGTGCTCCGGCGGCACGGGCAGCGGTGTATCTATGGCTGAGGCAAACGGGTGGATCAGTTCAGGCCATTCAGGGCTGAACAGCCACAGTCCACTGCCGCACAGCGAGCAGAAGTGCCGTTCGGCGCTGCTGCGGTGGGCACGTTTGTCGCCTTCGTCTTTCATCTTCGCGTGGTAGATGGCGATGTTCTTGCGGCCCTGTACCTTGAGCGTAGTCGCGTCACCGCCGAGGTTGATCGCATAACCGCCGCCGCCCTGGGTCTTGCGGCAGATCGAGCAGTAGCAGCGTTGATAAGGGTAGGGGTGGGCGCTGGTCAGGCTGAAAGTGACAGCGCCGCAGTGACAGGAACCTTCGAGGTGCATGGGTGCTCTCCATTAGCAGGGTTGTGCGGTTGAGCCTAGAGCATTTTGCGCGAGCCTTGCCGGTGTGATGCGACAGGCGCTTGCAGCGTCTAGCCCCAGTGTCCCCGCGATCCCATGGGGCGAGACTTCGGAACCCGGCATGCAAGCGCTGTTGAACGAGATCCTTGACGCTGTCCGGCCCCTGATCGGGCAAGGCAAAGTGGCTGACTACATTCCTGCCCTCGGCACTGTGCCGGCCAATCAATTGGGCATCGCTGTGTATGGCAATGACGGCGAAATGTACTGCGCCGGCGACGCCGAAACGCCGTTCTCGGTGCAGAGTATTTCCAAGGTGTTCAGCCTGGTGCAGGCCATCGATCATTCCGGTGAGTCGATCTGGGAGCGTCTGGGACATGAGCCCTCGGGGCAGCCCTTCAACTCGTTGGTGCAACTGGAGTTCGAACGCGGGCGCCCGCGCAATCCGTTCATCAATGCTGGTGCGCTGGTGATCTGCGACATCAACCAGTCACGCTTCGCCGCCCCGACCCTGTCGATGCGTGACTTCGTGCGGCGCCTGTCGGGTAACCCGCAGATCATGATCGACGGTAAAGTCGCCGACTCCGAGTATCAGCACCGCGCGCGCAATGCGGCGATGGCGTACCTGATGCAGTCGTTCGGCAACTTCCATAACGACGTCGAAGCAGTCTTGCGCAGTTACTTCAGCCACTGTGCGTTGCGCATGAACTGCATCGATCTGGCCCGGGCGTTTTGCTTTCTGGCCAACGATGGCTTCTGCAAGCACAGTGGTGAACAGATCCTCACGCGGCGCCAGACCCAGCAAGTCAACTCGATCATGGCCACCAGCGGTCTGTACGACGAAGCAGGCAATTTCGCTTATCGCGTCGGTCTGCCCGGCAAGAGCGGCGTCGGCGGCGGCATCGTCGCGGTAGTGCCGGGGCAGTTCACCGTGTGCGTGTGGTCGCCGGAACTCAACGCCGCCGGCAACTCGCTGGCAGGGATGGCGGCGCTGGAAATGCTCAGCTCACGGATCGGCTGGTCAGTCTTCTGATCCGAAACCTAATCCCTGTAGGAGTGAGCCTGCTCGCGATAGCGTAGTGTCAGTCAACATCTGTGTATCTGACCCACCGCTTTCGCGAGCAAGCTTTGCTCCTACAGGCGTTTTGGGTTGCTTGGGGGGAGGGTGTTCCTATACATTTTCCGGCCGCTCCCTGCATGGTGAATCCGCTTCATGTCTCTTGCACTCGAACGTCTCGTCGCTGGCACGCCGATCCCTTTCGCCGGTAACCGCGTCACCGTGGTCAGCCCCGAACTGGCCGCGCGTTTTCAGCCCGGTGACCACTTGCTGGTGGAGCAGGTGAGTGGCGAGTTGCTGCTGATTCCGGTAGCGGATCAACAAGCGGCTTCGGTGGCAATCGAGCGTGCGGCGTTTGCGTTCACCGCGTTATCAGCGGTGACCGATGAAGCGATCAGCCGTTTCTTCGACCTGTTCGCACAACGCCTGGAAACCCCAGAGTGCTGGGCGCAGATCGCCGCCGCCAACCTCGCCGATATCGAACGGGCCAAGGCACGCGGGCGTTCCACCACGCGTCTGCTCGCCGATGAACGTATGCGCGGCGACATGATTGCCGGCCTGCGGGCCTGGCGCGATGCCGCGCCCACCCGTGGCAAAGTCATCAGCAGCGTCGAACACGATGGCTGGAAAGTTGAGCAAGTCGTCTCGCCACTGGGCATCGTCGCATTTGTCTTCGAAGGTCGGCCGAATGTGTTCGCTGATGCGGCCGGGGTATTGCGCACCGGCAATACTGCGGTGTTGCGCATCGGTAGCGATGCCTTGGGCACGGCGCAAGCCATCGTCACCCATGCCCTGAATCCGGCGCTGGCCGAAGCCGGTTTGCCGGTCGGTGCGGTGTCATTGGTCGAAAGCGTTAACCATGCCGCCGGTTGGGCGATGTTTGCCGATCGGCGTCTGTCGCTGGCAGTGGCTCGCGGCTCGGGCCGGGCCGTCAGCCAGTTGGGCAGCATCGCCCAGCAGGCGGGCACAGCCGTCAGCCTGCATGGCACTGGTGGTGCGTGGTTGATCGCTGATCGCGAGGCCGACGCCAAGCGCTTCGCCGCGGTGGTGCGCAATTCGCTGGATCGTAAAGTCTGCAATACCCTGAACGTCTGTCTGATTCAGCGCGAACGCGCCGCAGAACTGCTGCCGCTGTTCCTCGATGCCCTCAAGCAGGCAGGCACTGCGCGCGGCCAGGGCTGCAAATTGCACCTCGTCGAAGGCAGCGAAAGCTGCTTGCCGACCGAGTGGCAGAACGCGACGGTCGAGGTCTATCGCGCCGAAGGTTATCAGACCGAAGCGCTGGCCGAACCGCTGGCGGAATCAGCATTGGGTCGTGAATGGGAGTGGGAAGAGACCCCGGAAGTCAGCCTGATGATCGTCGACGATCTGGATCAGGCGATCGCGCTGTTCAACCGTTACAGCCCGCAATTCACCGTGTCGCTGATCAGCGAAAATACCGCCGTTCAGGAGCGTTTCTATAACGCGGTCAATGCGCCGTTCGTGGGCAACGGCATCACCCGTTGGGTCGATGGACAGTACGCGTTGAACAAGCCGGAACTGGGGCTTTCGAACTGGGAAAGCGGGCGGTTGTTTGCGCGCAGTGCGATTCTTTCGGGTGACGGCGTGTTCACCGTGCGCAGCCGCATGAGCCAAATCGACCTGGCCGTGAAGCGCTAAGAAAACCTCATTCTGGTTGATCCACACCGGTCCTGTGGCGAGGGGATTTATCCCCGATGGGGCGCGCAGCGGCCCCAAGAGATTGGGCCTGCTGCGCAGTCCATCGGGGATAAATCCCCTCGCCACAAGTTCTTTTTCACCTCAGCGAATTTGTATCAGGCGGCTGCGTTGGTGTTTGCCTGAATGGCGCACGTCGCCGGCTGCTCCGCCAACGGTACAAACGTGCGCCGATCCGACGACAGCGCATCGATCGAACCCGTCTCGATGTCATACACCCAGCCATGCAAATTCAGCAGGCCTTTTTCCTGGGCCAGGCGCACACTCGGGTGGGTCTGGATATTCGCCAGTTGCGCGATCACGTTTTCGCGCACCATCGAACTCAATTTCGCCGCGTCACTGGCGTGTGCCCGCGCTTCGTTGACCACTTTCGCCGACTCGGCGTGTTGCAGCCAGCCGCTGACGGCGGGCAGGTGATCCATGCATTTGCACTGGGCAATCGCGGTCATTGCGCCGCAATCCGAATGGCCGCAGATCACAATGTCGGTCACCCCAAGCACCGCTACCGCGTATTCCACCGTTGCCGAAACCCCGCCCGGATGCGGGCTGTAGGAGGGCACGATATTGCCTGCGTTGCGGATCACGAACAGCTCGCCAGGCTCTTGTTGGGTCAGCAGTTCCGGTACGACACGGCTGTCGGAACAAGTGATGAACAGGGTGCCGGGCTGCTGCGTGGTCGCCAGGTGCTTGAACAACTCGGTGCGTTGCGGAAAAGCTTCATTCTGGAACTTCAGGAAACCGTCGATCAGGGCTTTCATGTGCGTGTCCTCTTAGTTCGAGCAACCGCTGCCGAATTCGCTGAATTGCAGAATGTGTTTGCCGCCATGGCTGTCCAGGTAAGTCATTTCCACCGGCACCACGCCACAGACGTCGGCAACCGGGGTAATGCTCAGCACTTGCGCAACGTCCAGCTGCATGCCGTAGCGGTAGGCGATGGCCTCATCGGTGGCCTGGGCCTGGGCGGCGAAGCCAGCGAGCAGGGCCAGGGTCAACAGAATTTTTTGCATGGGGCAGCCTCCAGTCTTGGGTGGTGACGAAGTGCATTGGAAGTTTTGGCTGGCCCGCACTCGAGGTGCGGGCCGGGGCACATCAGAACGGACGCAGGGGCAGGAATTTGCCGTCGAGGGTGACCACGGCGCGGGAGCCGCCTTCAGGGTCTTCGACTTTCTTGATGTCGAGCTTGAAGTTGATCGCGCTGATGATGCCGTCACCGAACTGTTCGTGAACCAGCGCTTTCAGCGTGGTGCCGTAGATCTGGATCATTTCGTGGAAGCGGTAGATGGTCGGGTCGGTCGGCACGCCGCTGAGGCTGCCACGCAATGGAATGATCTGCATCGCTGCGACGTCTTCGGGGGTGAGCTGCAGCTTGTCGCCTACGACCTGGGCAGCGTTTTCCGGCAACGGATGTTGGCCGAGCAGGGCGGCGGTGACATAGGCCAGGCTAAGACCGGTGCCTTCGGCGAGGTCCTGCCACGACAGATCTTTGCGTGCCTTGGCGTCGAGAACACGGGTGGTCAGGGCCAGGCGGGTGTCGTTGTAGGCGTGGGACTGTTGCATGTTGTCACTCCTTTCAGGGGTTGGCTTGCTGTGTGGGATTGATCTTCTGCCGATTGATCCATAGCGTCCAAGATCCATATACAATGCAACGCATAAGTCCTGCCTATAGATGGTGTGCCCCATGCTGCTGCGACATTTGCGTTATCTACTGGCTGTTGCCGATCACGGCGGTTTCACGCGTGCTGCCGAGGCGTTGCATGTCTCGCAACCGACCTTGTCGCAACAGATTCGCCAACTGGAGGAAACCCTCGGTGTAACGCTGTTTGATCGCACTTCTCGCACGGTCAAAGCCACCGATGCCGGCGAGGCCTACATCGAATGCGCACGGCGTGTGTTGGTGGAGCTGGAGGCGGGCAAGCGCGCGTTGCACGACGTGAAAGACTTGTCCCGTGGCAGCTTGCGTCTGGCAATGACGCCAACGTTCATGGCGTATCTGGTCGGGCCTTTGGTGCGCGACTTCGCGGCGCGGTTTCCCGGGATTCATCTGGAGATTTTCGAGCTGTCGATGGACGACATCGAGGCGGGGCTGGCGGATGATTCGCTGGATGTTGCGATTGCGTTTACGCCAGTGCGCAATCCGGATATCGAATGCATTCCGGCGTTTGTCGAGACGTTGGGGGTAATGGTCGGACGCGAGCATCCGTTGTACGAAAGCACGTCAGTGCTGACGCCGAGTGACATCGCGCAGTTGGACTTCGCCTTGTTGGCCCCGGACTTCATCACGCGCTTGTCGGTGGATGAGTATTTTCGTCAGCACGGGATTACGCCCAAGGTGCGAATCGAGGTGAACTCAGTGAGCACATTGCTGGAGGTGGTCCGGCATGCACCGATGGCGACGATGCTGCCGCAGGCGATTGCCACTGAAGACAGGGCGCTGCGGCGGTTGCAGGTCGACAGCGAAGCACCGCAGCGCGGGGCGGCATTGTTGCGACGCAAGAACAACTATCACAGCGCCGCAGCCGTGGCGTTTGTGGATTTGGTGCTGCAAACGAAAACTTCACCAACGACATAGTCCCCCTGTTGGAGCGGGTTGACTGCAAATCTTGTTCACACCACTGGACCCTGTAGGAGTGAGCCTGCTCGCGATCGCGTTGGTTCAGACACATCAGTATTGAATGACCTACCGCTATCGCGAGCAGGCCCACTCCTACAGGGGAGGTGGCGAATGCTGAATATAAAAAAGGGCCTGCTCTTGCTACTTGTGAAGCAGCAGAGAGCAGGCCCTTTTCATTATTGAAGTTGTAAATCAGCAGAACCGATCAATCACCCGTACTTCGTTTTTGTTCTGCATCGAGTCCCACGCCTGTTTCAGCGTTTGCAGAACATTCCCGATGAAGTCCTTGTCGGCTGCGGCTTTTTTGCCGACATAGCCGTGGCCGCGACGGTACATCTTCAGGCGGGCCAGCAGGTTCTGGTTGTTCTGGTCGAACTCTTCTTCACCAGCGTGCGGTGCCAGGCAGTCGATATGCACCTGACCCGATTTGCTGATCCACAGAATATGGCTGTCGTGGCTGTCTTTTTGCGCAGCGAACATACGAGCCAGTTCTTCGATAGTCGGTTGATTGTTCAGATTCATCATTTTTGCCCCTTGACCAGTCTGGTGATCTTTCAAAGTTGATTCGCTAATACAAGTAGCCCATCGGTTAGTTGATCCCTGGCACCGAAACCAGGACGTCAGCGGTCGCCCGTATGAAGTACGGGGTCGTGCATCTGTTGCATGTAGTCGTGTTGAATAACTGCTACGCGATAGCGTCACAACGAGGAGAAGCAGCGAAAACCGGGAGGCTCCTTGACGACATTTTCAGTGTCGACCACAAGCGTCTTGAGAATTTTCGCCAGCGCTTCTCGTCCTTGTACTGGACGTTCAGGCCAGGTCAGCTTCTTCAATCTGCCTTGTGGGCAGCGTGTATCCGGAAAAAACAACTCGGCGGTCAGACGAGTTTGCTCAAGCGTGTTACCCGTGTTCCCGATCGGGGAACGTCCTCATCATGCAAAAGCAAAACGACGCCGTCAACGGTTTTGTAGTGATTATTTTTGAGCACTACATATTGTCGGACAAAGCTGTTTTGGAATGAGAAAGGATCCGTTCACGCAACGGAAAAAGGCGTGCGCAGGAGGTAGAACGTACACGGATAACCGTCTACTTCACGTTGTTGAAGGGTGAAATCGCCGCCGCTCAATTCAGGAATCAGCCGTGCCCAGAAGCGTTGTGCAGGCAGGTTGGCGTCGATATGGAAAATTTGCCACTGACCGAGGAGGCGGCTCAAGAGGGTGGAGACGACAAACTGGGCGACACCTTGGCCACGAAAACGTCGCGTGAGGAAAAAGTAACCAATGTTGTGTTCGGCACCGTCGATATGGGTTTCGTTGTCGACGGTCACGAACCCGGCGAGTTCGCCGTCGACGCGAATCAGGAACGGTTGAGTGGCCGGGTGGCGCCAGTAATCATCTTTCGGCTGGATGCTGAAGAAACCGTGCTCGGCCAATTTGAGCGGCAGCCATTGGCTGAAGTCGTACATGTAGAACTGCATGAGGTTTTCGATGGTTTGTAGTTCATCGCGTTGGGCGGGGTGCAGTTCGATGGTGGGCATTTGGATTAACTCCCAGTGATGAACCCGCTACAACACCTGTGGCGAGGGGATTTAGCGAAACGTCGCACAGCCCCGAAGGGGCGCAAAGCGGCCCCGCCAGGTTGAGGAAAAGCTGGGGCCGCTTCGCAGCCCATCGGGGATAAATCCCCTCGCCACGAAATCTCCCTTGCCAAAGGATACTTTGTTACTTGGCGGTGCGTTTGTTTGTACCGGTGGTTTTGCTGCGAGTCGATTTGCGTTTTTTCTTCCACGGTGCGGCTGCTTTGCCGGTCGGTGGTGGGCCGCTGATGGTCAGGCTCAGCGCCGAGCAGCGGGTCACCTGTTTGCTCATCCATGCGGCCTGTTTGGTGACGAACTCTTCGAGACTCATCTCGCCACTTTGCACCATGTCCAGCGCCTGCTCCCAGATCGCCGTGGTGCCGGGGTCGGCAATCGCGCGGGGCACGGCGTCGATCAGGCTGAACGCGGCAGGTGTCGCGGCCAGTGCCTTGCCGTTTTTCACCAGATAGCCGCGATCCAGCAAGCCCTGAATGATCGACGCTCGGGTCGCTTCGGTGCCGATCCCAGTGGTGTCCTTGAGCTTCTGCTTGAGCAGGGGATCTTCGACCAGTTTGGCGACGTTTTTCATCGCCTTGATCAAATCGCCTTCGGTATAAGGCTTGGGCGGTTGCGTCCACAGATCCCTGAACTTCACCTCCGCGACAGCGCATTCAGCCCCTTGGCTCAATGTCGGCAAGGTTTGCGGCGCAGGCGCCTCACGGCCCTTGGCCGGTGCCAATGCCTCGGGCAGGGCGCGTTTCCAACCGGGCTCGATGATCTGCTTGCCGACAGCGCGCAACGCTTCACCGTTGCAATCGAAGTCGGCCTGGGTGCGATCGTATTCATGATTGGGCAGGAACTGCGCCAGATAGCGCGCGCGAATCAGCGTGTAGACCGCACGGTGCTTGCCACTCAGGCGTTCGAGGTTCTTCGCGGCGGCGGTGGGGATGATGCCGTGGTGAGCGCTGACCTTGGCGTCGTTCCACGCACGCGACTTGCGCTGAGGCTCAAGAAACCCGTTCAACGCTTCAAGGCTCGGGTCGGCCTGACGTAGCGCCGCGAGAATCCCTGGCGCCTCGCTGTGCTGGCTCAGCGGCAGATAACCGCAATCGCTGCGTGGGTAGGTGACGACTTTGTAGGTTTCGTACAGTGCCTGGGCGATGTCGAGGGTTTCCTGCGCGCCGAGGCCGAGCTTCTTCGAGCAGACTTCCTGCAAAGTGCCGAGATCGAAGGGCAGCGGCGCGACTTCGCGCATGCGCTCGGTCTTCAACTTGATCACCCGAGCACTGGCGGCGCTGTTGAGTGCGGCGGCGGCTTGTTGTGCCAGCGCCTGATTCAGACAGCGATCCTGATCGTCACAGGCATCCGACGGCGCGCGCCACTGCGCAGTAAACGAGGTGCCGTTGTGCAGCAGTTGCACGTCGATCGCCCAATACGGCACCGGCACGAAGTCGGCGATGCTGCGGTCGCGATCCACAACCAGCCTTAGCGTCGGCGTCTGCACTCGACCGACCGGTAGCACCCCTTGGTAGCCGGATTGCCGGCCGAGGAGGGTGAACAGACGACTCATGTTCATACCGATCAGCCAATCTGCCCGTGAGCGACCCAGTGCCGAGTGATACAGGCTGAATGTCTCGGCGCCGGGCTTCAATGCCGCCAACGCCTTGCGGATCGACGCTTCGTCCAGTGCCGACAGCCACAAGCGGCGGATCGGCCCGCGATAGCGGCAGTGCTCGACCAGTTCCCGGGCGATCATTTCGCCCTCACGGTCGGCATCGGTGGCGATGATCAGCTCGCTGGCCTCGCCGAGCAGGCGTTTCACCGCTTTGTACTGGCTGGCGGTGCGCGGCTTGACGGTCATCTTCCATTTGTCCGGGATGATCGGCAGATCCGCCAGAACCCAGCGTTTGTAGCGCGCGTCGTAGGCATCCGGCGGCGCGGTTTCGAGCAAGTGGCCGATGCACCAGGTCACCGTGACGTCCGTTCCCAGCCAGCAGCCATCGCCCCGGCGCCGGGCACCGAGCACGGCCGCAATGTCTTTGGCCTGGGAAGGTTTTTCACAGAGGTACAGCCGCATAACCACCATCGTCGATCAAGGTCGGAACAGGTGCACAGAATGGCCGGACTTGGCGCCAGGGGCAACTTTTATCTGTATGGATATACAGATAAAAAGCATTGCCGCAAGTGACGGGCAATACAGGGACGGCATACGGCTCTATCGAGAAATTGATTAGCGCCGTTGTCTGGGCGTGTGTCAGGTTCCCAGCGTCTCAACAACGCGCGCGACAGGACGGTCTCGCCAGGAGATCGCCGTAGTCTGTCGGACACTGACTACTCTGAAACAAGGACGTACACCATGCCTCAAGCATCCTCCAGCGCCAGCACGGCGTTTACCGCCATCGACACCTTCAGCCACCTCTACGACCGTGGCGGTGACACGCTGGTCAACGGCAAACCCTCGTTCACCGCCGACCAGGCCGCTGACGAAATCCTCCGCAAGGGCCTGTCGTGGGGCGATAAAAACGCTGACGGCAAAATCGACCTCAGCTACAACTTCCTCACCGAGAAACCGGCGAACTACAACGCCAAGCTGGGCAACTTCAGTGAATTCAGCGCCCAGCAAAAGGCGCAAGCCGTGCTGGCCATGCAATCCTGGGCCGACGTCGCCAATGTCACCTTCAGCGAAGGCAAGGGCGGCGATGGCCACATGACCTTCGGCAACTACGATGTCAGCACCGGCGGCGCGGCTTTCGCCTACTTGCCGAGCGGCAGTAGCTATGACGGTCAGTCGTGGTACCTGATCAACAATCAGTATCAGGTCAACAAGACCCCCGACACCAACAACTACGGGCGTCAGACCCTGACCCACGAAATCGGTCACACCCTCGGTCTGTCGCACCCGGGCGCCTACAACGCCGGCAACGGCAACCCCACCTACAACGACGCCAAGTACGCCGAAGACACCCGTGGTTACAGCCTGATGAGCTACTGGAGCGAAGCCAACACTGACCAGAACTTCAGCAAGGACGGCAGCGGGGCCTATGCATCGGCACCGCTGCTGGACGACATCGTTGCGGTGCAGAAACTTTACGGCGCCAACTACGAGACCCGTGCCGGCGACACCACCTACGGTTTCGGTTCCAATGCCGGGCGCGATTTCTACAGCGCCACGTCGGCGTCGTCGAAACTGGTGTTCTCGGTGTGGGACGGGGGCGGTGATGACACTCTGAATTTCTCGGGTTTCACCCAGAACCAGAAGATCAACCTCAATGAAGGTTCGTTCTCCGATGTCGGTGGCCTGGTGGGTAACGTTTCCATTGCTTACGGTGTGACCGTCGAGAATGCGGTGGGCGGTTCGGGCAATGACCTGCTGATCGGCAACGCGGCGATCAACCATCTGTTCGGCGGCGCCGGTAACGACATCCTTTACGGCGGTGGCGGCGCGGATGTGTTGTGGGGCGGCGAGGGTGCGGACACGTTCGTGTTCGGCGCGGCAAGCGACTCGACCAACAACCAGCCGGACTGGATCATGGATTTCAAAAGCGGCCTGGACAAGATCGACCTGTCGGGCATTGCCGAGTTTGCTTCGGGTGCGGCTACGCTGAACTTCGTCAGTAATTTCACCGGCCATGCTGGCGATGCGATCCTGACGTACTACGCGCAGAACGGTCAGACCGGGCTGCTGGTCGACCTGACGGGGCAGGGGCAGGTTGATTTTGCCGTGGGTGTGGTGGGGCAGGCGGTGGCGACTGATATTGTTGCGTGATTTGCTGACTCTGTAGATTCAGGGCATGCATGCCTCCTGTGGCGAGGGAGCTTGCTCCCGCTCGGCGGCGAAGCCGTCGCAAAATCGAAATTCGCGTTAACCTGACACACCGCGATTGCTGATTTTGGGGCCGCTTCGCAGCCCAGCGGGAGCAAGCTCCCTCGCCACAGTTCGTTCATGTCCTTGGAGGAACCCATGAAAAGCTCTGGCCTCAGCCCCGTCATCACCCTCGAACAACTCGCCGGCTGCCTGCTGGTGAAGTTTCACGGCATTCAGGTCGCTGCTTCTTCCCATGTGATGGTCCTCAACGAGGCGAACTATCCGCCGGTGTATTACGTTCCTCGCGAAGACATCGACGAAAAATACTTCGCCCGCACCGACCACACCAGCTACTGCCCGTACAAGGGCGACGCCAACTATTTCAGCCTGCAAGTGCCGGGACATGAGGGCGCGAACGCGGTGTGGACTTATGAAAATCCGAAAGTGTCGGTCAAAGACATCCAGAACTACGTGGCGTTTTATCCGGATCAGGTGAAGTTCGAGGTGATCAAGGCTGACGCCCAAGACACAAATCTGTGATCGTGTGAATCCCCTGTGGCGAGGGAGCTTGCTCCCGCTGGGTTGCGCAGCGACCCCAGACCCAGGAAATGTGCTGTATCAGGCACACCGCGTTAGCAAGGTTTGCGACTGCTGCGCAGTCGAGCGGGAGCAAGCTCCCTCGCCACAGAGAAGCTGACTTGACCTGGAATCAGTTTTTGTCGAGGTCGATGTTTTTGGTTTCGCGCAGGCAGATCATTCCCACCACCAGGCTCACCCCGGTAATCAGCACCGGGTACCACAGCCCATAGAAGATGTCTCCGGTGTACACCACCAGCGCAAACGACACCGTCGGCAGAAACCCGCCAAACCAGCCGTTACCAATGTGGTACGGCAGCGACATCGAGGTGTAGCGAATCCGCGTCGGGAACAGCTCCACCATCAGCGCCGCCAACGGTCCGTAGCACATGGCGGAGATAATGATCAGCGCGACAATCAGCGCGACGATCATCGGTTTGTTGATCTGCTGCAAATCAGCCTGTTGCGGGTAGCCGGCCAGGGTAATCGCACCGCGCAGTGCGGCTTCGTCGTAACCGTCGAGTTTGACGTCGCCGACGCTCACTTGTACGGCGCTGCCAGCAGGCGCAGCGGCGCTGGAGTAGGGCAGGCCTTGCTTGACCAGGAAGGTCTTGACCTTGTCGCACGGGCTGTCGAATTTGGCCTTGCCCACCGGATCGAACTGGAACGTGCAGGTCGCCGGATCCGCCAACACCGTGATCGGCGCCTGACGGCTGGCCTGATCGATGGCCGGGTTGGCGTAATGCGCCAGCGACTTGAAAATCGGGAAGTACAGCGCCGTCGCCAGCAACAGGCCGAGCATCAGTACGGGTTTACGGCCGACCTTGTCCGACAGCCAGCCAAAAATGATGAAGAACGGCGCGCCGATCACCACGCTGATGATCAGCAGTGTGTTGGCCACCGCCGGATCCATTTTCAGGAACTGGGTGAGGAAGAACAGCACGTAAAACTGCGCGGCGTAGAAGGTCACCGCTTGCCCGGCATTGATGCTGAACAGCGCGATCAGCACGACTTTGAGGTTTTCCCATTTGCCGAACGATTCGCGGATCGGCGCCTTCGAGGTTTTGCCTTCCTCTTTCATTTTCAGATAGGCCGGCGATTCGTGCAGGCTCAGGCGAATCCACGTGGAGATGCCCAGCAGCACAATCGATAACAGGAACGGAATGCGCCAGCCCCACACTTCAAACTGATCGCCGGTGAAATAGCGGCAACCGAGCACCACCAACAGCGACAGCAGCAGGCCGAGGGTGGCGGTGGATTGAATCCAACTGGTGTGGAAACCGCGTTTGCCGATCGGCGCGTGCTCCGCGACGTAGGTCGCAGCGCCACCGTATTCACCGCCGAGTGCCAGGCCCTGAAGCATGCGCAACACCACCAGAATGATTGGCGCGGCGATGCCGATGCTGGCGTAGGTCGGCAACAGGCCGACGCAGAAGGTCGCGATGCCCATCAGGATGATGGTCGCGAGGAAGGTGTATTTGCGCCCGATCATGTCCCCCAACCGACCGAACACCAGCGCCCCGAATGGCCGCACGACGAACCCCGCGGCGAAAGCCATCAGCGCGAAGATAAACGCCGTGGTGTCGTTGACCCCGGCGAAGAACTGCTTGCTGATGACTGCCGCGAGGGCGCCGTAGAGGAAGAAGTCATACCACTCGAACACCGTCCCCAAGGACGAGGCGAAGATGACTTTCTGCGTGTCGTTACGGGTGCTGGCGCCGCTTGCGGTGTCCAGCGGCTGAGCGTGTTCTGACATATCGGTATCCCTCACAGTGATTGTTTTTGTTGTTCCACTGGTGTTGCGTGTCCGGGTGATGCGCGATGCCTTGAATTAACCCGGTCCCTGCAGGAGTGAGCCTGCTCGCGATAGCGGTGTATCAACCAACAGAGATGTTGAATGTTATTCCGTCATCGCGAGCAGGCTCACTCCTACAGTTCTGTGTCGAGCCCCAATCAATGTAGGAGCTGCCGCAGGCTGCGATCTTTTGATCTTGGTTTTGATTTCAAAAATTTAAAATCAAAAGATCGCAGCCTGCGGCAGCTCCTACAGGGTTTGGGCCAGCTCCGGTTTTGGGGTGCTGCTCCTGGTGTTGGGGTTGAGGATCAGTTGTGCAGCCTTCTCGGCAATCATCAGCGTAGGCGAACAGGTGTTGCCCGAGGTGATGCGCGGCATGATCGAGGCGTCGGCAATGCGCAGACCGGGCACGCCGTGAACGCGAAGTTGCGCGTCGACCACCGCCTCACCGTCATTGCCCATGCGGCACGTGCCGACCGGGTGGAAGATCGTCGTGCCGATCTTCGCCGCCGCTTCCTGCAACTCTTCTTCGCTTTGCAGGCTGGCACCGGGCAGATACTCGACCGGTTTGAACGCTTGCAGGGCGGGGGCACTGACGATTCGTCGGGTCAGGCGAATGGCGTCTGCCGCCACACGTAAATCTTCGGGATGGCTCAGATAATTGGGTTGAATCAGTGGCCCCTCCGCCGGATCCGCCGAGCGAATCTCGATGCGTCCACGGCTCTGCGGGCGTAAATCACACACCGAAGCAGTGAACGCCGGGAAACCGTGCAACGGCTCGCCAAAGCGCTCCAGCGACAATGGCTGCACGTGATACTCCAGATTCGCCGACGTCTGCTCCGGCCCCGACCGCGCAAACGCGCCCAATTGACTTGGCGCCATCGACAACGGCCCGCTGCGGTCATACAGATAACGCAGGCCCATGCCCATCTTGCCCCACACGCTGCCTGCGATCTGGTTCAGCGTGCGGGCATTTTCCAGTTTGTAGATCAGGCGTAATTGCAGGTGATCCTGCAGATTGCCACCCACCCCCGGCAGTTCATGAATCACGCCGATGCCGAGGCGTTCCAGCAGCGGACGCGGGCCAATTCCCGAGCGCTGCAGAATGCTCGGCGAACCGACAGAACCGGCACATAACACAATCTCCTTGCGCGCCTTGAAGCTTTTCACCTGACCTTCGTGGCGGGCGCTGACCTTCGATGCGCGGCCGCCCTCCAGCAGCACGCGATCCACCTCAACCCCGGTCAGCACCGTCAGATTCGCCCGGTCACGAATCGGCTTCAGAAACGCCTTCGCCGCGTTCCAGCGCACCCCGGCCTTTTGATTGACCTGAAAGTAGCCGCAACCCTCGTTGTCGCCCTGATTGAAGTCTTCGATGCTGGCGATGCCGCTTTGCTCGGCCGCACTGCGAAACGCATCCAGAATCGGCCATGACAAGCGCTGTTGTTCGACGCGCCATTCACCCTTGGCACCGTGAAATTCCGCGGCGCCGGCAAAGTGGTTTTCGCTTTGTTTGAACAGCGGCAGCACATCATTCCAGGCCCAGCCCGGATTGCCTTCGGCCGCCCAGCCGTCATAGTCGCCGGCCTGGCCGCGCATATAGATCATGCCGTTGATGGAGGAACAGCCGCCCAGCACCTTGCCGCGCGGATAACTCAGCGCGCGGCCATTGAGGCCCGCTTGTTCTTCAGTCTTGAAGCACCAGTCAGTGCGCGGGTTGCCGATGCAGAACAGGTAACCCACAGGAATGTGAATCCACGCATAGTTGTCGCGTCCGCCGGCTTCGAGCAACAGCACACGCTGGTGCGGATCGGCCGACAGCCGATTGGCCAGCAAGCACCCGGCAGGGCCGGCGCCGACCACGATGTAGTCATATTCATCGAGGGAAGTCTGCATTCCCTGACCTCGCTTTTTGTTTTTATTGTCGGACACTCTAGTTGTTAGCTTTCGTCAAAAGAATGTTAGTTTTTGCGCAGCCGCTGTGCGTTTTTAAACAGCACTCCTAGACGATAGCCGACAAGGACCCGCCATGTTCGACTGGAACGACCTGCGGTTTTTTCTCGAACTGCAACGCAGCGGCCGCCTGCTCACCGCCGCCCGCCGACTCAACACCACCCACGCCACCGTCGCCCGCCACATCGAGGCCATCGAAAAAAGCCTCGGCACTGCTCTGTTTGTTCAGCATGCGCAAGGCTATGAAATGACCCCGGCGGGGGAGGCGCTGCTCAAACATGCTGAGGCGATGGAAAACGTTGCGTTGCTGGCACAGGAAGAGATCACCCAATCCACCGCGCCGCTGGGCAAGATTCGTGTCGGGGTCACCGAAGGGCTGGGCATCAAGTTTCTTGCCAGTCGCATGATCGGCTTGTTCGAACGCTATCCGGGACTGGAAGTGGAACTGGTCGCGGTGCCGCGCTTTGTCAGCATCCTCAATCGTGAGGCGGAAATCAGCATTCATCTGGAACGGCCGGCGGCGGACATGCTGGTGACGCGCAAACTCACGGATTACCGCCTCGCGCTGTATGCCAGTCAGGCCTATCTGGATAAAGCGCCGTCGCTGCAAAGCCGTGAAGACCTCGGCCGGCATGCCTGGATCGGGTATGTGGATGATTTGTTGTTCAGTCAGGAGTTGATGTTTCTCAACAGTTTCTGCCGCAATCCTCGCGTGGTGTTCCATAGCACCAGCGTCATCGCCCAGCAGGAGGCAGCGCGGTCGGGGTTGGGCATTGCGGTGCTGCCTTGCTACATGGCCGAGTCGGATCCGCAGCTTGTGCCGTTGCTGCCGGATGAAAGCATCGAGCGCAGTTACTGGATCAGCACCCGGCGCGAGTTGCACAAATCGGTGCGGCTGCGGGTGGTCTGGGATTATGTGGTGGGGTTGTGTGAGGCGGAGCAGGGGTTATTACGCGGATAGTGCACCCACATCAAAACCTGTAGGAGTGAGCCTGCTCGCGATAGCGGTATATCTGTGAAACTGAAGTCGTCTGATACACCGCTATCGCGAGCAGGCTCACTCCTACAAGGAGTTCGGTGTGTTTGAGTGGGAGGGGTGTCAAATCTGCGGTTGATTAATATATGGATATCCGTATATTCGAATTTCCGTATGTGTTGGTGCCGTTCCATGATCACCCCCACCGAAGTCTTCAAAAGCCTCGCCGACGAAACCCGTGTGCGCGCCATCCTGCTGATTGCCGATCAAGGTGAACTCTGTGTTTGCGAGCTGATGTGTGCGCTTGACGACAGCCAGCCGAAGATCAGCCGTCACCTCGCGCAACTGCGCAGCAATGGCCTGCTGCTCGATCGCCGTCAGGGGCAATGGGTCTACTACCGCCTCAATCCGCAGCTGCCCGATTGGGTTCGCGAAATTCTCCAGGTGACGTCTGGGGCCAACACTGATTGGCTCAAGGACAACGCGGCCCGTCTGCAAAACATGGATGGCCGCCCGGTTCGCGAAGCCGCTTGCTGCTGAGAGAGAAAAACCATGCGAATCCTGTTCATGTGCACGGCCAACAGCTGCCGCAGCATCCTCTCGGAAGCCATGTTCAATCACATGGCGCCGCCCGGATTTGAGGCGGTCAGTGCCGGCAGTTTTCCCAAAGGCCAGGTGCTGCCGCGCAGCCTGTCGACGCTGCAACTGGCCGGCGTAGCCATCGATGGCTTGCACAGCAAGGGCAACGACGCTTTCGAAGGCAACCCGCCAGACATCGTCATCACCGTGTGCGACAAAGCCGCCGGCGAGACCTGCCCGGTGTATTTCGGCCCGGCGCTCAAGGCCCATTGGGGACTGGAAGATCCCTCTGAGGTGGCCGGTGACGAGGCTTCGGTGAGTGCCGCTTTCCGCGCGACATTGATGCGTATCGGCCAGCGCTGCCAGGCCTTCCTCGATCTGCCCTTTGAAACCCTCAGTCGCGATGAATTGAAAACTGCGCTCGATCGCATCGGCGCGCTTTAAGGAACACTCATGTCAGCCCACCTGCCAAACCTCGATACCAGCTTGTTCGATAACGCCAAACCGTCGAAGCCCGGCGAGCACAAACCACGCATCCTGTTGCTGTACGGCTCCACGCGCGAGCGCTCATTCAGCCGGTTACTGGTGGAGGAGGCCGCTCGGTTGCTGGAACACTTCGGCGCTGAAACGCGCGTCTTCAACCCGTCCGGTTTGCCGCTGCCCGACGACGCGCCCGTCGACCATCCCAAGGTTCAGGAACTGCGCGATCTGGTGCTGTGGTCGGAAGGGCAGGTCTGGTGCTCGCCGGAACGACACGGCGCAATGTCCGCCGTGTTCAAGGCGCAGATCGACTGGGTTCCGCTGGAGCTTGGCGCCGTGCGCCCGACACAGGGCAAGACCCTTGCGGTGATGCAGGTCTGCGGCGGGTCGCAGTCGTTCAACGTGGTCAATCAACTGCGCGTGTTGGGCCGTTGGATGCGTATGTTCACCATCCCTAACCAATCTTCGGTGCCCAAGGCCTACATGGAATTCGACGAGGCAGGACGGATGAAACCGTCGCCGTTCTACGACCGTGTGGTCGACGTGATGGAGGAACTGGTGAAGTTCACCGTGTTGTTGCGCGATCAGCAGACGCATCTGGTCGACCGCTACTCCGAACGCAAGGAAAGTGCCGAGCAGTTGATGGCACGGGTTAATCAGCGGTCGATATGAAAAAAGCCGTCGGCCTCATCTGACGAACGTTGCACAAACCTTCTAGCCTCGATTCGCCAATTGTGGATTACTGGCCCCAGCCCATCACCGTATTCAAGCCATGAGCAACTGGATCAACCTCACTCACGACCGGGAAACCGGCATCGAAACCCTGCACGCGCATTTCGCCGGGCACGCGCACGCGTACGATCCGCACTGGCACGAAACCTACCTGATCGGTTTCACCGAGCAAGGCGTGCAGCGCTTCAACAGCCGCAGGGCGCGGCATGACAGCACGCCGGGCAAGGTCTTCATGCTTGAACCCGGTGATATCCACGACGGTGATGCGCCGAGCCCCGACGGCTTCACCTATCGCATGCTGTACTTGCAGCCTTCCTGGCTGGAGCAGGCGCTGGACGGCTTGCACCTGGGCCGTTTCGGCAGTGGTTTGCCGGGGATCGGCAGTGTGATCAACGATGACCCCGAGTTGGCCCGCGCCACGTTGTTCGCCTTCAACGCGCTGCATCAGCAAGACGTGCGCATGGTGCGGGACGTCGCGCTGGACTCGTTTCTGGAGCGCCTCGCCAGTCATTTGTACCGACGCCCGCAGCCGACCGCCGCTAGCCGCGCACCCTTGATCGCCCGACAGGCCCGCGACTATCTGATGGCCTATCACGAACAGGACATCAGTCTGCAAACCCTGGCAGAGGTCTGCGGCACCGACCGTTTCCGCCTGACCCGTGCGTTCAAGGCTGCCTATGGTTTGGCGCCGCACGCCTGGCTGATTCAACTGCGCCTCAGCCGTGGCCGGCAGATGCTCGCTGCGGGTGTGCAGCCAATAGAAGTCGCCAGCCGCCTCGGTTTCGCTGATCAAAGCCATCTGGGCCGCTGGTTTGTGCGCGCCTATGGCATCACCCCGGGCGCCTATCAACAGCGCGCCGTTGGCACCATTCGACGCTGAACAAACGTTCAAGACTCACGCGCGCTCCAGCCGCCACAGTAGGCCCTGACTTCCTAAAGGGCCGCGCCATGCTTGCATTCATCCTTTTCGCCTTCGTCGCCTCCATCACCCCGGGCCCGACCAACCTGATCGTCCTCAGCACCAGCGCCCGACGCGGCTGGCGGCCATGCCTGCCGATCATTCTGGGCGCGGGCGTTGGCGCCGCTTCGCTCGTCTGGGTCGCGGGCGCGGGGGCCAGCACGCTGATGCTGCCCGGCGTGCGCCCGATCATCAGCGGCCTCGGACTGTGCTGGATGCTGTGGCTGGCCTGGCAGATCTTCACGGCCCCGGTCACCGACATCGATGCCGCCGCCGAGGAAGAAAAAGCCGAGATGGGCCTGATCGGCGCGGCACTGCTGCAATGGGTCAATCCCAAGTCCTGGTTCATGGCCATTGCCGTGATCAGCGTCTTCACCGCGCAAGGGCAGGGCTTGAATGCGCTGTGCCTGGTGTTCTTTCTGGTATCGCTGCCATGCCTCGCGATCTGGGCATTGCTCGGCCGGGGCGCGGCGCGATGGCTCAGTAATTCTGCGCAGTTGCGCTGGCTGAACCGGATCCTCGCCGTGCTATTGGTGGTCTCATCCGCGACAGCGATCCTGCACAGCTGATCTTCGAACGCACGCAACCCCCTGTAGGCCTTCGCCTGCTCGCGATAGCAGTGGATCAGTCAATAATGATATCGACTGAACAGACGCCATCGCGAGCAGGCGAAGGCCTACAGTTTTCCGGCAAGACTGACCTGCAGAGAATGGCAGAACTCATTTCGAAGTGAGCGAGCAGCTCGGGCCACTTGCCGGATTTACCTCTCGCGTCCACTCTATGGCATGCCGACAAGGAGCGTCAGCCGACTCTCCGTCGCGACCACAGGGAGCTTGCAGCATGAGCGAAGACAACAAAGTCAAAGGCCCGGCATCCTACTTTCCGTCCATCGAAAAGAAGTACGGCCAGCCCATCGACCACTGGTTGAGTCTGCTCGCCAGCGTCACCGACAAAAAACACATGGAGCTGGTTGCCTGGCTCAAAGATGAGCACGGCATGGGCCACGGCCATGCCAACGCACTGGTCGCGCATCATCTGGCCAAGGACAAAAAATGAGGGCAGGGCAGCCATGAACTTCTCCCATCGGCCAGTGACGGCCGACGATGTCACAACCATCTGCGGTTTTCCGCAGGGCGTTCAAGAGTTGTACTTCATGTTCCCGAAAGCGCAGTACCCGCTGACGGCAGAGCAGATGCACACCGCGATCAGCCAGCGTTTCGACTCCACGGCATTTTTGGCCAACGGCGAGTTCGTCGGTTTCGCCAATTTCTACCGCGCTGAACACAACGGTATCTGTTGCATCGGCAACGTCATCGTCGCGCCCTATGCGCGAGGCCAAGGCGTCGCCCGATACATCATCGAAACGATGACGGCACTGGCTTTCGAAAAGTACCAGGCCAACGAAGTGCAACTGTCCTGCTTCAACGAAAACACCGCCGGCCTGTTGCTCTACCCGAAACTCGGCTTCGTGCCGTTCGCCATCGAAGAGCGACCGGCACCGAACGGCGGTCGCTCAGCGCTCATTCACATGAAACAACAAAAACCCTGAGCAACCCGCGAAACCTGTGAGAGCCAGGCTTGCCCGCGATGACGTCCGCCCAGCCCGGCACTTGTAGGAGTGAGCCTGCTCGCGATGGCGCCCGCCGAGCCAACCTGTGTTTCCGAGAATCTACCACCAAGGTTTTTGATCATGTCAGCCACCACGTCACGCTTGATATACCGGCAACCGCAACTCGCCGACCTGCCCGCCGTGTTTGCAATCTTCGGCGACCCGCAAACCAACCTGTTCAACCCTGCCGGGCCAATGACTGACCTCGCCCAGGCTGAAGCGTTGCTTGAACGCTGGCTTAAACACTGGGCGACCCACGGCTACGGCTGGTGGACCATCACCAGTGCCCAGTCCCCTGACCACATCCTCGGATTCGCCGGCATCGCGACGCATGACTATCTGGGAAAACCGGTGATCAACCTCGGATATCGCTTCGCCGTCGAAGCCTGGGGCCACGGCTATGCAACCGAGGCGGGGCAAGCCGCGTTGACCCACGCCTTCGACCACCTCGGATTACCCGAAGTGTTCGGCCTGGTCAGGCCTGATCACGCGGCGTCGATAAAGGTGCTGGAGAAAATCGGCCTGCGCCGCTTCGGACTGCTGGACGACGTGCCGGGCAAAGCCCCTAGCCTGGTGTTCCGAATCCAACGAAATACAACCCAATGATGCTGCCGGAATAAAAAACAGTGGGCCCGAGCGCAATGCCTCCCACTCACTGATAATTCAAATCCAGCTACAAATCCCTGTGGGAGCGGGCTTACCCGCGAAGGCGTCCGCCCAATCCCCCATCACTTCCAGAACGAACCAACCGGGAGCGTTCAGCGATCAGTCTTCGTATTCATTGCATCCAGTTGGCACTCATCGTCGGTGCCTTCCAGGTTCTCC
Source organism: Pseudomonas sp. TH08 (assembly GCF_016651275.1). Lineage (NCBI taxonomy): Bacteria > Pseudomonadati > Pseudomonadota > Gammaproteobacteria > Pseudomonadales > Pseudomonadaceae > Pseudomonas > Pseudomonas sp. TH08. Next base: position 973,166 of record NZ_JAEKEE010000004.1, on the reverse strand, counting down.
TTCGCAGTACCAGATGAGGTCGCCCGAGGTGAGCTGCGGCCACTGCGTAATTCAGAGGAAGACCTGCAGCCGTAGCGTTTGCAATCGAAAGCGGCCATGGCCAGGCTGACGATCATTTGTTTTCAGGTAAAGAACTCAACCTCTCCACCCACAAGCTTATAGATAGCGCCTACAATTTTTATTTTCCCATCCTGCTCAAGCTTGTTCAGGGTCGGGCTGTGTTGACGGATATCGGCCATCGTCATTTTGATGCTGGTGCGGGCAACGGAATCGACAAAGTCATAGTTGTCAGCCGTACGCTCACCTGCGTATACCGTTTCAGCAATTGCCGGTTTGATTTTGCTCAGCAATCCAGTCAGGTTTCCCAGTTCGGCATTGGCAATTGCACCCTTCACCGCACCACAGGAGGTATGCCCCATCACCACTACTACCTTGGCCCCTGCTAAAGCACAGGCAAATTCCATACTGCCGAGAATGTCTTCGTTTTCCACATTGCCAGCCACGCGGCAGTTAAACGTTTCACCAATACCGGCATCCAGCAGGATTTCCGCCGGGGCGCGCGAATCAATACAGCTTAAAATTACCGCTGACGGATACTGCCCGTTTTGACTGGCACGCTTCTGCGCCAAATAGTCATGCTTTTGCGTTTTGCCTTCACGGAAACGCAGATTGCCGGATCTCAGGCTTTCAATGACCTCATCCGGCGTCATTTTATCTCGCTCTTCTTTGCTAAGCGCTGCTGCAAAAGAGACTGAAGGCATGGTTAATCCGGCCGCTCCAGTAATCGTTAATGCTGAAAGGGCAGCTCCGCGCTTGAGCAGCATGCGGCGGGATGGGTGCTGCGGGTCAGATTGATTCATTGTTCAATTCCTGGATTGTGGCATTGAGACAAATTAACCCAGGACGCAGATTGCCGTTAGCAGCATTTCCGAAAACACGAAAATGTCGATCGAAGAGGTTACCTGGGAAGAAGGTTCTGAGCGGAGGTGGTAGGACTTATGTTGATATACAGGACCACTCCGAAAGGCTGAAGCCGGGATCAAAAGCAACAGCATTCAGCCACCTCATCGTGGTGGGTGCGAATGCCATCTGGGGCGAGCGGCGTTCAGCAATTGCCGAAGTCGAACCGATGTTGCGCTCTCCGCAGAGCACAACCAACCTGACCTACCTCGGCAAATTCAACTGAGTTTCGAGTTTTGCATCGCAGAGCCGCGACTCCTGCCTGAGCTTGTAAACCACGCGCCAAAAACCGAGCGAAATAAACAGCAGAGAATCAGGTTGTTTAAACGAAACATCAGAACACCACCTGCGCCCTACAACTTCTTGCGCCATCGCCTACGACTACGCCAGAATCCGCCGGCTTGTGCGTCTAGGTCGCGGGTTCTATCGTTTGTCGGTCACTGAAAAACAGTGATCGGGTTTGGTAGCCCGCCATAACTAGTCGCATCGCGCACCGTTCGCAGACCTTGTCAGGTCTCTGCTCAATGGTGGCCATGCGCAGGACACCTTCGGGTGTGCCGGGTCCTAGTTACCGGTCTACCAACCCGCGTATGGCCGCCACCTTCGTTTGGTAGCGAATGTGAAAGCTTCTTTTGTTAACTAGGAGTTTCACCATGTTCAAAGTAACGCCGAACCCGCCAGTAACCGACCCGGGATCCCCCTACGAATCCCCCGACTCCAAGAAATTCCACGAAGCCGCCGAACGCGCCCTCGACCACTACCTCAAACCCTCCGACCGAATCATGACCAGCACCAACGAGCCCGAACCCATGTACCTCGCCAACCCGAAGTACGACACGGAATCGCTCCTGGCCAACGCCAGCGAAACCCTCGGCTCGGCCAGCGAAATGCTCCTCAACTTCGCCGCCACGCTCGACACCTCCCACCGCAAAACCGCACTGGGCATCGCCCAAGTCGTCATGCTCGGCGAACTCGCCGTGAACCGGGCACTCGACAACGTCGAACTACCGAAATAGAAATTAGAGCTCTCTGCAGCGATCGCCTTTGCTCTTCGCTGCAGAGAGCTATCCAGATACGCCGTATTTCAATCAATTATGTTTCAGATGTTGTTTCAAACAGGCGTGTATTACATGGCTTGTCATCAGCCGATCTGCCGCGCTAGCGTTGGTATCTACTTATAGAGCGAGCTTTTTTCGAATGCCATTACATGAATGCCCGCACACATTTGAAGCGTTAGCCACAACGGTACTGCCCGGCCACATGCGCAGAATGAAAAGCGCTCTGGCTGATCCGCGAGAGATGGAGGCATTCAGTTCCGGGAGTTGGCACTAAATCGCTGCTAAAACAGTTCGATCTGGCACATGACTTTTCGGGTTGCTATGTGCTGATCGACAACGGGGTGCCTATCTACGTGGGTATTTCCAGAAGTGTGGTCAGTCGGCTTCGTCAGCACGTCTTCGGTAAAACACATTTCGACGCCAGCCTGGCTTTTCGAATAGCGATGGCTAAGCACCCAGATCGAACGATCTCCAAACTGACGCGCGCGAAGGCAATGGATGACGCCTTATTCGGTACCTCATTCATAGAGGCCCAATCCTATTTAAAGACACTCCAGGTGGCAGCAATTGCCATCGAAAATGCGCTTGAGCTTTACGTTTTTGAACCCTACTGCGCGCTGGCCCTTGATACGCACCAGTGGAATTCTTTTGAGACGCATTGAATCTCAGTCTCTAATACCTCTACTGGCCTATAAACAAGAAACGACGCGTTTGTTTAATGCGCGTCGTACGTTGCTGGTCATGCCCTACAAATCCTTGCGCCATCGCCTACGACTACGCCAGAATCCGCCGGCTTGTGCGTCTGGGGCGCGGGTTCTATCGTTTGTCGGTCACTGAAAAACAGTGATCGGGTTTGGTAGCCCGGTGTTAGATGTACAGCTCCACCATCGCCGAGATTTCTTCGTTTCGGATTTATGGTGGTCATGTACAGGGCGTCCTAGGGCGCGCCGGATCCTAACACCCGGTCTACCAACCTGTGCATGGCCGCCACCCTTCGTTTGGTAGCGAAAGGGTGAAGCCTCCTTTAAATGTGTTAGGAGCTTCATCTATGTTCAAAGTAACGCCGAACCCGCCAGTAACCGACCCGGGATCCCCCTACGAATCCCCCGACTCCAAGAAATTCCACGAAGCCGCCGAGCGCGCCCTCGACCACTACCTCAAACCCTCCGACCAAATCATGGCCAGCACCAACGAGCCCGAACCCATGTACCTCGCCAACCCGAAGTACGACACGGAATCGCTCCTGGCCAACGACAGCAAAGCCCTCGGTTCGGCCAGTGCAATGCTCATCAACTTCGCCCCGAGTTCGACAAGTCCCACCGCAAGACTGCGTTCGGCATTGCGCAGAACGTGATGCTCGGCGAACTCGCAGTAAACCGAGCGCTGGATAACGTCGAAATCCCCAAATAGCCATCCAACATGACGAGGGGAAACCCTCGTCAAACCCGATTTCCCCTCGCGCTAGCAAAGGGCCACGCCTTGCGTCCCTGATCCTCGACTGTCACCCTTCGCGCCGTTCTTCAAGGATCAGAACAAGGAATCAAGGATTGAGTGGTTACGTCCCCAACCCACCAAAAAACCATCGCTACGCGGAAGCCAAACCCGTCGATATTCATGCCCAGCGTTGGGCTGAGTATGAGAAGCACGGGAAAGAGCCTGCGTCGGCGCGTGAAAAAATCGGCATTGCCTTGCGTATCGGAGTGTTCTTCGACGGTACCGGCAATAACGCTAGTAATGCTGCTGCGGGCTTGCTGTGCGGCGCCCATCATCCAATTGCCGCCGAAGACATTGATGCCAGTTGCAAGCCGTTCATGAAAAATCCGGACAGCAGCTATGGCAACGACACCAGCAATGTGCAAAAACTGAGCGAACTGTACGACTCCGTACCAGAGGCCGCAGGAGAGGGCCTAAAAAAGAGCACTTCACGCGTTGTCTATGTCGAGGGTATCGGCACGCGCTCCGGCGAAGAGGACAGTAAGTTTGGTGCAGGGACTGGACGCGGAGAAACGGGTGTGGCTGGACGCGTCGAATCCTCGTTTCCAAAAATTGAGCAAGCCATTAGTCGGGTTTTGATCGATAACCCAGGAAGTGAAATCACTTCCCTGACCTTCGATACGTTCGGATTCAGTCGTGGCGCGGCCGCCGCCCGACATTTTGCCAACGAGATTGTCCGCACCAGTCGCGGGCCACTTGGTACCGTTCTGCGAAACCTGCCAAGAGCCTTCGGTCCCAAATTCAACGACCAATATAAAAGCGACATCAATGTGGGCTTTATCGGTTTGTTCGATACCGTCCCATCGATTGCCGGCTGGTCAAATTTCGGGAACATCAAAAGCTCCATTGCGACGGGCGTCAAACTTTACCTCGACCGGCAATTCTTTACTGATGTCGTCCAACTGTCTGCCCGTGACGAATGCCGAGCCAACTTCGCCCTCAGTCGCGTCAAGGCCGATCATATGGAGATAACCCTGCCGGGAGTGCACTCCGACATCGGCGGCGGATACCTGGAGGATGCGCAGGAATGTGTTCTTGTCACTCCCATGCAAACACTGGCAGTGCCTCTGCATACGGATGTAACAACTACCTCAATCTACCGCGATGCTGCTAACGCCAAAAGCCAATGGTTGGCCAAAGGCTGGCCTGCTGAAATGCTCGAAGTCGTGACGTCAGAGGCGGATCCGATGCCCAATAGCCCGCAAGAAAAACTAAGCCCACGCATGAAGCGCGTGTACGCTGCGGTCCAGCTCAAACGCCCTGTAAGCGGCATGCTGTCCAGGGTTTATCTGCGAGTAATGCACCAATTGGCAAAAGAGAAGGGCGTTCGGTTTAAAGACATCCCAGACACTCCAGACCTGGCTATCCCCTCAGAACTACAAGCGCTGTGTGATCGGTTCTTGGCCAAGGACTACAACGTCACTTCTGAGGAAGAACAGCTTCTGAAACTGAAGTACATTCACACCTCTGCAAACTGGAACCACCCTCTTGGGCGCAGAGATGGTAGCGGTATAAGAGCTGTCTACATCAACGCTCCTACGGCAGACTCGATTCGCGTGCAACATCCTCACGTACCTGATTGGACGCTTTGGTAATGAAATTAATTGTGACCGTGCTATGCGTGTTGTTCATGACTGGCTGCCAATCTGCTGACCCATTCTCCGGAACGAATGACCCCAAGTCCGAATGGTGGGAACTGGCCTTCGTCGAACCGGATTACATGCAGGTTTGGGTAGAGGACAGTTCCGTCCAAGACATAAACGGCAAGTTGTTCAAACGCACGGGGGCGGGTACAGCCGCAGGTGGGGAGCCAGAAAATGGTAAAGAGTCCGCAAGAGGTTGGCATGCTGTGGGTGCTGCCTCAAAAGCGGTGATTGGTGCTGATCTGCCCAAGCGTATTTATGTACGTTGGCAATCCATTGTTGAACCGCAGACTTATAAGGTTTGGGTTGACGTACCTGAAGAGGCTAGACGGCTGATGGTGCAATCAGTGAGTCAGCGGTGCCCAGAAACGCCGGATGAGCATGCCAGCTACAGCGCATCTATCTATCTGGGCTTGGCTCCAGGAGGCGTTGTTCAGGTTTTTGTTCGCGACTCGTGTCATCGCCCCATCAAAGTGGGTAAGGCCCAAGCTGAGATCGAACCGTTAGGCCCTAGTCAGGGCAAGAATCAAGGACGTTACGCATACCCGGTTAGTGAAAAATCGAAACGCTACATTGAGAAATTCGGCATTCCATACGGAAGTTGGTAGTCGTGACACGTACCTGAATGGATGCTTAGGTGATGAAGGCAGCGTTTGCACTGTCGGGCGTTTTACTTTTATCGGGCTGCCAAATCGAAGGCCCAGAATCTGGTGAAAACGACCCCAAAATATCCTTGGTGGGAATTAGTGTTCGTTGAACCGAACTACATGAGAGTCTGGGTAGAAAACAGCTCCGTTCAAGATATCAATAACAGAGTGTTTCTCAGAGCCGGCAAGAGCACAGCTGCCAGCGGCGAACCCGACATCAGTACCGAGTCTGCCCGTGGTTGGGGGACAGTGGGAGGAACAGGTAAACCTGTGACTGGCGCAGAGCTTCCCAAACAAATCTTCGTTCGTTGGCAATCCATCACAGAGCAAAAAACCTACGCGGGCTTCATCGAGATTCCAGAGGAAGCCAGGCAATTGATGGTGACGTCCACACACCAGCGTTGCCCGGAAACACCGGAAAAACCAGCTCGGTTCATGGCGTCACTTTACGTGGGGCTCGCACCGGGAGGCGTACTTCAAGCCTGGGTCCGTGATTCTTGTCGGAACTCGATAATGATTGCTCGGGGTCAAGCCAAGATTGAACCACTAGGCCCGGAACAGGGAAAACACGGTGGTCGCTACGCCTATCCGGTCAGCGAAAAAGCGAAGCAATACATCGATAAATACGGGATTCCGTATGGAAGTTGGTAGGCGCTGGGTGAGGAAATCAGCGATCGTCCTGTTGGGCGTTTTATCGTTGGCGGGTTGCCAAACTGGAAGCTTCGACTCGGGAGCCGAAGACCCTAAGTCTCCTTGGTGGGAGCTAGGGTTCGTTGAGCCCAGTTACATGAAAATCTGGGTGGAAGACAGCTCAGTTCTGGATATCAAGAACATGATGTTTTTCAGAGTCGGCGGGAAGTCAGCCGCCGGAGGTGAGCCTGAAGATGGTACAGAGTCTGCGCGTGGCTGGGGTACCGTTAGTGGTTCCGGAATGTCTGTGACCGGCGCTGACCTTCCGAAACTTATCTTCGTCCGTTGGCAGTCCATAACAGAGCAAAAAACCTATAAAGGCTTCATAGAAATTCCGGAAGAAGCGAGGCAGCTGATGGTGAAGTCAACACACCAACGCTGCCCCGAGACCCCGGAAAGAACTGCCCGATACATGGCGACGCTGTACGTGGGGTTAGCCCCGGGCGGTGTGCTTCAAGCTTGGGTCAGAGACTCGTGCCACCGCCCAATCAAAGTTGCCCATGCCCAAGGCGAGATCGAACCACTCGGCCCGCAGCAGGGAAAGCATGGTGATCGCTATGCCTATCCAGTGAGTGAAAAGGCCAAGCGCTATATCGATAAATACGGCATTCCGTATGGGAGTTGGTAAACCGAAACCCAATGAAGCAACTCATTTCGATGCTGTGCATGTTGTTGGTCGCGGGATGCCAGGCTACTGATCCACTTTCGGTTAAGAGCGATCCGAAATCCGAGTGGTGGGAGTTGGCCTTTGTTGAGCCGGATTACATGAAAGTCTGGGTAGAAAACAGTTCTGTTCAAGACGTCACCGGCAAGATTTTCCACAAAACTGGCGGCGGCAGCGCTGCGGGAGGAGAACCTGAAGATGGCACAGAGTCAGCCCGGGGGTGGACGGGTGGGGTAGGCGGCAGCGGAAAGAGAGTCGTAGGGGCAGATCTACCCCTCCGTATTTGGGTTCGTTGGCAATCGATTGTGGAACAGAAGACGTGGCAGGCGTCGGTGGATATTCCTGAAGAGGCCCGGCAGTTGATGGTCTCATCCGTCAATCAACCTTGCCCGCGAACACCGGATCAAGAAGGTAGATTCATTGCGTCGGTCTATCTAGGACTAGCCCCTGGTGGTGTGGTGCAGGTTTGGGTCAGGGACTCGTGTAATCACCCGGTCAAAGTCGCACGCACCCAAGCCGAGGTTGAACCGTTGGGTCCTAGCCAAGGTAAGAACGACGGGCGCTATGCTTATCCCGTCAGTGAAAAAGCCAAACGGTATATCGACAAGTACGGCATTCCATACGGAAGTTGGTAGTCGTGAAACGTACCCTAACGGACGATTTGGCAATGAAAGCTCTTGTGACGCTACTGTGCGCGCTATTCATGGTGGGCTGCCAATCTGCTGATCCTCTGTCAGCCAAAAACGATCCCAAATCCGAGTCATGGCAACTCGCGTTCACTGAGCCCTACTACATGAAGGTGTGGGTAGAGGACAGCGCCGTCGAAGACATAAACGGCAAGTTGTTCAGACGCACCGGAGGAGGTACAGCCGCAGGTGGGGAGCCAGAAAACGGTAAGGAATCCGCACGAGGCTGGCACGCTGTGGGCGCTGCCTCAAAAGCAGTGATTGGTGCTGATCTGCCCAAGCGCATTTATGTACGTTGGCAATCCATTGTTGAACCGCAGACGTATAAGGTTTGGGTCGACGTGCCTGAAGAGGCGAGACAGTTGATGGTGAAATCAGTAAATCAGCGCTGCCCTGAAACGCCGGAAGAGCAAGCCAGCTACAGCGCGTTTATTTATCTGGGCTTGGCTCCAGGAGGCGTTGTTCAGGTTTTTGTTCGGGACTCGTGCCATCGCCCCATCAAAGTGGGTAAGGCCCAAGCCGAGATCGAACCGTTAGGTCCTAGTCAGGGCAGGAATCAAGGACGTTACGCATACCCGGTTAGTGAAAAATCCAAACGCTACATTGAGAAATTCGGCATTCCATACGGAAGTTGGTAGTCGTGACACGTACCTGAATGGATGCTTAGGTGATGAAGGCAGCGATTGCACTGTTGGGCGTTTTGCTTTTGTCGGGTTGTCAAATCGGACCGCCCAAAATCTGGTGGAGATGACCCCAGGTATCTTTGGGAAGACTTATCTGTTCGTATTTGATGCCTTTGACAATCAATCATCGAACAAAAAACGTGGCACGCATGGGTAGATATTCCTTAGCAAGTTGATGGTGTCGTCCGTCAATCAGCGTTGCTCGCGGGCATCGGAACAGGAAGCAAGGTTATGGCTTCGGTGTTTCCGAGACTAGCCCAGGAGCTGTTGTGCTTGTTTGGCTTAGACGCTCTTATCATCACGCAGTCAACATTGCGCGAGCGCACGGCGAAATTGAGGTCATTAGGTCCTCGCTAAGATAAGAGCTAACGACATTACTCTTATCACTTTTAGTGAAGTGGCAGCGGTACGTCACCAAGTATGGCATCCCATATAAGGGTTAATAAACAGTTATAGAAGAAATAAGGGGGGCAAGCGCTCTCTTGTAATCCCGATTTTTAGTTCTTAAAACTCTGTTGTACGAAGTTTTTCCCATTAAATTAGCTTAATTCATTTTGAGAATGTGCTTCTGATGGTTGCTGATGTGGAAAATAGCCACCGACCAGGAGATCCGAAATAGCTCTCTGAGCCAGTTTGTTTGAGATTTTGAGTTCCTTTGCTACGAGTTTGTGTACATGGTCTGGCCAAGGTCGTTTTGGTAATGAATGCTTTACTCTTGTCAAAAGCTCGGTAGTTAATACGTATGGGGTGACACCCCTAAGCCTTTCGAAATCATTATTGCAATTATCGATAGCTTTTTTAAATGCCTTTCTTTGTTTTGATATGTGTGCGTGAATGCTTTCTATTTTTTCTCTGGTATAGTGTTTTTTCAAATGCTCTGACAAGGTTTCTGCTTTTGTTAGATAGTTTTCGATTCTGAGGTGGATCTCTGAATCGGTGTGCATGTTTCTTATTATGCTATGTGCGAGGTCTGTACTATCTCCGGTGGCCTTTATTAATCGAACCAACTGTTTGGTGTCCCACTCGTTTCCGATGTCGCCGTACTGTAAGTGGTAGTTTACGAAGTGTTTATAAGTGGAAAATGCTGTTTTATTCGTGTGTGAAATTTCACTAGCGGCATAGTAGTCATTATCTTTAATGGCTTTTTGCAATCTCTCATTTCTATCGTTTGTGCTTTCTATAAAGTCGAGTAAACGTCTCTGTGTGTCGCTTGCATATACAAGTTTTATCAAGGTCGAAGTTCGTTCTGAGGCTAGCTTGGAAACTATTACCGCTAAAAAGAATAGGCCGTAAACTACTTCTATAGCAGCTACGGCCCGCCCAGCGCCTACTGGGCGATAGTCTCCATACCCTAAAGATGAGACGGTTATAATGCTGAAATACATTGAGTCCCAGACACCTATACTTTGATTGGTTTCAAATGTTGAAACTATTCCTTGATCTATTTTGCTTAAAAAATAAAACAGCACGCCTGATGTTATTATTCCAGCTGCCAATAGAAGCACCAGTGTTGATGTTTTGATCGCGTCTAATGTAATGCCTAATTGACTTTTTTGGTGCATTTTATAACCCGTTTCGTTTAATTGTTCTGTTGGGTGTTGATGTTGCTTGAGAATTTTTTGTTGTTATGGGTTTTTAGCTTGAAGCTTGGCTATGTGTAATCTTAATAGCCAAGCCCTGATTTTTTACAAAAAAGCCTGCTATTGCGCTAGCGCATTCAGTTCGTCTTTGTAGGAGAGTTTCGGAGAATATAAATTGTGAAATGCTCTGCCGATAGCTCCGGAAAATATCACGAGTTTTGGATTTAGACTTCCACCCATCAAAATATGGCTCATAGCTATACCTGGGTACGGATCTATATAATAAATTTCTTTTATTCCTAGCTGATATGCTTTTTTTGAGCAGAGTTCGCAGGGGCTGGCAGTGGTAAATAACTTTCCGTTTTCAACACCCCTTGCACCATATTTAGCAATTTGCAAGAAAGCATTTTCTTCTGCGTGAAGTGATCTTGTATGGACCTGATTGTCTTTGCCAGTTAGATGGTTGTATTCGTCTTTGAAGCAGTATGAAATATTTCTTCCGGTTGTTCTTACTTTTACAAATTTTTCATTGTTTGTTGAGACTGATGTTATGAATTTTATATCTAGTTTTTCATATTCTGAATATGCTGCTTGATCGTGGCCGTTAGTTAGGTCGAATCGATTTCTCAGGCTACAAGGCACTTGGCCGAAGGGCGTATCATTCCATCCTACGGACTGTACTGAAAAATTCACATCGGTGACGACGGCGCCTACCTGCCTAGAAATGCATCCGGAATTAAGCTTTGCTGTAAATGCGATTTGCATACAGCGCTCTAATGGAGTTGGTGTAACAAGTCCCGGTCTCACCATCAGCGCGACAAAGGTTAACAGCTGATCTGCAAGAGAGTTAAAGTTGGATACCATGTTTCCAGAGTCGGGATTGCTTACATGCAGATCTGCCCTTTGTAAGCACGCTTTAATATCTTGCTTTACGTAGGCTTTTTGGTTTGTGGCGTCTAATTTTCCGTACTCTTCTCTATCAAGTATGTCTATTTGAGCGTCAGTGTACCCAAGTCCACGAAGTCTTCGCTTTCGTTCGTCGTCGTTACAAGATACTGCCATTAGATAAAAAGAGGAGTATCTATCTTGGAAATATATGGCTTCAAATGGGTTTCTTATTGCATCAATAACAATAAAGGTTTTGTCGCCTTCAGTTCTGGCTTTGCGAATTTGTTTAATTATTTTGTTGATTCGTTCGGCTAAGGAAAAAGACTTGCCGCTTAATACGTCTTCAGATGTTACGCTTCCAGAATTACGTAAATTGCTTCCGATGAGTTGAAAGATTCTAACGTATGCTGCTCCTCCCATGACATCTTTAAGTTCTTCATTTTTCTCCGGTAGAAATTTTGTATAAAATTTTCTTAGTGACTCAATGTCAGCAATGACGACTGACTCGTCACGTATGCTTTTTAGGATATCGGTTGTTTTTTTTGCTTTCGGAGGGTCTAAGTCTCCTGAACGTCCTATAAATATCCCCGATTCCTCAATGCTTACCTCCGATAGCATTAATAATAATACTGTGCTGGCTTGTATTGTTATGAAAGGTTCCCAGTTATGCTTGAAGCAATTAAAAACAACTTTTTGCTTTCGCTGGTTGTTGTCTTTAGGATTGTGACCTGAGAAAAGAGAGTGGCGTATATCTTCTTGTTGGCTTGAAAGGATGTTTGCGACCGTAGAACAACCGCTTCCCGTGCGGCCTGTTAATCCAATGACTATAAAATCATCATCGTCACCATATATTTTAGATATGGTGTCTTGAAAATAATTTTCCATTGAAAAAGTCCTTTTTCATCAGTGCTCTTATAGTTGCAGTAACGGTACACTAGTGTTTGGCAAAAAGCCACTATTGAGTTCGGAGCTGTTGAGGTGAAGCTGTAGTCATTTTCAATTTGGCTAAATGGCAATCAAAGATAGCTCGTGAGGGAATGTCCTGTCTTGCGAGGTAGCAAAGTGGGTTGCGTTCATCTAAGTGCTTATTCGTTATCGTTTTTTTAGAAGTGACGGGGTTTCGTCTCATAACAGTGAATAGGGTGCCCGCTAGTTTTTTTCCATTAACCATCACCCGAACCCCATGCCGCCCAACATGATGCTTGCGCGTAGTGAAGTCCTTAATCTGCTGACTCCGCCGGACCACCTCACTCTCAAACCCCGCCAACGCCACCGTCTTCAACTTAAAAACCTTCGCCGAAACCCCGCCATTCGCCTTCACATAGTCAATCGCATAATCAATCACCAGCCGCTGCTCATGCGCCACGGTCGACTTCACCGTAAACGACAACGTAATCGTCTCGCCCAACCGCACCACCGCCGGTTCAACCCGCACATCCAGCAACTCAACCTCAGCCTTCGACCCCGCGCCAATCACCGTCAGCGCGCGCACGTCCCCCTGTTTGATCAAACTCCGCAACGCATGCTTGGCAATCCACGCCGTGTGTTTGTTCTCCAGCGACCACCCCTCAATCACATCCAGTACCCATTCCGGGTGCTCTTTGGTGACGTCATTCAGGTGATTCGCCACGGACTTGCGCACGTAGAGGCTGTCGTCGGCCTTCAATCGATCCAGTATCCCGGCGGCCAACCGAGGATTGGCTTGTACCGCTTCCAGCCGAAACGACCAAGGCAGGCGAGGGCGGCTGCCTTCGCTGGCGAGGCGGCGGACGTGGTGGTTTTCGTCTTGTGCCCAGTCGTGCATCAATTCAAGCGAGCGTTCCAGGTCGCTGCGCAGAAAGTGGCGGATGGCGAATTCGGATGAGCCGAACGTCGTGAAGTATTTCAGGGCTTCCATGGAGGTATCGAATGCGTGCCCGCCGTAGCTCGCGACGTAGTGCGGCAGGCACATGCTGACGAAACCACTGTTTAACCGGGGTGCGAGTTCAAAAAGAACGTCGAGTGAATCTTCGTAGCCCAGCGGCAGCACGGCATGCAGGCTTTCGCTGACACGCGCCATGCGTTGCATCACTGATAATTCAGCGAGTCGGTCCTGGGCGTGTTTTAGAAACGCCTTGGCCTTGAACGCGGGATACACGGCGCTCATTTCGTCAGCGATATGTCGCAGGCGTTCGGCGTTGAAGATTTCCTTTAACGCCGGGGCGGCGGTGTCGGTGGTGCTCACGGTCAGTTCATCGGCGTGCTGACGAACGCTTCGAGCGTTTCGGCGTAGGCGGTGTATTGCGCGATGTGGGGGTAGCGGCGGGTGTCGATCTGGTCGGGGACGACGAGGTCGGTGAAGCTCCAGGCGACGGCGAGGCTGATGCCGGCCTGGGTCAGGGTGCCGTCGGTGGGCAGGCCGTTTTGCTCGAGTTCTTGTTCGAGGGCGGTAAACGCGGCGGCGAGTTGGCCTTCGACGCGTTCGACCCACGGTTGGTATTGGATATCGGCCGGGCGCAGGTTGCGTTCGTAGTAGAGCTGCACGGCTTTTTCGCAGGCGGCGAGGCTGAGTCCGATCAGGCGCAGGGCGTGGGCGCGTTGGCGCAATTCTTTCGGCAGCAGGCTGTTTCCTGAACTGGCTTCGAGGTAGTCGAGGATGAGGGTCGAGTCCATGAGGACCACGCCGTCATCGAGGATCAGCGTGGGCGCTTTGACCACCGGGTTGATCTGCTGGAATTGCTCGAAGTGGCGGAACACCGAGACCGACTCGTGTTCGAGGTCAATCCCCAGGCGTTTGGCGGAGATCGCCACGCGGCGCACGTAAGGGGAGTCGAGCATGCCGATCAATTTCATTTCCTGCTCCTTGGGAAGGTCAACAGCAAAACGGGCGATAGACGCTGAATTTAGCGGCAAAGGCTATCGACTGACTACTGGGTGTAGTTGATCGGTTGATGCGAGACGGCTGATGTGAAATCCGTAACAGCCATGAAACACCCGTAAATAAAGGCTTTGCCTGACCTTGTCAGTTGTTTTTGCCGATCTATATTCAAAGTGCCAGCACCGACCAGGGATGGAAAAGTTAAACGAGCTCAGGCGCTCTGATTCAGTACTCGTTTGTATTACTCCCTTGCAGTCCATGACCCCGTGATCGTTGAGGTGCCGACCTGTGCGGTATCAATTCGCAGGGTCGTGCAATCGAAACTGTAGGGAGGGCGTCACATGAACAGTTCTAAACATTGGGTTGGGTGTCTGGTGTGCGCGGGGTTGACGGCTTGCGGGAGTTCGAAACCGGCACCGGGCGTCGTGGCCGAGAATTGGACTACCAATACTGAACAATTGGGTATCAAGGCGATCTACCCGCCTCGAAGCAATGTGGAGGTCGGGGACATCTTTATTGCACGAGCGGTGAAGACCGGCGAGAAGATCGCTACCGCCGATTACGTCCTGGCTGCTACCAAATTTGATTCGATCAATCTGGATGCGCAAATTGCTGCGTCTGCACGCAAGCACACGTTCGAGTCGTCTGCGACCTATGACGATGGCTCGGGAAACGGTCCGGTGCCTACCCGAGCGTTGATCCCCCTGAAGATCTGCGACAAACAGGTCAACAGTCTGGTGGCATTTCCGGGATTTACCTTCGCATCCCTCGCTGAGAGCGATATCGGCGTCAACGTCACCAGTAGCGCCATTGGTGCTGCGTTGGGGTTTGGGCGTCGATCGCAATACAGCGTGTCTTACTCGGTGCCCAGCGCTGAGACTTATGGCGCCATGTACCTGTTGGCCCGGACCCGTTTCGATGAGGAAACCCTGCAGCGCTATTCCGAGGACGATTTGCGCAGAATGCGTGAAGCGGCTGCCCAACTGCAGGGCGCGCAGATCGATAAAGCCAATGCAACCGCGCCGATATTGGTGTTTGTCACCGATGTGTATCTGACTCGGGCAATCGATTTGGTGGTGTCATCGGAGGAGGGCATGAGCGGCACCTTCTCTGCAGTCACTTTGGCAATGGTTGATCTGAGCGAAAAGAAGAAATCACTTGAGGCTCAACTGGGCAAGTTGACTGGACAGGCGCCGGGCCAGGCGCAAGAACCTCCTGCCGGAGATGCGCCCAAGCCGAAACCTGAAGATCCGAAAACGGCAGTAGTCGCCAAACCGGAAGATCAGAAGCCAGCGCCACCAAAGCCAGATACGCCGGCCAAACAGTCTGAAATTGCGCGCATCAACGCCGAGTTGGTTCAAGTCAATGAGGCGATGAGGAAGAAAGTCAGCGAGATCGTGCCGGATATGCCCGGCGTCACCGGTTCGGTGGTGAGGTCTTCGGCGTTGGGCATTACATTGCGGCAAGCTTTCGCAGAGCCGGTGGTCATCGGTTATCGAGGCATACATTTCAAAATCGCTTCGATAAATCCGTCCGCTTCGTCCCCCAAACCATTGGAGCCGGATTACGGCAGTAACGTTGCGCCGTTGAATCTGCTTGTTCCGGGTATAAAGACGATGACCAGGTTCATTCAGCCGAGCCAGAGATCACAAGGCGGTAAGTGCCCCGCCTCGTAGTCCGCTGACTAATCCTCGAATCCGGCTTGTTCGTGAATCTCATCGACATTCAGTTCAAGGCGATAGGCTACTGCCACGAACAACGCCTGACACAGGCACAGCGTTGCGCTCAGCGAACGAAAGGCGAGGGCGCTGCCTTCGTTGACCAGCAACACGCTGTTGGCATGTTTTGCCAGGGGCGAGAGGTGGCTGTCGGTGAGGATTAGCGTGTTGGCCCGTTGCTGGCGGGCGTAGCGCAGGCAGTGTTGGGTTTCCTTGGCATAGGGGGTGAAGCTGATGGCGATGACCAGGTCGTTGGCGCGCACGCTGCGCATTTGCTCGCGATAGCTGCCGCCGAGCCCGGAAACCAGTTGAATGCGCTTGTGAGTGTGTTGCAAGTTGTAAACGAGGTAGTCGGCTACGGCAAAGGAACGGCGTACGCCGACGACGTAGATGTTGTCGGCATTGACGATGAGGTCGACGGCTGTTTCGAACGCAACATCGTCGAGTTCACGACCCAGGCGTTCGATGCCGGAGCGGGTGGCGTCAATGCATTCGCGGGCGAGGTCACCGTCGCTGGCTTTCTGCGACTGGTTGGCGATCATGCTGCGGATGCGTTGTTGGTAGTTCTGCACGGGCGAGGCTTTGTGGGTGTAGGCGCTGCGAAACAGCGCCTGCATTTCGCTGAAGCCGCTAAAACCAAAGCGTTGCGAGAAGCGCACGATGGCAGACGGGTGGACCTCGCACTCGCGGGCGATGTCGCTGATGCGATCGACCATGATCCGGTCGCTCTGCTGGCTCATGTAGCTGGCGATGCGTTTGAGCTGGCGCGGCAGGGCTTCGTATTCTTCGGTGATCAGTTGCAGTAAGCGCTCGGCGTTGATCGGGGGGCTGGCGAGGTCGCTGTCGGCGGGGCGCTCGTCGATAGCCGGCTGATCGGTGCGGGACATAAAAAATCCTTCTGGCTTGTTCTTATAGGCCTGGGTGGGTGCGCGGCAGGCCCTGACAATAGGTTGGCTGTGCGCAGTCTACAGGGTAGGCCCTAATAAAATCTTGGCTTGCACGGTCGGCGGTCGATGCTGAATCGATGCACCGTGTCTGGAACGCCCGTACGAAAGTGTATTGGAAAAAATATTCCACGTAAAAAATAATTAGAATAAATATTGATTATTGCTGGCAGGGCGTTTTAGTCTGCGTCCACTCAATGTGTTTTCTTCGACGTATCGACGAAAACCACGGCTGATAAAAATAACAGGAGCCAGCATGGGCCAGACTCGTTTTGCCAGTGGGCGTCAATTGGATCTGATTTGCCTCGGGCGCCTTGGCGTCGACCTCTATGCGCAGCAGGTCGGGGCGCGGCTCGAGGACGTTTCCAGCTTCGCCAAATACCTTGGCGGTTCGTCGGCCAACATCGCGTTCGGCACGGCGCGGCTGGGGTTGAAGTCGGCGATGTTGAGCCGGGTCGGCGACGACCATATGGGGCGTTTTCTGCTCGAATCGCTGGCTCGCGAAGGGTGTGATGTCAGCGGCATCAAGGTTGATCCCGAGCGTCTGACCGCGATGGTCCTGCTCGGTCTCAAGGACCGCGAAACCTTTCCCCTGGTGTTCTACCGCGAAAACTGCGCCGACATGGCGTTGCACGCCGAGGACATCAACGAGGCGTTCATTGCTTCCAGCAAGGCGCTGCTGATCACCGGCACGCATTTCTCCACCGAGTCCGTCTACAAGGCGAGCATTCAGGCGCTGGATTACGCCGAAAAACATAACGTCAGACGCGTGCTCGATATCGACTATCGCCCGGTGTTGTGGGGGTTGGCCGGCAAGGCGGATGGCGAGACACGGTTTGTCGCTGACCGCAATGTCAGCCAGCACGTGCAGTCGATCCTGCCGCGATTCGATCTGATCGTCGGCACTGAAGAAGAGTTTCTGATTGCTGGTGGCGCCGAGGACTTGCTCTGCGCGCTGCGCAATGTGCGGCGCTTGAGCAACGCGACGCTGGTGGTGAAGCTCGGGCCGCAGGGTTGCACGGTGATTCACGGGGTAATTCCGGTGCGGCTTGAGGATGGCGCGATCTATCCCGGCGTGCGGGTCGAGGTGCTGAATGTGCTCGGCGCCGGCGATGCCTTTATGTCGGGGTTCCTCAGTGGCTGGATCGAGGACGCCACGGATGAGCGTTGCTGCCAGTTGGCCAATGCCTGCGGCGGGCTGGTGGTGTCGCGCCACGCTTGCGCCCCGGCAATGCCGACCCGCGCCGAACTCGACTATCTGTTCAACAGCCCGGTGCCGATTACCCGGCCGGATCAGGACGAAACATTGCAGCGCTTGCATCGGGTCAGCGTGCCGCGCAAACAGTGGAAACCGCTGTTCATTTTTGCCTTCGATCACCGCTGGCAGTTGGTCGAACTGGCGCAGAAGGGTGGCCGCGATCTCGCCAGCATCAGCGCTTTGAAGCAGCTGTTTATCCAAGCGGTGGAGCGCGTTGAAGCCGATCTGCGCGAGCAGGGTGTCGAGGCGGATGTCGGCTTGCTGGCGGATCAGCGTTTCGGCCAGGACTCGCTCAACGCCGCCACCGGTCGCGGCTGGTGGGTGGCGCGGCCGGTGGAGGTGCAGAACTCGCGGCCACTGGCGTTCGAACACGGGCGTTCGGTTGGCAGCAATCTGATTGCCTGGCCGCAGGAGCAAATCATCAAGTGTCTGGTGCAATTCCATCCTGACGATGAGCCGATGTTGCGGCTGGAGCAGGAGGCGCAGCTCAAGGGCTTGTATCAGGCCTCGCAGGTCAGCGGGCATGAGTTGCTGCTGGAGGTTGTGCCGCCGAAGGATCTTCCGTCAGCCCATCCGGACGTGCTCTATCGCGCCGTGAAGCGCCTGTACAACCTCGGCATCTACCCGGCGTGGTGGAAGATCGAAGCGCAGAGCGCCGAAGAATGGCAGCAACTGGACGCGCTGATTGAAGAACGCGATCCGTATTGCCGAGGCGTGGTGCTGCTGGGCCTGAATGCGCCGGCAGCGGCGTTGGCCGAGGGTTTTCAGCAGGCCAGCGGCAGTCGCACTTGCCGAGGGTTTGCGGTGGGCCGGACGATTTTTCAGGAGCCTAGCCGGGCGTGGATGGCCGGCGAGATCGACGATGAAACGCTGATCCGCCAGGTGCAGGGCACGTTTGTCGAACTGATCGACGCCTGGCGCAAGGCCCGATCCTGAAGGATTCACACGATCCCCTGTAGGAGTGAGCCTGCTCGCGATTGCGGTGGCACATTCCAACATTTGAGTTGGCTGATGCGCCGCTATCGCGAGCAGGCTCACTCCTACAGTTGGACGGTGGTGGACTCAATGATTGATGGAAAACAATAAAAGGTGCAGCCATGCCCGCAATCCGAATTGGCATCAACCCGATTTCCTGGAGCAACGACGATCTGCCGTCCCTCGGTGGCGAGACGCCGTTGAGCACCGCCCTGAGTGAGGGCAAGGCAATCGGTTACGCAGGTTTTGAGCTCAACGGTAAATTCCCCAAGGAT
Source organism: Pseudomonas sp. TH08 (assembly GCF_016651275.1). Classification (NCBI taxonomy): domain Bacteria; kingdom Pseudomonadati; phylum Pseudomonadota; class Gammaproteobacteria; order Pseudomonadales; family Pseudomonadaceae; genus Pseudomonas; species Pseudomonas sp. TH08. Next base: position 954,146 of record NZ_JAEKEE010000004.1, on the reverse strand, counting down.
GCCAAAGGCGTCGGTGACGTGCTGCGGCCTTACGATCTGGCGCTGGTGTCTGGCTGGTACTCCAGCCGACTGGCGACACGCTCGGTGGCCGAGGAAATCGATGCAATCGCCAGCCATGTCGAGTTGCTGGCGCAGAACGGTGCCAACGTTCTGGTGTACGGCGAGGTCGCCGATTCGATTCAGGGGCAGCGTATTCCGCTGGTCGAGCGGCCACGCTTTCATAGCGAAGAAGCGTGGCAGGCATACGCCGACAAGCTCACTGAACTGGCGCGCTTCACCCTGTCCCGAGGCGTGCGTCTGGCGTATCACCACCACATGGGTGCCTACGTCGAGTCGCCGTCAGACATCGACAAACTCATGGCCCTGACCGGTAGCGAAGTCGGCTTGCTGTTCGATTCCGGTCATTGCTACATGGGCGGTGGCGAGCCGCTGCAAGTTCTGAAAAAACACATCGAACGCATCTGCCACGTGCATTTCAAGGACGTGCGCAAACCGGTGGTGCAACTGGCGCGCAACAATCTGTGGAGCTTCCCGGATTGCATCATCAACGGCACGTTCACTGTGCCTGGCGATGGCGACATTGATTACGCCGCGCTGCTCGACGTCCTGGTGGCCGCCGATTATTACGGCTGGCTGGTGGTCGAGGCCGAGCAGGATCCGGCGGTGGCACCGAGTTACATCTACGCGAAAAAGGGCTACGACACCTTGCGCGCCCTGCTCAATGAAAGGGGCTTGTGATGAGCCTTCTAGTCAAGAGTCAGGCCCATGGCCGCACCATGGTCGAGCTGGAAAAGGGACGTCTTGAGTACGTCGGTTTCGCTGCCTATCGACTGAGCCTCGGCGAAAGTCTGCCGGTGACAGCGGGCGATCAGGAGTTGTGCCTGGTGTTGCTCAGCGGTCGCGTCAGTATCAGCGGCGAGGCGCCGGGGCAGGGCGTATTCGAGTGGGACAACCTGGGCGATCGGCAATCGGTGTTCGAAGACAAATCACCGTTCGCCGCGTATCTGCCGCCCGGCAGTCAGGCGCGAGTGACTGCGTTGAGCGACTCACAAATCGCCGTCTGCGCCGCCCCCGGATCGGTCAGCGCCAACCTCGGGCCACGGTTGATCCGCCCGGAGTCGATGAAGCGCAGCGTGCGTGGCAAAGGCGCCAACACCCGATACGTCTGCGACATCTTGCCGGACAGCGAACCGGCGCATTCGCTGCTCGTGGTGGAAGTGCGCACGCCGTCCGGGCATTCGTCGAGCTACCCGCCGCACAAGCACGACACCGATGACCTGCCGCACCAGAGCTTTCTCGAAGAAACCTATTACCACCAGATCAATCCGCCGCAGGGTTTTGTGTTCCAGCGCGTGTACACCGATGACCGCAGCATCGATCAGGCCATGGCCGTGGAAAACAGCGATCTGGTGGTGGTGCCCAAGGGGTATCACCCGGTCAGCGTGCCGTACGGCTACGAGTCCTATTACCTGAATGTCATGGCCGGGCCGAAACGTGTCTGGCAGTTCCATAACGATCCGCAGCACAGCTGGCTGCTGGACCTCTGACTTCCCACGTTTGAACGGAGCGCGACAACAATGAGCAATGCCCCGGTAATCGGCCACTACATCGATGGTCAGGTGCAGGACAGCGGCGAGCGGTTCAGTCATGTGTTCAATCCGGCCACCGGCGCGGTGCAGGCGCAAGTGGCGCTGGCCAGCGTCAAGACCGTGGAAGAGGCTGTCGCGTCCGCGCTGAAGGCCTTCCCGGCGTGGTCGGAACAGTCGTCCCTGCGTCGTTCGCGGGTGATGTTCAAGTTCAAGGAGTTGCTCGACCGGCATCACAACGAGCTGGCTGAAATCATCACCCGCGAGCACGGCAAAGTGTTGTCCGATGCCAAGGGAGAGGTTACTCGCGGCATCGAAATCGTCGAGTACGCCTGCGGCGCGCCGAACCTGCTCAAGACCGAATTCAGCGACAACATCGGCGGCGGCATCGACAACTGGAATCTGCGGCAGCCGCTGGGTGTTTGCGCGGGTGTCACGCCGTTCAACTTCCCGGTGATGGTGCCGCTGTGGATGATCCCGCTGGCGCTGGTCACCGGTAACTGTTTCATCCTCAAGCCTTCGGAACGTGACCCGTCCGCCAGTTTGCTGATGGCGCGTCTGCTCACCGAGGCCGGCTTGCCGGACGGCGTGTTCAACGTGGTGCAGGGCGACAAGACGGCCGTGGATGCGCTGTTGCAACACCCCGATATCGAGGCGATTTCCTTTGTCGGTTCGACGCCGATTGCCGAGTACATCCACCAGCAAGCCACTGCACGCGGCAAGCGTGTCCAGGCGCTGGGCGGGGCGAAGAATCACATGATTGTCATGCCCGATGCCGATCTCGATCAGGCCGCCGACGCCTTGATCGGCGCAGCTTACGGCTCAGCCGGCGAGCGTTGCATGGCGATTTCGATTGCCGTCGCGGTGGGCGATGTCGGTGATCGTCTGATCGCCAAACTGCTGCCGCGTATCGACCAGCTCAAGGTCGGTAACGGTATGCAGAGCGACAGCGAAATGGGCCCGTTGGTCACGGCTGAGCACAAGGCCAAAGTTGAGGGTTTTATCAGCGACGGGGTGGCCCAGGGCGCGCAGTTGTTGGTGGATGGCCGGGGTTTCAATGTACCGGGTGCCGAGGCTGGTTTTTTCGTGGGCGCGACCCTTTTCGATCAGGTCAGCAGCGAAATGAGCATCTATCAGCAAGAGATTTTCGGCCCGGTGCTGGGCATCATCCGCGTACCGGACTTCGCCAGCGCCGTGGCATTGATCAACGCCCATGAGTTCGGTAACGGCGTGTCCTGCTTCACCAGCGATGGCGGCATCGCCCGTGCGTTTGCTCGCACCATCAAGGTCGGCATGGTCGGTATCAACGTGCCGATTCCGGTGCCAATGGCCTGGCACTCGTTTGGCGGCTGGAAGCGCTCATTGTTCGGTGACCACCACGCTTACGGTGAAGAGGGCGTGCGTTTCTACAGTCGCTATAAAAGCGTGATGCAGCGCTGGCCCGACAGCATCGCCAAAGGCCCTGAATTCAGCATGCCAACTGCCAAATAATTCGTCTGTGCGGAGAACAACAAGAATGACTCAGCCCCTGCGTTTTGCCCTAAACCGGATGGTCGCACCACGACTTTCCCTGCCCGCGTTCATTGATCTGGCGGTGAGCCTCAAGGCCGATGCCATCGAGATTCGCAATGACCTCAAAGGCGTGGAAATCGAGGACGGCACAGCCCCGCAAACCGTCCGCGAATTGTGTGCGGCGAAAGGCATCAGCGTCCTGTCGATCAATGCGCTGTACCCGTTCGATGTGTGGAATGACGAACGTCGAGCTCAAGCCACAAGACTCGCCGTGTATGCGCGGGATTGCGGGGCGCAGGGGTTGGTCATGTGCCCGCTGAACGATACCGGCGACATGCGCACGACCGCGCAACGCGCCGTTGGCCTGCGCACGGCGTTGAGCGAACTCGCGCCGATCCTGCGTGAGCACGGCATTCTTGGCTTCATCGAGCCGTTGGGGTTTGAGGAATGCTCGCTGCGGCGCAAGCGTACGGCGGTGGACGCGATCCAGGCGGTGGGCGGGCTGGATGTGTTTCGGCTGGTGCATGACACCTTTCACCATCACCTCGCCAGTGAGCAGGAATTTTTCCCCGAACTGACCGGGCTGGTGCATATCTCCGGCGTCGAAGATGCCGAGGCGCCGTTGGCAAGCATTCGCGACGGCCATCGAGTGTTGGTGGGCGAGGGCGACATTCTCGGTAACGCGGCGCAGATCGACACGCTGCTGAGCACGGGGTACAGCGGCTATCTGTCGTTCGAACCATTCGCTGACAGTGTTCACGGTCTGGCGGATATCGAACAAGCCATCAGCGCCAGCATGGCCCACCTACAAAAATCCCTGACCTGACACATCCCCGTGTAGGAGCTGCCGCAGGCTGCGATCTCTTGATCTTGAAGAGCAAAGTCAAAAGATCGCAGCCTCCGGCAGCTCCTACAAGGATTGGCGGTTGCCTTTAAGAAAGGTGCAAGCATGACCACAACAAGACTGACCATGGCCCAGGCCCTGGTGAAATTTCTCGATAACCAGTACATCGAAGTCGATGGCGTGCAGAGCAAGTTCGTCGCCGGGATCTTCACGATTTTCGGTCACGGCAATGTGCTCGGACTCGGTCAGGCGCTGGAGCAGGACAGCGGCGACCTGATCGTCCATCAGGGTCGCAACGAGCAGGGCATGGCCCACGCCGCCATCGGTTTTGCCAAACAGCATCTGCGCCGCAGGATCTACGCCTGCACCTCGTCGGTAGGCCCGGGCGCAGCGAACATGATTACTGCTGCAGCCACCGCCACCGCCAATCGCATCCCGTTGCTGTTGTTGCCCGGCGACGTCTACGCCAGCCGCCAACCGGACCCGGTGCTGCAACAGATCGAGCAGTTTCACGATCTGAGCATCAGCACCAACGATGCCTTCAAAGCCGTGAGCAAATACTGGGACCGGATCAACCGCCCCGAGCAGTTGATGACCGCCGCGATCCACGCCATGCGCGTACTGACCGATCCCGCCGAAACCGGCGCGGTGACGTTGGCGCTGCCGCAGGACGTACAGGCCGAGGCCTACGATTACCCGGATTACTTCCTGCAAAAACGCGTGCATCGCATCGAGCGCCGACCGGCCACCGAAGCCATGCTCGGCGATGCGCTGGCGCTGATCAAAGGCAAGCGCAAACCGTTGCTGATCTGTGGCGGCGGTGTGAAGTATTCCGGGGCTAATGCTGCGTTGCAGGCGTTCGCCGAACGCTTCGGTATTCCGTTCGCCGAAACGCAGGCGGGCAAGAGCGCGGTGGTTTCCAGTCATCCACTGAACCTCGGCGGCATCGGCGAAACCGGATGTCTGGCAGCGAATCTGCTGGCGCCCGAGGCGGATCTGATCATTGGTGTCGGCACCCGCTACAGCGATTTCACCACCGCGTCGAAATCCTTGTTCAAACACCCGGACGTGCAGTTCCTCAACCTCAATATCAGCCCGTGCGATGCGCTGAAACTCGACGGCGTGCAACTGCTGGCCGACGCGAAAACCGCTTTGCAGGCTTTGAGCAATATTCTCGGCGACTACCGCGCCGAGTGGGGCGATCAGCCGCGTGAGGCCAAGGAACAACTCGACGCCGAGGTTGAGCGGATTTATCAGGCCGAATACCAGACCGAGGATTTCGTCCCGGAAATCAACGACCACATGGACCCGGCCGTACTGCGCGAATTCATCGAGTTGACCGGTTCCTGCCTGACCCAGAGCCGCGTGCTGGGTGTACTCAATGAGACCCTGGCCGACGACGCGGTAATTGTCGCCGCTGCCGGCAGTCTGCCCGGTGACTTACAGCGCAGCTGGCGCAGCAAGGGCGTCAACACTTACCACGTCGAGTACGGCTATTCATGCATGGGTTACGAGGTGAATGCGGCGCTGGGCGTGAAGCTCGCCGAGCCCGATCGCGAGGTCTATGCGCTGGTCGGCGATGGCTCTTACATGATGCTGCACTCGGAGCTGGCAACGTCGATTCAGGAGCGCCGCAAGATCAACGTGGTGCTGCTGGACAACATGACGTTTGGCTGCATCAACAACTTGCAGATGGAACACGGCATGGACAGCTTCGGCACTGAATTCCGTTTCCGGAACCCCGAGACCGGCAAGCTCGACGGCGGTTTTGTTCCGGTGGATTTCGCCATGAGCGCGGCGGCCTACGGCTGCAAGACCTACAAGGTGAACACGGTTGAAGCGTTGCAGGCAGCGCTGGCCGATGCGCGTTTGCAGACGGTGTCGACGCTGATCGATATCAAGGTTCTGCCCAAGACGATGATTCACAAATACCTGTCGTGGTGGCGGGTCGGTGTCGCGCAGGTGTCCACCAGTGCGCGCACCGATGCGGTCGCGAAAACCCTTAATGAACGGTTGGCCAAGGCCCGCCAGTACTGATTGTCCTGAAACCCGAAATGGAGAATGTTCATGTCTTTGAAGCTTGGCGTTATCGGTACCGGGGCCATCGGCCAGGATCACATCCGTCGTTGCAGCCAGACTTTGCTCAACAGTCAGGTCGTCGCTGTCACCGACATCAACTTGCAGCAAGCCGCCAAGGTCGTTGCTGATCTGAAGCTGACGGCCGAGGTTTACCCGGATGGTCACGCGCTGATCAAGGCGCCAGAGGTCGAGGCCATCCTTGTCACCTCGTGGGGGCCGAGTCACGAAGAGTTCGTGCTGGCTGCGATTGCCGCCGGCAAACCGGTGTTCTGCGAGAAACCGCTGGCAGTGACTGCCGAAGGGTGCCGCAAGATCGTCGAAGCCGAGGTCGCCCACGGCAAGCGTCTGGTGCAGGTCGGGTTCATGCGTCCTTACGATGAAGGTTATCGCGCGCTGAAAGCGGTGATCGACAGTGGCCAGATCGGTGAGCCGTTGATGCTGCACTGCGCGCACCGCAACCCGAGCGTCGGCGAAAACTACAAGACCGACATGGCAATCACCGACACGCTGATCCATGAGCTGGATGTGCTGCGCTGGTTGCTGGATGACGATTATGTGTCGGTGCAAGTGGTATTCCCACGCAAGTCGAGCAAGGCGTTGGCGCATTTGAAAGATCCGCAGATCGTCCTGCTGGAAACCGCCAAGGGCACGCGCATCGATGTCGAGGTTTTCGTCAATTGCCAGTACGGCTATGACATCCAGTGCGAAGTGGTGGGGGAGACTGGCATCGCCAAGCTGCCGGAGCCGCAGCAGGTGCAAATGCGCAGCGGCGCCAAGCTGTCGAACGCGATTCTGATGGACTGGAAGGACCGCTTCATCGGCGCCTATGACGTCGAGTTGCAGGCGTTCATCGATGGTGTGCGCGCCGGTCAGGTGGGCGGGCCCTCGGCATGGGACGGTTTCGCCGCCGCCGTCGCGGCAGATGCATGCATCGAAGCCCAGAACAGTGGCCAGATAGTAAAAGTCACCCTGCCTGACCGCCCACATTTTTACGGCTAACCCGATCCCTGTAGGAGTTGCGGCACGCTGCGATCTTTTGATGTTGTTTTTACAATCAAAGTCAAAAGATCGCAGCGTGCCGCAGCTCCTACAGGGGACGGTGTTGATTTTGCGTGAAGGAGAACAAGAAGATGCGCATCGCACTAGATCCCTACATGTACCGCAATCTGTCCCTGGGCAAGATGGTCGACAAGGTCGCCGAGCTCGGTTACGAACACATCGAGCTCTCGCCTCGCGAAGACTTCCTGCCGTTTTACAAAGCCCCGCGCGTCGACAAGGCGCGGATCAAGGAGTTTCGCAAAGCCTTGAGCGACACCGGGGTCAAACTCTCTTCCTTGTTACCGATGTACCACTGGGCCGCCGCCGACGAAGGTTTGCGCGTGGCCGCGGTGCGCAACTGGAAGCGAGCGATCCAGATTGCCGTGGAAATGGACTGCGAGCTGGTCAACACCGAATTCACCGGGCAGTCGGACAACCCGCTGGTGTGCGAAAACCAGTTCATGCGCTCGATGGACGAATTGATCCCCGAGTTCGAGCGTGAAGGCATCAAGCTCGATATTCAGGCCCACCCGTATGATTTCTGCGAACGCAACAACGAGTCAGTGGACATCATTCGCGGGCTCGACCGCGACTGGATCAACTACCTCTACGCCGCACCGCACACGTTTTTCTACGACGACGGCGTCGGCGACATTGCCTCGATGCTCAAATATGCCGGGTCGAAACTCAGCCATCTGATCATTGCCGACACCTACAACCACAAGGCCTCGTCGGGATTGCGCTACATCGTCAACCCGCCGGGCGTTACCGCAACCGTGCATCAGCATCTGGACATCGGCCAGGGCGAGGTCGACTGGCAAGCGTTTTTCAGCACCTTGCGCGAGATCAAGTTCGACGGCATTGCCACGGTCTCGGTGTTCGCCTGGGAAGACCGACCGGATCAATCCAACCGAATGATGCTCGAACGGGTCAAAAGCGAACTCTGCCACTGACTCAGTACGCAATACCGGTGGGAGCGAGCCTGCTCGCGAAGGCGGCAGTACAGTCTGCATCGATGTCGCCTGAAGCATCGCTATCGCGAGCAGGCTCGCTCCCACAAAGGCCGCGTTTACCCAGTAAGCGGCTCACAGAACAATAAGAAGGAGTCGAATCATGCGTATCGGACTTGTCGGTTACGGCCATGGCGGCCGGTTTTTTCATGCGCCGCTGCTCAGCAGTCTGCCCGGTGCCACGTTTGCCGGTGTGGTGACGCGTTCCCCGGAGCGCCGCCAATTGCTCGCTGCTGAACACCCCGGCGTACCGGCGTTCGACAGCATCGGCGAACTGGTCGAGGCAGGCGTGGATGTGTTGGTGATTTCCACGCCGCTGAAGGGCCGTCCGGCGCTGGTGCTTGATGGTCTCGAACACGGAGTCGCCGTCGTCAGTGACAAACCCTTCGCCGCCGATGCGCAACAGGCGCAAACCCTGATCACCATGGCCGAACGCCAGGGCGTGCGGCTCAGCGTTTATCAGAATCGCCGCTGGGATTCGGATTTCCTCACCGTGCGCAAACTCATCGAGTCGGGCGCACTCGGGCAGGTCACGCGTTTCGAATCACGGGTCGAGCGCTACTCGCCACAGTCGGTGAACAACGCCAGCGGCGGTGGTTTTCTGCGCGATCTGGGAAGCCATCTGGTGGATCAGGCGTTGCTGCTGTTCGGCCCTGTCAGGCAGGTGTATGCCGAGCTTGATTATCAGGACAAGGACCAGGCCTGCGACAACGGTTTTTTCGTTTCCCTGACCCACGCTAACGGGGTTGTCTCCCACCTCGGCGGCAGTTGCCTGCAAAGCACGCCCGGCCCGCGCTTTCGGGTCACCGGAACGCTGGGCTGCTACAGCGTTGATGGCCTCGACGGGCAGGAGGCTCAAGCGCTGGCCGGGCTCTCGCCAAAATCCGCGGGTGAGGGCTGGGGTGTCGAAGAGCATCGGCGCTGGGGCTGGTTTGAACACGCTGGCGAACGCGAGCGCGTGCCTTCGGAAAGGGGCTGCTGGCAGCAGTTTTATCAGCAGCTACAAACCGCGTTACAGACTGGCGGCCCATTGCCGGTCGAGGCTCGTGATGCACTGGCGAGCACTGTTGTTCTGGATGCTGCGCGGCAGAGTTTCAAGCAACGTCAGGTGGTCGAACTGAACCCGTCTGGAAGTCATGGAACAGATTTGGAATAAAATTCTAAAATGAGTTGATATAGAAAATAAATTCCAATAGAGTCAATTTTGCCTACAGAAACCGTCACGACTGATCCATAAAACCAACAAGAATGTGGAGAAAGACAGTTCATGAAGACCAATCTGCGTTTTGCCTCGCTGGCCCTGTCCTTGATGTTTGTCAGCGGTGCTGCCCTTGCCGATATGAAGATCGGCGTAAGCATGTCCCAGTTCGATGACACCTGGCTGACTTACCTGCGCGAATCCATGGACAAGAAAGCCAAGTCCTATCCCGATGGCGTGCAACTGCAATTCGAAGACGCCCGCAGCGACGTGGTCAAGCAGTTGAGTCAGGTCGAAAGCTTCATCAGCCAGAAGGTCGATGCCATCGTGGTCAACCCGGTGGATACCGCCGCCACCCGAAAAATCACCGAAGCCGCGGTAAAGGCCGGCATCCCGCTGGTCTACGTCAACCGTCGCCCCGATGACCTCAAACTGCCAAAAGGTGTGGTCACGGTCGCCTCCAACGACCTGGAGGCCGGCGAAATGCAGATGCAGTACCTGGCCGAAAAACTCGGCGGCAAAGGCGAAATCGTGATTCTGCTCGGTGACCTCGCCAACAACTCCACCACCAATCGCACCAAGGGCGTCAAAGAGGTGCTGGCCAAGTACCCGAACATCAAGATCGAACAGGAACAGACCGGCATCTGGCTGCGGGACAAAGGCATGACTTTGGTCAATGACTGGCTGACCCAGGGCCGCAAGTTCGACGCGGTGGTTTCCAACAATGACGAAATGGCGATTGGTGCCGCCATGGCGCTGCAACAGGCCGGTGTCGAGAAGGGCAGTGTGTTGATTGCAGGTGTCGACGGCACGCCGGACGGCTTGAACGCAATCAAGAAAGGCAACATGGCGGTGTCAGTGTTTCAAGACGCCAAAGGTCAGGCAGACGGCTCGATCGACACTGCAGTGAAGATGGCCAAAAACGAGGCGGTGGAGCAGAACGTCTGGGTGCCTTATCGCCTGATCACCCCGGAAAACGTCGACACTTTCAAATAGTGCATCGGTTCAATAACAACAATAATCCTGCAGGGTTGCTGCCGCGACCTTGCTGACGGAGTACCTGAACATGTTCGCTTCAGCGACCGCTTCGAGCACCTCGTTGGTGGATATCCAGCCAACTGCAACACCTGTCGATGAGCCGTACCTGCTGGAGATCACCAACATCAGCAAGGGTTTTCCCGGTGTGGTGGCTCTGTCCGATGTGCAACTGCGAGTACGTCCTGGGTCGGTACTGGCCCTGATGGGCGAGAACGGCGCGGGTAAATCGACGCTGATGAAAATCATCGCCGGCATCTACCAGCCCGATGCTGGCGAACTGCGCTTGCGCGGCAAACCCGTAGTCTTCGATACACCGTTGGCGGCACTTCAGGCGGGGATCGCGATGATCCACCAGGAACTCAACCTGATGCCGCACATGAGCATCGCCGAAAACATCTGGATCGGCCGCGAGCAGCTCAACGGCCTGCACATGATCGACCACCGCGCCATGCACCGTTGCACCGCGCAACTGCTGGAGCGCTTGCGCATCAACCTCGATCCCGAGGAGCAGGTTGGCAACCTGAGCATCGCCGAACGGCAGATGGTCGAGATTGCCAAAGCGGTGTCCTACGACTCCGACATTCTGATCATGGATGAGCCGACCTCGGCCATCACCGAAAAGGAAGTAGCGCACCTGTTCTCGATCATTGCCGACCTCAAGCGCCAGGGCAAAGGCATCATCTACATCACGCACAAAATGAACGAAGTGTTCGCCATTGCCGATGAAGTGGCGGTGTTTCGCGACGGCGCCTACATCGGCCTGCAACGGGCCGACAGCATGGACGGTGACAGTCTGATTTCGATGATGGTCGGGCGCGAACTGAGCCAGTTGTTCCCGGTGCGTGAAAAGCCGATTGGCGATCTGCTGCTGTCGGTCCGCGATCTGAAACTCGACGGCATATTCCAGGGCGTCTCGTTCGATCTGCATGCCGGGGAGATTCTCGGCATCGCCGGGCTGATGGGCTCGGGACGCACCAACGTCGCCGAAACCATTTTCGGCATAACGCCCAGCGACAGCGGTGAGATCCGTCTGGACGGCGAGGTGGTGCGCATCACCGATCCGCACATGGCCATCGACAAGGGATTCGCGCTGTTGACCGAGGATCGCAAGCTCAGCGGCCTGTTCCCGTGCCTGTCGGTGCTGGAAAACATGGAGATGGCGGTGCTCCCGCATTACGCCGGCCACGGCTTTATCCAGCAAAAAGCCTTGCGTGCTCTGTGTGAAGACATGTGCAAGAAGCTGCGGGTGAAAACCCCGTCGCTGGAGCAGTGCATCGACACCTTGTCAGGCGGCAACCAGCAGAAAGCCTTGCTCGCCCGCTGGCTGATGACCAATCCACGGATCCTGATTCTCGACGAGCCGACTCGCGGCATCGATGTCGGCGCCAAGGCCGAGATTTATCGGCTGATCTCCTTGCTCGCCAGCGAAGGCATGGCGGTGATCATGATCTCCTCGGAACTGCCGGAAGTACTGGGCATGAGCGACCGGGTGATGGTCATGCACGAGGGCGACCTGATGGGCACCCTCGGCCGCGACGAGGCTACCCAGGAACGAGTCATGCAACTGGCCTCGGGCATGTCCCAGGTCCATTGACCGGTCACGGTCTCTGTGGCGAGGGAGCTTGCTCCCGCTGGATTGCGCAGCAAGCCCAAGCTTAAGGGCCGCTTCGCTGCCCAGCGGAAGCAAGCGCCCTCGCCACAAAAAAGCAGCTTGCATCCAAAGGTATGTATTCGATACCGGATTTTATTTGAAGGGTGAGTGGTTATGAACGCGATACTGGAAAACAAGCCTGCAACGGCACCGACCAAGAGTCGTCGGCGCTTTCCAACCGAACTGAGCATTTTTCTGGTGCTGATCGGTATCGGTCTGGTCTTCGAGGTGTTTGGCTGGATCGTTCGCGACCAGAGCTTCCTGATGAACTCGCAGCGTCTGGTGCTGATGATCCTGCAGGTGTCGGTCATCGGCCTGCTGGCCATCGGCGTGACTCAGGTGATCATCACCACGGGGATCGACTTGTCATCCGGGTCGGTGCTGGCGCTGTCAGCGATGATTGCGGCGAGTCTGGCGCAGACATCGGATTTCGCCCGCGCAGTGTTCCCGTCGCTGACTGACTTGCCGGTGTGGATTCCGGTGATCGCCGGGCTCGGGGTCGGCCTGCTCGCCGGGGCGATCAACGGCAGCATCATCGCCATCACCGGGATTCCACCGTTCATTGCCACGCTCGGCATGATGGTTTCGGCGCGCGGTCTGGCGCGTTACTACACCGAAGGCCAACCGGTCAGCATGCTCTCCGACTCCTATACCGCAATCGGTCATGGGGCGATGCCGGTGATTATCTTCCTGGTGGTGGCGGTGATCTTTCACATCGCGTTGCGCTACACCAAGTACGGCAAGTACACCTACGCCATCGGCGGGAACATGCAGGCGGCGCGTACCTCGGGAATCAACGTCAAACGCCATTTGGTGATCGTCTACAGCATCGCCGGTCTGCTGGCGGGGCTGGCTGGCGTAGTAGCGTCGGCCCGGGCTGCGACGGGGCAGGCCGGGATGGGCATGTCCTACGAGCTCGACGCGATTGCAGCGGCGGTCATCGGCGGTACCAGTCTGGCCGGCGGCGTCGGGCGCATTACCGGGACGGTGATCGGTGCGCTGATTCTCGGGGTAATGGCCAGCGGGTTCACCTTCGTCGGCGTCGATGCCTATATTCAGGACATCATCAAAGGCTTGATCATTGTGGTGGCGGTGGTCATCGACCAGTACCGCAACAAGCGTAAACTCAAGCGCTAAGAGGCTAATAATCGCGAAAACGCGCCACACCCGAACGGTGTGGCGCAGCCGTTTGTCTTCTATATACAGCCGCTCGACTGAATTTCTTGCTATAAACGCACTCCGATGACCGCTATGAAGCCTGTGTCAGAGCAGTTTCCGGGCTTTGTTGGACAGATTCCCTGTATTTACAGTTGCTGAGGCCTCAAACGGGCCTTAGACTGCCGCCCCTCGTAAATTGAGTGCCGGGTGGCGTTTGCAATAAACGATGCCTTTTCGTCGGCCGGACACGGTTCGTCGAAACGCTCCCTAATTCGCCTTAATGCACGTTTTTTTATAGAGATATCAATGACAAAGGACAAGTTGCTGGCCATGCCGGCAGATGACTACATGAATGCCGAGCAGCACGCTTTCTTCACTGAGCTGTTGCAGAACATGAAAGTCGAAACCCACGAGCGCATTGAGCAAAACCGCATCGCCATCGAAAGCCTGGACACCCCGGCTGACCCGGCGGACGCGGCTTCGGTTGAAGAAGAGCGCACTTGGCTGGTGAACGCGATCGATCGCGACCAGCGCATGCTGCCGCAATTGGAACAAGCCCTTGAGCGCATCAAGGAAGACAGCTTTGGCTGGTGCGACGACAGCGGCGAGGCCATTGGCCTGAAGCGCCTGCTGATCAGCCCGACCACCAAATACTGCATCGAAGCTCAAGAGCGTCACGAGCAGATCGATAAGCACCAGCGTCAGGCCTGATTCTGTGAGGTGACCCGTTGAATGGGGGCGCCTGGAAAAGATCGCAGCCTTCGGCAGCTCCTATTTGGGGTTGTTGGGACTGCGATCTTTGTTTTTGCTCGTCTGTGATATTTCCGCGCGGTTCATTGACCTGCTGCAGACCCCACGACTAACGGACCATGGATAATGGCGTTGTAGTGGCGTTTAATGCAGTCACAACAATGAGAACAAGCGTGGGGTGTTGAAATGACGAGAGATGGATCTCTGGTTGGGGCTCTGCCTGCACCAGTACTTTTGCCGAAAAACCGCTGGATCGCTCCGACCCTGCAAAGCATCGCCCTGATGCTGTTGTTGGCCGGCATGACGCTGGGTGAGTGGTCGCTTTACGTTGGCATGCCGTTGGCGGTGCTGATTATCTGGCTGCCGCGGCTGCGCTCCCGAGCCGTCCCCGCTGTACCGCCTGCCGACACTGGCAGCGCTATTTCCGATCTGACCCGCGACCTTTCCTACACCACCAGCCACAACGCGTTGTCGGCGGCGGGTGTGGCGTTTTCGGTCAAGGAACTGGCAAGCAAGCTCGAATCGCAACTGGATGCGGCGGCGCGAATTGTCAGTAATGCCGAGGTGATGATCGCCACCGAACACGCCACTTCACAGCTCAGCCGTGAAGCGCTGGAGGCTGCGAGTGAGGCGCATCACAGCAGTGCGGCGGGGCGTTCGGAACTGGTTGATTCGATTTCGCGCATGCATCAACTCAGTCAGCGCGCCAATACCAGCCGCGAGTTGATCGAGGCGTTGAGTGTGCGCAGCGACGACATCCAGCGCGTGACGCTGGTGATTCAGTCGATTGCCAGCCAGACCAATCTGTTGGCCTTGAACGCAGCGATCGAAGCGGCGCGGGCTGGCGAGCATGGTCGCGGTTTTGCCGTGGTCGCGGATGAGGTGCGCGGGCTGGCGGCGCGCACGGCGTCGGCGACCGGTGAAGTCGGTGAGATGGTTGCCGATATTCAGCAACGTACCGCGCAGGTGGTGGAGCAGATTCGTGAGCTGTCCAGCGATCTGCACACAGGCGTCGAGCAGGTCGAGCTTACCGGTCAGCATCTGCAGAACATCGCGCGACTGGCTGCCGGGGTGGAAGGTCAGGTCGGCGAGATCGCCCGAGGCGCGGAGACCAACCGCGAGCAACTCGACAGTCTGTTCAAAGCCATCGAGCAAATGCGCAGCGATCTGGCGATCAGCGACCAGCAAACCCGACGCCTCGCCGAAGCGGCGGTGCAGATGGAAGGGCAGGCCGAGACGATCAGCGAGCGACTGGCCGAAGTCGGGCTTGATGACTATCACCAGCGCATCTACGACCTGGCGCGCGAAGGGGCGAGCCAGATTGCGGCGCGCTTCGAGGCAGATGTCGAGCAGGGGCGGATCAGCCTGGAAGATCTGTTCGATCGCCAGTATCAGGCGATCGCGAATACCCAGCCGCCCAAGTATCAAACCCGGTTCGACCGTTACACCGACCAGGTGCTGCCGGCGATTCAGGAGCCTCTGCTGCCGCGTCACGAAGGCTTGGTGTTTGCCATCGCCTGCACGCAGCAGGGTTATGTGCCGACGCACAATCAGGCGTTTAGTCAGCCGCTGACCGGGGATGCGCAGGTCGATGCGGTCAACAATCGCACCAAACGCAAGTTTGCCGATCGCACGGGCATTCGCTGTGGCAGCCACCAAAAACCGGTGTTGTTGCAGACCTATACCCGCGACACCGGCGAGCTGATGCATGACCTCTCGGTGCCAATCATGATCAAGGGCCGGCATTGGGGTGGTTTGCGTCTGGGCTATAAACCTGAACGTGCGCGCTGATCGATTGTTACTTCAGATGCAATGAATCTGTGCACGGCGGTTGCTGTTTCCTCTCGAAAGAAAGCATTAATCTGGCCACTTAGTTAGGTGGCTAATGATTTGGGAGGTCTGCATGCAATGCAGAGTCGATGTTGCCGTGATGATCGGCAGCGGTGTGCCTGCCGGTTTAAGGGCGATGGGGCAAAGCGTTTGCTGGGTAGTGTTGCTCAATGGTGAGCGACGCGGCACCGCGTTTGCCAGTCGTGACGAGGCAGAGGAGTGCAAGGCTGCATGGCTCGCGCAGTTGAAAGCCGAGCCTTGGGACAGCCTGCACTGATAAGGGTTACTTGCCGTCGTGCAGGCGCACGTTGAGTTCGTCGAAGACGATTGCTCTGTCGT
This sequence comes from Pseudomonas sp. TH08, assembly GCF_016651275.1. Taxonomy (NCBI): domain Bacteria; kingdom Pseudomonadati; phylum Pseudomonadota; class Gammaproteobacteria; order Pseudomonadales; family Pseudomonadaceae; genus Pseudomonas; species Pseudomonas sp. TH08. The sequence continues at coordinate 938,113 of NZ_JAEKEE010000004.1, read as the reverse complement.
CGTCTTTGCCAATCCACTCTTCGAGCGTTTGTTTTTGACTCTCCGACCAGAAGGGCGCATCGACTAATTTGGTGTCAGGACTCAGTGGATGCGCTTCGATGAAGTCGTCGATAGCCTTGTTGTCCGAAGGCAGACCCAATTGATCGAACAGGGTTTTCAAGTTGTAAGCTTCCAGATCCATCGTGTGCTCCTATTACGTGCGCCGGAATGGCGCTGTCGATCATTCTCTTTATCTGAGGCAGTCGCTGGCCAGGAGTTCGATCTGCAACTCTAATGAGCGGGCGAGGGCGCAGGCCTGGTTGTGATCTTTGCGGAAACCTCTTACGCGTCCGGTGGATGTTTCCTTTATGTGGAAGAAGGCGTTACCCGCCGGCACGACTTGAAAGCGCGGGGCCTGACCGATTTCCTTGGGGTTTGCCAGATCGTTCATATCGGTCACATGCAAGATCAGAGGCGATTTGAGTCGGGCGTCAGCGGGCATGGCAAAGTGAGTCAACGTGCACATGTGAAGTCCTTTTCATCGGTCGGCTGATATTTACAAGCCGTTTCGGGTAGTCGTAACGAGCATTGCTGCTCTAGAATCGCCAGTACCTGTTGACGACAGTGCTTATCTAAAGCAATTTTTCACGGGCGATATGTCGGAAAAGTGCTTTTTTTAGTGAGAATTTTCCCTAAAGTTTGTAGTCAGTATTCTCTGGCCGCCAGCAAGGATTTTTCCTTCAAGGTTTGGCGACATCGGCACGAGTTTCGCGAGTGACATTCCAGTAGTCTTACGCGCCTCGCGATCGATTGAGCACTCTGCTCACTTCGGGCTTTTATTTGAGTCATTTGGCAGCACCGTCGGCCTTGCCGTTATTTTTGCCGTGCGCGTTTTCCGTGGACGGTTTTTTCACATGTGGGGATGTTTCTTTGGCAGTCAGTAACCTCGATATGCATGCTTTGTTCGTGCTGGGTGATTTGCGTGCAAAGCTGGTCAAGTTGTTCCAGTCGCGTTTTGTTTACATCACCGAGCAAAACGCCGAAGGCATTTACGTTGCCGAAATCGACACCGAAAGCGCTTTGGTGGTCGATGACAAACCGGGGCTCAAGCTAAAGGTTGGCGATCATTTCAGTGCATCGGTCTTGCCTAGCCGCGAAGGCGGCAAGATGGACATCCGTTTTCGCGAAATCAAAATGACGGTTTATGGCCTGGGCGATTACGCCTTCGTCGAAACCGCCGATGGCCACGCGATTCTGTTCAAGGAAGGCCATAGCGTGGTGACCGTGTTCGCCGCCCATGCGCAACTGCAGGAAGGCCTGACCAAAACCCTGAAAGCCGTCACCGCCAAAGCCGCCAAGTGGCGCAAGGGCGAACTGGTGACGTTCAAGGCCAGCGAGTGAGCCGCGCAGATTTCCATTCGCAGAACCTCGACACGGCGCGCGATGAGGCTCGGCGCTTGTTCGCGGCGAAGGCCGAAATGCAAGGCGCGTGGCTGAACTGGGTGGCAGCGCAGCTCTATACGTTGCGCCCCGCGGAATACGCCAGCATGGTCAGAAGAGAGCTGCAAAGCTTGCAGGAAAAGTCTGATTCATAACCTCTTCCGGGCTCGGTCCCGGAAAAAGCAGGAACCTCGGCTACAGTCAGTTGACTGAGTATTCAGAGGCTTGCGGTCTTCTGTCAGGCCATCCTGCTATTGCTGTGAACAGCATGAGGTGCAATGCATGAACGGTTTTCGACGGTTGTTGGCCGCGAGCGTGGCCACATTCGGCTTGCTGACGTCGGCGCAGTCGGTGATGGCGGCAGAGGCGCCGATCCATTTTGCCGACCTGAACTGGGAAAGCGGCAGCCTGATCACGGATGTCCTGCGGATCATCGTCGAGAAGGGCTACGGACTGCCGACCGACACGCTACCCGGTACCACCATCACCCTGGAAACGGCACTGGCCAACAATGACATTCAGGTGATTGGCGAGGAGTGGGCCGGGCGCAGTCCGGTGTGGGTCAAGGCTGAGGCCGAAGGCAAAGTCGTCAGTCTGGGCGACACGGTCAAGGGCGCGACTGAAGGTTGGTGGGTGCCGGAATACGTGATCAAGGGTGACCCGGCCAAAGGCATCAAGCCATTGGCGCCGGATTTGCGCAGTGTCAGTGATCTGAAAAAGTACAAGGACGTGTTCAAGGACCCAGAGGCTCCGAGCAAGGGGCGTTTCCTCAACAGCCCGATTGGCTGGACGTCGGAAGTGGTCAATAAACAGAAGCTGACCGCTTATGGGCTGCAGGATGACTACACCAATTTCCGCAGTGGCTCGGGTGCGGCGCTGGATGCCGAGATCAGTTCCTCGATTCGTCGCGGCAAACCGGTGCTGTTTTACTACTGGTCACCGACGCCGCTGCTCGGCAAATTCAAACTGGTGCAACTGGAAGAGCCGCCGTTTGATGCTGAGGCGTGGAAGACCCTGACCGACGCTGATAATCCCAATCCGAAACCAACGCGTTCGCTGGCCTCCAAACTGTCGATTGGCGTGTCGACGCCGTTTCAAAAGCAATATCCGCAGATTACCGAGTTCTTCAGCAAGGTCGATTTTCCGATCGAGCCGTTGAACAAGGCGCTGGCCGAGATGAGCGAGAAACACACCGCGCCACGCGATGCGGCGGTGGCATTCATGAAGGCACATCCGGACGTGTGGCAGGCGTGGTTGCCGAAGGATGTGGCGGACAAGGTGAGCGCGAGCCTGCAGTGATGAGGGCTTTCTGTGGCGAGGAGCTTGCTCCCGCTGGGTTGCGAAGCAGCCCCAAGACCGGCTAATACGGTTATCCGGTAAAACCGGATTAGCCGACATTGCGACTGCTGCGCAGCCGAGCGGGAGCAAGCTCCCTCGCCACAGGTCAAGCGTCTATTCAGAATCGGGTCTGTACGGCCAACTCGAAGGTGCGCGGGGTGGCGAGGTAATATGCTGGCGAAACATGCGCAAACTCGGCGTACACCTCATTGGTCAGGTTGCGCACGCGCCCGGTCACTGTCGTGTGCGAGTCGACCTTGTAGCTGATGAAGCTGCCGAACAACGTGTACGACGGCACGGTCATGGTGTTGGCGCTATCGGCAAACACCGACGCGACGTACCGCGCATCCACCCCACCTTGCCATTGCGGCGAAAAATCATAGGTCAGCCACAGATTGCCGACCCGATCCGGCACATTGGTGGGCGTATTGCCCTTGCGTGAAACCACCGCACCTGCGGCGTTTTTCTCGGTGAAATCGTCGTACTGCGCATTCACCCAGGCGAAGTTGCCTTCAGCCAACAGCTTGTCGGTGATCCGCAACGAACTTGCGATCTCTATCCCTTTCGACGTCTGCTGGCCAACCGGAATACTGCCGGTCGGATCGAGTGGATCGGTCACGGCGAAGTCCTTTCGCTCAATCGTATAAGCCGCCACCGTCGCCGAGCCACGGCCATTCAGGTAGTCGAATTTGCTGCCGATTTCCCATTGCTTGCCGGTCGAGACATCGAAGTCCTGAGTGCCATTCGGCTGTTCGGCGGCCGTGCTGTATTGCACATAAACGTTGGCTGACGGGATGAACTGATAGCTCAGACCTGCGCGGCCGGTGACCGGCTCCCAGCTGCGTTTCAGGTGCTTGGGGTTGGCGGCGGTCACGGTGCGGTGGTTGGTCACGTCGAGGTCGATGTCGTCATAACGCAGGCCGGTGAGCAGCGACAATTTGTCGGTCAGCGCCAGACGATTTTCGACGAACAGCGCTTTGGTCGTGACTTCGTTGGTCTTGTCGCTGATCAGTGTTGGGTTGGTGCCTGGAATGTCATAGAAATACCCCGGCCGGTAGTTGTTCGGGTCAACCGTGCTCGCCCCTTTGATATTCAGCGGCGAGTTGGTGGTTTGATTGACCTTGTACTCGAAGCCCCCCGACCAGGTCGTATCAAGACCGAACAGCGTGTTGTCGTGGCGCAGTTCGAACTGGTTGCCGTCCTGCTCGCCCTGATGGCGCACCTGATACGCGGTGGAGCGGTTTACTGCGCTGTTGTCAGCGTTGTACTGGTAGGTTTCAAGATTGCGGTAGTCGCGCTGGCTGTCGAGGTGATACAGCGTGTTGCGCAGCGTGGTGCTGTCATTGATGCGGTAATCGATGATCGAGCGCACCCATATCGTCCGCTGTTCGTAGCGGCCGTCCTCGACGTTGTAATTGTTGAAACGGTTGTGTTTATCGATTTTCAACTCGCCCCCCTTGGGATTGAGCACTGGAGTGCCCCAGTAAGGGCTGTCCTCGTGTTCGTCCTGATATTCCAATGCCAAGGTGTGCGACAGGTTCGGGGTGAGGTCGCTGAGCAAGGAGAACGCCACGCTCCAGGCATCGCGTTCCTGACGGTCGATGTAACCGTTGCCGGTGTTGTGGCTGACGTCGAGGCGCGCATAGTGCTGCACATCGGCGCCGGAGGCGGTCAGCGCATGGTTGAGGCCGAAAGCGGTTTCGGTGGTGTCATAGGTGCCGTAACTGACCCGGCCTTCAATGGCTTGCTCTTGGCGAGAGGCCAGTTTGGTCACGTAGTTCAGCGAGCCGCCCACGGAGCCGGCACCGTTGATCAAGGACGACGGGCCGCCGACCAGTTCCACTCGATCATAAATCCACGCATCTACCGGCCGGGCGAGGCCGCCGGAGACGTTGATGCCGTTGAACATCTGGGTGATCTGGCTGCTGGTGAAGCCGCGATAGGAGACAAAGCCGCCAAACCCCGGAGGTGCGCTGGCGTTGACGCCGGGCAGGGTGTTGGCGGCGTCCTGGAAGTTCTGCGCGCCGTGGCGTTCGGTGTCGTTGCGATTGGCGATGGCGACCGAGGCGGGCGTGTCGCGTACGCTCAGACCGAGGCGTGAGGCCATGCCGCTGGATTGGTCGAGGCTCAGGCCCGGCTCGTTACCGGCTTCGCCGTCGATGGTGATTGGCGCCAGATCCACGGTGGATTGCGCCCAGACGTTAACGGACAGGCAGCCGCACAGGCTCGCCAGCAGAGTGAGTTGTTTCATCATTGAATCCTGAATGCTTGTCTAGGAGTCAGCGCACAGGCGAACGCCGCGCGTTGGCGCAGTGGGCTGACAAATCAAAAGGCAGGGACACTCAGGCGAGCGGAGGGGCGCGAGGGTTGGCCGAGGGCCAGGTGAAGCGGGCAGGGAGGTCGGCGCTGACGATGGGCGCCAGCGGCGGGCTGTGTTGTTCCGGGAGGATCGCCAGGGTCAGGCTGGAGTTGAACGCTGGCCCCATGCCACCACCGACCGAGCACAGCGGACAGCCGAACGCCTTGGACAGGGTCGGCAGTTGTTCTTCGGTGGGATTGGATGCCAACGGCGCTTGAGTCGCCGGGTCGACTGTACAGAATTGGCCGCCGATGCCGTTGAGTTGCATGCCGACCATTTGTCCGTGACCGATGCTGCACGCGAACACGTTGAACAGGACGCAGCAATAAAGCATCCAGGCCAGCAGTGAGCGATCGGTACGGGAGAATTTCATGGGGCGGCACTTTACCGTACCGCTGATCGGTCGTGCACTTCAAAAAATGCCGACTAGGATGATTTGTTCAAATCCCTTTCCAAGGATTTCAACCATGACCTTTGTATTGGCTCAATGGCTGGTGACAATTTTTGCGGTGATCGCCTTGATGCACGTGTATTGGGCGCTGGGTGGGCAGTGGGCGGCGGCAGTGGTGGTGCCGCAGGTGCCGGTGCGCGGTTTTGTCGCAACGGTGCGTCCGGCGTTCAAACCGTCGGGCTGGCTGACGCTGGTGGTGGCTGCTGCGTTGTTAACGATTGCTGCGTTGGTGTGTATGCGGGTTGGTTGGGGAATGCCGGCGGTCAGTCACAAAGCGTTGCAGTGGGTGATCAGTGCGATTGCGCTGTTGATGTTTGCCCGGGCGATTGGTGATTCGAATCTGGTGGGGTTTTTCAAGGAAGTGAAGGGCTCGCGGTTTGCTCGACTGGATACCTGGGTGTATTCGCCGTTGTGCCTGGCGTTAGGGGCGGGGCTGTTGGCGGTGGCGTGGGTTTGAGAAAGGGCAAAGTCAAAAGATCGCAGCCTTCGGCAGCTCCTACAGGGATCAATGTAGGAGCTGCCGAAGGCTGCGATCTTTTAACGGTTCAGCTGCCGCTTTCGGTACGGCGGCTGCTCACCTCTGCCGGCACATCATCGCCGGCCATGCGCTTGCGAAACAATGCGGCGCGGGCCAGCAGCAGCGTAGTTACCGGCACGGTGATTGCCAGCAGAATCGGGATCAGCCAAGCGTGCACTACCGGCCCGGACTTGAGCGCCGAGAAGCAGATGATCGAGGCCAGCGCCACGCACCATGCGCCGAGCGTTGAGGCCAGTGCCGGTGGGTGCATGCGCTGGAAATAATCCTTCATGCGCAATAACCCGATCGCACCGATCAACGCAAACACACCGCTGAGCACCAGCAGGATTGCCACCGGAATTTCGACCCACAGAGACAATTCAGCATTCATTCGATCACCTCGCCACGCAGCAGGAATTTTGCCAGCGCAAACGAGCCGACGAAGCCGAACAGCGCAATCAACAGCGCCGCTTCGAAGTACGTGTCACTGGCGTAACGAATGCCCAGGGTCAGCATCATCAGCATGGCGACGATATACAGGTAGTCCAGCGCCAAGACCCGATCCTGCGCTGATGGGCCTTTGAACAGACGAATCAGGGTCAGCACCATGGCCAGCGAGAACAGGAACAGCGTCAGTAGAATGGCGTTCGACAGTAACGGGCTCATTCGAAAATCTCCATCAACGGCCGCTCATACGCGGTCTTGAAGTGCTCAATGAACTGCGCTTCGTCATCCAGATCCCAAACGTGCAGCAACAGAATGCTGCGATCCAGCGACAGTTCCGACCACACCGTGCCGGGCACCACGGTGCAGATCATCGCCAGTGTCGCCAGGCCGTGGGCGTCGCGCAGATCGAGCGGCACTTTGACGAAGCGTGAGCGCAGTGGACGGCGACCGGCATTGAGAACGCCCCAGGCGACGATCAGGTTTGACGTCACCACGTCACGGCCAACCAGCAGGAACAGGCGCAGAATCGTCCCCGGACGGCGAATGCGTACCTGTTTGGGACGCAATTTGCGCATCATCAACGGTGCAGCGAAACCCAGCACTGCGCCGATCAGCAGGTTGCCGGGGCTGATCGACAGGTTCAGGGTCAGCCACAAGGCCCACAATGACAGCGACAGCAAGGGTGCAGGGAACACGCGCTTCATGGCTGCACCTCCAGCATCGCGGCTTTGCTTTCCGGGCTCGGTACTGCGCGGGTGCCGAGCACCGCCATGACGTATTGCTGCGGATTGTTCAGCGCCTCGGCGGTGGCCTGGGTGTAGCGCAGCAGCGGCTCGGCCTTGAAGGTCAGAGCGATGCTCAGCCCCAACAGCAGAAAGATCGGCGCGTATTCGAGTTTGCGCAGCAGCGGCGAAGGGCGCTCCTCGGGCGTCCAGAAACGCTGGATGCCGAGGCGAGAGAACGCCATCAACGAAGCCAGCCCGGAGAGGATCAACAGCGCCAGCAGCGCCCACGCCGCATTGGAGATCGGTGCGCCGGTGCCCAGGCCCAGTGGATTCAGCAGCGCGTCCATCAGGTTGAGCTTGCCAATGAACCCGGACAGCGGCGGCATGCCGATGATCAGCAGGGCGCAGGCAATGAAGCTCAGGCCAAGAAACGCCATGGTCCACGGGATGACCTGACCGACCACGGCTTTCTGCTCGTCGTCGAGGTTGATGCCTTTGGGTGGTTGCAGGGATTCTTGTGGACGCGGTAGCAGTTCGCTTTCGTCTTCCAGCGGGATCTCGTTGGCCGAGCGCGAGCGCTCGATCAATTCAGCCAGCAGGAACAGTGCGCTCAGCGCCAGGGTCGAGCTGACCATGTAGAACAGCGCCGCGCCAATCAGGTTCGGTTGAGCGAAACCGATAGCCGACAGCAGAATGCCGGCCGACACCAGAATGCTCAGGCTGGCCATGCGCTCCAGTCGTTGCGCAGCAAGAATCGCCAGCGCCGCGCAGGCCATGGTCGCCATGCCGCCGTAGATCAGCCAGTCGCCACCGAAGAATGCAGACGCGCCAGCCTGCCCGGAAAACAGCAGCGTCCACAGGCGCAGCAGGGTATAGATGCCGACTTTGGTCATGATCGCGAACATTGCCGCGACTGGCGCGCTGGCCGAGGAGTAGGCCGGTACCAGCCAGAAATTCAGCGGCCACATGCCAGCCTTGGCCAGAAACGCTACCGCCAGAATCCCTGCGCCTGCGTGCAGCAAGCCACGGTCAGCCTCAGGTACCAGCGGAATCTTCAGCGCCAGATCGGCCATGTTCAGGGTGCCGGTGACGCCGTAGATCAGCGCCGCGCCAATCAGGAACAACGACGAGGCCAGCAGGTTGATCGAAATGTAATGCAGCCCCGACGACACCCGCGCCCGGCCCGAGCCGTGCAGCAAGAGGCCATAAGAGGCGGCGAGCAACACTTCGAAGAACACGAACAGGTTGAACAGATCCGCCGTCAGGAACGCGCCATACAGGCCCATCAGTTGAATCTGAAACAGTGCGTGGAAGCTCGAACCGGCACCGTCCCAACGCGCCATCGCAAACAACAGAGCGCTGACGCCGATGATCCCGGTCAGCACCAGCATCAGCGCCGACAGGCGATCAACCACCAGTACGATGCCAAACGGTGCCTGCCAGTTACCCGGCAAGTAAACGCCGATGGAGCCTGGCACGCCGGTGGTTTGCGTCCATTGCAGCAGCATGACCGAAATGAACAGACCGACGAGGCTGGAGAACAGGTTGATTTTCGCCTTCAGCGGCCGGTGCCGTTCGCCAAGCATCAGCATGATGGCGGCGGTCAGCAGCGGCAGCAGAATCGGTGCGGCGATCAGGTGAGTCATCGCCATCATTCTTTAGGCTCCCGGCCGTCGACGTGGTCGGTACCGGTCAGGCCGCGCGAAGCGAGCAGAACGACGAGGAACAACGCAGTCATGGCGAAGCTGATGACGATCGCCGTCAGTACCAGTGCTTGTGGCAGCGGATCGGTGTAATGCAGCAAGTCTTGCGTGACGCCGTCCTTGATCACCGGCTCCTTGCCGATGAACAGGCTGCCCATGCTGAAGATGAACAGGTTGACCGCGTACGACAGCAAACACAGGCCCATGACCACCTGAAAAGTTCGTGGCCGCAGGATCAACCAGACGCCCGACGCGGCGAGAACGCCGATGGCGATTGCGATGACTTCTTCCATCAGACGGCTCCTTTGCTGGCGACGGACTTGGGCAGCGATGCGGTCTTGTGACCCCGCACCGATTGGTGGGCGAGGGCGGTGAGAATCAACAGCGTCGAACCGACCACGACGCCATACACGCCAACGTCGAAGAACAATGCGCTGGCGATATGGATGTCACCGAGCAGCGGCAAGGTGAAATGCCAGGTGTGCGTTGTCAGGAACGGATAGCCGACCAGCATCGCCCCCAGACCGGTGGCCGTGGCGAACAGCAATCCGGTGCCCATCCAGCGCAGCGGTCGCAGGCTCATTTGCGCCTCGACCCACTGTGTGCCGGCGACCATGTATTGCAGGATGAACGCCACCGACATCACCAGCCCGGCGACAAAACCGCCGCCCGGCTGATTGTGCCCGCGCATGAACAGGTAGAACGAGACCACCAGCGCAATCGGCAGCAGCAGCCGCACCAGCACCGCCGGCACCATCATGAAGCCGAGCGCGGTGTCGCTGGCCGAACGCGGGTTGACCAGATCGGTAACCACGTCCGGTGCCAGCAAACGCTGCTGGGCCGGCAATTGCAGACTTTCTTTCGGTGGGCGGAAGCGGCGCAGCAGGGCGAACACGGTCAGTGCCACAGCGACCAGCACGGTGATTTCGCCGAGCGTGTCGAAGCCGCGGAAGTCCACCAGCATCACGTTGACCACGTTGCTGCCACCGCCCTCGGGCATGGCGCGACTGAGGTAGAACGAGGAGATGTCGTTCGGCGTCTGCCGCGTGAGCATGGCGTAAGACAACAGCGCCATGCCGCCGCCGACGGCGACCGACAACAGCAAGTCGCGCAGACGACGAATGCGGGCCTTGCGCAGGCTGCTCGGCAGTGGCGAGACTTCTTCGATCCGGCGTGGCAGCCAGCGCAGTCCGAGCAGGATCAACACGGTGGTGACCACTTCTACGGCCAGTTGCGTCAGCGCCAGATCCGGCGCGGAGAACCAGACGAAGGTCACGCAGGTCATCAACCCGCAGACGCTGACCATGGTCAGAGCGGCGAGACGGTGATATTTGGCTTGCCAGGCGGCACCCAGCGCACAGGTAATTGCCAGCAGCCACAGGGTCACGAAGACGATGGAGCCCGGGATCTTCGGTCGGTCGCCCCAGCTCAGGCTGCTGTGCAACATAGGAATCAGGCCGGCGAGCACTGCCGCCAGCACCATCAGGAACAATTGCATTTGCAGACGCTTGGTGCCCAGACGCCGCTCCAGACGACGGGCCATGCGCATCATCACCACCAGGCTGCGCTCGAACAGGCGCTTGCCATTGAAGCGGCCCACCAGTGGCGGGTATTTGAAGCGGCCGCGTTTGAACTGGTTGCGCAACAGCAGGTACAGGACGATGCCGCCGGACATGGCAATCAGGCTCATGATCATCGGCGCATTCAGGCCATGCCAGATGGCCAGGCTGTACTCAGGCAGTTCGCCACCGACCACGGGCAGCGCGGCAGCCGCGAGCAGCGGGCCGACGATTTGCGCCGGGAAAATCCCCACTAGCAGGCAGGTGAACACCAGCAACTCGACCGGGGCACGCATCCAGCGCGGCGGTTCGTGTGGCGTGTGCGGCAGGTCGGTGGCCGGCGGGCCGAAGAACACATCAACGGTGAAGCGCAGGGAGTAAGCGACGCTGAACATACCGGCGATGGTCGCGACAATCGGCAAGGACATCTCTACCCACGCCGTGGCGTTGATGAACACGGTTTCGGCGAAGAACATCTCTTTCGAGAGGAAACCATTCAGCAACGGCACGCCGGCCATGGAGGCGCTGGCAACCATTGCCAGCGTCGCCGTGAACGGGATCAGTTTGATCAGGCCACTGAGCTTGCGGATATCGCGGGTGCCGCTTTCGTGGTCGATGATCCCCGCCGCCATGAACAGCGAGGCCTTGAACGTAGCGTGGTTGAGAATGTGGAACACCGCTGCGACGGCCGCCAGCGGACTGTTCAGACCCAGCAACAGGGTGATCAGACCGAGGTGGCTGATGGTCGAGTAGGCAAGCAATCCCTTGAGGTCGTTCTGGAACATCGCGCAATAGGCGCCCAGCAACAGCGTGCACGCGCCCGCGCCGCTGACGATGTAGAACCATTCTTCGCTGCCGGACAATGACGGCCACAGGCGCGCGAGCAGGAACACCCCGGCCTTGACCATGGTTGCCGAGTGCAGATACGCAGAGACGGGTGTCGGCGCCGCCATTGCATGGGGCAACCAGAAGTGAAACGGGAATTGGGCACTTTTGCTGAGTGCGCCGATGAGAATGAGGGGTAACAGAATAGGGTAGAGGGCATGTGCGCGAATCAGATCGCCGGCGGCCAGGACCTTGTCCAGGTCATAGCTGCCGACGACATGGCCGAGGATCATGACCCCCGCCAGCAGGCACAATCCCCCCGCGCCGGTCACCATCAGCGCCATATAAGCGCCGCGTCGGGCGTCGGCGCGGTGGTGCCAGTAGCCGATCAACAGGAACGAGAAAAGGCTGGTCAGCTCCCAGAAAAACACGATCTGGATCAGGTTGCCGGAGATCACCAGGCCGAGCATGGCGCCCATGAACGCCAGGAAAAACGCGAAGAAACGCGGCACCGGATCGTCCGGTGACATGTAATAGCGGGCGTACAAAGAGACGAGGGTGCCGATGCCCAGCACCAGCATCGAGAACAGCCAGGCGAAGCCGTCCATGCGCAGAACAAAGTTCAGGCCGAGGCTGGGCAGCCACATGAACTCTTCACGAATGACGCCGCCATGGGCGATTTGCGGGTACAACAGCGCAACCTGAACAGTGCCGATCAAAGCGACCAGACCTGCCAACAGGGATTCGGTATTACGCGCGTTGTGTGGCAGCACCGCTGCCAGACAGCTGCCAATGAATGGCAGAAGCAGTAGAACTATCAGGGACATAGGCTTCTAATCTGCGGAAGTTTGTGAAGCATCATACGTGCCAGCTCCCCGATCACCAAACGCCAGGATGTCTCAGAATCCTACAAAGTAGTCTGAAATTAACTGTTTGGCATTGTTTCAGCGGGCAGGGATGCCGTGGCAGATGGCCCTTTCGCGAGCAGGCTCGCTCCCACATTGGAATGTATTTCAAAATGTAGGAGCGAGCCTGCTCACGAAAGCGCTGGGGCAGACGCTGAAATGTTGCTGATCAACCCTGTGTTTCCCGCTCCAGCTCTTCCTCTGCCTCGACGACCTGACCCTTGGTCTTCAACTCACTGACAATCACCGCCGCCACAATCAACCCGGCGCCCAGCAACGCAATTGCCGGCAACCGCTCCCCGGCAATCCGCCCGACAATCCCTGCCCACACCGGCTCACCGGCATAGATCAAGGTTGCCCGCGTCGGCGAAACACTCTTCTGCGCCCAGTTCATCGCCACCTGAATCGCCGCACTCGCCGCGCCCAATCCCAGCGCAGTCACCATCAGCGTCCAGGAGAAATCCGCAATCACTTCACCGGTTGGCACGACCAACAGAAACGACAACACCGACGTCGTCGCCAGTTGCACCACGGTCACCCGGCGTACATCAACCCGCCCGGCATAGGTGCTGATCAAAATGATCTCGGCGGCAATGGCGATGGCACTGATCAGCGTGGCAATTTCACCGGGGCTGAAATTCAGCGAGGCGCCCGATGGCCCCGACAGCAGCATCAGCCCGGTAAACGCCAACATGATGCCGATGCTCGGCATCAGCCCCGGCCGCCGTCCCAGCACCAGCCATTGCAGCAACGGCACGAACGGCACATACAGCGCAGTAATGAACGCCGACTGACTGCTTGGAATGGTTTGCAGCCCGACTGTCTGCAAGCCGTAACCGAGCATGATTGCTACGCCAATAAAGGCGCCGGCCTTGAGTTCAAACAGGGTCAAGTCGCGCAGATGGCGCCAGGAGAACAGCGCAACGATGCACGCTGCCGCCGCAAAGCGCAGGCCGACGAAGAACATCGGCCCGCTGACGGTCATCGCGTGCTGAACCAGCAAAAATGTGCCGCCCCAGACCATGGTAATCAGCACCAACACGCATTCGGCTTTGCTGAAACGGGAGAAACGGAGGGAAGTGGGGGAGTTGTTCGCCGACGTCATGACCTTGCGCACTATAAAAGGCAGGACGCACAATGCGCCCAACGTTGCGCAGTATACTGCCCAACCCCACCGAGTGAGCAATATAGTGCCCAAAGATTCCAGCCAAAGAATGTCCGTCCTCCAGCACGTCAGCCAGAACGTTCGGCGCTTGCGCCATGCGGCGGACATGAGTCAGACCGCGCTTGCGGAAAAATCCGGGGTCAGTCGGCGGATGTTGGTGGCGATCGAGGCGGGCGAAAAGAATGTCAGCCTGACCACTCTGGATCGCGTTGCCGAAGCACTCGACGTTGCCTTCAGCGACTTGATCCAGGCACCCGACGCGCGCGATCCGAGCCGAATCAACGAAGTGGCATGGGCCGGAAGCATCCCGGGCAGTAAAGCTGTATTGCTGTCGAAAGCCACCGCGACCCGTGAAGTCGAGCAATGGGAATGGTGCCTGCAACCGGGTGAGGTTTACCCATCGCAGCCGGATGCCGACGGCTGGAGTGAGCAAATCTACGTGTTCGAGGGCTGTCTGACGCTGATGTTGGGTGATCAGCCACAGCACATCGGCACCGGGGAGTTCTTCATGTTTGCCAGCAACCAGCCGCACGCCTATCGAAACGATGGTGAAGTGGCCGCGCGGTTTGTGCGTAATGTGGTGATCTAGTTCTAGACTGCCGCTGATCGGAAAAGTAGTGGTACCTGTAATTTCTGACAGTAGACGAAGGGAGTCTGTGTGGTTCCAATGGCATCGCAACAAACTCCATTGGACATTTAAAAAGGAATGATCAAATGCTCAAGCCACTCAGTATTAAAGAAGCCGTGGATGGCGTTATTAGCCTTCAGAACCTAGGTGAATTCGCCACAGCTGTTATTCATCCGGTGCCAAACCCTACGGATGGTGACGAGGCTGATGTATTCATCGGAGAATCCGCGGAGTCAGTGGGTTCGATAGAACTGGATCCGGAGGCTGGGGGCGAACTTAAGATCCCGAAAAAAGTTTTAGAGAAATATTCAGACAACAGGAATATCCCGTTTTACTACGTCGTTTATGTCGGTGGGGGCGGGAATGATTCTCCCTCGGAGAAGGCTTTTTACAAGATTGTTCCCGCCGTTGAAAAATAGGTGAGTTGAGGTGGAGCAGCCCGTCTGTGCGATCAGACGGGATTTATTTCGCTAACCTCCGGTTCTCGTCGACTGCTTTATTTGGTGGGGATCCCTCCCAGGCATTAAAAAAGACGAGCTGATAAGAGCAGCGATTAAGCATACTGTTACCCGGAATAAACTCTCTTAGTAAACAGCTATGCGTGAGCAGATCCACACGGAGTCATTTGTTTCTTCCCGTTTTGCAGACATCCTGATCATCGGTGGTGGCCTCAGTGGCACGATGCTCGCGACGCAATTGTTGCGTCTGCCCGTTCAGCGCACGATTCTGATTATTGAACCGCGCGCCGAACTTGGCCGAGGCGAAGCCTACAGCGCTGTCGAATTGGGCCACACGCTCAACGGCAATGCCGCACGCATGAGCGTTGATCCGGATAACCCGGATGATCTGACGCAATGGCTGACCGAACACATTGCCTCAGGGGGCTGGCCGCAGTCTGCCGAGCAGAATGTGCCGGTCTGCGAGCTGTTCCCGCCGCGCGGAATGTTTGGTGTCTACGTGCAGCAACGTCTGACCGAGGCGCGAGCGGTTGGCGCTCGACACGGTTCCACCGTCGAGCACGTGCAGGCAGAGGTGGTTGATCTGCAGATGCACGCTGATTCGGTGCGGCTCACGTTGAACGACGGGCAAAACCTGCAGGGAGCATTCGCGGTGATCGCCACGGGTATGTTTCCCGCCGCACGCACGCCGCAAACTCGATCCAGTGGCCTTAACGCCGCGGCGCTCGACCCTTGGGACGTCACCGCCATGCGCCAGCTCGATCCGCAATCCAGCGTGTTGATCATCGGCTCCGGCCTGACCATGGTTGACGCCGTTGTTTCGCTGGAGCAGGCCGGGCATCGCGGGCCGATCGAGGTGTTTTCGCGCCACGGCTTGCTGCCGCATGTGCGTCGGCAACCGCCATCGTGGGCGGATTTTCTGGGTGACGATCCGAGTATTCGCACGCCGCGACAGCTACTGCACGAAGTGCGTCGGCATTGCCGCGATGCCATCGCCCAAGGCGTCGACTGGCAGGCGCCGCTGGACACCGTCCGGGTGCATATCCCGCGGTTGTGGAGTCAGGCGACTGATGTGCAACGGCGACAATTCGTACGGCATGTGCGGCCGTGGTGGGAAAGCCATCATCATCGTTCGCCGCCGCTGAGTGCCGAACTCGTTGAGCGGTTGCACAAAGAAGGTCGATTGCGGATTCAGGCGGCTTCGTTCAAAGGGCTTGAGCCGGGAGCGGAGGACGGCGTGGCTATCCGTATTCGTCGCCGTGGTGAGGCTGAAACCTGCGTGATCCATGGCGCGGCATTGATCAATTCCAGTGGCATCGAGTACGACTGGCGCCGTGTCGCACGACCTTTGCCGCAACAGCTGCTGGGTCGCGGGTTGGTGCAACCGGGGCCGTTGGCGTTGGGGATTGCGGCTGCGATTGACGGTGCGGTGCTGAACGAAAACGGGCAGGTCGCAAATCGGTTATTCGCCATGGGGCCGCCGCTGCGCGGGATGTGGTGGGAGAGTACGGCGGTGACGGATGTGGCGTTGCAGGCCAAGGCACTGGCGGCGCGGTTGGTGGGGACGTCGGAAAATTGAGGTGCTCTTTCGGGCCTCTTCGCGAGCAGGCTCGCTCCCACAGGACTCTGGTTGTAAACACCATTTGTGCTACACCACAGAACCTGTAGGAGTGAGCCTGCTCGCGATAGCGGTGGTTCAGTCGATATAAAAGGTGACTGATCTACCGCTATCGCGAGCAGGCTCGCTCCTACATTTGTAGCGTGGTAAGTGAAAGAGTTACGCCACCACTCGATAGCACGGCACGTACGCCGCGCCACCCGGCAGCTTCATCCGGTGCTGGGCGACGAAGGCTTTGAGCAGCGCGTCCAGCGGTTGCATGATCGCTGCGTCACCACGGATCTGATACGGCCCGTGTTCTTCGATCAGGCGAATGCCTTTGTCCTTGACGTTGCCGGCGACGATGCCCGAAAAAGCCCGGCGCAGGTTCGCCGCCAGTTCATGCGGTGGCTGGTCGCGGTGCAGTTTCAGGTTGGCCATGTTTTCGTGGGTCGGATCGAACGGGCGCTGGAAGCCTTCGTCGATCTTCAGCAGCCAGTTGAAATGGAACGCGTCGTTGCGCTCGCGGCGGAACTGTTTCACCGCTTTCAGGCCCTGAGTCATCTGCCGTGCGACTTCGGCGGGGTCGTCGATGATGATTTCGTAGTGCTGCCTAGCGGCCTCGCCGAGGGTCGCGATGACGAATGCATCGAGCTGCTCCAGATACGCTGCGGCATGTTTCGGCCCGGTCAGGATTACCGGGAACGGCAGGCCTTCGTTGTCCGGGTGCATGAGGATGCCGAGCAGGTAGAGGAACTCTTCAGCCGTGCCGGCGCCGCCCGGGAAGATGATGATGCCGTGGCCGACACGCACAAAGGCTTCCAGGCGTTTTTCGATGTCCGGCAGGATCACCAGCTCGTTGACGATCGGGTTTGGCGCTTCGGCGGCGATGATGCCCGGCTCGGTCAGACCGAGGTAGCGACCGCCGTGAATGCGCTGTTTGGCGTGGGCGATGGTCGCGCCTTTCATCGGGCCTTTCATCACGCCGGGGCCGCAGCCCGTGCAGATGTCGAGGCTGCGCAGGCCGAGTTCGTGGCCGACTTTTTTGGTGTATTTGTACTCTTCGGTGTTGATCGAGTGACCACCCCAGCACACGACGATTTTCGGCTCGACACCCGGACGCAGGGTGCGCGCGTTGCGCAGCAGGTGGAAAACGTAATCACTGATGCCCTGTGAGGTGCTCAGGTCGATGCGTTGGCTGTCGAGTTCGTTTTCGGTGTAGACGATGTCGCGCAGGGCGCTGAAGAGCATTTCGCGGGTGCTGGCGATCATTTCGCCGTCGACGAAGGCGTCGGCCGGAGCGTTCAGCAGCTCCAGGCGTACACCGCGATCCTGTTGGTGAATGCGGATTTCGAAGTCCTTGTAGGCTTCGAGAATGGTCTTGGCGTTATCGACATGGGCGCCGGTGTTGAGGATGGCCAGGGCGCACTGGCGGAAGAGCGTGTAGGTGCTGCCGGATCCGGCTTCGCTCAGTTGCTGAACTTCACGTTGAGAAAGGGTTTCCAGGCTGCCTTTCGGGCTGACCGAGGCATTGATTACGTGTCGTTGGGTCATGCAATGATCCTTAAAACGATGTCATCCCAAAACCAGGCGGATGGCATCCGAATAGTGTGTATCCATGAATGAAGATGGCACGATCTGCGCTGTACCGCCATGTCCCCGTTGGACGCTGAAAAGATGAAAAGGAGCCCCAGCATAGCTAAATCCCTCGTTGAGGCGATAATGCGTCGGCGAGTTTTTTTGATTGCCCCTTTTGTCGCTCAAGGAAGTCATTTGTGATGTTCGAAATTCAGCCGATGGATGCCGCCACTTTTCGCCAGCAGACCCGGCGCAGCACGATCATTATTGCCGTGCTGTTTTTGGTGCTGGCGATGCTGTTTTCCAGCGTCGCAGTGGCACTGTTCGGCGAGCCTGGCGGTGACAACCTGCGCTTTAACGTGGGCGGAGTGTTTCTGGCGTTTCTGCTGACGGCGGGGTTGTTGCGTGGGCGTTTCTGGCATCAGACGTGGATGGCGCCGGCCGTCTATAGCTGGCGGCTCAAGCGCAACCTGATGAGCATCACCAATGTGATGCATCAGGTGACGGCCGCGGTTGAGAAGAATGATCCGACGGCCATGAAGGTGCTGCGCTTCTATCATTTGGCGTTGATGCAGATGCATGAACTGGACGGTAACTCCAGCGATCATGGGCAACTGTGGCGCGAAGTCGAAGCGCATAAAGAGCGGATGCAGGCGCTCGGTCTCGATACCGATCAGGCGCGCCTGGATCCGGCCTGGCTGGAAGCCTTGAAACCCGCGTCGCGTTAAAGCGCGATGCGGCTGGCGCGGCGCTGTTTCCACGAACGAATCAGGCGCCCGTAAACCAACAGGTTGATCGCCAAGACTACGCTGCCGAGTGCTAACTGGATCTGCGGGGTAAGCCCAGCCGGGTAGATGATTGGCCAGATGTAATGCTCGATGAAACCGCCCGCATATTCAGTCTGCCCGGCGGCGTGGCGCATGAGGTTTTCCCAGTACGTCAGCGGGCAAGTCAAGTGCAGCACTTCGACGGCAACGCCCCAGGCTGCGGCCGGCAAATGCAGCCACATCAGGCGCGGCCACTTGAGTACCAGCAGCCCGCCAAACAGCACGAACAAGATAAAGCACAAATGAAACAGCACCAGCCCGTCGGCTGCGATTCGGTACAGCATGGTGTCTTCCTGACGCAATTGTGAATGGCGCTATGTTACGCGCAGGGCCTGGGCAATTGCGCAAGATTGTTCAAGACCGGGCGGTGTTTTTGCTGGCACAGTCGTGGGCTGTTTCCTCGGTTGAAGAGCGTTATGTCTGACTCACTTATGCCGCGCAGTGCGTTCCTTCGCGGTGCTGCGGCGATCATGCCGCTGTCATTGGCCACTGCGCCGTGGGGCCTGCTCGCCGGTTCCATGGCGATCGAAGCCAACCTCACGCCACTGCAAGGCCAGGGCTTGTCGAGCATTGTCTTTGCCGGCGCTGCGCAACTGGTGGCGATCGGCATGCTCAAGGGCGGCGCGGGGATTTTCTCGATTCTGCTGACCACGCTGCTGCTCACATCGCAACATTTGCTTTACGGCATGAGCATGCGCTCGGTGATTTCACCGCTGCCGGGGCGTTGGCGGATTGGCCTGGGCTTTTTGCTCACCGATGAATTGTTTGCGCTGACCAGCCAGCATGATCGCCAGCAGTTCAATCGTTGGTATGCGCTGGGTGTCGGGCTGACGTTTTACATCGCCTGGAACCTCTTCACTCTGGTCGGCATTGTCCTTGGCAGCAGCATTCCCGGCCTGGAACACCTGGGGCTGGACTTCTCGATTGCCGCGACCTTCATTGCCCTGATCACGCCGGTGGTGCGTAACGTGCCAACGGTGGTTTGCGTGGCGGTTTCGTTGTTCTGCTCGGTGCTGTTCAGCTATTGGCAGTGGGGCTCGGCGCTGGTGCTGTCGGGGTTGGCGGGCATGACTGCCGGGTTTATCTGCAACAAGCTGTATTGGGGGCGCACATGATGGTTTGGGCAGTGATTTTCGGCATGGGGATTCTGGTGTTCCTCAATCGCTATGTGTTTCTCGAGCCGCGTTTGCCGGTTCGCTTGA
The DNA here is from genome assembly GCF_016651275.1 of Pseudomonas sp. TH08. NCBI lineage: Bacteria > Pseudomonadati > Pseudomonadota > Gammaproteobacteria > Pseudomonadales > Pseudomonadaceae > Pseudomonas > Pseudomonas sp. TH08. The sequence goes on along the minus strand of NZ_JAEKEE010000004.1, from coordinate 918,410 downwards.
GCAGTAATGCGCGGCAATTTCTTGGTTTTGCAGTGCCTGGAATGCTCACGGCGATCTGCGGGCCCATTGTGTTTATGCCGGACAAACAGTTGAATTTGCAGTGGGATAATCCGTACCTGCTTAGTTCGCTGGTTGCCATAGCACTGGTCATTTACACCCGTAATACATTGCTCAGCATGTTATTGAGCATGGTCTTCTTCTTTTTACTGCGTTGGTGGTTGTAAGTTGTCTGATGAAAACTGATCTACGCTTTATCGATGTGAACTCCTTCTGCAAGCGAGGTGAGCATGGCAACCGAGAAAACGCGTCCGGATGAAAAGGATGAGCCAACAGAAGCGGAGATCGAAAAGCAAAAGAAAAGAGAAGAGCAAACCTGGAAACACGACGACAGCAGAGAGCTGTCGGATCGGGATCAGGAACGTCCTTTGAAGCCCTGAACGACGGAAACAAAAAGCCCCGCTGGTGCGGGGCTTTTTCGTCGTTTCAAATATCGTCCAGCTGTGTGAAATCGGGGTGTGAAGCCCGATATCCCAGCGTTCTGTCGATCCAGGCATTGAGCTCGTTGACCATCACCGGCGGGTGACCTGGATAGCCTTCGAGGGTGCTGCGCAGGACGCGTTCGATATCGGGAACGCTACGCAGGTTTCGGGTCTTGATGTAGTGGCCGATAAAACAGTCGAGTTCAAAGCGTTCTGTCATCGACAGATAAATACACTCCAGGCCACCGACCTGTTTGATTGCAAAATCGTCGCGCAACTTAGTTCTCTGCAAGGCTTGTAAAAGTTGTAGGGGATTCCTGACTGTTGACTCTTTGGTCAACTGGTATGTCAATCGGAAAGGCGGCGCGCATGCTATCCGTAGCGCCTCTAAATGTATGTATGACGATTGAAATGTCAGACAGGCGGTTAGTTCGCTCAAACGACTGTTTTATTAAAGCTGTCTCAAGAATGAAACACCCCCTGTAACACCACCGGCTCACCGGTAGGAGCTGCCGCAGGCTGCGATCTTTTGATCTTGATATTTTTTGCGAAGAATCAAAGTCAGAAGATCGCAGCCTGCGGCAGCTCCTACATGAGAGAACGGGGGGCATTCGGCGATATTTAGGCTTGCTCAATAATTAAGTTGGCGCCCTGATTGCGTGAGTTCCCCACTGCTTTGCCGACTTTGTGCCATTCGAAGGCCTCCGGGCTTTCGCCTTCGAACAGGAGCATTTGTTCGGCGCGTTCGGCAGGCGTCGCCGGGTCGAGCCATTCGTGCACCAAGTCTGCGCGGAACACCACGGGCCGTCGGTCATGGATATCGAGCATTCCGCCGACGCTGTCGGCGGTGATGATCACGAAGCCATCGTCGTCCCGAGCCTGCACCTGGGGCGTAGGACACTGACCGATGGCTGCGCAGAAAACCGGCCCTTGATCTGCCCGACGAATCAGCCAGGGTTGTCGGGTTTTGTCGTCGTCATCGACCCATTCAAACCAGTTGTCGACGGGTACGATCAGCCGATGGCGCCAGATCGCGCGAAAGAACGGGCCATGGGCGACTTTCTCCACCCGCGCATTGATCGGCGCGGCGCGGTCCTTGGCCCAGTGCGGGCGCCAGCCCCAGCGCAAGTTGTCGGCGTATAACGCCTGCTCATGCTGGTGGAGCACGGCCAGCGATGTGGTCGGCGCGGCGTTGTAGCGACTCAGCGGCGCATCGCCGACATGATTGATCAACGCATCGGGAATGCTCAGGACGGCGACGAAGTCGTGGATGCCTCGGTACTGCGAGAGTCTTCCGCACATGGCTGAATCTCCGGTAGGAAATTTCAGCGTAGTCGCTTCCTTGTACTAGTCCTGCGCGCCCTGACCGGTGAACGCATCGCGCCAGGTCAGCCAGCGTCGTTCAAGCACCGCGAGCAAGCCGTCGCTGAGCTTGCCGAGCAAGGCCAGCACGATAATCGCCGCCAGCACGATGTCCGGGCGTGAGGTTTCGCGGCCGTCACTGAGCAGATATCCCAGGCCTTTGGTGGCAGCGATCAACTCGGCCGCAACGAGAAACATCCACGCCAGGCTCATGCCGCTGCGCAACCCGGTGAACAGGCCGGGCAGGGCGGCGGGCAGCAAGATTCGCCGCACCAGTTGCAAGTGGCTGAAGCCATAGATATGACCGACCTCCACCAGTTTGCGATCAATGTTGCGAATGGCCGCGACGACATTGACGTACACCGGGAAAAACGCGCCGATGGCGATCAAGACGATTTTCGAGGTCTCGTCGATGCCCAGCCACAGTAACAACAGCGGCACCCAGGCCAGGCTCGGAATCGCGCGTAGCGCGGCGAAGGTTGGCTCCAGATACGCCTCGGCTTCGCGGCTCAAACCGACCCACGCGGCAAACACCAGCGCCAGACTGGCACCAATGGCAAACCCCAGCAGGACGCGAACCAGGCTGGCGCCGATGTGTTTCCACAAAGCGCCTTCAGCGAGGTCGGCGAGGGTCAGGGCTATCTCGCTCGGCGCAGGCATCTGGTAAGACGGCAGCCAGCCGATGCGTACGATTATTTCCAGCAGCACTACGATCAGCGCCGGTAAGGCCAGGCCTTTGCCGCGGCGCCGCCATGCCGGGTTGAGAAGAGCTGACTGCCGGCGTGGCGCGGCGAGTGGTACGGGCAGGTCTTTGCTGTGACTCGTCATGAATGTGGCTCCGCTCACGACAAATCCGCGACGCGCGCGGATTGGCGGTGAGCCTGTTCGATTACTGGCGGGCGACGGCTTGCTGCACACCGCTGTCGAGCAATTGGTCGATCACCTGATCGACATTCACCCCGCGACGCACCAGCTCTTCGGAGACCAGAATCGGCGCAGCAGCCTTCGAGGCGCTTATGTCGTTGGCCGTGAGCTGCGGGCTGCTGAGGTCGGTGCGCGACAACTGCAACTTGGCCACGTCCAGCGGCAGTCCGGATTCCTTGGCGAGCAGGGCGGCGAACGCGTCAGGGTTTTTCAGCGCCCAGTCGCGGGCCTGTTCGTAAGCCTTGATCACCGTATCGATGGTTTGCGGATGTTCTTTGGCGTACTGCTCGGTGACGCTGATCACCCCGTAACTGTTGAAGGCCGGGTTGCGGTAGAGCAAGCGCGAACCCGCCTGTACCTGACTGGCGGCCATGTGCGGATCAAGGCCGGCCCAGGCGTCGACATCACCTTTCTCCAATGCCGTGCGGCCATCCGGATGTTGCAGGTGTACCAGTTCAACGTCGTCTTTTTTCAGCCCGGCCTGTTGCAGGCTGCGCAAGGTGAACAGGTACGGATCGGTGCCTTTGGTGGCGGCGATTTTCTTGCCCTTGAGGTCGGCGATGGATTGATACGGCGAGTCTTTGCGCACCACCAACGCCGTCCATTCGGCGCGGCTATAAACGTAAACCGATTTGATCGGGCTGCCGTTGGCGCGGCTCAAGACGGCTGCGAGGCTGGCGCTGGAGGCGAAATCAACGCCGCCACTGTTGAGGTATTCCAGCGAACGGTTGCTGCCCTGGCTCAGTACCCAGCTGACTTTGGTATTGGGCAGGGCTTTTTCGAGGAAACCGAAATTCTTCAGGACCAGGCTCACTGGCGAGTAGTAGGCGTAATCCAGGTGTACTTCCGTCGGCGCAGTTTCGGCCGCGTGGGCGACCGGGTTCAAGGCCAGCGCCAGGGCGCTGGCGACCAGCAGAGTTTTAAAAAGAGGAAAGAACGATGTCATGGGGCGCTCCGGCGAATGCACAGGTTTTTTATGTCCAAAAAGATATTTTTAACGAATGCGTCCTGCATGAATGGAATATTGCAGGCTCTGTGCCATGTGTGCCGAAGGGCCGGATTACGTGGGTTTTGACGCTGTTCAGGGTTTTTTAACTGTTGCGCAGGGAACAGTTCAGTCAGCCGCTGTTGCTGAGCAAACAGTAGAAATCGACAGTGATGAGCTTATGCATTAATCGAATTTCAAAACCGAATATCAAGAGCGTTATGGTCTATGCAATCCCTATTTTGCAGGACTCGCCATGAAGCTATCCCGGTTCCTCCGCGGCGCGCTGACCGCTGCAGTGTTTACTTCCCCTCTTTCTTACGCCGCAGAGCCGGTGGTTCTGCATGTGGGTGATCAGAACTACTACAACATCCGCGCTTCCGTGGAAGCGTCCGGCGTATTGAAAGACGCGCCTTACACGGTCGACTGGAAACACTTCCAGGCAGCAGCACCGCTGGCCGAGGCGTTGCAAACCGGTTCGCTCGACCTGGGTTTTTTAGGCGATTCGGGGTTTCTGTTTCTGGCGGCAAAACAGGCGCCGGTGAAATTGATCGGCGTGTCACGCCAGAACCCCGACACCATCGCGTTGCTGGTGCCGAAGGACTCACCGGTAAAAACCATCGCCGACCTGAAGGGCAAGAAAGTCGCCTATTGGCCAGGCGCCTGGAGTCAGCAGTTGACCTTGCGCGCGTTGGAGCAGGGCGGTCTGCCGGAAAATTACGTCGACTTCGTCAAACTGATGCCGATCGATGCCGCCGCCGCGTTGCCGCAAGGCAGCATCGATGCGTTCCCGGTGTGGGAACCGTACATTTCCCAGCAGATCGTGTTCTCCGGTGCGCGACCGATTCTCACGGCAAAAAATCTGATGCCGGGGCTCAGCGCTATCGCAGCCTCCGCCCCGTCAATCGACAGTAAACGTCAAGCCATCGCCGATTTTCTCGGGCGTTTGAAGTTGGCGCGCGCTTGGGTCGACAGCCATACCGACGAGTACGCCGACCTGTGGGCGAAGAAGGCCAATCTCGATCAGCAGGTTTCGCGGCACTGGTTGCGCCAGGCGCACATGACCGTCGGGCCGGTCGATCAGCAAGCCGCCGCAGACCTGCAAAGCACTGCGGATTTCCTCTTCAAAGTCAAAGCGCTGCCGGCACCGCTGGCCACGGCGGGGATTATCGACAGCTCTTTTGAACAGGCGTTGGCTAACTGAACGAGCGCCGGAACCAAACCCTGTGTACCTTATCCAACCCCGGCTCGCAGATCCGGGCGCAGGGAGGGATAAGGGCGAAGGAGTTTTGCCAATCGACAACATGACCACAGTGGTCGGGCTCAAGGCAAAACATGACCTCCGGATTCAAACTTGTATGTGCAGCGGTGATTGCTCTCGGGCTGGCCGGCTGCATTGCTGCGCCGATTGAAATGACCGCGCAAACCGAAACCCGCCTCAAGGCGCAGGCGCCGGTGCGTTTCCTGCTGACCTTCGATGATGGCCCCAGTGCCTCGAGTTTCTGGAACCCTTCGGCGACGGTACTCGACAGCCTGAAGGACAACCCGCTGCAAGCGAACATAAAAGCGGTATTTTTCGTCCAGACCCGCGCGCCCCGCGCCGGCAACAGCGACATTGGGCGCAGCATCATGCGCCGCGAGCACGCTGAAGGGCATATCCTCGGTTTCCACACCGCGACCCACTGGCACACCAACCATCGCTCGCTTGATCCGCAGGAGCTCGAAGAGTCGTTGACCAATGGCACGGCTGATATCGCCGCCATTACCGGCGCTCAACCGACGTTGCTGCGACCGCCGTTCTGGAATTACGACAAGCGCACGTTCGCCGCCTATCAACAGCATGGCTTGCATGTGTTGCTTACGGATTTGAGTGCCAATGACGGCAAGATCTGGGGTTTCAATGCCAGCCCGCGTCGTCGGGCGAACCTGTTGCGTCAGCTATCGGTCGTGCGCGAAGAGATTGCGCTGGGGAAATTTCCCACGGTCGATGGCGTGATTCCGGTGGTGGTGACCTTTCACGACCTTAACCGTTACACCGCGCGACATACCCGTGAATACCTGCAAATCCTCCTCGACAGCGCTGCGACCACGGGCGTGAGGCTGGCGGACAAGCCGTTTTATGATGATCACGTGGCACTGGAGAAAGCCGCGCTGGCACGCACGGTTCAGCAGAGTTCGGAGGCAGTGGAGTTGCCGGGTATCTGGAACTGGGTCTGGGATCACGATGCCCACTGAGTAAGCGCGCGGAAGTTGTGAGCGAGTTGGCATTCTGGTGTCGAGCACGACACAAATAGCTCATCTATGCTCAACGGATCGATCGATTCACCGCCTGCGAGGCGTGCGCCCATGCTTGCCATTACCGACATTTGCCACATCGTCGAGTCCGGCTTTCCAGCGTTCAAATGCGACTGCATTGAGACGTCGCCAGGGCTGCTGCAGATCAAAGTCTACGAGCCCTGTAGCGGGCGCGTGGAATTGCTGCTGAATGGCGTTTCCCCGGAGCATCTCGTCACGATTCGTGACATTTCCAATTTTATCGGTGAGTTGCGCACCGAAATCAGTGCGGGGCGCAGGGCTTTCGCCGGCTGATTCCTTGCTGACCTTTTATAGACGCCGTTGAAACGCCTGGACGATCTGCAGCGTTGCCTCGCTGGTATTCAAATTCTGCACCGCGTCCAGCGGGTGCCAGATGCAATCGATGATCTCGTTTTGCGGGCGCAGGTCGTCAATATTCAGCACTGACGCTTCGAAGACGTGATGCCGCGTGCTGCCGGTTTGCAATTCCATCAAATACAACACATCGTCGGCATCCAACCCGGTTTCTTCCTGCAATTCGCGCACAGCCGCATGGGCGCGGGTTTCTCCAGGCTCGACTTTGCCGCCGGGCAATGTCCAGCGGCAGCGGGGTTTGCGTACCAGGAGAACATGGCGATCCTGTTCGCAAATGACGGTTGCACGTACTTTCATCTGTTACCTGGTTACCACGCGTCATAAAAATGTAATGAATTTGCAATATTCGAGCCGAGGCCGAATTCAAAGGTTCCGTCGGGACTTGGAGCATGTGCATGAGTGAAAAGTGCCTGCGCCTCGGCCCGTCGGGGGGCAGGGCAATACCTCGTTGGCACCTGATGGGGCTCCGGGTGTAAGGTAAAAGCGTGAAGCTGAACCCACCGTTAGCAAAAAGGAGGTGCCCATGAGCATTCCGATGCTGAACAAGATGCACATGAACGGCTATGACGTGCTCAGTGTGAACAACGGCCCGTGGCGTGTTTGCACGCAGGGTGACCGGCTCGCGTCGTTTGCCAACAGAGAGGAGGCGCTGGCGTATGCCGCAGCACTTCCCGGCTACAAAAAACGCTCGGCACGCGTGCAAAGTCACACGACACGCTGATTGAAGGTAACGAAAGAGCCCCGGGGATTGCCGGGGCTTCTTGTTTGCGGGCGGGGTCAGTTCGCGATCAGTGGACTTTGGTGCGACTGATCGCGCGTGCTTTCACTTCCTTTGCATAGAGCTGCAAGCGCTCTTCATCGCTTTGCAACACTTCGCAGGATCTCAATACAGTTTGCGCATCCGCTTCGTTGCCGGATTTGCGCAACTGCTCAGCGATACGTTTGAGGTCGACAGCCGACCAGCGTAAATCCGATGCGACGCTTTGCAGGTCGCGCTGAAGTTCGTGTTCGTATTCATTGAGCCGCATGATCACCTCCAGAACGTTCTCGGTAGAAAAGAGTAGTCGTATTTTGTGCCTGCGGGGCAAGGCTTGTCGGTGATTGGGCCGAGCGGTTGTGAAAAATTGTCCAAACATGCACAAAGGCGCAGCGCCACGATGGATGTGCACCCTGTTACACGTTACATTCGCTTTTTTTCAGAGCAGGGAAACACCATGCGGATGTGGATCGGTAGTTTGGCGTTGGTTATGTTGGCAGGGTGCTCGTTGCCAGCGTCACTGGTGCCGGGTGAGCCGAATGTCAGCAAGACCAGCGGCAAGGCACCCAAAGACTATGCCGCCTGTGTATTACCGTTGTGGCAGCAAGACGTTGCCAAGACTACGCAAACGTCAATCTCCAACGGTTATCGCATCACCGCGCCGAGCGTCATTACTGCCGACGAAATCCTCGATGTCGTCAAATACAAGGATGGCAGCCGGGTGTCGTTGTATCAGGGGCCGCCCTGGGCCAAGTCCGGCTCGTTGCGTAAATCGGTGCGCGACTGCCTGTAAGGCTGTTTTCAGGTACAAAAAAGCAGAAACCGCGGCAACGGTTTCTGCTTTTTTTATGCCCGCGGGCGGCGCTCAGTCAGAAATATCGGTCAGGGGGATGCTGCCAACGTTGCCTTTTTTCTCTCGCCGATCCTGAATCCAGTTTTCCACTTGCTGGCCGAATTCCGCGGGTGCCTTGCGCCCGACCTTTCTCGCAATGTCGAGGATGGTCTGTTGGGCAAGGGCTTCTTCCATGCGCTTTTGCGCCGTCATCATCGCGCCGTGAATCGAGCAGGTGCCTTCTATTGCCCACTCCGGCGGATTGCCCTCAAACAGGGCGCAACGCCCGCGGATGTCGCGGCATTCGAAAATGTTCTTGCGCCCGTCGATGGCGTTGACGATGTCGAGCAGGGTGATTTCATCGGCTGGCCGCGCCAGGCTAAAGCCGCCGCGTACGCCCTCACTGGCCACCACCAGTTTGCCCTTGGCCAGTTTGGTGAAAATCTTCGCCAGATATTCCACGGGAACACCTTGCAACTCCGCAAGATCGCGCACGCTGGCCTCGCGGCTGTCACCGCCGCTGCCTACCAGAAAGGCCAGGCAATGAATGCCGTATTCGACCCCAGCACTGTAAAGAGACATATCTAATTCCGACTGAATTTGTCGTAAATACTACCAGCCGTGACCTGAGTCGGCAATCTGCGGAAACAGTGGGAAATCTACCTGTATGCGGCTTTACGCCCTTTGTGCGTGCAATTTATCCAAGTTTTTCGCTCTGGATGTCATCGATAAATCCGATCAAACCTATCGGATAATCTGACTTGTGAGAATTATCTCCGATCAATACAGTCGGCGCTATTGAGTTGGCAGTGACTGACTCAAAACGAATTCGATTTTCTCTCTTTCAGTCGCTAGGCGTTTTCTGGAGCGTCACAATGAAGCAGCAAATTCTGGTTATCGGTGCAGGTTTTGGCGGTATGTGGTCGGCGTTGAGTGCGGCACGGCTGGTTGATCTTCAGGGCCGTGCAGACGTTGAGATCAGCGTTCTGGCGCCGCAGGCAGAGTTGCGCGTGCGTCCGCGCTTCTATGAGCCGAATGCTCATCAACTGGCAGCGCCGCTCCACGAACTGTTCGAAGTGGTCGGCGTTCACTTCATCAAAGGCGCCGCCGAGACCATTGACGTGGCGGCGAAAACCGTCGGTTACACCGATGCGTCGGGTCAGAAACAGACGTTCCACTACGACAAACTCGTTCTGGCCAGCGGCAGCGGTCTGGCCCAGTCGGGCACTCCAGGCGTTGCTCAGCACGCCTTCGATGTTGATCGCATAGAAGCGGCCATCCGTCTGGAGGCTCATTTGAAATCCCTGAAAGACCTGCCGCACAGCCAGGCGCGCAATACCGTGGTTGTAGCCGGTGGCGGATTTACCGGGATCGAAACGGCGACCGAACTGCCCGGACGTCTGCGCGAGATTTTCGCTGAGGGCGCTGATTTCAAGGTGATCGTCATTGATCGCGGACTGAAGATCGGCGCTTCGATGGGCGAAGAGATCAGCAAGTCCATCGTCGAGGCCAGCGAAGAGCTGGGTGTTGAATGGCGCCTGGGCGTTTCTGTGCAGTCGGTCGATGCCGGTGGCGTGACACTGTCGGACGGTCAGCGTATCGAAGCGAACACCGTGATCTGGACCACTGGCGTGCGCGCCAGCTCGCTCACTGAGCAGATTCCGGGCGAGCGCGATAAACAAGGTCGCCTGCACGTCGATGCGCACCTCAAAGTCATCGGCCAGGACGACATCTTCGCCACGGGCGACGTGGCGTACGCTGCCACCGACAGCCTCGGCAACTACGCACTGATGACCTGCCAGCACGCGATCTCGCTGGGTCGTTATGCGGGCAATAACGTCGCGGCGCAGCTGCTCGGCGTCGATCCGACGCCGTACAGCCAGCCGAAATACGTGACCTGTCTGGATCTCGGTGCCTGGGGTGCGGTGTACACCGAGGGTTGGGATCGTCAGGTGAAACTGGTCAGGCAGGAAGGCAAAACCCTGAAGACTCAGATCAACACCCAGTGGATTTATCCGCCAGCGGCTGATCGCGTGAGTGCGCTCGCGGCGGCGGATCCGATGATTCCTGTGGCGTAATTCAGGCTGTGCAGAACAATCCCGCTCATTCAGCGGGATTTTTTTGTCTGCGCAACAGACTGTTACCAAGCTTCTTGACGCATGTTTTTCAAGTTTGTCGCTGCGCTAGAAGGGCGCGGCGCTGACCCGGCCTTGTGCAGATCAGCGGCTGCAATGAGAAGTGACAGTTGTGCGTGGGCGGCTTTTTGAGTCGGCTAGGCTTCAGCACGCCAGCATTGGAAAGAGATGGGCGGGATGGATTGTTTCGATATCTGAAGGAGATGCGGATCATGGATGATCTGGTTAAAGAGGTGATTCCGCTATTGCAGTACTTGATTCCAGGGTTTCTATCGACCTGGATTTTTTACTCGCTCACAGCGTTCAGGCGACCGGATACATTTGGTCAGATTGTGCAGGCGTTGATTTTTACGTTTGTTATTCAAGGAACAGTGTCGGGGATCGGAGGAATATGTTTGTGGGTAGGGACCAAAGGCATCTCAGTTGGTCCGTGGAGTGCCAAGGCGGAAACACTGTGGGCTCTGGTTGTTTCAATCTCGCTCGGTCTGTTTTTCTGTCGCCTTGCCACCAGCGGCAAGTTGCACGGGTGGTTGCGTGGCAGAAATCTGACGAAACAATCTTCCTATCCCAGTGAGTGGTTCAGCACTTTCGCGCAGCATCATCGTCTGGTCACGCTGCATTTGACCGATGATAGGCGCCTTTTCGGCTGGCCCGCAGAGTGGCCTCCGGAGTCTGCCCAAGGTCAGTTTGTGATGCAAAACCCGAGGTGGTTGAAAAGTGATGGAACGGTGGCGTCTTTTGGCGCTGAGTATTTGGTGATAGATTCCGCGAGGGTCCAATGGGTTGAATTTAGCCCGCTATCAGAGGGTTCGACATGACTGCCAGAGCAACGCAACCAATGCCTCCCAACGTGGCGCGGCTTTTTGTCGGCCCGGACGGTAAGCCTTCACCAAGCCTGAAAGGCCCCAGCGCACCACCTCCAGCACCAAAGCGCTAACACGCCGGGCGCGCCGCTTTATAAGCGGCGCTTCATTGGCGCGGCAGTTATCCAGGATTAGTGGTCCGTTGTCGCACGCCCGCGGTCAAACCGTCTCCACCAGCCAATCGCGAAACGCCTTCAGCGAAGGCAGCGCTTCATTGCGCGGCGGATACACCAGGTAATAGCTGCGTCGGCTGGTGATCGGCTCGCCCAGTTGCAGCAACTCACCATTGAGTAATTCGTCCTCGACCAGAATGCGCGGCACCAGGCCCACGCCAATGTTGGCGCGCACGGCCTGAATCAAGTGCGAGGTCATTTCAAAGCTCGGGCCGATGCGCATGCTGCGATGCGGCAAGCCGTGATGGCTGAACCATTCGGCCCACGCCTGCGCATTGCTGCTGACATTGAGCAGCAGTTGCCCGGCAATCTGCTGCTCGGCGTCTTTGCGCTCGGCGGCCGACAATTGCGCACTGGCGATCACCACCAGTTCCTCGGTGTGCAGGGGCAGTGACGTCAGCCCCGGCCATTCACCGCCGCCGACGCAAATTGCCGCGTCGATTTCGCTGGTGTCGAAGTCGATGGCTTCGATGCGCGAATGCAGGTGTACGGTCATGCCCGGGTGCGCGGTGTAGAAATCCTTGAGGCGCGGCAGCAGCCACTTCGAACCAAAAGTCGGCAGCGTCGCCAAGCGCAAACTGTGAATGCCGGAACCGAACGCCATCGCTTGCAGGGTGGCACTGCGGATTTGCCCGAGTGCCTCAGCCAGTTCGCGCTGATACATGCGCCCGACATCGGTCAGCACGACTTTGCGCCCCTCGCGATTGAACAGGCGCATGCCAAGCATCTTCTCGAGAATCTGTACCTGACGGCTGACGGCGCTTTGTGTCAGCGACAGTTCGTGGGCGGCGCGGGTATAGCTTTCGTGGCGCGCGGCCGCCTCGAAGGCCAGTAATAACGACATGGAAGGGGTGAGCGTGCGCGGATTCATTCGGAAAAGTCATCAATAGCGGGTCGAATTTACGGTTGTCCCAATGTTCGCCAGCAATGAACATGGGCAGCATTAGATGGCGGAGCCTGACGCAATCATTCGTTGCGTACAACTGTTCACCGCCACATCGCCTGATTTTGACCTGAGATTCCCCGACCGATGATTGCCCAGCTGTCGCCCGCCACCGCACTGACCACCGATTATCAGCAGTTCCTCAAAGCCCTGAAGGCCAGCGGCTTTCGCGGTGAAATCAGCGCCGATTACGCCAGTCGCGTGGTGCTCGCAACCGATAACTCGATCTATCAACGCCTGCCGCAAGCGGCGGTGTTTCCCATGGATGCCGACGACGTCGCGCGGGTGGCACGGCTGATCGCTGAGCCTGCGTACCAACAGGTGGTGATCACCCCGCGCGGCGGCGGCACGGGCACCAATGGCCAATCGTTGACCGACGGCATCGTTGTCGACCTGTCGCGGCACATGAACCGCATTCTGGAGATCAACGTCGAGCAGCGCTGGGTGCGCGTGCAGGCCGGGGTGGTCAAGGATCAGCTCAATGCGGCGCTGAAGTCCGCCGGGCTGTTTTTCGCTCCGGAACTGTCGACCTCAAACCGCGCAACCGTCGGCGGCATGATCAATACCGACGCCAGCGGCCAGGGCAGTTGCACCTATGGCAAGACCCGCGACCATGTGCTTGAACTCGACATGATCCTGCGTGGCGGCGAGCGTCTGCACGGTCTGCCGCTTGAGGAAAGCGAACTGAGCGCACTGTGTGCCCGTGAAGATCGGGTCGGCGAAGTCTACCGTTGCGCGCGACAGATCATTGATGAGCAGGGCGAACTGATCAAGCAACGCTTTCCTGATCTGAACCGCTGCCTGACCGGTTACGACCTCGCGCATCTGCGCGAGGCCGACCGGCGCTTCAACCTCAACAGCGTGCTCTGCGGTGCGGAAGGTTCGCTGGGTTTTGTCGTCGAGGCGCGGCTCAATGTGCTGCCGATCCCCAAACACACGATGCTGGTGAACATCCGCTACGCCGGGTTCATGGACGCATTGCGCGATGCGCGGGCGCTGATGGCGCTCAAGCCGCTGTCGATCGAAACCGTCGACTCGAAAGTGTTGTTGCTGGCGATGCAGGACATCGTCTGGCACGGCGTCGCGGAGTATTTTCCGCAAAGTGCCGAGCGGCCGACCCTGGGCATCAACCTCGTCGAATTTTGCGGCGATGATCCAGAAGACCTGCAGCGTCGGGTCGAGTCGTTCATCAAGCACTTGAGCAGCGATCGAACCGTCGAGCGATTGGGCCACACGCTGGCAGTCGGGCAAGCGGCGGTGAGCAAGGTTTACGGTATGCGTAAACGCGCGGTCGGCCTGCTCGGCAACGTCGCCGGTGAAGCGCGGCCGCAACCGTTTGTCGAAGACACCGCTGTACCGCCGCAACACCTCGCGGAATACATCGCCGAGCTGCGCGATTTGCTCGACAGCCACGGCTTGCAGTACGGCATGTTCGGCCACGTCGATGCCGGCGTACTGCACGTGCGGCCGATTCTCGACATGAAAGACCCGCAGCAGGCGGCGCTGGTGCGCCCGGTGTCCGACGGCGTTGCCGCGTTGACCCAGCGCTATGGCGGCCTGCTCTGGGGCGAGCACGGTAAAGGTCTGCGTTCGGAGTACGCGCCGGCATTTTTCGGTGATCTTTACCCGGCGCTGCAAGCGCTGAAGGCCGCGTTTGACCCGTTCAATCAGTTCAATCCGGGCAAGATCGCTACCCCGGCCAACACCGATGCGAAGCTGCTGAAAATCGATGAAGTGACCCTGCGTGGTGAGCTGGATCGGCAGATCGACGAAAAAGTCTGGCAGGACTACGGCGCCGCCATGCATTGCAACGGCAATGGCGCCTGCTACAACTTTGATCCCGATGACGCGATGTGCCCGTCGTGGAAAGCCACGCGTGAACGCGCACAGTCGCCCAAGGGCCGCGCCTCGTTGATCCGTGAGTGGCTGCGGTTGCAGGGCGAGGCGGGTGTCGACGTGCTGTCGGAGGCGATTCGCAAGCCTGCGTTTTTCAGTACGTTGTGGCAGCGCTGGCGCAACACCCGCACGCAAACCGAAGACTTCTCCCATGAAGTGTATGACGCCATGGCCGGGTGTCTGGCGTGCAAATCCTGCGCGGGCCAGTGCCCGGTGAAGGTCAACGTGCCGGAGTTTCGTTCGCGCTTTCTCGAGCTGTATCACGGTCGTTATCTGCGCCCGGCGCGGGATTATCTGATTGCCTCGCTGGAATACAGCATTCCGTACATGGCGCGTATTCCGGCGCTGTATAACGGTTTGATGGGCGCGGCGCTGATTCGCGGCGTTCTGGAGCGCGTTGGTGGCATGGTCGATGTGCCCTTGCTCAGCCGTTTCGATTTCCATGCGGCGATGCGTCGTTGGCAGGTGCGGCCGGCGACGGTGGCGACCTTGTCGACGCTGACCCCGGCGCAACGCGAACGCAGCGTAGTGCTGGTGCAGGACGCGTTTACCCGCTACTTCGAAGCTCCGTTGCTGGCGGATCTGGTCGAGCTGATTGCGCGTCTCGGTTATCAGGTCTATCTGGCGCCGTTCAGCGCCAACGGCAAGCCGTTGCATGTGCAGGGCTTTCTCTCGGCATTCAACCGCGCGGCCCTGCGCAATGCCCGGCAGTTACGTGAATTGGCGGACATTGGCGTGCCTTTGCTCGGGCTCGATCCGGCGATGACCCTGGTGTATCGCCAGGAATACCTGAAAGTGCCGGGCATACAGCAATGCCCGGAAGTCGCGCTGGTGCAGGAGTGGTTACTCAACGTCATGCCGGAGCAGACACTTCAGGCCAAAACCGCGTCGTTCCGACTGCTCGCGCACTGCACCGAGAAAACCAACGCCCCGGCCGCCACTCGCCAATGGGAGCAGGTGTTCGACCGTGTCGGTTTGCAACTGGCGACCCAGGCCACCGGCTGCTGTGGCATGTCCGGCACTTACGGGCATGAGGCGCGCAACCGCGAAACGTCGGCGGTGATCTACGAGCAGTCGTGGGCGCGTCAGGTCGAGGCGCCGGCGGAGAAGGGCGAAGCACTGGCCACCGGTTATTCCTGCCGCAGCCAGGTCAAGCGCCAGTCGGATCAGGCACTGCGCCATCCGTTGCAGGTGTTGCTTGAGGTTCTTCGTCGCTGAGCGAGGTGTCGACGTCCTTGTCCCAGATCAGGCGTGGATCGAAGCTCATCGCCGCGAGCATGGTGAACACCACGACCAGGCCAAAGAACAGAATGCCCGGTCGCGGTTCGATATCGCCCAGCGCCTGAAACTTCACCAACGCTGCGACCAGTGCCACGACGAGGACGTCGAGCATCGACCAATAGCCGATCAACTCGACGAAACGGTACAGCTTCGAGCGTTCCTTGCGCGCCCAGGCGCTGTCGCGCTGTACGGTCGTCAGCAGCAGTGTCAGGGCGACGAACTTGATCCCCGGCACGGCGATGCTGGCGATGAAAATGATCAGCGCAATGTCCCAGGCGCCGCCTTCCCAGAACTCCAGCACGCCACTCATGATCGTGCTGTCGGCACCGCTGCCGAGCATGCTGGTGTTCATCACCGGCAGCAGATTGGCGGGTATGTAAAACGCCAGTGCGGCGAGCATGTAGGCCCAGGTGCGCGTCAGCGAGTTGGTCTTGCGCCGATGCAGCGGCGCATCACAGCGCGGGCATTGGTGCGGCTCGTCGGACATGTCGCAGGCCAGTCCGCAACTGTGGCACAGGCATAGATTGAGTTCGCTGGCAGTCGGTGGTCGCTTCATAGAATGTCCCAGAGGTCACGGATGTCGCGACCGGCAATGCGGATCATCATCAAGCTCAGCACGGCCAGTGCGAACAGGCCGATGCCGGGCAACACGTCGAGCAGGCCGGCAAGTTTGAACACCGCCACCATCGCCCCCAGCAGACACACTTCGAGCATGCTCCACGGCCGCAGGGTTTCCAGCCAGCGCATGCACAGTTTGAAGCCCGGTGCGCGTTGCGAGCGGAGGGCGAAACTCAGTACCCAGACCAGCAACACCAGTTGAAACGCCGGGGCAATGATGATCGAAATCGCCGCGACCATTGCCATGAACGTAATCGGCCCCTGACTCAACGCCAGCACCGAATCCCACAGTGTGGCGCTGTTTTTCAGGCCTTTGAGGCTGATGCTCATCACCGGATAGAAATTGGCGAACAGCCACAACATGGCCGCGGTGAAAGTCAGGGCCAGGCGTTGCTCCACCGTCAAACCGTTATAGCGCTGGAGCACACCGCCGCAGCGGGCGCAGAGGGTTTTCTGGTGTTTGGCCAGTACGACTTTTTCATACACACAGTCGCAATGCTCACAGATGATCAGGTGCTCGTTTGAAGTCATGGGCAACGCTCGACGCCAGGGCACAAGACCTGATCACTATAGACCTCGCTCTCTGAAGGAGCTGATGAAGGTTGCGATCTTTTGAAACAAGATCAAAAGATCGCAACCTTCGGCTGCTCCTGCATGGGTTTTGGGTGCGCGGAAGGAGTCGGTGAAGGCTTTGGAGCGTGTTGGAACGTCGCATTTGTAGTGAAAGTGACAGACTGCCAAGTCAACGCTGTAGGCGTTGCCGAAGGCCGCGATCTTTTGATCTTGTTTTTCCGCACAACAAAGTCAATAAATTACCGCCTTGGATAACTCTTACAGTAAAGCGGATTTTGTTGATGGTAAGTATTGATGAAGACAATAAGAACGTCGTCACGGATATGAGTAGACTCTCGGCCGTAAACATGGAATCCCTATTCTGTTTACTCCTTTGGTTTTGGCCGCCTGTTATCAGGCGGCCTTTTTTTCGCCCCGTTTTTAACGTTGTTATCAACTTGAGTCATATCGCAAAACGCAAACAGGCCGCCTGAGCGACCTGTTTAGTCCAACAATTCAATCAAGCCGTTTTAAGTTGCTCCATATGTTCGGCATACAGCGCCGCTTCTTCGGCCAGTGCCTTGCGCACCGAAGGGCGGGCGTCGACGCGGGCCTTCCACGCCATCAGGTTTTGCAGATGTTCGATCTGAGCGCCGGAGCGTTCGTGCCACCAGGTGGCGAAGACGTAGGCATCGGCCACGGTGAACTGTTCACCGGTCAGCCAGGTGCGCCCGTCGGCCAGGCTTGCGTCAAGTTGGGCATAGGCGCTGACGATCTTGTTGCGGGTCCACTGGGTGCCGTCTTCGGTCAGCAGTTTGCGCATCAGCGGGATGTGTTTCTGGGCGATTTCGGTAGCGACGAAGGTCAGCAACTGATCGACTTTGACCCGTTCCAGCGTGCCGCGCGCCGGGATCAGGCTCGACTCTGGATGCTGGTCGGCGAGGTAGGCGGTAATGACGATGGTTTCCGACAGGACATCGTTGAAGGTGTTGTCGAGCAGCAGGGCGGGCACGTATAGCAGCGGGTTCACCGCCGCGAAGTCATCGCCGCTGGAGGTAGTCCGGCCGAATACGTCGAAGTGCACCAGTTCCGGGGTCAGGCCCAGTTCGTTGGCGATGATCTGGACGGCTTGGGAGCAAGTCTGGTTGGCAATGTAGAGCTTCATGGCAATCACCTTTGGGAGAAAGTCGGGGGTCCTGAAGTGGACCGGCAAATCCAGTCTGCCCATGGTGGCTGAGGCGATAAATAGCGCAAAAGTTTATGCTCTGTAGCTTTTATGGAGACAATTAATCAGCGATGTCAATCGGTCCAACGACCCCGCTGTATCACGCATTCAGGCGTGATTGTCTCCTCTGGAGCTACTAAGAGTAGCGCCCCGTGTTGTTTATCCGACGGGGACGTCTCGGCCAACATTCGCTCAACGGCAAATGCCCACCGCAGAGACCACGGCGATGTTGACGAAACAGTTGATCAGCTCAGGCGCTTATCTGGAGAAATTCAGCGACGTTCCCCCGGAACTGTTGTGGACGCTGGAGCGGATAGGCCAATCGATGGAAGACACCCTGAATGCGCGCCCCGGCGAGGGCGACATCTGGGTCTTCGGTTACGGCTCGCTGATCTGGAACCCGATGCTCGAATTTGCCGAGCGCCAATTGGCCATCCTGCACGGTTGGCATCGCAGTTTCTGCCTGCGGATGATCGCCGGGCGCGCGACAGCGCAAACGCCGGGGCGGATGCTGGCCTTGCAGCGCGGCGGTGAGACCCACGGCGTGGCGTTCAAGATCACCCAGGCGGTGGCCCGCGACGAACTTATTTCACTGTGGATCCGCGAAATGCCCACCGGTGCCTACCGGCCGATCTGGACCGGCGTGCAACTGGCCGATGGTCGCGACGTGCTGGCGCTGGTGTTTGTTGCCGAGCCGGATCACCCGTTGTTCGAGGCGGATGCGCGGATCGAAACCATCGCCGGCAGTGTGGCACTTGCCGAAGGGCCGATGGGGACTAATGCAGATTATGTGCATCGACTGTGTTGCGCGCTCAGTGAGAGCGGGATTGTCGATGAATACATTGGCGCGTTATCGGCAGAACTCATGGATTGAAGTGACTCGGTAGTAAGAAGTTATGCAATGAACGTTTTATTGCAGGGATGCGTGCGTCTTGAAGTTGCAGTGGGTTAACAAGTTTTGAACATCATAAATAGTGTCAGGAGAAGTGAAATGGTCGCCAATCGTAAACGGCTTTTCGTCGCGCTAAGTGCGCTCTTAGTGGCCGGCGCGGCCGGCATGGTCGTCAACTACGGCGATCATTTCGAGCCGATAGCCAAAGCCCATGCCGACACCGCTCCAGCTGCCATGGCTGAGGTGGATGTTGCCACCGTAGTGTTCAAAACGATCAGTGAATGGCAAAGCTATTCCGGACGCCTGGAGGCGGTCGACAAGGTGGATATCCGGCCATTGGTGCCGGGCACCATAGTCGGCGTGTACTTCAAGGATGGCGCGCTGGTGAAGAAGGGCGATCTGCTGTTTACCCTCGATCAGCGTCCATATCTGGCGGAAGTCGATCGCGCCGCCGGACAATTGGCTGCCGCCGAATCCCGCGCCGGCTACACCGCCACTGATGCCAGTCGCGCGGCACGGCTGGTGGAACAGAACGCGATCGCCAAGCGTGATTTCGATGAGAAACAGAACGCTGCGCGCGAAGCCGTGGCCCAGGTGAAGGTGGCGAAGGCGGCGCTGGATGCCGCTCGGGTGAACCTGTCGTACACCGAGATCAAGGCACCGGTGGCCGGTCGGGTTTCCCGCGCAGAGCTGACGGTCGGCAACGTTGTATCGACCGGCGCAACGGCGCCGCTGCTGACCCGTCTGGTGTCTGTCTCGCCGATCTACGCCTCGTTCGATGTCGATGAGCAAACCTACCTGCGTTACCTCAATCAGGCGTCCGGCAGCCGCGCCCCCGTGTCCCTGGGGCTGGCCGATGAGGACGGCTATTCGCGTCAGGGCGCAGTGGATTCGATCGACAACCAGCTCGACACACAGTCCGGCACCATCCGCGTCCGCGCGCGTTTCGACAATGCCAACGGCGCGCTGCTGCCGGGCCTGTATGCGCGGATCAAGGTCGGTGGCGGCAAGCCGTTCGAGACCGTGCTGGTCGACGACTCGGCCATCGGCACCGATCAGGCGCGCAAGTTCGTGCTGGTGGTCGGCGCCCAGGATCGCGTCGAGTACCGCGAAGTGACGCTGGGCAACCTGCATGAAGGTCTGCGCATCGTCACGTCCGGCCTCAAGGCAGGAGACCGGGTGATCGTCAGCGGCGTACAGCGTGTACGCCCCAACGATGCCGTCCACGTCAATACCGTCGACATGGCCAGCGTCAATCGCGCTACCAAGCCTGCGGCTTAATTCGGGAATCGTCATGAACATCTCAAAATTCTTTATTGACCGGCCGATCTTCGCCGGCGTGCTGTCGGTGGTGATCGTGCTGGCCGGTTTGATCGCCCTGACCAAGCTGCCGACAGCCGAATACCCTGAAGTGGTACCACCCTCGGTGGTGGTGCGTGCCGAATACCCCGGCGCCAACCCGAAAGTCATAGCCGAAACCGTGGCTTCGCCGATTGAAGAACAGATCAATGGCGTCGAGGACATGCTTTACATGCAGTCGCTGGCCAACAGCGACGGCAAGATGACCACCACTGTGACGTTCAAGCTCGGCACCGATCCGGACAAGGCCCAGCAGTTCGTGCAGAACCGCGTGGCCCAGGCGCTGCCGCGCTTGCCGGAAGACGTGCAGCGCCTCGGTGTGACCACCATCAAGTCGTCGCCGACCCTGACCATGGGCGTGAGCATTCTTTCGCCGAATCAGCGTTATGACTTGACCTACTTGCGCAACTACGCGCTGATCAATGTCAAGGATCGCCTGGCGCGGATCCCGGGCGTCGGCGAAGTGGTGATGTGGGGCGCCGGCGATTATTCGATGCGCATCTGGCTCGATCCGCAGAAAGTCGCACACCTGAACATGACTGCGCTGGATGTGGTGAAAGCCATTCGCGAGCAGAACGTACAGGTCGCTGCCGGTATCGTCGGCGGTGCGCCGATGCTCACCGACGTGCCGATGCAACTGAGCGTCAACGCCCAGGGCCGGCTGAAAACCGAACAGGAATTTCGCGACATCATCCTCAAGACCAGCGCCGGCGCGGTGACGCATCTGTCGGACGTGGCACGGGTGGAAATGGCCGCCTCCGAATACACGCTGCGCGCCATGCTCGACAACAAACCTGCGGTGCAGATGATCATCTTCCAGCAGCCGGGCGCCAACTCGCTGCAGATCTCCGACGACGTGCGCAAGGTCATGGAGGAGATCAAACAGGATATGCCCGACGGTGTCGATTACGGCATCAAGTACGACCCGACCCAGTTTGTCCGCGACAGCATTCATGCGGTGATCCAGACCCTGCTCGAGGCCATCGCGCTGGTGGTGCTGGTGGTCATTGTGTTCCTGCAAACCTGGCGTGCGTCGCTGATCCCGCTGCTGGCGGTGCCGGTGTCGATCATTGGTACGTTCGCGCTGCTGCTGGGGTTCGGCTACACCATCAATGCCTTGTCGCTGTTCGGCATGGTGCTGGCCATTGGCATCGTGGTCGACGACGCGATCGTGGTGGTGGAGAACGTCGAGCGTAATATCGCTGCCGGTCTGTCGCCCCGCGATGCGACCTACAAAGCCATGCAGGAAGTCAGCGGGCCGATCATCGCAATCGCGCTGACGCTGGTGGCGGTGTTTGTGCCACTGGCCTTCATGTCCGGCCTCACCGGGCAGTTCTACCAGCAGTTCGCGATGACGATTGCGATCTCGACGGTGATTTCCGCGTTCAACTCGCTGACCCTGTCGCCGGCACTCGCGGCCATCCTGCTCAAGGGGCATGACGAGCCGAAAGATCGTCTGACGCGGATCATGGACACGCTGCTCGGCGGTTTCTTCAAGGTCTTCAATCGCGTGTTCAACCGTGGTTCGGACAATTACGGCAAAGGCGTGCGCCATGTGGTCAACCGCAAACTGGTGATGCTGGTGATCTACGGCGTGCTGCTCGGCGCAGCGGTGTGGATGGGCAAGATTGTGCCCGGCGGTTTTGTGCCGGGTCAGGACAAGGATTACGTGGTAGCAATCGCGCAACTGCCGAGCGGCGCGACCCTGGACCGTACCGAGAAAGTCGTGCGCGACATGGGCGATATCGCCCTGGCAATTCCGGGAGTGAAGAACCTGCCGCAGTTCCCGGGCTTGTCGGTCAGCCTGGCCAACTCGCCGAGCAGCGCCCTGGTGTTCCCGGTGCTGGAACCCTCGAAATACCGCAGCAAGGAGCAATCTGCCTCGGCAATCGTTGCCCAGTTGAATGCTAAATACGCCGGTATCAAGGACGCCGCGATTGCCGTGTTCCCGCCACCGCCAGTGGCGGGTCTGGGCACCGTCGGCGGCTTCAAACTGATGATCGAGGACCGTGGCGCGCTGGGTTACGAGGCGCTGAACAAGGCGACCCAGGACTTCCTCGCCGCAGCCACCAAGGCCCCGGAACTCGGCCCGGCGTTCTCGACCTTCCAGATCAACATGCCGCAACTCAATGTCGAGCTGGACCGGGTCAAGGCCAAGCAACTGGGTGTGTCGGTGACGGATGTGTTCGACACCCTGCAGATCTATCTGGGCTCGATGTACGTCAACGACTTCAACGCCTTCGGCCGCGTGTATCAGGTACGGGCTCAGGCCGATGCTCCGTTTCGTGCCACCGCCGAAAACATCGGCGTGCTGAAGACCCGCAACGACAAAGGCGAGATGGTGCCGCTGTCGTCGCTGATCAGAGTTACCACCACTTACGGCCCGGAAATGGTCGTGCGTTACAACGGCTTCACCGCTGCCGACATCAACGGTGGGCCGGCGCCAGGTTACTCGTCCGGTCAGGCGCAGGCAGCGGTCGACCGGATTGCCAAAGAGGTGTTCCCGCGCGGCATCAAGTACGAGTGGACCGACCTGACCTATCAGCAAGTGCTGACCGGTGATTCGGCGATGTGGGTGTTCCCGATCAGCGTGCTGCTGGTGTTCCTGGTGCTGGCGGCGCTGTACGAAAGCCTGACCTTGCCGCTGGCGATCATCCTGATCGTGCCGATGAGCATTCTCTCGGCGCTGGCCGGGGTGTGGCTGACCCATGGCGACAACAACATCTTCACCCAGATCGGCTTGATGGTGCTGGTGGGGCTGTCGGCGAAGAACGCGATCCTGATCGTCGAATTCGCCCGTGAACTGGAGATGCAGGGCCGCACCGTGGTGCAAGCCGCGATCGAGGCCAGTCGTCTGCGTCTGCGGCCGATTCTGATGACCTCCATCGCTTTCATCATGGGCGTGGTGCCGCTGGTGTTCTCCACCGGCGCCGGTGCCGAAATGCGCCAGGCCATGGGCATCGCGGTGTTCTTCGGCATGCTTGGCGTGACGCTATTCGGTCTGATGCTGACGCCGGTGTTCTACGTGCTGCTGCGCAAGCTTTCCGGTATCGAGCATCTGGTCGACAAGCACGGTAAGCATCCGCACCTGGGCGCCGACGCAACGGCCCACGATCACAGCGTTTTCACTCACGACGTTTCCACCACCCAGTCTTCGCAGCGCACGCCGCAAGCGGCGTACGAGAAGTAAGGAGAACGACATGAAAGTATTTGCCTTGAATCGTTTGCTGGTGGGCAGTGTCTGGCTCGCCGCTGTAATGGCCACCGCCGGTTGCTCGCTGGCGCCGACCTACCTCAAACCCAATGTGTCGATGCCACCGGCCTACAAGGAAGAGAAGACCCAGGAGCCGCGCACTGCGTTGTCCGCCGCCGAAGCGGGCTCGTGGAAAACTGCGCAGCCATCGGAGGAGATCGCTCGCGGTGAATGGTGGACGGTGTTCGGCGATCAGCAGTTGAACGACCTGCAGCAACAGGCCCGCGATGCCAACCAGAACCTGCTGGCGGCAGCGGCGCGTCTGAAAGAGGCGCGGGCATTGAATCAGGCGGAACGCTCACAACTGTTCCCGACGGTGGACGCCGGTTTCGGTCCGACCCGGCAACGGGTCTCGCCGGCCTCGCAATATGAATCCGACAGCGGCAAAGGTGCCAGCCAGACCTTGTGGCGCGCGCAGGCGGGAGTGTCTTACGAGGTCGACATGTTCGGCCGGGTGGCGTCGACGGTGGAGGCCGCCGACGCGGAAACCCAACGCAGCGAGGCGCTGTATCGTTCGGTGTTGTTGGCGTTACAGGCAGACCTGGCGCAGAACTACTTCACCTTGCGTCAACTCGATGCCGAAAACGAGGTTTACACCTCGACCGTGCAGTTGCGTGAGCAAGCGCTGAAACTGGTGCAGCAGCGGTATTCGATGGGCGACATCAGCGAGCTGGACGTGGCCCGGGCCGAGGCCGAACTGGCGACGTCGCGTTCCGATGCGATGACTGTGCAGCGTCTGCGCGCTGTGTCCGAGCACAGCCTGGCAGTGTTGTTGGGCAAGAGTCCGGCGGAGTTTTCCCTGGCGGCGAATCCGCTCACTCCAGTGACGCTGCGCATTCCTGCCGGGCTGCCGTCGTCGCTGCTGGAGCGGCGGCCGGACATCGCTGCGGCCGAGCGCGAAATGGCGGCAGCCAACGCGCGGATCGGCGTGGCGAAAGCGGCATTCTTTCCGTCGCTGACATTGACCGGCTCGGCCGGGTTCGAGTCGGGTTCGCTGAGCAATCTGTTCCGCTGGAGCAGCCGCACCTTCCTGCTCGGACCGCTGGCCGGCACCGCGCTGAACCTGCCGATCTTCGATGGTGGTCTGCGCAAGGGCAATCTGGCCAAGGCCAGCGCCGAGTATGAAGAGGACGTGGCCAATTATCGGCAGCAGGTGCTGGTGGCGTTCCGCGAAGTGGAAGACAACCTCTCCGACCTGCGGGTGCTGGAGGGGCAGACACAGACCCAGGCGCAAGCCGTGGACGCATCGACGCGTGCGGCAAAACTGGCACGGGCTCAGTACACCGAAGGTGATGTGATTTATCTGTCGGTGATCGACGCCGAACGTACGGCGCTGCAATCGCGTCGGGCTGCCGTGCAACTACAGGGCGCGCAGGCGGTGGCGACGGTCAATCTGATCCGCGCCCTGGGTGGTGGCTGGGGCAATGTCGGGGAGAAATCGATATGAAAACCGGTGCCGTCAATGTGATCGAAGTGCTGGCAGTCAGCGGCCAGTCGCAAGACTTGCGCGAGCCGATTGACCGGCTGCTGCAGACTTTGGGTGAGGTGCCGGGGTGTTTGTCCTATCAGGCGGTGCGCAGCCCGGCGGATGCCGACTTGTGGATCATCACTGGCTACTGGGAATCGGCGGCGGCGATGCAGGCACATTTCGCGCATCCGGCATTGAATGATCTGGAACGGCTGCTCGATTGTCGCGCGGTCAATCGCGTTGCGGCGAGCAGTTTCACCGCGAGTCATGTGTGAGGGGCGATGGCGATCAACGAGGAGAGTTTTCGTGGCGTCGATCTGAATCTGCTGGTGACGTTTGCGGTGCTGTTTCGTGAGCGCAATGTGTCGCGCACGGCTGCGTTGCTCAAGGTCGGGCAGCCCGCCGTGAGTGGCTCGCTGGCGCGGCTGCGGGCGCGGTTTGCCGATCCGTTGTTTGTACGCACGGGCCGGGGCGTACGCCCGACGGCCCGGGCCATTGAAGTCGCGGCGACGCTGTTACCGGCGATGCACACCATCGAATGCCTGATCACCCGTGGGAGCGGGCTTGCTCGCGAATGCGCTGTGTCAGGCGACGATGGTGTCAACTGACCCGGCCTCTTCGCGAGCAGGGCCGCACAGTGAATAGTTGTGAGGCTAGCGCAAGCGATCGGCGAGGTAATTGAGCACGGCGCGGGTTTTCGCCGGCATGCGATTGCCGAGGGGGATCAGCGCGTGCACCGGAGGGCCGGGAGAATCCACCGCCGGCAACACCGGCACCAGGCGCCCGCAATCGACATAGGGCTGGGCGACTTTGTTGAACAGCTGCGAAATGCCGAGGCCGACCACCGTCGCGTCGATCATTGCCTGACCGTCGGAAAGCACCAGCACCGGCGGCGGTGCCAGTTCGCGAAAGTGTTCGTTTTCGGTCAGCGACCACGGTCGCAGTTTGCCGCTGAAGCCACGGAAGATCACCGCATCGTGGTGCACCAGATCCGCTGCCGTCTCGATAGGTGCATGCCGGGCCAGATACTCCGGCGACGCGTACAGGCTCAACGTGGTGTTGCACAGCTTGCGCACGGTCATTTCGCTGTCCTGGGGCAGGGCGCCGGCACGCACGACGATGTCCCAGCCTTCGCCGACGGCATCGGACATGCGATCGGTCATCGACAGCTCAAGCGTGACCTGGGGGTAGCGGTGACGCAGCTCGGAAATGGTCGGCAGAAACAACTGGCGAAAGCCTGAAGGGATGTCCAGCCGCACGCGGCCGATCGGTTCCTCCTTGCGCGCTGCCAGCGCCTGGGCGGCGTCGCGCAAGCCATCGAGTGCGGCCTGCGCGGCCACCAGATAAGTCTCGCCGTCTTCTGTCAGGCGCACCGCGCGGGTGGTGCGTTGAAACAGCTTGGTACCCAAGCGTGATTCCAGGCGCTGAACGGCTTTGCCGACGTTGGATTTGCTGGTCGCCAGGTTCTCCGCTGCGCGGGTGAAGCTGCCGGTCTGGGCGACACCGACAAACGCGGCGATGTCGGGAAATGAAGTATCGGCACGTTCCATGATTGTCTCCCCTTGAGCGACTAAGCGTCTCGATTGGCGGAGTTTATCAATAGGTCGGCGTCATCAACAATGGCCTTTCAACGGCGGATCCGTGCACGGATCCGCCGGTTTTACACGTTGCATTCAAGCAGCGATTTTTTCTTCTGACACAGGATTTACTCATGACATCTGTCGCTCAACAGCGGGGCGAGCGCGACAAGCTGCTGATCCTCGCGGCCATCTGCCTGTCGGCACTGGTTCTTCCGTTAAGTTTTACCGGCGGCGCGGTGGCAACGCCCGCCATCGGCCGTGACCTGGGCGGCAGTCCTGTCGCCCTGACGTGGATCACCAACGCGTTCATGTTGTCGTTCGGCAGCCTGCTGATGGCAGCAGGGGCATTGGCTGACGTCTATGGTCGCAAGCGCCTGTTCACTTTCGGCATGCTGCTGTTCACCGCAGCCTCGCTTGCGCAAAGCCTGGCGCCGTCGGTGTTCTGGCTCGACGTGCTGCGCGCCGTTCAGGGTGTGGCGGGGGCTGCGGCGCTGGCCAGCGGTTCGGCGGCGTTGGCCCAGGAGTTCGAAGGCCATGCCAGAACCCGTGCGTACAGCATGCTGGGCACCACGTTCGGTATCGGCCTGGCGTTCGGCCCGTTGGTCGCCGGGGCATTGATCGAAGCATTCAACTGGCGAGCGATTTTCGTTTTCACCGCGTTGATCGGTGTGATCGCCATGGTCTTCGGTCTGCCACGCATGCGCGAAACCCGTGACCCGGACGCCACGGGGCTGGATTGGCCGGGCACCATCACCTTCAGCGCGATGCTGGCGCTGTTCACGTTCGGCGTGATCCAGGCCCCGGAAAGTGGATGGCGCAGCCCGCTGGTGGTCGGTCTGCTCGGTGCATCGGCATTGTTGCTGGCGCTGTTCGTGATGATCGAAATGCGCGTCAAACGGCCGATGCTCGACCTTACCCTGTTCCGTTTTCCGCGCTTCATCGGCGTGCAAATGCTGCCGATCGGCACCTGCTACTGCTACATCGTGCTGGTGGTGATGCTGCCGCTGCGCTTTATCGGGGTTGAGGGCTTGAGTGAAATCGACGCCGGTCTGCTGTTGCTCGCGCTGTCCGCACCGATGCTGGTGGTGCCGATGCTGGCGGCATCGATGACCCGGTTTGTCTCGGCAGGCATCCTGTCGGGGATCGGTTTTCTGATTGCCGCGCTGGGGCTGCACTGGCTGAGCCTGTACAACGTTGGCGAACCGAAATTCGCTCTGGTCATTCCGATGGTGTTGATCGGGGTTGGCGCCGGTCTGCCGTGGGGCTTGATGGATGGCTTGTCGGTCAGTGTGGTGCCGAAAGAGCGTGCGGGGATGGCGGCAGGAATTTTCAACACAGTGCGCGTGGCGGGAGAGGGGATTGCACTGGCAAGTGTCGCGGCGATTCTGGCTTCGCTGCTGCATACCGACCTGTCGAGCGCAGTGGCAGGCAGTGTCGATACGGCGCTGATTGCCGAGACTGCACACCGAGTCACCACGGGCGACATGGCCCATGCGATCAACGCGATTCCGGGGCTGGCCAACGAACGTCTGGTGGAAGGTTATGCCTCGGCGTTTCAGTACCTGCTGCACATCCTGACAGTGATCACCCTCGCTTCGGCGGCGGTGGTGCTGGGGCTGTTGAGCAGGGATCGGCCGGTTGCAGACCCGCAGCAAGCCACGGCATAAAACCCTCCCTCGGCCAATGGGAAGGGAACATCCTGTAGGAGCTGCGGCACGCTGCGATCTTTTGATCTTTAAAAACAACATCAAAAGACCGCAGCGTACCGCAGCTCCTACGGGTTTATGTGTTCGGATTACTTGCGATCCAGCCACACGGTTTGCGCATTGCAGAACTCGCGTACGCCGAAGTGCGACAGTTCGCGGCCGAAACCGCTTTTCTTCACGCCACCGAAGGTCACGCGTGGGTCGCTGGCGGAGTAGCCATTGATGAACACACCGCCGGTTTCCAGTTCGCTGGTCAGTTGTTGGGCCAGTTGCACATTGGCGGTGTAAATCGTCGCGGTCAGACCGAAATCGCTGTCGTTGGCCAGGGCCACGGCATGGGCGCAATCGCGGGCGGTGATGATCGAGGCGACCGGGCCGAACAGTTCCTGTTTGAACGAGGTCATGCGATCGGTGACGTTGGCCAGCACGGTCGGCTCGTAATAGTTGCCGGCACCTGCGGATTTGCCGCCGCCGAGCAGCAGGGTCGCACCTTCCTCAAGGGTGTCGCGCACCTGCTGATCCAATTCATCGCGCAGATCGAAACGCGCCATCGGGCCGATGTAGGTGTCGGCGGCCAGCGGGTCGCCAACCTTCAATTTGCGTGTGGCTTCGACGAATTTGCGGGTGAACTCCTCGACCACGCCTTCTTCGATGATCAAGCGCTTGGCGGCGGCGCAGACCTGCCCGGAGTTCTGGTAGCGACCGATGACGGCGGCCTGCACGGCTTCGTCGAGATCCGCATCGTTAAGCACGATAAACGGATCGGAACCGCCCAATTCCAGCACGCATTTTTTCAGCGCGGCACCGGCCTGAGCACCGATGGCCATGCCAGCGCGGACGCTGCCGGTCAGGGTTACAGCGGCAATGCGCGGATCGGCGATGGCGCTGGAAACGCCTTCCGGGGTGACGTTGATCACTTCAAACACACCGTCGGCAAAACCGGCGCGGGTGAAGGCATCGCGCAACAAATAGGCGCTGCCCATCACGTTCGGCGCGTGCTTGAGCACATAAGTGTTGCCCGCGATCAGCGCCGGCACTGCGCCGCGCAGCACTTGCCAGATCGGGAAGTTCCATGGCATCACCGCGAGGATCGGGCCGAGCGGGCGGTACTCGATACGCGCCTTGCCACCTTCGACCTGGGTCGGTTCAGCATCAAGCATGGCCGGGCCGTGTTCGGCGTACCACTCGCAGAGCTTGGCGCACTTCTCGATTTCACCGCGTGCCTGAGCAATCGGCTTGCCCATCTCCAGGGTGATCATGGTTGCCATCGCTTCAGCCGTTTCGCGCAATGCGGCGGCGAGGGCGCTCAGCAAGCGCGAACGATCCTGCAGCGGCTTGCGCTTCCACTTGCCGAATCCGTAAGCGGCGCGGGTCAGCGCAGCGTCGAGGGCGGTCGCGGATTCAAAGGCGTAGTGGCCGATCTGCTCGCCGGTGGCGGGGTTGATCGAAATGGCGTGGGTCTGGCTGGAAATCTGGCTCATGGCGTCGTCCTGCGTGTTCAGTGGATGGGCCTAGAGTAGGGTGGCGTTTGTTTTCTGGAAACTGAATAATAAAGATCGTTTCTTTCACGTTTGGAGAATGACTGTGGATCTGGTGCAACTGGAAATCTTCAAAGCCGTTGCCGAGCACGGCAGCATCAGCGCCGCCGCCGCGCAGATTCATCGTGTGCCGTCGAACCTGACCACGCGGATCAAACAGCTTGAGCAGGATCTGGGCGTTGATCTGTTTATTCGCGAAAAAAGCCGTTTGCGCCTGTCACCGGCAGGCTGGAGTTTTCTTGAGTATGCGCGGCGCATTCTCGACCTGGTCCAAGAGGCGCGGGCGACCGTGGCGGGCGAGGAGCCGCAAGGCGCGTTCCCGCTGGGTTCGTTGGAAAGTACCGCGGCGGTGCGTATTCCCGAGTTGCTCGCCGCGTATAACCAGTTGCACCCGAAAGTCGATCTCGACCTGTCCACCGGGCCTTCGGGGACGATGATCGACGGCGTGCTGTCCGGGCGTCTTGCGGCGGCGTTCGTCGATGGCCCGGTGCTGCACCCGACGCTGGAAGGCGTGCCGGCTTTCGAAGAAGAAATGGTCATCATCGCGCCGCTGCATCACGCGCCCGTTCAGCGCGCAGCGGACGTGAACGGCGAGAACATTTATGCCTTCCGCTCCAACTGTTCCTATCGTCATCACTTCGAAAAATGGTTCAGCACCGACGCCGCCGTGCCGGGCAAGATCTTCGAGATGGAGTCTTACCACGGCATGCTCGCTTGCGTGAGCGCGGGTGCCGGGCTGGCGTTGATGCCGCGCAAAATGCTCCAGAGCATGCCGGGCAGTGCGACGGTCAGCGTTTGGCCGTTGGCGGCGGACTTTCGTTATCTGACCACTTGGCTGGTGTGGCGACGGGGCACGGTGTCGCGCAGTTTGAGCATGTTTGTGCGCTTGCTGGAGGAGCGCGGCGTGGTGCGTGCAGAAGAGTAATTGACACTTTGTGTCATGGCTGTATCTTTATCGGCGTTTCGCAATATAAAAAACTATACAGCGCAGCCATGAGGAACCCGTAAATGACCACAGCCCTGAGCGAAAAAACCGCCTTGAGCGGCAAGGAAGCGGTCGGCGATCGTTTTGTACTGGAAACGATGAGCCGTGCCCAGCAACTGACCTGGCAAGCCGTCGACGCCATTGCCAAAGTGATCAAACCCGGCATGCTTGAGTCCGAAGCGATCGCCCGCGGCAAGGAAATCCTCGCTGAACTGGGCATGGACCGGATCTGGCATCCGCTGTTGATTCGTTTCGGCGCCAACACGCTGAAGACCTTCAAACAGCGCTCTGAGGGTGATCCGGTGTTGGGTGAAGAGGACATTTTCTTTATCGACATGGGCGTGGTCTGGCATGGGCACGAAGGCGATGCGGGCGCGACCTACACCACAGGCTCCGACCCGGAGATGATTGCCTGTGCGGCAGCTGCCAAGGAACTGTTCGACCGTGTCGAAGCTTTCTGGCGCGAAGGTGTTTCCGGTGTCGAACTGTACCGCTATGCCAGCGACCAGGCCGAGGCGATGGGTTGGGTGCTGAACCTCAACATCAAGGGCCACCGGGTCAGTGACTTTCCTCATGCGATTCATCGTGGCGGCGATCTGGGGCGACTTCGATCAGGCCCCGAATGCCGGTGTATGGATACTGGAAATCCAGATTGCTCACCCGCAACGGCCGTTCGGCGCGTTTTACGAAGACTTGCTCATTTAAGGAAACCTCATGACCCACCCGACACCCCAAACCGTGCTGCTGTTTTCCTACGGCACTTTGCAGGATCGCGCCGTGCAACTGTCCAACTTTGGCCGAGAGTTGGAGGGTCGCGCGGACAGTCTGCCGGGCTATAAACAGCAAATGGTCGAGATTACCGATCCTGCCGTGCTCGCCACCAGCGGCAAAACCCATCACCCGATCGTGCAGGAAAGCGGCAATGCGGCCGATGAGATTGTCGGCACGGTTTTCCGGATTACTGCAGAGGAACTGGCTGCTGCGGATGAATACGAAGTGGCGGACTACAAACGCGTCAGCGTGCTGCTAAAGTCTGGGGTCGATGCATGGGTTTACGTGCAGGCGTGACAACAGAGCGCAGCGCTGTAGTTGTTTTTATATAGCGTCAACTTCGATGATGCACGCCGTTTCCTAACTCTAAAGTCAAAAAAAGGGCGCCCGTCATGAAAGTCAGTGCACGCAACGTATTCAAAGGCAAAGTCAGCAATGTTCAGGCCGGCGCCGTCAACGCCGAAGTGGTATTGACCCTTTCGGGCGGTGAGCAATTGGTTGCCGTCGTGACCATGGAAAGCATCAAGAACCTCGGCATTGCCGTCGGCAAAGAGGCTGTCGCACTGGTCAAGGCGCCATGGGTAATGTTGATGACCGAATCCAGCGACATTCGTCTCTCGGCGCGCAACTGCCTGGAAGGCAAAGTGCTGAGCGTGACTGATGGCGCGGTTAACGCTGAAGTGGTGATCGAACTGGCCGGCGGTTCCAAGGTTTACTCGATCGTAACTCGCGATGCCGTTGCTGAACTGGGCCTCGCCAAAGGCGTCAGCGCGACCGCTGTGATCAAGGCTTCGCACATCATTCTGGGCGTTCCGGCCTGATTATTCCTTCAGGCTGACGAGAACCTCTGATCCCGGTTTCGGGATCAGAGGTTTTTTGCTTCATGGCGTGCCGTTTCGGCCGTACAGTCGATAGCCTTCGCGTTGGTTCAAGCGATCGTAGTAGGCAGTGACGGCCGGCAAGTGCGGATGTTCAAGCGGCGTTTCGAACCAGCGGTTTACCGACAACCCGATCGGGATGTCCGCCAGTGAGAACTCGTTGCCACTGACGTAAGCACCGGTCGAGGCCAGCTGCCGATCGAGGATCGCCATGTTCTGCGACCATTGCTCGATACCGTTGGCCAACGCAGCGCTGTCCTGATAATCCGGCGACTGGCGCACCAGCGACATCAGCGGATATGACCACGAGCGATTCAGCTCCGACGCCTGCCAGTCAATCCATTGGTCTACCCGCGCCCGGGCCATTGGCTCAACCGGATACAGTTGCGCGCCGTCATAGCGCGCCGCCAGATAACGGATGATCGTGTTGGACTCCCACAGCGTGAAATCCCCGTCCTGGATCACCGGCACCATGGCGCATGGATTCAGCGCGAGAAACTCCGCAGTCTGCGTCGACCGGAACCCCGAGCCCCAGTCTTCACGCTCAAAGGGAATCTGCAGTTCAGCGCAGGTCCACAGCACTTTGCGCACGTTGATCGATGAAGCCTTACCGAGTATTCGCAGCATTGGATTCGCCTTCCCTCTAGTCGTCGGACGTGAAGAAATACCACACCGAAACGAAGAAGACCCGCGCGTGGCGGGCCTTCTTTTTTCATCGAATCAAATCACAGGCCGCTCGCCAGCTTCCCGCCCATCATCCGCCGACGGTAGGAGGTGTCACGATTGGCCAGCCAGAAGTACAACGGTGACGTCACCAGCAAGCCCACCAGCCACGACAGATCCGCGCCGTTGATGTGCGCCGACACCGGGCCGACGTACAGCGGCGTGTTCATGAACGGGATCTGCACGGCGATGCCGATTGCGTAAGCCAGCAACGCCTGCGGGTTGTAGCGCCCGTAGATGCCGCCGTCGACCTGGAAGATCGACTGGATGTCGTATTGGCCCTTGTGGATCGCGTAGAAGTCGATCAGGTTGATCGCCGTCCACGGTACCAACACCACCAACAACACCAGCACCATGTCGACGAAGTGGCCGATGAAGTCCTTCGACGCGCCTACCGCAGCAAAGCAGCAGGCCAGCAACACGATGACCGAGATCACCGCGCGGCTCTTGGCGGTGGGGATCCAGCGGTAAGCGAAGGTCTGCACCAGGGTGATCAGCGACAGCACCGCGCCGTAGAGGTTGAGGGCGTTGTGGCTGATCACGCTGAGCAGGAACAGCACCAGCATCAGCGGGCCAATGGAACCGGTGGCGAGTTTGACCGCGTCCATGGTGTCCATGCCCACGGGCGTCGCCAGCACCGCAACGGCGCCGAACACGAACGCCAGGCTCGAGCCCAGCGCCGAACCCAGATACGTCGTCCAGAACGTCGACGAGACTTTTACGTCAGCCGGCAAGTAACGCGAATAGTCGGACACGTACGGTGCAAACGCGATTTGCCACAGCGCGGCGAGCGATACGGTGGCGAGCCAGCCAGAGAGGTTGAAGCTGCCGCGCGTGAAGAAGTCATCGGTTTGAATGTGGGTGAAGATGTAGCCGAAACCGACAACGATGCCGATCCCCAACACCCAGGTGCCGATGCGGTTGAGCACGTGGATGAAGCGGTAGCCGATGATGCCGATGATCCCCGAACCGATGGCACCGATGACGATACCGACCGGCACCGGAACGCTGTCGACCACGCCGTGCAACGACTTGCCGGCGAGAACGATGTTGGAGGCGAAGAAGCCGATGTACATGACGCCGGCAATCAGCACCACCAGCAGGGCGCCGAGGGAGCCGAACTGCGCGCGGCTCTGGATCATTTGCGGAATGCCCATCTGCGGGCCTTGCGCGGAGTGCAGCGCCATCAACACGCCGCCCACCAGGTGGCCGACAAGAATCGCGACGATGCCCCAGACCAGATTCAAGTGAAACAACTGCACGCCCAGCGCACCGGTAACGATGGGCAACGGCGCGATGTTGCCGCCGAACCAGAGCGTGAACAGATCCCTGACCTTTCCGTGGCGATCTTCGGGGGGCACGTATCCTATCGTGTGTTTTTCAATCAGCGGAGCGGAGGATGCTGCTGCAGGGGTAGCCATGACGAACTCCAAGGCAAGGATGAGTACGTGGACGTACTTCGGTGAGCGCCGGCACGGACGGCGCATTTCTTGTTGAAGTGATCATGTGCAAAGGCTCGGGATAGATAAATTAGTAAGTTTGTTGCTACAGACCTTAAAAAAGTATGCCGCGCGTGGCGGGGCTGTCCGGTATGTTCAAGTCTTCACTCTTATCTGAATTTGCACAGCCCTGTGGCGAGGGGATTTATCCCCGATGGGCTGCGCAGCGGCCCTTGGTTTTAGAGTCAAAAGTGTGGCCGCTGCGCGACCCATCGGGGATAAATCCCCTCGCCACAGATAAGTCCTTTTGCCACAGATAAGTCCTTTTGCCACAAAAGTGATGTCAGGCTGATCCACCGGAGGTTCCATGGCCGCCTACAACCTGCGCCAGCTCAAATATTTCGTCACCACCGCCGACTGCGGCAGCGTCGCCGAGGCCTCGCGCAAGCTCTATATCGCACAGCCATCGGTGTCCACCGCGATCAAGCATCTTGAAGAGAGCTTCGGCGTGCAGCTGTTCATCCGCCACCATGCCCAGGGTGTTTCGCTGACGCCCAGCGGCTCGCGTTTCTATCGCAAGGCGCTGGAGCTGTTGCGCGTGGCTCATGAGTTCGAACAGAACGCCCTGGCGGACAATGACGTGGTCGCCGGGCAGATCGATATCGGCTGTTTCGAAACCGTCGCGCCGCTCTACCTGCCGCGTCTGATCGCCGGTTTCAAGCAGCGTTGGCCGGGGGTGGAAATCCGCATTCGCGATGGCGAACAACAGGAACTGGTGCAGGCGCTGACCGCCGGCAGCATCGATGTGGCGATGATGTTCGAACACGACCTCGACAGCACCATCGAAACCACCCCGTTGATGCCGCCGCAACAGCCGTACGCCTTGCTGCCGGCCGACCACCGCTTCGCGCAACAGGCAAAAGTGTCGCTGCATGATCTGGTGCTGGAGCCGATGATCCTGCTCGACGTCGTGCCGAGCCGAACCTATTTCGTGAGCATCTTTGAAGAACGCGGACTGACGCCTAACATCGTCTTCAGCTCGCCGTCGATCGAGATGGTGCGCGGCATGGTGGCGAATGGTTTCGGCTTTTCGATTCTGGTGACCAAACCGTTCAGCGACTACACCTACGATGGCCAGAAAGTCGTCTGTGTGCCGCTGGCGGAAACCGTGACCGGTTCGGGATTGTCGGCGGCTTGGTTGCGGCGCGTACAACTGACCAAACCGGTGCAGTTGTTTGTCGATCATTGCCGTGAGGAGTTGGCCCGACTGTACGCGTGAGCGCAGTCGAGCCGGGTTTCAACCGCGGATAAATGCCAGCATGCGCTGAAGCATCTCATCGCAAGCGTGCAACTGATCGAGGCTGACAAACTCATCGGGTTTGTGGCCCTGATCCATGCTGCCGGGCCCGCAGACCACCGTGGCAATGCCCACCGCATCAAACAGACCACCTTCAGTGCCGAACGCCACTGTGCCGAAATCCGTCGAATCGCAGAACGCCGCAATCAACTCGGCAGCCTGACTCTGCGCATCGGTGACGAGCCCCGGATACGCCGACAACTCGCTGAAACGGATAGCGCTGTGCTCACTGACCGCGCGCATCCGCGGCAGCACCTCACGTTCGGCGTAGGCTTGCAGCGCCTCGGCGACCCGCGCCGGATCCTGTGAGGGCAGGGCGCGTATCTCGAAGTCGAAGCGGCAGTCGGCGGGCACGATGTTCAAGGCCTTGCCGCCGCTGATCACGCCGGTTTGCACGGTGCTGTAAGGCGGATCAAAGCGCGCATCGTGAAGCTCCGGCGCTCTCAGTTGCTGGCCGAGGCGACCCAGTTCGCCGATCAGTTCGGCGGCGTATTCGATGGCGTTAACCCCCAGCGGCGCATAGGCCGAATGGCATGGATGACCGTGCACATCGCAGCGCATTGCCAGTTTGCCCTTGTGGCCGAGCACCGGTTGCAGCTCGGTCGGTTCGCCGATGATGCACAGCAGCGGTTTGACTGGACGCTGTTGCAGAACCTTGAGCAACGAGCGCACGCCGAGGCAGCCGACCTCTTCGTCATAAGACAGGGCGATGTGCACTGGCATGCGCAACGAGGCCTGCACCAGCGAAGGCACCAGGGCGAGCACGCAAGCGATGTATCCCTTCATGTCCGCCGTGCCACGGCCGAACAGTTTGCCGTCGCGCTCGCTGAGCTCGAACGGCGGCAGCGTCCACGGCTGGCCATCGACCGGGACCACATCGGTGTGCCCGGACAGCACGATGCCCGGCTGATCGGCCGGACCAATCGTGGCGAACAGGTTGGCCTTGCTGCGCTCGTCGTTGTAGATCAGCGCGCACGGCACGTCGAAACCGGCGAGGTAATCACGGACGAACTCGATCAGGTGCAAGTTGGATTCGCGGCTGGTGGTATCGAACGCCACCAGCGCCCTGAGCAACTCGACGCTGTTCATCGATCATCACCGGCGACGCCGTAGCCCGGTGCCTTGGCGGGATCGAGGGCGCGATCGATGTAGTCCTGCAATTGCGGCTGATAGGCATCCCAGAGTTTTTGCAACTGGCCGATCGGGTCTTCATCGGCCCAATCCACGCGCAGGTTAACGATGGGCCAGGTCTGTTCGCCGACGACCACGACGGCTGCCGAATGCACCGGACCGGCTTCGCCACCAAGGGCTTGAGCGGCGTGCAGGGCCTTGAGCAGACGGTCGGCGAGTTGCCCTTCGCCGCCTTCAAAGGCACTGACCATCGCCTCGATTACCGAGCGTCCGGCGAGCATGTTGCCGGCCGCCACGCATTGTTCGCCGGAAACCGCATTGTTGACGCCGAGGGTTTGTGCGCCACTGAAATGAGCGGTCTGGCCGAGGTGATTGATTGCGGTGATCTGGCGGTATTGGCTGTAGCCGTTGCGCGTGAGCACTTTGTCCAGCGCGTCGTCAGGCGCCAGGCCTTGCTCCATCAGCGCAAGGACTTCCGGGCCGAGCGACGGCAGGGTGATGTTCTGGCTCGATACCGCGCCGACGCCCGGCAGCAGCCATGGGCAACGGGCGCCGACGGCGATGCTGGAAGAACTGATGGCGACACCGAACTGGCCGGTTTCGGCGCAGCGGGCAGCGATTGAAAAGGTCATCTGCTTACTCCTTTCTAGGAAGATGTTGTCCTTGGGGGCCTCATCGCTGGCAAGCCAGCTCCCACAGGGTTTGGGGTTGTTGGAAAATTGTGTGATCAACCCGATACCTGTGGGAGCAAGGCTTGCCCGCGAAAGCCACAACGCGGTGTGATGCCTTACTCGGGAATCACTGCAATCACATCAATCTCCATCAACCACTGCGGTTGCCCCAACGCTGACACCACCAACCCGGTCGAAATCGGAAACACCCCTTTGAGCCACTTGCCGACTTCCCCATACACCGCCTCGCGATAGCGCGGGTCGATCAAGTACGTGGTGGTCTTGACGATGTGACTCATGTCGCTGCCGGCTTCTTCCAGCAGTTGCTTGACGTTGCGCATGGCCTGTTCGGCCTGCGCGCGAGGATCGCCGAGGCCCACCAGATTGCCGTCGAAATCAGTACCGACCTGGCCCCGCACATACACGGTGTTGCCGGCACGGACGGCCTGGCAGAGGTCGTTGTCCAGGGTCTGGTTCGGGTAGGTGTCTTTGGTGTTGAACATGCGAATACGGGTGTGGGTTGGCGTGCTCATGTGCAGCTCCTGAAGATGATTTGCCCGGCGCAATCGGCGCCTGGGCCAAAGAGGGGAATCAAGCGTCGACGGTGTCGGCGGCTTTGCTGTGTGCAGGGGTGTGCAGGGCGGCTTCACGCTGCTCGGCATCGCGATAGTCCAGATACTTGCGCTGGGTGGCGATGTGGTCGGCGACGTGTTTGGCGTCGTGCCATACGCCCCAGATGAACGACGAACCGCGACGCGACTGCCACGGCAGACCGAGGAAATACACCCCCGGCTCACTCGACACACCGCGCTGATGCACCGGTTTGCCCTTGTCATCGAAGGCGTTCACTTGCAGCCAGGAGTAATCCACGGCGAAACCTGTCGCCCAGATGATCGAGGTGATACCTGCCTTGGCCAGATCCAGATCGGCCAGCGGATTTTTCACGCATTCAGGTTCTGGATAGGTTTCGCGCGCTTCAGGTTCTTCCGGCAGATCCAGACCATTGCGCTCGATGTAAGCGTCGGCAGCGTCCAACAGCGCCAGATAGTTTTCGTCGCCGCGATTGAGGTTGCCGACCAGATCCTGTTTGAAGGTCACCACGCCGTTGTTGAACGACTCGGTGACGCCGACCAGGGTCATGCCACGATGGGCCAGCCCACGGAAATCGATGGTGCGCCCGCCATGGGCACCGCTGACCGCAATGGTCACGTGCTCGCGGCCGGGCTTCATCGCTGCCTGATCCCACTCGCCGAGCACACCCAGCCACCAGCAGAAATCGCGGTTGCGGTAAGCGCGAGGCGGGCGGTCGTGGGCGCCGACCGAGAGGTAAACCTGCTTGCCGGAGCGCTGCAGTTCATCAGCAATCTGCACGCCCGACGAACCCGCGCCGACCACCAGCACCGCGCCTTCCGGCAGTTGCTGCGGGTTGCGATAGTCGGCGGAGTGGATTTGCAGCAGACGTTGGTCTTGCGGGGCAATCGCCGGGATCACCGGTTTCTGAAACGGGCCGGTAGCAGCAACCACGCGGCTGGCTTCGATCACGCCCTCGGAGGTCTCGACGGTGAAGCCTGGGCGACCCACATTGCGCACCACGCTTTTGACGTCGACGCCGGTACGAATCGGCGCATTGAATTTCTTCGCATAGGCTTCGAAGTAATCGGCCACGCGTTCCTTCGGGGCGAAACCGTCGGGATCGACATCATCGAATTCCAGGCCCGGGAAGCGGTCATGCCACGCCGGACCGTTGGCCACCAGCGAGTCCCAACGCCCGGTGCGCCAGCGCTCGGCAATGCGATTGCGCTCCAGCACCAGGTGCGGCACACCGAGTTTGCTCAGGTGTTCACTCATGGCCACACCTGCTTGGCCGGCACCCACAATCAGCGTGTCTGTTTTTATTATTTCAGTGGTCATCTCTACATCCTTCCTAGCAAGGCAGTTGGATTCGGGCGCTGTTGGCTTGTCCGTTTTGCTTGCGTTCAGACTAGGGAGGAGGGGGGTATCGGTAAAATATTATTAAGCTGGGATGTGAAGATAAAATTCTGATGCAGAGGGCTGAAAGCCCTTAAATACGGGGCTTTCCTCGAAGATCAACAACGAAGGTTGCGTACAAAAAAGCAATGTCTGAGTGATTATCGTGGCGAGGGGATTTATCCCCGTTGGACTGCGAAGCAGGCCCATTCTTTCTGGGACTGCTGCGCAGTCCAACGGGGATAAATCCCCTCGCCACAAGGGTAGCGGGAACCTTGGAAGGGTTTATCGGTTGAGGAACGCCAACAGGTCTTCATTCAGTTCTTGTGCATGCGTCACCGCAAACCCATGCGGTGCGCCTGCATAAACCTTCAGCTCGGCACCCTTGATCTGCGCCGCCGCCTGCTTGCCGGTGGTTTCAAACGGCACGATCTGGTCGCCGTCGCCATGGATCACCAGGGTCGGCACGTCGATCTTGGCCAGGTCCGGACGGAAGTCGGTTTCCGAGAACGCCGTCACGCAATCCACGGTGCCTTTAAGCGACGCCAGCAGCGCGACGTTGAGGGTTTGGGTGAGCACGCCGGCAGAAACGGTCTGGCCCTGGTTGGTGCCGTAAAACGGCGCGGCGAAATCGGCGATGAACTGCGCGCGATCCTTCAGCAGACCGGCCTTGATCCCGTCGAACACCGACTTGTCGACGCCTTGCGGGAAGTCGACCTTCTTGCCGAACAACGGTGTCACCGCGCCCAGCAAGACCAGCCCGGCCACGCGCTCGCTGCCATGCCGGGCGATGTAGCGGCTGACGTCGCCGCCGCCCATGGAGAAGCCCACCAGTGTCACTTCACGCAGGTCCAGATGATTGATCAGTTGCGCGATGTCGTCGGCGAAGGTGTCGTAGTCATAGCCGTTCCACGGTTGCTCGGAACGACCGAAACCACGACGGTCGAAGGCGATGGTGCGGTAACCGCGACTGCTCAGGTATTCCATCTGGTATTCCCACATGTCGGCATCCAGCGGCCAGCCGTGGCTGAACAGTACGGGCTTACCGCTGCCCCAATCCTTGTAATAGATTTCGATGCCGTCTTGAGTGAAGAACGTGCTCATGCAAACTCCTTGCGTTTGGGGTCATTCGTGGGCATAACAGCCGCCACTATCTGCGCAAAATCCGCTGACAACTTGTACGCAGGTGCTAAGTTTGCCCGCCCGCAGCGCAGCCAATTTTCATCAGGAGTTGTAAGATGCAACCGCACGAAACTGCCGTATGCCGGAGACACCTGAAATGAAGCGCAAAAGTCTTGAGGGTAATGCCTGCCCGGTCGCCCGGACACTCGACCTGATCGGCGACTGGTGGTCGCTACTGATCATCCGTGATGCACTGGACGGCATTCGGCGATTCAGTGATTTTCAGAAGAACCTGGATATCGCCAAGAACATGCTCAGCGCCCGACTCAAGGCGCTGGTGGAGCAGGGGATCATGCAAACCGTCCCGGCGGCGGATGGCGGCG
This sequence comes from Pseudomonas sp. TH08, assembly GCF_016651275.1. Classification (NCBI taxonomy): domain Bacteria; kingdom Pseudomonadati; phylum Pseudomonadota; class Gammaproteobacteria; order Pseudomonadales; family Pseudomonadaceae; genus Pseudomonas; species Pseudomonas sp. TH08. Next base: position 877,491 of record NZ_JAEKEE010000004.1, on the reverse strand, counting down.
CCTACAAGGAATACGTGCTCACAGAACGGGGGAAAGCCCTGCAAACGGTGATCGTTGCGCTGTCGCAGTGGGGCGGGGAGTTCATGTACGAGGCGGGTGAGACGGGTTCGGTGATGGTTGATGCGCAGAATCGCCAGCCGATTCGCAAGCTGGAATTGGTGGCAGCCGATGGTCGTGTGCTTGCACCGGAAGACGTCGCTACCAAGTTGGCTGTTGAGCACTGATTTCATTGCTTGGCGCAGCCGCAATGGCTGCGATTGTTCAATCCTCGATACAAACCCGACAAAAGGTTGAAACGATTGTTTGACGTCAAAATGGTGGCCATCTAATATCGCGCCACTATTTTGATGTCACTTTCCGTCTCGAGGGATCGAACATGTACCCACCCGTCCTCGTGACGAGGTTGTGCGTAGCCTTGCTGTGCCTGTCTCCACTCCAGAGTGCTTTCGCGGCACCCACCCCTGGTGAAACCGACCTGATTCGCGAACGTCAGAATCGCTTGCTCGAAGAGCAGCAGCGACGCCTCGAAGAACTCAAGGATTTGCCGGGCAAGGAGGTCAAACCTGCGCAACCGGCAGCGCCGACCGATACCCGTTGCTTCCCGATCAAAGACATTGAGCTCAAGGGCGCCGACAGCCTTTCGGAGAGCGCCAGGACTCGTCTGCTCAAACCCTACATCGGTGAATGCCTCGGCGTGCCGCAGCTCAACGAGTTGCTTAAAGTCATCACCGACTACTACATCGAAAAAGGCCTGGTCACCAGCCGCGCCTATCTGCCGCAACAGGATTTGTCCGGCGGGCACCTGAAAGTGCTGGTGGTCGAGGGCAAGCTCGAAGGCCTCAAGGGCGCCGAGAACAGCAAACTCTCGGATCGCGAATTGGCCATGGCGTTTCCCGGCAAGACTGGTGAACTCGTCAACCTGCGCGAGATCGAGCAAATGGTCGATCAGCTCAATCGCCTGCCATCCAATCAGGCAAAAATGGAGCTGGCACCGGGGCAGAACGTCGGTGGCAGCGAAGTGCTGGTCACCAACACGCCACAGAAACCGTGGCGTGTTGGCCTGTCGCGCAACAACGACGGCCAGCGCAGCACTGGCGAACAGCAGTGGGGCACGACGTTCGACTGGGACAGCCCGTTGGGTCTGGCCGATCAGTTGAGCCTGCGCGGCGGTCACGATGCGATGACCGATCACCAGCACACCTCCAACAACGCCATGCTCAGCTACAACGTGCCGTGGGGCTGGTGGAACTTCAATTACACCTACAGCCAGAGCGAGTACCGCTCGCAAATCGCCGCCAACCTCTACAACTTCAAGCAGACCGGCGACAGCGAAAACCATCAGTTTCGCGCCGAACGGGTGATCCATCGCGACTCGGTCAGCAAGACGTCTCTCAGCGCCGGTCTGTCGTACCTGCGCACCAACAACTTCATCGAAGACAGCAAACTCAAACTGAGCAGCAACCGCATCAGCGAAGCGCAGTTCGGTTTCAACCACGGTCGCCGCGTCGGCAGTGCCTTCGTCAACTTCGATGCCGGGATGCAGGAAGGCATCGGAGCCTTTGACGCGCAAGGCAGCCACGATCCGGGACCGGGCGAACCCGACGCACGCTACCGCAAATACACCGCGACCCTGAGCTACTTGCAGCCGTTCAAACTGTGGGGCGAATCGTTCAGCTTCAGCAGCCTGATGACCGGTCAGCGCAGTGAGGACGTGCTGTTCAGTTCGCAGCGCACCAGCCTCGGCGGCTCGTCGTCGATTCGTGGCTACAAAGACCAATCACTGGCGGGCGACAGCGGCGGTTACTGGCGCAACGACTTGCGCTGGACGCGTCCGGTGACTGTCGAGTGGCTGCAACCGGTGTTCTCCGAATACGGCACCAGCCTCGGCTACGACCAGGGCGTGATCCAGAACGGTCGCTACAACGGCGATCAGCACGGCCGCATGTCGAGCAACTCGCTGGACCTGTTCGCCCGTGGCCAGCATGTCTCCGCTGGCGTGACCTTCGCGCACTCTCTGGAACGACCTGATGCGCTGACCGAGCGCGAAGCACCGATCTATTTCCGCCTGGAATTCTTCCTCTAAAACTGCTCGCCACGAGATTCTGACATGGACATCCGTCAACTGGCCTTTCTGGCCGGTCAGCCTGCTGCTGCCGAAAAAACCGTGAACACTTTCTGGGCATGCCCAAGCGCGGCCTGGCGTTTCTCTTGGCGAACGTCATGTTCTGGCAACCGATGTGGGCGCAGGCCGACGGCATCGTGGTGGCCAACCCGAACACCTCGCTGGATCGCGCCGGCAACGGCGTGCCGATCATCAACATCGCCACGCCGAATTCCAGCGGGCTGTCGCACAACCAGTTCCATGATTACAACGTCGGTGCGCAGGGGCTGATCCTCAACAACGGCTCGACGCAGAATAATCTCACGCAGCTGGGCGGGCACATCATCGACAACCCGAACCTGAAAAACAGCGGTTCGGCGCAGACGATTCTCAACGAAGTCATCAGCGGCAACCCGAGTCAGCTGCGTGGTTACACCGAGGTGGCGGGGCAGTCGGCACGCGTGATCGTCGCCAACCCCTATGGCATTACCTGCAATGGTTGCGGTTTCATCAACGCGCCAAGGGTGACGTTGAGCACCGGCAAACCGGTGCTCGACAACGGTCGACTGGATCGCTTTCAGGTCGATCAGGGTTCTGTGGCCATCGAAGGCGCGGGACTCAACGCCAGCAACGTTGATCGCTTCGAAATCATCACCCGCAGCGCGAAGATCAACGCACAGCTTCAGGCGCAGAACCTGACGATCGTCGCCGGGCGCAACGACGTCAACGCGCAGACTTTGAACGCCACCGCCCGCGCCGATGACGGCAGCGCCAAGCCGCAACTGGCCATCGACTCCTCGGCGCTGGGCGGCATGTACGCCGGCGCGATCAAACTGGTCGGCACCGAAGCCGGGGTCGGGGTGAAACTCGACGGCAAATTGATTGCCAGCGGCGGTGATATTCAGCTCGATGCCAATGGTCAACTGAGCCTGGCCGACACCTCGGCCACTGGTGCGGTCAACGTCAAAGCCGCGAGTCTCGATGCACGCGGGCCGGTCTACGCCGGCACCGCACTGAACGTGCAGACCCAGGGCAACCTGAGCAACCGCCAGACCCTCGCGGCTCGCGACAGCATTAACCTCAGTGCCGGCGGCCAACTGACCAACGCCGGCGCCATCGAAGCCGGCGTCAATGCCGACGGCAGCCGCAACGCCAACGGCGACCTGAGCCTGACCGCTCAGAACCTCGACAACAGCGGCAAGAGCCTCACCGCCAGCCGCCATCTGACCGTCAACACCGCACAAACCCTGACTAACCAGGGCGGCACGCTCAGCGGCCAAACCGCGGCCATTACTGCCGGCACACTGGACAACCGCAACGCCGGCAAACTGCAGAGCAACGGTACGCTGAACCTCAACGCCGCTCAGGTGCTGAACAATAAAGGTGTGATCAACAGCAACGCCGGCCTTACCGCCAACATCGCTCAACTGATCAACAGCAACGGTGAACTCAGCAGCCAGACCGACGTGATACTGACCGTCACCTCGCTGGATAACGTCTCCGGCCTGATGACCGCTGGCCGTTTGCTCGACATCAACGCACTCGGCGCGATCAACAATCGCACCGGCAAGATCGGCGCCAAACAAAACCTCACGGTAACAGCCCGGCAGCTCGACAACAGCCAGCAGGGCCAGTTGACCAGCGAAGGCACGCTGACCACGCGGATCAGCGAGCAACTGAACAACCAGAACAAGGGCCTGATTCAGGCCAACGGCGCCATGGACGTGCAGGCCACGCGTCTGGACAACCGCGCCGGCAAGATTTCCAGCCTCGATACCCTGACGGTCAGCAGCACCAACACCGACAACCGTGGCGGGACGATTCGCGCCGATCAGTCGGCGAAACTGCTGATCGACACGCTGGACAACCGCGACAAGGGCCGCCTCGAAAGCAAGACCGCGCTGACCTTCGACGGCAACACGCTGGACAACAGCAATGGCGGCCTGCTGACTTCGACCGGTGTGTTGAGCCTCAAGGCCAAAGCCGTGACCAACGATGGCGGCCGGATCTCCGCCAAGGGCGATATCGACGCGAACATCGACAGCCTCAATCAACAACACGGTGAACTGGTCGCCGAAGGCAATCTGAAACTCACCGGCAAATCCCTCAACAGCCATCAGGACAGTCTGGTCGGTTCGCTCAAGACCCTGACCGTCAACGTCGATCAGATCGACAACCGCGCCAGCACACTCTCCAGCCAACTGGACCTGCACATCAACGGCGCACGCCTCGATAACAGCGAGGGCGGCAAGGTGCTCTCCGACACCACCGTTGGGCTTGAAAGTCGCGCAAATCATCAACGCCAGCAACGGCCTGATTTTCAGCAAAGGCGCGAGCACCCTCAGCGGCATCGGCGTGAGCAACGTCGGCGGGCGCATCGTCAGCCAGAAGAATCTGGAGCTGACCTTCGACGAGGCCCTGGACAACCAGCAAGGCCTGATCAGCAGCGAAGGGCAGATGACCCTCACCGCTGGCAGCCTCGATAACCGCTTGGGCAAACTGTCGAGCCTTGAAGCGATGGCTCTGACCGCCTCCGGTTCCGTGCTGAGCCAGGGCGGCCTGATCGCCTCGCAGAAAGGTCTGACGTTCAAGAGTGGCAGTCTGGATAACAGCGACAACGGCATCATCAGCGCCAAGGCCGATTCGACCCTGGCCACCGGCGACTTCAAGAACCGGCAGGGCGGCAGCCTCGCCACCGACGGCACGCTGTTGCTCACGACCGCGCACCTGGACAACTCCGGCGGCACTATCGGCAGCCAGAAGAAGCTTGAAGCTTCGGTCACTTCGCTGGAACAGGACGGCGGCGAGCTGTTCAGCAACGGCGACCTGACCCTGGACATGAACAACGGTCTGCTCAATAACCAGCGCGGCAATCATTCATACGCCGGGTCAGTTGCTGCTGAAAAACCTCAAGGACGTCGACAACAGCGCCGGCGAAATCTCTGCCGCCAAGGCCTGGGCCGTCGACGCGCAAAGTCTGAACAACGACGGCGGCAAACTGCTGAGCAATGAAAAACTCAGCCTGGTTATCGACCGTGCCCTGAGCAACGTCAAAGGTCTGATCGCCTCGGCTGGCCTTGAATCGCGCAGTGCCAGTCTGGACAACAGCCACGGTGAAATACGTGGTCGTGGCGATGTCGACTTCAGCGTCACCGCAATGTTCGATAACCAGGACGGTGTGGTCATCGCCGACAACGGCCTGACGATCATCGCCGCCACTCTGGATAACCGTCAGGAAGGCCTGATCGGTTCAACCAAAGCGCTGAACCTCAGCGTCGACCGTGTCGACAACCGCAACGGTGAGCTGTCGAGCAAGAGCGATGTCAGCCTGATCGGTGCCTGGCTCGACAACAGCGACAGCGGTTACATGCTCGCCGGTGGCAATCTGGCGCTGACCGTCAACGACGTCATCAACCGCAACAAGGGCCTGCTGTCCGGTGACACCGGGCTGACGCTGACCGGCAAGACGCTGGAAAACAGCGGACGTCTGACCAGCCAGAAAGACCTCGCGATCAACCTCTCTGCGGATCTGAACAACGCGCAAGGCAGCGTCGTCAGCGAAGGCGCCTTGGCGATCAATGCGCAAAGCCTCAACAACAACGCCGGCACCGTCTCCAGCGCCAAGGCGCTCACCATCGACACGCGCGGTGCGGTCAGCAACCAGGGCGGCAGCCTGCTGACCGACGGCAATCTCACCCTCAACAGCAGTGCGCTGGATAACCAGCAAAAAGGTGTGATCAGCAGCAAGGCCAAACTGGGCATCAGCACCGGCGCACTGAATAACAACGATGGGGCGAGCATTTACGCCGCCGATCAACTGGAGATCCGCGCCGGCCAAGTGACCAACGCGACGGGCAGCCTCGGCGCCGGCAACTCGCTGATCGCCAATATCCAGGGCCTCGATCAACAGGGCGGCAAGCTGTTCAGCAGCAACGGCACGGTCACTGTGGATCTGAATGGCGGCGCACTGAACAACCAGGGCGGCACCCTCAGCGCGCCGGGCCAGTTACTGCTGAAAAACCTCGCCGACGTGAACAACCGTGGCGGCGAGATTTCCAGCGACAAGGCGTTTGAACTGATCGCCAAGTCGCTGGACAACAGCGGCGGGCAACTGCTGAGCAACCACAAGCTCACCCTGACCCTCGACAACGCGCTGACCTCGATCAAAGGCACCATTGCTGCTGCGGCGTTGCAGGTTCGCGCCGCGAGTCTGGACAACAGCGACGGCGGTGTATTGCTCAGTGACAGCGATATCGAGGTCAGCGTCGATGGCCTGTTGAAAAACACCAACAAAGGCAGCATCCGCGCCGCGCAACAACTGACCCTCAACAGCACCGGCCTGAACAATCAGGGCGGTACGCTGGTGGGTGTTTCCGGTGCCGCGATCGATCTGGGCGCCACCGCGCAGGACCTGAACAATCAGGACGGCCTGATCAGCAGCAAAGGGCTGCTGAGCATTGCCCATCTGCGCGACCTCAATAACCAGAATGGCGTGATCAACAGCAAAGGCGTGCTGAGCATCGCCACCCTGCGTGACCTGAATAACCAGCAGGGCGAAATCTCCAGCGTCAACAGCTTCAGCCTCAGCGGCAACAACCTCGATAACCGTGGCGGCAACCTGATCAGCAACGATCAGCTGACTGTTACGGCGGCCGATCTGAACAACCAGGGCGGTCTGGTCTCCGGCTGGAAGGGCGTGAGCCTTGGCGGCGGCAGCCTCGACAACAGTCAGGAAGGCGCGATCTCCAGCCAGCTCGGCAACGTCAACATCGACCTCAGCGGCGCACTGCTCAACCACAGCAAGGGCGGCATCGGCGGCCTCGGCGAGGTGAGCATCACCGCCGCCAGTCTGGATAACAGCGGCGGAACGGTCAGCAGTGACGGCAAACAAACCCTGAGCATGAACGGCGGCGCGATCAATAACGCTGCCGGGGGCCTGATCAAAAGTGGCGACACCCTCGACATCCATGCGGCCAGCCTGAACAACACTTCCGGCAACGTCATGGCGAAAAAAGCCCTGACCCTCATCGGCGGCCCGCTGAACAACACCAACGGCAGTCTGGTCGGCGACGACAGCGTCACCCTCGATCTGCTCGGCGCCCTGACCAACGTCAACGGCGCACTCGGCAGCGGCGGTGCGCTGCTGATCAAACGCTCTGCCAGCGTCGACAATCAGGGTGGTCAATTGATCAGCCAGACCCTGTTGAGCCTGCTCACCAGTGGCGATTTGAATAACAGTCAACGCGGCACCCTCTCGGCCAACGGCCAACTGGATCTCACCGTCGGCGGCACGTTGCGCAACGACGCCGACGGCCTGCTGTCCAGCCGCGATGCCGGCGTGTCCATCACCGCCGCCGCGCTGAACAACGGCAAAGGCGCGGTGCAAAGCATGACTGCGCTGAGCGTAAATACGGGCGCTGGCGCCATCGACAACCAGGGCGGCAAGATCATCGCCCAGAACGGCGACCTGACCCTCACCGCCGCCAGCCTCGACAGCCGTGGCGGGGTGCTCTCAAGTCTCAAAGGTCTGCTGCAAACCCGCCTGAGCGGCGTGTTACGCAACGGTCAGGGCGGCAAGATCGAAGGCAGTCGCCTGGACTTGCAAGCACTGGGCGGCATTTACAGTGACGGCGGTCGAATTGCCGCCAACACCGGAAACATCTTGCTCAACGCCGGTGGCGGCATGCTCGACAACAGCGGCGGCGGGATCTATGCCCGGGGTGTGGTGAAAACCACCGCCGGTTCGATGAATAACAACAGCGGCCAGATCAGCGGCAGCAGCATCGATCTGGGTGTCGACGGCAATATGAGCAACAGCAGCGGCCTGATCGAAAGCGCCAGCACCTTGGCGATTCGTGCGGCCAACCTCGACAACCAGGGCGGCAAACTGCGCGCGCTCGGCACCAGCGGCAAGACCGATTTCCAGATTGGCAGCCAGTTCGATAACCGTAATGGTCTGGTGGAAACCGCCAACACTGACTTCACCCTCGCCGCACCGAGTTTTCTCAACGCCGGCGGTTCGGTAACACATGTCGGACTGGGTGAGTTCGGCATCTCCACCGCCAACGTGATGAACGCTGGCGGCTCACTGGTAACCCGTGGCGGCCTGACGCTAAACGCGGACAGCTGGACCAACAGCAGCGTGATTCAGGCGGGGCGGTTGACGGTGAATGTCGGCAACTTTGTGCAGACCGCGAGCGGGCAGTTGCTCGCTTCCAATCAATTGGTGGGACGCGGTGGCAACTGGACGAATGAAGGCTTGATTGCCAGTGATGGCAGCCTTGATATCCAACTGACTGGCAATTACGGCGGCAATGGTCGAACGAGCAGTCTGGGTGATCTGCAACTGGACGCCTCCACCCTCAACCTGACCAGCGCTACGAGTATCGCGGCCGGGGGCAATACGATCGTAGGTGCGCGCGGTGGCTTGGCGAGCGTCAACAACTATGGCCGCCTCAGCGCCGCCAACAATCTGAGCCTGAATGCCGGCACCATTAACAACTACGGCACGTTGGCAGGCGCGTCGGGTATGAAGCTGACGGCCTCATCACTGCTCAACGATCAGGGCGGGTTCCTGTTCAGCGGTGGCGACATGAAGCTTCGCGTGGGCAGCTTCAGCAACAAGAAATCCGATGTTTACAGCCTTGGCGCAATCGACATCGCACGGGACGATGCCGGTAATCGCGCAGCGATGGTGGAGAACCTTTCCGGGACGATGGAAAGCACCGGCGACTTCTCGATCAAAGCGGATTCGATTGTTAACCGCAGAGACCAGTTCAAGACCGTTGCCGAAATGTACTCGTCGGATATCGGTGTGCGTTGCTATTCATGTGATCAACTTCCACTCAATTGGACAGATCTCCAGGGAGGCAAACTACCGTCCCACCTGGTCTGGGAGCAAAAGTTTAAGGTCAGTATTTCGGAAGGAGAGAGTTCCAAAGCCGCGTCGATTACTTCCGGAAAAAACTTTGATGTTGCTGGTGGATCGTTCCTGAACTCGAATTCGTCCATCGCCGCGTCAGGAAACATCAATATCAATGTGGCCAACTTCGAGAACTCGGGTACTGCCACTGGCGATTATGTCTCCCGCAAATACGTCAATGGAGGGCTTTCCGTTGCTCAATGGAACGAAGTCGTTGCGTACAACATGTACAACGATGCGGACTACAACAAGGATCTGCATTTCTGGAACGCCAACGAAGACGATTCACGGGTAGTTTCCAAGGTCGTCAGATATGGGGTCAAAGGCGAGGCGGACAACTGGTTCCAGACGTTTGGCTCGACCATCATTTCTTTGAATAAACAGAGTCAGGCCGTCAGGTTCGGAGATTCGCTCTATTCCTCGGGCGTCAGAACGGAAGCTCCAGACTTCATAAAGAATGCCGTGTTCAGTGAAAAAATCGTCACCTCCGACCCTTCAGGGTTCGCCTCGGCGATCATTCAGGCCGCCGGCAATGTCACCATCAACGCCAGCAACAAAATCAGCAATGGAGTTGAAAAAGCCTACAGCGCGGGCGCTGCCGGGACCTCTCGTAACGCCAACACAGGCGCGACCGGTACTGGCAAACCCACCGTCATCAGCCTCAACAGTCAGCTACCACCGGACCTGGCTCAGCAACAGGTCAACCCGCTGACATTGCCCGGCTTCAGTCTGCCAGTTGGCGACAACGGCATGTTCCGCCTGAGCGGCAAAGGGGGTAGCGAACAATCCTTGGTACCTGCGCCGTCCTGGACCATCGATACGCTGTCCGGCGAGTCCACACGTCATACGGTCGGCATGCCTGCTCGGCCGTCGACCCAGTTCCAGTTCGACAATAACGACCCGGTCTCGGTGAAAAAACGCGACCTCGCGCTGAGCGATGCAGCCTCGCTGAATCTCAATGACCGAACCGCTCAGTTCAACGTAGGTGCAACCGCCGCTGACGGGCCAGTCGGTGTGCTGTTGCCTGCTCGGGGCAACCCTGCCTTTGATGTACCACGCGTACAAGGCTTGCCCGACACCAGCGTGCGCTCCAACCCGCACAAATACCTGATCGAAACCAACCCGGTACTCACCGACCTGAAGAAATTCGAGAGCTCGGATTATCTGTTGCAAAAGCTCGGCTATGACCCGGACATCAGCGCCAAGCGTTTGGGTGACGGTTTCTTCGAACAGCGGATGATCCAGCAAGCGGTCGTCGAGCGTACGGGACAGCGTTTCATCGACGGCCAGACCTCCGACGAAGCGATGTTCAAGTACCTGATGAACAACGCCATCGCCAGCAAGGATCAGCTCAACCTGTCGGTGGGCGTCACCCTGACCGCGCAACAAGTGGCGGCACTGACCCACGACATCGTCTGGCTCGAAGAGCACGAAGTGAATGGTGAGAAAGTGTTGGTGCCAGTGCTGTATCTGGCTCAGGCGAATAACCGATTGGCGCCGAACGGGGCGTTGATTCAGGGTAACGACGTGACGTTGATTGCCGGTGGCGATCTGGACAACGCCGGTACGCTTCGGGCTTCGAACAACTTGTCTGCTACAGCTGCTCTCGATATGACCAACAGCGGTCTGATTGAGGCCGGCAACCGTCTCGAATTAATGGCCGGTAATAATATCGTCAACAAATCGGGCGGCATAATCGCCGGGCGCGACGTCAGTATGGTGGCGCTCACCGGGGACGTCATCAACGAGCGTTCAGTAACGGGTGCAGAGTTCAGTCAGAATGGTTATGCCCAGTATCGTGGTTATCTGGACAGTGCCGCCCGCATTGAAGCTGCCAATGATCTGACCATCAGTGCGGCGCGAGATGTAATCAGCAGCGGCAGTGTCATGGCCAGTGGTCGGGACACCAGAATCGAGGCAGGTCGTGACGTCAATATCGTATCGGCACAACAGATAAGCATCGAAACCGGCGGGCGAGAGCGAAGTTCGATTACTCAAGTCGGCTCAAGCGTAAGTGGCGGACGCGATGTAGCAGTGAGCGCTGGCCGTGACTTCACTGCGATAGCCAGTGCGATTGATGCCAAGCGCAACGCTGTCATTCTGGCTGAAGGCGATGTGACAGTGGCCTCAGGTGCCGACGAAAGTCATTCTTACTCGAAGACCAAAAAGCTCACCACGCAAGAAGATCACGTTAAACAAGTTGCCAGCACCATAACTGCCGGCGGCAACGTAGCGATCCGTGCAGCTAACGACCTCGCATTGATTTCGAGCCGTATCACTGCTGGCGATGAGGCCTATTTAGTTGCTGGAAATAATCTCGACGTGCTCGCGGCACAAGACAGCGACTATTCGTTATACGACAAAAAGAATAAGGGGAGCTTCGGCAAGAAAGAGACCCGACGTGACGAAGTCACCAAAGTTACTCATGTCGGCAGTGAGATCAACACCGGCGGCGATCTGGTATTGGCAAGTGGTGGTGATCAGCGCTATCAGGTTGCAAAGCTGAACAGCGGTAAAGATCTGGTTCTTCAAAGCGGCGGTTCAATCACCTTTGAGGGGGTTAAGGACCTCGATCAGGAAAGCCATCAAAAAAGCAGCACCAGCATGGCCTGGAACTCCATGAACGGTAAGGGGCACACCGACGAAACCCTGCGCCAGAGCGAACTGGTCGCACAAGGGAATCTGGTGATCAAAGCTGTTGATGGTTTGCATATCGACGTCAAAGACATCAACAAAAAAACAGTCAGCGAAAGTATCGATGCGATGGTCAAGGCCGATCCTCAGCTGGCTTGGCTTAAAGAGGCCGAGAAGCGTGGCGACGTCGACTGGAACTTGATTAAGGAGACTCACGAGTCTTTCAAGTACAGCAGCTCGAGCCTGGGCCAAGGTGCGATGCTAGCAATCATCATTGTGGTAACGGTGCTCACGGCAGGCGCGGCGAGCGCTGCTGTGGGTAGCGTTGCGGGAGCTGGCGTCGGAAGTGGATCGGCAATGGCAGCGGCTGGTAGCACCGCTATGGTCCAGGCAGGCACCGCGGTGGGGACCGCAGCAGCTGGTTGGGGCAACGTGATGGTTTCCAGCGTTCTCACTTCGATGGCCGGTTCTGCCGCTGTGAGTACGATCAACAACCGTGGGAATGTTGGTGCCGTACTTAAAGACATCACATCCAAAGACAACTTGAAAAACTATGCCGTCGGGGCTGCTACTGCCGGGTTTACCAGCGGTTATCTGGATGATGCGTTTGGCGTGACCGGCGAAAACGTCAACAAGGCTACTCACGGTTTTGATCTGAGCAGCCTTGAAGGTATCGGTAAATTCAGTGCTTATTCCGGTGCACAAGGATTATTCCAGGCGGGTGTCAGTACGGCAGTAAATGGCGGGAGTTTCGGAGACAATCTTGGTTCGTCAATGACTGCTCAGGCGCAAGCCGTTTTGCAGGCCGTGGCCTTCAACGCAGTTGGCGATTATGCGAAGAAACAAAAATGGCCTGATGGCAGTCTCCAGAAAACAATTCTGCATGCCCTCGTCGGCGGACTTCTGAGTGAGGCGGCAGGCAAGGGGTTCGCCACGGGTGCGGCGGCGGCAGGCGCCAACGAGGCGTTGAGCAACAGTTTGGCCGCAATTGTCAAAAACAATCCGAAGTTTCAGCTCACAGCATCGCAGTTGGTGGGTTTGACGGCGGCGGGTTTGGTAGGTGGGGACCTGCAAACAGGTATCGACATCGCCAAGAACGCTACTTCCTTCAACCGCCAGTTGCACCCGGATGAGATCAAATTTGCTTCCGATGATGAACGCGTAAATCGGTATGCCTCTGAAAGAGGGATTAGTGAAGATCAAGCTCGGACTGAGTTGCTACGCACGGCCGCAGCAATGGTGGACAAGGGCTGGAGCGCAGCCTTCAGTGAAAGCGACGGTAAGACCAATGCAGCGGCGAATTTCCTTCGAACAGAAGTTTCGCAGTCGCAGAATACGGGGTTATTCCGGGTCACTCTAGCTGACTACAACGACGAAAGGCTGGGCTTGAAGGAGCTGCTTAAAGACAGAGATTCAGTCAAAGCTCTGCTCGACCACATTGCTTTGGTCGATCCATACAAGTATCGGCATGATCCAAGGTATCAAGCCGAAATCCTCAATGCCAAGGGAGTAGGTAGCGCTGAAGGCTTCGCGGCCGTCATGGAGGGACTTGTCAGTTCCAGTTCGAAATCAGCGTTGTGGGTGATGGGGGCCGTCAATTGCCCTAGTTGCGCTGCTACCGATCTGGAGGCAGCTTTTGACTCGGTCATGAATTGGCCGGAGGAAGTTCGGCTCAAGGGGTATCTGGATGTCTTGCACACCATGCAAGGCAACGGAATTGACGTTGTCAGGGCGAACGCAGCTGTGGCAACGGCTACGGGTGTCGGACTAGGGCTGGTGTTGGATGGGGGATTGAATGGTGGTGCAAAAGGCACAACGGGAACCCCTGTAACGAAGGGGCCTTGCTGCTTTGCTGCGGGTACGAAAGTTTCTACACCGCAAGGCGACCGCGTTATTGAGTCGCTCAAGGTGGGAGATGTTGTCTGGAGCAAGCCTGAGAAAGGGGGCAAGCCGTTCGCTGCTGCCATTCTGGCAACGCATCAGCGTTCGGATCAGCCGATCTACCGCCTCAAGCTCAAAAGTGTTCGTGGCGCTGGCGCAGCGGAAGGCGAAACCCTGCTGGTTACGCCGAGCCACCCCTTCTATGTACCCGCCAAACGTGATTTCATTCCTGTCAAAGATCTGGAACCGGGTGATCTGCTGCAGTCACTGGCTGATGGCGATACCGAAAACACCTCGTCCGAAGTCGAATCGCTTGAGCTATACCTGCCCGAGGGCAAAACATACAATCTGACGGTCGATGTGGGGCATACGTTCTACGTTGGCGAGCTCAAGACCTGGGTACACAACACTGGGCCTTGTGATTTGCCTCCGGATTATTTTGCGGGTGGTGAAAAAGCTACTGGTGGCGCTGCCGGAAAGGTAGACGAGGTTATTCCTCCAGGAATGGATCGCCCATTCCGTCCGGTTAACCCAGAGTTTCCGCCGAGCAAGTCTGTTGTTGATGCAATGGAGAGCCCGCAAATTAAAAACATGGTGAGTTGTTCCAGGACAGACTGTTCAGATATTGCAAGCAAGTTGTTTGATGCTTCTGGTGGTAAAGGGGCGGTTATTGAAGTTCGCCCTGCGAGAGCTGGCGATTTAAATGTTTATGAGAATGGAGTTAAAGAGCCGGGTCAGTTTTATCACCAGGTCTATACTGATGGTCGATATGTTTATGATCCACGGCTATCGTCCAACCCTATTCCTAAAGGGGATTGGGAGCAGCATATTAAAAATATTAACCCGGGCGGAGTGTCGATCTCTGATAAGTTGAAGGGGTTGAAGTAATGGGCGTGACTAGAGTTTTAGACTCGGAAGGTGAGCTGCTTAATATTCTTCATGACTTGAATGCACTTGAGTGGAGAAAGTATGGGCAGCGTAATCCAGAGGTCTGGATGCGTGATCATTTTGAAAGAGAGGATCGTTCGAGATTTCCTCCATATATAGCTTTTCGATTTGAAAAAGAAAATGAATATATTATCTCTATTTTGAATGAGCTGATTGGTTCATATGATGGCTTGATTTCTTGGGTGCTGATAGGTTGTGAGCGTTATGCGTCCTCTGGCATGAATTGGGTAATTGAGCCCACATATATTAAGGAAGTAGAGACTAAAGCCCAATCTTTAGGGCACTCTTCTGAAAGCTATCTTGCCAAGTATGAGCCTGAGTTTGGCTCTATTGCCTTTGAAGACTTGGTTGGGTTAACTGAGTATATTCGTAAAAAATTCTCAGAATTGAACACGTAAATGGGGACAGGCCCTGAGGGATCCCCGATTTTTCTTACAGAAAATCAAGAAGTTGCAATATTGAAGAGACCTGCATGAGTCGGCAACTTGATTTGCACCACACAAATACAAGAAACCGACCCCATGCAGGCCATCCGATTTTTACACAGAGCGCTCGCTCAAGCACTGCCCTCTATCCATTCTCGCCGCCTGACATCACTGATGAGTTGTGTCAGTTCGTTACTGCATGGACATCGCCTGACGCTGACCGCTCTTGGTCGTTTCATGACGGGGCGCGCTTACCCCAAGCATTCGATCAAGCGCGTAGATCGGTTGCTGGGTAATCAACACTTGAGATCAGAACGTCCATTGTTCTATTGGGTAATGCTTCGGGCATTGCTGGGTTCGTTGAAGCATCCTTTGATCCTGGTCGACTGGTCTCGAATTGACGCTTCAGGCACAGCCTTTTTGCTAAGAGCATCGATCCCTCTGGCGGGGCGCTCATTTCCTGTTTATGAAAGCGTTCATGAGCGCGAGAACTGTCCCAAGTATCAAAACCGCCTACTCAAAACGCTGGCCGAATTTCTACCTGATGACTGCGTCCCGATTCTGGTCACCGACGCGGGTTTTCGGCGACCGTGGATGAAGGCTGTCGCCGCGCAGGGCTGGTTTTACGTCGCGCGGATAAGGAATCGCGAACTTTATCGTCGCGATCAAACTGACTGGCGACCGGTGAAGAATTTGTATGCTTTGGCTGCCGCCTCACCCAAGGCACTTGGTCGTGTGGAGATGACGCGAAGCGCCCCACACTTCATCGACTTGTACTGCGTACGGCACTGCGCCAAGGGCCGCAAACACCAACGCGTCACGGGTTCAATTGCAAAAAACAAACTGAGTCGACAGTCCGCCAGACGCGAACGTGAACCTTGGTTGCTTGCCAGCAACCTGGCTCAGGGCGAGTGGAATCCGGCAAAGATTGTGGCGGTTTACAAACGCCGTATGCAAATTGAAGAGGGCTTCAGGGATGTGAAAAGTGAGCACTTGGGATTGGGTCTGAATCTACACCGAAGCCATTGCCTGCATCGTATTGAGATACTGCTGTTGATTGCCGCTCTGGCCAATTACCTGCTCTTTTTAACAGGACTTCAGGCCCGAAAAAGTAACCTTGAGCGGCGCTATCAAAGCAACAGTCTCAGAGAAAAACGCGTGCTTTCATTGTGGCGACTGGGCCTGGAGTATTGGCGTAGATGCATAGAGTTCGGAGGCAGCGAAGACTGGGAAAATTGGCGTAGATGCATAGAGTTCGGAGGCAGCGAAGACTGGGAAAGATTGGAGAAAGCTCTGCGTGATGAGGTGCATCATCAGGCACAGAGCTTGGAGTAGATTTGTGGGGATCCCTCAGAGTCTGTCCCCGTTTTACACTGATTTGATAATGCACGTGGTCTGTCCCGGTCTTATTGCGGGTAGAAACCGCTGGAGAACAAAAATGCGGGTTGAAAGCTTGTTCAATCAGGCCAGAGGAATGGTTAAAGGGCTTTATTTTCACGCAATGGATGAGCTTGGGTTTCGTCCCGAGCAAGCGTTTGCCTATGCCCAGGATGATCTGGAACTTCTGCTGCGCAAAGATGCGCCCGGGCCGAATGCAATTCTTCAGACGGCCATTTATATGGAGGGACATCGTCGCGGTCTGAAGCTGTCGAAAGAAGATTCATACACGAGCGATATGTTGGATATTCTGGCGCAGACCTACAGCAAGTGCAGCGTTGATAATCTGCTTGAGGCAGATGTCGATGGCGATAGCTGGAGATTATCCAGTCGGACATGAAAACTGTCCGCACGCTTCTCCTTCTTTAACAGAAGTCGGCAAGTGGTTCTGTACAGGATGAGCCAGGAGGATAACGTGTTTTTCAAATTTCGCGATGTGGAAATTTGCCGGCGCCACGAAAGTTATTTCATCAAGTACGACGCGGGTAATCACGTGGATGTCATGCGTGAGGATGAGATTTCGGAACAGGAAGCGCTGACCGCAGCCACGGGTGAGGAAGCGGTTATTAAGTTTTTGTTTGAGTTGCAGGAGCGATTGATCCGTGAGGGTGTTGACCCTTATTTTTCAAATATTGAATGAAGATCGATTAAGTCAAACATTGCAAAATCGAAAGATCGTAGCCTGCGGCAGCTCCTACAGGGGATTAGCTGCCGCAGGCTGCGATCTTTTGCTTTTACTTCGGATAAAGCGGCGGCAACCCACTGTCGCCCACTGGGTCGTGTACGCGCTCAGCGGTCGGAATCGTGCGGATCGCTCGCCACAAATCTTCACCTTGCCAATGCTGCCCCGTTTCGCTGTACAGCGCACCGTTGAGCCCGTCGAGGGCATCCGACAAGGGCACAAACCGCGCCGCCATGTCCGCCAGGGTTTCCGGCTGTTGACGTGCCCACGCATCCAGCGCCTGCCGTGTCGCTTGCGGGTCGTTGGCTTGGCTCGCACGCTTGATGTCATCCAGCAGCGTGCGCGGGCTCGGGCCGGTTTGTGCGGCGCGATGCACCGCCGGTTGCCAGCGTGCGCGCCACCACAGGCCAAAGCCGAGCAGGGTGGTGCAGGCCAGAATCAGGGTGCTGAGTTTCCACCACCACAGCACATCGTTATCAACGACGCTCGGTTGCAGGGTGCCGGCCGGGGTGTCGACTTGCAGGCTTGGGTTGTTCGCCACTTGCAGGGTGCGCGCCGGCAGGCTGCTGTGTTCCAGATGATCTTCGAAGGTGTTCCACCACACCACGTCCACCGTCGGCAGTTCGATTGCACCGCTACGGCTGGGCACCAGCGCTTCGCGTTCTTCGCGGCTGCCGATCAGGCCACGGTCGCTGCTTTGGTTGGTCAACACGGGTTGATCGGGGTAACGGCGCAGGCCGTTGACGTCGGTGGCGGGCAGCGCCGGCAGTTGCGAGCTGGCCAGGCCCTCGACTTTGAGTGTCAGGCTGCGCGTCAGCGAGTCGCCGACCTGAGTATGCTCAGGCTCGGGGTTCCAGCTTTCGCTGAGGCTCAGGCTGCGCGCCGGCAACCACGGGGCATCGGCGGGGTAGGTCAGGGGTTTCGGTTTGACCGTCAGCGGGATCTCTGAAGAACTGACACGCATCAGCTTGCCCGGTTTCGGACCTTGCGCGCTTGCGTCCTGAGCGGGCTGAGTATCGACCAGTGTCGCGCTGAAAGTCTGCGGCGTAATGGTCAGCAACCCACTGTGCTGCGGGTAAATCGCGTAGCGCATTTCGATCACGCCGTGACGCACACCGTTGATGTCTTTCTCGTAGGTGCGGGTATCGCCCAGTTGTTCAATGCGCGCATCGGCAATTTGCAGCGGGGTCAGGCTGCTGTCGTCGTACAGCGACACCGAATGATAGATGCGCAGGGTCAGGATTGCCTGGGCCTGCACGTACACGCTGGGCTGGTCGAGGCTGACTTCGATGAATACCGGGTCGAGGCTGTTTTTGTCTTCGCGGGTGTCGCTTTCGACCACTTGCACAGTGATCGGCTGGCTCTGCACATCACCCATTTGCAGCGGCGGAATCACCACGCTGCCATTCTCTTTGGGCAGCAGCGTGATGATCCAGCGCGTGGTTGCGCGGTTGTCGCCATTGAGGGTGTTGAGCTGGTTGACCTGCCGCGTGCCGCGCACTTCGAACAGCGGTTCCAGCGGTGTCAGGTCGGGTTTGCCGAACTGCGTGACATCACTGGTTTCGAGGGTGAGCTCGACCGTCTCGCCGGAATTCAGGCGACTGCGATCCACGCTGGCGGTCAGCTCGGCCGCCTGGGCGGTGGCCGAGCAGATCAGCAGGGGCAGCAACAGAGCGGTGAAGCGGGTCATCGAGTGTTTTCCTGATCCTGATGTTGTTGCTGTTCGTACCAGAATTTGCGTCGCAGCAGTTCGCCCGGGTCATCCGGGATCTTGCCTAGCCATTGTTCCAATGCCTGGCGCTGCTCGCCTTCGAGGTTGTCCTCGCCGGTATGCAGCGTCGGTGCGGTGTTCTGCTCTTCCTCATCGCTGCCCGGCACTTCGTTGGGACCTGGCTGCGGTGGGCTGGTCGGCGGCGGCTCGCTGGCGGGCTCGGCCGGTTGCGCGTCGCTTTGCGTTTCACTTTTTACTGCCGGTGGCGGCGCAGTCGCGGGCGGTGTTTCGTCGCCCGGCAGACTCTGTTCGTTCGGTTTGCTTTCCGGTTCGGCGGGTGGTGGCGCGTTTTTCTGCTTCAGCAGATTTTCCACCAGAGCCTTGTTGGTCTGCGCCGGGCGCAGATCCGGTTGCAGTTCCAGCGCCTGCTCGTAGGCGTCTATCGCGGCTTCCAGCTCACCACTTTTTGCCAATGCATTGCCACGATTGTAGTGGGCGCGGGCATCGCTGCCCTCGGCGAAGCGCTGGGCGGCGCCACTGTAGTCGCCGGCTTCGTACAACGCCACCCCTTGCCACTGGTGATCTTCAAAATGTTGCGCCGCTTCAGCGGGGCGTTTCTGCTTGAGCAAGTGCAGGCCCTGTTGGTCCGGGCGCAGCCACAAATCTTCAAAGTCGAAAGCGTAGCTCGGCTGCGGCAGGCAGAACAGCAGCGGCAGGCAGAACAACCAGCCACGACGTCCGGCACAGGCCGCCAGCAACAACAGCGGCAACAATAGCCAGTAACCTTGATCGGCCCAAGTGTCGAGGCGTACGGTCTGGCCATCGTCGCGCAAACTGCGCGGCCCGTTGAGCAGGCCAAGCGCACCGAGATCCGCTTCGTCGAGTCGGGCCGGGTGGTACTCACCGCCGACGCTGTTGAGGAAAGCGCTCAAGCCAGGGCTGTCGAGCTGCGGCACACGGATTGCGCCTTGCTCGTCCTTGAGGAAGCTACCGTCCTCCTGGGCAATCGGCGCACCTTCAGCGGTGCCAACGCCGAGCATCAGCAGTTGCGCAGATTGGCCACTGAGCGCACGGCGAATGCCTTGACGTTCATCTTCGTTCAAGGACGAGCCGATCAGCAGAATCCGCCCCTGACCCAGTGCGCCCTGTTTCAACAGGGCCAGCGCTTTGCTCACCGCCAGATCGGCGCGATGACCGCTTTCCGGCATCAACGATGGCTTGAGTGCATCGAGCAGATTACGACTGGTCGCCAGGTCATCCGACAGCGGCACCAAGGTGTGCGCGCTGCCGGCGTAGACGACGATGGCGGTCTGCGCATCGCTGCGCGCCTGCAGCAGGTCGAACAGCTTGCGCCGCGCCTGTTCCAATCGGCTCGGTGGCGAGTCGGTGGCGAGCATCTCCGGGGTCAGTTCAAGTACTACCACCAAGGGATCGGCGGGTTTCTGGCTGGTCTGTTCGACGCGCTCCCAGCTCGGCCCGAGTAGCGCCAGAATGGTCAGCAGCCACGCCGCGCCCAGTGCGATCCACGGCAGTTTGCTGTCGCGACCGTTACCGCCGCTGAGCAGGGTGGCGTGAAACGCCGGCGGCAGAATCATCTGCCAGCGTCCGGCGCGTTTTTGCCGGTGCCACAGTTGCCAGAGCAACCAGCCCAGCAGCGGCAATAACAGCAACCACCAGGGACGGAACCAGTGCGGCCAGAGCGCGATCATCGGCGCCTCCGCAGGCGCAAACGCTTGAGACGCTCGCGCCAGTCAGGCAGCGGACTTTGCAGATAAAGCTCCTTGCTGAACAGGCGTTGCAGCGGGTTATCCGGCCACAATTCACGGGCGACCAATAACAGGCTCAACCACAGCGCCAGTGCCAGTGGCCAGTGATACAAGGCTTGTGCCGGGCGCGCCTGAGTCGGTTGTTGAGTCACTGGTTCGAGCTGGTCGAGTGTGTCTTTGATGGCTTGCAGTTCCTTGCCATCGTGAGCACGGAAATACTGGCCGCCAGTGACCTCGGCGATGGCTTTCAACGCAGGCTCGTCGAGGTCCAAGCTCGGATTGACGCCAAGCAGGCCGGTCGAGCCGCTGTCCTCGGGGTTGGCGCCGATGCCGATCGGGTAGATTTTCACGCCTTCGCTGGCCGCGAGTCTGGCGGCGGTCAACGGATCGATCTCACCGCCATTGTTGGCGCCGTCGGTGACCAGAATCAGCACGCGGCTTTGTGCCGGACGCATGCGCAGGCGTTTCAGTGCCAGACCAATGGCGTCGCCGATAGCGGTGTTTTTGCCGGCGATACCGATCCGCGCCTCGTCGAGCCAGACGCGCACGGTACGTCGGTCGAAGGTCAGCGGTGCTTGCAGATAGGCCTGACTGCCGAACAGGATTAAACCGACCCGGTCGCCATCGCGGCTTTCAAGGAAATCGCCAAGCAGATGCTGAACGAGGGAGAGGCGGCTGACGTCTTCGTCCTGCCACTGCATGTCGGGGAAATCCATCGAGCCGGACACGTCTACCGCCACCAGCAAATCACGACCGCTGGCGGCAATCGGTAATGGCTCACCCAGCCATTGCGGGCGGGCAGCAGCGGTCAGCAGCAACAGCCACAGAAGCATGAACGGCGCTTGTTGGCGCCACGCCGGCAGATTGGCGCGGGCACGGCGGCGGGCGAGACCTTCCAGATCAGCGAGGAAGCTGACCTTCAGCGCCGGCTCGCCGCTGTCGGCCACCGGCAGCACCAGACGCATCACCCACGGCAGCGGCAACAGCACAAAGATCCACGGCCAGGCGAACTCAAACATGTTTGCGAATCCACGTGTCGACGGCTTGAGTCAGGCCGGCAATGGCTTTGTCGTCGAGTTTGCATTCCGGTTTGTAGGCGCCTTCGACCAACACCATCCAGCGCGTCAGGCCGGCCGCCGGGCAGCGATTGTCGAGGAAGGCCAGCCATTTACGCCCGTTGAGGGTGTGGCTCTGGCTGTACGGGTAATGGTTGCGGCACAGACGTTTGAGCAGGCCGTTGAGTTGTTGCAGCCAAGCGCCGGCCGGAGCGCCGTCGTAGGGTTTGGGCATTTGTGCCAGTTCGGCGAGGGCGGCGATGCGCACCGGGTCGAGTGGCTGTTCGGCTCGCACGATCGGGCGTTTCTTCATGGGAATGAAACGGCGCAGCTTCCACGCGGCGAAACCGAGCAGCGGCAATAACAACAGCAGCAGCCACCAGCCCGGCGCCGGTGGCCAGAAGGCAATCGGTGGCGGCGAGATCAGCGGCTGCAGTTGTTCGAGGCCGTTCATCGACCTTTCCCCGGACGCTGCGGATTGAGGAACTCGCGCATCTGCTCGACCATCTCGCTTTGCGTGCTCAGCGGCATCAGCAGCACGCGCAGCTTTTGCGCGAGCAGTTCCCAGCGGGCGATTCGCGCTTCGGCTTGCGCGCGGTAGGTCTGGCGCAGGTCAAAGTTGAGCGTGTCGATTTCAAGCTGCGCGCCACGTTCGGCAAATCTCAAAAGCCCGGCAGCGGGCAGGGCGTGATCCAGCGGATCAGAGATTGGCAGCATCAGCAGATCGCAGTGACGCGATAGCAGGCTCAGCTGTTGTTCGGCGCTGTCGGACAGTGCGCGCTCGTCGCAGATCACGATGGCCAGGCTGCCGGGGCGAAGCACTTCGCGGGCGCGGCGCAGGGCGACGCCAAACGCATCGCGATCCGGTTCGCGCTCGCTGTGTAGCGACTGATTGACCTTCACCAGCCGGTTGAGCAGTTGCAGCAGGCTCTGTTTGCTGCGTCGTGGCTTGATTTCGTAGTGCTCGTTGTCGCCAAACACCAGTCCGCCGACGCGGTCGTTGTGCCCGAGCGCCGCCCAGCCGATCAGTGCCGCCACTTGCGCTGCCAGCACCGATTTGAACATCAGTCCCGAGCCGAAAAACAGCCGCGTGCTTTGCTCGACCATGATGAAGATCGGCCGTTCGCGTTCTTCATGGAACAGCTTGGTGTGCGGCTCTTGCGTACGCGCGGTCACGCGCCAGTCGATGGTGCGCACGTCGTCGCCGGCCTGATAGACCCGCACCTGATCGAAGTCGACCCCACGGCCACGGAATTTCGAGTGATGCAGGCCGATCAGCGGGCTGCGCTGACTCGGCGTGGAAAACAGCTGCACTTCACGCACACGGTGGCGCATCTCGATCAGGTCGGTGAGGCTGATGCGGATGCCCGGTTCGGACGGCAGGGGGGCGTTCATGGGGGTCAAGCGACGGCTACGACGTCGAGAATCCGCTGCACCACCCGATCCTGATCGATGCCGGCGGCTTCGGCTTCAAACGACAAAATGATGCGGTGACGCAACACATCGAACAGCACGGCTTGAATGTCTTCCGGGCTGACGAAGTCGCGACCGGCCAGCCAGGCATGGGCGCGGGCGCAGCGGTCGAGGGCAATCGAGCCACGCGGGCTGGCGCCATAGGCGATCCACTCGGCCATTTCCGGGTCGAACTTGGCCGGCGTGCGCGTGGCCATGACCAGTTGCACCAGGTATTCCTCCACGGCGTCGGCCATGTACAGACCGAGGATTTCCTTGCGCGCGGCGAAGATCGCCTGCTGGCTCACGCGGCGTTCCGGCTTGGTCTCACCGTTCAGCGCTTCACCACGTGCTTGCTGGAGGATGCGGCGTTCGACGGCGGCGTCGGGGAAGCCGATTTTGACGTGCATCAGGAAGCGGTCGAGTTGCGCTTCCGGCAGCGGGTACGTGCCTTCCTGCTCGATCGGGTTCTGCGTGGCCATCACCAGAAACAGCGGTGACAGTTCGTACGTGCTGCGGCCGACACTGACCTGACGCTCGGCCATGGCTTCGAGCAGCGCCGATTGCACCTTGGCCGGCGCACGGTTGATTTCGTCCGCCAGCACCAGATTGTGGAAAATCGGCCCTTGCTGGAACACGAAACTGCCGGTTTCCGGGCGATAGATCTCGGTGCCGGTAATGTCGGCCGGCAACAGGTCGGGGGTGAACTGGATGCGATGGAACTGGGCTTCGATGCCCTCGGCGAGTTCTTTGATCGCTTTGGTCTTGGCCAGACCCGGCGCGCCCTCGACCAGCATGTGGCCGTCGGCGAGCAAGGCGATGAGCAAACGCTCGATGAGTTTTTCCTGGCCGAGAATCTGCGTTGAAAGAAAGGTTCGCAGCGCCAGCAGCGCTTCACGATGTTCCATCGGTGACTGTTCCTGGAAAGGGATGGCCACCGGCGTTCGGATAACGCCGGGGCTGGGGGCGTTACTTTAATCCATCGCGGGGGGTGGCGACTAACGGCATTTTGCGCAAAGTGCGGGAAATGACTGGGGGAATTGTTGGATTTTTGTAGCAGGGGAGTGATTGGTTGCCTGTACCGGCCCTATCGCGAGCAGGCTCACTCCTACAATGGATCGCCGTACACCGACCTGTAGGAGTGAGCCTGCTCGCGATGGGGCCAGTCCGGCCGGCATCAAATTTCGTTAATGAAGGTGCCAGTACCATCAAGGATGTTCTTCAGGGTCTCGACAACCTCATCCATATCCACCATATCCGGGTTAAAGCTGATCTCCAGCACATCATCGCCATTCAGCACGTCGGCATCCGCCGCCGCGATCTCGATCTTTAGCAGCGTCGAAGTCAACGTGACCTTGACGCCGTCGAGCGTAGAAGGCTCGCCATCCAGCGTAATCTCCAACTCATCCTCGTCCGGATAGCGGCTCATCAGGAACATGTCGCCCTTGTCGCTATGGCAGCAGAGCATGGCCATGTTGTCTTCTTCGTCGTCGCACGGGTTGACGATCAGTAGGGCGGTGGTCATTTGCATGGTCAATTCCTGCCTCAAGGGGCGTGTTGGTCGCTAATGGGCGCGATTCTGCCAGCCCTCGGGAATTTCTGCATGTGAGAGTGTCAGAGGATGTGTCGTGAACACGACGTGGGTCAGTGGTCATTTCTGGCACGCATGTACCGTAAAAACGGGGATTCAGACCAGCGTTTTGCGCCACGAGTGCTAGTGTTTACCGGTGCGAAAGCCCTCGTTTACGTGCCAATGACCGAATATGTCGCAGCACCGCAAGCAGACACATTGTCGCACCCATTAAGCTGCGCAACGGATGAGCACCCGTAAAGGCATTGTCGGTAGCCCTGGCAGTCGTTTTTGCAGATGCCCATTCTATGGAAGGTGAATGTGACCTGAGTGTCTCGTCCAGCTTCACCCACCTGTCCCCCTGTTTCCTCTGCCCGAGAATCAGGAACAGGGCGACACAAGCCCCGAAAGGGGTGTTGCACGCGACGCTTTCCATCAATAACAAGCTTAAGCGGAGTACCACAGATGGCGTTCTTCACCGCAGCCAGCAAAGCCGACTTCCAGCACCAACTGCAAGCGGCACTGGCGCAGCACATCAGTGAACAGGCACTGCCACAAGTGGCGCTGTTCGCTGAACAATTCTTCGGCATCATTTCTCTGGACGAGCTGACTCAACGTCGCCTCTCCGACCTCGCTGGCTGTACTCTCTCTGCGTGGCGCCTGCTTGAGCGCTTCGATCACGCGCAACCGCAAGTGCGCGTCTACAACCCCGATTACGAACGTCATGGCTGGCAGTCGACCCACACCGCGGTCGAAGTCCTGCACCATGACCTGCCGTTTCTGGTCGACTCGGTCCGCACCGAGCTGAACCGCCGCGGCTACAGCATCCACACCCTGCAAACCACCGTGCTCAGCGTACGTCGTGGCAGCAAGGGCGAGCTGCTGGAAGTTCTGCCGAAAGGCACCCAGGGCGATGGCATTCTGCAAGAGTCGCTGATGTACCTGGAAATCGACCGCTGCGCCAACGCGGCCGAACTGAATGTGCTGAGCAAAGAGCTAGAGCAGGTTCTCGGTGAAGTCCGCGTCGCGGTCGCCGATTTCGAGCCGATGAAAGCCAAGGTGCAGGAAATCCTCACCCAGCTCGACAACAGCGCGTTTGCCGTCGATGCCGACGAAAAGAACGAAATCAAAAGCTTCCTGGAATGGCTGGTGGGCAACCACTTCACCTTCCTCGGCTACGAAGAGTTCGTGGTGACCGATCAGGCCGATGGCGGCCACATCGAGTACGACCAGAACTCCTTCCTCGGCCTGACCAAGCTGCTGCGCACCGGCCTGACCTACGATGACCTGCGCATCGAAGACTACGCCGTCAACTACCTGCGCGAACCGACCCTGCTGTCGTTCGCCAAGGCTGCGCACCCAAGCCGCGTGCACCGTCCGGCCTACCCTGACTACGTGTCGATCCGTGAGATCGACGCCGACGGCAAGGTCATCAAGGAACACCGCTTCATGGGCCTGTACACCTCTTCGGTGTATGGCGAGAGCGTGCGGGTCATCCCGTTCATCCGCCGCAAGGTCGCTGAAATCGAACACCGTTCCGGCTTCCAGTCCAAGGCTCACCTGGGCAAGGAACTGGCGCAGGTCCTCGAAGTGCTGCCGCGTGATGACCTGTTCCAGACCCCGGTCGACGAACTCTTCAGCACCGTGATGTCGATTGTGCAGATCCAGGAACGCAACAAGATTCGCGTGTTCCTGCGCAAAGACCCGTACGGTCGCTTCTGCTACTGCCTGGCCTATGTGCCACGCGACATCTATTCCACCGAAGTTCGCCAGAAGATCCAGCAAGTGCTGATGGAGCGCCTGAAGGCGTCCGATTGCGAATTCTGGACATTCTTCTCTGAGTCCGTGCTGGCTCGCGTACAGCTGATCCTGCGCGTCGACCCGAAAAACCGTCTCGACATCGATCCGCTGCTGCTGGAAAAAGAAGTCGTTCAGGCCTGCCGCAGCTGGCAGGACGACTACGCCGCACTGACCGTCGAAAGCTTCGGCGAAGCCCACGGCACCAACGTGCTGGCTGACTTCCCGAAAGGCTTCCCGGCTGGCTACCGCGAGCGTTTTGCCGCGCATTCGGCCGTGGTCGACATGCAGCACCTGCTGAGCCTCAACGAAAAAAATCCGCTGGTGATGAGCTTCTATCAGCCGCTGGGTCAGGTCTCTGGCCAACGCGAGTTGCATTGCAAGCTGTATCACGCCGACACGCCGCTGGCGCTGTCCGACGTGCTGCCTATCCTGGAAAATCTCGGCCTGCGCGTGCTGGGCGAGTTCCCGTACCGTCTGCGTCACACCAATGGCCGCGAGTTCTGGATTCACGACTTCGCGTTCACTGCCGCTGAAGGCCTGGACCTCGACATCCAGCAGCTCAACGACACGTTGCAGGACGCGTTCATTCACATCGTCAGCGGCGATGCCGAAAACGATGCGTTCAACCGTCTGGTACTGACTGCCGGTCTGCCATGGCGCGACGTCGCGCTGCTGCGTGCTTACGCGCGTTATCTGAAGCAGATTCGTCTGGGCTTCGACCTGGGTTACATCGCCAGCACCCTGAACAACCACACCGACATCGCTCGCGAACTGACCCGGTTGTTCAAGACTCGCTTCTATCTGGCGCGCAAACTCAGCGACGACGATCTGGAAGACAAGCAACAGCGTCTGGAACAAGCGATTCTGACCGCACTGGACGATGTTCAGGTGCTCAACGAAGACCGCATCCTGCGTCGTTACCTTGACCTGATCAAAGCGACCCTGCGTACCAACTTCTACCAGACTGATGCCAACGGCCAGAACAAGTCGTACTTCAGCTTCAAGTTCAACCCGCACGCGATCCCTGAACTGCCGAAGCCAGTGCCGAAGTTTGAAATCTTCGTCTACTCGCCACGCGTTGAAGGCGTACACCTGCGCTTCGGTAACGTCGCCCGTGGTGGCCTGCGCTGGTCCGACCGTGAAGAAGACTTCCGTACCGAAGTCCTCGGCCTGGTAAAAGCTCAACAAGTGAAGAACTCGGTCATCGTGCCAGTGGGCGCGAAGGGCGGCTTCCTGCCGCGTCGCCTGCCATTGGGCGGCAGCCGTGACGAGATCGCGGCCGAGGGCATCGCCTGCTACCGCATCTTCATTTCCGGTCTGCTGGACATCACCGACAATCTGAAAGACGGCGCACTGGTGCCGCCGGTCAACGTCGTGCGTCATGACGACGATGACCCGTACCTGGTCGTGGCAGCGGACAAGGGCACTGCAACCTTCTCCGACATCGCCAACGGCATCGCCATCGACTACGGCTTCTGGCTGGGTGACGCGTTTGCCTCCGGTGGTTCGGCGGGTTACGACCACAAGAAAATGGGCATTACCGCCAAAGGCGCGTGGGTTGGCGTACAACGTCACTTCCGCGAGCGCGGCATCAATGTTCAGGAAGACAGCATCACCGTAGTGGGCGTCGGCGACATGGCCGGTGACGTGTTCGGTAACGGCCTATTGATGTCCGACAAGCTGCAACTGGTCGCTGCCTTCAACCACCTGCACATCTTCATCGATCCAAACCCGAACCCGGCGACCAGCTTCGTCGAGCGTCAGCGTATGTTCGAGTTGCCGCGTTCGGCCTGGACCGATTACGACACCAGCATCATGTCTGAAGGTGGCGGTATCTTCTCGCGCAGCGCGAAGAGCATCGCTATCTCGGCGCAGATGAAAGAACGCTTCGACATCAAGGCCGACAAGCTGACCCCGACCGAACTGCTGAACGCCTTGCTCAAGGCGCCGGTGGATCTGCTGTGGAACGGCGGTATCGGTACTTACGTCAAGGCCAGCACTGAAAGCCACGCCGATGTTGGCGACAAGGCCAACGATGCACTGCGCGTGAACGGTAACGAACTGCGCTGCAAAGTCGTGGGCGAGGGCGGTAACCTCGGCATGACCCAACTGGGTCGTGTTGAATTCGGTCTGAATGGCGGCGGTTCCAACACCGACTTCATCGACAACGCCGGTGGCGTTGACTGCTCCGACCACGAAGTAAACATCAAGATCCTGCTGAACGAGGTGGTTCAGGCCGGCGACATGACCGACAAGCAACGCAACCAGTTGCTGGCGAGCATGACCGACGAAGTCGGTGGTCTGGTGCTGGGCAACAACTACAAGCAGACTCAGGCGCTGTCCCTGGCGGCGCGTCGTGCCTACGAGCGCATCGCTGAGTACAAGCGTCTGATGGGCGATCTGGAAGGCCGCGGCAAGCTGGATCGCGCCATCGAGTTCCTGCCGACCGAAGAGCAACTGGCCGAGCGCATCGCCGATGGCCATGGCTTGACCCGTCCTGAGCTGTCGGTACTGATCTCGTACAGCAAGATCGACCTCAAGGAGCAGTTGCTGGGTTCCTTGGTGCCGGACGACGATTACCTGACCCGCGACATGGAAACGGCGTTCCCGCCGACCCTGGTCAGCAAGTTCTCCGAAGCCATGCGTCGTCACCGCCTGAAGCGCGAGATCGTCAGCACCCAGATCGCCAACGACCTGGTCAACCACATGGGCATCACCTTCGTTCAACGACTCAAAGAGTCGACTGGCATGAGCCCGGCGAACGTGGCGGGCGCTTATGTGATCGTGCGCGACATCTTCCACCTCCCGCACTGGTTCCGTCAGATCGAAGCGCTGGACTACCAGGTCAGCGCTGACGTCCAGCTGGAGCTGATGGACGAGTTGATGCGTCTGGGCCGTCGCGCTACGCGCTGGTTCCTGCGTGCCCGTCGCAACGAGCAGAACGCTGCCCGTGACACCGCGCACTTCGGTCCGCACCTGAAAGAGCTGGGTCTGAAGCTCGACGAACTGCTCAGCGGCGAAATCCGTGAAAACTGGCAGGCGCGTTATCAGGCGTATGTCGAAGCCGGTGTGCCGGAGTTGCTGGCGCGTATGGTTGCGGGCACCTCGCACCTGTACACCCTGCTGCCAATCATCGAAGCCTCCGACGTGACTGGCCAGAACCCTGCAGAAGTGGCGAAAGCCTACTTCGCCGTGGGCAGTGCGCTCGACATCACCTGGTACCTGCAACAGATCAGCGCGCTGCCAGTTGAAAACAACTGGCAAGCCCTGGCCCGTGAAGCGTTCCGTGACGACGTCGATTGGCAGCAACGTGCGATCACCATCTCCGTCCTGCAACAGGGCGACGGCACTCTGGACGTGGAAGCACGTCTGGCGCTGTGGATGGAACAGCACGAAGGCATGATCTCGCGCTGGCGCGCCATGCTGGTGGAAATCCGTGCGGCGAGCGGCACGGACTACGCCATGTACGCGGTGGCCAACCGTGAGCTGCTGGATCTGGCCTTGAGTGGGCAAGCGGTGGTGGCACCTGTCACTGCCAATGCCGAGCCTGAGCTGGCTTAAGTAAGCGCAGAATGAAAAAGCCCCGGTATCGTGAGATGCCGGGGCTTTTTTCTGCCTGAGGTTTTTGTGTTGCCTGTTCTGGCCCCATCGCTGGCAAGCCAGCTCCCACAGGTTTTGTGTTGCACTCGGTCCTTGTGGGAGCTGGCTTGCCAGCGATGAGGTCCTTACATTCAATACAACTTAGGGGCTTGTTTATTATCAAGTATCGACACTTTATCTGTCGGCCTGGTCAATAAATTACTGAGCGACTGGTCAAACTTCTGCAACGCCCGAACTTGCACATCCTGCTGCTGATTAATATCAGCCACAATCTCTTCCGAGCGTTTGAAGTCCGCCCACACCGGCGTCAGTTCTTTCGCGTCCGAGCCTTTCGCCGTACCGATATAGTTCAACCGCGCATCATAAAAATCGGCACTGACATCGGCCTTGATATCGGAGCTGCGCGAGGTGATCAATTGGCTGTGGGTGTCGACGATCGCCACCACGTCCGGTCTGGCCGCACGCAGGCTTTGCATGTCCGGATACTCCGTCACTGAACCGAACTGACGCTGTAGCGAGGCGTTGACCCAATCCACCGCCATGTCTGGTTTTGACGTGGCAACGTAGGCGTCATGGATCGGTTGCACCAGCAGACTCTGGCCGAAACCGGTGCCGGCATTGGCCTGATAGTCACGCAGGTATTCGCGGTTGCTCTGCGTGCTTGGGCTGTAGACCACGCCTAGAGACACGCCGGGGCCGCTTTTCACCTGAGCGGCGCTGCTACGGCCGACCGGTTGGCTGAACAGCGTGTCGAGGGACGAAACTGCTTTCGGTGCGGTAGGCACCGAGCAGGCGGAAAGTGCTAGAACCGATATCGCCAAGGTACTGGCAAAGGCAAGTTTCATGGTGTTTCTCCCGTGAAACAACATCAGTCGGAAAGTTTGAGTGGTGGTCGTTGTTGACCGTTAATTCAGACTAAACCCGCGAGGCTGTAAGCAAGCTGACAATTTGCTGTCAAGTTTGCTGTTGAATAGTTTTATTTGCTGTAAGCCGATTCGGTTAATTGCGCCGAGAAATAAAAAGGCGCAAATCGATGATTTGCGCCTTTTTATTTATGGCTGATTAAACATCCATCAGTTTTTCAGCGGGATCAGCACTTGCTCATCCGGGGACAGCACCATGAACACCAGCAATTTGGCGGGTTTGATTTTGCTGGCATTCTTCGACACTAGATGTTCGGAGCCGGCGGGCTCGTACCAGAACTGGCCCTTCTTGTAGGTGATCGCCTGTTCGCCCTTGACCTGGGAAATCACTTCACCTTCGAGCACATAGGCCATCGCAGTGCCGTCGTGCTTGTGGGCGATGGAGGACTGACCGGGTTTGTAGTCGACCTCGATCATCATGGCTTTTTTGCCGGGAGCGTTTTTCAGCATCTGGTCTTGCAGCACGGTGACTTTTTCGGACGGGTCGTGGGCGAAAGCGGCCGAGGCGCAAAGGCTCAGGGCGAGGGCAGAGGCGAGCAAGGGCAGGCGTTTCATGGCGGGTTACCTGTGAGGGTTGGGGGTGCAATCACAGTAGTCCGCAGGACGGGGCATTCAAACGGCCAATATTCGGGAAGATCAGGTGACCAATCTGTGGTGAGTCAGGAAGGCAATCGGTGTAGCGCAAAACGCCTTCGCGAGCAGGCTCGCTCCCACAGGTGATTGCATTCCAATGTGGGAGCGAGCCTGCTCGCGAAGAGGCCGGATCAGACGATAGGGAAGCTATTGAAATCGACGCTATTGGCCAGCCGGCTATCGATCAGGTCAATAAACCCCTGCGCCTCGGGCCGATTGAAATGCGCCTGCATCGCCGCTTCCGATTGCCAGCGCGCACTGACCGTCCAGCGGTGATTGTCCTCGGGGCAGCGGTCGACCAGGTAGGAATCGCAGCCCGGGGTTTCGCGCAGAGTCTCGACGATCTTCTGCAGCTGCCTGCCCAGTTCATCCGAGCGGCCGGCGGCAGCCTGCACCTGGACCGTATTGATCACTTCGTTGGACATTGCTCACACTCCTGAATCAGGCCGGACGAATCCTGCTCACTGAGGGATAACGCCTGTGCAGGATAGGCCTGCACCTGCTGATCACCAATAACCAATCGGCGGTTAATCGCCCAGACCAATCATTCAGGCAACTTGTTGCAGAATGTCGCGCAGGCGATCCAGAGCGATATCGATGTCGAGGGTTTCGATGGCGCCAAAGCCGAAGTACAGGCCGTTTTTCGCGGGCTGCTGATGATAAAAACCATTGATGGAGTACAGGCCGACTTCGACTTTTTTCGCCAGTTCGATCACTAGCGGTAGATTGATGGGGATCTTGCAGAACACCGCCATGTGGAAGCCGGCGCTGGCCGGCACCGCGTCCAGCCATGGCGCCAGATCGGTGGCCATCCGCACGAGAATCCGCTCGCGGCGCTGCGCATAAATCGCGTGACAGCGGCGGATATGTTTGAGCAGGCAGCCTTCAGCGATGAACTTGGCCAGCGCCCATTGCGGCAGGGTGGAGGCGTGCAGGTCGGTGAGTTGCTTGGCGCGGATTACCGCTTCAAGGATAGCCGGCGGCAGAATTGCGTAACCCAGGCGCAGCTCCGGCAACAGGGTTTTCGAAAAAGTGCCGACATAAGCGACGATGCCGCGCTGGTCGAGATTGAACAGCGAATCGGTAGGCCGCCCTTCGTAGCGAAACTCGCTGTCGTAATCGTCCTCTATGATGATCGCGCCCAGTTCGTGGGCGCGAGCCAGCAGGGCTTCGCGGCGCGCCTGACTCATTGGCATGCCCAGCGGGAACTGGTGCGACGGCGTGACATAGATGAGGCGCGTGCCATCGGGGATGTGTTCGACCTGAATGCCCTCGGCATCCACCGGAATACCGACCACCTCGGCGCCGTGCGTGCCGAACAGCAAGCGTGCCGGCGGATAACCCGGATCCTCCATGGCGACCAGACTGCCGGGGCGGATCAATACACGGGTGATCAAGTCCAGCGCCTGTTGCGCGCCGTTGCACACGACGATGTCTTCGTCCTGGCAATTTATACCCCGGGAAAACGCGATATGCCGGGCAATCGCATTGCGCAGCGCCGGCAGGCCTTCGGCAACACTGTAGAAGCCTTTGGACTGGCCCATCTGCCGCATCGCATGAGCGACGCAGCGGCGCCAGTCATCCTGCGGAAACTGGCCCTTGCTGGTTGCCCCACCGATAAAGTCGTAGCGCAGCGAGCCTTCCAGCGTCGGATGGCGCAGAAATACCGGCAGATTACGCCAGCTCTCGATCACCTCGGCACTGGCCAGTTCGGTGTGACTCTGTTTGCGCTGAATTTGCGCCGGGCGCGCGTTGACGTAAGTGCCTTTGCCGATGACCCCGGTGAGGAAGTTTTCGTAGGTCAGCTGCGCGTAGGTGTCGGAAATGGTCTTGCGCGAAATACCCAGTTGCTCGGCGAGCAGACGGCTGGGCGGCAATTGCGTGCCAGCGGCCAGACGCCCGGATTCGATGGCCCCGCGCAGCTGCTGATACAACTGACCAGCAAGATCCTTGCGGCCGTTGATCACGACATGAAGTTCCATACCGACGAGGCTCCCGAGGCTATTAGGCGTGCCCGCCAGATTACCGCTGTTGCGGGACCGGCAATAGTTGCCTACCCGAAAAATTCCAAATTGGTCACTAACCCCTGTGGGAGCGAGCCTGCTCGCGAATGCGGTGTGTCATTCAAAAATGGCCTGACTGACCTGACGCCTTCGCGAGCAGGCTCGCTCCCACAGGGGATCTGCGCAGGGCAGGATTCAGTGGTGTAGCGGTTTTCCGTGCAATTGGGGCTGTAACGCATCGCTTTCGGCGTTTACGGTGAAGTCATTATTCCGTCTACCGAGAACCGCCATGTCCCTGCGCCTGGATTACTACAACGCTTCGCCCAAGGCGATGAAAGCGATGATTGCCATGGAGGCGCTGACCGCCAACCTCAGTATCGAGCAGCCGCTGCTGCAATTGATCAGGATCCGCGCCTCACAACTCAACGGCTGCGCATTCTGTACCGACATGCATTCGGTCGACGCACGACGAGCCGGGGAGAGCGATCGGCGTTTGTATGCGATCGCGGTGTGGCGCGACAGCAACTTCTTCAACCCGCGCGAGCGTGCGGCGCTGGCCTGGGCCGAGGCGGTGACGTTGCTAGCGGAAAGCCGCGTGCCAGATGAGGTGTATCAGCACGCGCGCGAGCAATTCAACGAAGGCGAAATGGTCGACCTGACCATGGCCGTCACCACCATCAACAGCTGGAACCGCCTGGCCGTCAGCTTCCGCCAAACCCCCAGCGACTGAACAACGCATACCCTGTTTTGGGGTATTGAGCTATTCCCTGTGGCGAGGGGATTTATCCCCGTTCGGCTGCGCAGCAGTCGCCAATCCAGCGGACTCGGTCTACCTGACAGATCAGCGTCGGATTGTTTTGGGGCTGCTGCGCAACCCAACGGGGATAAATCCCCTCACCACAATGGATGTTCAGTCAGTTGGATGTCGCGTTTTTATCCCCCGTAGGAGCTGCCGCAGGCTGCGATCTTTCGATCTTGATATTCACTCAATTCGCCGGCCGTTGCGGTTTCACCGAGGTGCCGAAGGTGTTGCCCATCCGCGTACTGGTCGCCGCCGGTGTCGCCAAGCCAACCTGATTCGGCGGCCGCTTATTAACCGGCACATTCAGCGCCTCCTGATTCTTCTCCGCCGCCGCAGCGCCTTCCGGGTTGTTGCCCATCTGCTGGCTCAAACAGTCGTAATTCGGCGCCTTGTAGCCGCCGACCGTCACTTCCACACAGCCCAATGGCTGCTCGGCATAAGTGCTCGACAGCGCCATCAACAACAGCCCGCCAAGGCTCAATCGCCACAGTGTTTTCATGCTCGCCTCCTGGCCGGCCCGGAGAGGCCGCGCTATGGCTTGAGTCTAGTGCAAGCCTTGCGCAATTCCCGTGATGGTTTTTTTGCACCGCCCGTCACACCAGATTCATAAACAGCCCTCAGGATGACGATTTCCAAGGATTCGTCAGCCGTGCAGCGAGGCATTTCCAGGGACGGTTTTCAGCGTTCAACGAGACTTGTACGCCGGATGTGTCTGGGGTGGCTGCTCGGCTGTGCGGCGGGCCACGCCATGGCCGACGCGGTGCCGGCGGACCTGCGGATGACGCTGCACATTCCGGCACAGGATCTGGCCCGCGCGCTGGATCAGTACAGCCACGCCACTGGCGTTGCGGTGCTGGTCGACAGCCAGTTGAGTCGCGGTCGTCGCTCGTTGGCGGTGGACGGTGAATACACCGCCGCCGATGCCCTGCGTCGATTGCTCGGCGGCAGTGGTTTGATGGCGCGTTATGCCCGTGACGACGCGTTCACGTTGCAAGTGGCGCAGGTCGAAGACGTACCAGCGCCGCCGCAAAAACAGACGCCCGAAAGCGTCGCCGTCAACCGCAGCTACGCCACGGCGGTGCAAGTGGCCATCGAACGCAACCTGTGCCGCTCGCCGCTGACCCGGCCCGGCAGCTATCGCGCGGTACTGCAAGTGTGGGTCGGTCGTGACGGGTTGGTGCAACACAACCGGTTGGTCACCTCGACCGGTGATGTACGGCGCGACAACGCGCTGGTGGAAAGCTTTCGCACGCTCAGAATCGACCGGCCGACGCCCAGTGCCTTGCGTCAGCCGGTCACGTTGCTGTTGTTACCGGAGTCGTCAGGAAAACGCATGGAATGCACCAAATGGGAAGGAGTTTCCGGGGGATGAAAGACACCGGACAAGGTTCGATGGTCCAACTGTTCCTGACGTCCTACGAGGACTTTCGGGTGCGCCTGCGCAGGCGTCTCGGTTCGGAAGATCTGGCCAACGACGTGCTGCACGAAACCTATCTGCGGGTCGACCGCATGGAGACGCCGCCGAACGTTCTGCGGCCCAATGCCTACCTCTATCGCATGGCCCTGAACATCGCCGCCGACCGGCGTCAGGCCGATGCGCGCCTGCTCACCGGCGAGGAAGTCGAGGAACTGCTGCAAATCGGTGACGAAGCCCTGGATCCGGCGCGGGTGGTCGGCGGGCAAAGGGAAGTTCAATCGTTGCTCAGCGCCTTGTACGAGCTACCGGCGCGGCGTCGCAAGATCTTCATTGCGGCGCGTCTGGAGGAGGCGCCGCACCTGGAGATTTCCCAGCGTTTCGGCATTTCCACGCGCATGGTCGAGAAGGAAATCAAAGCCGCATTGGGCTTCTGCGCCGCGAAACTGGAAAGAAAAGTGTTTCAGCGGTTCGGTCGCGGGGCCGGAAAACCGTCTTCTGAATAGTGCCCGATCAATTCGTTGAGAATCTGCGCGTTTGAACATCTTTCGACTGACACCTGCCGAGCCATCGGCGGCCGACAATCTGCACAGCGAAGCCCGCGACTGGCTGGTCCTGCTGACCTCCGGCCGCGCTACCGTGGCCGATGCCCGCGCCCTGCGCGATTGGTGCGCCCAGAGCGTCGAACATGCGCAGGCTTTCGAGCAGGCCAAGGTTTTGTGGCACAACTTGCAACCCGCTGCTGAAGGATTGCAGGCGCCTCGCGGGTTTGGTCGTCGTGCTTTTCTGGGTGGGGCGATTGCTGCGTCGGCGGCGTTTTTGCTGGTACGTGGGACGATCCCCGGTGGGTTCGAAGGGCTGGGCGCGGATTACATCACTGAAGTCGGCCAGCAGCGTCGCTTCGAGCCGGCGCAGGGCGTGAGCCTGGAGCTGAACACTCAGACGCGGATCAATCAGCGTGCAGTGTCTGACGGTGTGCAGGGCTTTGAACTGGTCAGTGGTGAAGTTGAAGTGCAGACCGCGCGGTTGCCGTTGGCGATGCAGGCTGGGGGAGGGTGGTTGCGGGCCAGTCAGGCGCGTTTCAACTTGCGTAATACCGATCAGCAAGTTTGTGTGACCTGTCTTGATGGCGCGGTGGAAGTCGACGTAGAAGGCCGAAGCCTGCGCCTTGAACCGGGGCAGCAAGTGACCTATGACATGCGGCAGGTTGGTAGTGTGCAGAGTGTCGACACGGCGGCGGTGATGAACTGGCGGCAGCAGGTGTTGGTATTCAACGGCGCTACGCTGAGCCAGATGATCGATGAGATCAACCGGTATCGGCCGGGGATGTTGCTGTTGCTTAATCGTGAGCTTGGGCAGCGGCGGGTGCAGGCGCGTTTCAGCCTTGACCAACTTGCTGGCGTTGCATTGCTGATTCGGGATGCCTATGGCGTCAAATGCACCGAGTTGCCGGGTGGCGTCGTTGTTTTGAGCTAGTGGGTTTGACTGGGTGCATATCCGTTGCTGCGGTAACGGCTGCTTAGGGTTCCGCCCTGACGGCGGGTCACCTTTTCCAAACGCCGAAAAGGTAACCCAAAAGGCTTTGCTCCTACGTGCGGCCCGCTCGCTGGGGCTCGGGGTTCCTTCGCTACGGGATCCATCCGGGCGCATCGCCTACGGTTTGCTTCGCTGCACCTCCTCTCGATGCATTTGGCTGCGCCAAACGGTCGCTGCGCTCCCACCCCCGGATGAATCCCTCCACTCAGCCTTCCGACGTCGCCCGTGGATCAAGATCAAGAGCTGTAGCCGAGCTAACGCTCATCCTTTGAGTGGGGCGGCATTCGCCGCGTGTTTCATATAGATCAAAACTGTGGGAGCTGGCCTGCCAGCGATGGCGGCCTACGAGCCGACCGGTCTCTTGCTGGTGTACCCGATCCAACTGTAGGAGCGAGCCTGCTCGCGAAGACGGCCTCACAGCCAACCAATCCCCACCGGTTGTACCCAATCTCTGTGGGAGCCTGGCTTGCCAGCGATGACGTCCTTCCAGACAACCAATCTCTAGCAGACTGCATACGATCCCATTGTAGGAGTGAGCCTGCTCGCGAAGGCGCCCTCACAGCCAACCAATCTCCACCGGTTGTACCCAATCCCTGTGGGAGCCTGGCTTGCCAGCGATGACGGCCTGCCAGACAACCAATCTCTAGCAGACTGCATACGATCCCATTGTAGGAGTGAGCCTGCTCGCGATGACGCCCTCACAGCCAACCAATCCCCAACTGCCTGCCCGCAATCCCTGTGGGAGCTGGCTTGCCAGCGATGACCCCCTTCCAGACAACCAGTCTCTTCCAGGTATACCCGATCCAACTGTAGGAGCGAGCCTGCTCGCGATGACGCCCTCACAGCCAACCAATCCCCAACTGCCTGCCCCAATCTCTGTGGGAGCTGACCTGCCAGCGATGACCCCCTTCCAGACAACCAGTCTCTTCCAGGTATACCCGATCCAACTGTAGGAGCGAGCCTGCTCGCGAAGACGCCCTCACAGCCAACCAATCCCCAACTGTCTGCACCCAATCTCTGTGGGAGCTGGCCTGCCAGCGATGACGGCCTGCCAGACAACCAGTCTCTTGCAGGTGTACCCGATCCAACTGTAGGAGCGAGCCTGCTCGCGAAGACGGCCTCACAGCCAACCAATCCCCACCGGTTGTACCCAATCCCTGTGGGAGCCTGGCTTGCCAGCGATGACGTCCTTCCAGACAACCAATCTCTAGCAGACTGCACACGATCCCATTGTAGGAGTGAGCCTGCTCGCGAAGGCGCCCTCACAGCCAACCAATCCCCAACTGCCTGCCCCCAATCCCTGTGGGAGCTGGCTTGCCAGCGATGACGGCGTAAGAGCCGACCAGTCTCTTGCTGGTGTACCCGATCCAATTGTAGGAGTGAGCCTGCTCGCGAACGCGGCCTCACAGCCAACCAATCCCCAACTGACTTCACCCAATCCCACTGTGGTGTCCAGCCCTGCTGGCGATAGTGGTCCACCAGGCACTCATAGAGCTGACTGACGCCGCGCCATCACTAGCAGGCTCAGTAACCCGATTTTTTACATTCGCAATAACTATGTACCGCACCTGAGTACCGCTTGATCGACACGCTGTGCCCTACAGACAAGGAGTGACTGTATGGCACAAAACACATTCAACGATGGATCGTCAGGTAGCGTCGTCATCCGATCCGGGCCACCTGCTTCGGGTGGAGGGTCGGGTAGCGGCTTTGGTGGTGGCGGCGGTGTTTCCGGCGGTTTCGGTGGCACCAGCAAGAAAAAGCAGAAAGCTCGAAAACGCGCTTTGGCGGCTCATCGTCAGGCCCAGGCAAATCAGCAGGCCGAGGCGCTTGCCAGAGCGCAAGCCGAAGCCGCTCAAGCACAGGCAGCTGCAGCGCAGGCTCAGGAGCAAGCTCAGGCGCAAGCGCGGCATCAGGCGCTTGTGCAATTTCTGGCAGGCTTGGCGCGACGCCATGACGCGATCAGAGCTGAAGCCGATCAACGATTCGCGCAAAAGGCCAAACAACTCGGCTCAGCGCTGGAACAGGAAATTCTTGCCGCGAGAAGACCGCCTCAAGCCACCCAGACCGAGCGCTGGCAGCTCTACACCATCACCAGTGAAAAAAGTGAAACAGACGGACTGCTCGCTCGCAAATCCGCCGAACTCAACGCAAAAAATGCACTGGCCCGGTCCTTCGATGGCCACGATCCGCTGACCCGTACCTCCAATGATTATCTGACACGGCTGGGCCAGTTCGGCCAAGCGCTCAATGACGGTCACCTGATTTGGGAGAACGCCTACAACGCGGCTCATGAAGCGCGTTTATTAGAGACGCAAATCAATGCCCTGCGCGATAGATCAGCGGCGCTTGCCCGCCATCACGCAGAGCAAACGGTGGTCTGGCGCAAAAGGGAAGCCATTTGGGAAGCGCAGCGCAAGTTCGTAGAACAGCGTGAAGCCCGAGTCCGGTTCAAGCAGCAGGTGGATGAAGACGCCCGCGTAACCCGGCTCAAGCAGGTCAACACACTCACTGCCCCGCTGGCGGCGGGTGCGACGTTTTTGACGCAAGCCGGTTCGTTGGTGGCCGAGGGAGTGGCCAAGCTTATTGAAACCGCTGTGCAAAAAGCGGTCAGTCAGCTTTCCCTCACTTTGCTCGTACCTCAACCAACGACGGTCTTGATCTTCGCGGCTGTGTACTCGCCGACACTGGGCAATGGTGAACTGACGCCAGAGCAGAGGCGGCGATTGTTCCAGTCTGTCGCCGTTCCCGTTCAGACACTCGGCCTTTCTGATGAGCAAGCACTTCGATCGATCGCCGATTCAAGCGGTTCGGTCGAGATGCCCTACCGCCTCAAAACCGAGCCGGTAGCCGACGGGACCGCAGTGATTGTGGTCGCCACTGGCAATGAGATCGGCAGACAGGTGCCGGTCATCAACGCGGTACTTGATCTCCAGACCGGCAACTACACCGCACAAGTGCCCGGTTCTCCGAGCAGGCATTTGCAGTTCACGGCGGACACGCCCGTTACGCACACCGCTTCAAGCCAAGCCCGTGTTGCATTACTGCCACCGCTGACGCAGAACCTGCCAGCGGGCGCTGATCTACGCATTC
Source organism: Pseudomonas sp. TH08 (assembly GCF_016651275.1). Lineage (NCBI taxonomy): Bacteria > Pseudomonadati > Pseudomonadota > Gammaproteobacteria > Pseudomonadales > Pseudomonadaceae > Pseudomonas > Pseudomonas sp. TH08. Next base: position 837,103 of record NZ_JAEKEE010000004.1, on the reverse strand, counting down.
AGGATTGCATTGTCTGTCTGCTCGGTTCGGCACCGATGTACCTGTCCTTCAGCCCGCCACCCATGGGTTCGGGCATTGTCACCGGTACCGGCCAGACCGCCACTGCCAATTGGTGGAAGCAATCGACAGGCACGACAGGCGCCGCAATACCCACCCAGTTGGGTGATCAACTTCGCGGCCGGGAAGTCACCTCATTCCGATCCTTTGACGAAGCATTATGGCGAACCCTTGGCGAGCAACCGGCACTCACCCAGCAGTTCGATGAGGTCAACAAAAAACGCGTCGAAAAAGGCTTCGCGCCCTACGCACCGAAAAACACCTGGGTCGGAGAACGGCGTGAATTCGAACTGCGTTTTCAGGAAAACGCAGAGGCGGGCGCCAACCCGTTCAACCTCGACAGGATCAGCATTGTCGCGCCACAAAGTGCTCATGGTCGTCGAGGTGTATTGCCACGCATTCAGCCTTGGCCGGTTCCTCCCGTGGGAATCGGCACCTGGACGCCACTTGTCCCGCCGGGAACGGAGCAGCTTGGATCAACCACCAAACCGATTGCTCCGTCGCCGCCCGTGGTTTATCCCGGCCAGCCTGTCATCCCGATCCTACCGGCAAACGAGACGTTTCCGGCTGTTGATGAAGGGCAGGTTGGTGCGAGTATTCCCGGGTTCCCGGGGATATGGAATTGCCTTCGCCGGACCTGGTGTTCGTCGGGCCGCCGGTCGAGCCGCTGGAGGTTGGGCCGTATAACGAACTGAGTGGACGGAGCAGGGGGGATGGGTTGGATATTGACCATATTCCTTCGCGGAGGGCGCTTGACTTACACCTGCGGAACCTTTTTCCAACAATGAGTCCACATGAACGCCGAAACTATCTTCAACGGGCTCCTGGTATTGCAATACCGTCTGATGTGCATCAGAAATTCAGTGAAACCTACGGTGGGCGTAATACCTCTTCGAGACAAGAGAGAGATGCTCTCGATATTGAGAGTTCAGTCAACCAAAATTTTAATGCGATAAAAAACGGATTATTGGAGGCGGGGTTTGTCGAGGCGGAAATTGAAGTCGGTCGCAAAAATTTACACATTCTTCATAAAGAACAGGGGTGGTATTGATGAAGTCTTTGAGAGTTAGTGAGTTGATTGCAAGCGTCGGGCTTACTTTTGAATCTCTTGTCGCACAAGGAGTACTTGATGGGCAGCCTCTGGTGGAGCTTTATCCGGATTGTGATTTGCAAGATCTTGAGATTGAAAATGGTGTGGAACTGACGTTTTTAGCCGATACCAAAAAACTGAAAAGCTTATTTATTACCTTGATTAAGACTATGCCCTTAACTGTCAGATATGAAGGTGATCTTCCAGCGCCTTTCAAGTTGGCTATGACACAAGCCGATGCTCATGCGATTTTTGGAGTTCCCATTGAGTCTAGAGGGCCGATAAAAATGCCAATGCCAATGGGGCAGACAGGCGGTTGGGAGTCTTATCTGCTTGATCAGAAAATCTATCCCGGTCTGAAGGTCGTATTACAATATACAGCTGATATGAAAGTTAAAACGTTAGTCTTTACATTGAATGATAAAGGGCGAGAGTAACTTATCAAAGTGCGAAGTTGCCGGTGGCTACTTACGTATTTGTGGCTTTAATTCCTCAGTCTATTCATCCCGATCCTACCGGCAAACGAGACGTTTCCGGCTGTCGATGAAGGGCAGGTTGGTGCGAGTATTCCCGGGTTCCCGAGGGATATGGAGTTGCCTTCGCCGGATGGGTTGTTTCTGGATCGGCGGGATGATCCGGGGGTGGCGACGGGAGTCGGGCAGGAGGTGACGGGGATTTGGTTGGGGGAGGCGGCGCGCACGAGCGGAGCGCCGATTCCGAAGCAGATTGCAGATCAACTGAGAGGGAAGGAGTTCTCCAATTTCCACCGGTTTAGGGAGGCTTTTTGGAGGGCTGTTGCCACCGACCAAAACCTGAGGAAGCAGTTCAGCAATGCAAATTTGAAAGAAATGACAAAAGGATCTGCACCCTATCCGATTCCATTTGATCAAGTTGGGGGTAGGAAAAAAATTCGAGATCCATCATCAACATGAAGTCGCGAATGGAGGCGCTGTTTGCGATATGGAGAATTTACTGATTATGACTGCGAAGCGGCATATCGAAAAACATAAGGAATAAATCAATGATTCTCTTCAAGAATAGGCTTCAGGACTATACGGAATCCGAGTTTTTACTATTTGTTCGTGAGTTTTTCGATTACTCAAACCCTCTGGAAGGCGACGCATTGGGCCAATACACCGACAAACTGGTGGAGCACTTCGAGAAAATTACCGAACACCCCGATCGCTCTGGCGTAATTTTCTATCCCAAGGAGGGACAAGAGGACAGCCCAGAGGGAGTTCTGAAAGAAGTTAAAGAATGGCGTGCACGCAATAATAAGCCAGGTTTCAAGACGGAGTGATGGTCACTCGATAACGAACTAAGTGGCGCCCGCTCAGCGGTCGATCGGGCGGGTGCCGTTAATGGATTGCAACATTGCGCAAAAACAAGGAAGTTTAAACCATGCAATTGAAACCAACCCTCAAGGACTACACCGAACCCGAGTTCCAGGCCTTGGTCGATAGAATCTGGGCTGTCGATTTACCAAACGCCGATCATGATCGGTTGATCAATCATTTTGACCAGATAGCGGGTCATCCCAAAGGCGCCGATTTGCTGTTCTATCACCCTGATGACGACCCTAATCCAAACTCTGCTGGCTCTGTCGTTTACTACGTCAAGGACTGGCACCGTAAACAGGGGCGCGTTGCATTCAAGGGACAGGCCTCGCTTGCTGCGCCTGCACCTCCGGCCAGTCCAGCACCAATGAATTGGGCGCAAATAACCCAGCAACGCATTGCCCAGCAATTGCTTGATAGTCAAAAAATCAGTGCTGATCTGGCTACCTCACAGCGGGCTACGGAAACGGCGCTCACTCTTCTCGAACAACGAATTGGCGATTTGCGCAAGCGTTCGAATGTTCAAATATCTGCTTCGGAGTTTGAAAAGGATTTACGCAGTGTAGAAATCGCCGAGTTCGATACCCGTTTGGCTGTTCACGGTTACAAGTTGTGGAAAATGAGCGTCCAGTTCAAGCGAGACAATGCGCAACGGGAAGTGAATTACGCGCAGGCCGAGCGGGGTCAGTGGCAAAACATTGCTCAGCAATTTGGCGCGACCTACGATCGGTATGTGGCGAGCCTGAATGCCATTAACCAGCGACTCAAGCGGCTTCAAGAAGAGGCCGAGATGCTGTTGACTACGGCCCAGACAAAACTTGTAGAGCTGCGCAATCGACAGGACGCAGGACTGCCCCGGGCGCCTGTGCAGCTGTTTGCTCCGCTTGCTTCCGTCAATGCACGCCCGGCGGTATTGATCGATGGTGAACTGTCGCGCACTTTGGAATCCCATCGCGTGGACCTGCAAAAATCCATTCGTTCGGCCGTCGCGGAGTTCACGTGGCAAATCACCTCTAGCGTGCAGAGGGATCCAGTTCAATATGCCGCCGTATTGCGTTTCGAGTTTCGCAGTCGCGCGGAGGTGGGTCGTTACGGAGTTTGCGTACCTTTATCCGAGTTTCTGGTGGTTGAGGGGCTGGATTGGCAATATCTTGCCGCGACGAAAGGGAACGTCGATGTCCCTTTCAGAATGAGCAGCGGCCACTATGCCGTGCCGAGCGGAACACTGTTTCAAGGCATCAGGGAAATCAAAAGCCTGCACCAGGTGGCAATATCGCCTGTCAGCGCCACAGAGCTGAATCCAGGTGTAAGAGTGCGACCCGCAACGTGGAACGAGTCCTCGCAAACTTACAGTTTCACGGCTGATGGCAACGCTCCATTCACGATCATCTGGCGCCTGCCTGAAATACTGCAGAATTCCTCGCCACTGACGTCCATTGCCGATTATCGAATGAGCAGTCTCCAGTCACCGCACACACCTTTGATAGAGTCATTTCCTGGCTCGGCCAACGTCACTTTTGATGACTATGTTGTGGTATTTCCCCATTCAGACCTGGAGCCTGTGTATGTGATGTTCGAGGGTTAAGCTAAGGGGGATCTGGAATATTCACGCTGCTGAAGCTGATATTGGGAGCCAACCTGCTAGCCAACCAATCCCCAACTGACCGCACCCAATCCCAATGTAGGAGTTGCCGAAGGCTGCGATCTTTTGATCTTTAAAATACAAAGTCAAAAGATCGCAGCCTTCGGCAGCTCCTACAGGAATATCCTATGTGCAGGGATAAGCATCACTCCAACGGCCCAATCACCTGCCGATACTTCTCCACCCCCTGCGCCGTCTCCCGACTCAACCGAATCTCCAACCCCAACGGATCCTCCCGCCGATTCCCACTCAACTGCCGCCACCCCTTATCCACCTCCCAAACCCGCACCTGCACATCACTGACATCACTCAAAACAGCAACCCCATTCCCAGGCGCCGGCAACGGATACCGACTCCGCGCCTCAGCCACCGCCCGATACAACGTGTCGCCCTTGACCCACCAGCGCACCCGCTGCAAAGCCCCCGGTTGATCCGCCGCCGTGCGAATAATGTCCAACCGAAACCCCTGACTGTCGCTACTACGCACAGTAAGGGCGGGCGGGGCGGTGGGCGGCTCATCATCCACACCAACCTTCTTCGGCTCGGTCAACTCAATCCCCGCCCGCATATCCACATCCCGCTGCAACTGATTCAACGCCCGCAACAAGCTATCGCTTTGCTCACTGCTCGCCTGCAAATGACTGTCCGCCCGCGTGACACTGTCCAGCCCGCGCCACGCAATCAAACTGACCACCGCCATCAACAGAATCGCGACCATCACCTCAATCAGCGTAAACCCCTGCTGGCGCTTCATTGCAGACTGATCCGGCCCGCGCCATCGCGCAGCACACTCAACCGATTCAACCCATCCGACAACGTCAATTGCAGCGGCGGATTGATCCACTCAGCGTTCAGCACAACCCCCTGCTTCGGCTCCACCCGCACCTCCATTTTCGGACTCTGCCAGGCACGCGGCCGCAACTGCGGATCCTCAGCGAAATGATCAAACCCCTTGCCACTGTCACTGCGCCGACTAAACCGAAACCCCTTGGCATCACTCACCCACACAATCGGCCGGCCATCCGCGCGCGCCTCCGCCTGCGCGACCTGCAGCAACTGCGCCACACGCTCGGCATCCTTGCGCAGCAACTGCAACGGATCCGGCTTGATACTCAGGCTGATCGCCGCACTGGCGATGCCGATGATCACCAGCACCACCATCAGCTCGATCAGCGTAAAACCCTCTTGCCTGTTCATCGCGCGCGCGCTCCTTTGCGTCCTGCGCCATCGTGCACGGCCAACATGTAAGGCGTGTGAAATAAAACGGAGAGAATTGCCGCGTAGGCTGACAGCAGGGATAAAAAGGAGATTCAACCCATGAGATTCACCGCACGCGTTTCCCCACCCCAAATGGTCCAGGCCCTCGCGCTGCTCGCAGCGCTGGTCGGCGTGGCGACATGGTCGTCGCTGCTGCTGACCTCCGCCGAATCACACACCCCGGCAGCGGCCCCGCAATTGCTGGCGGCGCGTAGTGATAGCCCGGCGTTGCAGTGGTTTTCCAATCAAACGGCGCCGATGGATATCAAAGTGAGCGGGGTGATGGCGGGGAGTCGGGGGGCGGTGGCGATACTGAGTTTGAATGATGGGCCGCCGAGGAGTTTTTGCAGGGGGAGAAGGTTGGGCCTGGGGTGAAGTTGTTGGCGGTGGAGGGGGATGGGGTGGTGATTGAGCAGGGTGGGGAGAGGGTGCGGTTGGGGGTGGAGAGGTTGGCGGAGGGGGTGGTTTTGCCGAGGTTGGTGAGGCCGTGACTTTCAGGGGCCAATAGCTACCAGTCACGAGAGGTTGCTTTCGACCCATAGCGGCAGACTTGTAGTTTGATTCGCGTCTGTATGTATACGTAGGTTCAAGAATGGGCAGTCGACAGCGGGTTCCGTACAGTCTGATTTTTCCAGTTGCCCCTCCGAAGTATTCAGCTCACCAAGTCTGCAGCTAGTTCGTCCTCACCGCGGAATGTCTCCATAAGAGACTTCCAGAGGCCGGTGGATTGTGACGGGTCAACGATCCCCAACTTGGCACTGATGGCCTCGAAGGTGTCCATGGTCATGTTGTCGCATGGGTAATGCTTTTTGAGTGCACGGTTGAGTTGACGCCGCATATCTGTTGAAACTTCGGTGTACTCGTTGAAGTCAGGCTTGGTGGCCCGTCTAGCGTCCATGGTTCGTGAGTAGATGGTGTCGTTGCCCAGCATTACTCTGAACCAGATGAATTCAGCTAGATGTTTCCAGCCGTATGCTAGTTTCGCTTCGACTTTCAACGTCATCTTCTCCATCCGGTAGTCATGTAGGACGGTTTCGAGAATCAGCTGCTCCGAGTTTTGGAAAGCGGTTGCAGCTACAATGTTGCTCGAAATGTCTTTGCCAAGGAGCCCATGACCTACCAGATGGCACCACTCGTAACAAATTGCTGAATGTCCCTTATTGATGGTGAGCATGCCCCCATGCGGGCGTACTGCGTTGCAGATAACTCCTTGCCTACTTCTTCCAATGTCGCAGCTTTCATTTTTTCAGTGTGTATACGTTTACCGACGAATCCATGGCTCAGGTCGTGCAGCGGCGGTTGTTTCTTTCCTTCGTAGGGCATAAGCCAAGCCCATCGACCTTGCAGCAGCGCGAAGTTCATCAGCCCGTGATTGAGACCTCGAAACTTGCGTTTGGCAATTTTTCCGGATGAGGCATTCTTGTCATTGGAAAAGCGTCCGTAGGTAGGGGCGCCACCCGTCCTGGGGATGACACGGGCGATCGATCGGTCATTTTCCTTCAAGATTTCTTCGTGCGGATTGACGGGCGAGCCATCGCTAAGTTCCCTGGTTCCATACCTTTCCTGCACGGTCCAGCGATTGCCTTTTAAGTCGCGAACGTAGTAGGTACCTTCTCGGCAATAGACCGAGTATTCGTTGGACATTTGAACCTCTCCTATCTGTCATGGTGCTGTAGCCAGAAATCGACGCCACCATGATGTAAAAGCTCCCCGCGGTGGCACTGGTTGAAGCTAAATGATCCATCCCAGTCAGAGCAGCGAGCATTCTGAGCTGGTAGTGAGATGTCCTTCCTAAAGGCAAAGCTAGAGCAATCGCCGGCTTTGATCGTGATGATCTGCTTTGCCTTTCTGTTCACTATTTTTTCTGGGTCTTTCAACGTCGCTACACTTATCACGCGCTTGCCCGTCGTTGTTCAGGGGGCGGGGTTGTTCACCATCGCCGGAGACAGCGATTCAAAGGCGACGGACTATTTTCTAGAGAATCAAAAGGCTCGACCTTTAAACTCGTCGATCCATGCAATGAGTTCCAATACATCCCGTTCGAATTCATCGAGTTCGACCGGAATCTGAGGCAGCTCATCTGCCTGGGAGTGCTCGTATACGGAGTACTTTGTCATCAACCGGTCGATAAGATCGCAGTCTTCTGCAATCACCTTAGCAACGCCTCTCAATTTCCCTTTTGTCATTACATCCCGTCTGAAACGAATAACCACGTCGTTCAAGAGGATGAGTTCCACTGTTCGTTCCAAGATGATCCGAAAATCACTACAGGCACTCTTCACGGTAAGGTCATAACCGTCGGCGTCAGCATCGGCCTGATGTTTTCTGAGTTTCGGAATGACGTGATCCCTAACCGCATTCAGCGCCTTATCGGGTTTGGCGTCCCGCAGACTGTGTTGGGCCAGAATCCCCGAAACCTTATCCAATCGACGAAGCGACTGCACGGAGTGGGTGATTTTCTCGTTAGCAGGGTTCTCACCGTGTTTCTTGATTACCGCCTCAACGAGTGCAATCAATGAGAGGCGATGAGTGAAGATTATGACCTGTCGGGTCTTCGCCAATTCGACAAGCCGTGAAACAACCCTCTCTTCAAAGTCCTGATCTAAAGACGAAATTGGGTCGTCAAAGATGAAGGGGGCAAGCTGGTTCGAACCAGTTGTATCGGCTAGGAATGCCGCCAATGCAACAATGCGGGTCTCGCCTTCACTGAGTACTGCGTCAGGAGTGACACCAGCCCGAGCACCGACGAGAGTGAGCCCAAACGTGATAACTCCTTTTCCTTGAGCCTTGCTCTGCGGAACAACAGGCAGTCGACGTCCACCAAGGGCCTTTAACTCCGCATCAAAGCGGGCCTGATATCCAGCGTCAAGCTCGGTACGCCCAAGTTCGGTACGTTTAGTTGTTAACGAATTAGTGGCCGTTAGCTTTGTAGCTTTCTCCAATAGATCAATAGCTACTAGTCGCACACGCTCAGCTAAAATCGCTGGTTTGTTCTGGGACAGCCACTGGAGCGCTTGGAGTTGCTTCACCCGCTTCTCGACCTGTTGCCGGTGTCCATCTTGCTGTAGCTGGGTGAGGCTGGTCTTCTCAGCAAGTAATTCAGCAGCTCGTTTTTCCAGCGCTTGATCAATAGGAGCCCAATTGAATGAAGGAATATCTGCCGCGTCAGCGCACTGCACAAACTGTGCTCGCCTAGCCTTCAATGACTCATAGCAAGAGCGGGCAGTGGCTTCGTCGAACTGCAACTGGGCGAGGTGCGCAATCCAGTCTTCAATCGAAGGTATCTGAGTCACCTTCGCGATTAGTGCTGCACTGGCAGCTTCCGCAGTTTTTGCTGTGGTCTCAAGACCGGCGTTAACAAAAGCCTCGAAGCTTTTGAGCCGAGCAGCACCTGCAGCAGTTAGCTCCTGCTGGCACAGTACGCAGTAGGCACCGTCTGCAGTCACGGGAAACTCATGACCATGGTACGCATGAGTAATTGAATAATTGCACGCCTGGTCCCACATGAGTTTCCAGGCCACTTCTCCAACGCCTTGGAGAGGTGCCTTCGCGAATGTCTGCTACGCAATTTCGTTAGCCGCCTTTCTCGTCGCATTCGCCGAAACTTTCGCTCTCGACAATTCATCAGCCTTCTCATCCCTGAGACCTTCTTTCAAGAGCTTCATTGCCTGCTTGATGCTTTCGGTGGCAATACCTTCCTTACCAATTACAGCCAAGCGCCCTGCAATGTCTTTTTCCGCGAGAAGAGCTTCAGCCCTGATCCTTTCTTCGTCAAAATCTTTTCCATATTGGCAATAGGCCTCGATTTTCTCAGCAGAAACAGAGGCTTTGAGAGAGGAGAACCAAACCTTCTCAACGGTTTCGGAGAGATCAATTGGGAACTGTGGAAGAGCACTAACGAGCTTTCCCTTTTCCCTTCCCAACTCATCAGAAACCATGCCCGAAATCTGAATGAGCATGGAGATAAACCGCATACTACTTGGCTCGTAGCTTGATTCAGTCCGCCCCATGTACTGAGTCGCGGCTTTCGAATCGAATACTTGGGCATACTTAAGCATTGCATGTGGCTCTGCACCTGGATGCCAGTTGATATCTCTGGAGTTGCCATCAATCGTAATACGGCATTGAGCACTGCAAACATGTTCTTCATTGCTAAATGCATTTGGGCGAATCTCATCCCGTGAGCGAGAGCCGCAGAGCTGTTTGAGCAGGCGAGCAAAACCGCTCTTTCCCGACCCATTTTGCCCATAGATCACAGTCAAACTGCTCGTTCCGAATGGTAGAGATGCACCAGGTTTAATCGCGTTAACACCGACGACTTGGGTTACTTCTTCCACCCGCACAACCCGCTGCACTGCTCCAGCCGAAAATGCACCAGCAACCACCTTCAGGAAACCAGGATCATTCTGCTTCGCTGCCTCCAACTTACAGAGTCGAACCAGCTCTGCAAACTCGCCCTCATTAGGCAATCGTTTATTGTCGATAAGCTGTTTGGCGGCTGTCTGAAGCCAACTACTCCGTTCATTCAGCCACTTTTCAAAGTCATTTAACCCGACTGCTTCATTCGCTAGATCAGACATTCCTGCTCTCCGTATCTGTCGAGGTGCAGTTCGGAAAGATAGTTGAGGTGTAGCTTTTCGCCACTATCAACGAGATAAAAAGGGTACAACTCCTCGGATCAACGTTCAAAAAGGTTTCTGGTACAGTCCGCACTCGTTCAATCCGCTGACAGGGAGTCAAGCACATGGCAAAGCCTGCCGCACGAATCACTGATCCAACCTCCTGCCCAATTCCCGGGCATGGCCCGAAGGCCATCGCCTCAGGATCTCCCGACGTGTTCTTCGACGGCCTCGCTGCCGCCCGTAAAGGAGATACCTGTACCTGTGGAAGTGCTCTGGTTTCGGGTGTTTCCGCTACGGTGTTCATCAATGGCAAAAACGCTGCTCTGATCGATACCACAGGTTCACACGGCGACGTTGTGATTGGTGGTTCGGGGACAGTAATCATCGGGGATTCGCATACCCCAGCACCCTTCATTCCTCCTTTACCTCTCGCCATTCAGAAACGATTCGGGCAGTCGTTCAGTGTTACCGACAGTGAGACGGGTAAGCCCTTGGCCTTTCGAGACTATGTTGCGACGGTCAATGGTGTCGAGACCACAGGCGTCACCGATGCTGATGGCATCGCGCACATCAAAACGCCGACACCCAATGCCCAGATTTCACTTCACATCAAATTCAATGCTCCCGCCCGGATGCTTCATGAGCTATCGGAGAAAAAATAATGGCAACCAATTTTGCGACACAAGCGACTGCTCAGGAGATAAAGCCAGGCGAGTTCATGTGCCCGATACCGGTCGCTGTGAATGATCGAGCGGCTACTCGAGAGGCGATTATTAACCGAGTTCGGGAATTAAAAGCCACGTTCGTTGAGCGCTCGTCCTGGAAAGCGTTGGACGGCAAGAAGGACATGGTGGTGGATTGGGACTACACGATGATCGCTTTGCACCATGCGGGACGCAGTCACAACTGCACACCGGGTGCGGAGCAGATGCAGGAAATTCAGAAAGGACACCTAAGCCAAAAGTACGACGATATCGGCTACCACTACGGAATTGATTGCAAAGGGCAGATATTTGAGGGACGTGACATTCGACTGCAAGGCTCAAGTGTCCTGAAATACAACACAGGGCTGATTGGCATCGTCTTGTTGGAGAACCTGACTACACCGGAAGAAGGTGGAGATTTGGTCGCCATAGGACGCGTGGTTTTCGATAGCGTTGGTTACAGCACTACAAACGTAATACCCGAAGATCAAATCATTGCACTGATGCACCTTATCGACGCGCTAAAAAGCGTGTTCGTTATCAAGAATTTTGGAGGCCACAGGGAATATCCAGGGCAAGGCTCTGAAGGGAAAATATGTCCCGGCAATATTGGAATGGAGCTGGTCAGAAACATCAGAGCTAAAACCCAACTGCTTCCACCGCCGGCGCCACAGCAATGAAAAAGCTTCTAATCGTAGCAATCCTCGCAGTAGTCGCCATGCTCCACGTCTGCTACTACGGAGCCCTTGAGGATGGTGATATCGCGACGATTGTCTTCATCAAGAAGCACCCGACGTTTCAGATGAAGTTCTACAACATGCACGTCAATGATGGATAGATCAGGAAGGTAGAGCGCCTGACGGCGGAGGAGCGGGGGTGGATTACTGCTGGTACCGGTTAGGCATCGTTACAGAGCGCTCAGGATGACGTCGATATGTGCTGGAAGAAATAGCACTATTTATATGGCTGTGACTGTCAGTTACGACTGGTAATCTCGGCCATTTTCTTTTATCTGTTGGGGCGAGGGGGCGGATCTGTCGTGGGATCCGAGACGCGATGAGAGTCCCGATAAACGTCAATGTTTAAAAAGACATTTCCAGTCACTCTCCCAGGCTACAAATCCTTGCGCCTTTGCCTACAGCTACGCCAGAATCCGCCGGCTTGTGCGCCTTGGAGGCGGGTTCTATTGTGGTGCGGTCGCTGGTGAATCAGCGATCGGGTTTAGCGACTCGACTTATAAATAGGTGCATCAGCGTTCCATGCTTTGTCGCAGATTCAACTGCTGCGACTCCGCTATGGTGGCTGTATGCGGGAGACCCTTGGGTCTGCCGGGTGCCTATAACCGGTTCGCTAACCTGCGTACAGCCGCCACCTTTCTGTTTAGCGACAGTTATGGCGGCTCCACTCTAATAGGAGCTTCACCATGATCAAACCAACACCTAACCCGCCCGAAATCGACTCGGTTTCCCCCTACGAATCCCTCGATTCCAGAAAACTCCACGAAGCCGCCGACCGCGCCCTCGACCATTACCTTTGTCCGCCCGGGTCCACGCCGCCCCCACGTAGAATCCGCGGGATGTATGCCGTGACGGCGGATAACAAAAACGAAGAATTGCTGATTGATGCCAGTGAGACACTTGCTTCGGCCCAAATCATCGCGCAGAACGTCGCCAGCCTGTTGCCGGCGTCGCAGCGTCGGGCGTTGTTGGGGATTGCGCAGTTGATAATGCTCGGGGAGTTGGCGGTGAATCGGGCGCTGGATAATCTGCAATTGGCGGATTGATGCGGGTGTCGGGATCACCCAGTGATTGATTGGGTGTCCGTTCTGACGCCTTCGCGAGCAGGCTCACTCCTACAGGGTTTTGTGGTGGTCACGGGTATCGTGTTCGGCGCTGAAACCTGTGGGAGCGGGCCGGTTACTGTCCTGCGCCGTTTTCATTTGGTTATTGAGGCGAATCGGGACATTCGTGGGTCCATCGCGTAAGCCTCATGTCATTGAATTGCTCACCTATCGTATCGACGCGTAGGCAAGTTCCTTTCTTCGAGTAGTACAAGATGCAGCGCGAGCTATCGAACGAGCAGCTATCCAGTTCGAAGAACTTTCGTGCAGCCAGCTCCTTCTCCACACCACTGTATTCATAGCCGTCGCTGGTATGCATCCGCGTCGGCTTCCAGCCTTGTTTGACTAGCTTGGATTTGGCCGCAGCCAAACGCTCACCGACGACGATGCCTGCTGGCCCGCGCTTGTCGTTTGGCGCCTGTGAGCCATCGGCAAACGTTGCGCTGATACCCATGCAATAAAGTGCGACAAGTGCGAGGGTTGAGGCCTTCATTTGACATTTCCTATGGCCGATTTTAGCTCGACAAAAATTCCGGACATTGGGTGTTCATTCTGGCGCCTTCGCGGGCAAGCCCGCTCCCACAGGGTTTTGTGTTGGTCAGGAATGTTGTGTCCGGCGCTGAAACCTTTGGGATCTGGGCTGGCAGCTCCTGCAGGAGGAAAAGGGAACAGATTTATTTTTGAAAAATAGATCCGTCCCCTTCGAATGCAGATGCCCATCCAACGGTGCAACCTCTGACGGTGCACCGTATCAAGATTACCTAGTCGCCCAAATCAACAGCATTACCGCTAGCCCGGACATAATAATTATCGAATTCACCGCTTTCGACGAACACGAAGCCATGGCGAGTGTAAAAACGATTTGAAGCGCTTTCCTTGAGAGCACCCACCTTGATGGGACGCCCGATTTCATCAGCCTCTCTGAAAATCCGGGTAAGCACTTCAGAGCCGATTCCTGCTCCTTGAGCACTGGGTATCACATACAAGTGGTCAAGCAGAAGCTCGCTCTGCTGGTCTTTGATTACGACAAAACCGACCAGATCACCTGATACTTCTATGCGGCGTGTGCTGTTAGCGTCGAACCCACCAAGAAATCGTTCGCGCGCACGATCCGGGTTAAATCGTCCAAGCCGTTCAAGGCTCTCGCGCATGGCCTCAATCCTGATGGCTACCAGATCTTCCAGGTCGTTATTGGACGCTGCGCATAAAACGACAGCGGAGTTTTGATCAGTGGAGGCTGGCATAACAAGCACCCTAAACATGGCCGGTCAGTCATTATGCAGAGAACAGAATTCGCATAACCACTATTGCCTCGGTGCAATGGAGGCGATGGCTCCATATCAGCTTCAGGGGGATGCGTTCGCCTGAAGCTTGCGTCTGTTGTGGCAAGGGACGGCTCTGTCGTGGGATCCGAGACGCAATGAGGATTCCGATAAACACCAACGTTTAAAAAGACATCTCCAAACACTATCTCAGGCTACACATCCTTGCGCCTTTGCCTACAGCTACGCCAGAATCCGCCGGCTTGTGCGCTTTGGGGGCGGGTTCTATTGTGGTGCGGTCACTGACGAATCAGTGATCGGATTTGACCGTCCGCCCAATATCAAGGCGCGCCAGCGTTCTGCACGTGTTCAGGCATTGTCTGAAATCATGTCGCGGTGGCTGTGCGTGGGACACCTTCGGGTGTGCCGGATTCCTTGATGTCCGGTCGGTCAACCCGCGTACAGCTGCCACCCTGTTTGTTTGACCGCGAACGGTGGCGGCTCCAGTCATCAAGGAGCTTCACCATGATCAAACCAACACCCAACCCGCCCGAAACCGACTCGGTTTCCCCCTACGAATCCCTCGATTCAAAAAAACTCCACGAAGCCGCCGACCGCGCGCTCGATCATTACCTTTGTCCGCCCGGGTCCACGCCGCCCCCACGTAGAATCCGCGGGATGTATGCCGTGACTGCGGACAACAAAAACGAAGAACTGCTGATCGATGCCAGCGAAACACTTGCTTCGGCTCCATTGCGCAGAACGTCGCAAGTCTGTTGCCGGCGTCGCAGCGGCGGGCGTTGTTGGGGATTGCGCAGTTGATCATGCTTGGGGAGCTGGCGGTGAATCGGGCGCTGGATAATCTGCAATTGGCGGATTGATGTGGGTGTCGGGATTACCCAGTGATTGATTGGGTGTTCGTTCTGGCGCCTTCGCGAGCAGGCTCACTCCTACAGGGTTTTGGGTTGGTCATGGGTATTGTGTCCGGATACTGAAACCTGTGGGGGTTGGCTTGGCCGCGATATTTGTCTGTAGGCGCAGGGAGCGCTTGCTCATGCTAAATTTTGGGAAATCAGATAGTTAAAAGTAGAGCTCGAACGCTATGTTGACCCTTCTCAAGGGCGAGAATCAGGGCTTGAAGGTCAAGCCTCGCTGGCCATCCTCTGAAGTAATCATTGAACAAAATGTCTTCCTTAAACTGATTGAAGCCCAGTCGAAGCTTCCCCCGTCAGTTCAACTACTGCTCGTTCGGGGATATGAAAATAAAAGTAGTCAGTTGGGGGTATTCAGGTTCCTGTCGAGGTGGCTGGGCATCCGGTTGTTTTGCGCTTGCTACCCAGGCCGAAAAGACGAAGTGAACGATATATTCGGCTCCAACGGGCATGACGTGGATGGCTCTCATGTCGATGTTTCCATCATTCTGAATGGCAGGAGACTGCGATTTTTGCCGTTGGGCGTATTTACATCGCCGAACCTTCAACACACCAGGGCGGCTGAACATCTCAGCGTTCTCGAAGAGGTTAAGGCTGCGCTGGTGCAGTGCGGCTTCAAGATTCACCGCAACCCGACAGAGAGCATGCAGATACATTGCGACTTTGAAGGATAGTTGGCTGGCGCAGCTGATGATCTTTTCCGGGAACAGGTAGCGCGACAGGTTCACTGATCAACTAACATCCGCAGCCGTTCTACCGCTGATTCGGCGGCATCGAGTGCACCTTCCATGTAACCGTTGTGCTCAATGGATGCCTCGGTCCCTGACACCAGTAACCGCTTGAACCAGGCATCCTGATCTGGCCTGCTGTAACCCGTGGCGAAATGGCGCTGTCTGGTTTCGAGATCAGCGGGGGAGGCGGTCAGTCGGTCGGCGGCCCAGTCTTTGATGTAGTGCGCAACAGGTGTGGCAGCTTGTCCGCCGAAGAGGCGAACCAGCTGAAGGCGGCATTGTTCCAACAGCGCGGCCTCGCCCATTGCCAGGCGTTCTGTTGCCGGGATACCGACAAATCCAAACAGTGCGGCGCTCGCACTGGCATCGGAGGCGTCATGGATTTCGACCATCGGTCCGACATGACTTTGCGCCGTTCCGCAGAGCCCCTCGTCGCGCCAGAAAGGGCGGTCGTAAAGGGCGACGTACTTGGCATGGGGAGCCATCCATGTCGGTGTCCCGGACCAGCGTTGGATAATCGCTGGTGACAGCCAGGGTTCGAAGTGGATGTCTTGCGCAAGCAGGCGTAACGGCACAGCGCTGATGACGTGAGTGAAGGATTGCTCGCTCACCCCTTGCCCAGCGTCTGTGTGTAGCGTGATGCCGGAGCCTGACAACCGCATGCCGCTGATTCGGGCATTCAAGGCGACTCGCTCAGGGGCAATGTGTGCGGCGAGGGCTTGTGTCAGTTGCGAGACGCCGCCCTGGATGCGCATCGAGGGATTGCCTGATGTGTACCCGCGGACGCGTTTGGCCGTTTCATGCGCGGACTTTTCCAGCAATGTCGCGCCATCGCTGTACTGGGGGAAAACGGTAAGTCCCAGCGCCAATATGAGTGCCGCCATGCGAGGCTGAAAATCAGACCACCACCACGCAGGACCGAGGTCATGGGCGGGGCCGTTGCCGGGCGTTGAGAGGATGCGTCCGCCCAGCCGCTCGCGGGCTTCGAATAATACGAAAGCGATGTTCATCTGCGTCAACAAACGGGCCGTGTATAGCCCGCTCAAGCCGCCTCCGATAATCGCTACCCTCAGGTTGTTCATGGTGATGCTCCGGGGACATGCCGAAACCCGCACGCCCGGAGTGTTTTCGGGCGTGCGGGGGGCTTCGGGATTAACGATCAGTTGTTTTCGAGCGCTGCATAGGCGTCGAGAACCCGAGCTGAATAGGTCACCGCTGCGCCGGCATTGAGTGCGATGGCCACGCCCAGTGCTTCGGCGATTTCTTCACGGGTAGCGCCGTGCCTGGCCGCTGCTTTGGTGTGGACGGCGATGCAGCCATCGCAGCGTGTAGTGATGGCTACGGCTAACGCGATCAACTCATGCGTCTTGGCGTCCAGATGCCCGGTTTTTGCACCTGCGCCGTCCATCACTTGAAGGCCACGAACGGTATCCGGTGAAAGCTTGGCAAGATCGCCGACGCGGTTCAGCAGATTTTCGCGATAGTCATTCCAGTCCAGCATCATGATGCGCTCCTCAAATGCGGCCGGCAGTTACGCCGCCGTCGACAGGCAGGACGGTACCGGTGATCCAGGACGCTTGCTCGGACGCCAGGAACAGAATCGCTTCTGCGACATCGGCTGGCTGGCCATTGCGCCCCAGCGGATGGAATGCGTTGAAAGTCGGCAGTACGGCCTTGACCTGTTCGCTGTCCATGAAGGTGTTGTACACCGGCGTTTCAACCACGGCTGGCGCAACGGTGTTGATGCGAATGTTGGAGGAGGCCAGTTCAATGGCCAGGTTTCGGGTCAGTGCATGCACGCCCGCATTGGCCGCTGAGTAGGCCGCAGAAGGGGTGGCGCCGATGGCTTGCAGTGCCCACAAGGAACCGGTTTGCACGATGACGCCGCCGCCACGCAGTTGCATCGCCTTGGCCGCTGCCTGGGCCATGAAGAACTTGCCCTTGAGGATGATATCGATGAAACCGTCGTATTCATCCTCGTCCAACTCCAGGAAGGGTTTCGGATTAAACACGCCAGCGTTGTTGATCAGAATGTCCACTCCGCCGAACTCGGCAGTCGCAAGCGCCACCAGCGCTTTGGCAGAGGCGGGTTTGGCAATGTCCGCAGCCAGGACGCGTACGTGCTTGCCGGTAGGGTCGATCTGGGCTGCGGCTTTGTCGAGTTTGGCTGCATCGCGACCGGTGATCACCACACTCGCGCCTTCGGCAACCAGGCGCTGTGCGACTTCTTTACCGATACCTGAACCACCACCGGTGACGATAGCAACTTTGGAAGAAAATCTTTTCATGTTGAGGATGTCCTGTGGCTGAGTAAGATAGGAGCGTTTGTGCCATTCATTGGGGCTGTCTATGAATTGCCCTTATGAGCGTTGGCCTTGGCTGCTATTCTTCGCTTCGGACAGGTGTCGCACAAACCAGAATTCTTTTTCATCCATTAAAGAAAATCTTTAACCCATGAATACGCCGATGTATCTCAACGCTCTCCGGGCATTTGAAGCAGCCGCCCGGCATCAAAGTTTCTCGGCTGCTGCCACTGAGCTGCACGTGACGTCGGCAGCAGTGGGGCAGCAGGTGCGTACGCTGGAGTCATGGCTGGGGGTCGCGTTGTTCAATCGGGCCTCCAGCGGTTCTGCGCGGCTGGTTCCGACCGACGTTGCTCGGGAGGCATTGCCCGATATCCGGGAGGGATTCGATTACCTGCGCATGGGGTTGGCGCGGTTGAAGGAAGGTTCGCTCAGCAGTGGATTGACGGTGGCGGTGAGCCCGGCGTTTGCTGCCAAATGGCTGTTGCCCCGCATCGAACGTTTTCAGTTGGCGCACCCTCAGATCGATGTCCTGTTGGACACCAATCTCAGGCCTGTGGATTTTGTTGCCGAAGGCGTGGACATCGGCGTGCGTTATGGCACCGGACGTTGGCCGGGGCTGACGGCGATCAAGCTGATGGACGAAGAGATGTACCCGGTCTGTGCGCCGACTTATCCGTTGCTTGAACAGGGACGACTGTCAGCCAGCAAACTCGCCGAAGCGACGTTGATCCACGACTTGTCGATGGTTGCCGATCCCGATTATCCGACGTGGCGGACATGGCTCGACGCCTCGGGACATTCCGCTATCAATGCCGAACATGGGCTGCGCATCAACAATTCTGCCGCCGTGCTGCAGGCGGCGATTGACGGGCAGGGCCTGGCGCTTGGGCGCAGTGTCATGCTGCGGGATGACCTGGAGGCAGGGCGGCTGGTCCGTCCCTTTGGCGAAGCAAGCTGTCCGCTGGCGTTCGCTTATTACATCGTTCATCGGCCCGAAGTGGCGGATCTGGCGAAGATAAAAGCCTTCCGCGAATGGCTGCTTGCGCAAGCTTCAGGAAAGCTCGGCGACTGAATCTGTGGCGCGCCTGCGTTTGATCCAGATACGAGCGCCGGCATTTCCGATCATTGCCCGTAACGCAATGCCCGGCGGCAGTCGAAGCCAGGATAAAGGCTGGAGCAGGTCACCGTTTTCAATCGCAGAGCCGGACAATATCAGTAACTCGATACCGGCTTCGTTGGGGAGTTCCAGCAGTGTGCCTGCCGGACAGTCATGCAGGTTCACGTGTTCGTCGTGGCCACTGAAGAGCGTTCGGGTGTCAGAGTGCGTTTGATGCTGGTCGGGACAGACGACGCACTCGCGCCCATCATCTTTTTCGAATTGCTGCAGCCTTACAAAAATCACGCAACCCGTGGTTGATGCCGGTGCGTGGCTGCTGCCGGGAGGATTGCGCACGTAGGTGCCAGCGGGGTAGTCGCCGCGTTCATCTTGAAAGATCCCTTCAAGCACCAGAAATTCTTCACCCCCGGGATGACTATGCGGGCGGAAGGTGCTCCCCGCTGCATAGCGAACCAATGAGGTCGCCCGGGCTTTTTCTTCCCCGTCGCGATAAAGCATGCGCCGCTGGACGCCCGCAGCCGGGGATGCGACCCACGGCAGCAGTGCGCCATGAACGAGGGTGCGGCGTGTCAGATCAGTATTCAGTCGCAAGATTCAAAGCTCCGCCCGACCGCCATCAACCACGATCTCCGCTACGAGCATCAATCGTGCTGTGGCGAGGCCAATGCCTGACGAGCCACCCGTAATCAGCGCAGATTTACCGTTGAGCATGTTGCTTGACCTTTTCGGGGATGGAAGATGCCCCAAGAGTGGCGCGTATCGAGTGATGAGACGAGGCAGATATTCCTCGCGATGGAGAAAGAAAAACTTGTCCACGGCGCTACCGGGTTGCCGCGAATAATGGCCATGTTATCGTTCACACGGACTGACATCCTGCAACTAAAGCGTCCCGCCTGTTCAACTCAAGGTCTTCAAACATGACTGGATTGCAATGCGCCGCGCTGGCGATCTTGCTCGGTATTGCGACTACATCCCATGCCGAACCAAATGTTCAGGTCGGTTTTTCTCCGGAAGGCTCTGCGCGAAAGCTGGTTTTGGAAACCATCGGGTCTGCGCAGCACAGCATTCAGATGCTCGCCTATGCGTTCCAGGCTCCCGATATCGTGCAGGCTTTGATTGATGCGGAGAAGCGTGGGGTGGAGGTGCGCATAGTGGTCGATAAAAAGCGAAATCTGGGCAAGTCCAGTAAGGCGGCGATGGACCTTGTGGTTTTGAATGGCGTGGAACTGCGCACCAATGAGCATTTCCATCTCCATCACGACAAAACCATCATTGTTGACGGGAATACGGTCGAAACCGGTTCGTTCAATTTCGCGCCGTCCGCCGAAACCGTCAACTCGGAAAACGTGGTGGTGATTCGAGATATGCCGGAGGTTTCGCGTCAATACATCGCGCATTGGCAATCACGTTGGGAGCTGGGTGTGCCTTATCCGCAACGCTGATCGGCATATGAATGTCTGGCAGGGATGGCTGGTTGGTCACTCATCGGGCGGGCGGAAGCCATTGTTCGAGCGATTGCCGTGTTCAGTTATAGGGAGAGCTGGCGGTGAATCGGTTGTCGGAATCACCTGGTGATTGATTGGGTGTCTGTTCTGGCGCCTTCGCGGGCAAGCCCGCTCCCACAGGGTTTTGCAGTGAGTGCAAAATCTGCAAACACCACAAAACCTGTAGGAGCTGCCGCAGGCTGCGATCTTTTGACGTTGATTTTTAAAAACCAAGATCAAAAGATCGCAGCCTGCGGCAGCTCCTACAGGGGGCGGGTTAGTAGGGTTTCGAGTTTTGCCAGTGGTGGCGTATCCTGGTTGCGGTCGAATACTTGAATGCCGATCTTCAGCAATCGCCCATTCTCTGCCGCTGCGATTACCTGTTCGCAACGCAGCAACAACCGCCCCTGATCGCAGTCTTGCGCTTTCATGCCCATCGGCAATTTACCTTCCAACCGCAACTCGGCCATTCGGCTTTGCGCCGCCAGCATCGCAACAGATCGATCCCGCAACAGCCCGCTGCTTTGCGTCATCAACCCCGCCACGCGCACGGCCGCCGACATGGCCACGGCAATAATCGCCAGCGCCACCAGCACCTCAATCAATGTAAAACCTTGCTCCCGCGAACGCGCACGCATAAAAGGCCTAAAGCCAAAACCCAGCCCTCGACGCTAACCCCCGTCCTTGACGGCTTGACGACGAAAACACCCGAGGATTTTCAACATCCCTGACATATCTTCTTGCAACACTGCGCGTCGAATCGAATCAAGCCAGGGAATGTCGAGATGGATATCGCACCTTTCAAATCGCTTCATCAACCGTTGCGCAAGCCGCGTGGTCAGCAGGGTTTTACCCTGATCGAGATCATGGTGGTCGTGGTGATTCTCGGGATTCTGGCGGCGATGGTGGTGCCCAAGGTGCTCGACCGGCCGGATCAGGCGCGGGCGACGGCGGCGAAGCAGGACATTGGTGGTTTGATGCAGGCCTTGAAGCTGTATCGCCTCGATCACGGCACTTACCCGAACCAGAGTCAGGGCCTGAAAGTGCTGGTGGAGCGGCCGGCGGATGCGAAGAACAGCAACTGGCGTTCGTATCTGGAACGTCTGCCGAACGATCCGTGGGGTCGTCCTTATCAGTACCTCAACCCCGGCGCCAACGGCGAGATCGACATCTTTTCCCTCGGTGCCGACGGTCAGCCTGACGGCGACGGCGTGAATGCCGATATCGGTTCCTGGCAGCTGTAAGGCCGGCCATGAACAGCCGTTCGCCTGATGGGGCGAAGCAACAGGGCATGGCGATTATCAGTGCGTTGTTGATTGCGGCCGTGGTGGCGGTGATTGCGGCGGGCATGCTGACGCGCCAGAGCGTGTCGACCCGTGCGCTGGAAGCCGATCAGCAGCGCGTGCAAGGGCGTTGGGTGGTGCAGGGCGGTCTGGAAATCAGCCGTCAGTTGCTCTGGGATGCGCGCGAGCGTGACCCGTTGACCCGGCTCGATCAGCCATGGGCGCAACGTCTGACTGCCCAGGGATTTGAAGGCCGACTGGAAGACGAGCAGGGCAAGTTCAACCTGCGCAATCTGGTGGCCAACGAGCGAGTCGACGAGGCGCAGGTCGCGGCTTTTCAGCGCTTGTGCGAGTTGATAGGAGTCAGCGCCGGGTTGAGTCAGCGCATCAGTCAGCGGGTGATTGCGTCCTACCCGCGACTGCTGAATCCGCAGATTGCCGAGGCGCCGAAAAGCGGCTTCGACAGTGGTCGCACCACCTCGCCAAACGCCTCGCGCAAACCGCAGAATCCGACGCTGCCGATGCTGCGCAGCATCGATGATTTGCGCAGTGTCGACGGCGTTAATGAGGCGCTGATCGGCAAACTGGCGCCGTACCTGACGGTGATCCCCGCGACCACTTGGCTCAACGGCAATACCGCCACCGCGCCGGTGTTGGCGGCTTATGTGCCGGGGCTGTCGCTGGAGCGTGCCAATACGCTGATCGCCGAGCGCGATGCCGGGCGCTGGTTTATCAACCGTGGCGATTTCGTTAACCGCTTGCGCATGCCGCAACTGGAGCTGACCAGCGTCAAGGTTGGCATCACCAGTGACTGGTTTCGCCTGCGCGGCGAGGCGCGACGCGATCAGCGCCGGGTCAGTCTTGAGGCGTTATTGCATCGCAGCCAGGACCGGTTGCCGCAAGTGATCTGGTCGCGGGTGGGCGTATGAGCCAGTTGAGGATTGCGTTGCCGCCCTTGGCGGAGCTGGATTTGCACAGTGAATTGCACTGCGCCTGGCTGGATCGACAGGGCCAGGTCACGCGGGAAGAACGCCTCAGTTTGAGTCAGTTGAGTCAGCAGTCGAAACTGCCACCGCTGGTGTGCTTTCTGCACCCGGCCGACAGCCTGTTGGCGAGTCTCGATTTGCCGCCGTTGCCTGCGAACAAGATTGTCGCGGCGGTGCAATGTGCGGCGCAGGCCCTGATGCTCGGCGACAGCAGCGAGATGCACATCGCGCACAGTTCGCGGGACGAGGCCGGGCAGGTGCAGATCGCCTGGGCGCCTCGGCAGTCGTTGTTGCGCTTTGGTCAGTTGCTGAAAAGCGCTGGGCTGAACCTGCGCGGTCTCTACCCGGCGCCGTACCGTTTGCCGGTGCTGCCCGGCACCGTCGCTTGCGTGCAGGACGGGCATCTGTTGCTGCGCGACAGCGTGCAAGCCGCGCGGGTGCAGCCGTTGTTCGATGACGGCCTCGACGGTGTTGTGTGGGAACCGGGTGTGACTTTGCACTGGATCGGTGAGCAACCGCCGCCGGGCGCCGAACTGCCGATGACCGATGCGCAGCGCTGGACTGGGCCGTTACCCGGTTGGGGGCTGCATGGAGCGGTGCAAACGCAAAACACCGAGCATCGTGGTTGGGGCCGGGCGCTTGGGTTTTCGGCGCTGGCCGTGGCGGTGTGGGTGATCGGTTTGAACCTGTATGCCGCCCGCGAAGCCGGGCAGGGTCAGCAACTGAAATCCCAGATGAACCTGCGGGTCAAACAGGCCTTCCCCAAGTTGCCGGTGATTCTCAACCCGTTGCAACAGGCCCGTCAGCAACTGGCGGCGCGGCAGAAGGGCGCGGCGGATGATCCGGCGCAGACTTTCAATCGCTTGGTGTTGCAGGCCGGCAGCGGCATGCCGTCGATGGCCGGCAGTGTCGAGCGGCTGGCATTTGTCGACGGCACTTTGCAACTGAGTCTGCTCAGCGACGCCCGTCGTGGCGGTAATGATCAGGAGTGGCAAAGC
Source organism: Pseudomonas sp. TH08 (assembly GCF_016651275.1). NCBI lineage: Bacteria > Pseudomonadati > Pseudomonadota > Gammaproteobacteria > Pseudomonadales > Pseudomonadaceae > Pseudomonas > Pseudomonas sp. TH08. Next base: position 813,455 of record NZ_JAEKEE010000004.1, on the reverse strand, counting down.
ACCTTGGCGCAGGCCGGTATCAGCGTCACCGCCGACGACGAGGGCTGGACCCTACGCCCGGGCGGCGACAGCAGCGCCAGCGAAAGCACCTCCACCGAAAGCGAAGACAGCAGCGAGGCAGACGATGATTAAGGCAGCGCTGGCGGTTTATCGCGCTCGTTGGCAGCAGTTCACCCGCCAGTTACAGGCGCGCTGGCAGCCGTTGGCATTGCGTGAAAAACGCATGGTCAGTGCAATGGCGATCGCGCTTTTCGGCTTGCTGCTGTGGGTCGCACTGATCCAGCCGCCGCTGAAGAAAATCAGTTATTGGCAGAGCGAAACGCCCAAGCTGCGGGCGCAGACCGAGGCACTGGAAGTGCTGTTGCGCGAGGTCAGCGTGCGCCCGGAAGGGCAGAGCGTCGGCCAGTCGCTTGAGCAGACTTTGCAGGCCAGCGGTCTGGGCGGGCATTTCCAGTTGCAAGCCGCAGACGGCGGCGCCTGGCAATTGAGCTTCAATGCCGCGCCGGCGGATGCGCTGCTCGACTGGTTGCTGAGCACGCCGGGACAACTTTCTCTGCAAGTGGTCGAGGCCCGTCTGCAACGCGCAGACAACACCTCGACCGAGATCACTGCCGGCACTCTGTCGGGAACCGTTCGCATGGATCAGGCGCAGGGCGCTAAGGAAGCTTCATGAAGTGGTCAGGTTCCAATTGTGTACGTACGGCCGCGCCGTTTCTGTTGTTGGCGTTAAGCGCGTGCAGCAACACCACCACGCCGCAGAACCAGCCGCCGCTGCTGGTCGACAGTGAACTGGGACGTCCGCTGGCTAACACTCAGCGCAGCGGCGACGCGGTGCTCGACCGCGAGCGGGCTCAGGCGCAGGCGCGACCTGCGCCGAAGCAATTGCACAACATCAGCAAAAGTGCGCGCAGCGGCGTGGCGGCGTCGGGCATTGCGTTGCCGAGCAATCCTTTGGGCGATCAACCGGTGACGCTGAATTTTGTCGACGCCGATATTCAAGCGGTGGTGCGGGCGTTGTCGCGTTCGACCGGTCAGCAGTTTTTGGTCGACCCTCGGGTGAAGGGCACGTTGACGCTGGTCTCGGAAGGTCAGGTGCCGGCGCGGCAGGCTTACGACATGTTGCTGGCGGCGTTGCGCATGCAGGGTTTCAGCGTGGTCGATGTCGGCGGTGTGGCGCAGGTGGTGCCGGAGGCGGATGCGAAGTTGCTGGGTGGGCCGATTTACAGCGCCGATAAGCCGGCGGGCAACGGCATGCTCACGCGCACGTTCCGCCTGCAATACGAGAATGCGGTGAACCTGATTCCGGTGCTGCGGCCGATCGTTTCGCCGAACAATCCGATCAACGCGTATCCGGGCAATAACACCATCGTTATCACCGATTACGCGGAGAACCTGACCCGCGTGGCGCAGTTGATCGCGAGCATTGATTCGCCGAGTGCGATCGACACGGATGTGGTGCAGATCCAGAACGGTATTGCTGCCGACATTGCGCCGATGGTGGCGGATTTGCTGGATGCGCCGGGCAATGATCCGACGCAGAAAATTGCGGTAATTGGTGATCCGCGTTCCAACACCATCATCATTCGTGCGGGCAGTCCGGAGCGCACGGAGCTGGCGCGAAATCTGATCTACAAACTCGATAACGCGCAGAGCAATCCGAGCAATCTGCATGTGGTTTATCTGCGTAACGCGCAGGCGGCGAAACTGGCGCAGGCGTTGCGTGGTTTGCTCACGGGTGAGAGTGATAGCGGCAGCAGCGACAATGCGCGTTCGGTGCTCAGTGCGATGGGCAGCAACACCAGCGGCTCCAGTGGGCAAAGTGGCCAGAGCGGCACGCAAACCAGCGGCACAACTTCGACCACGTCCGGCAGCGGCAGCACTGGTGGTAGTTACGCGCAGGGCAGTGGCGGCACCACCGGCAGCGGCGGCGCTCAGAGTAGCGAACAGAACGTTGCCTTCAGCGCTGGCGGTGTGACCATTCAGGCCGACGCGACCACCAACACCTTGCTGATTTCCGCGCCGGAGCCGTTGTATCGCAACCTGCGCGAAGTCATCGATTTGCTCGATCAGCGTCGCGCGCAAGTGGTGATTGAAAGCCTGATCGTCGAGGTCGGCGAGGACGATGCCAGCGAATTCGGCGTGCAATGGCAGACCGGTAATCTGGGCGGCAAAGGTGTGATCGGCGGGGCGAATCTCGGCGGCTCGGGGATCAATCTGAATGGTAAAACCAGCCTCGACGTGTTGCCGCAGGGTTTGAACCTGGGCTACGTCAACGGCACCGTCGACATTCCCGGTATCGGCAAGATCCTCGACCTGAAAGTGCTGGCCCGGGCCTTGAAGAGCAAGGGCGGCACCAATGTGTTGTCGACGCCTAATCTGCTGACGCTGGACAACGAGGCGGCGAGTATTTTTGTGGGCCAGACCATCCCGTTTGTCAGCGGCAGTTATGTGACTGGCGGCGGGGGCACCAGCAATAATCCGTTCCAGACGGTGACCCGTGAAGAGGTCGGTTTGAAGCTCAATGTGCGCCCGCAGATTTCCGAGGGTGGCACGGTGAAGCTCGATATCTATCAGGAAGTCAGCAGCATTGACGAGCGTGCGTCGGCCAGTTCGACGTCGGCGGGGATTGTGACCAACAAGCGGGCGATTGATACCAGCATCCTGCTCGATGACGGCCAGATCATGGTGCTCGGCGGTTTGCTGCAGGACGGTTACAGCCAGAGCAACGATGCGGTGCCGTGGCTGGGCAGCATTCCGGGGATCGGCGCGCTGTTTCGCAACGAGCGCCGGGCGATCACCAAGACCAATTTGATGGTGTTTCTGCGCCCGTACATCATTCGCGACAGCGAGGCGGGGCGCAGCATTACCCTTAACCGCTATGACTTCATGCGCCGCGCCCAAGGTGGTTTGCAGCCGGAACGCAGCTGGGCGATGCCGGACATGCAGGCGCCGCAATTGCCGAGTGCTGCGCAGGGTGTGCCGGCGGTGGTGCCATCCTCGGGGCCACGCGCCACGATCAAAGCGGTGCCGATCCAGCCGGGGTCCTCATTATGAAACCGGTTCTGCATCGGAGTGATACACCTGTGGCGAGGGGATTTATCCCCGTTGGGCAGCGAAGCAGCCCCAAAACCTGCAACCCCATTTCTCCAGGCATACCGAGTGTTTTGGGTTTACGACTGCTGCGCAGCCGAGCGGGGATAAATCCCCTCGCCACAGGAAATCTCATTGCCACAGGAAATCTCGGTGTTCCTTTGTATCGCATTGCCACAAGGATCAGGCGCAACACCGCACCTGTAGGAGCTGCCAAAGGCTGCGATCTTTTGATCCTGCTCTTCAGCGGCATAGAGAAAAGCCAAAGCAAAAGATCGACTTCGGGGCCGCGAGTAACCATCAAAGCGGTTCCAATTGAAGGGAGCACACGCTTTTGAATCAGCCCCTCAATGTGAGTGATGCCTTTGTGGTGAGGGGATTTATCCCCGTTGGGTTGCGCAGCAGCCCTAAAACCTGCCACCCGGATTTTACTGGCATACCGCGTGTTCAGGGTTTACGACTGCTGCGCAGCCGAGCGGGGATAAATCCCCTCGCCACAGGGAATTGCATTGCTACAGGAAATCTCGGTGTTCCTTTGTATCGCATTGCCACAAGGATCAGGCGCAACACCGCACCTGTAGGAGCTGCCAAAGGCTGCGATCTTTTGATCCTGCTCTTCAGCGGCATAGAGAAAAGCCAAAGCAAAAGATCGACTTCGGGGCCGCGAGCAACCATCAAAGCGGTTCCAATTGAAGGGAGCACACGCTTTTGAATCAGCCCCTCAATGTGAGTGATACCCCTGTGGCGAGGGGATTTATCCCCGTTGGGCAGCGAAGCAGCCCCAAAACCTGCGACCCCATTTCTCCAGGCATACCGAGTGTTTTGGGTTTACGACTGCTGCGCAGCCGAGCGGGGATAAATCCCCTCGCCACAGGGAATTGCACTGCCACAGGAAATCTCATTGCCACAGAGAACTCGGGGGACTGCGAAAGATGAGTGCGTTGCCTTACGCCTGGGCCAAGGCGCAGCGGATTTTGTTGTGCGATGGGGTGTTGACGGTGTGCCCGTCGACGCCGGGCTGGTCGATCAGCGAGGCGCGGCGTCAGTTTGGCGCGACCACGATACAGCGCGTGCGCGATGACGAACTGGATGGCTTGCTCGCCAGCGCTTACGCCGACACCGGCAGCGCGGCGGCGGTGGTGGGTGCGGCGGAAAACGAAGTCGACCTCGACCGCCTGATGCAAGACATGCCGGAAATCACCGACCTGCTCGACACCCAGGACGGCGCGCCGGTGATTCGCATGATCAACGCCTTGCTGACCCAAGCGGCGCGTGATGAGGCCAGTGACATTCATATCGAACCCTTCGAAACCCATTCGGTGGTGCGCTACCGCGTCGACGGCACGCTGCGCGACGTGGTCTCGCCGCGCAAGGCGCTGCACGGTGCGCTGGTGTCGCGGATCAAGATCATGGCGCAGCTCGACATCGCCGAAAAACGCCTGCCGCAGGACGGTCGAATCGCCTTGCGCGTGGCCGGGCGGCCAATCGATATCCGCGTTTCAACTGTGCCGACCGGGCATGGCGAAAGGGTGGTGATGCGTCTGCTCGACAAACAGGCCGGGCGTCTGCACCTGGAAACCCTCGGCATGGATGCGCAGGTGCTGGCGAAACTCGATCACCTGATCCGCCAGCCCCACGGTATCGTGCTGGTTACCGGGCCGACGGGCAGCGGCAAAACCACCAGCCTCTACGCCGCACTGGCGCGGCTCGATGCGAGTACCAGCAACATCCTCACCGTCGAGGATCCGGTGGAATACGACTTGCCGGGTATCAGCCAGATTCAGGTCAACGCCAAGATCGACATGACCTTCGCCCTGGCGCTGCGAGCGATTCTGCGGCAAGACCCGGACATCATCATGATCGGCGAAATCCGCGATCTCGAAACCGCGCAAATCGCGGTGCAAGCCTCGCTGACCGGTCACTTGGTGCTGGCGACCTTGCACACCAACGACGCGGTGTCGGCGGTTAACCGCTTGATCGACATGGGCGTCGAGCCGTTTCTGCTGGCCTCATCAATGCTCGGCGTTCTCGCGCAACGCTTGGTACGGCGCCTGTGCAATCAGTGCAAACAGGAAGACCCGGCGACACCGGGGACATGGCGCCCGGTCGGTTGCGCGGCATGTAATCAAACCGGCTACAGCGGCCGCACCGGCATTCACGAATTGTTCTGCATCGACGACGACATCCGCACCCTGATTCACCAAGGGGCAGGGGAGCAGGCCTTGCGCGCATCAGCCGCGAAAGCCGGGATGTTCAGCCTGCGTGAGGACGGTGAGCGCTGGATTCGCAGCGGCGCCACCGCCCCCGAAGAAATCCTGCGCGTGACACGGGACGCCTGATGAATCGCTATCGTTTTGAAGCTGCCGACGCGACCGGAAAAATCGAATCCGGGCATCTGGAAGCCGACAGTCAAACCGCTGCGTTCAGTGCGTTGCGCGGGCGCGGCCTGACGGCACTCATGGTGCAAAAGGAAAGCAACGTCGCCCAGCACGGCGGCGGTGGATTGTTCAGCGCCAAACTCTCGGACAACGATCTGGCGTGGGCCACGCGGCAACTGGCGAGCCTGCTCGGCGCCAGTCTGCCGCTGGAGGCCGCATTGAGTGCCACGGTCGAGCAGGCCGAAAAAAAACACATCGCCCACACCCTAAGCGCCGTGCGTGCCGACGTGCGCAGCGGCATGCGTCTGGCGGAATCGCTGGCGTCGCGACCACGGGATTTTCCCGAGATCTACCGCGCGCTGATTGCGGCGGGCGAGGAGTCCGGCGATCTGGCGCAGGTGATGGAGCGACTCGCCGATTACATCGAGGAGCGCAACAATCTGCGCGGCAAGATTCTCACCGCGTTTATCTATCCGGGTGTGGTCGGACTGGTGTCGATCGGCATCGTGATTTTCTTGCTCAGTTACGTGGTGCCGCAGGTGGTCAGCGCGTTTTCCCAGGCGCGGCAGGATCTGCCGGGGCTGACCCTGGCGATGCTCAATGCCAGCGATTTCATCCGCAGTTGGGGCTGGTTGTGCGCCGCGTTCATGACTGGGAGGTTCTGGAGCTGGCGCCTGTATCTGCGCAATCCGGCGGCGCGTTTGAGTTGGCATCACCGGGTGCTGAAGCTGCCGTTATTCGGGCGTTTCATCCTCGGCCTGAACACCGCCCGTTTCGCCTCGACGCTGGCGATTCTCGGCGGCGCCGGGGTGCCGTTATTAAGGGCACTGGAAGCGGCGCGGCAGACACTGTCCAACGATCGTCTAAGCCTGAGCGTCACTGAGGCCACGGCCAAGGTGCGTGAGGGTGTGAACCTGGCGGCAGCGTTGCGCGTGGAAAACGTGTTTCCGCCGGTGCTGATTCATTTGATCGCCAGTGGCGAGAAAACCGGTTCGCTGCCACCGATGCTGGAGCGTGCAGCGCAGACGTTGTCCCGTGATATCGAGCGGCGGGCGATGGGCATGACGGCGCTGCTGGAACCGCTGATGATTGTGGTGATGGGCGGGGTGGTGCTGGTGATTGTGATGGCGGTGCTGTTGCCGATCATTGAGATCAATCAACTGGTCCAGTAGGGGTGTTTCTGAAATATTGATGGTGTCTGGGCCGGCCTCATCGCGAGCAGGCTCGCTCCCACAGGGGAATGCATTTCAAATGTGGGAGCGAGCCTGCTCGCGATGAGGCCAGTCAGAGCAACAAATAATCCAATCTTTTTTCAGAGGCTTCAGCATCACCCGACCCCTGATCAAGCCATCCTCGGGTTCTCCTTTCTGTCATCTGCAACCACCCGCCAACGCCTCCAGCCCGATTCAGCCAAACCCTCGATCCAGACGCTGCGCAGCAGCCGACAAACACCCGAGAAAATCCCTTCAGAAACACCCCGCACCTCCCGAGGTTTTTTCCTTTATCTGTCACCGGAAACTGCGAATTTCTCAGTGCGACTTAACCAAGGCCAACGCTAGCGAGGGCCAGTTGAGTCCTCCCAGTGTCATGCAAGCCATCCGAAACCCTGTGTTCCCAAAACCAGTTGAAAAGGAGATTCTTCATGTTCAAGCGCACTCTGATCGCAGCTTCCCTGACCGTTGCCGCTCTGGCTTCCGCTCAAGCCATGGCCGTTACCGGTGGTGGTGCAACTCTGCCAGCCGCTCTGTACAAAGGTTCTGCCGACAGCATCCTGCCAGCCAACTTCTCCTACGCTGCCATCGGTAGCGGCGGTGGCAAGACTGCCTTCCTGACCAACAATCCAGCCGGCTTCAGCACCACCGGCACTGTGCACTTCGCGGGTAGCGACTCGATCCTCAGCGCTGCGGAACTCAACACCTACACCACCACTTACGGCGCTTCGTACGGCCCGCTGATTCAACTGCCTTCGGTGGCCACTTCGGTTGCCATTCCGTACAAGAAAGCCGGTCAGACTGCACTGAACCTGACCAGCGCTCAGCTGTGCGATGCCTTCTCCGGCGCTAAAACCACTTGGGGTCAGTTGCTTGGCACTGCCGACACCACCCCGATCCGCGTTGTTTATCGCAACGTTTCCAGCGGCACTTCGGAAATCCTCAGCCGTCACTTGAACTCGGTCTGCCCGACCCAGTTTGCTACCAACTCCACCTTCACCAACGCTCGTCTGCCAGCCGGTTCGGCACTGCCGTCGAACTGGGTCGGCGTCGCCAACACTTCCGAAGTCGCCACTACCGTGAACGCTGTTGACGGTTCTATCGGTTATGTCGGTCCGGACGGTGTTGACGCCACCAGCAACGCGGTGGTTGCTCGCGTAAACGGTGTTCAGCCAACCTCGCCAAACGTGACACTGGCGCTGTCTTCGGTTGCTCCTCCGTCGTCTGCAACCGACGCAGCCGATCCGTCGAAATGGTCACCAGTGGTGGCTAACCCGACTTCCGGTTACAAACTGGCTGCCTACACCAACTTCATCTTCGGCCAGTGCTACAAGGATGCAGCCGTGGCCGCTGACGTCAAAGCCTTCCTGACCACCCACTACAGCAACCCGGGCAACAACACCGCGACTCAGGCGCACAAATTCGTTGCCGTACCTACCGCCTGGAAAACCGCTGTAACCGCCAACTTCATCACCAACACCTCGGGCAACAACCTGAACATCAACAACACCACCGTGTGCAACACCATCGGTCGTCCTTTGTAAGTCAGTTGTTTCAGTCTGATGTGTAGATGGCGGCCCTTCGGGGCTGCCATTTTTTTGGCTCCCGTTTGAGGGGGCGTTCGGTAAGGAGATTGAGCATGTTCAGATGTATTCGAATCGCTGCACTGGTATCGGCGGCATTGGTTTCGAGTCAGGCGATGGCGGTGACGATGAAGGGTGGCGGGGCAACCATCCCGGCGAAACTTTACAGCGGTTCGGTGGACAGCATATTGCCGGCCACCTTCAACTACGCCGCAGCGGGTAGCGGTTACGGGAAACAGGCTTTTCTGACTAACGATCCCATGCGGCTGAGTCAAACCGGGACGGTGCATTTTGCGGCCAGCGACTCCACTCTGACTGACTCGGAACTCTCGACCTATACCACCCAGTATGGGGCTTCATACGGTCCATTGATCCAGCTACCGTCGGTTATCACGTCCGTGGCTATCCCCTACAGAAAGACCGGCCAGACTGCTCTGAACCTGTTCGATAATCAGCTGTGTGATGTGTTTTCGGGTAAAAAAACCACATGGGGTTCTCTATTGGGCACCTCGGACACCACTCCTATTCGTATTGTGTTCCGGAAGGAGGCGAGTGGCGCTACGGAAATCCTGACCCGCCATTTGAACTCGATCTGCCCGACGCAATTTGTGACCGATGCACGATTCACTGTCGCACGCATACCCAATTCCTCAGTACCCGTAAATTGGGTAGCGGTGGAATATGACCAGGATGTTGTGCAGGCCGTGAACGCTGTCGATGGTTCCATCGGTTATGCCGGTCCGGACAACGTTGATGCAAGTAGCAACGCGGTTGTTGCTCGCATCAATGGTATCCAGCCAACCAATCCTTATGTCCTGGCGGCGTTGGCGTATTCAAGTCCACCGTCGAAAATCTCTGATGTCGATAATCCGGCCAAGTGGTCGCCTGTGGTAGCCAATCCGACGCAAGGTTACAAACTGGCGGGGTTCACCAATTTCATCTTCGGCCAATGCTATAAAGATCCTGCGGTTGCAGCGCAAGTTAAGGCCTTTCTGGCGGCTCACTACAGTATTCCCGGCAACAACGTCGCGACTCAGGCCCATAAATTCATTGCAATGTCGTATGCCTGGAAGAATGCGGTCATTGCCAACTTCGTCACTAACACCACTGGCAATAACCTCGATATCAACAACCCCAGCGTTTGCAACGGCATTGGCCGTCCCCTCTAAACGACAAATATTGAAACGCAATGGCGGCCCTTTCTGGGACCGCCATGTTATTCGCCCGGCATTCGGTTGTGCGGATTGCCCGACTACTCCTCGAACATGAAGTTTGTGTGACATCCGTTCGGTCGCGGCCTTCGCCAACAGCCTATGTCGTAACAGCAGGTTTTTGCAGACCTGCGGCATCTTTGGCAACCAAAGTGTGGCAATCAAAAAGGATCTCGTAGTGATGCTCGCTCGCCCATCCCGTCGTCGTACCCATGTTCTGTCCTCCAAGCGTGAAGCCATGGAGCCGACGCTGTGGCTGCTCAAGCCGTTGGCTCACGCCGTGGCGTTGTGTCTGGTGGCGGGCAGTGCGCAGGCGCAGACGGCGTTCAGTTCGAGCTGGTTTGCCGCCAAGGGCGCCGCGCAGCAAGCTGCAGCAGCACGGCCGAGCGTGGGCGGATTACCGGGGATGACGCCGCCGCTGGCTCAACAACAGAAGGCCAATCAGCAGTTGCAGCGCTCGATCCAGACGTTGAACAACACCGTTGCCGCGATTGCCGCACAACAAGCGGCGCAGGCGGCCGGACGTGCTGCCGCGTTGGGCATGGTGCAGTTTGTGCCGGACGGTTTGGGCGAGGGTGGTTTGAAGGTCGATAACAGCCTGGCTCAGGGTTGGCAGAACGCCAAGGGTCCGCAACAGACCCAGGCTGATGGCAAGACCACTGTGAAGATCGAGCAGACCGCCGACAAGGCAATTCTCAACTGGGAAACCTTCAACGTCGGGCGCAACACCACGGTCGAGTTCGCCCAGCAGTCGAACTGGGCGGTGCTTAACCGGGTCAATGACCCGAGCGCGCGGGCCAGTCAGATTCAGGGCCAGATCAAGGGCGACGGCACGGTGATGCTGATTAACCGCAACGGTATCGTGTTCAGCGGCAGCAGTCAGGTCAACGTGCGCAATCTGGTGGCGGCAGCGGCGAATATCACCGATATCCAGTTCCGCGACCGTGGTCTGTACTTCGACAGCACCGGCACGCAGCCAACGTTCACCGATGCCGCCGGCAAGGTATTGGTGGAACGCGGAGCGTCGATTGAAACCCACAAACCGGCGACTTCAACCGATGCTGGCGGCTACGCCTTGCTGCTCGGCAATGAAGTACAGAACGACGGCAGCATCAATACCGCCAAGGGCCAGACCGTGCTGGCTGCCGGTGACCGTTTCTACATTCGCAAAGGTTCGGGCACCGAGAGTAATGCGCTGTCCACCACCTTCGGTAACGAAGTCATTCCCGGTTTCAAGGCCGGCGCCGTGGCAGGCAAGGTCACCAACAACGGTTTGATCCAGTCCGCCACCGGCGACATCACCCTGACCGGTCATGAAGTGGTGCAGAACGGTGTGTTGCTCGCGAGCACGTCGGTGGCCACGCGCGGCACGATTCACCTGACCAACCCGAGCACCGACAGCAACGGCAGCGTCACGCTGGGGCAGGGCAGCGCCACGGCCATCATGCTCGACAGCAGTGATCTCAGCGCCCTCGACAGCCAGCGCGACGCGAGCCTGACCAATGTCAGCGCGAACAACCGGATCCGTGGCGACCAGTCACGCATCGAGCTGCAGAGCGGCGGCACGGTCGAGTTCCAGAACGGCTCGATCACCTTGGCCACTGGCGGCCAGGTGGCGGTCAGTGCACAACGTCGCAGCGTGGTGCGTGACGGCGCGATGATCGATGTGTCCGGTGCCCTCGGCGTCAAAGTGGCGATGGAAAACAACAGCATCAAGATCAACGTGCAAGGCAACGAGCAGCGCGATGCTTCTGTGAACCGCGAGAAAGGCGCGCTCAACAGCAATGACATCTGGGTCGATGTGCGCGAGCTGGTGTACGTGCCGGCAGGCACCAACGGTTATGCCACCGATCGCTGGTACACGGCAGGCGGTTTGCTCGAAGTTGGCGGTTATCTCGGCACGCAAGGCCATAGCGTTGGCGAGTGGATGGCCCAGGGCGGCACGGTGAGTTTTGCCGGCAACGATGTGGTCACGGAAAAAGGGTCGCTGATCAATCTGTCCGGCGGCACGCTGGATGTGCAGAGCGGCGAGATTCGGCAGAGCTGGCTGCGCGGTGCGGATGGCAAACTTTACGAAGTCTCGCGCGCGCCGGGCGATCTGCTCTACACCGGTCTGTACAAAGGCTATGAGGACAACAGCGAACGCTGGGGCCAGACCAGTTACTTCTACAACCCGTTGATCGCGCCGCGCTCACGCTTCGAGTCGGGTTACACCGTCGGCCGTGACGCCGGGCAGTTGGTGGTCGCCACGGCCAACGCCGTGCTCGACGGGCAGATGATTGGCGAGGTGTATCAGGGCGAGCGGCAGAATCAGGCACCGAAACCGGTGCTCGATGGCTATGAACAGAGCCAGACCGCACTGGCGCGCCGCGCACAGTTGATCGTCGGCAGTTATGACCCGACCTGGGTCGCCGCCGCAAGCGGCCTGTTGTACACGCTAAACCCGACGCTGGAGCAGGTGCAAATTGGCGGCGAACGTCCGCTTGCTGGCAGTGATCTGGACCTGACCGGTGCGGTGTCCGATGCGCGCAAGGGCAAGTTGTATCTCGATAACGATCAACTCAATGGCTTCCGGCTCGGTGCGCTCAAGGTCGCGGCCAGAGATCAGGTTATTGTTGACGGTGCGCTGACGGTCGATAGCGGTGGCGACATCACCCTGTACTCCCCGGACGTGCAGATCGGCGCCGACCTGACCGCGCGTGGCGGTAGCCTGCGCCTGGGCAACGTGTTGAATCAGTTCCTCAGTAGCGACACCGCTGACACTCGGCTCACGGCGAAGGCCGATAAGGCGACGCAGGTAAAAGTGGCCGACGGTGTGCGACTTGATACGCGTGGCGTGTGGAGCAATCTGCGCACCAACCCGGACGACGGCGCCAGTCTTGCGTACTTGAATGGCGGTCTGCTGTCGATCCGCAGCAGTGGTGATATCGATATCGGCGCGGGCAGTCTGCTCGATGTTTCCTCCGGCGGCGCTGTGCTGGCCAACGGCAAGATCCGTGGCGGCAAGGGTGGTGACTTGACGCTGGAATCCAGTGCGATTTCGGCGCCCGGTAAAACCCACCTCGACCTTGCGGGTGAACTGCGTGGCTACGGTGTCACGGGCGGCGGCACGCTGACGGTGCAGGCCAACAAGATCCTCGTTGGCCAGACCGACCAGGCATTGGCCGACAACACCCTGCAACTGTCCGGTGATCTGTTCAGCAAGGGCTTTTCCGCTTACAACCTGATCGGACTGAGCGGGCTGGATGTTGCCGAAGGCACCGCGATTGACATCACCCTGCCGGTGTACCGATTTGGTGATGCCGCGCCGAATCAGGTCAGTGCTGTCGACCCACGGGCGGCGCTCGAGTTGTGGACGCCGACGCTGTTCCAGGAAAACCCGACCAAGGGCCTGCTGACCCAACGCGCCGGCGCCAGCCTGACGTTGCAGGGCGGCGCCAGCCTGATCGGTTTGATCGATGCCGCCAATAGCACGTTGACCCTGGGCCGTGGTTCGCGCATCAGTGTTGATCCGGGGCAGAGCATCAAGCTGCGCGGTGCCGGGCAGATCACCGTCGAAGGTGAACTGAATGCCTGGGGCGGGACGATTGATATTCGTCAGCAACAGTTCGGCTCGATCAACCCGGGCACCTCCAATCAAGTGGCGGATCCGAATGCGCACAACCGTTCGATCTGGATCGGCGAGCAGGCCGTACTGGATGTCGCCGGACGCGCCAATACGGCCATTGATGCCCTGGGGCGCACGTACGGTCAGGTCGGCAAGGGCGGCAGCATCATCATCGGCGGCGAAATAGACGTGAAACTGGCGACGGCCACAGCGGCCGATGCCTATGTCATCGTTCGTCAGGGGGCTCGACTCGATGCGTCCGGCAGCGAAGCTGTTGTCGATATCGCCGGTCAGGGGCCGACCCGCGTTGCAACGGATGGCGGGCGCATCAGCTTGAGTTCCTATAACGGCGTGTTCGCGGAGGGCAGCTTGCGTGCGGCGGCCGGAGGTGTCGGCGCTGCCGGTGGGCGTCTGGAGCTGGCGCTTGAGGCCCCTTTGTACATGGACTCGGCAAGCAATGCGGTGCGCGCGCCGAGGGAAGTCATTATCGGCCAGGGCCCGGGGGACACTCGGCTGTCCGCCACTCTGCGACCGGGCGAGGGCGCCGACAGTTTGCGTTACGGACAGACGCGCCTGAGTGCGGATGAGTTGATGGCCGGCGGTTTCGACAACCTGAGCCTGCTGAGCAACGGCTTGTTGTCGTTTGACGGTGACGTCAATCTGCACATGAACCAGAGCCTCAATCTGTATGCCGGGGCGCTCTCGCTGGCAGAAAATTCCAGTGATGTAGCACGTATCGATTTGCGCGCGCCGTACCTGCGCCTGTCCGGTGTCGGTACTTATTTCGATGCCGTCACCATGACGCGGCCACGGGTGACCCTCAACCCCACGAACCGATTGTCGCAGGCTACGTTTAATACATCGGCGAACCTGCTGGATGTGGGCAACGGGCTGTCGTTCGGTACGCAGGGTGCGATCTTGCAACAGCAAGGGCCTGCCGTTGCATACAGTCGCCGGGCATTCGGCCTGGTGTCGCTCGACAGCAGCGGTGACCTGCGTTTTCTCGCGCCCAATGACCGTGCCGAAAGAACCCGGCTGTGGACTCCGGGTGACTTGAATCTCGGTGCGGCGCAAATCTACCCGGCCACGGGCGTCCAGGCCGAAGTGCGCGCCGGCTATCAGGGCGCCGATCGGGCGAACGAACACACCCTGCGGATCAGCGGTCGCGGCACGGCACCTGCGGCGGTGCCTTACTCGGTATTCGGCAGTTTGAACCTGACCGCGGGCACCATTGAGCAGGGCGGGGTCATCCGTGCACCGTTGGGCCTGATCACCCTGGGTGACGATGTCCTGACCACCACACATGAGGTGCGCCTGTTGCCGGGCAGCGTGACGTCGGTCAGCGCCGCCGGGTTGCTCATGCCTTACGGCGGCACCACCGATGACATCGACTATCGCTACAACGACAAGTCTGTCGTCTTGAATGGCATCACCGGCGACACCAATGGCGTGGTCGTCAACTCGCAATACATCGATGTACAAAGTGGTGCGACCCTTGATCTGTCCGGTGGCGGTGACCTTCGCGGTGCCGGTTTCGTGTCCGGGCGTGGCGGCTCCACCGATGCCCGTCTCAATCCGTTGGTACGCAACGCCGCCGACGGCACCTTCAGCTTGCCAGGGCTTGCGAGCAATCCGGTCTACGCCATCGTGCCGGGCAATCAGAGCGTTTATGCGCCGGTGGTGGCAGGAGCCGCTGCAGTGGATCCGCGTGTCGGCCAGCAGATCACCCTTGGCACGGGCGTGCCCGGGCTGGCCGCAGGCACCTACACCTTGTTGCCCTCCAGCTTTGCCCTGTTGCCGGGGGCGTTTCGCGTTGAAGTCAACGGTCAGGCGATCCCGAGCGGCACGACGCGCGCGCTGCAACTGCGCAATGGCTCCTGGACCAGCAGCGGGCAGATGTCGATTGCCAATACCGGTTTGCGTGACAGCCTCGCCAGCCAGGTGATTCTGACCTCTGCCGATGTGTTGCGCCGCTACTCGCAATACAACGAAACCAGCCTGGCCCAATTCATTTACAGCGATGCCGCACGTCGGGGCGTGCCGCGTGCGCTGGCACCCATGGATGGCAAGACGCTGGATTTGCGTCTGAACGCCGGTGGCGAACAAGACATTGCTTTGCTGTTCAACGGGCAGGCGTTGTTCAAGGCCGCCGAGGGAGGCTCGATCGGCACCGCTGTGCTGCGCGGGGGCAATGCCGGCGCGAACTTTGAAATCCTCGGCGCAGGGCATACGCCAACCCCTGACTTCAATGGCGTGTCGGTCTACGCCGACACGCTCAACAATCTCAATGCCGGACGTCTGAGCATCGGTGCGATGCCGAAGGTCCAGTACAACAACGCGGCCAACATCATTGGTTTCGTTGGCACCAGCCAAGACATTGTTTTGCGTGAAGGGGCGATCCTGTCCGCACCGGAAGTGCTCTTGCGCACCACCTCGACTCTTGGTGGCATCACGGTCGAGGCGGGGGCGGGAATCAACACACTGGGACGGGGCGATGTGGCCTACGACTCAACGGCGGGCTTTTTCTATCAGCCTGACCAATCCAGCCTGTTGCTCGCTTCCAACGGCTGGACCCACGTTCTGGCGCCGAAAGCGGCCAGCGGCATTTCCGGCGGCGGCAGCATCCGCATTGGTGTCTGCACAACGGCTGTGTGCAGCAATCCGGCAATCCTTTATTCGAATGGCAGTCTGACGGCCGCCACGGATAATCAATTCGAACTCGACGAAGCGGTGCGCTTCGGCACGCGTCAGCTCGCGCTTTCGGTCGGCTCGGTCAACGCCGGCAGTGCCGAGGCGCTGGCAGCGGCAGGCAGTCGCGTACCGGCGGGGTTGATGCTGAACCAGAACGTGCTCAATCGACTGTTGCGGGGCGATACGCAGTACGGCGCACCGGCGCTGGAAACCTTAAGCCTGACCACTCGCGATGCTTTCAATTTCTACGGCAGCGTGAGCCTCGACACCCTCGATCCGCAGACTGGCCAGAGCAAACTGCAGAATCTGCTGCTGGTCACCCCGGCGATTTATGGCTCGGGCGATGCCAGTGATGTGGCGAGCATCCGCACCGCCAATTTGATCTGGAACGGCGCCACGCAAAGTCCTGGCGGCGTGATCACCGCTGGCGCCGGTACGGGCAGCGGCACGCTGGACATTCAGGCGCAACGCATCGAGTTGGGTTTCGGCCCGATGCCGCAGGCGAGCGGCCTGGATCAGAACAATCGTCTGGCGCTGGGTTTTGCCAACGTCAACCTGACGGCCAGCGACCGCATCACCGCCAACCACAAAGGCAACCTGGCGGTGTATCAGGAGCAGGGCGCTTACGATCCGCTCAAGGGTTACAGCTACAGCGGCGGCAACCTGAATCTGCGTACGCCGTTGCTCACCGGTGAAGCGGCGTCGGTGAGTGTGCTCAAGGCTGGCAACAATCTGACGCTCAGCGGTGGCGGGGCTGCAGGGGCGGCGGACGCCCTGGGTGCCGAGTTGAACCTTGAGGCTCGCAACATCGTGCTCGATAGCCGTATCACCCTGGCCAGCGGCAAGCTGACGGTCAAGTCCGAAGGCGATTTGACCCTGGGCAGCGCTGCGGTGCTGGACATGGCCGGGCGTACGCTGCCGTTCAACGATGTGAACAAATACAGCTGGGGCGGCGACGTGTCGCTGTACAGCGCCAACGGCAATATCCGTCAAGCGGCGGGCTCGCGGATTGACCTGTCGGCGAAGAGCAATCAGGCCGGTAACCTCAGCGCCATTGCGTTGGCCGACGCGGCCGGAACCGTCGATTTGCAGGGTGAAATCCTCGGCGGCAGCAGCGGTTATTACGATGCCGGCGGCACGCTGGTGCCATACAAGGCCGGGGGCGTGGACATTCGCGCGCAAAATCTGGGCGCAGATGCCACCGCGCAGTTCGCCGCGCTTAATCAGCGCCTGAACGCCGGACAGGTGTTCGGCAGCCGCAGCTTGCAGCTCAAGCAAGGCAATCTTGTGATCGGCGATGGCCTCAAGGCCGGTGACATCAATGTCTCGGTGGACAACGGCAGCCTGACCGTGACCGGTTTGGTCGATGCCAGTGGCGAGCGCGTCGGCAACATTCGTCTGTCGGCAAAAAATGCTCTGGCGCTGGCCGGCAACAGCCTGCTCGACGCTCATGGTCGAGTCCTGCGCGTCGACAGCTACGGCAAGATCATCGATGCGCCGAACCGCGCCACGGTGGAACTCAATTCCGGTGAGGGTGTACTCACGCTGGCGTCCGGCGCGCGGATCGACCTGCGTCACGGCACCGATGCGGTGCCCGGTTTCCTTGCCGGGCAACACGATGGAATGCTGCGCGGCACGCTGGAGCTGAACGCGCCGCGTCTGGGCAGTAATGACATCGCCATCGACGCCAGCGGTGCGTTGACCATTCAGGGCGCTCGCTCCATTGGCCTCAACGGTACACGCCGCTACACCGATGCCCGTGATGGCGTCGATCAAGCGGTCAGTGGCCGACCGTATCAAGTGATCGATCAAGCCATGCTCGAGCGCATTCACGGTGACAGCAACACCTTTATCAACGCCGCGCTGGGCAACAGCGATCTGCTGCAACGCAAACTCGCCGGGCTGAACAACGCCACTTACGCCGACGCGTTCCATCTGCGCCCGGGTGTGGAAATCGCCAGCAAGACGGCTGACGGCGACCTGGTGGTGGAGGGCGATCTGGACTTGTCCGGTTATCGCTACGCCAGCCTCAATCCGCACACCCGCTTGAACCCGTCGGTGTATGGCTCTGGTGAGGCCGGTAGCCTGGTCATCCGCGCCGGTGGCAACCTCGATATTTACGGCAGCATCAACGACGGTTTCGCGCCGCCGCCGGAAACTCAGGATGACGCCGGCTGGAAATTGATTGCCGGTGTGCAGCCGTTCGGTGGTGATCTGATCGTGCCGGGCAGCGGTGTTTCGCTGGCTGAAGGGACACAGTTCCCGGTCGGCGTCACGCTCAATTACGACGTGACAATTCAGGGCGCGGTGTTGGCCAGCGGCACGTTGCTGCCGACTCAGGCAGTGTTGGCAGAGGCGTATACCTTTAGCGCCGGCACGGTGTTGGCCGGGGCCATCCATGATGCCAATGGCAACCTGCTGTACGCGGCGGGAACGTTGCTCGGTGACAGTGTGACGGTGCCGGCCAACAGCCGTTTGGGTGCCGGTATCCGTCTGAACAAGGCGACGAGCCTGCAAGCCATGAACTGGCCCAAAGGCGTGCCGTTGCCGGGGGTTTACAACGCCGACCTGCAAAGCGTTTCCGGGGTCAGGCTGAGTGGTTCGCTGGCGTTGCTGCGCGGATCGCTGATTCCTTCCATGACCGACGTGAAACTGGCCGACGGCACTTCACTGATCGAACTGCGGCCGTTCACTGGCGACCAGCAGGGCAAGAACTGGGCGGTGGCCAGCATGCTGCCGGCGGGCAGTGCGTCGTGGTCGATGCGCGTGGTGGCGGGGGCGGATCTTGGTGCTGCCGACAGTCGTGCCTTGAAACCGGTGACAGCGGATGGCAACTTGCGACTGGCTGACGCTCATTACGGTGTGACGATCACACAGAGCGCCGGTCAACTTGTCTGGGCCGCGGATAATCCCTATGACCTTCCGGCGTATTACCCGGTGCCCGATGACCAACTGGGGGTATGTGACCAGGTTCCGGGACTCTGTGTACCGATGGCACGCTGGGTCTGGGCACCGGGGAACGGTCAGGCACCTGACTACGAACCGGTCACCGAGGAGTATCAAGTCCTTTGTGACATCTATCCGGACCTGTGCATCGGCAATAATCCTGGAAAAACTGCCAAGGCCCATACGCAGATGTTCAGCGTCCTGCGCACCGGTACCGGCGATCTCGACCTGATCGCCGCTGGCAACTTGAGCATGGACTCGCCGTTCGGCGTATATACCGCAGGCACCCAGTCAGCCAACGTTGATCCGCTCTACAACCAGAAACGCGGGCATCTCTCGGACAGCAATTCGGTGCTGGGCACGTCGGGTGCTGACTATGAGAAATGGGTCAACGGTGGCGCGGACAGCTTGTATCAAGCCTGGTATCCGCAGATGGGCGGCAACCTGACGATCAACGCCGGGGGCTCGGTTTCCGCCGATTCAGTAGGCAAGAAGGAGCTATCGTCGGGTGGCGGTTTCCGCGAGCAGATTGCCAGCGCGTCAGTGGGTAATTGGCTGTGGCGCCAAGGCACCGGCAACCCGGATGTGCCCACAGCCTGGTGGATCAACTTCGGCAGTTACGCCACTCAGTTGATGACATCCGAGGGCAATACCGAACCGTACCTGGTGGGCTTCACCGGTTTCGGCACCTTGGGCGGCGGTAATATCAGCCTGCGTGCCGGAGGTGACGCCGGTATGCTCAAACCGTTGGGCGATGCCGACAATTATCCGCGCAGCCAAGGCCTCATCGTTGCCGTGGGCAGCACGGGTCGTGTCGCCAGCGATGGCAGCGTGCAGATGACCGGCGGCGGTGATATGGACATTCGCATCGGCGGCGCACTCAACCCATCGCTGCAAGCGCGGGCCGGGGATAACGGGACTCAGCCGCCGAGGCACGACCTGCAAGGCGCGCTGATCAATTTGCGCGGGGCGGCGCAATTGACGGGCGGGGCGCTGGGCGGCATCAATCTGCAATACGGTGCCATTTCACAGTCGCATGATGTCCGTGAAACCCGACCGCTGGATCCTTTCACCTCGACCGCCAGCAACGCTTCCGGTGGTCTGGTGCTGATTCCTGGTGACTCGGGCATGAGCCTCAGCACCCGGGGCGACCTGGTGTTGGGCGGTGCGGCCGATCCCGGTCGGGTGCGTCTGATGAACGCCAGCCCGATCATGGCGGCCGACGCAAGCGTTCAGCAGGGCGGCATCCTGAGTGGCTTTTCATTGTGGACTGACCACACGGCAATCGATCTGTTCTCGGCTGGCGGGAACCTGACGCCGGGCACACAGTTATCCGAGTTCAGCCCATCCAACGACCTGATCAGGGGCCGCAATACGTCTCCTACCGATGGCCGGTTTGTCTATCCATCGATTCTGCGCGCGGTGGCGGGCCAGGGGTCCATTTATGCGGGGCCATCCGCGACGTTCACTGGCGTAAACAACTACCCGCTGCAAGGTTACTCACTGCTTCTGGCACCGTCGAAGTCGGGACAGCTTGAACTGCTGGCAGGGGACTCTATCTACGCCGGTGGCTATGCGATCAACCAGTCGGGGGCCAGTCCGATGGCCATGGCTACCCCGTTCAACCCGGCATTCAATGCCTACGCCAACAGCAACGCTAGCAAACCGCTGCGCACCAACTACAGTGACGATGGCGTGGCGCCAGAGGGCAACGTGCGATATCCGCTGTTTGCCTTTGGTCCCAACAGCTACTCGGGATTGAACGACGTACAGGGGCCGGCGCGATTCTATGCGCTGACGGGGGACCTGGTGGGCGTTCGCAGTGGCGAAACGTTGAGTTTTTCCACTTCCGGACGCACCTGGTACGAAGCGGCTGGGCCTGTGTGGATGATCGCCGGACGCGACATCGTTGCTTCCGGGACTAGTCTGGGGCAGCCTGCGGCCGTGCCGAAAGTGGAAATGAGTAGCGGCAAGGAGGACATTTTTTCCACCGGCAACCTTTTCGTGCATAACGACCCGCGAGACGTATCGCGGGTGTCGGCAGGCCGCGACATTCTTTACAGCAGCTTCGATATTGCCGGGCCGGGCGTCCTCGATATCAATGCCGGGCGCAATATCCTGATGGAGGACCGCGCCAGCATCACCAGCCTTGGCTCGTTGGTGGCCGGCGATAAACAACCGGGCGCCAGCGTGGTATTGCAGGCGGGTGTGGGGGCGCAAGGGCCGGATTACTCCCGGTTCATTGCTCGCTATCTGAATGCGAAAAATCTTGCCAACGCAGAGACGTCGTTGAGCGCGCAACCGGGCAAAGTGGTCAAGACCTACCTCGACGAGCTGCAGAGCTGGCTGACCTTGGGCTACGGCTTCAGCGGTAACGCCGAACAGGCGCAAGCGTTCTACGCCGCGTTGCCAAGTACCGAGCAGGCGATCTTCGCCCGTCAGGTGTACTTCGCCGAACTGCGTGCCGGTGGCCTGGAATACAACGATGTCGATGGCCCGCGCAAAGGCAGTTATTTGCGCGGTCGCAACGCCATTGCCGCGCTGTTCCCGACCACCGATGTGGCCGGCAATCCGATCCGCTATGACGGCGACATCACGCTGTACGGCGGTGCCGGGGTCAAGACGTTGTTCGGCGGCGATATCCAGATGCTCACGCCCGGCGGTGGTCAGGTGTTCGGCATCGAAGGTGCGGCGCCGCCGTCGACGGCGGGGATCATCACCCAAGGCTCGGGCAACATTCAGCTCTACTCCGAGGGCAGCATCCTGCTCGGGCAGAGCCGGATCATGACCACCTTCGGCGGCTCGATTCTCGGCTGGTCGGCCGAGGGCGACATCAACGCCGGTCGCGGTTCGAAAACCACCGTGGTCTACACCCCGCCGAAACGCGCGTACGACACCTGGGGCAACGTGACCCTGTCGCCATCGGTGCCGAGCACCGGTGCCGGTATCGCCACGCTCAACCCGATTGCCGAAGTGGCGCCGGGCGACATCGACCTGATCGCGCCGCTGGGCACCATCGATGCGGGCGAGGCGGGGATTCGCGTCTCGGGCAACGTCAACATCGCTGCGCTGACGGTGGTCAACGCCGCCAACATCTCGGTGCAGGGCAAGGCGACAGGTGTGCCGGTGGTTTCGGCGGTGAATACCGGGGCGATTACTTCGGCCAGCTCCGCCGCGTCGTCGGCGACCCAGGCGGCAGAAGACGTCGCCCGTCAGCAGCAAGCGGCGTCGCGGCAGAATCAGTCCTCGGTCTTCACCGTGCAGGTGCTCAGCTTCGGCAACGAACAACTCGCACCGTCCCGCGATGGCGCCAGCCGCGCACCGGCCCCGGGGTACAACCCGAACAGCCCGGTGCAAGTGTTGGGGGCAGGGGCGCTGGATGAACAGGCGAAGCAGCAGTTGACCGAGGAGGAACGCGGGCAGCTGACGTTGTAAAAGACTCTCGTGTAGTACGTTTGGGCGGCCGTTTGGCCGCCCTTTTTTGCGCGCATTGATCAAGAGCGCTCATGGATACTCTTGTCGGGCATGCAAAACGTTCAGGATCTCGATCCGATTGGTAATCCGGTACACCACCACATAGTTTGGGTGGACGACGATTTCCCTGGTGCTGGGTGCTCGTCCGAATCGATAAAGGTAGGGATGTTCCGGAAGGGCCGAGGTAGCAACCTCGATGGCTGCGTGCAGTTGGCTGGCCGCAACAGCGTTACGGTCAGCGATGTAATTGAGAATTTGCCAGAGTGCAGTGCGAGCTTCGGGTCGCCAGTCAACCAGCACTGAGTTTGTTGAGTTTCAATTCGATGAGGGCACGCATCTCGGCCATCACCTGATCGTGCGGAATGCTGGGACGCGGGTCATCAATCGAGGCTTGCACCTTGGCACGAAACCAGCGATCGTAGCTCTCGGCCTCTTCTTCGGATTCGAAGTCAGAGTAAAACGGGGAAAGTAATAGGCTCATAGTGATCTCCGTGATCAATCTCAGCAGTCTAAGGAGGATGTGGCTCGCTGTCGTCACTGGCAAGACGAGGGGGCCAGTATCCCGAAGCGCTGGCGCAAAAGATGTCAGACGCTTCTTTCCCTCAACGAGGAATTCCAATCGGCTTTGTAGGCTCGGTCATAACCGCCTGTAGGAGCTGCCGCAGGCTGCGATCTTTTGATCTTGCTTCTCAAAAACACAATCAAAAGATCGCAGCCTGCGGCAGCTCCTACAGGGGGCCGCGGAGGTTAGAAGGCGTAGGGGATGCTGACTTTGGCCCAGAGCATTTCGCCTTCGGGGCGGTTTTCGACGTCGAATTCCTTGGCCCAGCGAATCTCCGCGCTGGCGTATTTGAGGAAGGTGAAGTGCAGCGCCGGGCCAATCGCAAACACCTGACCGCGCACGCCATCGTCCACGTCCTGCCCGGCAAACTGCACGGTGTGGCCGAACTGTTTGTCGTCGGTGGTCTGCTTGAGGTAGTAGCCATTGAGCCCGAGCATCACGTCGTCGGTGATCTTGTAGCTGGCCGAATAATCGAAATGGAAGATCTGCCCGGACTTGTAATCGGTGTCCTTGTTCTTCTCGTTGAAGCTGTAGGTGGTCTTCATCGAGACTTCGGTGCGTTCGGTCGGCAGCCAGGTGAACGAGAACAGCGGTTTGTAGGTGTAGAAATTGTTACTGGTGTTGGCCAGCCGATCGACGCTGTATTCGCCGGTCGGCACGGTGATTTCCAGGGCGGCGCCGAGGGTCAGGTTCTTGCCCATGTCCCACAGAATGATCGGCGCAACGGTGGTGTCGCCCATGCCTTCGCGAGTGTCACTGAGGCCGAACACCGAGACTTCCTGCTTCAACCACGGCTGGGCGATGTAGCCGGCCAGCCGTCCGCCGAAGACGCGCACCGGGCTCAGGTAGTCGAGGCGCGGAATCACCGCCGTGGACTCGATCTCGACATTCGGCACCTTGCCGCCGAGCGAACTGATGTTGAGCTTTGTCGACTTGTAATGGTTGTAGTAGAGATTGAACGCGACCATGTTCTCCGGAAGGCTGTTGACGTCCAGCGGCAGCATGAAGAAGCCGTCGGTGCCGGGGCCAATGTTGTCGACGCCGGCTTCGGTGGCCAGTGCCGGCAAGGTCGCGGTACAGCCCAGCAAAGTCAGGGCCAGGCGCAGGGGCAATGTCGCGCAGTTCGGGTGCATATCCGTCCTCATTATTATTGTGTTTTGGCGCAACGCCGGCACATGGCACGCCCGGCACTATAGAAATAAGCGCTTGGCACCCGGCGGGGCAGGGTATTGGCGGACAGTTAGGGGGACTTCTGCGGACAGTCGGCCAACCCTGTGCTAACTTCCTTCGACATAACCGGTTACAAAAATAACAATCAAGCGTGATCCGGAATGTCAGCCCCCATGAACGTAAAAGTCCAAGACCCGACCTTTGAATTGGCGCTGGTGTCGCCGTTCCTCCTGCAGACCCTCGCCGAAGTCGCACAGAACAAAGGTATCGACCCCGAAAGCCTGTGCCGTGGCCTGGGGTTTACCCTCGAAGATTTGCAGGATCCGGCGCAACGGATTTCCTATCGCCAGGCCGTGGCGATGATTCAGCGTGCGCTCAAGGGGCTGCCCAATCAGGGCCTGGGCCTGTGGGTCGGCGCGCAGAATGTACTCGGCACGCTGGGGCTGCTCGGCCATGTTCTGTCGCTGTGCAAGACCTTGCGCGATGCCTTTGCCCTAGGGATTCGCCATCAGCACACGTCGGGCGGGATTGTGGTGTCCAGCGTCGACGTGGTCGGCGAGCAGGTGCATCTCGATGCCGAATGCCGCTTGCCGTTCGCCGATGTGCAGGTGTTCGCGGTCGAGGAATTTTTCGCTAGTTTGCTGGTGTATGGTCGCGCGTTGGCGGGGACCGATTTCAAGCCGATTGCCGTTGAATTCATGCATGCCGCGCCGGATTACCTCAGTGAATACCATCGCCTGCTGGGGCCCGACGTGCGCTTCGGTTGCCTGCACAATCGCATGCTGATTGATGTGCAATGGCTGGACGTGAATCTGCCCAATCACCATTCACTGGCGCTGCGTCAGGCGGTCGCTTTGCTGGAGCTGGAAGCGGCGCAGGTGCATCAGAAGCTTGATCTGATTCAGGCGGTGGAACGGGCGATTGCCCGGGATCTGAGCCGGGGCAGCCATATCGAAAAGATTGCCGGTGATTTGAACATGAGCAGCCGCACTTTGCGTCGGCGCCTGACTGAGCATTCGCTGACCTTTGAAGCCTTGCTGGAGCAAGTGCGCCAGGCGCGCACGCTAAGTCTGCTGGCCAACCCCGATATGCCGATCGAGCGGATTACTGAAGAAGTCGGCTACAGCGATGTGCGCAGTTTTCGCCGGGCATTCAAGCGCTGGACGGGCATGAGCCCGAGTGCGTGGCGGGTTGAGAGCAGCACAACGGTTTAGATGAACCCTGTGGCGAGGGGATTCATCCCCGATGGGTTGCGAAGCGGCCCCAAAAACCTGCAAGCGCGGTTTTCTGGAAGACGGCATATACCTGTTTTGCGACGGCTGCGCCGCCGATCGGGGATAAATCCCCTCGCCACAAGGGAACTTCGTGCTTAGTACATCAGCGTTTCAACCACACAAATCCTCCGGCCACAGGTAAACTCCGCGCACTTTTTCAAGGAGTTCACATGAGTTACTACCAGCCGGGCATTCTCGCCACCCCCGTTCCTGCTCAAGCACGCCACCTGTTTTTCGCCCTTGAGTCGGTAGAAGCCCTGCCTCAGGCGATCGATAACCTGATCAATCAGGTGGATGGCAAGTCGGCGGTGGTCGGTTTCGGTGAATCCCTGGCCAAGGCCCTCAACGTCCAGATCGAAGGCCTGCGCAGCTTCCCGGCCATGACCGGCGTTGGCGTCGAGAACCCATCGACCCAGCACGCGCTGTGGGTCTGGCTGCACGGCGTCGACCGTGGCGACCTGCTCAACCGTTGCAACGCCCTCGAAGCCGCATTGGCCCCGGCGTTGCGTCTGGTGGACATGCAGGAAGCCTTCCGCCACAAGGACGGCCACGACCTGACCGGCTATGAAGATGGCACCGAAAACCCGCACGACGAAGCCGCCATAGCGGCCGCCCTGCAAAGTGCCGGCACTGATGGCATGGTCGGCGGCAGCTTCGCCGCGATTCAGCAGTGGCAGCATGACCTCAAGGGTTTCCACAAACTGTCCGCCGACGACAAAGACAACATCATGGGCCGTCGCCTCAGCGACAACGAAGAGATCGACGACGCCCCGGTTTCTGCCCACGTCAAACGCACCGCGCAGGAAAGCTTTGCGCCGGAAGCGTTCGTCGTGCGCCGTTCGATGCCGTGGATCGAAGGTGATCGCGCTGGCCTGATGTTCCTCGCGTTTGGCTTCTCGCTGGATGCCTTCGAAGCGCAACTGCGGCGTATGAGCGGTCTGGAAGACGGCATCACCGACGGTTTGTATCGCATCAGCCGGCCGATCACTGGCGGCTACTACTGGTGCCCGCCGCTGAAGGATGGTCACCTCGATCTGCGCGCGTTGCGCATCGGTTAAAGGAGTCGACATGAACGTGGTGCGCTGGGGCATGATCGGGTGTGGCAGCGTCGCCGAGCGCAAGAGTGGGCCGGCCTTCTACAAGGTGCCCGGTTCGGCGCTGGTGGCGGTGATGGGCCGACGTCTTGACGCGGTGAGCGATTACGCCGCGCGCCACGGTATCGCTCGGGTCTACACCGACGTCGATGCGCTGATCAACGATCCCGAAGTGGACGCGGTGTACATCGCCACGCCCCCCGACAGCCACCACGCTTACAGCCTGAAAGTCGCCGCTGCCGGCAAACATTGCTGCGTGGAAAAACCCATGGCGCTCAACGCCGGGCAAAGCCGCGAGATGCAGCAGGCGTTTGCCGACGCAGGCCTGCACCTGTTCGTTTCCTACTACCGCCGTTCGTTGCCGCGATTTGCGCAGGTGCGGCAATGGTTGGAGGAGGGGCGTATTGGTGACGTCCGCCACTTGAGCTGGACGTTGACCAAGGCGCCGTCGCCGGCGGATCTCGATGGCCGCGATAACTGGCGCACCGATCCTGCAGTGGCCGGTGGCGGTTACTTCGCCGACCTGGCCAGCCATGGCTTTGACTTGTTCCAGTACCTGCTTGGCGACATCGTTGAGGTGGCTGGATTCACGGCGCGTCAGGCCGGTTTGTATGCAGCGGAAGACGCCGTCAGCGCCAGTTGGCGGTTCGCCTCCGGGGCGCTGGGCATGGGTTGCTGGAGCTTTGTCGCGGATCGGCGTGAGGATCGGGTCGAAATCATCGGCAGCCTCGGGCGGATCAGTTTTTCGGTGTTCGATGAGCATCCCGTGCAGTCGCACGCCGACGAACAGATCAGTCTGGAAATCCCTCATCACGAACACATCCAGTGGCATCACGTCCTTGGCATGAACGCGCACATTCGCGGTGATTCACAACACCCGGCCGTAGCCGAACAAGCCCTCAAGACCGATTGGGTCATGGACCAGATCCTCAAACGCCAGTAGCTCACAATCCCCCTGTAGGAGTGAGCCTGCTCGCGATAGCGGTATATCAGGTAAAAAATCGTTGACTGACACTCCGCTATCGCGAGCAGGCTCACTCCTACAAAGAGCAAACCTGTGAAGCATCTAAGGTTATGCCCATTCGGTATTTCTCAAACTTGTCATAACGTCTCTAAGATCACGTCATAACTCGTTATAACAAGTGATCCCGTGATGACCGATAACGTTCTCTCCCTAAGCAGCGTTCCTTTGCACACTCAACTGCGCGACGTCCTCCGTGCGCGCATTCTGGACGGTGAATACCCGCAAGACAGCCAGATGCCTTCCGAAAGTGAACTGGGTGCGCTGTTCAAAGTCAGCCGCATCACCGTGCGCCAGGCGCTCGGTGATCTGCAAAAGGAAGGTCTGATCTTCAAGATCCACGGCAAAGGCACTTTCGTTGCCAAGCCGAAAACCTTTCAAAACGTCAGCAGCCTGCAAGGCCTTGCCGAGTCGATGACCGGGCGCGGTTATGAGGTGATCAACCGCCTGCGCAGTTTCAAATTCATCCCCGCCGATAAACGCGTCGCCGAGCGTTTGCAAGTCGCGGAAGGCGAGACCGTGGCGCAGATCAAGCGCGTACGGCTGATCAACCGCGAGCCGATCTCGCTGGAAATCACCTACCTGCCCAAAGCCGTCGGCGAGCGCCTGGAGAAGGCTGATCTGGTCACCCGCGACATCTTCCTGATTCTCGAAAACGACTGCGGCATTGCCCTCGGCCACGCCGATCTGGCGATCGACGCGGTGCTGGCCGACAGCGACCTGACCCAGGCGCTGAACGTCGAGGCCGGCTCGCCGATCATGCGCATCGAGCGTCTGACCCACGACGCCAACGGCCAACCGCTGGACTTCGAACACCTTTACTACCGTGGCGACGCCTTTCAGTACCGCCTGCGAATCGACCGGCAAAAAGGAGCGCAGGCATGACCCGCAACGTTCTCGAACAGGAATACGACATCGTCGTTATCGGCGGTGGCACTGCCGGCCCGATGGCCGCGATCAAGGCCAAGGAAAAGAACCGCGACTTGCGCGTGTTGCTGGTCGACAAGGCCAACGTCAAACGCAGCGGCGCGATCAGCATGGGCATGGATGGCCTGAACAACGCGATCATTCCCGGCCACTCGACGCCGGAGCAGTACACCAAGGAAATCACCATCGCCAACGACGGCATCGTCAATCAGGCGGCGGTGTACGCCTACGCCACGCATAGTTTCGAAACCATTGAGCAACTCGACCGCTGGGGCGTGAAGTTCGAAAAGGACGAAACCGGCGATTACGCGGTGAAAAAAGTCCACCACATGGGCGCCTACGTGCTGCCAATGCCGGAAGGGCACGACATCAAGAAAGTCCTTTATCGCCAGTTGAAACGCGCTCGGGTCAACATCACCAATCGCCTGGTGTGCACGCGTTTGCTGACCGACGAGGAGGGCACCGTCAATGGCGTGATGGGCTTCGATTGCCGCACCGCTGACTTCCATGTGATCAAGGCTAAAGCAGTGATCCTCGCGTGCGGCGCGGCCGGGCGTCTCGGTCTGCCGTCGTCGGGTTACCTGATGGGCACCTACGAAAACCCGACCAACGCTGGCGATGGTTACGCGATGGCCTATCACGCCGGGGCCGAACTGGCGAACCTCGAATGCTTCCAGATCAACCCGTTGATCAAGGATTACAACGGCCCGGCCTGCGCTTACGTCACCGGTCCCTTGGGCGGCTATACCGCCAACAACAAGGGCGAACGCTTCATCGAGTGCGACTACTGGAGCGGGCAGATGATGTGGGAGTTTCATCAGGAGCTGGAAAGCGGCAACGGTCCGGTGTTTCTCAAACTCGATCATCTGGCCGAGGAAACCATTCAAAACATCGAGGAGATTCTGCACAGCAACGAACGCCCGAGCCGTGGCCAGTTTCACGCCAATCGCGGCACCGATTACCGCACGCAAATGGTCGAGATGCACATCTCCGAAATCGGGTTTTGCAGTGGTCATTCGGCGTCCGGTGTGTGGGTCAACGAGCGTGCCGAGACCTCGGTGAAAGGCTTGTACTCGGCCGGTGACATGGCCGCCGTGCCGCACAACTACATGCTTGGCGCGTTCACCTATGGTTGGTTCGCCGGGCACAACGCTGCGGACTTTGTCGCCGGGCGCGAGTTTTCTGCGCTGGATGCCGAGCAGATCGAAAAGGAAAAGGCCCGAGTCTACGCGCCATTGGATCGTGAAAACGGTCTGCCGCCCGCACAGGTCGAGTACAAGCTTCGGCGCTTCGTCAACGATTACCTGCAACCGCCGAAAGTCACCAAGAAGATGCAGATCGGCCTGCAACGTTTCAGCGACATCGAGCGCGACCTCGAGCAGATGAGGGCCAACAACGCCCACGAACTGATGCGCGCGATGGAAACCAGCGTGATCCGCGATTGCGCCGAAATGGCTGCTCGCGCCTCATTGTTCCGCGCCGAAAGCCGCTGGGGTTTGTACCACTATCGCGTCGATCACCCGCAGCGCAACGACAGCGAGTGGTTCTGCCATTGCCACCTGAAGAAGGGCGATGACGGCCAGATGACCAGTTTCAAGAAAGCCGTCGAGCCTTACATCATCCCGCTCGATGCCGAAGAAATGCAGGCCTACGACCGCTTGCGAGTCGGTGCCTTTGCCGCGTGATGCATCACTGAAAAGAGAGTCCGAACCATGGCCTATCAAGCCCAGGAAATCTTCTTCCGCTCCAATGCCCCCGTCACCGTGGACGAGGACAAATGCATCGCCGAAAAGGGCTGCACCGTGTGCGTTGACGTCTGCCCGATGGACCTGCTGGCGATCAACCCAGCGACGCAAAAGGCTTACATGGCGTTTGATGAATGCTGGTACTGCATGCCGTGCGAAAAGGATTGCCCGACGGGTGCCGTGAAAGTCGACATTCCTTATCTCCTGCGTTGACTGACAGGACGCCATCGCTGGCAAGTCGAATCGTCGCACCGCAGCTCCCACAGGGATTTTTGTTCGGACATAGATCTTGCAAACACCCGAAAACCCTGTGGGAGCTGGCTTGCCAGCGATGAGGCCGGCCCAGACAACCCAAAGCCATCCGGTGAACCCCGGACGCTGGATTCATCGAACACCCCTCGTTTCCCACCGCGCCCTGATCGCGGCGGAGACGAACTCAAATAAACGATTCGAGGGGAAACAACCATGTTGCGTGCAGCAATCGCCGGTCTGGTACTGGCCTCATTTACCTTGTCGGCCTCAGCCGAAACCATCCGCATCGCCATCGGCACCCAGGACACCACCATCAACTGCGCCGCAGGCGGTTTGCTGATTCGTGAACTCGGTCTGCTCGACAAATACCTGCCCCACGACGGCGCCTACAAAGACGCCAAATACGATGTGCAGTGGAAGAACTTCACCAGCGGCGCGCCGCTGACCAACGAGATGGTCGCCGGCAAACTCGACTTCGGTGCCATGGCCGACTTCCCCGGTGCGTTCAACGGTGTGGCGTTCGAAACTGCCGGCAAACACAGCCTGTTCATCAGTGTGCTGTCGGGCAGCATCAAGGGCAGCGGCAACGGCATCGTCGTGCCGAGCGCGTCGGGCGTGCAGTCGCTGAGCGAACTCAAGGGCAAGACCATCTCCGTGCCGTTCGCCTCCACGGCACACGGCATGTTGCTGCGTGCGGTGGCGGCGCAGGGCTGGGATCCGCTGAAAGATGTGAACATCATCGCCCAGCCGCCGGAGGTCGCCGGCTCGGCATTACAGGCCGGCAAGATCGACGCTCACGCCGATTTCGTGCCGTTCGCCGAACTGTTCCCGAGCCGTGGTTTTGCTCGCAAGATCTACGACGGCGCCCAGGCCAATGCGCCGACGTTCCATGGTGCGCTGGTGGATCAGGCGTATGCGAAGAAGTACCCGGAGATCGTCGTTGCTTATTTGCGGGCGAGTATCGAGGCCAATCAACTGCTCGCCGCCGAGCCAGAGAAGTACAGCGAGCTGATCGCCAAAGTCACCGGCGTCGATGCCGAGGTCAACTACCTGTTCCACGGCCCGCTTGGCGTGCAGACCCGCGACTTGAGTTGGAAGCCGGAATATCGTCAGGCGGTCGGCACCGCCATCGACACGTTGAAGCTGCTGAAGAAGGCCGACCGAGGCCTCGATCTGAATACCTTCATCGACGATCAATACATCCGTGCGGCGTTCAAAGCGTCGAATCTGGATTACACGGCGCAGTTGGGCAACTACGCGCAGACGCCGTTGAAAACCACGGATGCCGCGACTGGTAAAGCGATCACCGATTTCAGCCACGTCGCCGAAATCTGGGTGCGCGGTGAGAGCAAGGTGCGCCAATACGCCTCGGCGGAAGAAGCATTCACTGCGTTGGCTGCGTTGAAGCAGGAAGGCAAAAACATCCGTGCGGTGTATGCGCAGGCCAGTGACAGTGGGATCAAGTTATTGGCCGATCAGGCGTGGTTTGCCAGCGATGCCAAGGGTCGCTTGAGTGCGTTCCTGCTCAAGGGCCAGGCGCAGCAATTTGCAGCGGCGCAGGGCGGCAAAGTCTTCGACTTCACCGACGCCACCACCCAAGCCGTGGCCGTGCGCTAACCCCAATTACGCCGCGTTCCCCTGTAGGAGTGAGCCTGCTCGCGAAACGGTGTGTCAGACAACACAGCAACAACTGGCATACCGCTATCGCGAGCAGGCTCACTCCTACAGGGATTTGGGTTTAAGAGGAATTACTGTGTACCGATCCTATTTGCGCTGGGTCCCGCGAGCCGCCTCGCTACTGCTCTGCCTGCTGTTCTGGCAACTCGCCGCCAGCCATCACTGGAACCTCGGCCTCGTCACCTTCGCCAACGTGCCGACACCCATCGCGGTGATCGAAGCGGCGCTAGGCCTGGGCGACTCCGGCAAGCTCCTGCAACACCTGACCGCCAGCCTCAGCCGCGTCTTCGCCGGCTACCTCGCGGCACTGGTCATCGGCATCGCCCTGGGCCTGGCCATCGGCCGCTCGAAGTGGGCTGAAGACCTGCTGTTGCCACCCCTGGAAGTCCTGCGCCCAATCCCCGCCGTGGCGTGGATTCCGCTGGCGATCCTGATGTTCCCGTCGTCCGAACTGTCGATGGTGTTCATCACCTTCACCGGCGCGCTGTTCCCGATTCTGCTCAACACCGTGCACGGCGTCGAAGGCGTCGACCCACGCCTGATTGCCTCAGCGAAAAGCCTCGGAGCAGGGCGCCGGGCGATCCTGCTGGAAGTGATCCTGCCCGGCGCCGCGCCGAGCATCATCACCGGTCTGGCGATCGGCATGGGCACGTCGTGGTTCTGTCTGGTCACCGCGGAAATGATCTCCGGCCAGTTCGGCATCGGTTACTACACCTGGGAGTCCTACACCATTCAAAACTATGCCGACATCGTCGTCGGCATGCTCTTGATCGGTGTGCTGGGCATGGGCAGCAGTTTGCTGATCAAACGCCTGGGCGGGTTGTTCACGCCTTGGCATCGACCGCGAGGAAAAGCCTGATGAGCGTGATGCAAACCCCGGAAGGACGGATCGATATCCGCCAGTTATCCATTGTTCTTGGCGAAGGGCTGCAAGCCTTCGAAGCCGTGCAAG
The DNA here is from genome assembly GCF_016651275.1 of Pseudomonas sp. TH08. Taxonomy (NCBI): domain Bacteria; kingdom Pseudomonadati; phylum Pseudomonadota; class Gammaproteobacteria; order Pseudomonadales; family Pseudomonadaceae; genus Pseudomonas; species Pseudomonas sp. TH08. Next base: position 780,590 of record NZ_JAEKEE010000004.1, on the reverse strand, counting down.
GCCTCGACTGCCAGATCGAGCCAGGCCAGTTTGTGTGCATTCTCGGCCCGTCCGGTTGCGGCAAATCGACCTTGCTCGGCGCCTTGGCCGGGCATCTCAACGCCCATGCCGGTAGCCTGAAAGTCGATGGCAGTGAAGTGTCAGGCCCATCACCGCAGCGCGGCATGGTGTTCCAGCATCACACGCTGTTTCCGTGGCGCACGGTGCGCGAGAACGTCGCTTTCGGCCTGAAAATGCGCGGCATCGGCAAGGCTGAGCGCCATCGCGCTGCCGATGACATTCTCAAACTGGTCGGCCTCGAAGGCTTTGCAGAGCGCTGGCCGGATCAGCTGTCCGGCGGCATGCAGCAACGTGTCGAAATCGCCCGTGTGCTGGTCAATCGCCCGCGCCTGTTGTTGATGGACGAGCCGTTCGGCGCGCTGGATGCGCTGACCCGTCTGAACATGCAAGAGCTGCTGCTGGACATCTGGACGCGCATCCGCACCACCGTGGTCTTCGTCACCCACGACATCGACGAAGCGCTGTTCCTTGCCGACCGATTGCTGGTGATGAGCGCACGGCCGGGGCGAATCATCGAAGACTTGCGCCTGGATTTCGCCCGACCACGCACCAGCGAATTGGTCACCAGCCATGAATTCTCCCGACTCAAGCGCCACTGCCTCGACCTGCTGCGCCACGACGATGACCGACCGCTGCCGCGCCTTAATCCGCTCGGCTTGCCTCCCGAAAATCCTTTACCGCGATTTGCCTTATGACCTCTATTTTTGCTGTGACCGAAAACCCTGACATCCTCGCCCTGCAACCGCGCCTGACTGCTGAAGATGCTGGCGTGCGGCGCATTGCGCTGATTGATCTGGCCGATCTGGAAGAGCCCGATGGCCTGCTCTGGCTGGTGGATCGCCTAAGCCTGGATCCTGCTGAAGAAGTCCGCGCTGAAGCCGCGCGGTTGCTGGAGGCCTGGGAGGAGCAACCGGTCGTTCAAGCGTTGTGTGAGGCACTGACCGATTCGGCGCCTGCCGTGCAATCCGCCGCCGCGCAGAGCTTGAGCCTTCTCAAGACCGAAGCGGCGGGGCGAGTCATTTTGCCTTGGACCGACCACGCTGACGTCGGCGTGCGTATAGCCGCGTTCCGCGCCTTGCGTGAATTGCGTTTCGCCAATGCCGCACCAGCGGCCGTCGCAGCGCTGAACGACGCCGACGCCAGCGTTCGTCGCGAAGCCGTCGGTGTGCTGGGCTGGCTCAAACAACTTGACGCGTTACCGGCATTAGCCCGATTGGCCAGCGATGACCCCGACACCGAAGTACGTCGCGCCGCCACCGGCGCTTTGGGGTTGGCCTCCAGCGCCGAAGTCCTGCCGGCTCTGCGCCAGGCCTTGCAGGACGACGCCTGGCAAGTGCGCGAAGAAGCCGCGACAACCTTGGGCAAAGTTGGCCACATCGACGCTGGCCCGGCCTTGATCGAAGCACTGGGCGACGACTACTGGCAAGTCCGCTTGCGCGCCACTCGCAGCCTCGGGCGTTTGCGTTTCGCTCCGGCGCTGGACGCCTTGATTGACACCCTCGGCCATCGCATCAGCAACCTGCGCAAGGAAGCCGCACTGGCCTTGGGTGAACTGAATGATCGCGGCGCTGTGGCCGCATTGCAGGCTGCGCAGGATGACGGCGACCCGGAAGTGCGCAAAGCCGTGCGCATTGCCCTGAGTCAGTTGCAATGAACCCGCGGTCGGTGGGGAATTCGCAGAGCGAACGTATGCTGCGTTTAAGCTGGCCTGACGGTCGCGAACAACAACTCGATCACGCCGAATTGCGCCGCCAATGCCCGTGTTCGCAATGCCGCGCGTTGCGCCTGCGCGGCTTGACGCCAATGGTCGATGACCGCATCCGCCTGATCGAACTCAACCCCCAGGGCTACGGCGTGCAACTGGTGTTCAGCGACGGCCACCAACGCGGGATCTACCCGTGGGCCTACCTGGAAAACCTCAATTCTTAGATTCACCACCACTCCCTTGTAGGAGCAGAGCTTGCTCGCGAAGGCGGTGTGTCTGCCAACATCATTGTTGTATGACACACCGCTATCGCGAGCAGGCTCACTCCTACAAGGGCAACTGCGCAATATCCGGGTTATTGCGCAGCCGTCATGGAAGGTCGGCAGCCATGGAAGATATCCAGCCCCGGCTGATACAGCGACGTCTTGACTTCAAACAGGCCGAGCACCGAATGAAACAGATTGTCATGGCTCAGATCCGCCTGCCCGGTCTTGCCTTGCAGACAACCGCGATCAATCCCTTCACTCGCCAACGTGCCATTGCCAAACCACATCACCATCGGCACATGGGTTTGCGCTTCAGGCGCCAGCGCATACGGCGCCGCATGCAGATACAGGCCGTTCTCGCCCAATGATTCGCCGTGGTCGGAGACATACACCATCGAGGTATCCAGCGAATCCTGATTGCGCTTGAGCAGTTCAACCACCTTGGCGAGGAAATGGTCGGTATACAGAATGGTGTTGTCGTACACGTTGACCAGTTCATCACGGCTGCAACTGCCCAACTGGTTGGTGTGGCAGATCGGTTTGAAACGTTCCATGTCTTGCGGATAGCGCTCGTAGTACTCGGGGCCGTGGCTGCCGTCGGCGTGCAGGACGATGATCGCGTGGCCCTTGAGGCTGTCGATGTAGCTTTGCAGGTCGGCCAGCAAAGCTTCGTCGAGGCAGTTGTTGCCATCGCAGAACGGCCCCGGCTGATTCTTCGCGATGTCACGGTGCGGCACGCGCAGGCAGGTGCCTTTGCAGTCGCTGTTGTTGTCCAGCCAAAGCACCTGCACGCCGGCACGCTGGAGAATGTCGAGCAGGCCTTCGTAGGTCTTGCCTTTCTTGTCGCTGTAATCCTCGCGCGGGAACATCGAGAACATGCACGGTACCGACACCGCCGTCGACGTGCCGCAGGAGTGCACTTGGGTGAAATTGAGGATGTCCAGTTTGCTCAGTTCAGGATTGGTCTCGCGCGCATAACCGTTCAGCGAAAAATGATCGGCACGCGCGGTTTCACCGACCACGAAGACCATCAGCGATTTTTTCTCGCGGTTCGCAGCCTTGGCGCTCATCACCGCGTCTTCGCCGATGGCTTGCACCACGAAGTGCTTTTTGATGCCCAGGCGTTGCTTGGTGTATTTGCTGATCGCGTAGATGTAGTTGGTCGGGTTGATGAAGTGGGTGAGCTTGTCTTCTTCGCGGAAAATCGGCGCGTACGTCGAATAGAACGCGCCTACCGAAGCGCCGATCACCAGCACGCAGGCGACGATCACCAGAATCTTGTTGAGCAGCCCGCGAAAGAACGGCCGATAGCGCACCGGCCAACGCCAGATCAGCGCGGCTGGCAGTACACCGAGCAGCAGCACGTAGGCCAGCAGTTTGCCGTTGAACAGCGCGGTGGTTTCAGATGGGTTGGTTTCGAAAACGTTCTGAATCATCACCGTGTCGATGGTGATCCCGTATTCGTTCATGAAATAGGCGGCGCAGGCCGAGAGCAGGGCGACCACGCTGAGCGCCGGTTTCAGCGTCCAGCGAAACGACACCAGGGTCAGCAGCAGCGTGATGGCGGCCCATAGAAACAGCCCGAAAGAAGCGAAAAACGCCACTTTGTGCGGGCCTTGCAGGGTGATCAGCGTCCCTAGCGCCTTCCAGGTCGCCAAGTTGTATAACGCCACCAGTGCCAGGGAAAACAGCAGCACCAGTCGGGTAGATGTGATGGACGGTAAACGCAGTCCGTTGCCCAAAGCCATTCTTGTTCTTCCTCTACGCAAATAGAAAACACACACGGTTACGCGTGTAACTGTAGAAGAACATTGGTAAAAATTCCGTAAACATCCCGTAACAAATACCCACCCCCTGTAGGAGCTGCCGAAGGCTGCGATCTTTTGATGTTGTTTTTTAACAGCAAGATCAAGAGATCGCAGCCTTCGGCAGCTCCTACAGGATCAGATTAGGTCTGGGTCAGAAGGATTTGCTGACGCTGGCGACCACGGTGGCGGTGCAGACGTCCTTGAAGCCCCAATTGCTCAGGCACTGGCTTTGCGACAGATCGGTGTCGATGTAGCTCAGGCCCAACACCACACCGGCCAGATTGTGAGTGAGTTTGACCTCCCATTCGCGGTACGACTCTTCGGCGCTGCCTGACGCCGAGTACAAGTGCGGATCCTTGAAGTCCATATTGCCGTAACGCAACTTCAGCCCTGATTCGTAAGGCAGCTCGGTTTCATAGCTGACGTAGCTGTACAGCGAGTTCTGTTTGCTATCGATCCCCGGCGCATCACTGGAGTAATACGCCGCCAGTTTCACGCCATAAACCCCGAGAATCCCGTAGACCTCGCTCTGGTTGAACTGGCTTTCCTTGGGGTAGGCATATTTGATGTAACCCAGATCGAGGCTGACATCCTCGGTCGCCTGCCACAGCCAACCGGTGTAGTAGTCGACTTCCTGACGGGTTTTCAGGCCGCCGCCGAAATCGACGTTCGAGCTCCAAGCGCCGAGGTACAGGCCGCTGCTGTGAGCGAGGGTCAGACCGGCCTGCACGGCGGGATCATTCTGGGTCTGCGAGATGCCGCGAGTGCGGTAATCGCTGGCCAGGGTCAGATCCACCAGCAGCGCAAAGTCGTCGTTCAAAGGGATCGCTTGGCTGCTCAAGGGCAGCACGCTCAAGAAACTCAGGGCGAACAGGGGCAAGGCTTTCATGTGAAGTCCCGATGTTGTGATTATTAGAGGGGCAGGCTGAAAACCTGTAGGAGCTGCCGCAGGCTGCGATCTTTTGCCTTTGATTTTAAAAACCAAGATCAAAAGATCGCAGCCTGCGGCAGCTCCTACAGGGAAAACGGTGGTGTTATTGAGCCGCGGTATAGACCTGACGGCCGCCGAACCAGGTTTGCAAAACTTTGGTGTCATGCAGGGCTTTGTTGTCGACGCTGAACACATCACGATCAAGCACGATGAAGTCTGCCTGCTTGCCCGGTGTCAGCGAGCCGATCTGTTTCTCCAGGCCGATGGTTCGCGCCGCGTTGACGGTGTAGGCGTAGAACATGGTTTCACGGTCCAGACGCTCGTCGGCATTGAGCACGCCCAGCGGGCCGACGCGGGTGATGGCCTGGGCCATGGCATTGAAGGGATTCGGCGAAGACACCGGCCAGTCACTGGCGCCGGCAATCGTCGCGCCCTGTTTGAGCAACGAATGCGCCGGGTATTGATAGCGAAAGGCTAGGGCGCTGACGTACGGTTTGATCATGTCGGTGGTGTAGTCGTCGGCGCTGGCCCAGAGCAACTGCATCGAAGCGATCACATTGAGCGGCTTGAAGCGCGCGAACTCTTTCGGGTTGACCATTTGCAGGTGGGTGATCGAGTGGGTAATGCCGCTCTGGCGATCCTTGCGCGCCTGTTCGATGCCGTTCAGCGATTCACGCACTGCGCGGTCGCCAATCGCATGGATATGCACCAGCCAACCACGCTGATCAATGGCACTGACCAGTTCGCCGAAATGCTGCGGATCGATCAGTAATTCACCCTGTTTGTGCGAGTTGCTGTATGGGTCGATCATCGCCGCGCTCTGTGCCGGGAACTCGATCACGCCGTCGGCGAAGATCTTGATGCCGGGCAAGGTCAGATTGGCAATGCCCTGAAATTGCTGACGCACCTTGTCCAGCGTATCGAGGTCGGCGGGCACGCTTTTCGGGTTGGCCACCAGCAGTGCGGCGACGTGCACACTCATGTCGCCGCTTTCCGACAGGGCTTTATAGGCCGGCAGCACGCCGACGGTTTTTTCGGTGGGCTTTAGCGCGAAAACGGCTTCGCCCGGCGCGGCGTTGGCGGCCGGGTCCATCCACGCGGTGATGCCGAGGCTGTTGTTGTAGCGCACCGCTGATTTGGCGGCGTTCAACATGTCGGCGGGGCTTGGCACCGGCATTTTCGAGGCGACGCGATCCCAACCGGCATCGACCACGAAGCCGTTGGGCTCGCCACTGGCCAGTTTGCCGAGGGTGTCCTTTTCTGCGTCGGGCAGGGTCTTCAGCAATGCTGCATCAATGCCGGCGCGTTTGAGCATCACATTGTTGGCCCACGCGGTGTGGTGGTCGCTGCCGATGAACACCACCGGCACGCTCGCCCATTCGCCGTTGTTGAAGGTTTTGCCCAGCGCTTCAGCCTGTGCCCAATAAGCCGAACTCATGCCGGCAATGCTCAGCACATCGCCGTGTTTGGCTTTGCCGTCGTCGCGCCAGCCGCGCAGGCGTTTTTCCAGCTCATCGAGGGCGACGACTTCGTCCTCCATGTTGGCCGACACCATTTCCAGTCCACCGAAAATCGCGTGGGAATGGCTGTCGATCAGGCCGGGCATCAGGGCTTTGCCCTTGAGGTCGATGACTTGGGTGCCGGGTTCGATCAAGGCTTTGATCTGCGCATCTGTGCCGACTTTCAGCACCTTGCCGTTTTCCACGGCCAGTGCCTGAACCTTGGGTTGCGCACGGTCGGCGGTGAAAATCTTGCCATTGAGCAGGATCAGATCAGGCGCGGCCATGGCTTCCATCGAGGCAAAACTTACAGCGACAACCAACAGCTTCGGGATGAATCTTTTCATTGAAGATTTCCTTGTTATTGCGTCTGATGGCGAGATTAGTGGCTGGCAGCGGCTGACAGAACGCCTCCCGCACGAAAAACATTTTTGCCTGAATGGAAAAAGCATGGACAAGTTGGGCGCATTGAAAATGTTCGTGGTCACCGCGCAGCTCGGCAGTTTCAGCCGCGCCGCCGAGCAATTGGGCAAGACCCCCTCGGCCCTGACCAAAGCGGTCAACCATCTGGAGTCTGAACTCGGCGCGCGGCTGTTCGAGCGCAGCACGCGGCGGATTTTGCTGACCGAGATTGGCCGGGTGTATCTGGAAACTGCGCGGCTGGTGTTGCAGCGGCTGGACGAGGCCAGCGAAGAAATCGAGCAGTTGCAGCATGGCTTGCGCGGCAGCCTGAAAATCACTGCGCCGCTGGCCTATGGACGGGCGTTTCTCGATCAGGTGTGTGACGGTTTTTTGCAGCAATACCCGCAGATCAGCCTGCAAGTGGATCTGTGTGATGCGTTCGTCAATCTGCTCGAAAGTGGTTATGACCTGGCCTTGCGTGAAGGCCACGATGACTTGCCGGGGCTGATTGCGCGGGTGGTGGGCAGCAATCGCCTGGCCCTGTGCGGCAGCACGGAGTACCTGGCGCGCAAGGGCTTGCCAGTCAATCCACAAACCCTTGAACAGCATGAATGGCTGCTCTATCAGCACCCGTTGCTCAGCCGCGAATTCTGGTGGGCCGAGCGCGACAGTCAGCGCCTTAGCCTTCCTCAACCGGCGACGCCGCGGTTGCGCAGCGACAATTACGATCTGTTGCTGGCCAGCGCTCTGGCCGGGCGCGGTTTGCTGCACACGCCACTGTGGAGCGCTGCGCCGTACATCGCCGACGGGCGACTGGTGCGGGTCATGGCTGATTACGAGATCGACCCGGATACCTTCGGCCCGCACATTCTCGCGGTGTACCCGAGCCATCGGCGGGCCACGGCCAAAGTCGTGGCGTTCATCGATTACATCGCCGGGTTCCTCGCCGAACGCCACCTCAACTGACGCCAAATCCCCTGTAGGAGCTGCCGCAGGCTGCGATCTTTTAATGTTTTTTTAAAGGCAAGATCAAAAGATCGCAGCCTTCGGCAGCTCCTACATGGATTTACGCGGATCCTGACCTGCGGTGCTTGTCAGGAAAATCCTACAGGAGTACAAATGTACTCCATGACCAACCTCACTCCCCGCCGTACCGCCATTCTGACTTTTATCCGCGATCGCATCGCCGAGCACGGTCAGCCCCCAAGCCTCGCTGAAATCAGCGAGGCTTTTGGTTTTGCTTCGCGCAGCGTGGCGCGCAAGCATGTGCTGGCGCTTACCGAAGCCGGGTTTATCGAAGTCAATCCGCATCAGGCCCGAGGCATTCGTTTGCTTGGGCAACCGGCGCGCCCGGAGTTGCTCGACATTCCCGTGCTCGGCCGCGTCGCTGCGGGTGCGCCGATTGGCGCCGATGCCGACATCCATAGCCGCTTGCTGCTCGACCCGACGCTGTTCTCGCGCACGCCCGATTACATGCTGCGGGTGCAGGGCGACTCAATGATCGAGGACGGCATTCTCGACGGCGATCTGGTCGGCGTGCGGCGCAATCCCGAAGCGCTCAACGGCCAGATCGTTGTCGCGCGGCTCGACGGTGAAGTCACTATCAAACGTTTCGAACGGCTCGGCGATGAAGTGCGGCTGTTGCCGCGCAACCCGGCGTATCAGCCGATTGTCGTGAGCGACGATCAGGATCTGGCCATCGAAGGGGTGTTCTGCGGTCTGGTGAGGCAAGGCTGATGGGCGCCGTCGTTGCGTTGGATACGCTGTTCAATGGCGGCCAGGTCTGGAAGGGCCGGCCTGCGCCACCGGCTGCCAGCCCACAACCCACCGGGCACGCCGCGCTGGACGCGGCACTGCCCAGCGGTGGCTGGCCGGAAGCGGCATTGAGCGAAATCCTGTTGGCCGGCCCCGGGGTCGGCGAGCTGCAATTGGTCTGGCCGACGCTGGCGCGGCTGTCGGCAGCGGGCGAGCGCATCGTGCTGGTGGCGCCGCCGTTCGTGCCGTACCCGCAAGCGTGGGAGAACGCCGGGGTCGACCTGCGTCAGTTGTCGGTGATTCAGGCCAGTGAGCGCGATGCGTTGTGGGCGGCGGAACAATGCCTGCGTTCGGGCAGTTGCGGCGCGGTGCTGTGCTGGCCGCACAAGGCCGATGATCGCGCGTTGCGGCGCTTGCAGGTGGCGGCGGAAACCGGCCAGACCCTGGCGTTTGCCTGGCGCCCGTTGAGCGAAGCGGTCAACCCGTCGCCCGCCGCGCTGCGCATTGCCATCGACGCCAAACCTGCGCAATTACGCGTCCTCAAGTGCCGTGGCGGACTCGCGCGCACGGCGCCGATTGCCTTTGCCGTGGGTCACTGAGGCCGCCATGCGCTGGGTGTGTATTCTGTTCCCGCAATTGGCCCTCGACGCCGTGCTGCGACAGCGTCCCGATCCCGATGAACCGTTGGTGCTGCTCAGTGGCCCGGCCCAGCGGCGGGTGCTGCAAGCAGTGAATCCGGCGGCGCGCAAACTCGGTTTGCGTCCCGGCCAGTCGATGACCGCCGCCCAGGCCATGAGCAAAGGTTTTGTCACCGCTGATTACGAGGCCGCCGAGGTCGAACACTGGCAGCAGTTTCTCGCCGCGTGGGCCTACGGTTTCAGCGCGCAGGTCAGCGTGCATTACCCGCGCACCGTAGTGTTCGAGATCGAGTCGAGCCTGGGCCTGTTCGGTTCCTGGGCGCAGTTCGAAGCACGGTTGCGCAAGGAACTGACCGATCTGGGCTTCCGCCATCGCATCGTCGCCGCACCGAATCCAGTAGCGGCGCGAGTGTTGGCCAACGCTTATGACGGTTTGGTGGTGCCGGACGGCGAAGCCTTGCAGCATCACCTCGGCCAATTGCCCGTCGACCGTGTCGGGCTGGAACCGGGCGTGGCCACGGCGTTGTCGCGCATGGGCCTGCGCAACCTCAGCCAGTTGCAGAACCTGCCGCGTCAGGCGCTGGCCCGGCGTTTCGAAGCGCAGATGCTCAAGCACCTCGACACCTTGTTCGGTGCGCGGCCATTGGCGCTGGAGTTTTACCTGCCGCCCGATCGCTTCGATGTACGCATCGAACTGAATTTCGACGTGCAATCCCATCAGGCACTGTTGTTTCCGTTACGCCGTTTGACCGGCGATCTGTCGGCATTCCTTTGTGGGCGTGACAGCGGCGTGCAGCGTTTCGACCTTCATCTGGAGCACGCAGGGCTACCGGACAGCGTAATCAAAGTCGGCCTGCTCAGCGCCGAACGTGACCCGGCGATGCTCTTTGAGCTGGCGCGTGGACGGCTGGAGCAAGTGCAAGTTGAAGCGCCGGTGCGCGGCTTTCGCTTGCGCGCCGAGGATTTGCCGAGTTTCGTGCCGCAGTTTCAGGAGCTGTTCGACGACCGTCCGCAGCAGACCTTGCCGTGGGAGCAGTTACGCGAGCGCCTGCGCGCACGGTTGGGCGATGATGCGGTGCAAGGGCTGCGATTCCAGGCCGATCATCGGCCGGAGTGCGCGTGGCAGAACGGTGTCGATAAACAACGTTGCGCAGGCTTGCCGAGTGTCCAGCGTCCGGGCTGGTTGCTCGGTGAACCGCAAAGCGTGCCGCAAGGTTCGGCGCGAATCCTCATGGGCCCGGAGCGCATCGAGTCGGGCTGGTGGGACGGCGACGATGTGCGCCGCGATTACTACCTGATCCAGAACCGCGCCGGTCAGCAGGGCTGGGCCTATCGCGCGGTAGGCGAGGGCGGTCCGTTGTGGCTGCAGGGCTGGTTTGCATGAACGCTGGCTATGCCGAACTGCACTGCCTGTCGAATTTCAGTTTTCAGCGCGGTGCGTCCAGTGCTCTTGAGCTGTTTCAGCGCGCGAAAAAACACGGTTATCAGGCGCTGGCGATCACCGATGAGTGCACGCTGGCCGGGATTGTTCGGGCCTGGCAAGCGGCAAAATCGGTTGAACTGCCACTGATCATCGGCAGCGAAGTACGTATCGAAAACGGCCCGAAACTGGTGCTGCTGGTGGAGAATCTTGCCGGCTACCAGGCGCTGTGCGGGTTGATCACTCGTGCCCGCCGACGCACGCAGAAAGGCCAGTATCAGGTACTGCGCGAGGACTTCGACGAACCGCTGTCGGGCTTGTTGGTGCTGTGGGTGCCTGATTCGGTGGATCAGGTGCAAGAGGGCCGCTGGCTGAAGCAGACCTTCGGCGAGCAACTGTGGCTGGCGGTGCAATTGCATTGCGGGCAGGACGATCAGCGACGGTTGGCGGCGTTGTTGAGTCTGGCTGCTGAGCTGGGAATGACAGCGGTAGCCAGCGGCGATGTGCACATGCACGCCCGTGGCCGGCGCGCCTTGCAGGACACCATGACGGCGATCCGTCATCACGTGCCGGTGGCCGAGGCGGGATTGCGCCTGCATCCCAATGGCGAGCGGCATTTGCGCAGCCTCGAAGTGTTGCGTGAACTGTATCCGGCGGCCTTGCTGGAAGAGTCGGTGAATCTGGCCCGGCGCTGCACCTTCGATCTGAGTGAATTACGTTATCAATATCCCAAGGAACTGGTGCCCGAGGGGCACAGCGCCAGTTCCTGGCTGCGCCATCTGACCGAAGAAGGCATTGCCTGGCGCTGGCCCAAAGGCCCGCAAGCCAAAGTGCTCAAGCAGATCGACGATGAGCTGCAACTGATCGCCGAACTCGGCTACGAAAGCTACTTCCTCACCGTGCATGACGTGGTGCGTTTCGCCCGTGAGCAAAAAATCCTCTGTCAGGGCCGTGGTTCGGCGGCCAACTCGGCGGTGTGTTTTGCCCTGGGCATTACCGAAATCGACCCGGATCGCACCACGCTGCTCTTCGAGCGCTTCATGTCGAAGGAGCGTAACGAGCCGCCGGACATCGACGTCGATTTTGAGCACGAGCGCCGCGAAGAGGTTCTGCAATACGTGTTTCGCCGTTATGGCCGCCGTCGTGCGGCGCTGACGGCGGTGGTCAGCACCTATCACGCCGCCGGCGCGGTACGCGATGTGGCCAAGGCGCTGGGCCTGCCCCCGGATCAGATCAATGCGCTGGCCGATTGCTGCGGCCACTGGAGCGATGAAACACCGCCGCTGGCGCGATTGCTCGAAGGTGGATTTGACCCTGACAGCCCGGTGCTGCGCCGGGTGCTGAGCCTGACCGGGCAACTGATCGGCTTCCCTCGGCATTTGTCGCAACACCCCGGCGGCTTCGTGATTTCCGAGCAGCCGCTGGACACGCTGGTGCCGGTTGAGAACGCGGCGATGGCCGATCGCACGATCATTCAGTGGGACAAGGACGACCTCGATGCGGTCGGCCTGCTCAAAGTGGATATCCTCGCGCTGGGCATGCTCAGCGCGATTCGCCGCTGCTTCGACTTGCTGCGTCGTCACCGCAATCTGGACCTGAGCCTGGCGAACATCCCGGCCGAAGACAAACCGACCTACGAGATGATCAGCCGCGCCGACACCATCGGCGTGTTCCAGATTGAATCCCGCGCACAGATGTCGATGCTGCCGCGCTTGAAGCCGGCGAAGTTCTACGACCTGGTGATCGAAGTGGCCATCGTCCGCCCGGGGCCGATTCAGGGCGGGATGGTCCATCCGTATCTGCGGCGTCGGAACAAGGAAGAAGAGGAGACCTATCCGTCGCCAGAACTTAAGGTGGTGCTGGAAAGAACCCTCGGCGTACCGCTGTTTCAGGAACAGGTGATGCAGATCGCCATCGTCGCGGCAGACTACAGCCCCGGCGAGGCCGACCAGTTGCGCCGTTCGATGGCCGCATGGAAACGCCACGGTGGTCTGGAACCGCACAAGGCGCGCCTCGCCGCTGGCATGAAGAAAAACGGCTACACGGAAGAGTTCGCCGCGCAGATTTTCGAGCAGATCAAGGGCTTCGGCAGCTACGGCTTTCCTGAGTCCCACGCCGCCAGTTTTGCCTTGTTGACCTACGCCAGTTGCTGGCTCAAGTGCCACGAACCGGCGGCGTTCGCCTGTGCGCTGATCAACAGCTGGCCAATGGGCTTCTACAGTCCCGACCAGATTCTGCAGGACGCGCGTCGGCATCAGTTGCAGATTCGCCCGGTGGACGTGCGCGCCAGCGACTGGGATTGCAGCCTGGAAACCACCACGGCGGCGCAACCGGCGATTCGTATGGGCCTGCGCATGATCAAGGGTTTTCGCGAGGACGACGCCCGGCGTATCGAAGCGGCGCGCGAGCGTGGGGCGTTTGCCGATGTTGCCGATCTGGGCGAGCGCGCCGCACTCGACAGCCGGGCGCAAGCGTTGCTGGCGGATTCCGGAGCGTTGCGCGGCTTGGCCGGTCATCGTCACCGGGCACGCTGGGAAGTCGCCGGAGTGCAGAAACAATTGGGATTGTTTGCCGGATTGCCGAGTCAGGAAGAGCCTGATGTGGTGTTGCCAAAACCTAGCGTCGGCGAAGATCTGCACGCCGATTACACAACGGTGGGCACCACGTTGGGCCCACATCCGCTGGCGTTGTTGCGGGGCGAATTGAAGGCGCGCCGCTGCCGCAGTTCGCAGGAGTTGCTCGACTTTGAACACGGGCGGCCGGTGAGCATTGCCGGTCTGGTCACGGGCCGGCAACGACCGGGCACCGCCAGTGGCGTGACGTTCGTGACCCTCGAAGACGAATTCGGCAACGTCAACGTGGTGGTCTGGCGCGACCTGGCCGAGCGTCAGCGCCAGGTGCTGGTGGGCTCGCAGCTACTCAAGGTCGATGGCCGCTGGGAGCGCTCAGGCGAAGTGCGCCACTTGATCGCCGGACGCCTGAGCGACCTGAGCCCGCTGCTCAATGGCATCCGGGTACAGAGCCGCGATTTCCACTGATCAACACGCCCCCTGTAGGAGTGAGCCTGCTCGCGATAGCGGTGTGTCAGACAGCATCAAAGTGACTGACATACTGCTATCGCGAGCAGGCTCACTCCTACAAGGTTTTGCGTATGTTCGAATAGCCAATTCGCTGACGCCAAAAAAACCTGTCTTCAATGATGGCACTTTGTCATAATGCCGCCCCTTTTCCGCTCCCCACCACGTTGCCGTGCCGGGATACCCCTGTTTTTCAAAAGGAATACTCAGTGAGAATGATCTCCCGGATGTTGGTTTCAGGCGTTGCGATTGCCGTGCTCGGCACAATCGCCGGCACGTTGTCCGGTTGCGCCACCGAAAGCTCCCGCGCGCTGCCGGTGGCCAAGGTTGAAAGCGCCACTCAAGTCTGGACCGGCGTGCGTGTGCCAATGGCCGTGGGCAAGTTCGACAACCGCTCCAGCTACATGCGCGGGATCTTCTCCGATGGCGTCGACCGTCTCGGCGGTCAGGCCAAGACCATTCTGATTACCCACTTGCAGCAGACCAACCGCTTCAGCGTGCTGGATCGCGACAACATGGGCGAAATCCAGCAGGAAGCGGCGATCAAGGGCCAGGCCCAGCGCTTGAAGGGGGCTGATTACGTTGTGACCGGTGACGTCACCGAGTTCGGCCGCAAAGAGATTGGCGATCACCAATTGTTCGGCATTCTCGGCCGTGGCAAGACCCAGATCGCCTATGCCAAGGTCAACCTGAACATCGTCAATATCAGCACCTCCGAAGTGGTCTATTCGACCCAGGGTGCGGGCGAGTACGCCTTGTCCAACCGCGAAATCATCGGCTTCGGCGGTACTGCGGCCTACGACTCGACCCTTAACGGCAAAGTCCTCGATCTGGCCATGCGCGAGGCGATCAATCGTCTGGTTGATGGCATGAACGCCGGTGCCTGGAAGCCGGGCAACTGATCGACGCCCATTGCATGGAGCAACACCCAATGAATCTGACTTTGTCGCGCTCGTTAATGGCGCTGACGCTGGCTGCCAGCGCCTTGCTGGCCGGTTGTGCCGGCCCGAAAACCCTGTACCAGTGGGAAGACTACCAACCACAGGTCTACGAATACTTCAAAGGCGAAGAGCCGAAAGAAGCCCAGGCCGAAGTGCTTGAACGCGACCTGCAAAAGATCCGCTCCACCGGCAAAGCCGTGCCGCCGGGTTACCACGCGCACCTTGGCCTGCTGTACCTGAGCATGGGCAAGGACGATCAGATGGTGCAGCAGTTCCGCACCGAGAAAGCGCTGTTCCCCGAGTCCGGCCCGTACATGGATTTTCTGCTTAAAAATGCCAAGACCGGAGATGCCAAATGATCTCGCGAACCCTCAAGTTATTGACTGCGGCACTGGCTTTGACCGTACTCGGCGGCTGCGTCGCGCCCAAGTCCGTTGACTATTCCGCGTACAAACAGGCTCGGCCAAAGACCATTCTGGTGCTGCCGCCACTGAATACGTCGCCGGACGTGAAGGCGTCGTACAGCCTGCTGTCGCAAGTGACGTTTCCACTGGCCGAGGCTGGTTACTACGTGTTGCCGATTGCGCTGGTGGACGAAACTTTCCGCCAGAATGGCCTGACCACCCCGGACGACATCCATCAGGCACCGGCCAACAAGCTGAAGGAAATCTTCGGTGCCGATGCAGCGCTGTATATCACCGTGACCGAGTACGGTACGCGTTACATGGTGATCAGCAGCGAAACGGCGGTGACGGCGACCGCGAAACTGGTTGACCTGAAAAGCGGCACCACGCTGTGGACCGGTTCGGCGCGAGCGTCGAGCGAAGAGGGCGGCAACAACGGTGGCGGTGGTCTGGTCGGCATGCTGATTACTGCGGCGGTGAAGCAGATCATCAACAGTTCGACCGACGCCGGTTATCCGATTGCCGGCGTAGCGAGCAATCGCCTGCTCTCGGCGGGGCATCCGGCAGGCCTGCTGTACGGCCCGCGTTCGCCGAAGTACGGCACGGATTAACAGCAAAGATCAAAAGATCGCAGCCTTCGGCAGCTCCTAAATTTGGAGTGCGAATACCTGTAGGAGCTGCCGAAGGCTGCGATCTTTTGCTGTTAGTGTTTATTTTGACTCTGGCCAGAACCGTTCGCCACCGCCCGGCGCTTCCGTCCACGCTTGCAACGAGCGGGTCGGCAGGTCGAAGTAATCGCGGGTGCGCGCATAACCATGGCCGCCCATGCGCCCGATGGCATCCAGCCCCAGCTGATCGATGTACAAGGTTTTCGGGTCGATCAACTCATCGCGCACGTGCGCCATCAAGACCTCACCAAAAATAATCTCTCGCGACTGACCGATGTTCAGCGCCATCATCCGCCGACACTCCAGTGCCACCGGTGCTTCACCGATGCGTGGGCATTTGACGGTGGTGCCGGCAATCGCCGTCAGTCCCGCCGCCGTCAATTCATCGAACCCCGGTGCAAACGGCACGGCACACACATTCATTGCTTCCACCAGCGCATCGCTGACGATGTTCACGGTGAATTCCTGATTCAACTGAATGTTGCGCGTGGTGTCCTTCGGGCTCTGATCGCCGTAATTCTCCACGCCCAGCGCCAGAATCGGTGGATCCGCCGACAGCGCATTGAAGAAGCTGAACGGCGCGGCGTTGACCCGGCCCTCGCCATCGATGGTAGTAACCAGGGCGATCGGCCGGGGCACCACACTGCCGATCAGGATTTTGTATTTTTCCCGTGGGCTGAGCTGGCTGAAATCGAAACTGTGCATGGCAGAACTCTCTAGGAAAGTGGATCGATTGCGCTCAATGGCGCGTCGGCGCTGTAGTCATCGGCGAACGGAATGGCCGGCTGGAACAGGCTTTTCCAGTCCGGTCGGGCAAAGGCTCGCTCGCTGTGGCTGCGCATCAGTTTTTCGTATTGGCGTTGCGCCTGGCGTTGCAGGGCGGGGTAGTCGACACCGTTGACCTGACCGTCGTGCATCACGCAGCGACCGTCGATGTAACTGGCGATGCAGTCGTCGCCACGCCCGGCCAACAGCAGGTTTTTCAGCGGATCGAACAAGGGCCCCAAGTGCAGACCGCGCAGGTTGAACACAGTGATGTCGGCCTTGGCACCGGGCGCCAGACGTCCGAGGTCATCACGACCCAGCGCCCGCGCACCGCCAAGGGTGGCGGCGTTGTAGAGGTCGAGACTACTGGTCAGCGCCGAACCACCCTCCATCAACCGCGCGATGTGCAAACCGTGGCGCATGTTTTCCAGCAGATCGGCCGGCCAGGTATCCGTACCGAGGGCAAAGTTAATGCCCTTGGCCCGATAACGTCCGAAGGCATTCAGCGCCTCGCCATCGCGGGCGAACACCAGCGGGCAATGCACCAGACTCGCGCCGCCATCGATGACCCGCTGCAAGTCGTCATCGCCCGTGGTGTAGATGCCGTGCGGTAACAGGCTGCGCGGCGTGAGCAAGTCCAGCTGCTGCAACCAACCCAGCGGTGATGTGCCGCGCAATTGCTCGACCATCGCCACTTCGCCAGGCGTCTGACAGCAATGCAGGCGCATCGGCGCGTTCAGTTCGCGGCTCAGCGCGGCGGTGCGTTGCAGCAGCGCCGGGGTGCAGGTCTGGATGCGATCCGGCAGCAGCGCGCCGCGAATCAAACCGCCATGCGCGCCATCGAAATCCTTGAAGAAGCGTTCAGCCGCATCCAGTCCGGCCAGCCCGCGCGCCTCTTCCCAGTGATGGGCGAGGCTGCCGTCGGCCTGCCAGTAACTCATGCCGCTCATGTAGCAAGGACCGAGGTAAGTGCGCAGCCCCAGCTCGCCTGCCACATCGGCAACGGCGGCAAACTCGTCGTAAGTTTCCGCCCACTCGCGGTAGTACATCGAGGTGATCGGCATCGCTGTGGTGATGCCGTTGCGGATCAACTGGGTAAAGGCATAGCGGTATTTGAATACCTCTTCTTGCAGGCTGTAAGTCTCACGTGGGCCAGCGGCCAGATACTCGGAAGACCACATGCGCCCCATGCTGCGTTCGTCGCCGTTATCCAGGGTCAACACTGTGGAGTCGAGATCGCCCAGCGCATCGAGATCGATAAAACCCGGGCCGATCAACGCATTGCCGTAATCGATCCACTGATCCACCGGCCCCGTATAACCCCGTCCGACGAACTCGATGCGCGACCCAGCGAACACCACTTCGCCGTCGCGCCACAGCACATGCCGGGAGCCGTCGAAACCGACCACGCAACTGGCGCGCAGGCCGATGCGTTTCACAGACGGCTGCTCAACAGGCGGCCACCCTCGGCGATCAGTGCGCCACCGCGATAGACCTGACGCAGCGGACGCGACACCACCGCCTCACCCAAGGTCTCGACCGGCATCAGCAAAAAGTCCGCCGGCCGGCCAATCGCCAACCCGTAACCCTCAATCCCCAAGGCCCGCGCCCCATTGGCCGTGGCGGCCTCAAATGCTGCCGCCAGCTCATCGTCCTTGCCCAGATCGAATCGAAACGCCAGCAACATCGCGCGTTCGAGCATGTCGCCATTGCCCATCGGCGACCACGCATCACGAATGCCGTCGGAACCCAGGCAGACATTCACCCCAGCTCCACGCAACTGCAGAAACGGTGGCACGGCGGTGTCGGCCGGCGCCGAACTCATCAGCGAAATCCCCAGCGCCGCCAAACGTTCGGCGACCGGTTTTACCTGACTCCACGGCAACATGCCCAGGCAATAGGCGTGGCTGATCATCACGCGGTTTTGCAGGCTGAAACGCTCGGTGTAATCGGCAATCAGCGCGATCTGCCACAGGCCCAGTTCACCCTTGTCGTGCAGGTGAATATCCACGCCACGACCAAACTCAGCCGCCAGTTTGAAGACGAAATCCAGTTGTGCAATCGGGTCGTTATCGATGCCGCACGGGTCGAGCCCGCCGACGTTCTCTACGCCCAGCGCCATGGCTTCGCGCATCAATTCGGCGGTGCCGGGGCGGCTGATCAAACCGGTTTGCGGAAACACCACCAGTTGCAGATCAATCAGGTCTTTGTAGCGCTCACGCAATTGCTGCATGGCTTCGACGTGACGCAGGCCGAATTCCGGATCGATGTCGACGTGGCAACGCATCGTCAGTGAGCCGCGCGCGATGCAGTTTTCCAGCAGCGCGCCGGCGCGTTCGGCTATGGGGGCTTTTACTTCGCGCAGAATGCGGCGTTCGTTGCTGATGTAGTCCTTGAGCGTCGGGCCGGCGCTGTTCGGACGCCAGGGTTGGCCGTAGAGGGTTTTGTCGAGGTGGACGTGGCTTTCGACCAGGGCAGGGGTGAGGAGTTGGTTGTGGCCGTCGATGTCGGTGGCGCCCAGCGGTGCATTGTTGGCCGGGCGGCGTTGAGTGAACCGGCCGTTTTCGATCAGCAGGTCTTCGGCGGGGGCGCCGTAGGGGCGCACGTTGCGGAGCCAGTGTGGCTGGGTCATACAAACCTCATTCAGGTCTTCAAATTATGTGTTGGCCGGGCGGGCCTCTTCGCGAGCAAGCTCGGCTCCTACAAGGAATGGTTTGATCACACATAACCTTTGTAGGAGCAAAGCTTGCTCGCGAAGGCCGCATCTCGGTTTCAAATCAGGCACTCAACCCTTGAGCTTCGACCAGATCCGATCCTGCAGCTCGCGCGCCTTGTTGCTGCATTCCTTCTCGGGGCGCAGGCGCGAGGCGTATTCCTCGGGCATGTTGATCGCGTCCATGACCTTCCATTTCGGGTCAAGCAACTGATCGCTCTGAATGCCGTTGGCGTAGGCAATGGCGTTGGACACGGCTGCCGCGTTTTCCGGTTTCATCATCCAGTCGATGAAGATCTTCGCGTTGCCCGGATGCGGTGCGCTTTTCGGCACGGCAAAGTTGTCCTGGAACATCGCCACGCCTTCACGCGGATACACGTACTTGATCGTGCTTTTCTGCAAGGTGGCCCGCGCGGTAGAACCGTTCCAGTTCTGCATCATGATCACCTCGCCGGAAGCCATGCGGTCGACAGTGTTGTCGGAGCTGTACATCTTCAAGAACGGCTTCTGTTTTTGCAGCAATTCAAGGATGCGCTTGGCGTCCTGCGGGTTTTCGCTGCATTCGTCGACGTTCAGGTAATGGCTGGCGGCATTGATCACGCTGCTCGACGTATCCAGCGCGGCGAGCTGGCCTTGCAGCTCTTTGCGCGGTTCGAAGAACTCTTTCCATGAATCATCCAGCTTGCCGCCCGGCACCCGCGCACTGTCATAGGAAAACCCGGTGGTGCCCCACAAATACGGCGCCGAGAACTTGCGGCCGGGGTCGAAGCCCGGATCGCGGAACGGCCCTTTGACGTACTGAAAGTTGCTCAGGGTCGGCGTGTCGATTTCCATCAGCAGATCCTGTTTGATCAGCGTCTGCATGATGGATTGCGACGGTACGATCACGTCATACGCGGCGCCGCCGGCCTGCAATTTGGCGAGCAGGGTTTCGTTGCTGTCGTAACCATCCATGGTCACCTTGATGCCGGTTTCCTTTTCGAACTTGGCCAGCAGATCGACCGGGTAATAGTCGGTCCAGTTGTAGAAAAACAGCTCTTTCGGTTCGGCGGCATGAGCGCCAAACGCGGTGAAACAACTCAGGGCCAGACCGGATACAGCCAAACGCATGCTTTTCATCTTCATGAGAGCGCTCCAGATTTATTGTTGTTTACCGCGTTGACCCAGCCAGAAGGCCAGGACCACCAGCACGATGGAAATCACCAGCATCAGTGTCGAAATCGCGTTGATCTCCGGCGTCACGCCGGCCTTGATCGCCGAGAAGATGTACACCGGCAACGTCGTCGAACCGGGGCCGGCGACGAAGAAAGTCATGATGAAATCGTCGAGGCTGACCACGAACGCCAGCACCGCACCGGACAACACCGCGGGCCACAGCAGTGGCAAGGTCACGCGACGAAACACCTGCCACGGATCGGCGTACAGATCGTTCGCCGCTTCCAGCAGGCTCTTGTCCAGATCGTTGAGCCGCGCCCGAATCGGTAGATAAGCGAAGGGAATACAGAAGCCAATGTGCGCAACGATCACTGTCAGCAACCCGAGCTTGATGCCCAACGCCATGAACAGCAGCAGGGTGGCCACCGCGGTGACGATCTCCGGCAGGATCAGCGGCAGATTGATCCCGCCCTCGACCATTTTCTGTCCGTAGAAAGGTCGATAGGTCGCCAGCGCCGCCAGCAGCGCAATCGCCGTGGCGCACACCGTGGCGATGGTTGCGACGATGATCGAATTCAGCGCCGCGGTCTGAATCGACGGGTTGGCCAGAATCCGTCCGTACCAGGCAAAGGAGAACTCGGTCCACACCGTCGCCGAGCGGTTGGCGTTGAAGCTGTAGGCGATCAACACAAAGATCGGCAGATACAGATAAGCCAGAATCAGCAGGCTGATTTCACGGGTTGCCGGAAGTTTTTTCAGGTGCAGAGAAATCATGCTTTGGCTCCCCGATTTAGGGTCTTCGACATATGGCGGCTGTACAGCGCGTAGAGCACCAGCGACACCAGCAGAATCGCCAGCAACAGGAACGACAGCGAACTGCCCAGCGGCCAGTTGCGCGCGGTGCCGAACTGCTGCTGGATCAGATTGCCGATCATCAGCGTCTTGCCTCCGCCGAGAATCGCCGGGGTGATGAAGGCGCCCAGACTCGGCACGAACACCAGCAGCGCACCGGCAATCACGCCCGGCATCGACAGCGGCAGGATGATCCGCCGCAAGGCGTGCCAGCGGTTGGCGCCGAGGTCGTAGGCGGCTTCGACCAGACGCCAGTCGAGTTTTTCCAGGGTCGAGTAGATCGGCAGGATCATGAACGGCAGAAAGCTGTAGACCAGGCCGACGCTCACCGCGAAATCGTTGTAGAGCAGGGTGATGCCGCCGGCACTCGGCAACAGCGCGTTAAGACTCTGTGCGACCCAACCGTGTTCGCGCAGGATGATCAGCCACGCGTAGTTGCGGATCAGCAGGTTGGTCCAGAACGGAATGGTGATGAGCAACACCATCAGATTGCGTCGACGCGGGGTCAGGCTCGACATCCATAACGCCACCGGAAAACCGAACAGAAAGCACAGTACGGTCGTGCCACCGGCCTGCAGCACCGAACGCAACAGCGCTTGCGCGTAGACCCAGTTCAGTTCGAGTTCGCCATCAAAACCTTCCTGGAAAAACAGTTGCACGTAGCTTTGCAGTTGCCATTGCGCCTGCCAGTCGACGCCACCGTAGGTGTTGCGCGGCAACAGGCTGATGTAACCCATGATCCCCAGCGGAATGGCGATCAGGGCGAGCAAGGTCAACACCACCGGGCTGAGCAACAGCGCCCGGTTGAGAGCGGGGGAAGTGCTGCTGACGCTCATCTCAGGCCTCCATCAACAGGCAGGCGTGCGGCGGCAGATGCACGGCGACGCGTTCACCGACCGCGCGGCCACGGTTCAGGCCTTCGTTGTTTTCGCGCAGCAGCACTTTGATGTCATTGTTCAAGCGGCACTGGTACAGCGTTGCGGTGCCGACATAGAGCACCGCTTCGATGACGCCACGCAGGTGATGTGGCTGGCTGGCGTCGACCAGTTGCGAACGCTCGGGCCGAAACGCCAGTTGCACGCTGCTGCCGTCGAAACCCTGCGGCTGGCAGGCAATCTCCACTGGCATGCCGTTGGGCACGAAGAGCTTTTCGTTGTGCTCGCCGTGTTTCAGGTGGCCGGGAAGGAAGTTGATATCGCCGATAAACTGCGCGACAAAGCGGTGTTTTGGATGCTCGTAGATATCGGTCGGGGTGCCAATCTGCAAGATCTTGCCGGCCGACATCACGGCGATGCGATCGGACAGCGTCAGCGCTTCTTCCTGATCGTGGGTGACAAAGATGAAGGTGATGCCGGCTTCTTTCTGTACGCGCTTGAGTTCGACCTGCATTTCCTTGCGCAGCTTGAGGTCGAGCGCCGATAGCGGCTCATCCAGCAACAGCACTTTCGGTTTCGGCGCCAAGGCCCGGGCCAGCGCCACGCGTTGCTGTTGGCCACCGGACAACTCCGAAGGTTTGCGATTGGCCAGATGCTCCATTTGCACCAGCGCGAGCATCTCGTTGAGCCGATCCGGGATCAACTTGCGATCAAGACCCTGCATCTCAAGCCCGAAGGCGATATTCTGCGCCACACTCATGTGCGGAAACAGCGCGTAACTCTGGAATACCGTGTTGACCCGGCGTTTGAACGGCGGCAGGTCATTGACCGGCTCGCCGGCCAGACGAATCTCGCCTTCACTGACGTGTTCGAAGCCGGCGATGGTGCGTAGCAGAGTGGTTTTGCCGCAGCCGGAAGGGCCGAGCAGGGTGAAGAACTCGTTGTCGGCGATGTTTACCGAAACATTGTCGAGGGCCGGCGCGAGGCCAGGATCGTCAGAGTACCGTTTGGAGACGTTGCGCACTTCAATTGCTATTGGTTGACCCATAATGGTGCAATCCTCTATTTATTGTATGCAATATCTGAATGCAATTTAGAAATACCCGGATTAATCTGCGTGTGCAACCCCCTTTTTCCGGCTGTTCATTCGCCAGGGCAGCGTTGCCAGCACCTAAAGGAGTTTTTCAATGACCGAGAAGAAACTGGAAACCACGGTCGACCGCGTCTACCAAGGGGTTTACGAGGCGATCAGCAAGCGTTCGCTGCGTCCGGGGATGAAGCTGGGCGAGGCCTCGCTGGCCGAGTTATTTAATGTCAGCCGCACATCGGTTCGCGCCGCGCTGAAGCAATTGGAGGCCGACGGACTGGTCACTACCGAGCCCAATAAAGGTGCGTCGGTGTCGCTGCCGAGCAATGAAGAAATCCGTTCGCTGTTCGAAACCCGCCGTCTGATCGAGATCGGCATCGTCACCGAACTGTGCCGGCGCAAGGACACAGCGGCGATGCAGGACTTGCGCGAGCACCTGCTGCTGGAAGATGAAGCCCACGCCGCCGGTGACCACGAACGGCTGATTCATCTGCTCGGCGAGTTCCACATCAAACTGGCACGCAGCCTCAACAATCCGGTGCTGCTGGACTGGTTCCAGAAGCTGATTTCCCGCGCGTCGCTGTACGTTGCGGCGCTGGATGACGACAGCCACGAAGCTTGCCGCGATGACGAACACCTGCGACTGATCGAGTACATCGAAGCGGGAAATCAGAGCGCCGCGATCGAATTGACTTGCATGCACCTCAATGGCATCGAAAAAGCCATTCTCGACGTCGCCGCCAAGATGAAAACTGGCTACCATCCGCTCAAGCATCTGATCGGCGTCTGAGCTCCGGTCAGGGATTAAAATCGGCTTACTTCATATGAAACCAATACGACGACAGACGCTCGAAACAGACGGGCGTCGCGTCGTTTTGGCGTCGCGATTCATCGGGCAATCAGCACAGGACACCGAGTCAGTCGATGCAGTTTTTATCCGATAGCCACGGTTGTGACGGCTGGAAAGGCGAGATGGCCGAACGCATTCGAGCGTTCGACTGGAGCCTCACCGAGTTGGGTCCGTTGGCCATGTGGCCGGCGAGCCTGTGCAGCACAGTGCAACTGATGCTGGCCTCGCCGTTGCCGATGGTGATGCTCTGGGGCCGGGCCGGCTACATGATCTACAACGACAGCTATTCAAAGTTTGCCGGTGGCCGGCACCCATTTCTGCTGGGCTCACCGGTCGAACTGGGCTGGCCCGAGGTTGCGGATTTTAACCGCAACGTGGTCGATACCTGCCTGGCAGGCGGTACTTTGTCGTATCGCAACAAGGCGCTGATACTGCTGCGCGATGGCGTTCCCGAAGACGTTTGGATGGATCTTTATTACAGCCCGGTGGCCAACGATGAAGGAATACCGTCCGGGGTGATGGCGATTGTCGTCGAAACCACTGAATTCATGCGCTCCGAACGCCTGCGCCAAGAGGCCGAAAATGCCTATCGCGCCGATAACGAACGGGTGCGTCTGGCGCTGAATGCCGGCGCCTTGCTCGGCTCGTTTGTCTGGGATGTGAAGAACAATGTGCTGTCCGGCGATGAGCGTTTTGCCCGGACATTCCACTATCCGCCGGGGCAGGATCTGGGCAATCTGCCGCAGGCCTACACCGAGTCGCAGATTCATCCCGATGACTTGGCGTGGGTGAATGAACGGGTCGGCCACTCGGTGCAGACCGGCGAACCGTACAACGCCGAATACCGCGTGTTGCGCTCGGACGGTACTTATCTCTGGGTGCTGGCCAGCGGCGGTTGCGAGTTCAACGAGCGGGGTGAGCCGTTCCGCTTCCCCGGCGTGCTGATCGATATTAACGAGCGCAAAAACGCCGAAGAGTCGCTGCTCAAATTCACCCGCAACCTTGAGCAGCGTGTGGCCAATGAAGTCGAGGCGCGGTTGGCGGCGGAAGAGCAGTTGCGGCAATCGCAGAAGCTTGAAGCCATCGGCGGCCTGACTGGCGGCGTTGCCCATGACTTCAATAACCTGTTGCAAGTGATCGCCGGCAATCTGCATTTGCTGGCCCGGCATGAGCCGGATAATCCCAACGTGCAGCGCCGCGTCAGTGCCTCGTTGGCGGCGGTCGAGCGGGGCGCCAAGCTATCGTCGCAATTGCTCGCTTTTGCTCGGCGCCAACCGTTGTCCCCGGCGGTGTGCAATCCGCAGCAGATCTTCGAAGGTGTGGGCGAATTACTGCAACGGGCGTTGGGTGAAACCATTCAGATCGATGTGCAGTTACCGCAAACGCCGTGGCATATCAACGTCGACCGCAATCAGCTGGAAAACGCCATTCTCAACCTGGCGATCAACGCCCGGGATGCAATGAAAGGCGAGGGCACCATCAGCCTCAGCGCATCCAACGTGCGACTCGACCCCGAATTCTGTGTGGGTAAAGGTCTTGTTCCCGGCGAGTTTGTCCGGGTTGCGGTCAGTGATAGCGGTGCTGGCATCCCGCCGCAGATTCTGGAACAGGTGTTCGAACCGTTTTTCACCACCAAAGCCGACGGCCAAGGCACTGGCCTGGGCCTGAGCATGGTCTTCGGTTTCGTCAAGCAGAGCGGTGGCCACGTCGAGATCGACAGTCAGGTCGGCGAGGGCACGCGGGTGCAGTTGTACTTTCCGCGCAGCTTGCGCCCGGTCCTTGATGAATCGCCCAATCCGCAACGGCAACAGGCCGGTGGCCACGAGACGATTCTGGTGGTCGAGGACAACGATGCGGTGCGTGCCTCGGCGGTTGAATTGCTGCGCGAGGAGGGTTACCACGTGTTGACGGCGGGCAATGGCGACGTGGCGATGCAAATGCTGCTCGAAGGCATTGAAGTCGATCTTATTTTCACCGACGTGGTCATGCCGGGGCTGATCAAAAGCTCAGACCTGTTTGCCTGGGCCAAGGTGCAATCGCCGCCGGTGGCGGTGCTGTTCACCTCCGGGCATACCCGCGACATTATTTCGCGCAATCATCAACTGAGCCCCGACACGCATTTGCTCGGCAAACCCTATAGCCCCGAGGCGATGTTGCAGATGATTCGATCGGTGCTCGGTGCCTGACCTGCGACAGAAGTGTTTTCAGGGGCAGGTGATTACTTGTGGCGAGGGGATTTATCCCCGTTGGAGTGCGCAGCGCTCCCCAGCATTCTTCCAGTTGAACCGCATTCTCAGGTTTTACGACTGCTGCGCAGCCGAACGGGGATGAATCCCCTCGCCACGGTGAACTCTGTAATCGATGAGGTCTCATTAGTCATAGAAGTTTTTTTGTTTTCCAATCAAGGCCCGCCAATGACTTCCAAGCGTAATTCCCAAGCGCCTACCGGCATGGTCCGGGTGCGTGGCGCCCGTGAACATAACCTGAAGAACGTCGACGTCGACATCCCTCGCGATTCGCTGGTGGTGTTCACTGGCGTGTCCGGCTCGGGCAAATCCTCGCTGGCGTTCTCGACCTTGTATGCCGAAGCGCAACGGCGTTATTTCGAGTCAGTGGCGCCGTACGCGCGGCGATTGATCGATCAGGTCGGCGTGCCGGACGTTGACTCCATCGAAGGCCTGCCGCCTGCCGTGGCGCTCCAGCAGCAGCGCGGCACGCCGAGCACGCGTTCGTCGGTGGGCAGCGTGACCACGTTGTCGAGCCTGATCCGCATGCTCTATTCGCGCGCCGGCAGTTATCCGCCGGGGCAGCCGATGCTGTACGCCGAAGACTTCTCGCCCAACACGCCACAGGGCGCCTGCCCGGAATGTCATGGTCTTGGTCGCGTGTATGAGGTCACCGAAGCGCTGATGGTGCCCGATCCGAACCTGACCATTCGCCAACGCGCCGTGGCGTCCTGGCCGCTGGCCTGGCAGGGGCAAAACCTGCGCGACATCCTCGTGACCCTGGGCATCGACGTCGATATCCCATGGAAAAAGCTGCCGAAAAAACAGCGCGACTGGATTCTCTTCACCGAAGAAACCCCGACCGTGCCGGTGTACGCCGGGCTGACCCCGGAAGAAACCCGCGTCGCCCTCAAACGCAAGATGGAGCCGAGTTATCAGGGCACGTTCAGCGGCGCTCGCCGCTACATCCTGCACACCTTCAGTCACTCGCAAAGTGCGCTGATGAAGAAGCGCGTTTCGCAGTTCATGCTCGGCAGTCCTTGCCCGTTATGTGACGGCAAGCGCCTGAAGCGCGAAGCGTTGTCGGTGACCTTTGCCGGTTATGACATCGGTGAGCTGTCGCAGATGCCTTTGCTGCAAGTCGCTGAAGTGCTGAGACCGGTGGCCGCCGCCAGTTATCTGGAGCACGCCGACGAAGTCGGAGAAACCCTTAGCCACGTGCAAACCCGCGAAGCTCGCCAGCAACGAGTGGCGCAGGGTGCGAGTGGCCACGGCAGCGCGCCGGATGTGCGCCATACGCCAAACCTGTCGCTGGAAAAACGCCTGGCCGCGCAGCGCATTGCCGAGGATCTGCTGGAGCGGGTCAGTACGCTGACCGACCTTGGGCTCGGTTATCTGGCGCTGGAGCGGAGCACACCGACGCTGTCGTCCGGTGAGTTGCAGCGCTTGAGGCTGGCGACGCAATTGGGCTCGCAGTTGTTTGGTGTGATCTATGTGCTGGATGAGCCGTCCGCCGGTTTGCACCCGGCCGATGGCGAAGCGCTGTTCGAAGCTTTGCAACGGTTGAAGGCTGACGGCAACACGTTGTTTGTGGTCGAGCATGATCTGGAGACCATGCGCCGCGCCGACTGGTTGATTGATGTCGGGCCGGCAGCCGGAGAGAAGGGCGGACACGTGTTGTACAGCGGCCCTCCGGCGGGATTGGCGGAGATCGAACAGTCGCAGACGCGCGCCTATCTGTTTGCCGAAACCCAGCGGCAAACCCGTACAGCGCGCAAGCCGACAGCGTGGCTGAAACTCGACGGCATCACTCGCAATAACCTGAATAACCTCAGTGCGGAGTTTCCTTTGGGTTGCTTTACGTCGGTCACTGGAGTGTCCGGTTCCGGCAAGTCGAGCCTGGTCAGTCAGGCCTTGCTGGAACTGGTTGGTGCGC
The DNA here is from genome assembly GCF_016651275.1 of Pseudomonas sp. TH08. Classification (NCBI taxonomy): domain Bacteria; kingdom Pseudomonadati; phylum Pseudomonadota; class Gammaproteobacteria; order Pseudomonadales; family Pseudomonadaceae; genus Pseudomonas; species Pseudomonas sp. TH08. The sequence continues at coordinate 752,558 of NZ_JAEKEE010000004.1, read as the reverse complement.
GACTGGGGCGCCCGACCACAGAGAGCGAACCGGAAGAACTCAGCCTCGAAGACGACGCTCCGCAGGTCAGCAGCGGCCAGGTCACGGCGGGGCTGGAGTCGATCAAACGGTTGGTGCAAGTCGATCAGAAGCCCATCGGCCGCACGCCGCGCTCCAATCTGGCGACCTACACGGGGTTGTTCGACAACGTGCGCAAACTGTTCGCCGCCACTGCCGAAGCGCAGGCCGCCGGGTATGACGCCGGGCAGTTTTCCTTCAACGTCGCCAAGGGCCGTTGCGCCACGTGCGAGGGTGAGGGTTTTGTCAGTGTTGAATTGTTGTTCATGCCCAGCGTGTATGCACCGTGCCCGACCTGTCATGGCGCGCGATACAACCCGCAGACGCTGGCGATCCTCTGGCAAGGCTTGAGCATCGCGCAGGTGCTGCAATTGACTGTCGATGAGGCGGTGACGGTGTTCGCCGAGCAACCGGGGATTCGTCGTTCACTGGAGGTGTTGCGCGACATCGGTCTCGGTTACCTGCGTCTCGGGCAACCGGCGACAGAGTTGTCCGGTGGCGAAGCGCAGCGGATCAAACTGGCCACCGAGTTGCAGCGCAATCAGCGCGGCGCGACTTTGTATGTGCTCGATGAACCGACCACCGGGCTGCATCCGCGTGATGTCGATCGGTTGCTGGAACAGTTGGATACGCTGGTGACAGCGGGGCATACCGTGATCGTGGTCGAGCATGAGATGCGCGTGGTCGCGCAGAGCGACTGGGTGATCGACATCGGGCCGGGGGCGGGGGATCAGGGCGGCAAGATTGTCGTGGCGGGCACGCCGCAAAAAGTCGCCACGAACAAAAAGAGCAAGACTGCGCCGTTTCTGGCTCGTGCATTGAGCCGATAGCACACCTCCCTGTAGGAGCTGCGGCACGCTGCGATCTTTTGATCTTGATCCGAAAAGGCAAGATCAAAAGATCGCAGCGTGCCGCAGCTCCTACAGTGATTGGGGTGTACTGATTTTTGAGTACACCGCAAAACCTGTGGGAGCTGGCTTGCCAGCGATAGCGTGGGTCAGGCGCCGTCGAGGGTACGGCGGACCTTGTCGAGCAGTTCGCTGATTTGAAACGGCTTGACCAGCATGTCCATGCCGCTGCCGAGAAATACCTGACGATTGATCGCCGTTTCCGCATAGCCGGTCATGAACAGAATCGGCAGAGCCTCACGCCAACCCCGCGCAACGTCCGCCAACTCACGCCCGCTCATGCGCGGCAAACCCACATCGGTCAGCAGCAGGTTGATCGACGGATCATTCTGCAATCGCTCCAGCGCCGTTTCGATATCCGCCGCCTGGGTACAGTGGTAGCCAGCGTCCTCCAGCACTTCCGTGACAAACATCCGCACCGACGGCATGTCCTCGACAATCAGCACGTGTTCGCCGGTGCCTTGGGGATTGACGACGGGTGCAGGGACATCCGCCCCCGTCGGATCGCTGGTGGCCGGCAACATGATCGTCACTTCCGTGCCGCGCCGAGCCACGCTGCGAATGTGTGCATCGCCACCCGATTGCCGGGCGAAACCATAGATTGTCGACAGCCCCAATCCGGTGCCCTGACCCAGGGGTTTGGTGGTGAAAAACGGATCGAACACCTTATCGATCACGTTGTGCTCGATCCCGGTACCGTCATCGCGCACCGACAATGCGACATACGCACCATCGGCCAGGTTCGGATCTCCGTGCGAGTAAGCGGCGTAGGTGTTGACCCAGATGTTGCCACCCGTGGGCAAGGCATCACGGGCGTTGATCACCAGGTTCAGCACCGCGCTTTCCAGTTGCACCGGGTCAACCAGAGCGATCGCCGGTTTGTTGGTCAACTCAAGCTTGAGGTTGATCCGCTCACCGATGGTTCGTACCAGCAATTCCTCCAGCGAACGCACCTGCTCGTTAATGTCCACCGGCCGCGTGTCCAGCGGTTGCTGACGGGCAAAGGCCAACAGCCGGTGGGTAAGCGACGCGGCACTCATGGCCGAGTTCAGCGCGGCTTCGGTGTAAAACTGCACTTTATCCAGACGCGCGTCGGCGATCCGTTTCTGGATCAACTCCAGGCTGGTGATGATGCCCGTCAGCAGATTGTTGAAGTCGTGAGCGATGCCGCCGGTGAGTTTGCCCAGCGCATCCATTTTCTGCACTTGCAGCAGCTGCGCCTCGGCCCGCACGCGCTCGGCGACTTCCTTGGCCAGTTGCGTGGTGGTGTCGTCCAGCCGCGCCAGGTGCGAGCGTTCGCGGTGACGGTGTTCGGTAACGTCCTCGACGAACACCAGGCTCAGCTCTGGCGTGCGATACGGTGAAATCTGCCACTCGGTTTCGCGAATCTCCCCTTGGACACGCATGTTCAGCGTGCCTTTCCAGCGCTCGCCGTCGACCAGTCGCAGGCGCAGCTCATTGAGGATTGCGCTTTGATCGTCGGCAAAGCATTCATTCAGGGTTTGCGGGTTGCGATTATCAAGAATCAGCTGGGCAAAAGCGTGGTTGCACTCATGCACCTTCAGATTCGCATCGAGCACCGCGATAGGTGCCGAAACGTTGACGAAAATCTCGCGAAAGCGCGCCTCGCTCTCGCGCAACGCGTTTTCCGTGTCGCGTACGCGCAACAACGTGCGCAGTGTCGCCAGCAGCACGTCCGGATCAACCGGATGAATCAGATAGGCATCGGCGCCCGCGTCCAGGCCAGTGATGATGTCGCCGGTCTGGATCGACGCGGCAGACACATGGATCACCGGCAGCAACGCCGTGCGCGTGTCGGCGCGCAGAATACGCACGATGTCGAACCCGCTCATGTCCGGCAGGTTGACGTCGAGGATAAGCGCATCCAGCGGCTCACTTTCGATCAGCGCCAGCCCTTCAGTGCCGGTGCCAGCCTCCAGCACTTCATAGCCGTGACGCTCCAGCCGCCGGCGCAGGGCGTAGCGAGTGGCGACGTTGTCATCGACGATCAACAGGCGGATGTCACGTTTCATCGACGTTCTCCAGAGCGATCGCCAGCGGAATGATCACGAAAAAGGTCGAACCGACCCCCGGCGCGCTTTCCACCCCGACCTCACCGCCCAACAGGGCTGCGAAACGCTTACACAGCGACAGACCCAGGCCGGTGCCACGCAGGCGTTTCTGCAAGGGTGAGTCGACCTGGGAAAAGTCTTCGAACAATGCGCCATGTAGCTCGGGAGCGATACCGATTCCGGTGTCGCTGACGGCAAAGCGCACTTTGTCGGCGCCTTCCAGTCGCGCCGAAACCCGCACTTCGCCACGGGTGGTGAACTTCAGCGAGTTGGAAATGAAGTTGCGCAGGATCTGTGCGAGTTTTTTGTCATCGGTGTACAGGCGCGGCAGGCCGTTCGGTTCTTCGAAGATCAGATCGACCGCCGTCGCATCGACGATCGGCCGGAACATCCCGCGCAGGGCGGAGAACAGGTCGAACATGTCGAACCATGCCGGGGAAATGCTGATGCGTCCGGCCTCGATTTTCGCCAGATCGAGCAAGTCATCGACCATGTCGCTCAGCTCGCGAGCGGCAGTGCTGACGAATGCCACCTGCTTGTGCTGCTCGGGGCTGAGCGGGCCGTCGAGTTCATCGGCAAGCAGGCTGTTGATGCTCAGGATCGACCCCAGCGGCGTGCGGAACTCATGGCTCATGTAGGAGAGGAAGCGGCTTTTCAAATCGGAAGCCTGGCGCAATTCCTCTGCCTGGGTGTCGAGTTCGGCGTACAAGGCCAGCACGCCCTGATTGGTCTCGTCGAGTTCTTCGCGCAGGGCGGCGGATTCGCTCTGCAACTGCGCGATGAGCGCAGCCTGTTCGGCATTGCTCAAGATGGGCGACTCAGCCATGGGCGGCCTCCAGGGCAACGACCAGCACCGTTACATCGTCGCGTCCGCGCGAGAAATCGCGGTGCAGGACGCTGGCTATCACGGCGGGATGGCGGTGCACCAGGCCGGGGTAGTCTTGAAGGTTCCAACGGGACTGCAAGCCGTCGCTGTACATGATCAATAGATGTCCGTTCACGTGAGCATAGTCAAAGGGCTGGGCTTTTCGGTATTGACCGCCAACGATCCCTGGATGTGAGGCCAGACCACGGGACTTGTCGGCAGCGATCAGGCTGGCGCCGATGTTGCCGACACCGGCAAACGTCAGGCTGGCGCGATCGACGTGAAACTGCGCAAACGCCACGGCGCCGCCCCGACTGCCGATCATATCGCGGTGCATGTCTTCCATCAGTGTCACCGGTGCGCTGAACGGCGCCTCGGCAAAGGCGCGCTCGCCGGCCCGGGCAGCGCGCTCGGCTTCTTCACCGTGTCCGAGCCCGTCGATGATCAGCGCGCAGATGTCGCCGCGATGGTAGGCCAGATGCCAGACGTCACCGCAGGCCGGATCGTTGTGCAGTGAATGCTGACTGACGCCGTAGGGCAGGTCCGGCTGACGGTCGTTGCGCGGATACAGACGGGCGAGCAGCACGGCGCCGCGGTGGTCGGCATACACATCAAAGATGTTGGCCTGGCGTGCCACGGCGCCGAGGCCGATGCCCTGCGTGCCGCCGGTGGAAAAACCGTCGGTCAGGCACGCATCAAGGTCAAAACCTTGCGCACGATCGACCGCCAGCAACTCGATGCCGGCATCACCCTGACGCGGCAACAGGCGCAGGTGCAGTTCGCCACGGCCAGCATGCTTGAGCACGTTGCTCGCCAGTTCCGTGGCCACCAATGCCACGCGGCCGGCGTCACTTTCACCAAAACCATGTTGTTCGGCGAGGCGTTGCGCGGTGCGTCGGGCATAGCCGATCTGGCTGCTGTCTTCGATCAGCAGTACTTGGGTCAATGACCCGCTGATATTCATGTCCATCGGGTAATCGTTATGCGAGTGCCTTTGCCGGGTTCGGTTTCCAGTTCGAACTCGTCGACCAGCCGTTTCGCGCCGGTCAGGCCAAGGCCCATACCACTGCCGGAGGTCCAACCGTCGGTCATCGCCAGTTTGATGTCAGGTATGCCGGGGCCTTCATCACGGAAGGTCAGGCGCAGCCCGACCCGGCCGTTTTCATCGAGGATCTGCCAGTCCATGTCACCGCCACCGCCGTAAACCATGGTGTTGCGCGCCAGCTCGCTGACGGCGGTCACCAGTTTGGTCAGATCGATCAGACGCATGCCGCACTCGGTACACAGTTTGCGCGCGGTCTGACGCGCCAGCACCACGTCCTGTTCGATGTTGATCGCTTGAGTACCGCTGCTGCGCACGCTCATTGCTGGCGTACTCGTTCCTGCAGCAGTTTCATGCCGCGCTCGACGTTCAATGCCGTGCTGACGCCCGGCAACGTCAGGCCCAGCTCGACCAGCGTGATCGCCACGGCCGGTTGCATGCCGACCAGCATGGTTTCGGCATCCATGATTTTCGACAGACCGGAAATCGTGCCGATCATCCGGCCGATGAACGAGTCGACCATGTCCAGCGCCGAGATGTCGATCAAGACCCCGCGCGCCGAGGTTTTGCTGATGCGCTCGGACAAATCATCCTGAAGGGTCAGGGCGAGCTGATCATGCATGTCGACCTGAATGGTCACCAGCAGAAAGTCGCCCATTTGCAGAATCGGGATACGTTCCATCGGCTCAGACCGCTTTGCCGAGGCTGATGCCCAGGCGTGTCAGCGCGAGTTTCAGCGCGTCGGCCAGATTGGCCTTGGTCACCACGCCTTGCAGGTCAAGCCCGAGGTGGACGATGGTTTGTGCGATCTGCGGGCGCACGCCGCTGATGATGCAATCGGCGCCCATCAGGCGGATGGCCGTGACGGTTTTCAGCAGGTGCTGGGCGACGAGGGTGTCAACGGTGGGCACGCCAGTGATGTCGATAATGGCAATTTCCGAACCGGTGTCGACGATGCGTTGCAGCAGCGATTCCATCACCACTTGGGTGCGTTGCGAGTCCAGCGTACCGATCATCGGCAGCGCCAGAACGCCGTCCCACAGCTTGACCACTGGTGTCGACAGTTCCAGCAGCTCTTCCTGTTGACGCTTGATCACCGCTTCGCGGGATTTCTGGAAGGTACGGATGGTGTGCAGGCCGAGGGCGTCGAGCAGTTCGGAGATTTCCCAGAGCTGTTCGGCGAGCAGCGCCGGTTGGTCGTGGTAATGCGCCTGGAGCAAGGCGAACAGCGGGCCTTTAAGGGCGAAGATGAAGCTGGCGGTCTGCTGCGAATCCTGACCCAGCATGGCGCGGCTGTGGGAGAGTTTTTCAAGAAACTGGCGGGTGCTTTCCCAGCCCGGTGCGTTGATGTTGTTGCCGTTGTCATTCTCCAGACCGCTGACCACCAGTTGCAGGAACTCGCCAGTCTGCTGCCGCACATCGTGGTCTTTCAGGTTGCGGGTGGCGCCGCTGGCTTCCAGGCCATTGATCCATTCGCCCAGCAGTTGGTTTTGTTTGTTCTTCATCGCATCGAGTGTGCTGTTCTGCAGTGCTGCCATGTGCCTGTTGCTCCGTAGCGAAATGGGGGCCGATTTCAGAAAAAATGATCGGCGCGCTGTCAGTGACATTTGCCGTTTGAAATAGTTGTTCGTTCCGACGCGGATATTTTTGATTTGGCGCAAAGAACTTCCCGGTAACTCTAGTCGGCGTGGCCGTTTGCAGCGATCTTTTGAACGATTGCCCACCCGCAGGCTTCGAATCTTCAAGGCCCGGCGGGTTTCGGTCGCGCCCGCTTTGACCTACGAGGTGCTTATGAACGAGCAAAACCAATCCGCGGAGCCAATCAATCGTAATGACCCGGCGATCGACCCACAAGTCCCTGGGCAACCCGCACCCACGCAGCAACAAGGCGAGGGCGATCAGGCACAAAGTGCCGATCCTGCAGTGGATCAGAAGAGCAAAAATACGGACAACGATAATGAATTCAGTCCGGGCTTCGAACCGCAGCCAGATCGTGCGAAGCCGGGTGAGGAAACGGATGCCGATATCGATACTGACGGCGGTTAATCGTTTCAGACATGAACAGGCCGCATCCACGGGATGCGGCCTGATTTTTTACGGCGGTTATTTGCTTGGATGTTTGGCTTGCAGTTCTTTCGCGGCGGCGAGGTGTTTTTCCAGCGCCGGGAGCATTTTCTGTGCAAAGGCTTTCAGTTCGGTGGCGCCTTTGACCTTGTCGTCAGTCACGGTGTTGGCTTCTTTCTTGAACAGCTCGATGGTCTCTTCGTGGGCCTTGACCTGATTATTGGCGTAGGCCGCATCGAAAGATTCATCGCGCATGTCGAGGATTTTTTCCTTGGCCTGCTTGACCAGGGTTGTCGTGTCCGGAACCTTGATGTCGTTGGACTGGGCAATGCTCGCCAGCTCATCGTTGGCCTTGCCGTGATCGGTGATCATCATGTTGGCGAATTCTTTGATGTCAGCCGATGAACTCTTTTCCAGTGCCAGGCGACTGGTTTCGATTTCGGCGATGCCACCCGCAGCGGCATTGTCGACGAAGGTATTGGAAGTGGCAGCGAACGCGCTGCCCATGCCGGTGCTCAAAGCGACAGCCAGCACTAGGTGACGCAGGTTGAATCCGTCCATTGGTGTATCTCCACGCAGGTTATTGTCGGTGTTACTCAATGGAGGGAAAGCTTCAAGCAAAGGTTTTATCGCATTTGCGACAGGGCGACGAACGGGCACCGCTGGTCTGACAGGTGGTCGACAGAATGACCTGACCAAGGCCATTCTGATCACTGGCCAGCGCAATCGGTCGCGTTGACCAGCCGATCAATTGACGGAGGTGTTCCATGCCGGTGACCCATGACTTGTTACAGGATTTGAAACTGACGAAGGAAGAGATCCAGCAAAAACGCACCGCGGATCCACATCTGGACGCACTGATCAACAAGTATTCCCAAGCGGATGCCGAGGTAGTCAAGGCCGAGACGGCGACCTCGGATGCACCCAGCGACGACACGCTGAAAAAACTCAAAGAGAAACGCTTGCAAGTCAAAGACAAGATCGTCGAGCAATTACAGGCCCGATCCTGACCGCCAGTCGCACCATCGACGCTCGGTGGTGAATTGACTGGAACGACGTCAACCACTGGCACCTCCAATGTTCAGAGTCTGCAATCACTGACTTTTTGCGAGGTGCCTTATGAACGATCCCAAATTCCCCAGTGAAGAGCAGGGCGCTTTTGACCCGGTTCCGACGCATCCTGAACCCAATAGCCCGGCGCACACCACGGCCCATCCTGATGAGCCGGATGAGGATTTGCCGGAAGACGAAGATCCGGAAAAATTCGACAAGTCCAGCAACTGACAGACCGCTTTCGCGAGCAAGCTCAGCTCCTACAAGGATCTTTGTCGTTAACAGATAGTGCGAACGATCCAGTACCTGTGGGAGCTGGCTTGCCAGCGATGGCGTCAGTTAATCCGACACCAAAACACCAGCCTCACTTCAAGGCTTCAGCCAACGGCAACCGCGCCATATGCGTCGCCTTCAACGAGCCGAAATACAACCAGTCGCCATATTCGCGAACCGTGGTAATCGGCGAATAATTCCCGCTACTGGCATCCTGCAAATTGGCGATCACCTTGCCCTGCAAATCCAGCCCCAGCGCAAACCCGCGCTTTTCCACCGGTTTCGGCAGCACGGTCAGCGCCCGGACAATCATCTTGCGTACGAACGGATGCCCGGCGGTGCCATCGAGCAAGGCATTGCGCGGCGCATACAGCGCCACCCAGAAGCGGTCGCTGCCATTGAACGCGAGGTTGTCTGGCAGTCCAGGCAGGTTGTCGATGAACAGGTCGTGGGTGCCCGCCTTGGGCCCGGTCAGCCAGAAGCGGCTGATGCGGTAGGCACCGGTTTCGTTGACCAGCACATAGGCATCATCGGGACCGAGGGTCACACCATTGGCGAACTCCAGTTTGTCGAGCAATACGCTGGTCTTGCCGGTCTGGAAGTCATAGCGCAGCAAACGCCCGTCGCCGCCGTGTTCGATAATCGCCTCGCCGTCGTGGCCGTAACCCCAGCGACTGGTGGCGTCGCTGAAATAAGCGTAATGCCCGGATTCGTCGATGGCCACGTCATCGGTGAAACCGAAGGCCAGGCCATTGGCTGCATTGGTCAGAGGGATCAGGCGTCCTTGCGCGTCGAGTGAGAGCAAACCCTTGACTCCGTCGGCGATCACCAGCAAACCGTTCGGGTGACGGGCCAAGCCCAGCGGCCGTCCGCCCGTGTCGGCAAGTACCTGGCGTTCCTTGCCGTCGAGGCTGGTGCGCAGCAGTCGACCGTCATGCAGCCCGGTGATCAGAAAGTCGCCTTCCAGCAGCAGCGCCTCCGGGCCTTCGATGTCGTTCGGGCCGACCCGTACCGCGCCTTTGAGCTTCTGGTTCTCGGCGTAGGTGCCGCTCTCAAGCGATGGTGCTGCCTGCGGTTTCCAGGCCACCGGCTCGACCCTGGTGGGCATCAGCAGTAAAAAAGCGATGACGAGGATGATCAGCAGCAGCAACAGACGCCGCAGCTTCATGCGCTGGCACTCGCTGATGCAATGGATTGCGCTGCCCTGTCGCGCAGCGCCAGCATTGAAGCGGCCGATTCGCGATCAATCCGTCGCTTGAGCAATAACTGATTGGCAATGCGCATGCCCAAGCCCTCGAAGTGATAGTCGAGGGTGCGGACAAATCGCGTGCCGAGCGTGTCGCCCGAGCATTCATACGTCAGCAGCAGCGACAGGCCATGGTCGCCTTGTGCCCGCGCGCACCAGCGCCGGCCTGGCAAGTATTCGGTGACCTCCCAGCGCAAGTGTCCCTGACGACCGCCGGCATGAATCTCTTCTTCGAAGCGTGAGCCGGCATGCAGTGGACCTTGCGCGCCGTCGATCTTCAGTGAGGACGGGTGCCATTCCGGCCAGCGGCTGACACTGGCGGCGTAGGCGAGCACGGCAATCGGCTCGCCAGGGATGTCGATGTGGTGCTGCATACGGGTCATGGGCATTCTCGAATAGCGCAAAGGGTCGGCTTCCGGCTCCCAGTAGAGGGTGCCGAACAGGTAATCCATCAGTGGCAAAACGATGTTGAAGTTGCGCTCTTGCATACGCTCGCGACGGTGATGCAATTCGTGCAGTCGGCGCATCTGGCGAATCCACGGCAGGCGCGTCAATGGATTGCTCGGGGGCAAATGCTCAAAGGCATGAAACACTTCGTATGCCAGATAACCGAGCACCATGCAGCCGCCGAACAGCCCGGCAACGTTGCTGTTCAGCTGCGCGAATAACCACCACAAGGGCAGGGTGATGACCAGTGTATGAATCACGATCAGCCACGCCGGGAACAGAATCACTCGCCAGTCGCGGGCGCTGTCGAAGGTCATGTGGCCGGGAGTGAAGAAGCTGTGATGATCACCCGCGTGGCGGGCGTAGAACATTTTCGCGAAGGTTTTTTTGTGGTGGCCGAGATGGCGATGGACCATGTACACGCCGAAGTTGAACAGCAGCAGGGTCAGCGGCACCGTCAGCCACTCCAGCGGTCGCACCTGTTGCACGCTGCTCCAGAATGCACCCATGGCCAGCACGCCGAACAGCAGCACGAAAGCGCCATGCAGCCACGGGTTGTACAGCGGATGGATGGCCGCACGGTAGCGGCTGCGAAATGCCTCGGTGGTCTGCCTCACTGCGTTCACCTGTGGGTATGGTTGTTCTACCCGGCAGATTAGCCGATCCGGCGATTTGTGCAGGCGCGACCTTGAGGTCACATGCGCCATGCTCCGGTGTAAACCGGCAGCTTCAGCTCAGCGGATTCCAGCGTTGCGACCAGTCGTCATCGGTATGGATCACTTCGCGCAGCAGGTTGAAGGCATGTTGCAGGGTCGCCGAGTCGCGATCACGCGAATAGACCAGATAGGTCGGATAGCTGAATTCCGGGGCTTTGGTCACCGGTTCCAGCGCGCCGGTTTCAAGGTAGGTGCGCACGACGCGGGTGCGGAAGTAGCCGCTGCCACCGTTTTCCAGGATGTATTGCAGGGCCAGCGGGCCGAGGTTGAAGCTCAGCGCGGCTTTGGCTTTTTCCGGCAGGGCGGCATCGTGTTGGCGACGGAAGTCCGGGCCCCAGTCGATGTAGACGTAGGGATCCGGACGGTCAGGCGTACGCACCAGAATCAGTTTTTCTTCCAGCACTTGTTCGACCTGCAAACCCGGCCAGTATTCCGGCTGGTAAACCAGCGCTGCATCGAGTACACCCAGTTCCAGTTGGCGCAGCAGATTTTCGCCATCGCGGATTTCCATGCGCAGCGCATGACCGGGGATTTTTTCGCGCAGTTCGGCGGCCCAACTGAGCATCAGCGGATTGCACAGGCTGACTTCGCCACCGATGTGCAGCACGTTGTGATAACCCTCGGGCAGCGGCAGGTCGCGGCGCGCGGCCTCCCAGGTCTGCACCAGTTGATTGGCATAGACCACGAAGGCTTCGCCATTGGGCGTCAGCTTCGCCCCGGCGCGGTTGCGCACGAACAGCGTGCTGCCCAATTGGCTTTCGAGTTTTTGCACCCGGGCGGTGATGGCCGTTTGTGTGACGAACAGCTTTTGCGCGGCAGCGGCGAGACTGCCGTGGCGGACAATTTCCAGAAAGGTTCGGGCGAGGTCGATGTCCATGGGCGGGCCGGTGTTTGAGGTGAGCGCATTGTAAGTGCCCGCCGGATACCGCGTCATCGTTCATCGCTGGCAAGCCAGGCTCCCACAGGTTTTGCAGTGTACATAGAACTTGGGTACGCCACGGAAACTGTGGGAGCTGGCTTGCCAGCGATAGGGGCATCGTAAACGCCGAAGATCAGTCAGTCAGTTCGATTTCCTGTACCCGTGTCCAATCCTCGATCAATCGCGCCGGAGTGCCACAAACCTTGCGTTTGTAGACGAAGTGGCTGCACTTCTCGGCGAACTGATGTCGGTTGTGGAGCATGTCTTCCTGCATCTCTTGCAGCTCGGTTTCGCGGCATTGCTGGATCAGCGCGTGATCAACCCGCGATTTGCGTTCACGCACGGCGGCATACGTCGGATCGTTCAACACGCCATTGGCCCGTTGCAGCAGCCACAAGGAAAACTCGTCGGGGCAGCGTGGACCGATTTCCTGGACCATGCCCAGTTGCAGCGCCTGGCTGGCGCTGACCGGCAAACACGCCTGGGTCAATTGCTCAGCCATGGCCGGGCCTACCGCGCGAGGCAAGCTGTAAGTCCAGTATTCCGAGCCATACAGGCCCATGCTCTTGTAGTGCGGATTGAGCACGATATCGGCGCGCGCAAACACGATGTCGGCCGCCAGCGCGAGCATCACCCCACCGGCCCCGGCATTGCCGGTCACGCCGCTGACCACCAGTTGCCTCGCGCTGAGCAACTCTGCACAGACATCGTCGATCGCCTGAATATTCGCCCAGGCCTCAGCGCCCGGATCCTGCGCGGCCTGAATCACGTTCAGATGCACACCATTGGAAAAACTGCCGCGGCCGCCCTTGATCAACAGCACCCGGGTGTCTCGCGCCTTGGCCCAGCGCAGTGCGTCGACCATGCGCTGGCATTGCTCGGTGCTCATTGCGCCGTTGTAGAACTCGAAGGTCAGCTCACCGACATGCCCGGACTCCCGATAGCTGATCGGCTGATAGGCCTCATCGCTGAACGGCTGACTGGCGATTGACCAATCCAGGTGTGGCACCTCCGCCAGTTGCCCGGCCAGCACGTGCCGCGCCGGTTGCTTGAAGGTTTCCTCACCCGGCTGCGGTTTGCGCCGCAGGGAACCGATCCACACGCTGTGATCTCCGGTCGCCACCAGCACCGCATCGTCATGCACCGCGATGATTTCGCCGGGCATGCCGGTGCGCGAATCCAAGTGCGCGTCGTACACGTAGTACTGACCACCTGCCAGACTCGCCAGCACGCCGGGTTGGCCATCCGCCGCATCAATGCAACGTTTGATGAAGCGCGCGCAATCGTGCCAGGTGAAGCTGCGATCGACCTGTTTCATGTTCGGCTGCAAACGCCCGCGCACAGCGGGATTGCTGTAATCCAACGGCACTGGGGCAAAACCGTCGACGAATTTTTCCAGCACCTCGCGAATGCACAGCATCGCCGCATCGCTGACCCGGCCGTTGTACAGCTCGGACTTGCGCAGGCCCGCCGGCAGGTTGAATTCGCACGTCGCCCACACCGGCCCGGCATCCATTTCTTCCACTGCCTGCAGTGCGGTCACGCCCCAGCTCGGCAGTTCGTTGGTGATGGCCCAGTCCAGCGCACTGGCGCCACGATCGCCGACGATGCCGGGATGGATGATCACCACTGGCCGCTGCGTATTGCGCCACAGCGCTTGCGGTACGCGATCCTTGAGAAACGGGCAGATCACCAGATCCGCGTCGCTGTTTTCGATCTGTTCGCACACCGAGTGTTCATCGGTAAACAGCACGACGCTGGGCGAATGCCCGGCCTGGCGCAACTCCAGCCAGGCACGTTGAGTCAGGCCGTTGAAGGCTGACGCCAGCAGAATGATGTTGAGGGGACGCATGAGGGTTCTTCCTTGATTGAGATCAGCCGCAGGCTCCCGGTGAGCCTTCCCTGGCCTTCGATGGAGAGGGGAGATTAATCACTGCTCAGCGTGAGGCAGTGATCCGGGTCAAGGTTCTGTCAGCCAATGTTTATGCGGCGACGAAGCGCTTTATTCTTAAAAGTTTGCTTGTGATGTTTTTTTATTACTTCAAATGTGTGCATCGCTATTGCACAGTCGCGCCTGATCAGAGCCGGACGATCCCGGCAGAACGATGGTTTTTCGCAGCGGGTGGGACCCGTTTGAGGGAGCAAGGCATGGGTGGACACAACCCGCATTACCAGATCATCGGGCAGATGTTCCAAAAGGACTATCGCTGGCTGTGCGCTGCCGTTGGCCGCACGCTGGGCTGCCCGCACAGTGCGCAGGACATTGCATCGGAAACCTTCCTGCGGGTGTTGGCGCTGCCGGACCCGACGGCGATTCGCGAGCCACGGGCGCTGTTGACCACCATCGCCCGGCGGCTGGTGTACGAAGGCTGGCGCCGCCAGGACCTTGAGCGCGCCTATCTTGAAAGCCTGGCGCTGGCGCCGGAGCCGGTGCATCCGTCACCGGAAGAACGCGCACTGGTCATCGAAGCGTTGCTGGCGGTCGATCGCCTGCTCAATGGCCTGTCAGCCAAAGCCAAAGCGGCGTTTCTCTACCATCAACTCGACGGTTTGACTTACAGCGAGATTGGCCAACGCCTCGGCGTCTCCACCAGTCGCGTGCAGCAATACATGGTTGAGGCGTTCAAACGCTGCTATCAGGCGATGCAGGCATGAGGCCGGACGAAGCGGTGATCGATGAAGCCGCGCAATGGATGGCGCTGTTGCAGTCGGGCGACATCAGCCTCGCTGAGCGTGCGGCTTTCGAGGCTTGGCGTGTGGCCGATCCACGCCATCAGCAGATCATCGAGCAAATGGGCGGCGGCCTGAATTTGCTGCGTAATCCGAATTTGCGCGGCGTGCCACGCCATAGCCTGCTGCACAGCCTCAACGCCCCTTCAAGTCGTCGCAGGTTTATCAGCGGCAGTTTGAGTGTGCTGGGCGTGGCGCTGCTGGGCGGGCTGCTCGGGCGCCGTTATGGCTGGCTGCCCGAGGCGGGAGAGTTGGCGACCGGTATGGGCGAGCGGCGTGATTTCACCCTGGAGGATGGCAGTGCGTTGACCCTCAATGCGCGCAGTCGGGTGGTGCCGCTGTTCGATCACACTCAGCGGTTGCTGGCCTTGCGCAGTGGCGAGTTGTGGGTGGATGTCGCGAAGGATCCGTCACGGCCCTTCGTGGTCGAGACCGAACACGGTCGAATGCGCGCGCTCGGGACGAAATTCCTCGTGCAGCAGAGCGACGAGTTCACACGATTGGTGATGTTGCATTCGCAGGTCGAAGTGGTCACCGCCAGCGGTGCGCGGCAAGTGGTCGAGGCGGGCGAGAGTCTGCTGTTCAACGATCTCGGCATCCTGTCATTGCAACGCAGCAACGGTCACGAAAGTGCCTGGACGCAAGGTCGGCTGGAGGTTCGCGACCAACCGCTCAGTGAGGTGATTGACAGCCTGCGTCGTTACCGGCGGGGCATTGTGCATGTCAGCCCTGAAGTGGCTGATTTGCGCTTGAGCGGCCTCTATCCACTCGACGACAGTGACCGCACGTTGCAGTTACTGGAGCGTTCGTTACCGATCCGCATTCTTTGGCACAACCCCTACTGGATCAGTATCGAACCTCGCCCGAGCTGAACCTGTAAGCCCCGGTAGGCGCTGCCGCAGGCTGCGATCCTTTGATTTTAAAAAACAACATTAAGAGATCGCAGCCTGCGGCAGCTCCTACCGGGAGGAATTCCGGTTATAGGGATATGACTGCTTGGCCTAATCGCCGCCCTATAAAAAGCGCCGGTCCGCTGCTCATTCCCTGCAGACGCCTTCAACAGGGAAGCCCCTCGATGTTCTTACTCAAACAACAATTACCTCGACTGACCCTCGCCGCCGCATTGACGATGGGCTTCAGCCCATTGCCGGTTTTTGCGCAAGAGCCTGCCGCTGCCGTGTTCACTTTCGACGTCGCCAGTGGCCCGCTCGATGAAGTGCTGCTGGACATCTCGCGGCAGACCGGCGTGCCGATCTCGTTCAGTCAGAACCTTGTGCAAGGCAAGCGCAGTGGTGCGGTGCGCGGCGCCTTGGGTGGCCGCCAGGCGGTGGAGAAAGCTTTGCTCGGCAGCGGCTTGCAGGTCGAACAAAGCGCTCAGGGTTTGAGTGTTCGCGCAGCCGACAAGGTCTCGCCTGTGTCAGCGAAAGTCACCCCGGTGGCACCGGTCACCGATGCCGATTACCGCATGGAAAAAGTCACCGTGACCGGCTCGCGGATTGCCCGCGCGCAGAGCGATGGCGCCACGCCGGTCAACGTCATCACCCATGAAGAAATGGAAGCGCGCGGCTACAAGAACGTCTACGACGCCCTGGCCACCCAAACGCAAAACACCGGGATGACCCAAGGCGAAGATTACGGCAATACCTGGCAGCCAGCGGCCAGCGCATTGAACCTGCGCGGTCTCGGCCCCAACCACACGCTGGTGCTGATCAACGGTCGCCGCGTGGCGGATTACCCGACCCCTTACGACGGCAAGGTCAACTTCACCAACCTGGCGAACATTCCCTCGGCGGTCATCGAACGCATCGAAATCCTCAGCAGCGGCGCGTCGGCCATTTATGGTTCGGACGCGATTGCCGGCGTGGTCAACATCATCCTCAAGGACAAGATCAATGGCGTTGACGTCAACCTCAAGGGCGGTACCAGCGAGCGCGGTGGCGGCGACAACCAGCGCTTGCAGATCAGTGGCGGCGGCAGTTGGGGCGACTTCGACGGCTTGTTCGGGCTGGAGCTGACCAACCGCGATCCGATCTGGGCCGATGACCGCGGTTTCATGCAAAGCGGCGCGCCGTTGGCAGACGTCGGTTATCGCCGCGACCTGACCAACAACCGTTATCTGGGCCCGGGATGCGGCGCCTATCAAGGTACGTTCGATAACAAGCTGTACAACAGCGCCGGCCGCTGTCGCACCGATCAGACGTACAACGATTACTGGACCGTGCAAACCCAAAAGGAAAACTACGACGGTTACACGCGCGGCACCTGGCACTTCAGCGACAGCGGCCAGGTATTCGCCGATTTGATGTATGGCCTCGACCACATTCAGAACAACACCCGTGGCCCGACCTTCACCTCGCCGGATTTCATCAACCAGAACAGCGGCAACCTGGAGCGCTGGTATCGTCGCTTCGGCGAAGAGGAAATCGGTGGACGCACCAGTAATAACAGCAAGTGGCGCGACACCTCATGGACCGGCACTCTCGGTCTCTCGGACAAGATTGCCGACACAGGCTGGAACTATGATCTGGCGGCCAATCGCTCGGAATATCGCAGCGTCAGAACCACCCGTTACTCGCCGCTGTCATCGATTCAGGGGTTCTACCTGGGCCCGCAGTTGGGTGTCAGCGGTGGCTATCCAGTGTTTGCCCCGGACGCTTCGCGCCTCGATCGGCCACTGACGCCCGAGGAGTGGCAACAGTTTCGCGGCAACCTGACCCAGAGCAGCAAATCGGTGTCGACCAGCTACAACGCTTCGGTGAACGGCGATCTGTTTGATCTGCCGGCCGGCCCCGTTGGATTCGCCGGTGTGCTGGAGGCCGGGAAACAGGAATACCGCGTCGACCCGGATGACGGCCTCAACGACGGCACCTTTTACGGCGCGAGTCCGGCGCAAAGTTCCGGTGGCTCGCGCAAGCGTTACGCGGCGGGCGGCGAGTTCAGCATTCCGGTCACCGACACCGTGCTGGCGACAGCGGCGGGGCGTTGGGATCAATACAAATTCAGCGGCCGCACCGAACAACAGAAAACCTACAACCTGGGGCAGGAATGGCGGCCCGTCACCAGCCTGTTATTGCGCGGCAGCTACGGCACCAGTTTTCGCGCCCCCGACCTCAATTACATCTACCAGTCCGACAGCAACGGCTACTACCCGGCACAGGTCGACTATTACGGTTGCAGCCAAGGCGTGGAGGGCGCCTGTGATCGCGGGCGGGTCGATTACACGCAAAGCGGCACGACGGATCTGGAGTCCGAACGGGGCAAATCGTGGACCTACGGTTTTGTCTGGTCGCCGTCGCGCAATTTCGATTTTTCCACCGACTTCTGGCGCGTCGAGATCGATGACCTGCTGACCACCGTTGACGAAAACCGCCTGTTGCAACAAGAGAATGAATGCCGTAATGGCACACAGGACATCAACTCGGCCAATTGCCAATCGACCCTGGCGCGTGTCGACCGTAATGCCGGCAATGCGGCCATCGACCCCAATCAGTTACAGCGTGTGCGGGTCAACGCAATCAACGCTGCCAGCGAACGGGTCAGCGGCCTGGACTTCAAGAGCAACATCCGCTGGGGCGCGGGGCAGTACGGCGCGTTCAGTTCGGCGTTGGGTTACACCCTGGTGTTGTCCCACTACTACAAGGAGTCGGACGAGGCGCCGACCCAGGACTGGCGCACCTCGCGCACCAATTACGACTGGCGCAGCAAGGTCAACGCCAGCCTGACCTGGGACTATCAAAAGGCCACGGCGACGCTGATGGGCATTCGTTATGGGTCGGTGACCAATGGCGCCGGTGACGGGCGTCTGTCGCCATGGACAGTGTTCAACGCCAGTGCGCGCTACAAATTGAATGATCGGGCGAGTGTCGGCCTGACGGTCAACAACGTGCTCAATCAAGTCAAACATGATGATTCGGCGGGCTGGCCCTATTACCCGACCGGCAATTACGACCCTTACGGGCGCCAGTGGTGGCTGGATGTGAGTTATCACTTCGGCAGTTAAAAGGTGAAAGTACGTCGTTGACGTCCTACGGAAACGGGAGCGGTTTGTGCAATGTGGGGGATATTTCCGACGACTATTTCAGGTTGGTCGTCGGAAGCGCGGTCTATAGGATCAGTCATGACATTGAAGTCGCTGAGCAGCTTGGACGCTCGGAGCCCAGAAAAAGGATGAAAGATGCGAACCCCACACCTTGAGCATGAAAAGCCTGCTTATTCCCTGCGCAAATTCTGGATCGACGATCGCGCCAGATGCCCCACGGAGGATGTCGCGATGCCCACACTCAAAGCGCCCCGGCTGACGGGGCTGAAGAAGGTTGAGGGCAAACCTGTCGACCTGCTCGTGAACGGCCAGAACATCGGTGACGATGCCTTGCTGATCATCCGCCTGACCGACGAGGGCTTTGAGCTAAGCGATGTCGTCAACATGCTTTCAACTTGCGAGCTGTACCTGCGCGAAGACATGGTCAGACGCATAACCGGCAAGTCGGTAAGAACCGTGCGCCGGCTCATGCAGGAAAGCAAACCGGTACGGCTTGACGCACAGCAGAGTGTCGTCGCCTACCAATATGCGGTGGTGTTGGAGATGGCCACTCGGGCGTTCGGAGGGCTGTTACAGGCGGAGGTATGGATGCAGAAGCCCACCCCTTACCTTAACGGCCACGTGCCGTTGGAATTGACCCGACATCCACTGGGTTTCCAGATGGTCGAGCAATACTTGTGTCAGATCATGTACGGAGGTTACCCATGAATCCTTTGCCTTGGGACGGGCATTGGTATGCGTGGCGGCTGGACCGGGAGGTCTACGGATCCAAGTGGGACAGCGGGATGGGTTCAAAGCTGAAGGGAGGCCGATGGAACACACCCGGCCGACGAGTCGTTTATGCATCGGTCGACCCGTCCTCTGCCATTCTGGAGGTGGCAGCCAATCGCAGTTTTGCTGTACTGGACACAGAACCTTATGTACTGACGTGCTTTGAGGTCATCAGCGATGCACAGGTCAAAGTCGTTCAGCCCGAAGAGGTGCCGAATCCTTATTGGTTGAGTCCCACGTGGCCGTCGCCCAATCAACAGCGGTTTGCCGACGATTTACTGGCCGAGCATCCGTTTGTGCTGATCCCCTCGGTGGCAACTCGGCATTCGTGGAACCTACTGGTGAGCTGCGAGCTGGCAGAAGGGCAGTTCCAGATGATCTCTCAGGAACGGTTTGGCCTGGATACCCGGCTGCTGCGATAGGCGGCGTTGGTCTGATGCACGCGCTTGCATTTTTTGCATAACCTCATCACCCAACGGTCTAAACCGCGCCCTATAAATCCCCCTGCGCCATCGCACATCCCTGCATAAACCAAAACGCAGGGATGGCTGTTCATGATTCAGTTTTCACCGGTCAAATCACCATTGAGCCTGGCCTTGCTGCTGGCTATCAACACGCTGCCGGCCATGGCCGCTGACAGCACGGCAACCGAACCGACGACCCAACTGCAACGGGTTGAAGTCACGGGCACGGCGATCCGCCGGGTCGATGCCGAAACCGCAGTGCCGGTCACCATCCTGCGCGTCGAAGAACTGCGCGAGCAGGGCGTTTCGACCACGGAGGAGCTGGTCAGCCGTATTTCCGCCAACCAGTCTTCTGTCGGCTCCGGGCGATCGGTGGGGTCGAGCAGCGGCGGTGCTTCTTACGCGGATTTACGCGGCATCGGCCCGAACAAGACATTGGTGCTGCTCAACGGCCGGCGTTTGAGTAACAACGCCACCAACGCGATCAATGGCTCCGGGGTCGACCTCAACACCATCCCGTTCGCCGCCATTGACCGCGTAGAAGTGCTGCGTGACGGTGCTTCGGCGTTGTACGGCACCGATGCGATCGGCGGGGTGATCAACTTCATCACCAAGACCAGCCTCACCGAAGGCCAGATCAGCAGCAACTACGACTCACCGACGCATTCGGGCGGTGGCGAAAGCCGCAATTTCAGTGGCAGTTGGGGGATCGGCGATTTGCAGGACGACCGCTTCAATGTGTTTGGCGTGGTCAGTTACGACAAACAGCAACGACTGGCTGCCGATGACCGCGCCTATACCTACAACTACCAGCCCACTCGCGGGCTCGATTACACCTCCGGCACTGCATCGCCGGCCAACTGGAGTCAGGGCAGTAATGCAACCAACCCACTGGCCGGTTCCGGCTGCAACGCGCCGGGACTGTTGTCGCGCAACGGCATCTGCCGTCAGAGCCTGTGGAATTATCTCGATCTGGTGCCGGAAACCGAAAAGACCTCGGCGTTCGCCAAAGCCACCGGCAAGCTGTCGGACGATCACAATGTCAGCCTCGAATATTTCTGGGCACGCAACGAGAACCGCACGCAGATCGGCCCTGGCACCTTGATGGGCAATCAGGTCAATCCGGGCACTACGTTTTATCCGGGCAACGGCATCACACCGGGGCCAAGCGGCTTCGCCCTTGACCCGACGCAGCCAGTCGACGTGAACTGGCGTGAAACGGCCGTCGGCGCGCGTCAGCATGAAGACGACAACACCGGCCAGCGCTTGCTGCTGAGTTTCGACGGCACGCTGGTCGGCTGGGATTACAACCTCGGTGCTTCCTACAACCAGAACAAAGTGGTCAACAGCATCGAGAGCGGTTACGTCAATGATCGGGCGGTCAGCGCAGGCATTGCCAACGGTGTAATCAATCCGTTCGGGCCGCAGACCGCAGCCGGTTCGGCGTTATTGGCCGCCAACGCGGTGGATGGCGATTACGCCACGGCGGTAGGGCGGGTGAAGGCCATCGATGGGCGCATCAGCCGCGAGATTGGTGACTGGTTCGGCGCGGGCCCTTCTGCACTGGCGCTGGGCGGCGAGTATCGCAAGGAAGACTTCCATCAGGATTTCGCGCCGTTTGCCGGCGACGTGCAGAGCCTTGGCGTCGACCCGAACGGCAGCGTCGCCGGGGATCGCAGCGTCTCGGCCGAGTACGCCGAGGTCAACGTACCGGTGCTCGACAGCCTGGAGTTGTCCGCCGCCGTGCGCCACGACAAGTACAGCGATTTCGGCAGTACCACCAACCCGAAATATTCGTTCCGCTTCCAGCCGTTCAAGGAACTGGTGGTGCGTGGTGCCTACAGTGAAGGTTTCCGCGCGCCGTCGTTGTATGAGCTGTACAACCCGAATTTCACCACATTCACCAATGCCAATTACAACGATCCGCGCTTGTGCGCCGGTGGTAATCCGAGTAACGGCGGTATTGCCAATCGCGACTGCGCGCAGCAGTTCAATCGCAGCACCGGCGGCAACACTGACCTGAGTCCGGAAACCGCGCGCAACGTCACCCTGGGGTTTGTCTATCAGCCGTTCGAGCGTCTGACCACCGGCCTGGATTTCTGGTGGATCGACATCGCCAACCAGATCGCCGAGTTCCCGGAATCGGCAGTCTTCGAGAACCCGGAACTGTACCCGGAACGGCTGATCCGCAAGCCTGACGGTTCCATCGACCATGTCGTTACCGGCCTGGCCAACCTTGGCAAGATCAAGACCAATGGCGTCGATGTCAGCTTCGATTACCGTTTGCCCAGCACCCCGTACGGTAATTTCGGCATCGGTCTGCAAGGCACATATGTCACCCGGTACGACTATCAGCAGCAACAAAAGGGTGACTACATCGACAAGCTCGGCGACTTCCGTGGCGGCGATTTCGCCTCGGCCGGTGCCGTGGCCCGCTGGCGTCACAGCCTGACCGGCAGCTGGAACTACGGCCCGTACGGTGTGGCGCTGACCAACCGCTATACCAGCGGTTATCACGATTCCGACCGTGACACCCACGATTACGTCGGCTCGTACAACGTCTGGGATCTGGCCGGTACCTACACCTGGCGCAAGACCCTGAGCGTGACCCTCGGCGCGAAAAACCTGTTCGACCGCGAGCCGCCATTCAGCAACCAGACCTACACGTTCCAGAGCGGCTACGACCCGAAATATGGCGATCCGTTTGGGCGAACGCTGTACACGCGGGTTGCCTACAAATTCTAAACAAACCCTGTAGGAGCTGCCGCAGGCTGCGATCTTTTGATCTTGCAAGATCAAAAGATCGCAGCCTGCGGCAGCTCCTACAGGGGATCGGTATTCACAGTCGGGCAGAGTTTTAGTCACTTATTGATCTAAAGCCTGCCCTATAAAAATGGCCGACCTGTTGCACATCACAGGTAGGCAGATTGTGTAGTGACTGTTAGGGCCTCATCGCTGGCAAGCCAGCTCCCACAGGTTTTCTGGTGCACGCGAATCCCTGTGGGAGCTGGCCTGCCAGCGAAGAGGCCATTAGCCGCACCGTGTAAAAAGGATCTGCCAAATGCTTTGCAGACATCACCTTCTGGGCCTTTGCCTGTTACTGAGCCCAACGACATGGGCCGCGCCGCAACCGGCACTCACCGTCTATGGCGAAGCCCCCAAGTACGCCGCCGATTTCCAGCATCTGGCCTACGCCAACCCCAACGCACCCAAGGGCGGCAGCCTGCGGCGTTCTTCGCTGGAAAGCGGCCCGTTCGATCACCTGATTCCCTATACCGACAAAGGCACCGGTGTTGCCGACGTTGACGGCTGGCTGTATGCGCCGCTGGCTTATCGCAGCAAAGACGAGCCCTACAGTGTCTACGGCCTGGTGGCGCAAAAAATCGAGCTGGACAGCAATCGCCGCTGGCTGCGTTTTTACCTCAACCCCAACGCGCGTTTTGACGATGGCACGGCGATTACTGCCGAAGACGTTCGTTACACGTTCAACCTCTTCATCACCCAAGGCAGCCTGAAATACCGCCAGCAGTTTCGCGATGTTGGCGAAGTCATTGTCGAGTCGCCGACCCAAGTGCGCTTCAATTTTAAAAGCACCGACAGCCGCACTTTGCCACTGGACCTAGCGACATTGCCGGTACTGCCCGAGCATTGGTGGCGCGGCCGCGACTTCGCTGAAGGCGGTGGTTTCGAGATCCCTCCGGGCAGCGGTCCTTATCGGATCAGCGCGGTGGACGCCGGGCGCAGCGTGAAATTTCAGCGGGTTCAGGACTGGTGGGCGAAGGACCTGCCGATCACCCGCGGGCTCTACAACTTCGATCATCTGAGCGTGGAGTTCTTCGCCGACACTGATGTTGCGCGTCAGGTATTGAAGGCCGGTGGCTTCGATTACAACCGCGAATTTTCAGCGACCAGTTACACCATTGGCTATGCCGGCGCCGCGCTGGAGCAAGGCAAATTGCTGCGCGAGCACCTGGCGCCGGGCGCTGCCCAGGGCGCGCAGGGTTTTGTCTTCAACCTGCAAAAACCGCTGTTTCAGGATCGCCGTGTGCGTCAGGCCATCGCCATGCTCTGGGATTTCGAGTGGACCAACCGGCAGATGATGCGCAGCCTGTATTTGCGTCAGCGTAGCTACTTCTCCCACAGCGCGCTGGCAGCCAGCGCATTGCCGGATGCCGAAGAGCTGAAGATCCTTGAGCCGTTGCGTGGGCAGATTCCCGACGAAGTCTTCACCGAGGTGTTCCAGGCGCCAAAAACCGATGGCAGCGGCAACATACGCGCCGAGCAGCTGCGAGCCTTGAAACTGCTCGAAGCGGCAGGCTGGAAACCTCGCGGCGATCAGTTGGTGAATGCCAATGGCGAGCCGCTGCAATTCACCTTTCTCAACGGCCAGAAAGGCTTCGAGCGATTGTTGCTGCCGTTCAAGCGCAACCTCGCACAGATTGGTATCGGCTTCGATATCCGCCAGGTCGACACCGCGCAATACACCAATCGCGTGCGCAATCGCGACTACGACATGATCGTCGCTGCTTATCCGGTGAGTCAGGCGCCGGGGCGCGAGATGTTCAATTACTTCGGTGCCGAGGGCGCTGATGACCCCGGTTCGAACAACTACATGGTATTGCGTGATCCGGCCGTCGATGCGTTGCTCGAAGGGCTGGTACAGGCCGACAACCGCGAAAGTCTGTTGCGTCACGCCCATGCGTTGGATCGCGTATTGCAGTGGGGCTATTACTGGATTCCCAACTACTACCCGCCAGGCATTTCCACCGTGTGGTGGAACCGTTTCGGCCGTCCGGCCATTGCGCCGCTGTACGACGCCGGTCTCGACACCTGGTGGGAAATCAGCCCGACCGCACTGACCTCGACCCAGCTGCAAAAGGAGTACAGCCATGTGGGGTTATAGCCTGCGGCGTCTGCTGCTGATCGTGCCGACGTTACTGGCGATTCTGCTGGTCAACTTCGTCATCGTCCAGGCCGCGCCCGGTGGCCCGGTGGAGCAAGCCATTGCGCGCTTGCAGGGCATCGGGGTTGGCGGCGTGGGCGCCAGCCATGTCGAGTCCATCGGCGGTGAATCCCGCGCCACCCGTGGCCTGGACCCGAAACTGGTGGCCGACATCGAGCGTCAGTACGGCTTCGATAAACCTGCCAGTGAGCGCTTGTGGCTGATGTTGAAAAGTTACGCGCGACTGGATTTCGGCCAGAGCTTCTTTCGCGGTGCCAGCGTCACCGAACTGATCTGGCAAAAGCTCCCGGTGACGTTGTCGCTGGGATTATGGGCAACGCTGATCACGTATCTGGTGTCGATTCCGCTGGGCATTCGCAAGGCCGTGCACAACGGCTCGGCGTTCGATGTCTGGAGCAGCGCGGCGATCATCATCGGTTACGCGATGCCGGGTTTTCTGTTCGCGCTGTTGCTGATTGTGGTGTTCGCTGGCGGCACGGCGCTGGATTGGTTTCCGGTGCGCGGGCTGGTTTCGGACAACTTCGCCGAACTGTCGCTGTGGGGCAAGGTTGCCGACTATTTCTGGCACCTGGTGCTGCCGGTCACAGCGCTGGTGATTGGCGGGTTCGCCACGCTGACGATTCTGACCAAGAACAGCTTTCTCAATGAAATCTCACGGCTGTACGTGGTGACAGCGCGGGCGAAGGGGCTGAACGAGCGGCAGGTGTTGTACGGACATGTGTTTCGCAACGCGATGCTGCTGGTGGTCGCCGGCCTGCCGCAAGCGCTGGTCACGGTGTTTTTCGGCGGTTCACTGCTGATCGAAGTGATCTTCTCACTGGATGGCCTCGGCCGGCTCAGTTACGAAGCAGCGGTGTCGCGGGACTACCCGGTGGTGTTCGGTTCACTGTTCATCTTCACGTTGTTCGGGCTATTGATAAAACTGCTCGGCGACCTGTGTTACACGCTGGTCGACCCGCGAATCGACTTCACCTCGAGGGCTGCCTGATGCTGACGTTAACTCCAATCGGCCAGCGTCGCTGGGCGCGGTTCAAGGCGCATCGGCGTGGCTGGTGGTCGTTGTGGCTGTTTCTCGCGTTGTTCGGCCTGAGCCTCGGTGGCGAGCTGGTGGCCAATGACAAACCGTTGCTGGTGACGTTTCACGGTGAATGGTATTTCCCGGCGTTGAAGCGCTACAGCGAACAGGATTTCGGCGGTGAACTGCCGTTTCAGCCGGACTATCGCAGCGCTCAGGTGCGCCAGTTGATCGAGGGGCAGGGCGGGCGGATGTGGTTTGCGCCGATTCCGTTCGGTTTCGACACGGTCAATTACGACCTGACTGAACCGGCGCCGAACCCGCCGACCGAGCAGAACTGGCTGGGCACCGACGATCAGGCGCGGGATGTTTTGGCACGGGTGATTTTCGGCACGCGCGTGTCGCTGTTGTTTGCCTTGGTGCTGACGGCGGTCAGTGCGCTGATCGGTATCGCGGCCGGAGCGTTGCAAGGTTACTACGGCGGTTGGGTTGACCTGCTCGGGCAGCGCTTGCTGGAGGTGTGGTCGGGTCTGCCAGTGCTGTATTTGCTGATCATTCTGTCGGGGTTCGTCGAGCCGAATTTCTGGTGGCTGCTGGGGATCATGGCGTTGTTTTCCTGGCTGAGTCTGGTCGACGTCGTCCGCGCGGAATTCTTGCGCAGTCGTGGCCTGGAATATGTGAAAGCCGCACGGGCATTGGGCGTTGGCGATGCGCAAGTGATCGTCCGGCACATTCTGCCCAATGCCATGAGCGCGACCCTGACCTATCTGCCGTTCATTCTGACCGGGGCAATTGCCACCCTGTCGGCGCTGGATTTCCTCGGCTTCGGCATGCCCGCCGGCAGTGCTTCGCTGGGCGAACTGATCGGGCAGGGCAAGAACAATCTGCAAGCGCCGTGGCTTGGACTGACGGCGTTTTTCGCGTTGGCGTTGATCCTTTCTCTGTTGGTGTTCATTGGCGAAGCGTGCCGTGATGCCTTTGATCCGAGGGCTTGAAATGAACCAGAAGCTGATCGAAGTTCGCGATCTGCGAATCGCCTTCAACGGACACGAAGTGGTGCACGGCATTGATCTCGACGTGCGTCCCGGTGAATGCCTGGCGCTGGTGGGCGAGTCCGGTTCCGGCAAATCGGTGACGGCGCACAGCATCCTGCAACTGCTCGACCCGACCATCACGCGCATCGACGGCAGTATTCGTTACGCCGGTGAGGAGTTGCTGGGCGTGCATGAGCGGTATCTGCGGCAACTGCGCGGCAATCGTATCGCGATGATTTTTCAGGAGCCGATGAGCTCGTTGAACCCGCTGCACACTATCGAACGGCAGTTGGGTGAAAGCCTTGCGCTGCACAAGGGCCTGGCCGGCGCGGCCGCCCGCGCACGTATTCTTGAACTGCTGGAACTGGTCGGCATTCAGCGCCCGCGCGAACGGCTGAAGGCTTATCCGCATCAGCTATCGGGCGGCCAGCGGCAACGGGTGATGATTGCCATGGCGCTGGCCTGCGAACCGCAGTTGTTGATCGCTGATGAACCGACCACAGCGCTGGACGTGACCGTGCAGCGCAAGATTCTTTTGCTGCTCAAAGAACTGCAGCAGCGATTGGGCATGGCGCTGTTGATCATCAGTCATGACCTTAATCTGGTGCGCAATATCGCTCAGCGCGTGGCAGTGATGCGCGGTGGACTGATTGTCGAGCAGGCGCCTTGCGAACAGCTGTTCAGTGCGCCGCAGCATCCTTACAGCATTGAATTGCTCAATGCCGAACCGGGCGGCACGGCGCTTTGTCGCGATGCGACAGAAGATCTGTTGCAGGTGAGTGATCTCAACGTGCGCTTCCGGCTCGGCGGAGGCTGGCTGCGGCCGAGGACTTATCTGCACGCGGTGAAGGGGATTGGCCTGAATCTACAGCGCGGCAAGACCTTGGGGATTGTCGGCGAATCGGGTTCTGGCAAATCCACATTGGGGCAGGCGATCCTGCGCCTGATCGAAGCCGAGGGCCAGATTCGCTTTCAGGGCGAGGCGCTGGAGCAACTGAGCGGCAAGCAACTGCGGCCACTGCGCAAACGCCTGCAAGTGGTGTTTCAGGATCCGTTCGGCAGCCTCAGCCCGCGTCTTTGCGTGGAGCAGATTATCGCCGAAGGATTACGCGTGCACAGTGATCTGAACGCTGACGAGCGGGAGCAGGCAGTGATTGCCGTGCTACGCGAAGTCGGCCTCGATCCGGCAACGCGCCATCGCTATCCCCATGAGTTTTCCGGTGGTCAGCGACAACGCATCGCCATCGCCCGCGCACTGGTGCTCAAACCGGACCTGATCCTGCTGGATGAACCGACCTCGGCACTCGATCGTACGGTGCAAAAACAGATCGTTGGTTTGTTGCGGCGATTGCAGGAGGAACACGGCTTGACCTACCTGTTCATCAGCCACGATCTGGCGGTGGTGCGGGCGCTGGCGCATGACTTGATCGTAATGAAGGATGGCGAGGTGGTGGAGCGTGGCGCGACGGATGAGCTGTTTCGTCAGGCGCGCCATCCTTATACGCGAGAGTTGCTGGCAGCCTCGTTCGCTGCGCCGGATTTGCCCCTGACAGCCAAGGACAGACTTTTATCCCTGGTCTAGATCCGGTACATTTCGCGGCTTGGCTCTCACAAGGATGTAGATGATGGCAAAACCTGCCGCCCGACTCAGTGATCTCAACGCCTGCCCGGTAACCGGCCACGGCACCAATGCCAGCACCGCCGGTTCACCCAACGTGAACATCAACGGCATGCCGGTGCTGCGCGTCGGCGACGCCACGGCTTGCGGCGATGCGGTCAGCGAAGGCATCGGCAATATCCTGATCAATGGCCAACCCATTGCCTTTCTCGGCAGTGCCACCGCCCACGGCGGCATGATCATCACCGGCTCTGGCGACGTCTTCGTCGGCACTCAGGCCGGCGCCGCACCGTTCATTCCGATCGTGACGGTACCCAAACACAGCGAACGTTTCCAACTGGTGGACGAAACCACCGGCGAAGCCATTCCCGACATGCTCTTTTGCATCGAAACCGGTGACGGCCAACGCCTTGTCGGCCATACCGACAACCACGGCAACGCTGCACGGGTGTTCACCGCCGACCCGACGTCCATTGTCGTGCAATGGGGCAAGGAAGCCGCCGCTCACCTGGATGCACTGGGCATCGCTTACTAAGGAAGGTTCAACGTGGCGACACCGGACAAGAAACAGGGCGAGACGAGCGATCAACACGCGACGACGCAGGTGAAGGGCTCGCTCAAGTACGATTATGTAACGGTGGTTGGCTCTTACCACATTAGTCGCTGGACGGAGATTCGCGGAAATTACGGTAACAAGATGAGTTTCATCAACCAAGGTGTCGGCCAGTTGAGAGACTATTCGAACGTTAAAAAGGGGGCCGCGGACAAGACCTTCTTTCTGCTGTTTGTCGCGGAATACGACCCCAAAATGCGCGCCACGCTTAAAGAACTTGTCGTTAATACCTACAAAGCCGAATACCTTGAGATTGATTCAGCCGCCGAACTGGTTGCTTTCATAAACAAGCGGGTAGAAGAAAAGCGCGAGATCAAACAGCTTGATATCTTTGCCCACGGCGTGGTGTTCAATATCGAGTTCGGTTACGAAATCGAAGGCAAGGACGCCAGCTACCGCTTTGGACCTGCGCAGGCCAGTCAGTTGCAGCCTGATGCCTTTGCCTTGGGCGCCAATATTTTTTCTTACGCGTGCCGAACCGGTTTGGGGGTGGACGAGACTGCGCTGGTCAGTGAAGGCCAGGAGCATTACGAACTCAGTCTTGCACAGAAACTTGCTGATTCCACCGGGGCAACTATTCATGCTTACCCGCGGCGCAGCCTTTACGACCAAACGTATGGCAGCGATGCAGATCGTGATGGTCTGGAGGGGGCGAAGGCGCGCGTAGCGTCGGACGATCGAGCCAAATCTGCATTCAGGATCAAGAAGGCTGGCTACGAACGGCGTCTCGCTGAATACAGATTGTCGAAGAAGGACGACACCTTGGAGCTGCCGGGCGAAACAGCCCCGGTCCAGCCGCCGGCGCTGGCGACCGAAAACGACAAAAAGCTGTTGATGCATGCCCAGAGCCGCACGAAAAATGAAAAGAACATGAGCTATCCGCTGGACGATTATGGGGCTGTCGGAAAGGTGCGGTCAGGCAATACGCCTTTGGGCCCACCGAAGCAGCAACTGAAGTTTAAAAAAGGGCAACCGGCACAGCCATGACTGTTAATTTTCACAAGCGCGTGGGTGTCATAGCGGCCTTTTTGCTGGTTTTTAGTGCGATGGGTCTATATCTGCACACAAGGGAAGATGCGATGAGCGAGAAAGTGATATGTATTACGGCGACTGGAGTCCGGAAGAAAACCGCTTTGATGCCTCCAAGTGGTTTCGTAACGGAATGTACCGCCGTGATGTTGTCGATGGAAAAAAAGCGCTGTAACCATGCTTCGTAACAGACCATTGCCTTTCAAACCAAGCGACAACGATGAACTGGTCGCGACGGCGATTGTTGCCCTGGAGTCAGCGGACCCCGAAGTGAGTGGCGAGTTGCTGCAAAAGGAGTGGCCAATGCTGGTGCCACGCACCCGCTATCGCTACAGCGCTTTTGCAGCGCCGGACCAGCCGCAGGATTATTACAACATTTACCTGAAGTACCAGGGTGAGCGGTATGTCATCACCTTCGCCCGTGATGCGCAAACCGGTGAAATCATCCCCGGTGGCAGCGTCCAGTTAATGTACCCCGACAGTCAGACCCAGATCGCCGATCGGCAGGTCTTCAAGGAGCTGGACGCTGACGGCATCCAGTGACCCTGAAACGACAAATCCCGCCAATGGCGGGATTTGTTTGTAAGCGAACGGCAGTCTTACGAAGGGAACAGCTCGGACAGTTTCATCGCCAGCATCATGTCGCCTTCAGCGCGCAGTTTGCCGCCCATGAACGCCTGCATGCCGTCGGTCGAACCGTCGACGATGCCTTCCAGGGTTTCGCCGTCCATCACCAGCGTGACCTGGGCGTCCGGGTTCTCGCCTTCTTTCAGCTCGCAGGTGCTGTCCTTGACGATCAGCGAGAAGTTCTTGGTCTCGTCGATGCGGAAACCGAAGACCAGGTCCAGACCGGCAGCGGCGGCTGGGTTGAACTTGGCTTTCATTGCTTGTACGGCATCAGCTACGGAGGTCATGGTTCGATCCTTTCTTGGGTAATGAGAGCTGGGTGATTACAGCCAGGGTCACAGTTATCCGGACTCAGCGGAAAGTGATGAGTTCCGGGGCCTTCAGCAGTTGCAAATGAGCGTGACTGTTGAAGGTAGCCAAAGCCACCTCGCGACCGCGGAACTTCAGCTGGTTGAGCGAGGTGTTGACGATTTGCCAATTCAATTCAAAAGCCTGTTTGGCAGGCATTTGTGTAATGAGGTGGAGCAGGGCAGTGATGGTGCCACCGGAGGTGAACACGGCGATTTTCTGATTCTTTTCAGCCTGTTCGAGGATTCGATGCAAACCGCCTTGAACCCGTTCGACGAAGCCCAGCCAGCTTTCCAGCCCTGGTGTGTCGTGAGTGCCGGCCAGCCAGCGTTCGATGATCAGGGCAAAAATACGCTGGAATTCGCCACGGTTTTGCGCAGCGTTGCGCAGGATCTCGAGGGCTTCCGGTTCGTCCTCCAGCATGGGCGGGAGCAGGGCGCGGATGACCGCGTCGGCATCGAACTCATTGAACGCGGAATCGGTTTCCAGGTTCGGCACCGCAAGGCCTTTGGCACTGAATTGCTCCAGTGCGCTGGTGGCTGTGTGTTGCTGGCGACGCAGGTCACCGGCGATGCAGCGATCAAAGCTGATCCCCAGCTCAGCGAGGTGCTGGCCGAGTATTTCTGCCTGGCGCACACCGATCGGCGACAGGACGTCATAGTCGTCTGCACCAAAGGAGGCCTGGCCATGTCGAATCAGATAGATGCTGCCCACGTCCGCGTCATCCCGGTACGTTGAAGGTTTGGCGAGGTTATGAGGATGACGGAGAGCTGTCAATGAAAAAACATACGCTTGTTTGAAATGCCCGTTACAGGCGTGTTGCCAGAGGTTTCACGGCTGGCCGCCGAGCCGGCGCATGGGTATGCTGGAACCATCCCGCGTGTGCTTCACATCCACGCATTGTTTTAAGGAGCCTCTGTGGAGTTTTTTACCGAATACGCCAGCTTCCTGGCCAAGACCGTGACCCTGGTGATCGCCATTCTGGTGGTGCTTGCCAGTTTTGCCGCATTGCGCAGCAAGGGCCGGCGCAAATCGGCCGGTCAGTTGCAGGTCAGCAAACTCAATGATTTTTATAAAGGCTTGCGCGAGCGTCTCGAGCAAACCCTGCTCGACAAGGATCAGCTCAAGGCCCTGCGCAAAGGCCAGGCCAAGTCCGAAAAAAGCGAGAAGAAGCAGAAGAACAAGCCCGAAGCGAAAGCACGGGTGTTCGTGCTGGATTTCGACGGCGACATCAAGGCCTCGGCCACCGAGAGCCTGCGCCATGAAATTACCGCGCTACTGACCCTCGCCACACCGAAGGACGAAGTGGTACTGCGTCTGGAAAGCGGTGGCGGCATGGTCCACAGCTACGGCCTGGCGTCCTCGCAACTGGCACGCATCCGTGAAGCCGGTGTGCCTCTGACCGTGTGCATCGACAAGGTTGCTGCCAGCGGCGGCTACATGATGGCGTGCATTGGGCAGAAGATCATCAGCGCGCCGTTCGCGATTCTCGGCTCCATCGGTGTGGTCGCCCAGTTGCCCAACGTCAACCGCTTGCTGAAGAAGCACGACATCGATTTCGAAGTGCTGACTGCCGGCGAATACAAACGCACCCTGACCGTGTTTGGCGAGAACACCGAGAAGGGCCGCGAGAAGTTCCAGGAAGACCTGGACATTACCCATCAGTTGTTCAAGAACTTCGTCGCCCGTTATCGCCCGCAACTGGCGATCGATGAAGTCGCCACCGGTGAAGTCTGGCTCGGTGTCGCCGCGCTCGACAAACAACTGGTAGACGAACTGAAGACCAGCGACGAATACCTGGCCGACCGCGCGAAGAAATTCGAGGTTTATCACCTGCATTACTCCGAGCGCAAAAGCCTGCAGGAGCGCATCGGCATGGCCGCCAGCGGTTCGGTGGACCGCGTACTGTTGAGCTGGTGGAGCCGTTTGACCCAGCAACGTTTCTGGTAATCCGGCGCTCGTCACCGGCAGACAAAAAACCGCGGACTTCCGCGGTTTTTTTGTCTGCCGTCAGGCATTTTTCCCGTCACAGCAGCGAAACGTCCTAGGCATCCTGCCGATCAGTCCGACTGACTCGTGCTTGGGGGCCGGGTAGTCTGGTATTTCCAATCTGTTGCAATGGAATGCACATGACTGACTCAGCCCAAGACGCGCCGTTCACTTCCGCCGCCAAATTACCGGGCGAACTCCAGGCCGCGGTGGACATAGCGCTGCCCCAAACCCCGGCACAGTTTGGTGGCGCCCTGATCATAAAGAAGTGGGGCACCGCGATTGATCCGCATAGCGCATTACTGGTCACGCTGGATTACAACTACCGTGGGCACCCTGCCAGAAAAGGCATCCATCAGGGACGCGTGAAAAACTCGCAAACCCTGATCAATGCGTTGCTTGGCAATTACCAGGCCACGGGTGACGGGCGTATTGGCGAAACTGCGTTCGGGCTGTATCAGCCACCCGATCTGGGGCCAACAGTGCGAATTGTCGACAACGTGGATGAATTCGCCACGACCGGCAGCGGCAATCACGACACGTATGAAGGCATTTATCGCGCAACGGTTCCACAGACCTATGGGCCGGGTACGCAGATTCAACTGCGGCCCGCCGAATTCAAGAAGTGGGTCTGGGACCTGATGCTGGCAGACCTTTATCAGACCTATCTCGATCAATCCTGGCCGTCGGACTCGGTCATCGGCGCGGCGGCACCTTATCCATTGAGAACCTCGGTGAAGGCTGCATTTGTCATGGCGGCCCACCTGCAACATCGTGAGGGTAGTCTGTCGGTTCAGGGCCTTGCGCTTGCCCTGCAAGCGGCAGCGTTGCCTGCCCTGCAAACCTGGAAAAGCCTGACCCTCATACAACTGCAAGCGCCGACCCGAATCCCGCCAGGGTTCGAAGCGAGTCGTCTGAAGCTGTATCGCTATACCGCGACGGACATCTGGTGTTTTCGCCAGCGCTCGGCTTCCATCCTGCTGCTGTATATCCCGGGCAACTCTTCGCCCTTGCATGAGTTCGCCGATGAACATGCCTTGCAGGAATGGATCGTCACCCAAGGCAAAGCGGACTCGACCAAGAAGGCCCTCTCGGAGCATTTTCAGAAGGATGACCGCGAGGATGGCACCTTTCATGCGGGCGTCCTGACTGCGCTTGAGGGGATGGCGATCTATCCGGCGATGCACCGACTGACGAAGGAGGCCGGATTCTTCAACAACGACGGCTACTGGGATCCGCGCGACTACATCGATTTTGAACGCATGCTCGCTGGCGTCGATCCGTTTGCACAGTTGGTGGCTGCGATGAAGCAGGTGGCCGGGGACAGCGTCTCGAGCATTCGTGACGATGGTCAGGTCAACCGCGACAGCCTCAGTGCGGTTGTCGAGCCGGTGGTGCAGTGGCTCAATCGCTTCGCGCCCTTGGCATTGTTTTTCCCGGGTGGTGAAGGGATCCTGGCCCTGGCCGGCCTGATCGACGCGGCGTATGGTCTGGATCAGGCCATTGACGGTGAAACGGCAAGTGAGCGCGCCGATGGTGTGAGCCGCACGGTCTTCGGTTTGCTCAACGCCTTGCCGTTGGCCGGCGCACTCGGCAGTTTAAAGAATGAAAGCCGTGAAGCGACGCTCGTCACAAGACTGGAAGATGAACCGACGGTGGCACCTTCAGAAAAGCTTCCCGCTGTGGATACGCCTGCGGTGCCAGTCGAGCCGCAGAGCCGCCTGAGCCTGTTGCGGGGCATTGGCCCCACGGTGGAGAACTTCAGCGACGAGATACTGCTACAGATTGGCAAGGTCAGCGCCGTCGATGACGATGTGCTGCGCATGATTCGCAGCGGCCGCCAGCCCGATCCCATGCTGGCCGACATTATCAGTCGGTTCCAGATCGATCAGGACGTGACGCAAGCTTTGCACTCAATGCAGTTCGACGCGAAAACCCTCCCAAAGGACAGCGCCGTTCAAGAGGCGTTGCAGGCCCGCCGAGCCGCATGGTTCGACGACCGCTATCAGGCACTCCAGCGTTCAGAAGATGCCTGGGTGCGGCTGTTTCAGCAGCAATACCCCGGACTGCCGAAAAACGCCGTGGAACAGATGCTTGATCGCTATGGCATCGATCTCGCGGATACGCTTGATACGGCTCGTGCCAGGGTGCTGTTCAAGAATCTCGACAGCAAGGCGCGACAGTATCAGGAGCATGTCCGCTTGGTTCGCGCTCACGAAAGCCTTTATCTGCAATCGGTCAGCCACGCCGATTCGGACACACTGGTACTGCATTCACTGAAAAATCTCCCCGGATGGCCGCAAGACCTGCGACTGGAAATTCGCGACGGCTCTGCGCTTGGTCGCGTGCTGGACCGCACCGGTGCGCTGGATGCCGCGACGTGTCGCCACTTGATAAAAATCGGCACGCGCTATCAGTCCGTTGACGCCGCTCCAGGCACCGTGGGTCATGCGGATATTTTCGAGGCGATTGCCCAAGTGCTGACCCCCGACGAGCGCTCGGCCCTGCAGTTACCCGCGCTGAACGTGGCTGACGAACTCAAGTTCAAGTTGCGGGATCTGGCGTTGTCGCGCTCAGCGTTGGCAGCGGGGCTCGGCAGAATGGACATGGGGTTGCCCTTCGAAATGCAGGGTTTGCGCGGGGGCGGTTTTCCCGACACTGCGCAATCAGCGGCGCTGACCCACGCAATGATGCGTTTGCAGGTCAGGGATGTTTATCCCGGTTTCAGCGATGCGGAGGTCGATGCATGGCTGTTGCAGGCGGGTGCCAATGCGCAGTTGCGCCTCGACCAACTCAAGGAGCAGTTGCAGGTGTTGGTCATGGATCTGAATGGCTGGATCGAACAGAGTCTGACCGATGTCGATGACATGGATATCGAGTTCATGGACGCAGACGATGAAGATGCCGCCGGCATGACGCCCGGGCAAATCGAGGCGTACAACGTCAACCTGTTGCAACACACGCTGGCTTACGAACGAGAGTGTCGCCGGGAACTGGCCGAGGAACTGCTCGAAATCTGGCAGAAGCGTCCGTCTGCGGAAAATCGCCTTCACGTAGACGGCGCGTTGACGGGCTACAAGCTGAACCTGGAATTCGAGGATTTTCACCGTTTGCCGCAGGTAAGTACCCGCTTCAATGAGGTAATCGAACTGTCCTTGCGCGGCTTCCATGTGGTCGAGCGCGAGAGCCTGAACGGCTTTCTTGAGTCTTTCCCCCATTTGCGAACGCTGAATCTGGAAAGTGTCGATCTGCGGGTGGCCGATGCCATGGGCGTGCTGCACAGCGCGCTGCCCTCGGTGATCCCGTCGCTTGTTCAACTGACGAAGCTGGATCTGCGCGCGACCCATCTGGTCCTGCGAGAGAACACCGCTGCGCAACTGGGCAGCCTGACCAATCTGCAAGTGCTGGACTTGAGTGAGAACCCGCTGGGCGTCCCGCCGATGTTGCAAGGCATGAACAATCTGCGGGAAGTGAATCTGCGCAACACCGGTATCAGCACGTGCCCGGTCGGGATTCGCGACGAGCCTTATCTGACGTCGCTGGATCTGCGTGGCAACCAGATTGCCCGGGTTCCACGGGCAGTGCTCGCGCAGGCTGTGGCCCCAGGGCGCGTACAGTTGTGGGGCAATCCGCTGACAGATGAGGACACCTTGTTACGCCTTGGCGCGCATCGGCGGCGTTGTGGTTTCAACGTTTGGCTGGGCGCCCCGGGCCCTTTGCATGGAGAAGCCGGTGTCTGGCTGCGCAATACGGAGCAGCAACTGAGCAATGCCCGTTTGGCGATCTGGCAGCGCCTGGCCGCCAAACCGGTTGGCAGACGTTTCTTGCGCACGCTTGACGGGGTCAGCCTGACGCCGGAATTTCGCGTCATCTATTCGGAGCTGCAAGCCCGGGTCTGGCGGCTGTTGAGCGAGGCGGATGCATCACCCGATCTCTGGCGTCGATTGAGTCAAAACGTCGAAGCCGCTGCGGATGATGCAGACAACCCCATGGCGCTCTTTCAGGTTCTGGAAAACCGCGCGAAGTTGTTCAGGGACTGGGCAGCCATGGGCAGGCCATTTCCCGTGACAGGCGAATGATCAAGTGAAGAGGGAGGGAAGTGACAAGCCTTGAGCCCGTCGACACGGGTTCAAGGCTTGATTATCAACGACGACGGAACAGCGGCAGCGGCTCGTCAGTGGCGGCCTGATAGGTCACCGAGAAATCCTTGAGACCTTCAAGGGCTTCGTACGGATCTTTATCCGGGCGCACGGCAAAAGCGTCGAAACCGCAGCGGTGCATGTAGAACAACTGATCGCGCAGCACGTCGCCAATCGCTCGCAGTTCGCCTTTGAAACCGTAACGGTCACGCAGCAGACGGGCATTGGAGTAGTTACGGCCGTCAGTGAACGCGGGGAAGTTCAGGGCAATCACCTGGAACTCCGCGACGTCTTCTCCGATTTCTTCGGCTTCTTCGTCGGCGTCCAGCCAGACCCCCAGACCGCCGTCGCGAGCTTTGAGCATGCGGCTATGTTCGCGCCACAGTTGCAATGGAACGATCAAATCGTCGCAGTTGCTGATCTCGTCGATGTTGAAGTCCTTTGGCAGCAGGTGCCAGGTTTCGTCGACGACTTCGTTGTTCTTAATGATTCGCTGCATAGACGCGTTCCTTGAAGAGGTCGATGCCAATACGCTGATAGGTGTCGATGAAGCGCTCGTCTTCAGTACGTTGTTCGACGTACACGTCGATCAGCTTCGAGATCACGTCAGGCATGACTTCCTGAGCGAAGGAGGGGCCGAGAATCTTGCCCAAGCTCGCATCACGGCTGGCGCTGCCACCGAGGGACACCTGGTAGAACTCTTCACCTTTCTTGTCCACCCCGAGAATACCGATATGGCCGACGTGGTGGTGACCACAGGCGTTCATGCACCCGGAGATGTTCAGGTCCAGCTCGCCGATGTCGAACAGGTAGTCGAGGTCGTCGAAACGGCGCTGGATCGATTCGGCGATCGGGATCGACTTGGCGTTGGCCAGCGAGCAGAAATCGCCGCCAGGGCAGCAGATGATGTCAGTCAGCAGACCAATGTTCGGCGTAGCGAAACCACCTTCACGCAGTTCGCCCCACAGGGTGAACAACTGGCTTTGCTCGACGTCGGCAAGAATGATGTTCTGCTCGTGGGAAGTACGCAGTTGACCGAAGCTGTAGCGGTCGGCCAGATCGGCGACGGCATCGAGTTGCTTGTCGGTGATGTCGCCCGGCGCAACGCCGGTCGGTTTCAGCGACAGGGTCACGGCAACGTAACCCGGCTTTTTGTGGGCCAGGGTATTGCGGGTACGCCAGCGAGCAAAACCCGCGTGCTCTTTGTCCAGATCGGCCAGTTGGGCGGTCTGGTTGTCCAGCGCCTTGTAGTCCGGATCGACGAAGTGCTTGGCCACACGCTGCAATTCGGCCTCGGTCAATGTGGTCTGGCCACCGCGCAGGTGCTCCATTTCCGCATCGACTTTCTGCGCGAACACTTCAGGCGTGAGGGCTTTGACGAGGATTTTGATCCGCGCCTTGTATTTGTTGTCACGACGGCCATAGCGGTTGTACACGCGCAGGATGGCGTCGAGGTAACTCAACAGATCCTGCCATGGCAGGAATTCGTTGATGAACGCACCGACCACCGGCGTACGGCCGAGGCCACCGCCGACCAACACACGGAAACCCAGTTCGCCAGCGGCGTTGTGCACCGGTTCCAGACCAATGTCGTGGACTTCAATGGCCGCACGGTCAGCGGTCGATCCGTTGACGGCGATTTTGAATTTACGCGGCAGGTAGGCGAATTCCGGGTGGAACGTAGTCCACTGACGGACGATCTCGCACCATGGGCGCGGGTCGATCACCTCGTCGGCAGCGACACCGGCGAACTGGTCGGTGGTGACGTTGCGCAGGCAGTTGCCGCTGGTCTGGATCGCGTGCATTTGCACGGTGGCCAGTTCAGCGAGGATGTCCGGGATGTCTTCCACCGCCGGCCAGTTGAACTGCACGTTCTGCCGGGTACTGATGTGGGCGTAGCCCTTGTCGTAGTCGCGGGCAATCTTGGCCATCATGCGCATCTGGCGCGACGTCAGCTGGCCGTAAGGCACCGCCACACGCAACATCGGCGCAAAGCGCTGGATGTAGAGGCCATTTTGCAGGCGCAGGGGGCGGAATTCTTCTTCGCTCAGCTCACCTGCCAGATAGCGTCGGGTCTGATCACGGAACTGCTTGACGCGGTCCTCGATGATCCGCTGATCGTACTCGTCGTATACGTACATATAAGTCCTGTTCTCAGGCTTGGGCCATTCGGAGTAGCACTGCGTTTTCGCTTGCTGGAGTCCGATTGTGCCTCTGCAATTCTGCGCGCACGGCCGCGCTCTCCCTAACGGAGCCGGGGCAATATACCCGTTTGCAGTTATGCGCAAAAGTGATGTTTGAGTATATGTAAAGAACCAAAACGCCTAACGAGAACGACTGTCAGCTAATCCACATTTGTCGTGCGGACAATCATCGTCTTAACTGTGGTCGAGTCTTTCTGCAATCACCGATAAAACCGACAAGAGGCGATGCAATGAGCAATCCGACCAAGGCAAGAAAAAGCGACAGTAGCGTCGATGCGTGGGCCATTTTGTTCCTGATAATTCTGGTAGTGGGGACAGCGGTATTCTGGGTCAGTCATCAGTAAACGACCCATCCGGGCCCGTTTCCGATGGATTGTCGGACAAAAACGGGATCAAGCGTCATTAGCCGCTGATTCGATGGCTATAATGCGCGGCCATTTTTCCTCGGGCCCGGATGACTCATGTTGAAGATTTTCCACCTTGGCCTGCTGCTGTTCGGCGTGGCTTTCGGGTCCGCTGCGCGGGCCGAATCGGTGCTGTTCCTCAATCCGGGTTCGACCCAGGAAGCGTTTTGGGTCAGTTATTCGCAATTCATGCAAGCAGCAGCCCGGGATCTGGGTATCGATCTGAAAATCCTCTACTCGCAGCGCCAGCCGGAATTGACGCTGGCTCAGGCACGCCTGGCATTGCAGGGGCCGAATCGGCCGCAGTACCTGATTTTCGTCAACGAACAATACGTTGCACCGCAAATTCTGCGCCTGGCCCAGAACAGCGGGGTAAAGCTGTTTATGGTCAACGCTGCGCTGACCGTTGATCAGCAGGCCCTGGTTGGCGAACGTCGAGACCTGATCGGCAGTCTGGTGCCGAACGACGAGGAGGGCGGGTACTTGATGATGAAGGAACTGATTCGTCTGCACCCGCCGCTGGAAAACGGCGAGCAGATTGAAATGCTCGCGTTCTCGGGGCTCAAGGTCACGCCATCGGCGCAGTTGCGCGAGCACGGCATGCAGCGCGCCCTGACCGAACATCCAGAGGTGCGACTGCGACAATTGGTTTACAGCGGCTGGACGCAAGACCGCGCCTATGAACAGGCGAAGCAACTGTTCGGCCGCTATCCAAAGGTGTCCCTGGTGTGGTCGGCCAACGATGAAATGGCGTTTGGCGCAATCCGCGCATACGCCGAGACGGGCAAGGTCCCGGGTAAAGATGCGTTGTTCAGTGCGGTAAACACATCCCCGGCGGCATTGCAGGCTTTGCTTGACGGACGTCTCAGCGCGCTGGTTGGCGGGCACTTTACGCTGGGGGGCTGGGCTTTGGTCGAGTTGCATGACGATCAGCAAGGCGTCGACTTGAAGCACTACGGCGGGCGCGATCGCATGCTGCCGTTGCTGCAATTGGTCGACAAACCCCATGCACAGCAAATGCTTGCCTTGGGCAAGTCGCCGAATTATGGCGTGAGCTTTCGCAAGCTGTCGGCCAAGGGCCGTCCAGCGACGTATCGCTATCCGTTCACCCTGCAAACGCTGATGCGCTGAAACCCGTCACACACCGGCGAAATGCAGCACCAGTTTGACAATCGCAAACAGCGTCAGCGCGAACACCGCCGTGAACAGAATGCCCAGCATCACGAAATGGCTGGGCTTGCCATGGGTGAAATCCCTTGCCCGGTTCTTGCCGCTTTGAACCCCGAACGCCGCCGCCATGACGCTGTGCAGCATCTGCCAGAAGGTCGGCGGTTTGTTGTCGACTGGATCGTCCATAAATCCCTCGTAACGTCAGTTGTCCAGATGAGCATAGCCAACTTGCCACTGGATGGCCTGCCGCTGCACGCCCATACAGTCGACAGGTATCCACTCATCGCGCGAGATCTATCTACCGCAGATGCCCGTGCCCGAGATGGTCTGCTCTTGGCTCCACCAAAAAGGAGCGACCATGACCGTAATCTCATCCACTGCGCCAACTGTGCCGCCGGCGACCACCCAAAGCCTGCACGGTGACTTCCTCGAACAATCCATCCCGCAATGGTTGACCGACGCTTCGGCGCAAAGACGCCAGGCGTTCAAGGACATTCATACAACGTT
The DNA here is from genome assembly GCF_016651275.1 of Pseudomonas sp. TH08. NCBI lineage: Bacteria > Pseudomonadati > Pseudomonadota > Gammaproteobacteria > Pseudomonadales > Pseudomonadaceae > Pseudomonas > Pseudomonas sp. TH08. The sequence continues at coordinate 711,232 of NZ_JAEKEE010000004.1, read as the reverse complement.
GCCACTGTGGTATCGGAACGCCCGGGCTGACCAGCGCGAGGCGTTGAATGCAAGCCTCGTGGCCAGTCTTGATGCGCAGAACCGGCTGGACAAAAGCATGGCGGCGTTTCAGGACGTCGATGCCTTCGCCCGGCCTCTGTTGATCAAGGCCCTTAAAGACCAATTCCAGCTGCAAGTGGATGTCGACAAGACCTTGCTGTGCCTGAGGCGCCCCTTGGAAATCAGCATTTTCGAGATCGAAGTATCGTCGTTCGAAGTGCTAAAACTATCGATGCTCGACGCCACGCTGCACAATTTCGAAGCTTACGAATGCCAGCCGGGGGCCTATCACGCGACTTCCGGGTTCGTTGTGCAAACCACTTTGCCGGGCACTTACGAAGCGGTGGCGGTCAACCTGAGCGTCAGCCAGTTTCTGACGTTGTGCCGCAGCCTGGACATCGGCAAGCAATACCAGGCGTACCTGAAGGGCTTCTTTTATCCGCACGCCACGACGGCGCCCACCGCACTCCGCGAACCGTTCATCGCCAGTCAGAAGGCAGCCATGCGCGCTGCCGCCGAACTGGCGCTGCTGAAAAAGACATCGAACCTGCGGACTACAGCATGATCGTCTCGGTGATCAACGGCGAAAGGCATCCGTGGATGGGCAACAAGCAAGTCTGGTTCGAAGACTTGGGCTTGATGAAAAAGCGCATGGCCGGCTGCGTGGCCTTCTCGATCTGCGAAAAATATCGCTACAGCGACGAAGTGATTCTCTACGTTCCCAACGATCCCGAGCATCCGCTCAAGCGCTACGGCGGTTCGCAGATGAAGCAGGAGTTCAAGCGCCAGTTCACCGCAAGAAGCGCCACACTGACCGGCGCAGAGCCGACGCCGCACCAACGCTTTTTCAGCCAGTTCGTTCCCTACGACCAGCGTCCGTACTATTTCAGCCAGTTCACGCAGAAGGCCGCCGACTCCCCGAGCGATCCGTGGCGCTCGCCCTGGCGCACGATTATCGACGCGGTAATGCCCACCCCGGCATTCACCCGTATCAAGGAGTTGCCACCGGAGATTGCGGCGAAACTGGAACCGGCACCGGACCCGTATCTCGCACCCTCGACACTCATGCGCAAGGGGCGAGGCATCTGGGCGGAAAACGAGGATCTTTGGGAATACCTCTACCAGCAACATTGCGCCAAGGTACTGGCCGATGCGCGCAGTCATGCGGTGCCGACCCAAGAGGTCGACGCCAAGGCCCGAGAGGCGAAACTGGCCCACCTGATGCAAATCGGTCTGCTGGGCCTGAACCTGGTGTCGATGTTCGTGCCGGTGCTGGGCGAAGTGATGATGGTGGTGATGGCCGGGCAGTTGTTGTACGAAACCCTTGAGGGTGCGGTCGAGTGGGGAGAGGGTGATCGCCGGGCGGCCAAGGATCATCTGGTGGATGTGGCTGAAAACCTCGTGCAGATTGCGCTGATGGCCGGGGTGGGTGCCGGGGTACGCAAGTTTCAGGCGGCCAAAGCACCCGCAGTGCTGGAAGATCTGCACCCAGTGACATTGCCCAATGGCAAAACCCGGCTGTGGAAAGCGGATCTGCGTGCTTATGCTTCGCCGGTGGCCCTGGAGGCCAGCACCGGTGCGAATCTGTCCGGGCAGCATCTGCTCGACGCAAACGCCTATTTTCGCCAGGGCGGTCAGGCCTACCAACAGTTCTTCGATGAATCACTGGGCAAATGGCGCATCCGCCATCCCTCTGATCCGGAGGCTTACCAGCCCGTGCTTGAACACAATGGCCGAGGTGCCTGGCGGCATACGCTGGAGCGTCCTCTGCAATGGGACCGGTTGACCTTGTTGCGGCGCATGGGGCATGCCACCGAAGGGTTCTCCGACGCGCAGTTGCTCAGGGTTGCCGATGTCAGCGGGGTCAGCGATAGCGCGCTGCGCAAAATGCATCTGGATAACGCGGCGCCGCCACCCGAGTTGCAGGACGCCATGCGTCTGTTCAAGGCCGATACGGATTCGGCACGGGTCATAGCGCAACTACGCGGCAACCAAGCGGTTGACCCGCTGTACCTGCACGCATTGCCGCTGGTGACGGAAATGCCGCGCTGGCCGGCCAATCGTGAGTTGCAGATCTTCAATGAGGACCGCCTGACCGGCGAATCGGTCACCTATGGTGCCAAGCGTCAGGGGCGCGGTGCGCTCGTCAGGGCGCCGATCAAGGTGAGTCGGGCCGACGTTCTGCGTGGCGATCTGACGGCACGCATTCTCGCCCAAATGGATGAGCCTGAAATCAACCGACTGCTCGGTGAGGGCGGCGCACGCGTACCACAGGCTCGTCCCAATGAGTTCAGTCAGCAGATTGCCGATTACGCCCGGGCCCGCCAGCCAGCGATTTTCGACAGTATTTATCGCGGGGCTTCGCCGGTCGACACGCGTGTCAGGTTTTTGCAAAAATCTGTCCGGGGCTCAGCGATGCCGCGGCCGAGGAGGTCCTTGCGCACGCCAGGCCTGACGAGATTGAACGGATTAACGCGAACCGAGGCATGCCGTTGCGTCTGGTCGAGGAGGCGCGCTGGTTTGTGCAACAGGGACGTCAGACCCGCGCTTACGCGGGACTGCGCAGTGAAAATATCGCCACTGCCGATAGCCGGCGCCTGGCGTTGAACACCCTGCAGAACCTGCGGGGCTGGCCTGACACCGTTCGCCTCGAAGTTCGCCAGGGCAACGAACGCGGCGCGTTGCTCGACAGCGTTGGCAGCGAGAGCGCCCGCGACAAAAAATACCTGATCAAAAAGGGCCAGCGTTTTCAGGCCTTCGATGAGCGAGGAGAAGCCCTTAACAGCCAGCCAGACGTCGGCGACAATTTCTATGCTTCGATCATGCACGCCTTGCCCGATGACGCCCGTCGCAGTCTCTGGGTGCCTGAGGTCAGCCAGAGTGCCGAGTTACGCCGCAGCATTATCGAGCATGCTGATCAGCATCGCAGTGAGGCAGTGACCCTGCTGGAGCCGCAGGCCGCCTGGTTCAAACCGCCAACACGGGTCAACGAAAAGCTGTTGGGCTACTACGCCAGTGGTCGTGGCCCGGGCATGAATCCGCACTTGACCGTGCGCGTGCGCGATGTGTATCCGCAACTGACCGATCAGCAGGCCAACGGCTTCATCCTCCGGCAGTTGCAAACCGGCAAAACCGACAAGGACATTTTCAACCTGTTGCAGAACCGCCAGCGCGAGTGGGATGCGCTGAATACCTCGCTTGAACGATGGCTGGGGCCCGCACCGGAGCGTCCGCTTCGCGGTGTGCCGGCAGGCTCCGATGGGCAGGCCACGTATGAGCGCAAGAGCCTGACTGCGCAAGCGCTCAAGGACAGTTGGCGACGGGCGCCGTTGTCAGCGGAAGTACCCGGTGCGGATCGTTTGGAGATCAGCAGTCTCGAACCGCTGCCGAGGTTGACCACCGATTTCAGCCATGTACGCGAGTTGTCCGTGGGCGGGCGCGGGCTGACGGATGCCAATGCCGAGGATTTTCTGGCGCACTTTGCCAACGTGGAAAAACTCTCGCTGGGCGAACGCGGCAACTTTCTCGACACCTACACGGCCGGTGCACAGCCGCTGACGACCGTGCCGCGCTCGGTCAGCGCGATGCACTCGTTGAAGAGCCTGCGATTCAGATCCCATGCGTACAAGCTGGCCGGCGATTTCCCGACACGACTACAGGGACTTACGTCCCTTGAGGCGTTGCACATTGAGTGCGACGGAGTCGATCCCACCGCCGTGCACAACCTTGATCTGGCGCCGCTCACGCAATTGAAGACCCTCACGATCGATGCGCCGGCCATGACGCAGTGGCCTGCCTATGCGCAGCAACTCCCACAACTGGAGCGTCTGGACCTGACCAACACCTCGATCAATGTCATTCCGCAGGCACTCTACAACGGACATGAAAAACTCTGGGCGGGACTGTCGCTGGATTGGTCGAAGTTCACCCATGATGCTTTCAAACCCGCGTACGAGTACGTCAGGAGTTACTCCGGGCCGTTGGGGCATCTGGTTGACCTGCCGCTGATGGTGCGCGGCTTCTGCTACGGAGAGTTGGGTTTTTTGACCGGTGAGGCCGGACTGATCAACCCCTTGCCTGAGCGGATTCTTACGCTCTGGGAGACGCCCGCGACGAGGCTCGCCGCTATAGAAGCGTTGCGTGCCGAACACGCCGGGATCTTTCGCCAGTTCTATCAGCCCGGCACTTCGGCAGAACTGCGCACGGCACAGCGCGTGTTGCGCTGGACCCAAGAACCCAACGCCAGCGTACTGCGGGCACTGGAGAACCACTGGCGCGTCGCCGTGCGTGCCCGCTATGGCTTGAATGACAAAGTCACCCTGTTCGAACTGCCCGCATCGGGTGCGCAGATGTCGCAACTGCTGGGCTATGAAAAGCTCAGCGAGCTGCCGCCGTTGCCGGCGGGAATTTTTTCCGATGTAACGACGCTACGGCTGGGCTGGCTGGATGCGCCGGTCGAGCAGGTGGGCAATTTCATTCGGGCATTCGCTGGCACGCAGACCCTGGAAATCAGTGGCAATGGCTTCAGCGAACTGCCTTTCGCGCCAGGCGACTTGCCGCAATTGAGCCGTCTTGATATCTCGCAAAACCGCATTGCCGTCACGCCGCACGTACAGAGCCAGTTCAGCCACTTGTCCAGTCTTGAGTTCCTGAATGCCAGCCAGAATCCGCTGACGGTGCTGGACGTCACCGCAATGACACGCCTCAAGGCGCTGAATCTGCGCGCCACTGAACTTCAGGCCTGGCCCGCCGGCGCCGAGCATTTGCCGCAGCTTGAGTGGGCCGACCTGCGCGACAATGCCATCGATTCGCTGCCGCCATCGTTTCTGGCCGACAACCACGCGCTGCTCAAGATTAACCTGACAGGGAATACACTCAGTCCCGCCGGCCAAACGGCGCTGAGCGAGGCGCAGCTGCGCGTTGAAAACGTCAGAGGTTTGCCCGTGGGGACGCTGCAGCGGTTTGCGCTGGAGCCGGTGCCAGCAGACTTTCCTCCGATTGAGACGGCCAGGTCCATCGCCGAGTATCTGTTGCCGTTGCCCCGAAGGGCGAGTACCGGCGCACAGGCCTCAGGGTTGGCGGAACGTCTGCAGAATCTGAATCAGGTCATTTCGCCAGCGGAGGCCGAACAATGCATTTCGCGACTGCGCAGCGCGGGCATGAGCGACGGCCAGATCAGCAACCGTCTCGACGAATGGCAGCAGACCAGCGAGTCACTGACGCGTCAACTCAATGGCTGGATATTTACCCGCGAAACCCATTCGACCCATGCGGTGGTCAGCGCCGATGGACGTGGATTCGCGGCCCTGAGCATTCGCGAATGCTGGCAGGACGGGCTCACGGCGCTGACTCCGGACGCCGGGCAAGTGCTCAACCTGATGGGGCCGCGGACCGGCGATCTACCGTCACTGACAGCTGAATTCACCCATGTACGAACACTGAATCTGACGGGCTCGCGAATCACCGCGCAGGGTTCCAATGGCTTTTTGCGTGCCTTCGCGCAGCTGGACACGTTGGTGCTCAATGGCAATGAACTGAGCGCGCTGCCGGAGGCGGTGCACAGCATGGGTCGGCTGCAACGCCTGGAGCTCAACGGCAATCAGTTTTTGGACGCGCAATCGTTGTACCGGCTGCCCGGGCGTGATCAATTGCGCTGGCTGGATATGAGTCATAACCATATCAATCAATTCGATGCCCGCAGCTTCAGCCGCATCGAGACCCTGAATCTGGCTTACAACGGTCTGGTGCAGTGGCCGGAAGGGCTGCTGGAGGCGCTGAACTTGCGGACCTTGAACCTCAGTGGCAACGATTTCAGGGTTATTCCGGAGCGCCTGATGGACGGCACTCATGAATCACTGGTTGGCGGCACGCAGCTCACCGACACCTATCAGTTGTCGCTCATAAGCCTTGAGCAAATGCGCAATTACAGCGCTCGGCACGGCGACGTTGCGGTGATGGGCATCTCGCCTGAGGAACTCGATTTGCGCATCCGCGCGATCGTGAGCGACTCGGACAGTGATTTCGAATCTGACATCGATTCAGCGGGCGACAGCGATGGAGGCAGCGACGGCGGCGACGATACTCATGCCAATGTCGAGCCCATCGAAACCCTGCTCAATCCCTCGTTTGAGGTGTCCGATTCAGCCTTGCAGCCCTGGCTCGTGGATACCCGGGCTGATGTGCGATCCAGCAGAACTACCCTCTGGATGCAACTCGCCCAGGAAGACAATCGCCAGGCCTTTTTTCACTTGCTGACGACGCTGCGCGATACCAGTGATTTCCGATTGTCGCGCGCTGACCTGACTCACCGCGTATGGCGTGTCATCCAGGCCGCCACGGAAAACACCGAACTTCGGCAACTGCTGTTCATCAATGCCGAGACCCACGGCGCTTGTGCCGACGGACGCATCCTGTCATTCAGCGAACTGGAAAGCCGGGTCTATGAATACAACACGTTGCGCGATATACCGCGCCAGCGCCCGGAACAGCGTGGCCGCGCCTTGCTTGATCTGTCGCGCCGACTGTTTCGCCTGGGCCGGGTCGACCGTCTGGCAGAGCGCGCCGGGCGCGGACAGGACAGGGCAGAAGTGCGTCTGGAATATCGTATCGGCATGACCTCGGGTTGGCCCGATGGGCTGGAGTTGCCGGGGCAACCCGAGCACATGATGTACGGCCGACCCATTCGCGGCCAACAACTCGCCAGCGCACGCGCGTCAGTGCTCGCCGATGAGGCCGGCGATGTGTTTATCAACGATCTGATTTCGCGTGATTACTGGGTGCGTTATCTGCGCGAGCGCCATCCCGACGCATTTGAAGTTGTTGAGCGTAACGCTTCCACACGCCTGGGGGAGGTCGAGGAGGCGCATCCCGACAGAACCGAAGGGCCCGCGCTGGAGCAATACACGAAGGCGTTGCACAAACTGGAGGTCGAGTTGGCTGCTGCCAGCACCGGCAATCTGCTGGAGCTGTCTCGCCTGGAGATGCGGGCGCTGGTCCCGACAGAGGGGGCGGAGCTGCCTGGCCCGTCCTCACCACAACCGGGCCCGTCACATCGCCAATGAGGGGGTGAATGACCGGGCATGGGCGCACGCTGCGCTCATGCCCGAGCCGGGTCTCAGTTGTCGTAACCCAGGTTCGGCGCGAGCCAGCGCTCGGTCACGCTCAATTCCTGACCTTTACGCGAGGTGTAGCTGGAGACCTGATCCTTGTCGATCTTGCCCACGGCGAAGTACTGCGCCTGCGGATGCGCAAAATACCAGCCGCTGACCGCGGCGGCCGGGAACATCGCGTAGTGCTCGGTGAGGAACACACCGCTGCGGCCGGCGCGCATTTCTTCCGCTTCAGGATCAAGGAGGGCGAACAGCGCCGCTTTCTCGGTGTGATCCGGGCACGCCGGGTAACCCGGAGCAGGGCGGATGCCGCTGTATTGCTCTTTGATCAGCGCCTCGTTGTCGAGGGTCTCGTCCTTGGCATATCCCCAGTGTTCTTTACGTACCTGCTGGTGCAGCCATTCGGCACAGGCTTCGGCCAAGCGGTCGGCCAGGGCTTTGACCATGATCGAATTGTAATCGTCGCCAGCGTCCTGATAGGCCTTGGCAACTTCTTCGGCGCCGATGCCGGCGGTGGTGATGAAACCACCGACGTAGTCGGTGACTTCACTGTCTTTCGGCGCGACGAAATCGGCCAGCGAGAAGTTCGGTTTGCCGTCGGTCTTGATGATCTGCTGGCGCAGGTGATGCAGCTTGGCCAATGGCTGGCCATCATCGCCGTACAGCTCGATATCGTCGTCATGCACTTGATTGGCCGGCCAGAAACCGAACACGGCGCGGGCGCTGATCAACTTCTCGTCGATCAGTTTGGCGAGCATTTCCTGCGCATCCTTGTACAGCGAGGTGGCGGCTTCACCGACCACTTCGTCTCCGAGGATGCGCGGGAATTTGCCGGCCAGGTCCCAGGAGATAAAGAACGGCGTCCAGTCGATGTATTCGGCCAAGACCTTGAGGTCGATGTTGTCGAGGACCTTGCTGCCGGTGAAAGTCGGTTTGACTGGCGCGTAAGTCGCCCAGTCGAACTGTGGTTTCTTGGCGATGGCCGCTGCGTAGCTCAACCGTTCGGTACGCGCGCTGCGGTTGGCGGTGCGCTCACGCACGTCGACGTATTCCAGTCGGGTTTTCTCGACGAAACCGGCCTTCAACTCTTTCGACAGCAACTGGGTTGCCACGCCGACCGCACGCGAGGCATCGGTCACGTAGACCACCGCGTCGTTGCTGTACTTCGGTTCGATCTTCACCGCGGTGTGCGCTTTGGAGGTGGTCGCGCCTCCGATCATCAACGGCAGGTGGAAGTCCTGACGCTGCATTTCACGGGCAACATGAACCATCTCATCCAGCGAAGGCGTGATCAGGCCAGACAGCCCGATGATGTCGCATTTCTGCTCTTTGGCCACTTGCAGGATTTTCTCTGCCGGCACCATCACGCCGAGGTCGACGATGTCGTAGCCGTTACAGCCCAGCACAACGCCAACGATGTTCTTGCCGATGTCGTGTACGTCACCTTTCACCGTGGCCATGAGGATCTTGCCCTTGGCTTCCGGCTTGTCGCCTTTTTCCAGTTCGATGAACGGGATCAAGTGCGCCACGGCCTGCTTCATCACACGGGCGGATTTCACCACCTGTGGCAGGAACATTTTGCCGGCGCCGAACAGGTCGCCGACGATGTTCATGCCGGACATCAGCGGGCCTTCGATCACTTCGATCGGGCGGGCGAAGGACTGACGCGATTCTTCGGTGTCTTCAACGATGTGTGTGGTAATGCCTTTGACCAGCGCATGCTCCAGACGCTTGTTGACCTCCCAGCTGCGCCACTCTTCGGTCTCGGCTTCCTTGACGCTGCCGTCGCCCTTGTACTTGTCGGCGATGGCGAGGAGGGCGTCGGTGCCGTTTGGCGTGCGGTTGAGCACCACGTCTTCGACGGCGTCGCGCAGTTCGACCGGGATCTGGTCGTAGATCTCCAGTTGACCGGCGTTGACGATGCCCATGGTCAGGCCCGCACGGATCGCATACAGCAGGAACACCGAGTGGATCGCTTCACGCACCGGGTTGTTGCCACGGAATGAGAACGACACGTTGGATACGCCGCCGGAGGTCAGCGCGTACGGCAGTTCATCGCGGATGTAGGCGCAGGCATTGATGAAGTCCACAGCGTAGTTGTTGTGTTCTTCGATGCCGGTGGCGACGGCGAAGATGTTCGGGTCGAAAATAATGTCTTCCGGCGGGAAGCCGACTTCGTTGACCAGAATGTCGTAGGAGCGTTTGCAGATTTCTTTCTTGCGCGCTTCGGTGTCGGCCTGGCCGGCTTCGTCGAACGCCATCACCACCACCGCAGCACCATAGCGCTTGCACAGTTTGGCGTGATGGATGAACTGCTCGACGCCTTCTTTCATGCTGATCGAGTTGACGATGCCCTTGCCCTGAATGCACTTGAGGCCGGCTTCGATGACTTCCCATTTCGACGAGTCAATCATGATCGGTACACGGGAGATATCCGGCTCACCGGCGATCAGATTGAGGAAGGTCACCATGGCCTTCTTCGAATCGAGCATCCCTTCGTCCATGTTGATGTCAATCACCTGCGCGCCGGCCTCGACCTGTTGCAGGGCGACTTCCAGCGCTTCGGTGTAGTTGTCTTCACGGATCAGACGGGCGAACTTGGCGGAACCGGTGATGTTGGTGCGCTCGCCGACGTTGACGAACAGCGAGCTGCGATCGATGGTGAATGGTTCCAGGCCCGACAGGCGGCACGCCTTGGGAATGTCCGGAATCTGACGCGGCGCGTAACCGGCGACGGCTTTGGCGATGGCCTCGATGTGGCCCGGCGTGGTGCCGCAGCAGCCGCCGACGATGTTCAAGAAACCGCTCTGGGCGAATTCTTCGATAACCTTGGCGGTTTCCGATGGCAGTTCGTCGTACTCGCCGAATTCGTTCGGCAGGCCGGCATTCGGGTGCGCGGAAACGTGGGTGCTGGCCTTGTTCGACAGCTCTTCCAGGTACGGACGCAATTCACTGGCGCCGAGCGCGCAGTTGAGGCCGACCGAGATTGGCTTGGCGTGCGCCACCGAGTTCCAGAACGCTTCGGTGGTCTGGCCCGACAAGGTACGGCCGGAGGCGTCGGTGATGGTCCCGGAAATCATGATCGGCAGTTCGATGTGCAGCTCTTCGAACACACCTTGCACGGCAAAAATGGCCGCTTTGGCGTTAAGGGTGTCGAAAATGGTTTCGATCAGGATCAGGTCGGCGCCGCCCTCGATCAGGCCTTTGGTGGCTTCGGTGTAGTTCTCCACCAGCTCATCAAAGGTGACGTTGCGATAGCCCGGGTTGTTGACGTCTGGCGACAGCGAGCACGTGCGGCTGGTCGGGCCGAGCACGCCGGCAACAAAGCGCGGCTTGTCCGGGTTCTCGGCGGTCTTGGCGTCAGCGACCTTGCGCGCCAGGCGTGCGCCTTCTACGTTTAACTCGTAGGCCAGCTCTTCCATGCCGTAGTCGGCCATGGAAATGCGTGTGGCGTTGAAGGTGTTGGTTTCGAGGATGTCGGCACCGGCATCCAGGTAGGCTTTCTCGATACCGCCAATCACGTCCGGACGGGTGATCACCAACAGGTCGTTGTTGCCCTTGACGTCACTCGGCCAGTCCGCGAAGCGTTTGCCGCGATAATCCTGCTCTTCGAGCTTGTAGCTCTGGATCATCGTGCCCATGCCGCCGTCGAGTATCAGGATGCGCTCTTTGAGGGCTTGCTTGAGAGCTTGAAGACGGACGCTGCGATCGGACATTTGGACTACTCGGAAAGACCATTACGAAGGAGCGGGATCATAACAAACCTGTGCGGTTTTAGAGCATGTGGAGGTTTTGCATGAATATCGTTCATGTTGGTACGAGCGTCATACTGTAGAATCGCGGCGTTTTTCTTCAGGGTCGGGATCAGGCACATGTCGTACCGCGTCATCAGCATTGTTTTGCTGTTTTTAAGCTGGGGCGCCGTTGCGCAAGAGCCCCTGATTTCCTACACCCGTGATATCCAGCCGATCTTCACCGAGAAGTGTGTGGCCTGCCATGCGTGCTACGACTCTGCCTGCCAGCTCAACCTTGGCAGCGGCGAAGGCGCGGCCCGTGGCGCCAGCAAGATGCCGGTCTACGACGGCGAACGCACGCAAGCGGCGCCGACCACCCGACTGTTTTACGACGCCTTCGGCAAACGCGCCTGGCAGCAAAAGGACTTCTATTCCGTACTCGACGCGCAGGGCAGCCAGGCGGCGTTGATGGCACGGATGCTGGAGCTGGGCCATAGAACCCCGTTGCAGCCGAATGCCAAACTGCCTGAAGAAATCGTTCTGGGTTTGAATCGCGCGAATCAATGCGCGATGCCCGCCGAGTTTGACGGCTACGCCGGTGCTCATCCGAAGGAAGGCATGCCGCTGGCCGTGACCGGCCTGACCGATCAGCAATACCAGACCTTGCAGCGCTGGCTCGCTTCCGGTGCGCCGATTGACGAACAAGGTTTGGCGCCGAGCGCACAAGAAGCGCTGCAAATCGTCCAGTGGGAAAACCTGCTCAACAGTCCTGGCGCTCGCCAGAGTCTGGTCGGCCGTTGGCTGTTCGAGCACCTGTTCCTCGCGCACATCTATTTCAAGGATGGCGAGCCTGGGCATTTCTTCCAATGGGTGCGTTCGCGCACGCCGACCGGTCAACCCATCGACCTGATCGCTACTCGCCGCCCCAACGATGATCCGGGCACTCAGGTGTATTACCGCTTGTGGCCGGTGCAAGGGGTGATCGTGCATAAAACCCACATCACCTATCCGCTGAGCGCGGCGAAAATGGCGCGGGTCAAAAGCCTGTTCTACAGCGGTAACTGGCAGGTCAACGCGTTGCCGGGTTACGGGCCGAACAGCCGCGCCAACCCGTTTGCTACGTTCGAGGCCATTCCGGCGCAGGCGCGTTACCAGTTCATGCTCGATAACGCCGAATATTTCGTCCGCACCTTCATTCGCGGCCCGGTGTGCCGTGGGCAGATCGCGACCGACGTGATCCGCGACAACTTCTGGGCGCTGTTCCAGGCCCCGGATCACGACCTGTACATCACCGACCCGAACTATCGCGGCCAGGCCACGCCGTTACTGGCGATGCCGGGGCAGAACGATGATGTCGGCAGCGTGTTGACCCTGTGGCACAACTACCGCGACAAGCGTAATGAATACGAGGCCCTGCGCCGCGACAGTTACGCCGATCAACCAGCGCCGAGCTGGTCGACGCTGTGGGCCGGCAACGACAACGCGCTACTGAGCATCTTCCGCCACTTCGACAGTGCTTCGGTGACCAAGGGCCTGATCGGCGAAGTGCCGCAGACGATGTGGTTGTTCGACTATCCCTTGCTTGAACGCACCTATTACCAGTTGGCGGTCAACTTCGACGTGTTCGGCAACGTCTCCCATCAGGCGCAGACTCGCCTGTATTTCGACCTGATCCGCAACGGCGCCGAGCAGAACTTCCTGCGCCTGATGCCGGCCGATTCGCGCGAGGACTACCTCGACGATTGGTACCAGAGCAGCGGCCAGTTCAAGATGTGGCTGGATTACGAGGCCATTGATGACGACAAACCGACCGCGCTGAAACTCGACGAAAAAGATCCGAAATACGATTTCGCCATGCAGTTGCTGGCGCGTTACGGCGATCTGAATGCGCGTCCCGATCCGATCAACCGTTGCGACAATGCCTATTGCTCACGGCCGAATATCGACCCGGCGTTGCAAAATGCCGAACAGGCGTTGAGTCGCCTTACAGCACGGCCCGCTGCCGGTTTGAAGGTGATTGACCAGTTGCCGGAAGCAACCATGCTGCGCATTGAAACGGCCAGCGGCAAACGCGAGGTCTACAGCCTGCTGCGCAATCGCGCGCACAGCAACGTGGCGTTTTTGACGGGGGAGTCGCTGCGCTATCAACCGGGGCTGGACACGTTGACTATCTATCCGGGCGTGCTTAGCAGCTATCCGAACTTCATCTTCAACATCCCGGCCGATCAGGTGCCGGCGTTTGTCGATGCGATGGAAAACGCCAAGGATGCCAATCGTTTCGAAAAAATCGTCGAACGCTGGGGTATCCGCCGCAGCCATCCGCAGTTCTGGTTGTATTTCCACGATCTGAGCCAGTACCTGCACGAAACCGACCCGGTGGAAGAGGGCGTGCTGGACATGAACCGCTACGAGAATCTTTGATCATTTGCTGCCGGCCTGCTGTCCCAACCTTCAGTAACACCGCAAAACCCCTGTAGGAGTGAGCCTGCTCGCGATAGCGGAGTATCAGGCACTAGAGATGTTGAGGTTGCCACCGCCATCGCGAGCAGGCTCACTCCTACAAGGGATCGGCGGTGCTTTGAGAGACTGGGTCAGGAGTGAGTAATGTTGATTTCAGTGCAGGCCCTGCGTGCGCTGGCCGCGTGGACAGTGGTCTGCCATCACTTCATGCAGATTTTCTTCAATTTCGAAGCACGTGGGCCGATCGGCCAGTTGTTCATCGACAAAGGTGCGGTGGGCGTGGACATCTTCTTCGTCATCAGTGGCCTGGTGATTTTCCTTTCCACCGAGAATAAACCGCTGCCGCCGGCGCGATTTCTGTTGTACCGATTGTTTCGCATCGTCCCGGCGTATTGGCTGTACACCGTGCTGATGGCGTTGCTGGTAGTGTTTGCCCAACCGTTGTTGCCGGATCAGACGGTGGATTGGAACCATCTGCTGCTGTCCTTGCTGTTTATCCCGACTGAAAACCCCGGCGGCTATGGGATTTACCCGACGCTGAATGTCGGCTGGACGCTCAATTACGAAATGCTCTTCTACGTGCTATTTGCCTGGGCCCTGCTGTTTCGTTTGCAGGTGCGCCTGCTGGTGGTCGCGGCGCTGCTGTTTGCCGTGAGTCAGGCGTGGACAGGGTTTGGCTGGATCAGCGAGTTCTATCGCTCGGACATCGTTTATGAGTTTCTGCTGGGGATCGGCATCGGCATGCTCCATCGTCGGGGCTGGATCGGCGCCGGTCTATGGCTGCCCCTGGCGGGCATCGTCGCGGCATTGTTGACGATTTATCACTTGGCGCCGGCGCCGAGGCTGCTCAATTGGGGGGTACCGAGTGCGGTGCTGGTGATGTCGTGCATGGCGCTGGAGCGTTACGTCGAGCGCAGTCGGTTGCTCAAGTTGCTCGGTGATTGCTCCTACTCGGTGTACCTGATGCACGTGCTGGTGTTGTCGACGGGCGGTTTTCTTGCCCGGCGCTATGGCATCAACCCGTATCTGATGTTTGTCGCGTGCGCATTGGCGATAGCAGGCGGTTCATGGCTGAGCTACGAATGGGTGGAAAAACGCAGCTACCGTTGGCTCAAGGCTCGGATCGACGGCGAGCCTGACGAGAATCTTTCCCGACAAAAATACTAGGACTTTGTCCGGCGCAACGATTGGCGTAAACTGCGCCCAAGCCTGCGAGGAGTTTCCATGACCGCTATTACCATTACCGACGCCGCCCACGATTACCTGGCCGATCTGCTCTCCAAGCAGAACACCCCAGGCATCGGCATCCGCGTCTTCATCACCCAGCCTGGCACCCAGTACGCCGAAACCTGCATTGCCTACTGCAAGCCGGGCGAAGAAAAACCTGAAGACACCGCGCTGGGGCTGAAAAGCTTCACCGCTTATATCGATCACTTCAGCGAAGCCTTTCTTGACGACGCCGTTGTCGATTACGCGACCGACCGCATGGGCGGCCAACTGACCATCAAGGCGCCCAACGCCAAAGTGCCGATGGTCAACGCCGACAGCCCGGTAAACGAGCGCATCAACTACTACCTGCAAACCGAAATCAACCCGGGGCTGGCCAGCCACGGCGGTCAGGTCAGCCTGATCGATGTGGTTGAAGACGGCATCGCCGTTCTGCAATTCGGTGGCGGTTGCCAAGGCTGCGGCCAGGCCGACGTGACCCTGAAGGAAGGCATCGAGCGCACCTTGCTCGAGCGCATTCCCGAGTTGAAGGGCGTTCGCGACGTGACCGACCACACGCAGAAAGAAAACGCCTACTACTAAGTGGTGTTCGCTGCGGACAAGAAAAACGGCACCCCGTGAGTGCCGTTTTTTACGCCTGCGATTTATGTGTGTCTGCCTATTTTGTGGCGAGGGGATTTATCCCCGTTGGACTGCGCAGCAGGCCCCGGATTTTTGGGGCCGCTTCGCGACCCAACGGGGATGAATCCCCTCGCCACAGGGTTTGTATCCAGCCACAAAAGTCATTTGATTCACGGTCTGTAAAGGTGAGCATGCCCGGCGCGATACAGCGATGACTCACTGAAAACCTCACTCCCCAGCACTCGTCCCACCAGTATCAACGCCGTCCGCCGAAAACCCTTGGCCTCAACCTTCTCGGCAATATCTTCCAGCGTCCCGACCACCCAATCCTGATCCGGCCACGTCGCCCGGTGAATCACCGCGATCGGGCAGTCCGCGCCGTAATGCGGCAGCAGCTCCGCCAGAATCTTCTGCAGATGGTTGACCCCCAGATGAATCGCCATGGTCGCGCCATGCTGCGCCAGATTGCCCAGTTCTTCTCCTGCGGGCATCGGGGTCTTGTCTGCATAACGGGTCAGAATCACGCTTTGCGAGACGTCCGGCAGGGTCAGTTCAGCACCCAACAGCGCAGCACACGCCGCTGTGGCTGTTACGCCGGGGATGATTTCGAACGGAATATTCAGCTCGCGCAAGTAACGAATCTGCTCGCCAATTGCGCCATACAGACTCGGATCCCCTGAATGTACCCTTGCCACATGCTGGCCTTTGGCGTGCGCGGTTTTGATCAGTTCGATGATCTGTTCCAGATGCAATTCAGCGCTGTTGACCACGGTTTCAGCCTGATGACCGTCCAGTACCGCCGCCGGCACCAGCGAGCCTGCATAGATGATCACCGGGCAACTGCGGATCAACCGTTGGCCTTTGACAGTGATCAATTCCGGGTCGCCGGGGCCGGCGCCGATGAAGTAGACGGTCATCAAGAAATCCTGTGAAAAACGGGGCAGGGCAATGCTTCAGATGAAGATTGCTCATGATCAATGGCGGGGATTATCGGGGTTTTATGCAGCGCCGGCCAATGCCAAGGTCGCTTGAGCGTATTTTTGCCGGGAAATCAGCAGTTTTGCCGGTGCCCGGATCAACTGTTCAGCGAGTGCCAGTGCAGCACTCTCGGCAACGCCATAACAACCGGTGCGCTCGAAAGCGATTTGCGAATGATGGCTGAGTCGTTGCTGGTAACTGGCCAATTCTTCGCTGCTGAAGTACAGCAAGGGCAGGGCCAGTTGCGTGGCGAGTTCCTGCAAACCGGGTTCATCGCGCTTCAGGTCGATGCTGGCCAAAGCCTTGACTGCTTCCAGCTCGATGCGGTGCGCCTGCAAAGCCTGGTCGAGTAACGCGCGCAACGTGCTGGCGGGGCAGCCGCGCTGGCAGCCCAGGCCGACCACAAAGGTCGGCGCTGTGCTGTCATTGGTCATGCGTGGTATTGACCGTCGCTTTTGCGGCGGAACAACCAGGCGCTGATCAGGCCCAAGGCCAGCCAGAACGCCACGTTGGTCAACTGCGAAGCGATTTTGAACTGAGCTTCCAATGCTTCTGGAGCGAGCATCGAATGCACTTCCGGCTGCGGTGCGCCGATCACATGCGGGACGGCAAGAATCGCCACGCCGAGGATTTTCATCAGCCAGTGACGGCTGAACGCAATCAACGACAGGCCGACAGCGGTTGAGGCGGCCGTGCCGATCCACCACATCTGTCGCGACGCCAGGTCAGCGGCAGCGGTGCCCGGCAATTCCGGCGGCAGGCCCAGAGTCGGCGCCAGAACGAAAGTCGCATAACCGGCCAGGCCCCAGAGCAGACCTTGCGAGGTTTTGGTCGGTGCGCGCAGGGTGTAGAGACCCGCGAGCATCAGAGCGAAACCAACGGCCACCACCAGATTGCCGCCCGTGGTCGAAACCAC
Source organism: Pseudomonas sp. TH08 (assembly GCF_016651275.1). Classification (NCBI taxonomy): domain Bacteria; kingdom Pseudomonadati; phylum Pseudomonadota; class Gammaproteobacteria; order Pseudomonadales; family Pseudomonadaceae; genus Pseudomonas; species Pseudomonas sp. TH08. The sequence continues at coordinate 694,148 of NZ_JAEKEE010000004.1, read as the reverse complement.
GCGCTGCCAGCCGTTTTCCGGCTCCCAGGCTTCGGCATCATGAGTGTGCGCAGCGGCGCCGGCGGCGTGTTCGTGAACTTCAGCCACGGGTTCGGATTTCTCGAAGGTCTCGGCCTGCAGAATCAGCGGCGACACCCAGAAACTTTGCAGCAGCGTGAGGAGCAGGGCGGCCAACAGGCCGGTGAAACCTGCGGTTTGGGCAATTCGCTTGATCATGTCGGCAGGTCTCAGTGGCACGGGAACGCGGCGCTGTGGCGGGTATCGTGGGCGGCGTTGTGCACCGCTTCGATGTGCGAGAAACCGGCGAAGTAGACCAGACTGGCGCCGAGGATCGACGCGAAGATGGCAGCGCCAAGGCGTTGGCTCAGTGTGGCGGTGCTGGTGATTTTGTCCGTGTTGCTGCCGGTGCTGCTGATGATCGACATGGCGCTTCCCTCTGGAGTGTCAGCGGGTGAATCGAGCGCATGAAAACCCCTGCGGGTCTGGCTCGCAGAGGTTCGAACAGCGCCCGCCCACCGCGGGTTTGTTATGTTCAGCCACGCACAAAGTGCGGGCTGTGTGTTGCGGGCCGGTCTCCGGGCTCGCGAGGGGTTGGCGTCTGGCCGACCTGCAAGCATCACCTTCCCATGCCTTCTGGCACAGTGGATCTGACGCTTCGCTCGCTTACCGTTGCGGGGGCAGCACCGGACTGACATGGGCTTGAGTAAAGCACATGATTCACCGGTTTCCCGTTTCACCCTGTGAAGGGCACCCGTAACAAGTTGTGTAGGAGAGCATGAGGGGGGATTTGAGTCAATTGGGGGGGGGCAGATCCGTTGCTGCGGTAACGACTGCTTAGGGTTTCGCCCTGACGGCGAGTCACCTTTTCCAAACGCCGAAAAGGTAACCCAAAAGGCTTTACCCTGACGTACGGCCCTCGCTGTGGCTCGGGTTCCTTCGCTGCGGGATCGATCCGGGCGCATCGCCTACGGTTTGCTGCGCTGCACCTCCTCTCGATGCATTTGGCTGCGCCAAACGGTCGCTGCGCTACCACCCCCGGATCAATCCCTCCACTCAGCCTTCCGACGGGCCTTCTAGATCAAGAGCGGTACTCGAGCTAACGCTCATTGTGTTGAGTGGGGCGGCATGGCCGCGTTTGGGGTGTGCTTGTTTTTTGTGGGAGCTGGCTTGCCAGCGATGGCGGCCTGACAGCCGACCAAGCTCTCGCGGGTGAACCTGGCTCAAACTGTGGGAGGGGGCTCGCTCCCGAAAACGGCCTGACAGCCGACCAAGCTCTGGCAGCTGTACTCATTCCCTGTAGGAGCTGCCGAAGGCTGCGATCTTTTGATCCGCTTTGGCTTTAGCTTTGCTGTTGCTCTTCAGCCCCTTCGGCAGGCCGAGCGGAGGTGTTCATCCGGGGGTTAGGCGCGCAGCGCCGTTTGGCGAAGCCAAACACATCGAGAGGAGGTGCAGCGCAGCCAACCGTAGGCGATGCCCCCGGATGGACACCGTAGCGAGGGAACACTGAGCCCAAGCGAAGTGCCGTACGCCGGGGCCAAGCCTTTTGGGTTACCTTTTCGGCGTCTGGAAAAGGTGACTCGCTGTAAGAGCGAAACCGCCAGAAACATCACCCGCAGCAACGGATATGCCCCCAATCCCAGCCCCCCAAACAACAAAATCAAAAGATCGCAGCCTTCGGCAGCTCCTACAGGGGATAAGTCATGCTGCGTTCTTTTGATCTGCTTTGGCTCTTGATCTTCAGCCCCTTCGGCAGGCCGAGCGAAGGTGTTCATCCGGGGGTTAGGCGCGCAGCGCCGTGCGGCGTAGCCGCACACATCGAGAGGAGGTGCAGCGCAGCAAACCGTAGGCGATGCCCCCGGATGGGCGCCGTAGCGAGGGAACACTGAGCCCAAGCGAAGTGCCGTACGCCGGGGCCAAGCCTTTTGGGTTACCTTTTCGGCGTCTGGAAAAGGTGACTCGCTGTAAGAGCGAAACCCTGAGCAGCCGTTACCGCAGCAACGGATATGTACCCAGCGCCCCCCCAAAAAAAGACAAGATCAAAAGATCGCAGCCTGCGGCAGCTCCTACAGGGGAAAAGTCAGGCTGCGATCTTTTGATCTGCTTTGGCTTTTGCCCTTCAGCCACTTCGGCAGGCCGAGCGGAGGTGTTCATCCGGGGGTTAGGCGCGCAGTGCCGTTTGGCGAAGCCAAACACATCGAGAGGAGGTGCAGCGCAGCAAACCGTAGGCGATGCCCCCGGATAGACACCGTAGCGAGGGAACACTGAGCCCAAGCGAAGTGCCGTACGCCGGGGCCAAGCCTTTTGGGTTACCTTTTCGGCGTCTGGAAAAGGTGACTCGCTGTAAGAGCGAAACCCTAAGCAGCCATAACCGCAGCAACGGATATGCCCCCAAACCTCAATCCCACCCCCCAAAAAAACAACAAAATCAAAAGATCGCAGCCTTCGGCAGCTCCTACAGGGGAAAAGTCAGGCTGCGATCTTTTGATCTGCTTTGGCTTTTGCCCTTCAGCCCCTTCGGCAGGCCGAGCGTAGGTGTCCATCCGGGGGTTAGGCGCGCAGCGCCGTTTGGCGAAGCCAAACACATCGAGAGGAGGTGCAGCGCAGCCAACCGTAGGCGATGCCCCCGGATGGACACCGTAGCGAGGGAACACTGAGCCCAAGCGAAGTGCCGTACGCCGGGGCCAAGCCTTTTGGGTTACCTTTTCGGCGTCTGGAAAAGGTGACTCGCTGTAAGAGCGAAACCCTAAGCAGCCATAACCGCAGCAACGGATATGCCCCCAAACCTCAATCCCACCCCCCAAAAAAACAACAAAATCAAAAGATCGCAGCCTTCGGCAGCTCCTACAGGGGAAAAGTCAGGCTGCGATCTTTTGATCTGCTTTGGCTTTTGCCCTTCAGCCCCTTCGGCAGGCCGAGCGTAGGTGTCCATCCGGGGGTTAGGCGCGCAGCGCCGTTTGGCGAAGCCAAACACATCGAGAGGAGGTGCAGCGCAGCCAACCGTAGGCGATGCCCCCGGATGGACACCGTAGCGAGGGAACACTGAGCCTCAGTGAAGTGCCGTACGCCAGGGGCAAAGCCTTTTGCTTACTTTTCGGCGTTTGGAAAAGTGAGTCGCTGTAAGAGCGAAACCGCCAGCGGCAGCTCCCGCAGCAACGGATATGCCCCCAATCCAAACATTGACCGGTCACCACCCGATGCGTAGCCTTGCGCATTCGAGGTTCTTCGGCCGATGCCGAAGCTAAGAAGGGAACGCGGTCAATGCCGCGGCTGCCCCCGCAACTGTGAACGGTGATGTTCGTTGCCACGCCACTGCCAGCTCAATCGATGAGCCAGCGGGAAGGCGCAACGAATGCCAGGCCCAAGCCCTGAACGCCGTCAGCCAGGAGACCTGCCTCGTCACAGATTCTCACTACAACCGGGCGGGGTGATCCGGTGGCGAACGCTTCCGGCGCGCACGCGCGTTGCCGGTTCTCGTCCCGTATGCCCGCCGCTTGCCAAAGGGCATACCGATGAAAACACTGGCCAAACTCCCCGTCACCATCGTCACCGGCTTCCTCGGCTCGGGCAAAACCACACTGTTGCGCCACATGCTCGACAACGCTCAGGGCCGTCGCATCGCGGTGATCGTCAACGAATTTGGCGAACTGGGCATCGACGGTGAAATCCTCAAGCAATGCACCATCGGCTGCACCGAAGAAGAAGCCACCGGTCGCGTCTACGAACTGGCCAACGGCTGCCTGTGCTGCACCGTCCAGGAAGAGTTCTTCCCGGTAATGCGCGAACTGGTTGCCCGTCGCGGCGACCTTGACCATATCCTCATCGAAACCTCGGGCCTGGCCCTGCCAAAACCACTGGTGCAAGCGTTCCAGTGGCCGGAAATCCGCAGCGCCTGCACCGTCGACGCAGTGATCACTGTGGTCGACAGCCCGGCCGTAGCCGCGGGCACCTTCGCCGCGTTCCCGGATCAGGTCGACGCCCAGCGCAAACTGGACCCGAACCTCGACCACGAATCGCCACTGCACGAGCTGTTCGCCGACCAACTGGCCAGCGCCGACCTGGTGATCCTCAACAAGGCCGACCAGACCAGCCCGGAAGACCTCGCTCGCGTACGCCTCGAAGTCGCCGAAGAACTGCCGCCAGCGGTGAAAATCATCGAAGCGAGCAACGGTCGCGTGCCGCTGGACGTGTTGATCGGCCTCGGCGCCGGTTCGGAAGAACACATCGACAGTCGCCACAGCCATCACGATCATCACCACGGTGAAGGCGATGACGATGACGATCACGATGACCATGATCACGACGCCTTCGATTCGATTTCCATCGAACTGCCACAGGCCGACGAAAGCTTGCTGCTCGACGCGCTGACGCAATTGGTGGTCAAGCACGGCATCCTCCGTGTCAAAGGTTTTGCAGCAATCCCGAACAAACCGATGCGCCTGCTGATTCAGGGCGTGGGCACGCGTTTCGACAAGCATTTCGACCGTCAGTGGGGCGCCGATGAGGCGCGCGTCACGCGTCTGGTGTTGATCGGTCAGGAGCTCGACGCCGCGCAACTCGAAGCGCAACTGCGCGCCGCGCTCAGCGTTTAAACCATGCACCTGCTCAGGACCCAGCCCGGCGGTTTCGTTTCGGATGACAACATTGCCGACCTTGGCCAAACCCCCGCCGAGTTGGTGATCCTGTGCAGCGGCGACTCCAGCCTGGCGCTGCTCGCCGAGGCCGCGCAGCAATTGCCCGAGGATTATCCGAGCCTGCGTCTGGCTAATCCCATGCAGGTGCAGAATCACGCCTCGGTCGATCTGTACGTCGACGAAGTGCTGCGCCACGCGAAAGTCATTCTGATCTCGCTGCACGGCGGCATCGCTTATTGGCGCTATGGCGTCGAACGTTTGATCGAGCTGGCCGAGCGCGGCGTGCAGGTGATTCTGGTGCCGGGCGATGATCGCCCCGACCCGGAACTCAGTGACTTGAGCACCGTCGGCGCCGAGGATCGTGATCGGCTGTGGCAGTTCTTGCGTCAGGGCGGCATGGGCAATGCGCTGGATTTTTTCCGCTGCCTCGCCAGCCGTTGGCTCGCTCGCGATTACGTCTGGGGCGAGCCGCAAGCCTTGCCGCGCACCGCGATTTTTCACCCGAACAAAACCGCCGCCGCACTGAGTGACTGGCAAGCCGATTGGCTGCCCGAGCAACCGGTCGCGGCGGTGTTGTTTTACCGCTCGCACCTGCAAGCGGCGAACACCGCGTTTATTGATGTTTTCTGCCAGCGCTTGCAGGCGGCGGGACTTAACCCGCTGCCCATTGCGGTGGCCAGTCTGAAAGAACCCGGCTGCCTCTCGGTGGTCGAGGATTGGCTGGACGAAGTTGAGGCGGGGGTGATTCTCAACACCACCGGGTTCGCCCAGTCGAGCCCCGAAGCGCCACACCTGCGGCCGTTTCGCCGCAATATCCCGGTCATTCAAGCGATCTGTGCCCAGGACAACGAACCCGGTTGGCGCGACAGCGAGCAAGGCCTCGGCCCTCGGGATCTGGCGATGCACATTGCGCTGCCGGAACTCGACGGGCGGATCATCAGCCGGCCGATCAGCTTCAAGGATCTGGCCTGGCGCAGCGAGCGCAGTCAGTCCGATGTGGTCTGCTATCGGGCGCAACCCGAGCGCATGGATTTCGTCGCCGAACTGGCGCGGCGCTGGATCGATCTGGCGCGGGTACCGAATGCCGAGAAACGTATTGCGCTGATCCTCGCCAACTACCCGACTCGCGATGGGCGTATCGGTAACGGTGTCGGCCTCGATACGCCAGCGGCGGCGCTGAACATCCTGCGCGCATTGCAGGTTGAGGGTTATCCGATCACGGCAGAACTGCCGAGCAGCGGCACCGAGTTGATCCAGCAATTGCTCGGTGGCGTCAGCAACGATCTCGACACCATTGACCTGCGTCCCTGCCAGCAAAGCCTGGCGATGGACGCCTACATGACGATGTTCAATGAGCTGCCCGAGGCCAATCGCGCGGCGGTGGTCGAGCGTTGGGGGCCACCGCAAAGCGATCCGATGTGCCGCGACGGGCGGATGATGATCGCCGGTTTGCGCTTTGGCCTGACCTTCGTCGGCATTCAACCGGCGCGCGGTTATCAGGTTGACCCGAGCGCGGTCTATCACGACCCGGATTTGGTGCCTCCGCACGCTTATCTGGCGTTTTACTTCTGGTTGCGCAACACCTACAGCGCCCACGGCGTGATTCACGTCGGCAAGCACGGCAATCTGGAATGGTTGCCTGGCAAGGGCGTCGGGCTCTCGGAAAACTGCTGGCCGGATGCGCTGCTCGGGCCGTTGCCGAATATCTATCCATTTATCGTCAACGACCCGGGCGAGGGCGCTCAGGCCAAACGGCGTACGCAAGCGGTGATCATCGACCACTTGATGCCGCCGCTGACCCGCGCCGAAACCTATGGCCCGTTGCGCAATCTGGAGCTGCTGGCTGACGAGTATTACGAAGCACAGTTGCTCGATCCACGCCGCGCCCGCGAGTTACAGAAAGACATTCTGCAGCTGGTGCGTGACACGCAGATCGACCGAGAACTGCAACTCGACGCGGCGCTCGACAGCGACGCCGATGCGGCGATCTGGCTGCCGCGGCTCGATACGTATCTGTGTGATTTGAAGGAGTCGCAGATCCGCGATGGCTTGCACATTTTCGGCGAATCGCCGACCGGGCGTTTGCGCATCGATACCTTGCTGGCGTTGCTACGCATTCCACGGGGCGATGGCAAAGGCGCGCAATCGAGTCTATTGCGAGCCCTCGCCAAAGCCTTCGCGCTCGGCTTCGATCCACTCGACTGTGCGCTGGCTGATCCATGGACAGGCCCACGCCCCGAAGCGCTGCAATCACAAAGCAACGAGTCTTGGCGCACCGCCGGCGACACCCGCGAACGCCTCGAACTGTTTGCCACGACCCTGATTTCCCAAACACTACAAACCCCGAGTGGGAGCGAGCCTGCTCGCGAAGGCGTCCTGTCAGCCGCTACCCATTTACCTGACCCACCGCTTTCGCGAGCAGGCTCGCTCCTACAGGGGCCGGGGTGGGCTGATGTAAATCTGATCATCCAGTCTCTGCGCGAAGTCGTCGCCCCACGTCTCGACGCCTGCGGCCCCGCCGAAATGCGCGGCCTGCTCGATGCCTTGAGCGGGCGTTTCGTCCCGGCCGGCCCGAGTGGCGCGCCCAGCCGGGGTCGTCTCGACGTATTGCCGACCGGACGTAACTTCTATTCGGTGGACGTGCGCAACCTGCCGACCACCACCGCGTGGCGCATCGGTTTCCAGTCAGCGACGCTGATTCTCGAGCGGCATATGCAGGATCATGGTGATCATTTGCGTCAGCTCGGTTTATCGGTGTGGGGCACCGCGACCATGCGTACCGGCGGTGACGACATCGCCCAGGCCATGGCACTGATGGGCGTGCGTCCTGTCTGGGCCACGGGCAGTCAGCGTGTCGACGATTTCGAGATTTTGCCGCTGAGCCTGTTGGACCGTCCGCGTGTCGATGTCACGCTGCGGGTCTCAGGATTTTTCCGTGATGCCTTTGCCAATCTGATTCGCCTGTTCGATGCTGCCGTGCAAGCAGTTGCTGCGCTCGACGAGCCCGACGATCTCAATCCATTGGCCGCGAAAGTGCGCGCCGAACGCGAAGCCTTGCTGCAATCGGGCCTCGATGAAGAAACCGCGCGACGTCAGGCCGGTTGGCGGATTTTCGGTGCCAAGCCCGGTGCCTACGGAGCAGGCGTGCAGGGCGCCATCGATGGCCGTTTGTGGCAGTCCCGCGAGGACCTCGCCGAGGTTTATCTGAACTGGGGCGCTTACGCCTATGGCGGCGCCGACGAGGGTTCGGCCGCGCGCGAGCAATTCGTCCAACGCCTCAGCCAGGTGCAAGCGGTGCTGCAGAATCAGGATAATCGCGAACACGACTTGCTCGATTCCAACGACTACTACCAGTTCCAGGGCGGCATGCTCGCGGCCGTGGAAACCCTGCGCGGCGAAGCAGCGGCCAGTTATCACGGCGATCACAGCCAGCCGGATCTGCCGAAGATTCGCACGTTGAAAGAAGAACTGAACCGGGTAATCCGCTCACGGGCGGCCAATCCGAAATGGATCGACGGGGTCAAACGCCACGGCTATAAAGGCGCGTTCGAGATGGCCGCGACCGTCGACAACCTGTTCGCGTTTGATGCGACGACGCAATTGATCGACGACCATCAGTACGCGTTGTTGGCCGATGCTTACTTGCTTGACCCGGCGACTCGGGATTTCGTCCGCGAGCATAACCCGCATGCACTGCGCGACATGACCGAGCGCATGCTCGAAGCGCAACAGCGGGGCATGTGGCAGGAACCGGGGGCTTATAAAGAAGCGCTGGAGAATCTGCTGCTGGATATAGAGGAAGATATGTAGCGGATCAAAAGCTACCCTCACCCCAGCCCTCTCCCCAGGGGGAGAGGGGGAAAGGGAGCCGATCTCGGTGCTTTTCAAAACTTGAGTTCGACTGGATATTTCAGGTCGGTGTAATTCGAGAGAACACCTCGGTCAGTTCCCTCTCCCTCCGGGAGAGGGCTAGGGTGAGGGCCACCCCAACGGTCACCCCACAACACCCAGGTACACCAGAGACCACGAAAGAGAAAACCCAAATGACCGACACCCCACATTTCCCGCTCTCCGCCGTGGTCGGCGCCGATGACTTGAAACTCGCCCTGTGCCTCACCGCCATCGACCCGAAAATCGGCGGCGTACTCATCGAAGGCCCACGCGGCATGGCCAAATCGACGTTGGCGCGGGGCTTGGCCGACGTGCTCGCCAGCGGCCAGTTCGTCACCTTGCCGTTGGGCGCTACCGAAGAACGCCTGGTCGGCACCCTCGACCTCGACGCGGCCCTGAGCGCCGGGCGTGCGCAGTTTTCCCCCGGCGTTCTGGCGAAGGCCGACGGCGGCGTGCTCTATGTCGATGAAGTCAATTTGCTGCCCGATCATCTGGTCGATCTGCTGCTGGATGTCGCCGCCAGTGGCACCAACCTGATCGAGCGTGACGGCATTTCCCACCGCCATTCGGCGAAGTTCGTGCTGATCGGCACGATGAACCCGGAAGAGGGCGAGTTGCGCCCGCAGTTGCTCGATCGTTTCGGTCTGAATGTCGCCCTCAGCGGCCACACTGCACCCGCCGATCGTGGCCAGATCATTCGCCGGCGGCTGAATTTCGACAGCGACCCGCAAGCGTTCTGTGCGCAATGGGAAACGCAACAGCAAGCCCTGCGTGAGCGTTGCGAAGGCGCTCGCCGTAAGTTGAACGACATTGCGCTGGACGACGCGGCGCTGGCGCACATCACCGAGCGTTGTTTCGCCGCCGGCGTCGATGGCTTGCGTGCCGATCTGGTGTGGCTGCGCGCTGCTCGCGCTCACGCGGCATGGCGTGGCGCTGCGGCCATCGCCGAAGAGGATATTGATGCTGTCGCCGAATTTGCCCTGCGCCATCGTCGTCGCGAACAAACCGCTTCGAGCCCTCAACAACCTGCGCAATCTCCAGCTAACGCTGCGGCCGGCCCGAGTGAAGGGCAGGGCCAGTGGGGCGACCTGCCGGCACCGTCAATCGCCACGGGCGCGCGGCGTGAAGTGCCGAGCTGGCCAGCAAAAAAGCCTTAGGCATTCGCCCCCGATCCGCTGCGGGGGCGAATGCCAGACCCCGCGCCGGACGTCTGGATAACGGCCGCCAAGGCAAACGCCATGCCGCTCGCAGCGGCACCGTGAACTGGCCGGGAACGCTGCTCAATGGCCGCCCGCAAACCCGCGCGGACCTGCTGTTGCAATGGCGTACGCGCAGCCCGCATGAACTGTGGCTGGTGGTCGTCGATGCCTCGGCCTCCACGCGTCGCCATCAGGCGTTGAGTGATGCCAAAGGCCTGCTCGCGCAATTGTTCGATGACGCTTACCGCCAGCGCGCGCGGTTGGCGCTGTTGACGGCCAGCGGTACCGCGCCGAAGTGGCAGGTGCAGGGCCTGAAGGCTTCCAGTGGCTTACGCGCATGGCTCGATGCCTTGGGCGCGGGCGGTGGCACGCCGTTAGTGGCGGCGCTGGCGCAGGCACAGCAATGGCTGACGGCGCGGCGCAAACGCTTGCCCGCCGAGCAGCAACGTTTGCTGGTGGTGACGGACGGGCGCTTGAAAGCGTGGTCAGGCTTGCCGCTGCTCGACTGTCCGGGACTGTTGATCGATATCGAGCGCGGGCCGATTCGGCTGGGTCGGGCGAGGGATCTGGCGGGGGCATTGGCAGCGGATTATCGGCACATCGACGACCTTTGATCCTGATGTCGTTTGACCGGGCCTCATCGTGGGCAAGCCCGCTCCCACAGGTTTTTCTGCTGAACCAGGCATTGTGCCCACCTCGGGAACTGTGGGAGCCGGGCTTGCCCGCGATGGGATCCACGCGGATTCGGGTCTATTGACCACAATTTGCATCACTGCTCTATGCTGCACTCCAGCCCAATCACAAGGAGTGAGCGATGCGTATTCTGGTCAAGAACCCTCAAGACGACTTCCGCGTCAAAGCCTACGCAGGCACCAATGGCGTGCTGCTGGCGATGGATCTGGCCGAACCCCGGCGCAAAGGCCTGCTCGGATTCGCCATCGAAAAACAGCAAGGCGACAAGCCGTGGCTGTTTCTCTTCAACAGCCTGACCTTCCCCGGTAAAACCCATACGTTCCCGCAGTTTCACGCCACGCCCAGCGATAAGGCCCCACTGCAGAAATTCCGCTGGGCCGATTACGCGGTCAATCCAGGGATGACGATTCACTACCGCGTCCACCTCGCTTATGGCACGCCGGATGCTCCGCAACTGGGTGAATTCCTCGAACTGACCGTCACCAGCGACGACGGTCATCCGGCCGATCAAAACGTGATCTTCAACCGCGCCGTGGCCGCCAGTCAGGCGTTCCAGCGCAAATTTCCCGAACTCGATGCGCAGATCAGCGCCAACAAAAACATGCCCATCGAAGCTTGGCCCGATGCCGCGAGACAATGGCTGGAGAACGGCTTGCTCGGACGTTTGCTGGGGTTTATCGAGCGCGCGGTCGATGGGCAATGGGCGCTGGACATCGCCATTTATGAATATCAGTTGCAAGCCATCGTCGACGCCGTGAATGCGGCCTTCGAGCGCGGCGTGCAGATTCGCGTTTTGTACCACGCCCGGCCCGATGATGAAGACACCACGCTCAACGAGGCGAGCCTGGCCAAACTGCCCGCGTCGAACAAGCGCGGGCGCATCACGCACAACATCTTTCACAACAAATACATCGTTCTCAGTCGACTCGATGCGGCGGGCCAACGCCAGCCCCAGGCCGTGTTGTGCGGCAGTACCAACTTCACCGCGAACGGCGTTTATCGCCAGGCCAATGTCGTGCATGTACTGGACAAGAAGGCGATGGCGGCCAGTTACCTGCAAGTCTTCGAGCAGATCTGGGCGCTGCCCGATGACGTCGGCAAGACCCGCGACTGGATCACCGAACACAACCCGATGGACCCTGCGCAGCCACTGTTTGCCGGGTTCTCGCCACGTACCGGCGGCGGTGATTTGCGCGAGTTCGTCGAGATCATTGAGGCGGCACGCAAGGACGTCTTGTTTGTCACCGCGTTTACCTTGCCCGAGGCGATCCTCAACGCCTTGCTCGGACAGCCGCACGACGACATCTTGCGTTACGGCCTGCAAAACACGGCCAGTAGCATCACCGGATTCCACGCCGACCGCACGGCCGAATTCGCGGCAACGGCGTTGCTCAACACCGGTCTGGAAGGCTGGTTGCGCGAAAACATGAAAGGCCAGAAAGGCAATTTGCTGGTGCACACCAAAGCCGTGGTCACCGACTTCACCACGGACGCCCCGACCATCATCAGCGGCAGTCACAACCTCAGCGTTTCGGCCAGCAACGGTAACGACGAGAACTACCTGATCATTCGTGGCGATACCGATCTGGCCGATCGTTATGGTCTGGAGCTGCTACGGTTTTATGAGCATTACCGCTTTCGTTATTTCGCGAAAAAACTGGCGTTGAAGCAGGTCAGTCCGTTGGCGGTGGATGACAGCTGGACCAATGATTACTACGTCGAAGGCGATCTGCGCGAGCTGTCCCGCCTACGCTTTGCCGGCCGCTGAATGACTCACTTACTTCCTTGTAGGAGCTGCCGCAGGCTGCGATCTGTTGATCTTGCTTCTAAAAAAGTCAAAAGATCGCAGCCTGCGGCAGCTCCTACAGGGAGGATGGCGAGGTTGTTACAGATTTTGAAATGATTTCGCGCTGTAGGAAAAGTCGCTACAGCCTGTATTCTCGAAGGCCATTTTTCCTTCAGGATCTACATGAACACCCTCTCGGAGCCTCCCAGTTATCCGGTTTCCAGGCGCCACGGCGCAGTCTTGACGCACTCGCAACATCCAGTATTTCGACCCCCGACTGTTTTGGACAACGCAGCCACAGAGCTTGCGCGTTGTGCTTTGCCGTATCTGGCAGTCTGAATTTACTGAATAGAGATCGAGACGTTTATGGAATGGTTAGCGGATCCCACGGCCTGGTTAGGCCTGTTGACATTGATCGTGCTGGAGTTGGTGCTGGGCATCGACAACCTGGTGTTCATCGCAATTCTGGCGGACAAACTGCCCCCGCATCAGCGCGACCGTGCGCGAATCATTGGCCTTTCCCTGGCGCTGATCATGCGCTTGGGCTTGTTGGCGAGTATTTCCTGGCTGGTCACGCTCACGCAGCCATTGTTCGAGGTATTCGACAAAAGCTTCTCCGGCCGTGATCTGATCATGCTGTTCGGTGGTGTGTTCCTGCTGTTCAAGGCCACCATGGAATTGCACGAACGCCTGGAAGGCCATATTGGCGAGCGTTCGACAAACACCGCATATGCCATGTTCTGGCCGATCGTGGCGCAGATTGTGGTGCTCGACGCGGTGTTCTCGCTGGACGCGGTCATTACCGCAGTGGGCATGGTTGATGAACTGGCGGTGATGATGATCGCGGTGATCATCTCCATCGGTCTGATGATTGTTGCGAGCAAGCCGCTGACGCGCTTTGTCAACGCACACCCGACGGTGATCATGCTGTGTCTGGGCTTCCTGATGATGATCGGTTTTGCCCTGACCGCTGAAGGCCTGGGCTTCCACATTCCGAAGGGTTATCTGTATGCGGCCATCGGTTTCTCGATCCTGATCGAGGTGTTCAACCAGATCGCCCGGGCCCGTCGCAAACGCTCGATGCAGGGCCTGCGGCCGATGCGCGAGCGCACGGCCCATGCGGTGATGCGCTTGCTCGGCGGTCGCAAGTTGGCGGTGGAGGAGGTTGGCGAGGAGATTTCCGATCTGCTGGATGATGGTGATGCGCCGAGTGCGGAACTGTTCGACCGTCGCGAGCGGGTGATGATCAGCGGCGTCTTACAACTGGCAGAGCGCCCGATCCGCGCCCTGATGACCGTGCGTGCCGATGTCGACACCATCGATCTGGCCGACGATGCCGAGACCATTCGTACCAAACTGATGCATTCGTCCTATTCGCGTCTGCCGCTTATTCGCAACGGTGCGGTGGATGAACCGCTGGGCTTCGTGCACAAGAAGGAGTTGCTCAAGGAATATCTGGCGGGCGAAGAGCCGGATCTGGAGCATTTGGCACGCAAGACGATCAATCTGCTCGACAGTTACTCGATCCTCAATGCACTGGAGCAAATGCGTGCGGCATCGACGCACATCGCGTTTGTGGTCAATGAGTTTGGCGATTTTGTCGGCGTATTGACCATGACCGACATTCTGGAGTCGATTGCCGGCGAGCTGCCCGACGCCAGTGAAGTCGAAGGCCCGGACGTGGTCGAGGAGCAGGGTGGGTTCATGGTCAGCGGAGCATTGAACCTGATGCGCGTGCGCCAGCGCACCGGGTTTGGTGCAGAGCCGACCGAGGACTATCAAACGCTGGCCGGCCTGGTGATGAGCTTGCTGGATCGGCTGCCGATGGTGGGTGATCGTCTGGAATATGCAGGCTGGCAAATGACCGTCAAAGCTGTTGAAGAACGGCGAGTGACGCGGGTGTTGCTGACCCGCGATACCGCCTAACCCACAACTCCCCTGTAGGAGCTGCCGCAGGCTGCGATCTTTTGATCTTGATTTTAAAAATCAAAGTCAAAAGATCGCAGCCTGCGGCAGCTCCTACAGGGGATTAGAGACTTAGCAAAGTTGTCGGCGCGCACGAGGGACGGTGCAGAGGTTGCGCAATGTGCGCCGAAGCCAGCTCAGGTCATGTTGTTGCTTTCGCTGCACCGTCGGGGCCTTGGTTCTGCCGATGTGTCGGACAAAATCCACCGCCAGGGTTTCTTCAGTGCCAATCCCCTTGAGTTTCTTCACCAGTCTACCGTCCTTGTAGAACAGCACGGTCGGCGTGCCGGTCACCTGCGGATGGCGGGGCGACGCGCTGGTGTTGAGCATGTAGATGTTGGCGCGATGCCGGTAAGGCTCGGCTATCTCGCGGAAAATCGGCCCTGCCCATTCGCACGCGGAGCAGTGGTCATTGGCGAAATAAAGGATTACCGGGCGCCAGGTTTTCAGGGCTTTGCGGTAAGTGGGCGCCAATTCGGAGAGAGCTGCATTCACGCTCATGGAAATCTCCCTTTTCAGATCCGGCTGCGAATGTACTCAAGTTAAGCGAGTCTGAGTTGCGCGCCTACTGTCAGAGTTGACAGGTGCACTGTGCGTTGTTTTGTGTCAGTTGCTCCGAAATGTGGCGCGAATACCCGGCGTGTGTAGCCAACGGTAGCGGGGTCTCTTGCTAAAAGCCGTAACAACGTCATTGATCCTTTTTTTCATCCCCTTGATTCAAAAAACATTTCAATTCCTTGCAGATCCCTTGCGGATCCTGTGGCACACTTTCTGCTGTCTATTCCGTAGTAACAAACCGTGTTCCGGTATAGCGGAATAAACACAAATCCTGGAGTGCTTGCCATGCATCGCCGTCCTTCTTTGTTCAAAGCGTGTGTTTTTGTTCTTGCGGCTTCTTCCGCTGTCATGGGTATGGCCCAGGCCGCCGACAGCAAGCTCGACAGTGTGCTGGCCCGTGGCAAATTGATCGTGGGCACCGGCAGCACCAATGCGCCGTGGCACTTCCAGGGCGCGGATGGCAAGTTGCAGGGCTTTGATATCGACATCGCGCGGATCGTCGCCAAAGGTCTGTTCAACGACCCGACCAAGGTCGAGTTCGTGGTGCAGTCGTCTGACGCGCGAATTCCCAACCTGCTCACCGACAAGGTCGACATGAGCTGCCAGTTCATCACCGTCACTGCCAGCCGTGCACAGCAAGTTGCGTTCACCCTGCCGTACTACCGCGAAGGTGTTGGCCTGCTGCTGCCGAACAACAGCAAGTACAAGGAAATCGAAGACCTGCAAGCCGCCGGCGACAGCGTCACCGTGGCGGTGCTGCAAAACGTCTACGCCGAAGAGCTGGTGCACCAGGCACTGCCCAAAGCCAAAGTCGACCAGTACGACAGCGTCGACCTGATGTATCAGGCAGTGAACTCCGGCCGCGCCGACGCCGCTGCTACCGACCAGTCCTCGGTCAAATACCTGATGGTGCAGAACCCTGGCCGCTACCGCAGCCCGACCTATGCGTGGAGCCCGCAAACCTACGCCTGTGCGGTGAAACGTGGCGATCAGGACTGGCTGAATTTCGTCAACACAGCGTTGCATGAGGCGATGACGGGCGTTGAATTCCCGACTTACGCGGCGTCGTTCAAACAGTGGTTTGGCGTTGACTTGCCATCGCCAGCGATCGGTTTCCCTGTCGAATTCAAATGATCCCGTGAGAGTGGGGCGATCCATGTCGCCCCGCTCAAGGTACTGCTGACCATGAACTATCAGTTGAACTTTGCTGCCGTATGGCGCGATTTTGACACCTTGCTGGCGGGGCTCGGTCTGGGTCTTGAACTGGCGTTGGTGTCGATCGCCATCGGCTGCGTGATCGGCCTGCTGATGGCGTTCGCTTTGCTTTCAAAGCATCGCGCCTTGCGGGTGCTGGCTTCGGTGTACGTCACGGTGATTCGTAACACGCCGATTCTGGTGTTGATTCTGTTGATCTACTTTGCGTTGCCGAGCCTGGGGATCCGGCTGGACAAGATTCCCTCGTTCATCATCACGTTGTCGCTGTATGCCGGGGCTTACCTGACCGAAGTGTTCCGTGGTGGTTTGCTGAGCATTCCCAAAGGCCAGCGCGAAGCGGGGCTGGCCATCGGCTTGGGCGAATGGCAGGTCAAGGCCTACGTCACCGTGCCGGTGATGTTGCGCAACGTTTTGCCGGCGCTGTCGAACAACTTCATCTCACTGTTCAAGGACACTTCGCTGGCCGCTGCGATTGCGGTGCCGGAGCTGACCTATTACGCGCGCAAGATCAACGTCGAGAGCTACCGGGTGATCGAAACCTGGCTGGTGACCACGGCGTTGTATGTCGCGGCCTGTTACCTCATTGCCATGCTGCTGCGTTACCTCGAGCAGCGTCTGGCGATCCGCCGATAGGAGGCTGTGATGTACGAATCTCCCAGTTGGTTGCATGAATTATGGGTAGCACGCGAGCCGCTTTGGCAGGGCTTTTTGACCAGTGTGCAAGTCTCGGCGCTGGCGATTTTGCTCGGCACGGTGCTCGGCGTGGTGACCGGTCTGGTACTCACCTACGGCAAGTTCTGGATGCGCGCGCCGTTCCGTTTTTACGTCGACATCATTCGCGGCACGCCAGTGTTTGTACTGGTGCTGGCCTGCTTCTATATGGCGCCGGCACTCGGTTGGCAGATCAGCGCGTTTCAGGCCGGTGCTTTGGGCTTGACGCTGTTCTGCGGCTCCCATGTCGCCGAGATTGTGCGCGGTGCCTTGCAAGCCTTGCCTCGTGGGCAAATGGAAGCCGGCAAGGCCATCGGCCTGACGTTTTATCAATCGCTCGGCTACGTGCTGTTGCCTCAGGCACTCCGGCAGATCCTGCCGACCTGGGTCAACTCGTCCACCGAAATCGTCAAGGCTTCGACCCTGCTTTCGGTGATCGGCGTCGCTGAATTGCTGCTCAGTACCCAACAGATCATCGCCCGCAACTTCATGACGTTGCAGTTCTATCTGTTCGCCGGTTTTCTGTTCTTCGTCATCAACTACGGCATCGAGTTACTCGGCCGGCACATTGAAAAGCGGGTGGCCTTGCCATGACTGACGCTCAAGTTTCCAACGCTCCAAACGCCCAGCCATTGCTGGACATCCGTGGCCTGCACAAGCAATACGGTGCGGTCGAAGTGCTCAAGGGTGTCGATCTGAGCATGCAGCGCGGCAACGTCGTGACGCTGATCGGCTCCAGCGGCTCGGGCAAGACCACGCTATTGCGCTGCGTGAACATGCTCGAAGAATTCCAGGGCGGGCAGATTCTGCTCGACGGCGAATCCATCGGTTATGACGAGGTCAACGGCAAACGCGTGCGCCACGCGGAAAAAATCATCGCTCGCCATCGTGCGATGACCGGCATGGCGTTCCAGCAGTTCAACCTGTTCCCGCATCTGACGGCGTTGCAGAACGTCACCCTTGGCCTGCTCAAGGTCAAGAAAATGCACAAGGACGAGGCTGTGGTGCTCGCCGAAAAATGGCTGGAGCGGGTCGGTTTGCTGGAGCGGCGAAATCACTTTCCCGGTCAGTTGTCCGGCGGTCAGCAACAGCGCGTGGCGATTGCCCGGGCCATCGCGATGAACCCGAGCCTGATGCTGTTCGACGAAGTCACCTCGGCCCTTGACCCGGAACTGGTTGGCGAAGTGCTCAACGTGATCAAGGGCCTGGCCGAGGACGGCATGACCATGTTGCTGGTGACCCACGAGATGCGTTTTGCCTTCGAGGTTTCGGACAAAATTGTTTTCATGAATCAAGGGCGGATCGAAGAGCAGGGGCCTCCCAAGGACTTGTTCGAGCGCCCGCAATCACCGCGGCTGGCTGAGTTTCTCAAGAGCACGCGGTTTTAGCCTTTCGTTTTGTAATCAGGAGAAGTACCCATGAGCATTACCCGTTACGGCACCGGCAGCACCGCCGCTGGTGGCCAGCCACGTCCATTCGCTCGCGCTGTTGAAGCGGATGGCTGGCTACACGTTTCCGGCCAGGTGCCGGCGGTGAATGGCGAGATTATCGTTGGCGGTATCGTCGAGCAGACCCACCAGACCATGAAGAACCTGATCGCGATTCTCGAAGAAGCCGGTTATGGCCTGGAAGATGTCGTTCGTGCAGGCGTGTGGCTGGACGACCCACGGGATTTCAGCAGTTTCAATAAGGTCTTCGGTGAGTACTTCAAACCGGAGCACGCCCCGGCGCGCGCCTGTGTGCAGGCGAGCATGATGGTTGATTGCAAGGTCGAGATCGACTGCATCGCCTACAAGAAAAAGACTTGAAATCTGTGCTGGCTTCTTCGCGAGCAGGCTCGCTCCCACATTTGAAAGGCAATCCCCTGTGGGAGCGAGCCTGCTCGCGAAAGCGGCCTACCAACCGACGCAATACTCTCGGTAAACTCCCGGCGACTTTGAATGGGAATCCACTGACATGACCGAAGACACCATCAAACGCCGGGCTCGCGGTCTGGACCGGGCGTTCGATATCCTCGATTTCCTCAAGGAAATCGGCCAGCCGCTGCGTCCGAACGATATCGCCAACGGCATCGGCAGCCCGAAATCCACGGTCTACGAACTGGTCGCGTCCCTCGTGGAACGGCGGATTCTGGAGCCGGTAGGCAAGGACGGTCACGTCTATCTCGGCCGTCAGTTGTACTTCCTCGGCCAGGCGCATCTGCGCCATTTCGACCTCAGTCGCGAGGCCGATCACGCCTTGCAGGAGATCGTCAGCCAGACCCGCGAGACTGCGCAGATGTGCTTGCTCAACGGGCGCAAATACACCGTGGCGTTGATGAAGGAGGGCGAACGGCATTTCCGTATTTCTTCCGATATCGGCGAGAACGCACCGATCCCGTGGACGGCTTCCGGTCGGCTGTTGCTCGCGCATTTGAGCGATCAGCAGATTGTCGATCTGATCGACACCGACGACTTCATTTTGCCCGGTGGTGAACGCCTGCCGCTGGAGACGTTTCTCGGTGAAATCCGTCAGGCCGGGATCGATGGGTTCTTCTCCTTCGACAGTGTCGCCGACACCTTCACCCATTGCTTCGCCGCCCCGGTCAAAGACCGCAACGGCGTGGCCATTTGCACTTTGTGCATCGTCGCCCCACGGGCTGATGCGAAGAACAATTATCACGACTATCGCCGGGTACTGATCGAGAGTGCCAACAGCCTCGCCCGGCGAATCAACGAATAAAAGCGGCTGCCTGCGGCCGCGACTGTGAGGAATTCGAGCATGACGACTGCCATCAATACTGCTGTGGAAAAGGGCAATGCAGCCATCGGCGCGCAACTGGTGCGTGACGTCAGCCTGCCGGCGCTGGTGCTGCATCGCGAGGCGCTGGAGCACAACATTCGCTGGATGCAGACATTTGTCAGCGACAGCGGCGCGGAACTCGCGCCCCATGGCAAAACCAGCATGACGCCAGCCCTGTTCAAGCGTCAGCTCGACGCCGGCGCGTGGGGCATCACCCTTGCCAGCGCCACGCAGACGCGCGCGGCCTATGCGCACGGCGTACGTCGGGTACTGATGGCCAACCAGTTGGTCGGCACGCCGAACATGGCGTTGATCGCCGATCTGCTGGCCGACCCGTCGTTCGACTTTTATTGCATGGTCGATCACCCGGACAATGTCGCCGATCTCGGGGCCTACTTCGCTTCGCGCGGGGTAAAACTCAATGTGATGATCGAATACGGCGTGGTCGGCGGCCGTTGCGGTTGCCGCAGTGAGCAGGAGGTCATTGCGCTGGCCAAAGCGATCAACGCGCAACCGGCGCTGGCCCTGACTGGCATTGAAGGTTACGAGGGTGTGATTCACGGCGATCACGCCGTCAGCGGCATTCGTGAATTCGCCGCGTCGCTGGTGCGCCTGGCGGTGCAACTGCAGGACAGCGGCGCGTTTGCCATCGCCAAACCGATCATCACCGCCTCGGGCTCGGCCTGGTACGACCTGATCGCCGAATCGTTCGAGGCACAGAATGCCGGCGGACGTTTCCTCAGCGTGCTGCGTCCCGGCAGCTATGTGGCGCACGACCATGGCATCTACAAAGACGCGCAATGCTGCGTGCTCGATCGCCGCAGCGATCTGCACGAAGGTTTGCGCCCGGCGCTGGAAGTCTGGGCGCACGTGCAGTCGCTGCCGGAACCGGGGTTTGCCGTGATCGCCCTCGGCAAGCGCGACGTGGCGTACGACGCCGGGTTGCCGGTGCCGTTGCTGCGTTACAAGGCTGGAGCCGTGCCGGCAGTCGGCGAGGATGTCGGCGCATGCAAGGTCACGGCGGTGATGGACCAGCACGCGTTCATGACCGTGGCGCCGGGGATTGAGTTGCGCGTAGGCGACATCATTTCCTTCGGGACTTCGCACCCGTGCCTGACGTTCGACAAGTGGCGTGTGGGATTGCTGGTGGACGAGCAGTTGTCGGTGATCGAAAGCATGGAAACCTGTTTCTAAGTCTCGAAATCGTGTAATGGCCATCGCTGGCAAGCCAGCTCCCACAGGTTCTTCGGGCGTTCACAAATGTTGTGTACACCAAAAAAACGTGGGAGCTGGCTTGCCAGCGATGAGGCCAGACCAGACACCATCGAATCAGCAGAGACACCACAAGATGACCAGCCTGAGCCCATTGGGCCCCAACACCCCGCGCATCGCCCTGATCGGCGAATGCATGATCGAACTCCAGCAACGCGCCGACGGCAGCCTGCAACAAAGCTTCGGCGGCGATACCCTCAATACCGCCGTGTACCTGTCCCGCGCCTTGGGCGACAGAGCGCAAGTCGACTACGTCACCGCGTTGGGCGACGACAGTTTCAGCGACGCCATGTGCGCAAACTGGGCTGCCGAAGGCATTGGCCTGCAACAAGTGCAACGCCTGCCCGGGCGCTTGCCGGGCCTGTACTGCATTCAGACCGATGCCGCTGGCGAACGGCGCTTTCTCTATTGGCGCAACGAAGCCGCGGTGCGTGATTGTTTCACCACCCCGGCGGCCGAACCGATTCTGGCGGCATTGCCGGATTACGACGTGCTGTATTTCAGCGGCATCACCCTTGCGGTGCTGGGCGTCACAGGTCGGGAAAAGCTGATCCAGACCTTGATCGAAGCGCGCAAGCGCAATGCGCGCATCGTCTTCGACAACAACTATCGGCCGCGCCTGTGGGCATCGCTGGAGGAGGCGCGGGCGGCCTATCGCAGCGTCTTGCCGCACGTTGATCTGGCATTGCTGACGGTGGATGACGAGCAGGCGCTGTTTCAGTTTTCCGATTGCGAGGCGGTGTTCGCCGCGTATGCGCAAATCGGCACGCCGGAAGTGGTATTGAAACGGGGCGCCGAGGCGTGCTTGATTCGTTGTGATGGCGAGGCTTTTGAAGTGCCGGCGCAGAGAGTCGAGAAGGTAGTGGATACCACGGCGGCGGGGGATTCGTTTAGCGCGGCGTATCTGGCGAGTCGCTTGCTGGGCGCGAGTCCCGGTGAAGCGGCCGAGGCGGGGCATCTTTTGGCCAGCCAGGTGATTCAGGTTCCCGGCGCTCTGATTCCCCACCCTTGAACCACAACCCCTGTAGGAGTTGCCGAAGGCTGCGATCTTTTGATCTTTTAAACAGCAAGATCAAAAGATCGCAGCCTTCGGCAGCTCCTACAGGGAAGTGAGTCAAGTCAATCCCGGTAAAACACCTGCACCAGGTGATAACCAAACTTGCTCTTGATCGGCCCATGCACCGTGCGCAGTGGTTTCTTGAAGATCACCGCATCAATCGCTCCGACCATTTGCCCCGGCCGCACTTCACCCAGATCACCGCCGCGCTTGCCGGACGGGCAGGTTGAAAATTTCTTGGCCAACACATCAAAGGCTTCACCCTTGGCGATGCGCTGTTTGAGTTGTTCGGCCTCTTCGGCGGTTTTCACCAGAATGTGGCGGGCTTGGGCTTTCATCTTGCGGTACCTGATAACGGGGTGACGGCGGGGCGCGCGATTATGCCTCAAGTCACGGGTTTTGGCTGATCATCGTACGGATCTTGCTGGCCAGCAGTTCAATCGAAAACGGTTTCGCGACCATGTCCATGCCATCCTCGAGAAAACCCTGGCGCTCAGCGGCTTTCTGCGCGTAACCGGTCATGAACAACACCTTCAGACCCGGGCGATGCTGGCGGGCGATTTCCGCCAGTTGCCGGCCATTCATGCCCGGCAAGCCAACATCCGTTACCAGCAGGTCGACCCGTAGCCCGGATTCCAGTAACGGCAGGGCGGTCTTGGCGTCTTCAGCTTCGTGACCCTGATAGCCCAGCTCCTTGAGCAGGTCGAGCACCAGCATGCGCACCGCCGGATCGTCCTCGACCACCAACACGGTTTCACCCGTTGCAGTCGACGACGTCTGCTCAATGGCTACAACAGTCGGGCGTTCAGCTTCGATGCCATACAAACGTGGCAAGTACAGGCGCACGCTGGTGCCTTGCCCCGGCAGACTGTCGAGGCTTACATGGCCACCCGATTGCTGGGCAAATCCATAGATCATCGACAGACCCAGGCCGGTGCCCTGGCCGATGGGTTTGGTGGTGAAAAATGGATCGAACGCCTTGGCCTTGACGGACGGCGTCATGCCCGTGCCGTTGTCGCTGACCGCGAGCATCAGGTAATCGCCGGCCTTGACCGGTTCCAGCGTCGTGATGTCACTGCCGTCGAGGTAGACGTTGGCGGTTTCGATCAGTAACTCGCCACCCTCAGGCATGGCGTCGCGGGCGTTGATCACCAGATTGAGCAGAGCGTTTTCCAGTTGACTGACGTCGGTGCTGACCGGCCACAGGTCATCGGCCAGGCGCAGTCTGAGGTCGATCGGATCGCCTTTGGTGCGGCGGATCAGGTCTTCCAGCGAATGAATGAGTTCGTTGACGTTGAGCTGTTTGCGGTCCAGCGACTGACGTCGGGAAAACGCCAGCAGACGATGGGTCAGCGCTGCCGCGCGATTGGCCGAGGCCACGGCTGCTTCAGTAAAGCGACCGATTTCGCTGGCGCGACCGTTGGCGATGTAGCGCTGCATCAGGTCAAGACTGCCGATGATCCCGGTGAGCATGTTGTTGAAGTCATGGGCGATGCCGCCGGTGAGCTGGCCGACCGCCTCCATTTTCTGCGCATGGCGCAGGGCGTCTTCGGCGCGCTCGCGTTCGAACATCTCGTTCTGCAGGCGCTGATTGGCCTGCGCCAATTGCTCGGTGCGCGCGGTGACGCGTTCCTCAAGGGTTTCATTGAGATTGCGCAGCGCTTCTTCGGTTTTTCTGCGTTCGCTTTCATCGATCACAAAAATGTAGAAACCATTGACCGCACCGTCGGCGCCGTGGCGCGGCAGGTAATTCATCAGTGCGTGGCGGTTGCTGCCATCGCGGTGTGGTGTGGACAGGCTGAACGAGCAGGGGCGACCGGCCAGTGCCTCTTCGATAAACGGCGAGCGCAGAAAGTAGGCCTCTTCACCGATCACTTCGCGAATCGTGCGGCCATAGAGTTCCTGCGGCGTCAGCCCATACCACTCCAGGTATGCCGCGTTGTTCAGACGGAAACGCTCCTCATGGTCGACGTAACTGATGAGGATCGGCATGGCGTTGATGATCAGCTGCAATTCCGTCTGGCTTTGGCGCAATGCCTGTTCAGTATGTTTGCGCTCGGTCAGGTCGAGTGCCGCGCCGAGAAAGCGTACCGGCCGGCCATGGTGGTCCTTGTAACAACGCCCGCGGGCAAACACCCAGCGTATCTCGCCATCGGTTTGCAGCAGGCGA
Organism: Pseudomonas sp. TH08; assembly: GCF_016651275.1. Classification (NCBI taxonomy): domain Bacteria; kingdom Pseudomonadati; phylum Pseudomonadota; class Gammaproteobacteria; order Pseudomonadales; family Pseudomonadaceae; genus Pseudomonas; species Pseudomonas sp. TH08. The sequence continues at coordinate 670,219 of NZ_JAEKEE010000004.1, read as the reverse complement.
TATTCCTCGGCGTATTCCGTGCCATGGGTGATGCAGTGCTTGATGCTGCGTGCGATCAGCGCTCGGTCTTCAGGATGCACAGCCTGTAAATAATCGCTGATCGGCAACTGGCCAGCCTGCGCCGGATCGATGCCATGCAACTGGGCAAAATGCGCGTCAGCGATGAAACGGTCTTCGCCGATGTCCCAATCCCAGGTGCCGACGGCGTCGGTGGCCGCCAGTGCCAATTGCAGGCGCTCTTCGGTTTCGCGCTGAACCCTGAGGCTTTCATCGGAGCGTTGTTGCAGCTCCAGCGCGATGCGTCGCCGTTCGTTGGTTTCGATGGCCGTGACCAGAATGCCAGCCACTTGCGCGGTTTCGTCGCGGATCGGGCTGTAGGTCAGGTCCAGCCAGAAGTCGGATTCTTTCCCATCACGTTGCAGGGTAAAGCGCCGTTCGCTGTAGGTGCGCACTTGGCCTTGTAGGACGGCGCTGTAAATCGGGTCAGTGAAGTCGCGAAGTTCTGGCCATATCAGGTGCGCCGGCTGTCCGAAAGCGTGCGGATGCTTGCTGCCGGCGAGCATCGCAAAGCCATTGTTATAGATCTGCGTCAGGTGCGGCCCCCACAACAGCAGCATTGGCATCGGCGAGTGAAGCACGATGTCCACCGCCGTACGCAGGCTCTGCGGCCAGGTACCGGCCTCACCGAGCGGGCTGTTGCTCCAGTCTGTGCGGGCAATCAGTGCCGTGGCATCGTCGTTGGTGGGTGCAGCGTTCATCACTTGTATCCTGGGCGTAAGTCGGTGGGGCGGCGTCTACTATGCTTGCAGGACGATAGACGCTTAAAAGCTCGTTGTGTCACGACAGTGAGCCATGTTTGCCAATTGAATGCCTTGCAGGTGCTTTTTGCCATGGAAATCGACGCGCTGTTAATTCGTCTGGCCAGTCAGCACGGCTCGGATCTGTTTCTATCGACGGGGGCGCCACCCAGCGCCCGTTTCGACGGCGTGCTGACGCCGTTGAGCGAGCGGGCGTTCAAGCCCGGTGAGGTGGCGGCCATCGCCGCGTTTCTGATGGACGCCGAGCAGCACAAGGAGTTCGACCGGGATCTGGAAATGAACCTGGCGATCTCGCGTACCGGTATCGGGCGCTTCCGGGTGAACATCTTCAAACAACGCAACGATGTATCGATCGTGATCCGCAACGTCAAGCTCGATATCCCGCGTTTCGATGACCTCAGGCTGCCGCCGGTGCTGCTCGAAAGCGTGATGCTCAAGCAGGGCCTGATTCTGTTCGTCGGTGCCACCGATTCCGGCAAGTCTACCTCGCTGGCGGCGCTGATCGACCATCGCAATCGCCACAGCAGCGGCCATATCATCACCATTGAAGACCCGGTCGAGTACATCCATCGGCACCAGCGCTCGATCATCAACCAGCGTGAAGTCGGCGTCGACACCCGAAGCTTCCACGCCGCATTGAAGAACACCCTGCGTCAGGCGCCGGACGTGGTGCTGATCGGCGAGATCCGCGACCGCGAAACCATGGAGCACGCCCTGGCGTTCGCCGAAACCGGGCACCTCGTGCTGTCGACCCTGCATGCCAACAACGCCCATCAGGCGCTCGATCGCATTATCAATATGTTTCCCGAAGAGCGCCGGCCGCCGTTGCTGCATGCGCTGGGCAACAACTTGAAAGCATGTATCTCGCAGAGACTTGTGCAGACGGTTGATGGCAAACGAAGGGCTGCCGTGGAGGTATTGTTGGGTACGCCGACCGTCGTCGATCTGATACGACGGTCTGAGTTCGACGAGCTTAAACCGATAATGGAAAAATCCACGCTGCTGGGAATGCAGACATTTGATGCAGCCTTGTTCGCATTGGTGATGGAGGGTGTAATTACTGAAGATGAAGCGTTGAAAAATGCCGATTCGGTGAATAATCTGAAGTTGCGCTTGAAGTTGGTTGGAGATAGTAAGGGTCCCCAGGATTCCTCAGTTGGAGAGTGGGGTTTGATGGATTGATTGAGTGTTTTAGTTGGTTGTAGTTATGGCGGTGGCAATACTGTTTAATATTTTTTAAATAGACGTGTTTAATCAGGGAAAGTAGAACGTCATCGAGCTGAAGTGTTCAGCAAAATTAACTTGATGAGGTTCTGCGATGAGTTTTGCGACGAGAAATAAAGCCTTCCGGTCGTCACCGATTATTCTTGCCGAATGGCAGCGCAGGTCTGACGCAGATGCCGTCGAGCGCCTTAAGGTTCTGGCAGAACTGGAAAATGCATTAACTGAATACTCTGACGATCAGGTGATCGATTGGTACGCGCATGAGGTGGAGTTGCAGGAGGGGTCGTCACTTCACGAAATTTATAATCCCGGCAGGCTTTTGTTTAAACAGATGCTCGAACATGGCGCTATAAAAAAGGAGTTTTTCGCGCAGGAGCGTACAACCATAACGGTCTGATACGCGTCACATCTGATGGGGCATTTGAAGCCCGTGCCGTTGACGGTTGGGTAGACCTGGTTTCTATCAGCTCTCTTTATGTTTATGAAGAACTACACTCTGCACTAGACATGATTGCTGACATAGCCAGGGCAACGGGTGGATATGTATGGCCTGATCTGGATATTACACTCGATCAGTGGTTTACCTTCCATGAGATAAATCTGCCGAAAAACAAGGCCGACGTCAGGAATCTGCTGGCCTTGTTCAACTTTGATCCTCAAGTGAGTGAGCCCGGAAATTACTGGGACCATTTTCAGACGGATGACCCTACGTTGGTTGGATTAGGGGAAGAGCAGTTTTCGGAAATTCGTAAAGCGACTACAAAACTTATGCCAGCAAGAAAACTGCTGGTTGCTTTGCACAACGTCACAGGACAGCCCGCTGTATCGCATGAAAGTGCTGCCCGGATAGTGTCCGCATTTGTGAACGAGCCTGTTCCTCAGATTCTCGCCAGGAAATACCTGGATGAACTGGGCTGGTTCGGTATAAAAGAGGGGCAGGTTGCGTCTGAAAACACTCTCGCGCAGTTATTGATGACAGCCATGTTACTCAATCTGGATCCGTCAATTGGTCACATCCGTCAGCGTAAGATGGTTGAGGGCTTTGATCTGAATGCGTCAACCCACGTTGACAGGCACCCTTCAGTTGTTCTTGAAGAACTGACAGCGCATCTGCGCGCCAAACACTGGGTAGATCCTCAGTTGACCCCCTTGGTAGCGCATTTACTACTGTCACGGACGGCACCGGAGTTCCTGGTACCGGAAATTCCCACATCTGTGACCATGGGCTCAATTGCATGGGTCAATTTTTGTCGGGGCGTCGTGCTCGTAGAGGCGGTGAAGGCTGGCTCATCTCGAGTGCTGAACTATGCGCAGATCATGACTTATGCCGAACTGGAGCCGGTCAGTGAAGCGCAGAAGCATCTAAAAGATCTGGCGATGATCGACCCGATCGTCGATTGGGCGCTGCTCAACCAGATTGTCACAAGCACTGAACTTGCTCAGGCTGAGGAGGCCAGCACACGACGTGCGCTTGATGAATTCGAAAAGCACGCTGAGATGTTTGCACACATTGCTCGAACTTTTTCCACGCCGTTACCCAGCAGGGCGAACATTGCCCGTAAGGCACTTAAAGTAGCAGCACCGGGCTGCGATACGCTGGACGAAAAGGCACTCTCCGAGAAGGGAGGGCAGCAGGTCATGTCCATGGTCGATCTGCATCAATCGGGCGATTTGGTCACGGCTAAGTGGGACAGGCGCACAGTACGCCTGGTAACAAACGGGGTGCCCCGGCCGGCGATCAATTACAACCCGTCTGGTGTCAGCCTCTACACGCGCTACCCGAAACTGCTGCAACTTAAATCCTGTGACGAAGAACTGGATCGTCAGTTGGAGCTACATCTTGATGATCTGAACAATGCCATGTTGTCCACCGTCAAACTTGCCATAGCGCAGATGCCGGAGGCTGATCTGCAAGTCTTTTTAAATACAAACGTACACTTTTTCACGGTGCGTGAATCCGCTGTTTATACCCGTACGTATCGTGCCGGAGGCCCATTTACGTATGATTTCCCAAGAGAAACACAACAGAGCAGAGATGCTGCAACGGGACGTTTTGGCGTTGTCATGTGTGCGATGCGCGAAAACACGCTCCTCTGCTATGAACTATTCACTTCGCGCGGAGAAATTCGGAAAAACGACGCCTTGGGTGCTTTCATCACTCGAGAGCGGAAGTTGCAAGATTCCGAAAGGTTGTTTTTCCACGGCGATGTGAAAGATCAACAGGAGGTCACTGCTACGCAAAGCCTGCCACTCGATGTGAAGCGCTATACCCATGCGACGGCTGAAAATACTTCGATTACCTCCAGCATGGCAATCCTCGATAAACTGGGAACGCAGCCAAAACCGCGACAATCTTATGCTCCAAAGCACGGTTTTTATCAAACCTTCAACGATCCGAATGTCGAGGACCTCGCCGGATTCGTTTTCAGACATCGACCGTTCTTCAATGCACAAGAACTCAGTGAGTTGGTTCGCATACCAACGGACTTGGAACTCTCCATATTGGAGGGGGATCGATTGCTGACGTACTTCATCGACTTGGTCGTGCCGTTCAAGAGATGCATCGAGGACATTGCATCCGGTGAGCATGACAAGGTTGTAGACGGGGTTTATGGCTGTTTAATGGATGGTATCGGTCTGGTTGGAACCGTAGTGGGTGCCAGCACCAAAGCGTTGAGCATTTCGGCCAAGGCTATCTCCAGGACGTCGAAAGCCGCGCAATTCACCAAGTTGGCGTTCACCTCAGCCATTTCCCTTTTCAACCCGCTTGATGGTGTGCCCTCGGGTCTGCAAGCAGGTGGGAAACTGGTGCACAAGGGCCTGCTGAGATTCAACAAGAATACCCATGAGATCATTGCCAAGGCCAACACGCAGTTGCATAGGCTCAGCGGCCGCCGTCAATCCTATGCGTTGACCGACGTCACCAATAACGCGCATATGGGGCTGGGTAACTGGAAACCGCGTGCTACTGTCGGCCAGGCGACTGCCGTTTTGGCCGCACGTGATAACAACAAATGGTATGCGTTGAACCGTCGCGGCAATCTGTGGGGTAAACCACTGGACGGATTTGCTTATCAAGCGCCCTTGCAGTTGTCGTACTCACCCAAGACATTGCCGGTCGGTTATACGCGTAACTTCATCGAAAAAAGTCTGCCTCGGGCTCGAGCGAAAATCGATAACGCCATCGATACATTCACCAGACATGACTTCAAGCGCGATCGTGATCTGGTGATGAAGACATTATTCGGCGACACATCGGCGGTTGCCAATGATCGTCTGGTGAAATATCTGCGTCTGGTTCGCTTCGACTTTGCCGGTTTTTCACTGAGTAATATCGCTCTCGATGCACTCAAGGATACTGCCGTGCTTGCATCCTTCGATGTCGACAGTTACAAGCGCTGGAAGAAGGCGAGTTCCAGCGACGCGTCTGGAATAGCATTTGTTGAAATCTACACAAAAAACCTGAATAAACATTTTGTCAGTCTGGGTTTCAACCATGACGTGGTGGCAGACGACCTGATCCATGAGCTGTTTCATGCCAGCGCGCAAACCGCCGATGTCGGCTACGCCAGCGACACACAACTTAAAAGCGACAACGGGCAGCAACTGGATGTGGCTGTATTGCTGAATCTTGCGTCCGGTCGCCTGCCGGTGACAGAGGCGAGCACGGCCTGTCATGAGTCGTCCAAGGCTTTTGAAAACGCCGACTCCCTCGCAGTGGCCACTTCTTTGCTCAGTCAGCTGAGTACAGACAAAGTCACGTACGACCAGAACATGACGACAATCAATGCCGCACTCGCTGCCAGCAACGGAAAAGCGATTGTCGAACCGGTACTCATCACGTTGAACAAACTCTTCTGACGAGCAGCGCTGTCGCCAGTGCTTCTGGTCAGATTCACCGCCTCCGCCAGGATCAGTTGCTCAGCTCCAGCCGATCCCGAAACTGCTCCAGCGCTTCAGGATTGGCCAGTGCATCGGTGTTTTTTACTCGCTCGCCATGCACGACATTGCGCACTGCCAGTTCGACAACCTTGCCGCTGATGGTCCGCGGGATGTCATTCACCGCAACGATCCGCGCCGGCACATGCCGTGGCGTGGTGTTGTCCCGAATGACCTGTCGAATCTGCTGTTGCAGCGCTTCATCCAGTTCGACATCGTCTTCGAGGCGGACAAACAAAACCACGCGGACGTCATCCTGCCATTGCTGCCCGATGGCCACGCTGTCCAGCACTTGCGGGACTTTTTCAACCTGGCGATAGATCTCCGCCGTACCGATGCGCACGCCGCCGGGGTTGAGCACGGCATCGGAGCGGCCGTGAATGAGCATCCCGCCGTGGGCCAGTTGTTCGGCGTAATCGCCTTGCGCCCAGACACCGGGAAACAGACTGAAATAGGATTGGCGCAACTTTGCGCCGTCCGCGTCGTTCCACAGGCCAATCGGCATCGCCGGGAAGTGCCGGGTACACACCAACTCACCTTTTTCGCCGATCACCGGCCGCCCGTCGTCATTCCACACTTCAACCGCCATGCCCAGGCTCTTGCCCATGATTTCACCGCGCCGTACCGGCAACAGCGGATTACCGTTGACGAAGCAGGACACGATGTCGGTACCACCAGACATCGAGCTGAGGCAGACGTCTGCCTTGAAGTCGCGGTAGACAAAATCGTAACTCTGCGGCGACAGCGCCGAGCCGGTGCAGAGCAACGTCTTGAGGCTGCTCAGGTCGTGCTCCGCGCGCGGTATGACGCCACTGCTTTCAAGTGTCGCGAGAAACTTGGGACTGGTGCCGAACACGCTGATGCGCTCATCGTCGATCAACTCCAGCAGGCGCCGATTGCAAGGATGAAACGGTGAGCCGTCGTAAAACACCACCGCGCTGCCCACCGCCAGCGCCGAAACCAGCCAGTTCCACATCATCCAGCCGCACGTCGTGTAATAAAACAAGCGGTCGCCGGGGCCCAGATCGACGTGCAAGCCGTGTTCTTTCACATGCTGCAACAACACGCCGCCGGTGCTGTGAACGATGCATTTCGGCACACCGGTGGTGCCGCTGGAATACAGCACGTAGAGCGGGTGATCAAACGGTACCGGGATGAACCGCGGCTCGTCGCCGGGCTGATAAAAGTCGTTCCATAGCGTGACGTTGGCGCTGGTTCGGTAATCCTCGCTGCGCGCTTGTGCACGGGCGTAGGGGACGATGATCAACTGCCGCAGAGAGGGCAGTTGTTGGAGGATTTCGTTGAGTTTGCCGGTCTGGTCAATCTCTTTGCCGGCATAGCGATAGCCGGCGCAGGTGATCAACACCTTCGGCTCGATCTGGCCGAAACGGTCAATCACGCCATGGGTGCCAAAGTCTGGCGACGAACAGGACCAGATAGCGCCGAGGCTGGTGGTCGCGAGCATCGCCACCAACGTTTGCCAAGTGTTGGGCATGCACGCTGCCACCCGATCGCCGAGGCCGACGCCGGCTGCTTGCAAACTGTTCTGGAAGCCGGCGACGTGTTGCGCCAGTTCGGCCCAGGTCAGTTGCTCGCGCTGGCCGTTTTCCGCGACGGCGACCACCGCCACGGCATCGTCGCGGCGGCGCAGCAGGTGTTCGGCAAAATTCAGGGTAGCGCCGGAAAACCATTCGGCGCTGGGCATTTGTAAGCCCTCGCGCAGCACCGCGTCGGGTTGGCTGTGAAAGCGGATGTCGAATTGATCGACGATCGCCTGCCAGAAGGCTTCACGCTGTTCGACGCTCCAGGTGTGGAGTTCGTCGTAACTGGCCAGGTCGAGCCCGTGGCGCTCGTTGATGGCGCGCCGGAAAGTATCCAGGCGCGACTGGGCGATACGGTTGGCCTCGGGTTGCCAAAGGATGTCGGACATTGTTTGCCTCTTGTTTTATCTTCAGATCCAATCGCGTGGCTTGCCCGCGATGAACGATGACGCGGACTGCCGGTGGACTACTGCGCCAACCACCCACCATCGATATTCCACGCCGCGCCCCGCACCTGGCTGCCAGCCTCGCTGCACAGGAACAACACCAGTTCGCCCAAGTGCTGCGGCGTGACGAATTCCAGCGACGGCTGTTTTTCTGCCAGCAAATCATGTTGCGCCTGCTGCTGATCGACGCCATTGGCCGCGCGATCATCGATCTGTTTCTGCACCAGCGGCGTCAACACCCAACCCGGACAGATCGCGTTGCAGGTCACATTGCTGGTCGCGGTTTCCAGGCCGACCACTTTGGTCAAACCGATCACCCCGTGCTTGGCCGCCACGTAGGCAGCCTTGCCCGTCGAACCGACCTGCCCATGCACCGAGGCGATGTTGATGATCCGCCCCCAGCCCTTGCTGCGCATGCCCGGAAGGCTCAGACGAGTGCCGTGAAATACCGAGGAGAGGTTGATGGCGATGATCGAATCCCAACGCTCGACGGGGAATTCCTCCACGGCGGCGACATGTTGAATGCCGGCGTTGTTGACCAGAATGTCGACGCCACCGAATTCGCGCTCGGCGTAGGCGATCATGTCGGCGATTTGGGCCGGGTCGCTGACGTCGGCCGGGTGATGGCCGACCTTGCCGCCAAACTGGCTGACGTCGGCGATGACTTTGGAGGCATCGCCGAAACCGTTGAGAATCAGATTGGCGCCAGCCTTGGCCAGACTCAGCGCAATGCCGAGGCCGATGCCGCTGGTGGAACCGGTAACCAGTGCAGTCTTGCCTGAAAGAGTCGTCATCAATACCTCACACAATGCCAGTGGCGTAAAAAGTGCCGATCACTACGAAAACCGCCAGGGTCTTGATCAGCGTAATACAGAAAATGTCTTTATAGGCTTCGCGGTGCGTCAGGCCAGTGACCGCCAGCAGGGTGATAACGGCGCCGTTGTGCGGCAGGGTGTCCATGCCGCCACTGGCCATCGCGGCCACGCGGTGGAGGACTTCCAGCGGAATGTTGGCGGCGTGCGCGGCGCTGATGAACTGCTCGGACATCGCCGCCAGCGCAATGCTCATGCCGCCCGAAGCCGAACCGGTGATACCGGCCAGCAAGGTCACGGTGATTGCTTCGTTGACCAACGGATTGGGGATCTGTTTAAGCCAGTCGGCCAGCACCAGAAAGCCCGGCAGCGAAGCGATCACCGCGCCGAAACCGTATTCCGAGGCTGTATTCATCGCCGCCAACAGCGCGCCGCTGACGGCGCTTTTACTGCCTTCTGCGAGTTTGCTGCGGATCGCTTTAAAGCCGAACGCCAACACCATCAGAATGCCGATCAGCAACGCCGCTTGAACGGCCCAGATTGCGGTCAATTTGGCGATTTCGGTGGTGACCGGTGTCGCCATGCCGGGCAGCGCGAGGCTGTGGGTTTTGCCATACCACTGCGGAATCCATTGAGTGAACAGCAGATTCATGATGCCCACCGCCAGCAACGGCGACAGGGCGATCCATGGGTTTGGCAGCTTGAGGTCTTCAGCGGTTTCCGGCTCGTTGCGCAGTTCGGTGCCATACCCTTCGCCGGCCCGTTGCGCCTTGTTGCGCTGACGCTGAAGGAACAGCATGCCGGCGCAGAACACGAAAATCGTGCCGATCACACCCAGCCACGGCGCCGCCCATGCGGTGGTGTTGAAGAAGGTACTGGGGATGATGTTCTGGATTTGCGGCGTGCCGGGCAGGGCGTCCATGGTGAACGAAAACGCGCCGAGGGCGATGGTCGCGGGGATCAGGCGCTTGGGAATATTGCTCTGACGGAACATCTCCGCCGCAAACGGATACACCGCAAACACCACAACAAACAGTGACACGCCGCCGTAAGTGAGCAGGGCGCAGACCAGCACGATCACCAGCATCGCCTGGCGGGTGCCAAGCAGGCGAATGGCAGCAGCGACAATCGAACGCGAGAAACCCGACAGCTCGATCAACTTGCCGAACACAGCGCCGAGCAGGAACACCGGAAAATACAGTTTGATGAAACCGACCATTTTCTCCATGAACACCCCGGTGAACGCAGGGGCGACGGCAGAAGGGTCAGTGAGCAGGACAGCGCCGAGGGCGGCGATCGGGGCGAAAAGGATAACGCTGTAGCCGCGGTAGGCGGCGAGCATCAGCAGCGCGAGGGCTGCCAAAGCAATGATCACACTCATGGTGTGTTCTCCAGGGATTGTTATTTTTGTGGTTGAAACGGGTCTGGGAGCGGGTAAAGCCAGATCTGTGCCAAATATGTAAGTGATTGAAATATAAGAAGTTTATGTGGGTTCTTGAGTCGCGAACGCGTTATTCATCTCTGTTTTGAGATTGCGTTGATCGATTTGGCATCATCGCGAGCAGGCTCACTCCTACAAGGGTGAGGTGTACACCCGTCAAACTGTAGGAGTGAGCCTGCTCGCGATGAGTGCGAAGCACTCCTGTGTGTCTATCTATATATGGAGATAAAGTCTCGTTATTGAGACTCTGCAATCCCCAACGTCAGCATTTTCTTGTACAGCGTCGAGCGCCCCAGTCCCAGTCGAGCCGCAGCCTCCGGTACCTTGCCCGCGCATTGCACGAGGGTGGACTGAATCAGTTGTCGGTCAAAACGCTCGCGCGCCTGCGCAAATGTCTCGTTAGTCAGCGGCTCAAGCATCGGCGTCGACGCACGCTCAACCGGCGTAAACGTACCGATGGCCGCAGCAATGTCCTGTTCACTGAGCATCAAGTCATCACTGAGCAACGCCGCTCGCTCCAGCACGTTGCGCAGCTCGCGGATGTTCCCCGGCCACGCGTGCTGTCCGAGCAGTTCCAGCGCATCGCGGTGCAATTCATGCTGACTGCGCAGCTCTTCCAGAATGGCTTCGCTGAGCGCCGGCAGATCATCAAGACGTTCACGCAATGGCGGCACCTGGATCGGCAGCACATTGAGGCGGTAGTACAAGTCGGCGCGGAACTCGCCACGCTTGATCGCCGCTTGCAAATCCGTGGAGGTGGCGGCGATCACCCGCACGTCACTCTGAATCACCTCATTGGAACCGACCGGTTCGAATTCCTTTTCCTGCAGCACCCGCAGCAGTTTGCTTTGCAGCGGCAGCGGCATGTCGCCGATCTCGTCGAGAAACAACGTGCCGCCCTGAGCGATCTGCAATTTGCCGGTGCGACCCTTGCGGTCAGCGCCGGTGAAGGCGCCGGGCGCCGTGCCGAAAAACTCTGCCTCCAGCAACGCCTCTGGAATCGCCGCACTATTGATGCTGACAAACGCCTTGTGCGCCCGTGGCGACGCGCTGTGAATCGCTTGGGCGAGCAACTCCTTGCCGGTGCCGGTTTCGCCGAGCAACAACACCGGTGACTCAGCACTGGCGCTGCGCCGGGCGCGGCGTTTGACTTCCAGGCTGGCCGCGCTGGTGCCGATGAAATGAGCGAAATTGTATTTGGTCTGCCGCGCGCGCAGCAGGGAGCGGGTCGAGGCCAGTTCTTCCTGCATGCTCAAGTAACGTTTGAGCATGGGCGACAATGTGCGCAACTCATCGAACAGGGCAAAACCAATGGCGCCAATCACGCTGCCGGCGTCGTCATGAATCGGCAGGCGCATCACCACCAGCGGCTCTTTTGGCGTGTCTTGCATGTCCAGCAAAATCGGCCGCCCCGTGCGTACGACGTCACGTAACAGACTGCCGGGAATCACGCTTTCGCAGGGCTTGCCGATGGCGCCTTCCGCCGATTGCAGACCAAAACGCCGCGCGTAACGCTCGTTCATCCAGACGATATTGGCGTCACGATCAACAATGACCGTGCCTTCGCTCGATTGCTCAATGATCTCGAACAACGAACGGATCGCCAGCGTGCGAACGCGTTGGTAGTCCTTGAGGCTTTCGGTGGTGTTCATGACGGCAGATCCTGATGGTGTGTTGCCAATGCCGGCCTCATCGCGAGCAGGCTCAATCCTGCATTTGAAATGCATTCCCTGAAGGCGCGAGCCTGCCCGCGATAGAGGCGACTCGATCCCAAGGCAGGCGCGAGAGGATGCTTACCCCGGATGCGCCGCCGCCAACAGCTCTTTAGTGTACGGATGCTGCGGCGTATCAAACACCTCATGGCTGGCACCGCGTTCGACCACTTTGCCATCCTTGATCACGATCATGTCGTGGGCGAGGGCGCGCACCACTGCCAGGTCGTGGCTGATGAACAGGTAGGTCAGGCCGTGTTTTTCCTGAAGCTGGCGGAGCAGGGCCACCACTTGTTTCTGCACAGTGCGATCGAGTGCCGAGGTCGGCTCGTCGAGCAGAATCAGCGCCGGTTTCAGCACCAGTGCTCTGGCGATGGCAATGCGTTGACGCTGACCACCGGAGAACTCGTGGGGGTAGCGGTGGCGGCTCTGCGGGTCGAGGCCGACTTCCTCGAGCACGCGGATGACTTGCTCGTCGCATTCCTCGGCGGTGGACTGGCAATGTACCTCCAGGCCCTCGCTGATGATCTGCGCCACTGACATCCGTGGGCTGAGGCTGCCGAAAGGATCCTGGAAAACCACCTGCATCTGTCGGCGCCATGGCCGCAGCTGTTTCTGATCCAGACCGTCGAGGGCCTGGCCCTGGAAGCGAATACTGCCTTCGGAGTCGAGCAAACGCAGGATCGCCTGCCCCAGTGTGGATTTGCCCGAGCCGGATTCGCCGACGATGCCCAGGGTCTTGCCACGCTGGATGTTCAGGCTGATGCCATCGACCGCGCGCAGGTACTGCTTGCGCTGAAACAGCCCGCCACCGACGACAAACTCGACCCGCAGATCATCAACCTCCAGCACGTTCTCGCGCTCGTCCCGGGGCAGGGCTTCGCCGTCCGGTTCGGCATTGAGCAAGACGCAGCTGTAAGGGTGCTTCGGCGCAGTAAACAGCGTTTCGCACGGCGCCTGTTCGACGATTTCTCCGGCCTTCATCACGCAGACCCGTTGGGCGATGCTGCGCACCAGATTGAGGTCGTGGCTGATCAGCAGCAACGACATGCCAAGGCGTTGCTGCAGGGATTTGAGCAGCAGCAGGATCTTGCGCTGCACGGTCACATCGAGTGCAGTGGTCGGCTCATCGGCAATCAGCAATTCCGGTTCGCACGCGAGGGCCATGGCGATCATCACCCGTTGCCGCTGCCCGCCGGAGAGTTGATGCGGATAGGCTTTGAGCCGTTCTTCGGGTTTTTGGATGCCGACCAGTTCGAGCAGTTCGAGGATGCGCTGTTGCGCGGCTTTGCCGCCCATTCCACGGTGCACCAGCAGGGTTTCGCCGATCTGCTTTGCAATGGTGTGCAGCGGGTTGAGCGAGGTCATCGGCTCCTGAAAGATCATCGCGATACGGTTGCCGCGTAACTCGCGCAAGACCTTTGGGTCCGAGCCGACCAGCTCCTGGCCGCGATAACGGATGCTGCCGGTGGTTTGCGCATCGCCCTCGGGAAGCAGTTGCAGGATCGAATGAGCCGTCACCGATTTGCCCGAGCCCGATTCGCCGACCAGCGCCAGGCACTCGCCGGGGCGAATGTCCAGGCACAGGTTGCGCACTGCGCTTTGGCCGTGGAAGGCGACGTTGAGGTCGCGGATTTCGATCAGGTTGTCCGTCATGTCATTAACCGCGTCAGGAGCGTGGATCAAAGGCATCGCGCAGTGCTTCGCCAATGAACACCAGCAAGGAAAGAATCAGCGCCAGGGTGAAGAACGCCGTCAACCCGAGCCACGGTGCTTGCAGGTTTTGTTTGCCCTGACCGATCAGCTCGCCCAGGGACGCGCTGCCGGCGGGCATGCCGAAGCCGAGGAAATCCAGCGCTGTCAGGGTGGAAATCGCCCCGGTCAGAATGAACGGCAGGTAGCTCAGCGTCGCGTTCATGGCGTTGGGCAGTATGTGCCGGACAATCACTTTGCGGTCGCTCAAACCCAGCGCCCGCGCGGCTTTTACGTATTCCAGGTTGCGGCCGCGCAAGAACTCGGCGCGCACCACGTCCACCAGTGCGAGCCACGAGAACAGCGCCATGATCCCGAGCAACCACCAGAAATTCGGTTCGACGAACCCCGAGAGAATGATCAGCAGGTAGAGCACCGGCAAGCCGCTCCAGACTTCCAGCAAGCGTTGTCCGATCAGGTCGACCCAGCCACCGTAATAACCTTGCAGGGCGCCGGCGGCGATGCCGATCAAGGCACTGACAAAGGTCAGCATCAACGCAAACAGAATCGACACCCGGGCGCCGAAAATCACCCGTGCCAATACATCCCGCGCCTGATCGTCGGTGCCCAGCCAATTGACCGATGACGGCGGGCTCGGGGCCGGTTGATTGAGGTCGTAGTTGGGTGTGTCGTCACTGAACGGAATCGGCGGGAACAACAGCCAGCCACCGTCCTTGCGGATCAGGTTCTGCACATAGTCGCTGCGGTAATCAGCCTGAAACGGCAATTGCCCGCCAAACTCCTGCTCGGTGTATCGCTTGAGCACCGGGAAATACCATTGGCCCTGATAGCTGACCACCCACGGCTTGTCGTTGGCGATCAGTTCGCCTCCGAGGCTTAGCAGAAACAGGCCGATAAACAGCCACAACGACCACCAGCCGCGGCGGTTTTTCTTGAAACGTTCGAAACGACGACGGCCCAGGGGCGAGAGCTTGAACATCAGGCGTTCCTCGCGGCGAAGTCGATGCGCGGATCGACCAGTGTGTAGCAAAGGTCACCGATCAGTTTTATCAAGAGTCCGAACAGGGTGAAGATGAACAGCGAACCGAACACCACCGGGTAGTCCCGCGACACGGCCGCTTCGTAGCTCATGCGACCGAGGCCGTCGAGCGAGAAGATCACCTCAATGAGCAGGGACCCGGCAAAGAACACGCTGATGAATGCCTGGGGAATCCCCGATACCACCAGCAGCATCGCGTTGCGAAACACATGCCCGTACAGCACGCGGCGCTCGCTCAGGCCTTTGGCTCTGGCGGTGACCACGTACTGGCGAGTTATTTCATTGAGGAACGAGTTTTTGGTGAGGATGGTCAAGGTAGCAAATCCGCCGATCACCAGCGCCGTCACGGGCAGCACCAAATGCCAGAAGTAGTCGGCGATCTTGCCCAACGTCGACAACGATTCGAAGTTGTCCGACACCAAACCGCGCACCGGGAACCAGTTCAGGGATGTGCCACCGGCAAACACCACGATCAGGAACATCGCAAACAGAAACGCCGGCATGGCGTAGCCGATGATGATCGCGGTGCTGCTCCAGATATCGAAATGGCTGCCGTGGTGTACGGCTTTGCGGATGCCCAAGGGAATCGACACCAGATAAGTGATCAGCGTCGCCCAGAGCCCGAGGGAGATGGTCACCGGCATTTTTTCGAGGATCAGGTCAGTGACCGTCGCACCGCGGAAAAAGCTTTTGCCGAAATCCAGCTGCGCGTAGTTCTTGAGCATCAGCCACAAGCGTTCGTGCGCCGGTTTGTCGAAACCGTACTGTTTTTCGATGTCCTTGATCAGTTGCGGATCGAGGCCACGGCTGGCGCGCGAGGTGCTGCTCATGGTCTCGCTGGAACTGCCGCCGACACTGGCGCCGCCAATGCCTTGCAAATGAGCGATGGCCTGTTCGACCGGCCCGCCGGGCGCGGCCTGGATGATCACGAAATTGACCAGCAGGATGATTACCAGCGTCGGAATGATCAGCAGCAGACGCCGCAGTATGTAAGCCCACATCAGTGCGCGCCTCCAGGTCTGCCGCGAGCGATTTTTTCGGCAGTCATCTGTTGGTTGGTCAGCGGCGTGCTGCTGATCTCCCACCAGCTCTCGATGGCTTCATCGTTGCTCGCTTGTACCGCCGGTATGCCGAAACGGTTCCACCAGACCGTGGAAGTCCCCGGTGGGTAATAGTTGGGAATCCAGTAGAAGTTCCATTGCAGCACCCGATCCAGCGCATGCGCGTAATGCAGCATGTCGCTCTGGGTCGAGGCGCGGATCAAACCGTTGATCAAGGTATCGACCGCCGGATTTTTCAGCACCATGTAGTTGTTGGCACCGGGATCATTGGCCGAAATCGATCCGAAGTAGTTGAGCAGCTCACCGCCCGGAGACGTCGTGACGGGATAACCGGTGACGATCATGTCGTAGTCACGGCTCATGAGTCGATTGACGTATTGCGAGGAGTCGATGCGACGAATATTGAGGTCGATGCCGATCTGTTTCAGCGTGCGCTTGTAAGGCAACAGCAAACGATCCATGCCGTTCTGGCTGACCAGAAAGGTGAAACTCAGCGGCTTTCCGGCGGCGTTCACCAGTTGATCGCCATCGGGTTTCCAGCCGGCCTGCTCAAGCAGTGCGAGGGCCTGCAACTGCTTGTCGCGAATCAGGCCGCTGCCATCGGTTTTCGGGGCTTGGAAGACCTGAGTGAAGACCTCGTCGGGAACCTGTCCGCGCAAGGGTTCGAGGATTTTCAGCTCTGCCGCATCGGGAAGTTGCCGCGCCGCCAGCTCGGAGTTGGAAAAGTAGCTCTGCTGGCGGATGTACATGTTGCGCATCATCTGCCGGTTGCTCCACTCGAAATCCCAGAGCATGGCCAGCGCCTGTCGCACGCGGCGGTCCTGAAACACCGGTTGTTGCAGATTAAACACGAAGCCCTGCGCCGACTGCGGTGCCTCGGTGGCCAGGTGGGCCTTTTGCAGGCGCCCGTCACTCAGGGCCGGGCTGTCGTAACCGATGGAGTAGCCGGTGGCAGAGAACTCACGGTTGTAATCATAGGCGCCGCCGCGCAGCACCTGGCGGGCTACATCGGTGTCGCCGAAGTACTCGATGCTGAAATGGTCGAAGTTATAGAGTCCGCGACTGACCGGCAGGTCCTTGCCCCACCAGTCGGGATTGCGTTCAAAGGTGATGCTGCGCCCGGAGTCGACCTTGCCGACACGATACGGGCCGCTGCCCAGCGGGGGTTCATAGCCGCCACCGCCGGCGAAATCACGGCTCTTCCACCAATGCTCGGGAAATACCGGCAGGGTGGCGATGTCCAGCGGCAAGGTGCGGTTTTCATTGCTTTTGAAATCGAAACGCACCGTCAGCGGTGCTTCCACTTCAACGCCTTTGACATCGGCGAACTGGGTGCGATAACGCAGGCTGCCCTGGGTCATCAATAGATCATAGGTGTAACGCACGTCTTCGGCGGTAATCGGTTTGCCATCGGCGAAACGCGCTTTGGGGTTGATGTAGAACCGCAAGGACAAACCGTCTTCCGAGCGCTCCATCTGTTGTGCGACCAGGCCGTAGACGGTGTAAGGCTCGTCCATCGAACGCTGGGCCAAAGGGGAATAGAGCATGCCGTCGATCTGGGTGACGCCGATGCCTTTGTCGATGTACGGCAGCATGTGATCGAAGTGACCGATTTCGACCGCCGAGCGGCGCATTGTCCCGCCTTTCGGGGCCTGCGGATTGGTGTAGTCGAAGTGGCTGAAGCCGGCCGGGTATTTGGCGGGTTCGCCGTAGACGGTCAACGCATGTTGCGGTGCGGCGTTCACACCAGCGGCGCTCAACAGCAGAGCCACGGCAGTGAACATCAATGTGGAAAAAGCCAGTCGCATTGTCAGCCTTAAAGCCGGGTGATCGATATGCGCAATTTGTACGCGAGAGGCGCGTCAGTCGCCAGCCCAATCGTGTAACTCAAACACAACGGCCCACCAAAGGGCGGGCCGTTGCACAGCAAACCGGACGAGGGATCAGTCCTGACGGCTGGTGACTTCCAGCAGGTGATAACCGAACTGGGTTTTCACCGGGCCTTGCACGACGTTGATCGGCGCGCTGAAAACCACGGTGTCGAATTCCTTGACCATCTGGCCAGGACCGAACGAGCCCAGGTCGCCGCCCTGACGGCTGGACGGGCAGGTGGAGTTGGCTTTGGCGACTTCAGCGAAGTCAGCGCCGCCTTCGATCTGTGACTTGAGTTCGTTGCACTTGTCTTCGCTTGCAACCAGGATGTGGCGGGCAGTGGCTTTAGCCATGAGGAAACTCTCCAATCTATTTCAGTAAAATGCGGAGCCTACCGGATTCAGTGGGCGATTTCTCGGCAAAGTTCCGTTCGTTTGTCAGCAGCCTGTTCAGAGATTCACTGCGCGCAGGCGAGCGGCATGTTCGACGTAAAGCGCAATGGGGTCGAGCAGGCTGGCGACGGTGCTGGCACTGCGGCGCAAAGTGCTCAGGTGGTCCAGCGGATAGTCGGAACGGATCACTTGGCCTAAATGCGAGCTGAAGCGCCCGACGAAGCCGTCATTCTGATCTCCTTCGGTCATGAAATATTGCGAAAGCGCCTGGCAGGCATTTTGAATCGGGTCGAATGATGGCAGGTGTGTTGCCGGCAGGACGCCGCTCCAGGAGTAATAGCGCACACCATTGACCTGTGCGGCGCCTTGCCCGCCCCACGTGGGAGGAAGACCTTGAGGAAACCTGTCGTTGAAGGCGCCCACCCCCTCGGTTGTCAATGCATTGAGTGCCGCCAATGCGTTCTGCGGCAGTGTGCCCCCTCCGCTGAGCAGAGAAATGAAATCAGCGAACAGCGTCGCCACGTTTTGCGCCACAACTTCCGGCAATCGGTCGGGCACCAGCGCCTTGCGCAGGGTGTCGGCCAGTTCAGAACCCTGGTTCGGACCGCTGACCGATGTCACTGACGCAACCCTGTGTGGTGCAAGCGCAGCAGCATAACGTGCGGCGAGTGCACCTTGGCTGTGGCCGATAAGGTTGACTTTGCCAGCTCCTGTGCCTTTGAGGACTCTATCGATTTGCAACAATAACTGCTCACCGCGTACTTCATTGTCATGGGCCGCAGAAAGGTGCGGCACAAACACGCGGTTGCCAGTCGTTACGAGTGCCTCTCGGACCTTGTGGAAGAGCTCGAACTGGCCGATACGCTCGAATCCGAACAGACCATGTACCAGCAAGATCGGGTAGTGCGTTGTGGCATTCCGTTGCATGTCATTTACCTTCTTGCAGGAGTTCTCGGTGGAATCTGTTTGCCACTCTAAAACACCCGTCCCGCTGAAGAAGTACGAAGAGGCTTCACTTGCCCGTTGAATATGGACTAGGGGTTGTATGAATTTTCGGATACATGTGAAGTCCGAATCGGAAGTTCTAGCCGTCTTCCGCCTGAAGCGAGTCGATTTTGCGTTGGTTGCCTACTGCGCTCGTAGCCTTTGCGCCATGTCTCCGGCGTATCGGGCTGATATCGAATGCACCACCAATCGCGTTCAATGTGGGTTGTCGACGCCGTCATGAGGCAGCGTTTTGTCCAAGGAGTGGAGCCACGAATGAACACGCATGAAATCGAGTTTTGCTACCGAATGCGCCACCCTGTCAGTCCTTCTACAACCCAACAGTTGTTGCCTGCCGCGACACTCGACTCACTGGAAGGCGATGTGCTCGATCCTGCGCTGAGCCAGGTGGTTGTTCGTATTGCCCCTTATACGAATATGGCGTGTGGCGATCGGTTGTTGCTGAGCTGGGAGGGCCTGGATATCGAGGGCTTCGTTTACCAGCATGAAAAGGTTCGCTATGTCAGCGAGGCTCAGGTTGGCAAAGACGTCATTTTCGTGATCAAAGGCATGCACGTTGCCGCTTTGGACGGCGGCGCTCTGGATATCTACTGGACGCTTGCCAGCGCGGGTCTGGCCGAGCCCGTATTGTCTGCGCCCCTGCAATTGACTGTGGGAGATACGCGTGCGCAGTTGCTTGCTCCGCAAATCGAAGGTGCAGTCGGCGGGACGCTGGATCCGGCGCGGGTGGTGAAAGGTGTACTCATCACGCTCCAGCCGTACGGCAAAATGGCCGTAGGTGACCAGGTGTCGTTGATGTGGTCGGGAGAGGCATCGCCGTTATCGTTCAGCGATCGGCTGAAGGTCGAGACCTTTGCTGTCGCAGAAGTCCTGTCATTCTGGGTACCTGCCGAGTACGTCGTCGCGCACCTCGATGGCGAGGTGACGGTTCGCTACCGAGTCGAGCAAGCGAATGGTGCGGTTCGCGAGTCCGAGTCTGCGAGAGTCCTCATCGCCCCGTTCTTGCAGAGTGAGCTGGCCGCTCCCGATGTGCTTGAGGCTGAAGATGGCGTGCTGGTAGCAGAAGATTCAATTGATGGCGTAACCGTGGTGATCGGCAATGCCCGGACGCAGGAGGGTGAGTTGGTCTACCTCAAGTGTGACGGTGATTTCTTCAGCCACAGGGATGATCGCGACATCACTCGGGAAACCGCAGGGAAACCGCTGATTTTTATCGTCCCTCAGCGCTTCTGGCACGAGCACCAGGGATCGACCGTACGTGTTTCCTACACGGTAGAGCGGTTGGACGATGTCAGTCAGGTGTCTGCGGCGACACAGGTGCGGGTAGAGGCGTAGGTTGAACCTGGCCCATCCTCCGGTTTTCTTTTGAGCCGGAGGGTGGGCACTGCGATCAGTCTCTGGTACGCGCGCCAAGACGTTGCGCCGCCTTGAGCAGAAGTTGCTCCGTTGCGCTGAAGCCCAGGCAGCCATCCGTGATGGATACGCCGTATTGCAGTGATGGCTTCAATGGTTGGCAACCTTCGAACAGGTGCGACTCCAGCATCATGCCGATCAGCGATGGATTGCCTTGCAGGCGTTGCTCGAGCACATCATTGAACACTGCTGGTTGACGCAGCGGGTCCTTGCCACTATTGGCATGACTGCAATCAACCATGATCCGGCCCGGGATTTTCAGGCGGGCCAACTCGACGTTGATTTTTTCGACACTGAACTGATCGTAGTTTGGGCCTTGGTGGCCGCCGCGCAGGACCAGATGAGTGTCTGGGTTGCCGGACGTCTGAATGATCGCAGGATGGCCCTGGCTATCGACCCCGAAATGTCGATGCGAATGGGCTGCGGAGCACATCGCGTCGACAGCAATGGCCGCGCCGCCGTCGGTGCCGTTTTTGAAGCCGACCGGCATGTTCAATCCGCTGGCCATCTCGCGGTGTATCTGCGACTCGGTCGTACGGGCGCCGATGGCGACCCAGCTCAACAGGTCATCGAAGTAGCCGGCGGCCATAGGTTGCAGCAGTTCGGTGGCAACCGGCAGGCCAAGGTGAATCATTCCGAGCATCAGTTCACGGGAAAGCGTAAGGCCTGCGGCCATGTCATCACTGCCGTCAAGGTGGGGATCGTAAGCGAGGCCTTTCCAGCCAACAGTTGTTCGCGGTTTTTCGACATAGGCACGCATGACCAGCAACATTTCATCGCTGACTTCGTCGGCAAGTCGAGCCAGTTTGCTGGCATATTCGAGGGCGGACTGAGGGTCATGGATCGAGCAAGGACCGACGATTACCAGCAAGCGCGGGTCTTCGCCATCGAGAATTGCGCGAACTGCTTGGCGATGAGCAGCGACTTGCAATGTCAGGGCATTGCTCAGAGGCAACTGCTGCTTGAGCTGCAACGAAGTGGGCAGACGCAGCGTCAGCGTTTCGTTGGCGCAATCGAGGGATGACAGTGGCAGAGCAGAAACGGAGGAGTTCATATTCGGTCTTCCTGGGCTGATGGCGGGTGCTTCCCGCTCACTCCGCCCTACTGGGGTGTTCGACAATTGGCCGTATTGGCTAGGTGTGTGTGCTTGCCACCTGTGGGTGACCGATCGGAGGCGGCAGGCTGTCCCGAGCGGAGGCTGGTAAATCGCCAAGCGGTAAAGCTGTCGTAACGGTAATAAGTGGCGTAGTTCATTGGGTGATCCCTCAAATTGTCTGGAGTGTTGCTGAAAGTTTGGGCCTGAAAAAACAAAACCCCCGGTCGGGAGGCCGACCGGGGGTTGAGAATTCTCTGGTGGCGACCCGTGTTATGGGCGCCTTTTGGGTATCAGGCGCGCTAGTGGCTAAACCAATACCCAAAATAAAAGCTGGCAGGAGTGCAAACGTCATTCATGCGCGCAGCCACAACCGAGCGCAGGGCGCTGGCGGTATGAAGCTGTGAAAGTGCATTGAACATGGTCTGTCTCCGTTGAATGCGCCGAGCTTACTCGACGCCGATACGCGACAGCAATCAGAAAATGCTATCGAGCGCTGAGGAATTTACCTATCGCTTGAGTGTTGTGAGCGCTGTGACACACTCGCTGTTTTGCCTAAGACTAGGGACGCATCATGTCGACGTTGACCATTGCCGCTGCTCAATCGATATCCGTTGCCGGTGATCTGGCCGGCAATATCGTTCGCCACAAGCGTTTTATAAAGGTGGCAGCGGAGCAGGGCGTTGAACTTGTGGTGTTCCCGGAGTTGTCGCTGACCGGCTATGAAGGCGAAGTAGCCGCCGCACTGGCCATCGACCCGCAAGACGCAGTCCTTCAACCGCTGCGCGATGTCGCCCGTGAGTTCGGGGTAACGACTGTCGTCGGCATGCCTGTTCGGTTGAAAAATCATCCTGGAGTGTTGATTGGTGCTCTGGTCCTGGGGGCCGAGGGTTCGCTCGGGGTGTACAGCAAACAGCATCTGCATTCGGGCGAGGAGCTTGTTTTCGCTTCGGGGCTCGGAGGGCCGATCCTGGACATCGGCAATCACAGGGTCGCGCTGGCGGTCTGCGCCGATTTTTCCCACGCCAGTCATGCGGCAGTGGCGGCTGAACAAGGGGTTGACCTGTACGCAGCAGGCGTATTGATCAGCGAAAAAGGATACACGGCAGACACCGCGCTGCTTCAGGGTTATGCGCGGCAACACACGATGGCTGTGTTGATGGCCAACCACGCAGGTCTTACCGGCGGATGCCAGTCGGCAGGGCGCAGCGCGATATGGTCCGAAAGCGGTTCATTGATCGTTTCTGCGCCGGGGGCGGGTGACCTTTTGCTGGTTGCCCAACGCGACGCCGGAGCGTGGCAGGGGCGGGTCGTTCCTGTGATGGTGGACTGAATGACATTCCAGTTGCGGCAGGCGACGTCAGAGAATCTGACATTTTCACGCAATCTCACCTGTCAAAACATGCTGCGTTACTACATTCAGCATGATTTGTTGTGGCAGGACGAAGCGTTCGACATAGCCTGGTCGGGCCGCGAGAACTGGCTGATATTGCGTGATGATGTGAAGATAGGGTTTTTCAGCCTTAGCCGCGATGCGCGAGCTTTGTATATCCGAGAATTACAAGTGGCTGAAGCCTTTCGGGGGCAGGGGGCCGGTTCCTGGACAATTGATCAGGTTATTGAAATAACCCGCAAGGAGCGTCGTCCGGCGCTGCGACTCACTGTGTTCGAAAATAATCCGGCTAAAAATTTGTATCAGAGAAAAGGACTACAGGTTCAAGGTAAGGACGAGTGTTTCTTGCGCATGCAGCTTGATTTGAGAACGCCTGTGCTCTGAAACCCACGGCCGGCAAGCTCTGAAAGATGAATTGAAACTTTTTAAATGCGGCTTTCCGCTAGGTCTGTCTGGCTCTTTTTGCTAAGGTGTCCGGCATCCCAATAAGACCATATCGCGAGGTGTCTGCTTGATTAGGGTGCTAGTGGTCGATGACCATGATCTCGTTCGTACAGGCATTACACGTATGCTGGCCGATATTGATGGCTTGCAAGTGGTCGGCCAGGCCGAGTCCGGGGAAGAGTCCCTGATCAAGGCCCGTGAGTTGAAACCCGACGTTGTCCTGATGGACGTCAAAATGCCTGGCATTGGCGGCCTGGAAGCGACGCGCAAGCTGTTGCGCAGTCATCCGGATATCAAGGTCGTTGCCGTCACGGTTTGTGAGGAAGATCCCTTCCCTACAAGGTTGTTGCAGGCTGGCGCCGCGGGCTATCTGACCAAGGGTGCAGGATTGCCGGAGATGGTGCAGGCCATTCGCCTGGTATTCGCTGGCCAGCGCTATATCAGCCCACAGATCGCTCAGCAGTTGGCGATCAAGTCCTTTCAGCCTACCAACGATTCGCCGTTCGATGCCTTGTCCGAGCGGGAAATTCAGATCGCTTTGATGATTGTCGGCTGTCAGAAGGTCCAGATCATTTCCGACAAGTTGTGCCTGTCACCGAAAACCGTGAACACCTACCGCTACCGTATTTTCGAAAAGCTTTCGATCAGTAGCGATGTCGAGTTGACGCTGTTAGCGGTTCGCCACGGCATGGTCGATGCCAGCGCCTGATCATGACTGAAACATTTGATTCTGGTGCTTTTCTGTCGACCGTCAGCGGGCGTCCTGGCGTCTATCGCATGTTCGACAGCGATGCGCGTCTACTCTATGTCGGCAAGGCCAAGAATCTTAAAAAGCGTCTGGCCAGTTATTTTCGCAAGACCGGGCTGGCGCCGAAAACCGCTGCGCTGGTTGGGCGCATAGCGCAGGTCGAAACGACCATTACGGCGAATGAGACCGAGGCGCTCCTGCTTGAGCAGACGCTGATCAAGGAGTGGCGTCCGCCGTACAACATTCTGTTGCGCGACGATAAGTCCTATCCCTACGTGTTTCTGTCTGACGGCCAGTTCCCACGTCTGAGCATCCATCGCGGCGCGAAGAAAGCCAAAGGTAAGTACTTTGGCCCATATCCGAGCGCCGGGGCCATACGCGAAAGTCTCAGTCTGCTGCAAAAGACATTCTTCGTTCGCCAGTGTGAGGACAGTTATTACAAGAACAGGACTCGTCCGTGCCTTCAATACCAGATCAAACGCTGCAAGGCGCCCTGTGTTGGCCTGGTGGAACCTGAGGTCTATGCCGAAGATGTGCGTCACTCGGTAATGTTCCTCGAGGGACGCAGTCATGCGCTAACCAATGAACTGTCCACGGCAATGGAAGAGGCGGCGATCAACCTTGAGTTCGAGCGCGCCGCCGAGTTGCGCGATCAGATCGCATTGCTGCGCCGTGTGCAGGATCAACAGAGTATGGAAGGTGGTACGGGCGACATCGATGTCATTGCGGCATTCGTCAACCCGGGCGGCGCTTGTGTGCATTTGATCAGTGTCCGTGGCGGGCGTGTGCTGGGTAGCAAGAACTTCTTCCCGCAAGTGGGAATTGAAGAGGACGTTTCTGAAGTCATGGCGGCGTTTCTCGGCCAGTACTTCATCAGCAGCCCGGAACGCGATTTGCCGAGCGAGCTTATCGTCAACGTGGTGCACGAAGACTTTCCGACGCTGATCGAGGCGATTAATGAGCTGCGTGGACGTGAACTGGTCATCAGCCACCGGGTTCGCGGTACCCGAGCGCGATGGCAGCAATTGGCTGTGACCAACGCCGAACAGGCATTGGGCGCGCGCTTGGCCAATCGTCAACACACCGCTGCACGCTTCGAGGCATTGGCCGAAGTGCTTAATCTGGATGAGCCACCGCAGCGCCTGGAGTGTTACGACATCAGTCACTCCAGTGGTGAGGCGACGGTTGCATCCTGCGTAGTATTCGGCCCGGAAGGTGCGATCAAATCGGATTACCGCCGATACAACATCGAAGGTGTCACGGCAGGTGACGACTATGCCGCCATGCACCAGGCCCTGACTCGACGATTCAGCAAACTGAAGGACGGCGAGGGCAAGTTGCCCGATATTCTCCTGGTGGACGGTGGCAAGGGCCAGCTGTCGATGGCGCGTGACGTGCTCAACGAACTGGCCGTGCCAGATCTGATTTTGCTCGGTGTAGCGAAGGGCGCGACTCGAAAGGCAGGATTTGAAACTTTGTATCTGAATGATGCGGCTCACGAATTTACCCTGCGTGGTGATTCGCCGGCGCTGCACCTGATTCAGCAGATCCGTGACGAGGCCCACCGTTTTGCAATTACTGGACACCGTGCGCGCCGTGGCAAAACCCGTCGCACCTCAACGCTGGAAGGCGTTGCGGGAGTAGGGCCGACGCGACGTCGCGACTTGTTGAAACATTTTGGTGGATTGCAGGAACTGACTCGTGCAAGCATCGAAGAGATCGCCAAAGCCCCGGGGATCAGTAAAAAGCTCGCAGAGTCGATTTATGCGAACCTGCATAGCGAGTAGAATGCCCCCTCACCTCGTAGCCAGTTGTGCCGATGAATATCCCTAATCTGATTACCGTTCTACGCGTCCTGCTCATCCCGATCTTCATTTTGCTGTTTTATCTGCCTTACCAGTGGAGTTACATGGCCTCCGCCTCGGTGTTTGCCTTTGCGGCTGCAACGGACTGGCTGGATGGTTATCTGGCCCGCCGCCTGGAGCAGAGCACGCCGTTCGGCGCGTTCCTTGATCCGGTCGCCGACAAGCTAATGGTGGCAGTAGCGTTGGTGCTACTGGTGCAAGAGCACGGTAATCTCTGGCTCACGCTGCCCGCAGCGGTGATCATCGGTCGCGAGATTGTTGTGTCAGCATTACGTGAGTGGATGGCCGAACTCGGCGCCCGTGCCCACGTCGCGGTGTCCAACCTGGGTAAATGGAAAACCGCCGCGCAAATGCTCGCGCTGGTGATTCTGCTGGCCAACCCGAGGGATTTCAGTTTCTGGGTTGTTCTGGGTTATGCCTTGCTGATGGTGTCTGCGGGCCTGACTTTGTGGTCGATGGTTCAATACCTTCGCGCCGCCTGGCCGCATCTGAAGACCGATGTTGAAAAGAAATAAAACTTTTTTGAATCAAGGGGTTGACGGAGCTTCTTAATTCTATAAAATGCGCATCACCAAGCGGGAATAGCTCAGTTGGTAGAGCACGACCTTGCCAAGGTCGGGGTCGCGAGTTCGAGTCTCGTTTCCCGCTCCAAGTTAAAACGCGTTTGTTGTTGTGCTACTGATAACAAACGTTTTGAGGCCGAGTAGCAAAATGGTTATGCAGTGGATTGCAAATCCACCTACGCCGGTTCGATTCCGACCTCGGCCTCCACTATAAACAAGCTCCGTAGATCCATGATTTACGGAGCTTTTTTATTTTCAGTGCGCTGCAAGATTTAGTCTTGAAAACGGCCATTGCGAACTTGCTTCACCGGGAACTGATGTATATATTTCCCGCTCTGCTGCTCAAGCCTGCCATCCTTTGAGGATCGCGACTCGACGGCTGAAGAGAGCAACACCGCGCTACCGCCCGAATGGCGAAACTGGTAGACGCATGGGACTTAAAATCCCCCGCTCGTAAGGGCGTGCCGGTTCGATTCCGGCTTCGGGCACCATCTAAAATCAAGGGTTTGCGGGCGAAAGCTGATGCAAACCCTTGTTTGTTTTCGGTCCACGAATTCTTTTCGTTGGCATCGCTTTCTTGTCCTTGCAATTGCGAACATATCGTTCGGCCATCATCACGCTGATATGTCCAGGTTGGTCTCTGGCCTGAATGATGTCACCGCTGGATTCCGCCTTTCATTTACCGGCTGTATTGACTCGCGCGCTTTGGCGTACGATGCCGACCTGCGTTCAAGCTGTGACAAAACCGGGAGGATGAATGAAAGGAAGCTGCGCCTGTGGAACTGTAGGTTACGAGATCGACAGCATCGATATGCCAATCAGCCATTGTCATTGCACGACTTGCCGCAAGACCCATGCGGCGGCGTATGTCTCCACAGCGGGAGTTCTGAGAAAACACTTCAGGTGGACTCAGGGGCTTGCCGCGCTAAGGGCTTTCGAATCATCTCCGGGGAAGATCCGACACTTCTGCTCCCACTGCGGATCGCATCTCGCGGCTGAGCGAGTTGGCTCAGCCGCAATGATCTTACGAGTTGCCACGTTGGACGAAGATCCTCGCGCCAGAGCTGAGTACCACATCTGGACCGAGCATGACGTCGCCTGGCTGGACGGGGAAGGGCTCCCCAGGTATTCACAGTGGCAGCCCGGCCGGTAACGGTGACTT
Source organism: Pseudomonas sp. TH08 (assembly GCF_016651275.1). NCBI lineage: Bacteria > Pseudomonadati > Pseudomonadota > Gammaproteobacteria > Pseudomonadales > Pseudomonadaceae > Pseudomonas > Pseudomonas sp. TH08. The sequence continues at coordinate 642,523 of NZ_JAEKEE010000004.1, read as the reverse complement.
TACCGGGGCCAGGCTGCGCGGGCTCCATCAGTCTTTGCCAAAACCAAAGATCGAACGCCACTTGCTCGCTTGTTTGCGTTCATAGAACGGTGTCGTCTCTTTAAGGAAATAAGCACTAAGTCCTGATTCGTTCGCAGACACGCGAAAGAGGTCTACCGGCTCACCGTCAGGGGCGGTATCTCCCGCGACATTGCCTGCCTCGCGCAAGACCCGTTCAATATCACCGTCAGCCTCGATCCCCACGATCAGATGCGGTTTTTCGTCAACCGACGTGTCGTGCATCAGCGCAAGAAACGCGCGCGTTACGTTGCGATGTCTGCCCAGTAATTGCGTCAGTGACTGCACCATCTTCGACGGGTACTGGGCCGGTTGCCCGAGCAGCACTTGGGTTTCTTTTTCTACTGTGCGGACTGTCGCCTTTTGGCCAACTTGATCGGACAGCAGATTTCGCACTTCTTCCGGGAAGAACTCTTTTCCATAAGGCGATTTCGGATTCAGGAAGAGGTGGGCGCCTTGTGTCATTTCGAACAAGGATCTGGCTGGCAGCTCGATGTAGGACTCCTCGCTGTCTATCGACTTCTGAAGCGTCTGCAGTGATGAAAAAACGGAATCACAGAAGTCCCGTCCGGTTTTTCCCAATGCGCGATGCTGACTTTGCTGCCCGACTCCAGATCCACTGCGCCGTCCACAGTGCCAGTCGAGCCGAGAACGTAAACCGCAGAGCTCAGCAAGGTCCGGAAGAACTCAGGCCGATGGGCAGGCTCGTCGGCGGCCAGTCTGAGCGATTGCTCCAGTGGGTTTTCCTGCTGGTGATGCGTGATGTCCATTCGTCTACTCCGCCATGAATTCTCGACTGTGATGGTTTTTTATAATGTCAGGCCGGACGGTACTCAGCACGATCTGAATGGCCAGGAAGCCATCAGGCCTTTACTGCTCAAGCAATCTTTTACTCCGTGCAAAGTGCGTATTACCGCCCATGACTCCGGTGACCTCACAACAAACTCCACGATACCCCGACATACACGCCCATGCCTTCACCCGGCGTTGACCGCGCCGCGTCGAGGCCCTTGTCGTCATACCCCGGCGTGACCGTCGCCGCATAGTGTTTGTTGGTCAGGTTGCGCATGTCCAACCACGTTTGCCAGTCGCCCTTTGGCGCGTTATAGCCCAGCGTTGCGCCGAACAGTGCGTAGGGATCGGCGTAGTAGCTGTCGGCGTAGTCCACGGCAACTTTGGACACCAGTTGCGTATTGACTGCCGCAAAGAATCCCTGCGGCCAGTCGTAGCGCAATTCGCCCTGGTAGTAATGCATCGGCAGGCCGGGGAGGCGGTTGTCGCCGAAGCGCTCGTCGTCGCGGTAGTGGAAATCGCTGAAGGTGTAGGCTTGGCGCAGGCTCAGTTGGCGGCCGTCGGCGGCGGACCAGAGTTTGCTGTTGAGGCTGGCCTCGACGCCTTGGTGCACGGTCGGGCTGGCGTTCAGCTCGTAGGGCGTGGTGGCGTTGGCGTCCGGCAGTACCGAGAGCAGTTCATGGCGCACTTGCGCGTAGTACCAGGCCAGGCTCCATTCGCCGATGGCGCTGTCGCCACGGCCACCGAGTTCGAGGGTGGTCGCGGTCTGGTTTTGCAGTTTGATCGGGTCTTTCTGGGTGCCGCTCGCCGGGCCACTGGCGGCCGGGAAGCGCACGTTGGAGCTGTAGATCAGCGACCACGGATGCGGTGCTTCGACCGATCGGCTGAGGTTGCCGAAAACCTGTAGATCCGGGTTGATCTGGTAGCGCAGACCGAGTCGCGGCGCGTAGTCCCAGTCGTTCATGCTGGTTTTGCCGCCGCTTTGCGGGTAGGTGACGTCGCTCTCGCGGCGGGTGTAGATAGCGGCGAGGCCGGTGGTCAGCCACAGATCATTGGCGATTTCCAGGTCGTTGCCAAAGTGCAGAACGGTGTCCGAACCTTGATAGGTGAAGTTGCGCATGTGCGTGCCGGGCGCGTAACCCGCGGTGTTGCCGGTGGGGATGCGCACCAATTCGCTGGCGCCATCGTTGGGCAGGTGTTTGGTCACGCGCAGACCGACGTTGCTGCGGCTTTCCATGCCGAAAACAGTGTCGCGGCGTTTGTAGTCGAAGGTGCCGCTGACGTCGGTGTAAGCGACCTTCAAACGGTTCGGGCCTTCACGCAAATCCATCGGGTAGTCGTGGTAAACGAGGCCAGTCTGGATGCTCGAATCGTCGTCGATGTAGAAGGTGGTTTTGTTGCCGATGAAGGTGCTGCCCGGTTGCTTGCGGCTGTCGTCGCGCGAAACGTAGGACGGATTGGCTGCCCGTGGGTCGTGTTCGATGGAGTGCTTGGTCACGCGGCCGGCGAGGTCGTTGTCGGTCTCGCGGTAGCGGATATAAAAGCGGGTTTCCAGGTTCGGGTTGAAGCGATAACCGAAGTTGGCGATCAGGCCTTTGCTCTCGCTGGCAGTGTGATCCTGATAACCGTCGGCGTTGGAATCGGTCAGCGATACGTAGTAGTCGAAGTCACCGAGCACTTGCCCGGAACTGACCTGACGTTGCTGATAACCGTGGCTGCCGGTGGCGTAGCGTACTTGCAGTTTCGGCGCGTTGTAGCCGGTGTGGCTGACGTAATCGATGGCGCCGCCCAGCGCCAGCGAACCACGGTCGAAGCCGTTGGCACCACGCAGCACTTCAACGTGATCGACCCACAACGGTTCGAGCAATTCGTACGGCGTGCCGCCGGGGCCGGTCAGGGGCAAGCCGTCGAGCATCGCGTACAGCCCCGACGCGTGGGCGCCGGGCGCGCGGTTGATGCCCGAGCCACGGATGGAAATCTTCACGCCTTCGTTGCCCGCCGACTGCGCATAGACGCCCGCCTGATAGGCCAATACGTCCTGGTTACTGGCGACACGGCCCTGCAAGGGTTTGCGCATGTCGACCAGGTTGGTGCCGCCGGGCACCTGTTCGAGCCGGGCCTTGGCTTCTTCAATGCTTGCATCGGAACCACTGCGGTCATCGGCCGAAATCAATACTTGCCCAAGCTCCAGACCTTGAGTCTCGGCCATCGCCGGGCAGGCGAGGGCCAGGCCCAGCAGGGCGGTAGGCAGGGATTTGGGCGACGGCATGGGGAAACTCCAGCAAACAAGGGGCGGGCAATGAACAGTGCGACGTAACAAAGAACGAAGGAAACACATGGCAATTTTGCTTTTATACCGCTAATACCGAGGGGCGCAGTCAACTCACTGCACGGCGGCAAACGTTCTCTCGCGGCTGAGCAATGCCCCTGTCACACCACACTGGCGCGATTGAGCCGGCTGATATGCCCGACACCTGCGTCTTTCAAGCGCGCGACCAGATCATTGCGCGCATTTTGCCCACCGGTACGGATGTATTCGAGTTCGGCGGCGGTAATCAATGTCACGCAGACCAGTTTGACCGGTGACAAGGGCATGTCATCGATTCGGGTCGGGAAGTCCGGTTCGGGGGCGCCAATCACCATGCCGGTCATGTCGTCGGCGGTGACGAAATGCGCGGGCAGTTGCTCGCTCATGTAATCCGATTTGCTGAATCCCGGGATTTCGTAAGACATCGAACCGTATTTCTCCAGCCGATGGATGAGCCCGCCAGCGTGCGCGACCTCGGCCGCGAGGTGCTTCAACAGCTCGAATGCCCAACTGCGTCTGAACGGGTCAACGTCACCCGGCGCGCCGAGTGCATGATTGGGGATGTCCGATGTTTCGATGAACAGTTCCATCTCGAAACCATTGCCCAGACCTTCGGCGCCATCGAACGGGTCTGACATGCCTTCGGTGGCGAGGATGATCGAGTCACCACGACGTACCACGCGGTAGGCTTGCCGGGTCGATGGCCAGTCGGGACCGCCCATGAAACTCGGACTGATCATGTAGCCAAGGACGTCTTTTTCGCTGGTGCCGACAGCATTCCAATGCCGGTCCAGGGCTTTCTGGCTGGCTTCTCGCTCGGCCATGTTGGCTTTCTCGGCCTCGCTCAGGTCGTCATATCCGAACGACTCGATAAGTTCTTCGGGCTGTTCCGGGGCTTGGAGGGGGTTTTTTTTGCTGAATTGAACAGCTTTTTGAAGAACTTCATGCGCGTTCCTTGCGGGTCTGGCGTGCAGCATCGAGTGGGTGCCGAATCATACAGAGCGTCGGATGCGGGAGGAAGATCGCAGGTGCAGACTCCACCCGTCGACTGCGCTGAACCTCCGTGTGTGCACGTCTTTCTACCAAGGGGAGTCCTTCACGAGAAAACCCTATGTTTGATCAGCAAAAAAAACAATCACTGGCGGCATGGCGCAAACTGGCAACCCAACCGCAGATGCGCCTGGATCCGGAAGAGCAATATGACGAGTTGCTCAAAGCCGCTGACGAAATGGAAGAGCAGGGGCTAATCACCAGCGCTGAGTGGCGCCAGCTGGTGCGCGATGCCGGTAGTGTGTTCCGGGGCGAGGCGGATCAGACACTTCGCTGAAAAACCCATGAACATACAGCTTGATCAGCACTACAACCCCTCCAGATTAAGGCCGCTACGGGAGCGGTCTTTTTTCGGTTTTGGCTTTTTCGGCTGCGCGCTTCTCGACGTGTGCAACAGGTGCGCGAACGCCGTTTTGTCGATCGGCCGGCTCATGAAGTATCCCTGCACTTCGTTGCACTGATCCTTGCCGAGAATTGCCAGTTGTTCCTCGGTCTCTACACCTTCGGCGGTGACGGTCAGGCCCATGGCTTTGCCCAGCCCGATGATCGCTTGCACCACCGCGCGGTCATTGGTGCCGCTGCTGATCGAGGCGATAAAGCGCTTGTCGATCTTGATCCCGTCGAACGGATAGGCACGCAAGTAGCCGAGGGATGAATAACCGGTGCCGAAGTCATCCATGTTCAGGCGCACGCCCAGTTCTTTCAGGGCATTCATGGTGGTCAGGGCGCCGTCGGTATCGTTGAGCATGACGTTTTCGGTGATCTCCAGTTCCAGTCGACTGGCCGGGAAGCGGGTCTGGATCAACACTTCGCGGACTTCCTCGACCACGTCGCTGGCGGCAAACTGCGCGGGGGACAGATTGACCGACAGCAGTATGTCTTCCGGCCAGGCCAGCGCTGTTTCGCAGGCTTCGCGTAATACCCAGTGGCCCAGCGGGACAATCAGGTCGGTCTGCTCCGCCAGCGCAATAAACAGGTCCGGGCCGAGCAGGCCCTTGCTCGGATGTTGCCAGCGTACCAGCGCTTCGACCGAGACAATCTGCTTGCCATCAACCTTGTAGCGCGGCTGATAGTGCAGGACGAATTCGTCGTGCTGAAGCGCATGGCGCAGGTCGTCTTCCATTTGCCGGCGCGTCTGGATCTGGTCGCTCATGTGCGCTTCGAAATAGCACCAGGTGTTTTTGCCCTCGGATTTGGCTTGATACAGCGCGATGTCGGCGTAGCGGATCAGTTCACTGGGCACGTAACCGTGGCGACGGCTGAGGGCGATGCCGATGCTGGCGCCGACGTGCAGCGGATGATGCTCGAAGACGATCGGCTGGTGCAGGCTGCCGATCAGGCGGGTGCAGAACTTGTCGATCTCGTGGCGGCTGTCCATGCCGTTGAGCACCACGACAAATTCGTCACCGCCCAGCCGGGCGACGAGGTCATGTTCGCGGGTGCATTCACGCAGGCGCACGGCGACTTCCTGCAGCACCGCGTCGCCGGCCGGATGACCGAGCGAATCGTTGATCGGTTTGAAATTGTCCAGATCGATCATCAACAGCGACAGTCCCGGCGCGTGTTCATTGAGCAGCAGCGCGTCATCCAGATAGCGTGCGAGCTTGTTGCGGTTGGGCAGGCCGGTCAGTGCGTCGTGCATCGACAGGTGCTGGATTTGTGCGTGGGCGGCGACTTCGTCGGTAATGTCGCTGGCCGTGCCGCGATAGCCGATGACCGCGTGCTGTTGATAAATCGGCCGGGCCGACAGTCGACAATGGCGTTGCTGGCCGGCGTGGTCACGGTAGGTGCAGCGTAAATCACTGGCGCTGTCTTCCTCGATGAGATTCCTCAACCACAGTTCCAGTGGCGTGGTGTCGCAAAACAGCAACTGGCCGATGTCTTGTCCCAGCCACAGGGTTTGCGGGTAACCGGTCACTTCGCTGAAGCGCGCCGAGAGGTAGGTCAGCGCGAGGGCGCGATCGACCTCCCAGATCCAGTCCGACGCGGCTTCGGCCACCGCGCGAAAGCGTTCTTCGCTCGCCTCGATGTCACGGTTGGCGTGTTCCAATGCTTGATTGGCGGTTTGCATGACGGCAAAACTCTGGTCGACGTACTGCGATGAACGCAAAGCGTGGCGGAAGAAGTACGCGGTCAGCAGCATCAGTACCACTATCGTTGCGCCCAGTGGCGGCAGCAATGACCACAATAAATGTTGCCCGGGCCGCTCCAGATCAGCGATCAGGCTGTAACCGGTGTTGTCCAGCGGCACACGAGGTCGTTGCGGGTCGAGCGTCTCGTCCAGTGCCAGGCTCAGGTTGTTCAAGCCGTAACCGCTGCCGATCAGGCGCAGCTTGGTCGGCGTGAGTTTGTCGACAAATACCAGCACCGAGGTTTTTTGCGGATCGCCGAGGGGCCGCTCATCGTTGGGAATGATCGCCGCCGCCGACACCCGCGCCGGCCAACCCTCGAACAGTGAATAACGGCTGACCGGTTTGGTCAGGTCAGCTTGCCCCAGCACTTGATCGAGCAACGCGCTGGCGCTCACCTGAACAAACGCGGACAGCTCGGCATCGACCATTTGCCCGCGCACCACACCATAGCGGGTGCCTTCGCGGTTCAGCACGAAGACGCCGTCATAACCGTCGGTGGTGAACAGGGTCTTGCCGACGTTCTGCTCGGTGTAGGCCCAGTCAGTATCGACCTGACCGCTCAAATGCTCGTAGGCGGTGGTCCAGTAGGCGTAGCTGGTGATGTAGTTTTTCGAGGCAGTGATGCGGTTTTCCAGCGCGCGAGCGGAGTAAAAGCGGGTTTTGTTGATTTCGTCGTTGTCGAGGCGTTCGGCAATACCGAGCAAGGCCACCGTTGCGGCAATCACACCGCTGACAAATAGCGCACCGACCGCGAAGGCGAGGCGGCGGGTGACGGCGTTCTGGCGCGGTGGAAGCGGGGCTGCATAGCTGGAAAGATCCATGTGCTCGTCCTTGATCCGCTGTCTTCTGAATCTAGAACCACGGCGCGGGCGCAATGTTCAGATTCTTTTTCGCCATTGCACTGATCCGAATCTGTAGAAGCGTAGTGAACCCTTCGAGTCTTTGCCTTGGCGTGTTTGCAACAAGTGACGACTGACCCGCAAAACTCGCTGCGGGCATGGATCTGCGGCCCTTGGCCCCAGCATCGCCGATCAGCGGCCAATCCCGAAAGGGCAAGACTTCCCGCGCAAAAACCGGATAATGGCGCCCATTCGTTTAGCCGTATTCTGGTAATCCCGCATGGAAATCAAGGTCAATTTTCTCGACAACCTTCGACTTGAAGCCAAGTTCGACGACTTCACGGTGATCGCCGATCAGCCCATTCGCTACAAGGGCGATGGTTCGGCACCGGGGCCGTTCGACTACTTTCTGGCGTCGTCGGCGTTGTGTGCGGCTTACTTTGTGAAGTTGTACTGCGACACGCGCAACATCCCCACGGAAAACATTCGCCTTTCGCAGAACAACATCGTCGACCCGGAAAACCGCTACAACCAGATCTTCAAGATCCAGGTCGAGTTGCCAGCGGACATCTCCGACAAGGATCGCCAGGGCATTCTGCGTTCGATCGATCGCTGCACGGTGAAGAAGGTCGTGCAGACCGGCCCTGAGTTCATCATCGAAGAAGTCGAAAACCTCGATGCCGATGCTCAGGCTTTGTTGATGCCGGTTGCCGGTTCGGACGCTGGCACTTTCATTGCGGGCAAGGACCTGCCGCTGGAGCAGACCATCGCCAACATGTCGGGCATTTTGGCCGACCTGGGGATGAAGATCGAAATCGCTTCGTGGCGCAACATCGTGCCCAACGTCTGGTCGCTGCACATCCGTGATGCGCATTCGCCCATGTGCTTCACCAACGGCAAGGGCGCGACCAAAGAAGGCGCGCTGGCCTCGGCGCTGGGTGAGTTCATCGAGCGCCTGAACTGCAACTTTTTCTACAACGACCAGTTCTGGGGCGAAGAGATCGCCAATGCCGAGTTCGTGCATTACCCGAACGAGAAGTGGTTCAAACCGGGGCCAAAAGACGAACTGCCGAGCGAAATTCTCGACGAGTACACCCTGAAGATTTACAACCGCGACGGCGAGTTGCGCGGTTCGAACCTGTTCGACACCAACTCCGGCAACACCCAGCGGGGCATCTGCTCGCTGCCGTTTGTGCGCCAGTCGGACAATGAAGTGGTGTATTTCCCGTCAAACCTGATCGAAAACCTCTACCTCAGCAACGGCATGAGCGCCGGTAACACGCTCGCCGAAGCGCAGGTACAGTGCCTGTCGGAGATCTTCGAGCGTGCGGTCAAACGCGAAATCCTCGAAGGTGAAATGGCGCTGCCAGACGTGCCGCAAGCAGTGCTGGAGAAATACCCGAGCATCCTCGCCGGCATCAAGGGCCTGGAAGAACAGGGCTTCCCGGTGCTGGTCAAGGACGCATCGCTGGGCGGTGAATTTCCGGTGATGTGCGTGACCCTGATGAACCCGCGCACTGGCGGCGTATTCGCCTCGTTCGGCGCACACCCGAGCCTGGAAGTGGCACTGGAGCGCAGCCTCACCGAGTTGTTGCAGGGCCGCAGTTTCGAAGGTTTGAACGACTTGCCGCAGCCGACCTTCTCCGGTCAGGCAGTGACCGAGCCGAACAACTTTGTCGAGCACTTCATCGATTCCAGCGGTGTCGTGTCGTGGCGTTTCTTCAGCGCTGCAGCGGATTTCGAATTCGTCGAGTGGGACTTCTCCGGCCAAGGCGAAAACTCCAATGCCGAGGAAGCCGCCACCCTGTTCGGCATCCTCGAAGACATGGGCAAAGAAGTCTACATGGCGGTCTACGAGCACATCGGTGCCAAGGCCTGCCGGATTCTGGTGCCGGATTACTCGGAGATCTACCCGGTCGAAGATCTGATCTGGGACAACACCAACAAAGCCCTGCAATTTCGCGCCGACATCCTCAACCTGCATAACCTCAGCAAGGTCGGTCTGCGCAACCTCGCCCAAGGCCTGGAAAAAAGCGAGCAGGACGATTACACCGAGATCACCACGCTGATCGGCATCGAATTCGATGACAACACGCCGTGGGGCAAGCTGACTATTCTGGAACTGCGCCTGCTGATCTACCTCGCGCTGCAGAAGTTTGATGAGGCCAAGGATCTGGTTGAAGCGTTTCTGCAATACAACGACAACACCGTCGAGCGCGGCTTGTTCTATCAAGCGGTGAACGTGGTGCTGGAGATGGAACTGGACGACGATCTGCAGTTGGAAGACTACGAAGCCAACTTCCGCCGCATGTTCGGCAACGAGCGCATGGACGCAGCGATTGGTTCGGTCAACGGCAGCGTACGCTTCTACGGCTTGACGCCGACGAGCATGAAGCTGGAAGGTCTTGACCGGCATCTGCGCTTGATCGAGAGCTACCAGAAACTGCACACGGCGCGGGCTAAAGTCGTGGGTTCAATGCAATAACCTGTAGCGAGGGAACTTGCTCTCTCCGGGGCGCGCAGCAGCCCTTGTTTTAAAAGAGAGGGCCTGCTTCACAGTCCAGCGGGAGCAAGCTCCCTCGCCACAGTTCTGCGTGTCGTCACGACCGGCTCAGCGGTTTCTCCATGACGATCGTGCGTTCGGCACCCTGAAACTCATCGCGGATTTTCTCGAAACCGAACGAGGCATAAAAGGCTTCGGCGGTAATGGAAGAGGGCACTCGCAGGCGCTGTAGGCCTTCCTTGATGGCGATTGACTCAAGGGTCTCCATCAGCTTTTTGCCGATTCCGGCGCCTTGATGGCACGGAGCAACAAACACGCTTCTAACCACATCTCGATCAAGACTGGCCGTTGCAACGACGTGCTGATCGATTGTCGCCACAAACACCCGACGCTGATTCAACAACTGCAGGATCGCCGCAGGAGAGAAGCTTTTCTCCACCTGACCGATGATTTCCGGCGAATAGTCGTGAGCATTGGATTCACGCAAAGTAGCGACAATCACTTGGCTTATGGCTTGGGCATCGAAGTCGGATGCGAGTCGAATCTGTTGAGTCATTGGTAGTGTTTACCTCAAGCTCCCAGCTGCACGCGTTATGTCATCCATCCACACTTGATGGGTGTCTGGAAAGTAGATTTCTCCGCACGCACGAGTAATTGCTGTGTAGAGCAAGGCGAGTTTTTTGGAAAGCACCCTTTTACCTAACAGGTCCGGGGAATAGTAGAGGTCCTCTGAGATAGCCATTCGCTTGAACTCGAAGTTCTTGACGGCGAAAACTGTTGCCAACAGTGGGCGAATGGGAAGGTGATTCGCAAACTCATCGTGGCTGGCACGCTTGTAAAGACCCGATACACCAATTTTGACACCGACCGTACTCAGCCATCTTTCAACCCTGAGAAACGCATGATTCCACTTCATCGCTTCATGGAGTTGATCCCAGGTCCGATAGCGCGCAAGAGCACCGTGAGTCGGTTTGTTGATATCCATAAACAAACCCCAGCAGTCGCTTAAAAACGACTCGACATCACGATTCCAGTCGATAACAGCTGCTCCTTTGCCCATTTCGCGGCTACGAAGGAGCCAGTCGAATATTCCCCAGTTGTCCGCGACCAGAATGACGCTCGCTTCGGGAGGGAAAGCATCAGCAGAGTATTGCCTGACTACCATTTCTTTCGCTTTATCAGCCATGAACGGTGAGCTGGAAGCGTCAGGAAAAATCTCTAGAAGCGGGTTGATGTATTCAACTAGAGGTGGCCCGGCACGTAGGGATGTCGCCATTTCTCGATGACGAATTATTGCACTGTGCGGTACGTACTGACCTTCCAGGTTCTGAAATTGGTCGCCCAGGGAGATCACGGTTTGAGGTGATTTGTCGAGTATTACAACCATAGGGGCGGAAAGGTCATGGCTCTCGTCTATCAGTACTGTGTCGAAACGTTCCGGAATGTAAAGATTCTCCAGGGACATTTGTTTGATGCGGTGGTATCCACGCACCGGCAGAGAAGGGGCTTCCATATCCAGTTGAATCAGTTGGTTCCAGAGTCTGACCGATACCGCAGCAACAATTTCCTGATCCTTCATTGATAGCCAACGAATTTGATCCAGTGGAATATGGCGGGATGTAATGTATCGGTCCTTTGACATGCAAAACTTAAAGATAACGGACCAGCACAATGCTGCTACCTGTGTGGCACCCCGGTTGCCGATAGGGCCAAGCCCGACTTGTTCAGCCAACTGAGAATAGGACAAGGGTAGACGAGACTCTGCCTCCATCTTGTTTTGGAGGAACTCGTTTCCACCCGACAGCGTGGACTCTGCCAATCTTTTGAAGGTAGACGTGGGCACTTTTTTTGCGGTGAACCGAGCACGGATCGCTTTAAGCTTGGGCTCGGCGTCTGTCATGAAAATAAATCGCTTTTCTGGCATCAGCGCCATGACTTCATCAAGAACAAAGGTTTTTCCCGTCCCTGCAAGCGCTTGTGTTTCGATCGAATCTTCCAGGTTAGCCCTGATGTTGTGGATCAAGCGAAGTTGGTGATCACTTAACCTGATAATCGCACCACCGGGCCGAACATGTTCGTGACTGATGGCCCCGTAGATATCCCGATAACGTCTGGCGAAATCGAAATCCCAATCGCCTTCAGGGCGAATGAATGGATGATTGGAAATGGTTTTCTTATCAACCAGACCAATGCCCAGATCGGAGATTCTCGCCAAGCCTGCAATGAAAGCCGCCTGATTGTAGCTTTCAGTCAGAGCCGCCCTGAGTTGGTCGCTGGGGACAGCAAGGATTGTTGCAAACTTACGCTCCAGGTCCAGAGCTGAGGGAGCGGGAGATTTGAGAGGCTTCGACAGCTGGAGTACGTAGAGGATGGACGCCACTTCATACCGGCTCAGATTCGTCGAGTCCGGGGTGGCTCCATGTTTTAGCAAAGTACTCAGTGATTCGCTGAGTGGTATGAACCAGGTGGGTGTCTTCATATCGTCTGCATCTGTCCTTGACGGGGTTCACTGCCGGTTCAAAAAACTACTGAGGCCTACTCGTAGCACCCAACAAATCAGCAATCCTTGTTCGCAACTCACCATGCACTTCCTCTGCATAGGGCACCGCGTTCTTCCAGTCATAGAACCACGCCGGCATCTTGCGCTTTTCTTCCGGTTCCGAGGCGTATCGAGGAAAAAGGTGGCAGTGCAACTCGGGTTCCGAGTTTCCGAGGATTTCATAGTTCATGCGCAATGCATCCGTCGCCTGCAACACTGCATCGCCGAGGCGGGCCATATCGAGCAGGTAAGTGGCTCTGGCGTCGCCATCAAGATCGTTGAGGCTTGGCACGACGGGGTCGGGAAGCAGCAGACAGTAGCCGGGAAGAAATTGCACATCGCCCATCACCGCCCAGCCGGATGGCATGCGGCAGATGACTTTATCGTTGGCTCCGTTGCGTGCCAGTTCTACGCGTTGCGAAATCAGCGGCATTCATTGTCCTTAATGATGTTGTGTCACAAGCAGTCTTCAGATAGCAAAACGCCCAAGGATTGGGCGCGACCTGAATGTTCGGGGCGGCGTATTGCCTTGGGCGAAGTGTCCGGAGATTAGGTATCGTTGGCGGCATCGTCAATCGCCCATATTGTTTCAACGTTTGAGCGCCTTATGCCCCCGGAAAAACTCAACGACATTCTCGATAAAGATCTTTCAGTGATTTTTTGCGGCATCAACCCCGGCCTGTTAGCCGCCGCGCAGGGGCATCACTTTGCCGGGCGAGGTAATCGGTTCTGGCGCACGCTGCATCTGGCCGGGTTCACGCCTGAGGAGATTTGCCCGGAAAATGACCGGACGATTCTGCAATATCACTGCGGATTGACCGCTGTCGTGGATCGCCCGACGGCGCGGGCTGATCAACTGTCACGGCACGAATTCGATACCGCCGCGGCAGCCTTCGAGCAGAAAATCATCCACTGTGCGCCAGACTTTGTTGCGTTTCTGGGCAAAGCGGCGTTTGCCGCGTTGTCCGGTCAACGTGAGGTGCAGTGGGGGCGTCAGGACAGCACCTTCGGCGGAGCGGCGGTGTGGGTGTTGCCTAATCCGAGTGGGCGCAATCTGGCGTTCACGCAGGAGCAATTGGTCACGGCGTATCAAGCACTTCGTCTGGCAGCCAAGCCTTAGCGCCCGTGCGCAACCGCTGCCAGTTGCCCGGTGTCCACGCGCACAAAAATTGAATCGCCCACCGCCGTCAGCACATCCCCTGCATATACCTCGCAGATCACCCGAGTCTTGCGCCCGACGTCGCCATCAACTCTGGCCCGCAAGGTCAACGGTACGCCCATCGGTGTCGGTTTGATGAATTTGATGCCCAGGTTACCGGTCACGCAGTCGATGCGCGGCAGGCTGCCGGGGGCACGCTGTTCGGCGCGATAGTGGTAGGCCATCGCCGTCCAGTTGGAGTGGCAATCGACCAGCATCGCGATCAGTCCACCGTAAACCAGGTCGGGCCAGCCGCAGTATTTGGCGTCTGGCACGTGCTCGGCGAGGACGTGCACGCCATCTTCATGCCAGTGGCTTTTAATGTGCAATCCATGGGGGTTGCTGCTGCCGCAGCCATAGCAAACGCCTTCTGGCGCGGCGCTGTCTTGCAGAGAACTGTCGAGGCTGGACATGATTGTGGTCATCCTTGTGTGGGGAGCCCGGTCAGGCGCAGGCGGTTGCGACCGCCGCGTTTGGACTCGTAGAGAGCGACATCGCCTTGTTCGATCAACGCCGTGAGGCTGGCGGGCGGTTGCTCGAACAGACTGGCGCCGATGCTCAACGTGACGGCCTCGGGCGTGGGGAATGTCTGTGAGGTGGTGCTCAGAAACTGTTCGCGCAGGCTGTTGCCCAGCTCGACGATGCGCTCGCTTGAGGCGCCGCCCAGCAGTATGACGAACTCGTCGCCGCCCAAGCGTGCGGTCAATGCATTGCGCGGCAGCAGCGAGCGGATCATTTCGCTCAATGCAATCAACAGACGATCGCCCGCGGTGTGGCCGTATTGGTCGTTGACCAGTTTGAAGTTGTCGATGTCGATCAGCAGCAGGGCGCCGGGGCGTTCTGCGCAGACGTCGGCGAGCAGACGCGTAGCGCGTTTTTCCAGGGCGCGGCGATTGTAGAGGGCGGTCAGCGGGTCACGTTCGGCGAGGCGCGCGATCTCTTTTTCCCGGCGGTAACGCTCGGTGCCGGTCATCGACAGCGCGATCAACATGATTGCCATGGCGCCTTCGACCAGCGAAATCTGGATGATCTCGCCGCGAAATGCGGCCAGATCGATCAGCGTGCCGGGGATGACCACCGTCAGCGCTTTGAGCACATAGAAAATCCCGTGGGCCAGCAAGACGTAGCGTAGTTGCACCGCGCCCACACTCAGCGATTTGCCATGCGGGCGCAGCAGCGTGCTCGCCTTGAGCGTCACCAGCGCCACCAGCAGCGAGTTGGCCGCGAGCATGACTTTTGACCACAGTGGCCCGTCGGGCAATAACAACATCACCAGCCAGGTGAGGAAGATAAGGTACCAGCCGCGGGACAGGCGTATCTGCGTGAAGCGCGCAACGCCCAGCAGGAAGAGGAAGTGTGCGGTCACCAGCAGGCCGTTGGCGAACCAGATGCCGATCAGCAAAAAGCCGCTGCTGCGCAGCAGGGCCAGGGTTGAACCGACGGTGATCGTGGCGAAACCGGCGCTCCAGAACAGCAGCGAAGGTTCACGGATGCTCCGCCACTCGATCGCCAGATACAGCGCGGCAGCGGCTGCGAGGGCGATGGAGAGGGTCAGCATCGTCGGAGGGTCGAGCGGCATTTCTGGGCGGGCCTGTCTGGTGGGCGGTTAGACGGGCGATTGTAAGCGTTCGGGGCTGTTTTGGCAGGAGGGGCGGCGCGTACGGCACTGGCCGACGCGCCGCTGTTTTATTGGCTGGCGTCCAGCACCACGCGATAACGCGCCTTGCCGCTGCGCAAATGCTCGACGGCCTCGTTGACCTTACTCATGGGAAACATCTCGACCTGCGGCAGAATCTGATGCCGCGCACAGAACTCGAGCATGGTCGCCATGGTGGCCGGCGAACCAACGGGTGAGGCGGACAGGGATTTTTGCTGAGGGATCAGATCGAACACGTGAACCGGAATCGCACTGGGCACGATGCCGACGAAATGCAGCCGCCCATTGGCCCGCAGAGTGGCGAGCATGGCCTTCCAGTCGAGGTCGGCGTTGGCACTGATCAGCAGAAAATCCAGCGTACCGGCAATGGCTTTCAACGCATTGCTGTCGGTTGAGGCGACGACATTGTGCGCGCCGAGGCGTTTAGCTTCATCCTGCTTGTTCAGCGATGAGGTAAACGCGGTGACTTCACAGCCCCAGGCATTCAGAAAGCGCAGCGCCAAGTGGCCAAGGCCGCCGATGCCGACCACGCCGACGCGGTCGGTGGGTTTCACGCCGAATTGCAGCAACGGGTTGAATACCGTTGAACCTGCGCAGAACAATGGCCCAACCATCGCTGGATCAAGGTTGTCAGGTACCGGAATCGCCCAGGCCCAGTGCGAGCGCAAGCGATCGGCGAAGCCACCGTTACTGCCGATGATGGTCGGCTGCGCGGTGCCGCACAGTTGCTGCGAGCCCGAGATGCAGGATGAGCAGTGCATGCAACTGCCCTTGTACCAACCGATGCCGACACGCTGGCCCATTTTCAAGCCACGTACCTGCGAGCCCATACGAACGATCTTGCCGACCGCTTCGTGGCCCGGCACGAACGGATAGCGGCTGATGCCCCAGTCGTTGTCGATCAGCGATTGATCCGAGTGGCAGACACCGCAGTATTCCACGGCGACTTCGACGTCTTCTTCGCCCAATGCGCCGGGATCGTAGCTGTAACGCTCTAGCGGTGCGCCGGCAGCGGTGGCCGCCCAGCCGTTGAAAGTAGTGGGTTCGGTGTTGCTCATGGGGCACCTCCGGTTCGACAGTCGGAAACAGCCCGGCAAGTCTAGTCGGTCATTGCTGCGGCGCTAGCCAGGTGTTTACCACCCGCCGATCGAGCTCTTCCCAGTCCGCCATGCCCAGCACTCGCGTGGTGTTCAGGCCGCGCAGGTAACCGCGCAGCTGATGGGCTGTGTCCCGAATCAGCTGGGTGTCGCCGGGGGCGTCGGCTAGCAATACAGTCTCGTACTGGACCAGGTATTCCGCCACTCGCTCGCGAAAGTCGGGCAAAACGGCGTCACGGATCAGGTCGAATGTTCTCAAAGAGAGATCCTCTTTCATCTTTTTCTAGTTGTATTGAAGTGTGTATCAGTCTGCACGTCGCGCAACTATTGCTAGAAGTAATAGTGACCATCACGAAACGCAAGTTTTGCTTTGTCGCCAATGGGCGGAAAATCGCTTCCATCGAACACGCAGCTCAAGGAATTTGCGCGATGAACACTTTGACCCGACTGGCTCTGGTCGCCCTGTTGATGGGCGGAGCGGTTGCCGCTGCACCGACCTACGCAGACGACGCCCGGTCGTGTCATCTCCAGCCCATCGCCGGCAGCAGCGCGACGTTGCGACACTCGCAAAGCGTCGGCGTGCTGTACAGCGAGAACACACTGGAAAACCTGCAATACCTTGAGCGTTACCACGACATGGCCGCCAACGGTGCCAAAGATGCGCTGGACTCAAGGATTCGCGAGGCCTTCGTCGGCAGCTCCGATCCTGAACTGGCCATCGATTGGTTGATCAGTTCGCTGCAGCAACAGTTTTTGTCCGTCACCGTTTACGACAGCCTCGATGCGTTGGTCCAGGCACATCCAGACATCGTGGTGAAACTCGACACGTTCAACCGCTTGCTGACGCAACGCAACAGTCTGGTCGAAGCGCGCTTCACCGCACGTTTCTACGACGCCGACCTGCAATACATCGGCAAAGCTGAAGGGGCGGTGGAAAAACAGCTGCCTTCCGTGTGGGTCCACAACCAGGCGGCAGCGGCAATTGCTGCGCAGATCGACAAGCAACGCGACTTGCAGCTTAACGCTTTGAAGCAATTCGATGTGTCGCTCAAGGCGCTGGTGGCGTCGAGCTGAACACTTAAAACATAAATGGCGACGGCAGCTCCGTGAGGCTGAACCGTTGCCGGTTGAACAGAACCTTTATTTTCAGGATTACCCCTATGCGTCCTTTATTTGTGCCTGCCATGGCTGTCGCTGCCTTGCTGCTCGCCGGTTGTGCCTCGACACCGAACAATCCGACCCTGGTTTTGCAGACCAGCAAAACCCCTGCGCAGTACGCCGATTGTGTGGTGCCGAAGCTGCAGGGCAGCGCGCTGACCCCAACGGTCTCGCAGACCCAACGCAGTTACCGGATCGTGGTACCGAGCAAGATTTCCGCGGACAACATACTCGAAGCCTACAAGGCGGGTACCGGCGGCAAGGTGTTCCTCTACGAGCGCCACCTGCTGGCCTCGAACTACCTGCCATCGAGTTTTGAACGAGCTGCGCAAGACTGCATCTGATCCTGCCCGGTACACGTATGTAACAGAGCTCCTTTGGTTGGCCGCAACCAACCAATTCTTTGCCCCGCGCCTTCATTCGGTCGCGGGGTTTTTTTTGCTTCTCAATCTGCTGTGGGATCAAGCGATGTCGATCACCACTTTGCCGATGCCAGTGCCTTGTTCAACCGCATCATGGGCCTGGCGTGCTTCGCCGAGGCTGAAGCGCTGCGGATGCATCAACGGCTTGACCTTGCCTTCTTCGATCAGTCGCGTTGCGTAACCGAGGATCTCGGCGTGGTGCTTGCGACCAACGCCAGTGAGCATAGGCAATAACACGAAAATCCCCGACAGCGTCGCACTGCGCAGCGAGCCGGTGGCAAGGTTGTGGGTGCCGAACGCCGCGCAACTGGTGACGTGGCCATAGAGACGAATGGCGGCGAACGAATCGTCGAGGCTCTGGCCGCCGACGGTGTCGTAAATCACGTCGAAACCTTTGCCGCCGGTATGCTGGTTCACGTATTGCGCAACCGGCTCGTCGCGGTAGTCGATCGCCGTGGCGCCGTAGCCTTCGACAATCGAGCGTTTGCCCGGCGAAACCGTGGCGAACACTTCGGCGCCCAGCGCCCTGGCAATTTGCACGGCCATGTGGCCCACGCCGCCGGCGCCGCCATGCACCAGGACTTTTTGCCCGGCCTGGACGTGAGCACGATCGACCAGACCTTCCCAAGCGGTGAGGAACACCAGCGGAATTGCCGCCGCCTCGCGAAACCCGAGATTTTTCGGTTTACGCGCCACCAGATCGGCATCCACCGCGAGGTATTCCGCCAGCGATCCCGGCAAACCACGGACGCCGCCGACCATTCCGTACACTTCATCGCCGACAGCCAAGTGCTTGATGTCGGCACCGACAGCTTCGATCACCCCGGCCATGTCGGTGCCGAGAATCGCTGGCAGCTCCGGCATCGCGTAGGGCGCGTTGCCGGAGCGGATCTTGTAGTCGATCGGGTTGACGCCGCTGGCCACCACCCGCACCAGCACTTCGTGAGCTTGAGGCTGGGGGCGCTCGATGTGCGCTTCACGGAAGGCGTTGTGGGCGTAGTCATCCAGGATCAACGCACGGATAGTCGGGTGGCTCATTACAACGCCTCGCTGTCATGTTCAGAGAAAGCGCTATGTTGGGAGCGCAAGGCAGGTTTGTCGACCCCCGAAACGGGACACAGGTTGTAGGCAAAGTCCGATGGTTCGAAGCGGTCGCCGATGTCCATTCGCACGCCTCGCAGATGCGCCGTTTGCAGCTGTGAGTCGTACAGCGCCACAGCGCAATAGCTGATCAGCAGCGTGCGGCGGCGCGCACCGGTGTGATTCAAACTGCCCGCGTGCACCAGATCGACATCGAATAGCAGTACGTCGCCCGCGCGGCCTGCTAGCTGCACACAGCCGGGCAGCTCATTGATATCCAGGGGTGGCGCTCCCGGCTCAGGCCGATGGCTGCCGGGGACGATGCGTGTTGCGCCATTGTCGGGGCCATAGTCGTCGAGAAAGACCAGAGCATTGACCATGTCCCCTGGCCGTTGCGCCGACATGTCGCGATGCAACGGTTGATGACCACCACCGCCAAGGGGTTCGCGGCCTTCTACCTGCGCAAGAAAGAAACGCTCGCCAATCAGTTCGCCCACGATCGCCAACACTTGCGGTAGACGACAGGTCGCCTGAATCTGCGGATCCAGATCCAATTGCGCATGACGCCAGTCCATCCCGCGCGGTGTTGGCCATTGCGACGAAGGCTTCACACCCGCATCGAACGCGGCGCGCAGGGCATCCAGCCATTCGGTGGGAATCGCGCCACGAAGCAGGGCAAAGCCTTGTCGATGTAGCTGTTCGCGGTCAGTCATGGTTTTCTCGGCAGGGGCGCAGTACAGTTATAGCCGTGAAAAGCGACAGATCGCCTGGCTGCGGTAACATGCAGCACCACATTGACCACGAGCAGCGGAAATGGATTCTCACTCGATACTGACGTTCACCCTGGTTGGCGCGATTGCCATTGCCAGCCCGGGACCGGCGACGTTGATGGCGATCAACAACAGCCTGACGTACGGGCAACGCAGCACTGTATGGTCGTCGCTTGGCAATGCCAGTGGTTTGTTCTGTCTGTCGGCGGCGGCGATGCTTGGGTTGGGAGCGTTGTTGGCCAGCTCGGAAATCCTCTTCAACGCAGTGAAGATTCTCGGTGCCGGTTATCTGTTTTACCTGGGCGTGAAACAGCTGTTCAAAAAGGGCCCGATGCTGCCAGAGGGGCTTGAAGGTGAGGCGAGCAAGGTCCGCCCAACGCGCGGCAAACTGTACAAGTCGGCCTTCCTGACGGCGGTGACCAACCCCAAGGCAACGATGTTCTTCACTGCATTGTTTCCACAGTTCATCGATCAGGGCGCAGCGCTGCTGCCGCAATTCCTGATTCTGACCTCGATCTTCATGGCGTTGTCGGTGTCTTCGCTGACTATCTATGCCGCATTGGCGTCTCGCGCCAAGGGCGTGCTGACCCGTCCGGCGCTGTCGCGTTGGGTAAGCCGGATCGTCGGGTCGACATTCATCGGTTTTGGCGCAGCGATTCTGACGATGCGCCGGCAGACTGTGTAAGCGCGGAACCTCTGCTTAAAGCCATTTGAACTGAGCCGGGAAGCGCGCCACAAAGCAGGTTCCCGACTCGATGTTCGACGTGACGCTCAAGGTGCCATTGTGCGCAGTCGCGATCTGCGACGCGATGTAAAGACCCAGACCCAGTCCTTCGCAACGCTGACCGGCTTCGGATCGGGTAAAAGGCTCAAACAACAGCGGCAGCAACTGCGCTGAAATAGGTGTGCCCTGATTAGTCAGCGAGATGACAATCTCATCATTCTCCGAATAGGCTTTGAGGGTGATCGGCGCACTGGTCGAGCCATGAGTGGCTGCGTTGCCCAACAGGTTCGACAGCAACTGGCTGATGCGCAACGCGTCGCAATAGACGCCGCCCGGAACGTCCAGCGCGTGCACGAACGTTACATTCGGGTGGGACGCCTTGACCTCGTCAAGGGTCAGTTGCAGGGTTTGTTGCAGGTCATCCACGAGTTTTCGCTGAAGCGGAATCCCGCCCCCCAAACGACCGCGAGCAAAGTCGAGGATGTTTTCGATCAGTACGCCCATACGCACCGAGCTGTTGCGGATCGCCGAAATCAGTGAGAGCGAGCGTTTGTCCTCGGTTTTGCTTTCCAGCAGGTCGGTGCTCATGCGCACGGCGCTTAATGGCGTGCGCAGGTCATGGCCGAGTACAGCAATGAACTGTTCGCGCAGGCGGCCTAGCTCATTGGCGTTGCTCAGTTCGACTTCCGTTGCCTGCAGACGACTTTGCGTGTCTAGGCTCATGGCTATCAGTTGGGCGAAGAGAGTCAGCGTTTTCGCGATGGCCGGCTCGTCGAGATTCGCCGGGACCGAATCAATGGCGCACAGCGTGCCGAAAAAATCGCCGTTGGCTTTGACGATCGGAATGGAGATGTAGCTTTCCAGCCCATAGGTTTTCGGCGTGTGATGCGCAGAAAAGATCGCGTGCGTGCTGGCATGACCGAAGATGACCGGCTGTTTGTGTTGGCGGATCTCGTGGCAGATGGTCGATTCGAGTACAAGCTCGCCGCCGGGCTTGAGCCCGAATTCGATCGAGTCGTCGACGGCGCACGCCACCCAGTTGCTGTCCGTGACGCGCGCGACCGCCGCGAAGCGCATGCCGGTAAGGTGTTTGACCATGCTCAGGATGACCGGCACCGCGTCGATGCTGCGGATGGCTTCAATGTCGGATAAGAATGCTGGGTTGGTCATGGGCTGGCGCTTCGAGAGGGTATCGAGGCAAAGACTATCCCTTATTGTCGCCTATTGCTAATAGGCCGGTTGCACAAAGCCAAGGGCGCCGCGGATTTTCCGGGGCGCCCTTGGTCGATGTTGTTGCGGGTATTGCGCGGCTTAGAACCTGTATTTGGCCGTCAGCATGTAGCTGCGCGGATTGCCGTAGTTGTCGGTAGCACCCCAGGTGGTGTTGTAGCCGATGGAGGAGTAGTAGACGCGGTCAAAGATGTTGTTCGCGTTGACTTGCAGGTCCAGGTGTTTGTTCACTTCGTAACCGGCCATCAGGTCAGTGACGGCGTAACTGCCCTGTTCGACGCGATAGGTACTGTTGGCGACCGGAACATCGTTGTACAAGCGGCTCTGCCAGTAGACGTTGCCGCCGATGCGAAACTTCTCCAGCGGACCTTGCAGGCGATACATCGTCGAGAGTTTGAACAGGTGCTCGGGGATGTCGGTTTTGAAGCGCTGATTATCGTTGTCCGGGTTCTCGTCCTTGATGTAATGGGCGCGGGTGTAAGTGTAACCGCCGCCGACCTGCCAGTTTTCGGTCAGCGCACCTTGCAGCTCCATGTCGACGCCCTGGCTGCGAACCTTGCCGGAAGCCTGATAGCAGGTCATGACCGGGCACCCCAACTGCGTTGCTGCAAGGGCAGCGCGATTGGTCTGATCCATCTGGAACACGGCCAGACTGGCATTGAGAGCGCTGTTGAAGTATTCGCCTTTGATCCCGACTTCGTAATTTTCGCCGACGATCGGGTCCAGCACCTTGCCCGAAAGGTCTTTGGAGGTCTGTGGGGTGAAGATGTCGGTGTAACTGGCGTACAGCGAATGGTGATCGTCGAGCTTGTAGATCAGACCCGAGTAGCGCGTCAGGTTGCGGGTGACTTTGTAATCACCGTCGCCGGTGCGGTCGTCGTAGTCGTACCAGTCGAGGCGGCCGCCGAGGATCAGGGTCAGTGGGTCGGCGAGGCTCAGTCGGGAGGTCAGGTAGACGGCATCCTGCGTGGTCACCGTGCGGGTTTTGCTGTCACGCACAAAGTCAGGTTTTGGCGCACCGATCGGCCACGCGGTGGTGTACGGGTCGTATTCCTTGGAGGTCGCATCGTAGACACGGTTGCTCGCACCGACGACCAGTTCATGAGTGCGGCCGAAGGCTTCGAACGGGCCGCTGGCAAAGGCGTCCAGTGCGGTCTGCTTGTCGGTGTTATGCGATTGATAGGCGGTGGTTTCCAGCGGGCCGTTGTAGCGCGACAGGTAAGTGCCGGAAAACTCGCCATTCAGCGTCGAGGAAGTCCCGGCAACGTGCAGTTTCCAGTCGTTGTCGAAGCGATGCTCCACTTCACCGAACACGGTGTCGATCTGCAGCTTCTTGTTTTCCCAGTTGGTGCCGGGGTAGGTGGAGCGCGGCAGATCGAGGTGGTGGCCATCGGTGCCGAGTGGCAAACCGCCCCAGAAATAGTTGGTCTGTTCATTTTGGCGAGAGAAGCCAAGCGTGGCCGTGGTGCTGTCGCTGAGGTCGGCTTCACCGATGGCGTAGAACAGGCCGTGGTCGTTTTGTTCTTTGTCGCGAAAACTGTCGGCGCCTTGATAGGAACTGACCACCCGGCCACGCAACGTGCCGCTTTCATTGAGCGGGCTGGAGGCGTCGATCTCGCCACGGTAATCGTCCCAACTGCCGGCCGCGCCAGTGAGGGTCACTTGCTGGTCTGCCGTCGGGCGCTTGCGCACCATGTTGATCGCCGCCGAAGGGTTGCCGGCACCGGTGACGAGGCCGGTTGCCCCGCGGACGATTTCGACTCGGTCGAACATGGCCAGGTTCGGCTGCACCGCCATCGAGTAGGCCTGATACGAGCTGGGCAAGCCGTCGTACATGATGGTGTCGATGTCGAAACCGCGCGAACTGTAAGTCTGCCGCCCCGGGCCGCCTGACTGGTTGAGAAACAAGCCCGGCGTGGCCTTCACCACGTCGTTGATGCTGGTCATGGCCTGATCGTCCATGCGCTGGCGGGTGACAACGGTCACCGCTTGCGGTGTTTCGCGCATGGTCAGCGACAGTTTGGTAGCGGTCTGCATGGGACCGGTGGTGTAGGAGTCCGTACCTTCGGTGGTACTGCCCATCTGCGTGGCGCCGATTTCGGTGGCGCCCAACTCCAGCGTGGTCGGCGGAGCGACGTTGTCAGGCTGGTCTTGCGTAGATTCGTCTGCCGCAACCGGTGCGACAGCGGCGATGCAGATCGCCAGTGCCAACAGGTTGGGTGAAAGGTTCGAACGGCGGTGAATGGTGTGAAACGACATCAATCTGCTTCCCCAGGTAATACCAAAACGAATCTGATGCAAGCGCATACAAGAAGTATTCGCATTAGAATGTCAGATTGATCCCGTCGAAGAAAGCCATCCACTTCAATTGGTTAACAAATTTTTCACATTTTCGGCGTAGGGAAACAATCACCACAGCGGCAGAAATTGGCGCTTCCAGTGGAAATCAGCAGACTCAGGCGAGGGAGGTAAAATGACCGCGCCCGATCAACATGAAATCTGCTCGGGCGCGGTCGAAGGGAGGGAAAACGCGTGGATCAGTTCAGGTCTTCAGCGTCATGCCGTTCAGGCACCTGGCTCGCCTCATCACCCCACGTGCGATTGACTCGCTGCCCACGGATGACCGCCGGACGCTGGGCGATGTCCTCTGCCCAGCGCTGCACATGCGTGTATTCCTGCGCCGATAAAAACTCGGCGGCCGAGTACACGGTGTTGCGCACCAGTTGCCCGTACCACGACCACACGGCGATGTCGGCGATGGTGTAGCTGTCGCCTGCCAGGTAAGGGCTTTCAGCCAAACGGCGATCGAGCACATCGAGCTGACGCTTGGTTTCCATGGTGAAGCGGTTGATCGGGTACTCGAGCTTCTCCGGCGCATAAGCATAAAAATGCCCGAAGCCCCCGCCCAGATAAGGCGCCGCGCCCATTTGCCAGAACAGCCAGTTCAGCGTTTCGGTGCGTCCCGCCAGGTCCTTGGGCAGCAAGGCGCCGAATTTCTCTGCCAGATACAGCAGAATCGAACCCGACTCGAATACCCGAACAGGCGGCTCGACACTGCGATCCAGCAGCGCCGGAATCTTCGAATTCGGATTGATTTCGACAAACCCGCTGGAGAACTGATCGCCTTCACCAATGCGGATCAGCCACGCGTCGTACTCGGCGCCGGTGTGTCCCAGCGCCAGCAGTTCTTCGAGCAGAATCGTGACTTTCACGCCGTTGGGCGTGGCCAGTGAATACAGCTGCAGCGGGTGTTTGCCCACTGGCAGCGTTTTCTCATGCGTCGGCCCGGCAATCGGGCGATTGATGCTGGCGAACTGGCCGCCGGACGGCGCATCGTTTTTCCAGACCTTGGGCGGTACGTAGGGCGCTTTGCTCATGAAACGGACCTCATCGTGACTGGCTGAGAACAGAGGAACACCGTAGGGAAAAATCCGATTCATGCCAGCACGATTTATCGTTACCTCCCGATATACAAAACCATCCAGCAAAAAACTTCGCAACCTGCGGCAGCTCCTACAGTGCTTCGCGTTCGGCCATCATTGGCTCAGGTGCAATCGCCCTGGCCGCAGAGAGCACCACGCTGCGCAACCACTTCGAGGCCTGCGAGCGATGTTTGCGCGCATGCCACAACTGGTAATAGCGCAGCGGTTGCGCAGGCACGGGGAAGGGCTCGATGCGCAGCGGCAACAAATCGTTGTAGTGCTTGGCAAAAGAACGTGTGGTGGTGAAGAGCAGATTCGATTTCACCAGCACATACGGCGCGATGCAGAAGTACGGCAGCGTGGTGGTCACTCGCCGGACCAGGCCGTTCCTGGCCAGTTCGGCGCCGATGGTGCCTTGGCCGGATGAGTTGTGGGTCATGACGGCCAAGTGGTCGGCGTCCATGTAAGCCTCGCGCGTCAAGCCACCGGGCGGGATCGGGTGTTCCTCGCGCAACAGACACACCAGATCATCGTCGCAGAGCATTTGCAGGTGCAGGTGCTCTGCCGGTGCTCGCCAATTGCCGATCACCAGATCGAGAAATCCGTCCTCAAGTCCGCGCGAATAGCCGCCCTCGGCTTGTAAGTGCTTGAGCTCCAACGTGGCCAGCGGCGCCTGCGCGTTGAAACGTTCGATGATCGCCGGAACGAAAAACACACTCAGATAATCCGGCGTGCTGATGCGAAAAGTTTGCCGGGTAGTGGCTGGGTCGAACCGGTCGACCGGGTGCAGAATCTGTTCGATGCCATTCAGCGCCTGTGCAACGGGATCGATCAGGGTCAGCCCGTGGGTGGTCAGCACCATGCGGCTGCCACTGCGCACCAACAGTTGATCACCGGTCAGCTCTCGCAGCCGGCGCAGGGCAACGCTGATCGCCGGTTGCGATTGGCCGAGCAACTCTGCCGTACGCGAAACGCTGCATTCAGTCAGCAAGGTGTATAGCGTGCGAATCAGTTGTGCATCGCAGTTGGGGACGGCGTTAGACACGGCAGGCTCTCTTCTTGGGCGGCCAACTGCAGATCGGTCCATGTCCCTGAGTGGCTGAGGGTGAAAAGCGTATCGCTATATAAATAACTATATAGCGATACGCCTGGAAGCGTCTATGCAAAGCTCTCCACGTCAGTAAATCTGCGGGTTACGCCTGAAAGAAACGCGGCTAGCGCCAGTCGGGCAGCGATTTCAGCAATTCGGCTTTTTCTTGCGTCGCCGCGCCCATCAGCACGAAGCCGAGCATGCGGCTCTGCGGATCGTGGTAGAGCGATTTGACGTTGGCGATGCCTTTGTCGCAGCGCTCAGCCCACTCGGTCGACCACAGCCCGGCGCCGTCCAGCGGCGACGCTACGATTGTCGGCAGGACGCTGGTCTTGATCGTCACCGGCATTGCCGGATAGGCGACCGCTGTTGCCCGCCCCGCGAGGGTCTGGGCCAGAGCGCGGGCCTGCAACATGATCGGCATCACGTACGGCAAGACCAGATCGTGAACACGCGCGCAGTCGCCCAAGGCATACACATTCGGCGTGCTGGTGCGCAGGCAGGCATCGGTAATGACGCCGTTGGCCACGGCAATGCCGGCAGCTCGCGCCAGATCGACGCGCGGCTCCAGACCGATTGCGCTGAGCACATGATCCACCGCAAGCACACGACCATCGGCTAGCTGTAACTCGAACCCGCTGTCGGCGCGGCGCACAGCCATCGGCGCATTGCCCAGTTCCAGGTGGACACCGATCGATTGCAGCGCGCTGGCCATGGCATCACCAGCCTCCACCGGCAATAGCCGGCTCAGCGGCCAGGTCGCGCGGTCGATAACCGAAACCTCATGCCCCGCATGACGCAGATCATTGGCGAACTCGCAGCCGATCAAACCACCGCCCAAAATGGCGATGCGGCTTTCGACGCCGATCTGCTGACGGAAACGCCGGTAGTCTTCCAGATCGTTGACCGTAATGATCGCTGCCACGCCATCGCCTTGCAGCTCCGGGCGGCGAGCGTCAGCGCCCAGCGCCAGTACCAGCGAGCCATAGCGCAGCGGCTGGCCGTCGAGATAAATCAACTGCGCGTGGGTGTCGATACGCTCAATCGAGGTGCGCGTTTTGATCTGCGCCTGCAACTGCGCGGCCATCTGCTCAGCACTGGCGGTGACCAGTTGATCGGGCAAGCGCCCGGTCTGGTAGGCGTTGGAGAGCGCCGGTTTTGAATAGAACTCGCCGCCATCGCGGGTGACGATCAGGATCGGTGTCTCGGCGTTCAGCTTGCGCAGCTCGCGTGCCACGGTGTAGCCCGCCAGCCCTGAGCCGACAATGACGACCGGATCCGGTTGCGCGGCCGGGCGATTGGGCTCGGCCGAGGCCTGTATCCGGATCATGTCGAAGTCGGACTTGCCGACGCCGCATTCCGGACAGTACCAATCCTCAGGCACGTCCTCCCAACGTGTGCCCGCCACAATCCCGTCTTCCGGCAGGCCCGCCGCTTCATCGTAAATAAAACCGCACACCAGACATTCCCACTTGAACATTTTGCTCACTCCTATCGATGGGGGAAACAACGCGAGCCTCAGCTGGTGAACGCGCGTCCCAGGCCAAGGGCGCTCAAGGCGCGGCGATAGGCAGTGGAAGAGCGGTCGGCGGGAATATGGATTTCCAGCGACAGATCCAACGGCAGATCTTCCGGGCGACACAGTTCGACAATGTCGCGATCCTCTTCAAACACCTGCTGGTTGAACGCGTAGACATCCTCCAACGGCATCTCCTGGTCGAAATTGCGCGTGATCGCGCAGAACATCCGCGTCTTGCGTGCCGAGATCGGGCTGGCGGCGTTGAGGATCACCAAACGGTGCTGCGGATCGGGAAAGTTCACGGTCAAGCGCGCGGTAAACGGTGCAAACACATCGAACGTGCGCTTCCACAAAAAATCTTCCGGGGCGCGGTGCTGCATGCTCTTGGGGAAGTTGCTGACATTGCTCACGTACTCGGCGTGGACGCCGTACGGCGTGACCTCGGCCTTGTACGTTGGCACCACCGGATTGTCGCGCTCGGCAAACGCTTCGTGGTGAATCCAGGCGAAGTGCGCCACATCGATAAAGCCCTCCACCTGACGCCCGGCCGAGGCAGCGATGTCGAGCGACGGCGGCAGAATACGTTGGGATTCTTCGTCATGCCACGACGGCATTTCAGCGAAGGGAGCACTGCTGCCCGCCATCAAGACCCAGATCAAGCCGTAGTCTTCGCGGGTCGAATACATCTGGATGCGATGGCGCTCGGTGAGGTTGGCGTTCGGCTCCGAGGGAATGCGCGTGCAGCGGCCATCGGTGCCGAAATGCAGGCCGTGGTAAGGGCAAATGATGTTTTCGCCCTGTACCCACCCCTTGCTCAGCGGCGCCCCGCGATGGCTGCAAATATCACGGGCAGCATTGAGTTTTTCGCCGGTGCGATAAAGCACGATGGGCTCGTCGAGCAGCGTGACGGCAAACGGTTTATCGGCAACGTCTGCCGAGAAAGCGACGGGATGCCAATGGTGTTTGAGGATTTCACGATCGTGTTCAGTGAAGGTGCTGGACTTGGTGATCGGGTTCCAGGTGATGTCCTTGCAGGCGATGGCGGCCAGGGTCATGTTCAGTTCTCCTTAGGGTGGGATCGGCACTGAAGTGCAGTGCGTCCGCGAGCGATCCGATGGCTGCTTGGTCAGCCGGACGGACAACGAGTGCGTGACCCATGCTAGGGACGCGAGCCCGTCGCGCCCATGTCGCGGAGAACATGTTGCTTATGTGCAATTTGATATGTGTGTGGCGTGTTCCCTTATTGGTGATAAACATCTGACCGATTTCAACCCGCAGCAGAGCGCGCCAGAAACTCGCTGATCAGCGAAATCGTCTGCTGCTGAATTTCAGTTCGGCCGCGTCCACCGTCGCCATCGGTGCAAATGATGCCGTCGCCGGGTGCGTCTTCTTCCAGCATTTCCATCGCGCCAGGCTTGCATGGCGACATGAAACTGAAGTGGCTGGCGTCGCTGATCTCGACGTATTGGCTCGATGTTTTTGGCAGTCGTTTGGCCAGATCGGCGGACTCAAGCTGGGCGGGCAGGTCTTGCGACGGCACGCCCGCTGCGATGACCAGCACCGGAACAGGCAGTGCCGCAAGGCTGGCATCGGTGAAACCACGCGACAGACCGAGGTCCAGTGACACCACGGCAGAGACGCGTTTGTCACGCATGTCGGCGGCCAGTCGTGTCTTCGAATCCGCTTTGCTGGCGGGATTCATCTGCTGATAAACGGAGCAACTGGACAATTGCGAATGGACTTTGCAGTCTTCAGCGAAACGCTCGGTATCGAAACGCGCGCCAGCAATTTCCAGGCTGGTCCAGCCGCCGAGAGAGTGGCCCACGACGGCAATGCGCGGTTTTGCGACCATACCGAACTTTTCCGGCTGAGCCGTCACCGCATCGATGGCTCGACTGACATCCGCAGGACGCAGCCACAACTGTGCCGCCGCCTGAGGGCTGCGGTCATGCGTGGTGCTGCCGGGGTGATTGACCGCCGCGACGATATAACCCTGGTGCGCGAGCGCGCTGGCCAGCCATGCCTGGTTGCTCCAGTTGCCGCGGTACCCGTGTGAGAGCACTACCAACGGATGTCCGCCTGCAGCCGGTGGCGCATTTT
Organism: Pseudomonas sp. TH08; assembly: GCF_016651275.1. Taxonomy (NCBI): domain Bacteria; kingdom Pseudomonadati; phylum Pseudomonadota; class Gammaproteobacteria; order Pseudomonadales; family Pseudomonadaceae; genus Pseudomonas; species Pseudomonas sp. TH08. The sequence goes on along the minus strand of NZ_JAEKEE010000004.1, from coordinate 612,836 downwards.
CCGCGACCATTACGCCGACAAACGCCGGGTTGTCGGCGACCAGTTTCGGTGCGGCAGTGGTTGCACCGGCTGGGTACCAGACGACCATTTCCAACGGACGCTCATTGCTCGCGTCCGGCAGGGTCGAGCGCTGGAAACCGATAGAGTTGTCGTCAGCGAATACGTGGGTGGTCAGGCAGAAAAGAAGCAGAGCGCCGAAAGCACGTTTCATTGTTTTTATCTTCCGTGATGAGCCTCGATTGGCGAGGTGGACTTTGCCTTAGTCCGAACGTTTCAGCGAGTCCGGATTGAACATTAAATTGGCGATTCTGCTGGCGTCAGGTTCTTGCTGCCATGCGCCAGAAGCGTTCGCAGTTTCGCGCACAATCCATTGTTGCGAGCCGATCCAGGACAGCTCGATGCAGGCTCTCGTCAGCTCTGCGTTGTCGATCAGCAAACCGACTTCATCTGCTGGGCCGGGACACATGCCGCCGACCGAAAAAGGTACACGCGCAAGTATCAGGTCTTTGAGCATTCCCAGCAGTTCGTCGTGGGAGCAGAAGGGGACATGACGGTCCCCGCAAACGCCGCCGGAAAAAACCAGATGGCCTGCCGCATTTATCGAGGCCAGATGTACCGGAGGTCGGCCGGAGCCCTTGGCATAACGAGATGTGCTCACAGCAATTCCTTGTCAGTGGAGGCTTGAAACGGTGCGGCCAAAGCATCTTCCTGCGGCCAGCGCACCTTCAGGTGTTCGATCAGATAGTCCATGAATGCCTTGACCTTCGGAGTCATCGCCGCACGCTCCTGCACACAGGCATAAATGTCCATTCGCTCGACAAAGCCGTGACCTGCGCCGTCATGGTTTTCAAACAGCGGCAGCAATTGGCCGCTGGCGAGAAAAGGCGCGGCGACGAACTCTGCCAGACGGGTGATGCCAGCGCCGTTGATTGCCATTTGCGCCAGCGCGTCAATGTCATCGCTGATGGCCGTTGCATTGACCGGTGCGTCGTAGCGCTGCCCGTCGCGGATAAAACTCCAGCGCAGAAAGCGTCCATCCAGAGGGTATCGAAACGCCAGGCAGGCATGGTTTTGCAGGTCGTCAGGCGACTGCGGCCGGCCCGCGCGTTGCAGATAGGCGGGCGAGGCGCAAAGGACGAAGGGCAGCGAAACGATCCGGCGCGCAACGATGCCGTCTTCCAGTTGCGGTTTGATTCGCAGGCTCAGGTCGATGCCGTCCTGGATGTGACTGATCTTGCCGTCGGTGGTGGAGAGTTCAAGCAACAGGCGCGGGTGCTGCGCCGAAAATCCGGCGATCAGCGGCGCCAATACATGTCGGCCGAAAGCGGAGGTAGAGGCGATGCACAGGCGACCTTGCAATTCGCTGTCGTCGTCGCTGATCAAGCTTTGAGCCGACTCCAGATCTGCTGCAATGCGTTTGACCTTCTCGTAATACACCCTGCCATTTTCGGTGAGCGCCATGCTGCGCGTGGTGCGTTGCAACAGACGCACGCCAAGATGCGTTTCCAGGCGACTGAGGGTCTGGCTGACAGCGGCGGCGCTGACGCCCAGCGTCTTGGCCGCACCGACAATCGAGCCGGATTCGACCACTTTTATAAAACTGGCAATCGCCGCTAACAGATTCATCCGTGGCCTGCGAGAAGGACTGATTCGTAAGTTGTGCTTTATAAAGCACCTGCGTTTGGCCGTCTAGTTGGCCCTATTAGGCTTTGTTAAGGTGCCGGCTCCCTGTCAATGGATGGAAAAGCCATGAATCAAAGAACAAATCCCGCCGCCACTTATGTCAGCCGTCGCAAACTGTCGCCGCGCGCCACACCGTATGTATTTGCCCTGTACATGGCGACGATCATGGCATTTTTGATGTCGCTGGTGATCACGGCGGCCAACTCAGGGATTGATAACGAATACCTGCGCAATGTGCTGAACGCTTACAAACTGGCCATGCCGATTGCCTTTCTGTGCATTCTCGTCGTGCGGCCCATCGTGATCAAACTGGTCGCATGGACCGTACATCCGCATCGCTGAGCGCTGAACCCTTAACCCTTCCGGGGCAGTGCGTTGTCCCGGCAAATCAATCGAAACTTCGCCGTCAGCGCGGCTGTCCAGACCCTTACACCTCCCGGCCAATGTTCTGCCGGGAACGCTCCATGCATTGGTGAAGGATGAGGATCGAAATGACGATGACAGTGGGAGATTTTCTGGTTGAGCGGCTCAGCGAATGGGGCGTTACGCGGATTTTTGGCTATCCGGGCGATGGCATCAACGGCGTGTTCGGCGCGCTCAGTCGGGCCAAGGGCAAGATCGAATTCGTCCAGGCGCGCCATGAGGAAATGGCCGCATTCATGGCCTCGGCCCATGCCAAGTTCACGGGGGAGTTGGGCGTCTGCATCGCTACCTCAGGCCCTGGTGCGTCGCACTTGATCACCGGGCTCTACGACGCGCGAATGGATCACATGCCGGTGCTGGCCATTGTCGGTCAGCAGGCGCGCACTGCGTTGGGCAGTCATTACCAGCAAGAGCTTGATCTGGTCTCGATGTTCAAGGACGTCGCTGGCGCCTTTGTGCAGCAGGCCTCGGTGCCGTCGCAAGTGCGCCATCTTCTCGACCGTGCGGTTCGTACGGCCGTTGGCGAGCGCCGCGTGACGGCGATCATTCTGCCCAACGATTTGCAGGATCTGCCTTACGAAGCGCCGGCCCGCGCCCATGGCACGGCGCACTCCGGGGTCGGTTACACGAAACCGAAAGTGCTGCCCTACGAAGCGGATCTGCAACGTGCCGCCGACGTTTTGAACGCCGGTGAAAAGGTCGCCATTCTGGTCGGTGCCGGCGCCTTGCAGGCGACCGATCAAGTGATTGCGGTGGCGGAGAAGCTCGGTGCCGGGGTCGCCAAAGCACTGCTGGGGAAAGCTGCGTTACCCGACGATCTACCGTGGGTCACTGGCAGCATCGGCCTGCTCGGCACCGAGCCCAGCTACAAATTGATGAACGAATGCGACACCTTGCTGATGATCGGTTCGGGGTTCCCGTACGCCGAATTTCTACCCAAGGAAGGCCACGCCCGTGGTGTGCAGATCGATTTGCAGCCCGACATGCTCAGCTTGCGCTATCCGATGGAGGTCAATCTGGTCGGGGATTCGGCGGAAACCCTGGCGGCGTTGTTGCCGCTGCTGGAGCAGAAGACCTCAGGCAAATGGCGCAAGAAGGTCGAAGGCTGGCGCGGCACCTGGGAGAAAACCCTGGAAAAACGCGCCATGGCCAAAGCCGACCCGATCAATCCGCAAAGGGTGGTGTACGAGCTGTCGCCACGCCTGCCGGAGCAGGCGATCATCACCAGCGACTCGGGTTCCTGTGCCAACTGGTACGCCCGCGACCTGAAGATCCGCCGAGGCATGCAGTGCTCACTGTCCGGTGGACTGGCCTCGATGGGCGCGGCGGTGCCTTATGCGATTGCTGCAAAATTCGCCTATCCCGAGCGCTCGGTCATCGCTTTGGTGGGCGACGGCGCGATGCAGATGAACAACATGGCCGAGCTGATCACCGTGGCCAAATATTGGCGGCAGTGGGCGAGCCCGAAATGGATCTGTGCGGTGTTCAACAACGAAGACCTCAATCAGGTCACGTGGGAGCAACGTGTGATGGAGGGCGATCCGAAATTCGAGGCTTCGCAGAGCATTCCGGACGTGCCTTACCACCTGTTTGCGATTTCCATCGGCCTGAAAGGTATTTTCGTCGATCGCGAAGAAGACGTTGCCGGCGCCTGGGAGCAGGCTCTGGCGTCGGACGTACCAGTGCTGATCGAATTCAAGACCGACCCGAACGTGCCGCCACTGCCGCCGCACATCAAGCTCGAGCAGGCGAAGAAATTCGCCACGACCTTGCTCAAAGGTGATCCGGACGAAGCCGGAATCATCGTTCAGGCCGCCAAGCAAGTGCTCAGCTCCGTACTGCCCGGCAAAAAATAACCCCGTAGGTTTCTCGCCAACCGTGTAGGAGCTGCCGCAGGCTGCGATCTTTTGATCTTGAAAAACAACATCGAAAGATCGCAGCCTGCGGCAGCGCCTACATTGCAATGGAGGCAGGCAATTGATTTTCATTGGTTGTGCAGGCTGGAGTCTTGCGCGTGAGCATTGGCCGGCATTCCCGGCTGAGGGCACGCATTTGCAGCGCTATGCCGCGCAATTCAACAGCGTCGAAATCAACAGCTCGTTCTATCGCCCGCATCGCCGCCAAACCTACGAACGTTGGGCAGACTCGGTGCCGGACGGTTTTGCTTTTTCAGTGAAGATCCCCAAACACATCACCCACGAACTGCGCCTTGCCGGCAGTGAGGCGGCGTTGGACGAATACCTTGGGCAGTGCAGCGGATTAGGTAATCGCCTGGGCTGCCTGCTGGTGCAGTTACCGCCGTCGCTGGCGTTTGACCCAGCCGTTGCCGAAGGTTTTTTCAGCGCATTGCGCCAGCGTTTCGCCGGACCAGTGGTACTCGAACCGCGGCATGAGTCGTGGGGCAACGCCGAGCCGCTATTGATCAAGCATCAAGTCAGTCAGGCGGCGGTCGACCCTCACGCATCAGCAATGACGCTTCACCGAGAGGTTCGCAGGGCACAAAGTATTGGCGACTGCACGGCTCATCGCGCATTTACCACAGCGCCTACGATTTGCCCTTTCTGCAAACACTGGCGCAAGCCTTGCAAACCGCGGTGGCGGCGGGCGCAACCACCTGGTGCATTTTTGACAACACCGCCAGCGGCGCAGCGCTCGGAAACGCCTTGACGCTGGTTCACGAGAGCATCATTGCGGCGCCAGATCACCGTACCAATAGGCCGCGGTAACGCCGCCATCCATCAAGAAGTCGCTGCCGGTAATGAACGTACCATCAGGTCCCATGAGCAGCGCGCCAACGGCACCGACTTCATCAGGTGTACCACCGCGTCCGGCCGGGCTCAGTTCGATCATGCGGCGGTAACCCGCACCGCGGGGGCCATTCAATTCGTCGCGCGCCAGTGGCGTGAAGATGATCCCCGGACTGATCGTGTTGACCCGTGCACCGCGTTTGCCCCAGCGCACCGCTTCGGCCATCACGCGCAATGAATTGCCGCGTTTGGAGATTTGATAGGCGTGCAGGGGATCAGTGATCTGATCGGCCTGAAGCATCGGCAGAGCCAACAGATCGTCCGCAGGAGTCGTCGCCAGCGCCTTGTTTTGCTCGGCACTCAAGGCCGGCAAACGGTGCCCGGATTGCGAGGCGATGACGATCGCGCTGCCGCCCGGGGCAATCACGTTGCCAAACGCCTCAAGGACTACGGCGGTGCCATACAGATCAACGCGCAGAATGGTTGCCACGGGCGCTTGCGAAGGTGAAACACCGGCGGCGTGAATGACCCCGGTGACTGGGCCCAGTGCAGTGGCGGTGCGCACCAGCGCCTCGATCGATTCGCGCGAAGCCACGTCGACCACAGCGGTCGTGACGGCAAACCCGGCATCGAGCAGGACGCGGGCAGCGGCGTCGGCATTTTCTTGCTTCAAGTCCGCCACTACGACGTGTTTGCCAACGCTGACTCTGCGAGCGATGGCCTGACCGATCGAACCGGCGCCGATGACGACAATAACGTCGGACGGGGTAGGCATGGCGTCTCTCCTCTAGTGAATGCAGCACCTTATAGGGCGGCTATCCGCTCAACAATAGAGTTGGCGCTGCATAGACCCATGAGGAGAGCTCATCAATAGCGTCGGATCAAACCGACAGGTGCTCATACAAAATCGTCGCACCAACAATCATCAGCACCACGCCACCGACGATTTCGGCGCGTTTGCCGACCACCGCACCCAGCACCCGACCGAGCATCACGCCAATGGTCACCATGGTCATGGTTGCCAGACCGATCGCGGCCGCTGCCACCCAGATGTTCACGTCGACAAACGCCAGGCCAACACCGACCGCCAGCGCATCGATGCTCGTGGCGAACGCGGTCACCGCGAGGATCAGGAAGGAATGTTGCCCGGGTTTTTCCTCTGCTTCGTCTTCGTGTTTGAGGCCGTTGTAAATCATGTGCAAGCCGAGAATCAGCAGCAGGGTGAAGGCGATCCAGTGGTCCCATTCGGACACCCAGCGAGTAGCAGCCTGGCCGATCAACCAGCCGATGATCGGGGTGATGGCTTCGATCACACCGAAGATCAGACCGGTGCGCAGGGCTTCGGTCAGGCGCGGTTTGTGCAGGCTGGAACCTTTGCCGATGGCGGCTGCAAACGCATCCGTGGACATGGCCAGCGCGAGGAAGATGAGGGAAACGGGATTCACGGTGGTGTACTTCCAGTCGGGCTATGAGTCAACGACACAACCACACGCCCGACTTTAGGCATGGATGTGTCGTCGGTCTCACCAACCAAAAGGTGTTCGCACCACGGCATGTTGCCGAGAATGTTGATACGAACGCTTCCGAAAGGCTCGGAAACAGGCTACTCCCCAACGAGGGTGCGGATCTTATGCGGGCAAACATGAAAATTTTGTCAAAAACTTCGAATCAAGAAAATAACTCAGTGAGAGATTATTGCTATGGCCTGATTTTCACTGGCGATGAGGGTTCTTTGTGGTGAGGGGATTTATCCCCGATGGACTGCGCAGCAGTCCCAGCTTTGAAATCAGGGGCCGCTTCGCGACCCATCGGGGATAAATCCCCTCGCCACAGGCAAGACTTAATTGTTTGGCAGGGTCTGATTGATCCGCAGCTCAGCGCACAAGCCGCCCTGCGGCCGGTTGTACAGCTGCAGGGTGCTGCCGATCTTGCTGACGATCATTTGCACAATCGCCAGGCCCAATCCGGCGCCATTGGCGTGGCCCTGGCTGTAGAAACGTTCGAACAGTCGCGCGTAATCAGTCTCGTTGATGCCCGGGCCGGCATCCTCGACGCTGATGTACACCGAGCCATCACTTTGCGGCTGCACCTGAACGCGCACTTCGCTGCCGGGCGGGGCGAAGTTCAGTGCGTTGGTCACCAGGTTCTGCAGGGCGATGGCCAGTGCCACCGGGTCGGTTTCGACCGGGCAGTGGTGATCGCTGTCGAGGATCAGTTCGATGTCTTTTGCCATGGCCAGCGGCGCCAGCTCAGCGAGTTCTTCACGCACCAGTGCGGTCAGTTCCACCGGGCTTCGCTGTGGGTTGGCCAGGCGCGGTTCAATACGCGCCATGGTCAGCAACTGGCTGGCAATGCGTGTGGCGCGATCTACCGCGCTGAGCAGAAACTCCAGGGCTTCGTCGCGCTGTTGCGCGGTACTGGCCAGCTGCGCGTTTTGCGCATGGATGCGCAGAATCGCCAGCGGCGTGCGCAATTCATGGGCCGCGTCGGCGATGAAGCGCCGTTCCCGCGCGAGCAAATTGTCGATCTGCTGCAAAAGTCGATTGAGCGCCGTCTGCATCGGTTCGAGGTCGTGGGGCAGGGGGCTGAGGTTGAGTGGCTTGAGCGTTTCGGTAGTGCGTCCACGGATCGATTGCGCCATCGCGCGCAGCGGTTGCAGGCCCCATCCGATGGTCAGCCAGATCAGTACAGCGAGCGCCGGCACCCCGATCAGACTCGGCCACAACGTATGGCCAACGATGCGTTGAATCAGATCCTGACGAATGTCGTCACGCTCACCGACCCAGATCAGTAGTCCCTGTTGCGGATCCTTGAGCAGAAAGGCACACCAGTCGCGACCGTTCTCGAGAATATCGTGAGAGCCCACGGTGGTCGGCGGCGCCGCAAGCTCCGGCGCTTCGGCGGAGCGCATCAGCAGTTGGCCGTCGCTGCGCCAGACCTGAAACGTCAGACGGGTCTCATAGGGATGCGCTGCCTCGCCATCGCCCACCCGGCTCATCGCCTGGTCGAAGGCCTGATGAAGCCGCTGCCAGTCGTCGTCGCCGGGCGCACGTTGCGCCAGCACGCCCTGCAGCAGGCGCGCGCTTTGCGCCAATTGCGCGTCGTAAACCTCTTCGATTTCATGGTGGCTGTCGCGCAGCACCAGCCAACTGATCAGCACATCGCCCAGCAACACCAGCATCAGCACCGGCAGCAGAATCCGTGTCCGTATCGAGTTCATGGCTTGAGCTCCAGCACGTAGCCGACGCCGCGCACGGTGCGGATCAACTCGCCCGAGAGTTTTTTGCGCAAGTTGTGAATCAGCACTTCAAGGGTGTTGCTTTCGACCCGCTCCTGCCAGCCATACAACGCCCGGGACAAGCGTTCGCGGGTCACCACTTTGCCGGGGCGCGCCATCAACTGATGGAGCAACTGATACTCCATCGGCGTCACCACCACATCACTGCCTTGCCAGGTCACTTGCTGGCTGACCGGATCGAGGCTCACCCCCGCATGCTCCAGCACCGGTTGCGCGCGACCCTGACTGCGTCGCAGCAAGGCGCGGATGCGTGCCTTCAGCTCATCGACATCGAAGGGCTTGATCAGGTAATCGTCGGCGCCGGCATCAAGCCCCGCGATGCGCTCGGCAGTGCCGTCGCGGGCGGTGAGAATCAGCACCGGCAAGTCATGTTGCTCGCCGCGCAATTGCTGCAACAGCGCCAGACCGTCGAGGCGTGGCAGGCCAAGATCGAGCAGCAGCAGATCAAAGCTTTCCGTGCGCAACGCATGCAAGGCACTGACCCCGTCCTGCAACCAGTCGAGGGCATAACCTTCGCTGCTCAGCGCAACGCGGATGCCTTGTCCGAGGGCACGATCATCTTCGACCAGAAGCAGGCGCATGGAAGTTCTCTAGAGGAAATAAGGGGTTTGATCGGCGGCATGATGCCGCTGCGCAGGCCGCCGTGGCAGCCCGCCCGACGGGAAAGATGTAACCACTCGTTGCCAACTAAGCTTTCGCTAAGGTTGCTTTTGCACAGTGGGGCCTTCCTCAACTAGCGAGAGTGTTTCCATGCGCAAACTGCTGCTGTTGTCCCTCATCGTTGCCAGCCCGCTGGCCGTCGCCGGTCCGCAATGCACCACCGCCGAGCGCTCACAATGGCAAGACCAGAAAGCCTTTCAGGAACAACTGAAAGCCCAGGGTTACGAGATCAGCAAGTTCAAGGTCACTGACGGCAACTGCTATGAGATCTACGGTTTCGACAAGGACAAGCGCAAGGTCGAGATCTACCACGATCCGGTCAGCGGTAAAGCGGTGAAAACCGAGATCAAGGGCTGATGCCGAGCGCGTCCGTGCGCCTGTGGGACCCCGTGGTGCGACTGTTTCATCTGTCCATCGCGGGGGTTTTCGTTGCCAATTATTTTTTCAACGAAGCCGGTGACGACTGGCATGTCTGGCTCGGTTACTACGCCATGGGCTGGCTACTGGTGCGCACGATGTGGGGTTTCACAGGGCCGCGCAGCGCGCGTTGGTCGGACTTCTGGCCGACGCCGAGCCGATTGCTGGCACATGCACGGTCACTGCTCGCCGGACGGCCAGAGCACCGCCTCGGCCACTCACCGATTGGCGCGCTGGTGATGATTGTGATGTTGCTGGCGTTGCTGACTGTGGGGCTGAGCGGTTGGGCCATGGAGGAGGTCGATGCCCTGTGGGGAGCCGATTGGCCGTTACAGGTGCATGAAACCGCTGCCGATGGCCTGTTGGTGCTGGTTTGCATCCATATCGCCGCTGCGCTGTTTGAAAGTTTTCAGGTTCGCGACAACTTGCCGTTGTCGATGCTCACAGGACGCCGTCGCCGATTACCGGACGATCCGACGCGCTGACAAGGATGTCTTGCCGTACGTCTTCCATCCTGTTTCTGTCACGAGCCCACTATGCGTGCGTTGTCCTTTCGCTTGAAAATGATTCTCGGCAGCCTGGCAGTGATCCTTGTTTTTCTGGCTGCGTGGCGCAGTCATCCCACCCACGTACTGTCACCGTTTGCGCTGTCGACACCAGCGGTCGACGCTGCGCTGCAAGCCCCCGAGCCGATGTACAGCAGCCGTTTCGTGTCCTCGGAACTGAACGATTTCGTCCACTCTTCATCGGTCACCTCGCTGCCCGGCGGTGACTTGATGGCGGTGTGGTTTGCCGGCTCGCGTGAGGGCGCCGCCGACGTACAGATTCGCACCGCGCGCTACGATGCGAAAACTGCGGAGTGGGGCGCCGAGCAAGTTCTCGCGACCCGTGAATCGACGCGTGACGGCACCCGGCGGTACATCCGCAAACTCGGCAACCCGGTGATCGCCCTCGCGCCGGATCAGCGCTTGTGGATGTTCTACGTCTCGGTGTCCGTGGGTGGCTGGGCCACCAGTGCGATCAACGTGATGGTCTCCGATGACCTCGGCCGCAACTGGACGGCGCCTCGGCAACTGATCACCTCGCCGTTCTTCAACATCAGCACGCTGGTACGCGCCGCGCCGGTGTTCCATGCCGACGGCTCGATCGGTTTGCCGGTCTACCACGAGTTCATGGGCAAGTTCGCCGAATACCTGTACCTGAGCGCCGACGGCGCGGTGGTCGACAAATTCCGTATCAGCCGGGGCAAGCACTCGTTGCAACCGACCATCGTGCCCCTCGACGGGCGTCGCGCGGTAGCGATGTTGCGTTATGCCGGTGACACTCACCATCGCGTGCTGGCCAGCCGCACCGACGATGCCGGGCAAACCTGGAGCGAACCGTACCCGCTGGAGCCGGCCAACCCGAACTCATCGCTGGCGGCTGTCGGCACTCACGATAACGGTCTGCTGGTGGCGTTGAATGACCTGCAGGACGGTCGTTTCAAGCTCAGCCTGTACGGCACCGATGCCAACCTCAACGACTGGCGCAGCGTGATCGAACTCGATCAGTCGCCAGACCCGCTCGGCCAGCCGTTCGCGCCTGAGGCCTACAAGGCAATCATCGGTGAAGGCTTTCGCGCCTCCAGCGGTGCCCGGCGGTTACCGTTGGAACAGCGTTTTCTGAGCAACCTGGATTACCGCGTGTGCAAGCCGCAGGGCTGTGATTTCGAGTACGAATACCCGTACTTCAGCCGGGGCACGGACGGCCTCTATCACTTGGTGTATTCGTGGAATAACACCTTTATCAAACATGTCAGCTTCAATGAAGCCTGGCTGGAGGAGCGCCTGTGATGCTGATTCTCTGGCAAGCCCACTTGAGTTTCATCCTGCTCGGTTTCGTTTTACTGAGCGCATTTCGCTTCACCCAGCGCTGGCGCCCATGGTTGTTGCCAGTGTTGGCGCTGGTCAGTTTCATCCCGATCAGTGACCTGCCGCTGGCGGCGTATGTGCGCAGCTTTACCGATGATCTGGCGATCACCACGCTGGTCTTGCTCGGCTGGGTGAGCCTGCTGCGTTTGGGCGTGGTTCAGCCGTTGGCAACGCTGACGCGGGTTCAGGTGCTGGTGTTGTTTGTCGTCCTGGCGGCCATTCTGTACCCGGCGACGATGGGCCTGACCTATGCCGATCCTTACCGTTGGGGGTTCAATCCGCGGCCGATGATTGTCGGCGTCGGTGTGCTGGCTTTGGCACTGTTGTGGCTGGGCAATACGTTGGCCGTCACCCTCCTGGTACTTGGCACACTGGCCTTCGCGCTACGCCTCAAGGCGTCGGAAAACTACTGGGACTATCTGATCGATCCGCTGCTGGTGGGCTACTGCCTGGTGGCCGGCACGCTGCTCTGCATCAAAGCGGTCTGGCAACGGCTGCGGCGCAATTCCAGCGTCGCTGCATCTTCTATTTGAACGAATGACACAGAGGTCAACGATGGCTTGGTTGCAATCGCGACGTCTGCGCTATGGCGTGGGCGCAGCAGGTTTGGCGTTTTTGTTGTTTGCCACGCTCCGGCTGGTGTTCGTCCTCGGTTTTTCCGGCGTTGATCTCAATGAATTTGCCGACAACCCGCAATGGCTGCAGACCCTCGGCATCGGTTTGCGTTTCGACCTGCGTCTGGCGGTGTTGCTGATGTTGCCGTTGGCGGTGCTCGCATGGCTGCCGCGCTGGAACCTGACGCGGTTGCCATGGCTGCGCGGTGTCGCACGGTTGTATTGGCTGCTGACGTTGGGCGTGGTCGGTTTGATTTACATCATCGACTTTGGCCATTACGCCTACCTTGGGGTGCGGATCAACGCCACGGTGCTGCGTTATCTGCAGGACGCGCAGATCTCGCAGCAGATGGTCTGGGAAACCTATCCGGTGCTGTCGATTGCCCTCGGTTGGCTGGCAGTACTCGGCTTGTGGTTTTACGCATTTGTGCGCCTGGAGCGCTTGACCCTGGCGCGTGAAGCCAAGGTGATCGGGCGCACTTCGCTTGCGCTCGGAAGCGGTTTCGGGATGGTGGCGGTGTTGCTCGCACTGCTCGGTCGAGTGGACAACCTCAACCTGGAAAACCCGGTGCCGCTGCGCTGGAGCGACGCGTTTTTTTCCGGTAACAACCAGATCGCCGCCCTGGGCCTCAACCCCGTGCTGTTCCTTTATGACACGCTGAAGACCGGGCAAGCGCAGTTCGATGAAGCCAAGGTGCGCGAACATTACCCGGCGGTGGCGCGCTATCTGGGCGTCGATCTGCCAGATGCGCAGACCCTGACCTTCGGCCGTCAACAGGCCGTGCAGCCGTACCGGGTTGCCGGCACGCCGAACGTGATGTTCGTCATGCTCGAATCGCTCGGCACCAGTGCGGTGGGTGCTTACGGCAATCCGTTGAATCCGACGCCGAACCTTGATCGACTGGCCAGCGAGAGCTGGTTCTTCAAACACTTTTACGTTCCGGTGACCGGCACGGCAAAAACCGTCTGGGCGAGCATCACTGGCGTCCCCGACGTCACGCGTCAGGAAACCGCAACCCGCCATCCGCTGATCACCCGTCAGCACACGCTGATCAACGCGTTCAGCGATTATCAGAAGCTCTACATGATCGGCGGCAACGCCGGGTGGGCAAACATCAATGCGCTGATCCAGCAAAGCATCGATGGCGTGCGCCTGTATCAGGAAAGCGATTGGCGTTCGCCGCTGGTGGACGTGTGGGGGATTTCCGATCTGGACCTGCTCAAGGAAAGCGACCATATCTTGCGGGACTTGCCCAAGGACCGGCCATTCTTTGCCTACGTGCAAACCTCGGGCAACCACCGGCCGTTCACCATCCCCAAAGACAATGATGGTTTCCAGATCAGCAGTCTCACGCTGGAACAGGTGCAGGCTGCCGGATCGCGCAGTGTCGAGCAATACAACGCCGTGCGCCTGCTGGACTTCAACATTGGCAAGCTGATGGAGATGGCCAAGGCCGGCGGTTATTACGACAACACGATTTTCGTGTTCTTCGGCGATCACAACACGCGCATCAGCCAGATCCCGCACATGCCGCCGGCCTTCGAACTGCTGGGCCTTGAAAGCAACCATGTGCCGATGTTGATTCACGCGCCGGGGTTGCTCAAACCTCGGGTGATTGATGAAGCCGTGGGCCTGGCGGATCTGCTGCCGACCGTCGCCGGAATGGCCGGCATCCCGTTCACCAATGGCGCGATGGGCCGCGATATTCAGCAACTGACGCCCGAGGGCGAGCGCGTGGTGCCGTTGGTGCTGCGCGAGGGTACGTTCCCGCTGATCGGAGGCGTGACCCGCCATCATCTGCTGCAAATGCAGCACGACGGCAGTGCGCCGACCCTGCATGATTTGCGCTCCTCAACGCCGCTGGACAACGTCGCCGAACAAAATCCGCAGGAATTTCAACGTCTGGTGGAGCTGACCCGAGGCCTGCACGAAAGTGCGCGATTGATGTTGTACCGCAACGCGCGCTGAGGTCGGAAACTGGCGTGAGGAAAGTGTCGAGTCTAGAGTTCTTCCACGCGTATCCGCAGAGGACTCGTTATGAACAAGGACAAGCAGGAAGAAGGCACGGAGTCAGCGTCGGCGCTGATCGATCAGCGCATCGAGGCGCTGGCTGACTGGCGCGGCGACACGCTCGCGAAGATCCGTTTGATCATGCGCAAGGCTGATCCGGACGTGGTGGAAGAGTGGAAATGGCGTGTGCCGACGTGGTCGCACAGCGCGATTATCTGCACGGGTGAGACTTACAAGTCAGTGGTGAAAATGACCTTTGCCAAGGGCGCATCGCTGGCGGATCCGACGGGATTGTTCAATGCAAGCCTTGAGGGCAATACGCGGCGGGCGATTGATGTGCATAAAGACGAAGTGATTGATGAAAATGCCCTGGTGGCATTGATTCGTGAAGCGGTGAAGCTGAATACGTCGAAGCCCTCACCCTAACCCTCTCCCTGTATGTACCGGAGAGGGCTGGGGTGAGGGGGTGAATCCAACAAACACCACAAATCTCAGTTACCGTCTGCCACTTTGCGTTCGATCTCGTCGACCTTGCGCTGCAACGTTTCGGCATCCTGCTCTTTGACGCGGGTTGAAGTGGGGGTGATCACCTCGTCCACGGCCCGGGTGTCATTGTCCCTGTCCTCAAGATCGCGCTCGACGACGTTCACCGGTTTCCCGGAAGTGTCGGTGGCTGGGGCGTTCGGGGTTTTGTCATCATTGCTGTTCATATCGTTGACCTCCAGTGGTGTAAACATTGGAGGTGCCGCTGCGGCGAGCGTTCGATTTTTCTACGGATAACTGAATCAACGGCACCGACGAATACCCCTCTGTAGGAGCTGCCGAAGGCTGCGATCTTTTGATCTCGATCTTCAAAATCGAAAGATCGCAGCCTTCGGCAGCTCCTACAGATGTCATTTGTGGCGAGGGAGCTTGTCGAATTGTTGCTCCGTCCCGCTGGGTTGCGAAGCAGCCCCAAAACTCATTCAAGATTGTCCATTCGCCTGCGTAATCAAAAAATAGCACTCAGTAAAACAGCGAGAAATTGTCCAGACGTGTAGTGGCGAAACCTTTAATGGTGACGTCGACGTATTTTATTTTTCTATTGACTGTTTCTGTTACGTCAACCCATGCCTGATGAGGCGCATCGTACGATTGAGTGGACTGGGCTTTGATTAATTTGAAGTCCTCGTCATAGTACTCGGTCAGTGCGGTTGATTTAATGCGAGTGGCAATACCGAATCTGACACTTTTTGATGGCCTTTTTAGTGTGAATCTTAGAGTTTCGTCAACATTCAGGTGGAAGTAATTGCCGGTCAGGAAAGGGGCATATTCAATGGCAGCGTTGCCGTCTAAAGCTACCGGGCCTTTTATTACCGTCACAGTCATACTTGGAAAGTCCATGATGGTGCCTTCGTCTTTCCATTCCACTTTGCCTGTTTCGAAGCTCTCCGTAATTACCTGGGGGGCGTTCAAGAAATGCAATATCAGTATGGGAAATATAATGGATGTCGACGCTGGGCTTGGCAGTAACTCAAGAGTTACTTGAATGGATGTGGCGTGTTGCAGAATGGACAGTTTGTCTCTGTGTAGCGTTTCTTTTATTCCGAAGGTTTTTTCTTGTTCTGTGATTTTATGATTGGTTAGTACAAGAATCACGTAATCGTCGTTATTGTTGTCTTTTCCTTTGAATTCCAGTTGCACTACGTTGTCAGTGCTGATTCCGAGCCAAGGCAATACCGTCAGTTCAGCATTGCCTTCGAAGGTGTTTAAATCCAACACTTTGTCATCAGGCGCCTGAAGGATTTTCGGCGTCGGCAATCGTGAGTCGCCATCGGCAATCTTCAGCACCCTCAGTGGCGTCGGGGTTGACTTCCCGGCCTGCCCGCCATTGCGATTGAGGTTCCAGCGCAACTCGAATGACTTGCCTTGGCGGGCCGCGAGATACGCCGGGGTCAACACGGTGTTGACCCGTTTGTTGCTGTTGAATGCCACCAACGGAAACTGCGGCGAACCTGCCGGCGGATTGACCTCGGCCAATCGCGCGCGATCGCCGTCGAGGGCGGCGAGGTATTCGATGCGCATCGTGATCCCGTTCGGATAGGCCAGCACATCGACAGGATCGACGGCCGGCGCCACGAGAAACGGCGGTAACAGATCAATCGGCGTGGCTCCGGTTACCGTTGCATTGGCCGTGATCGAATTGCCCACCAGATCACCGTTGGGCCTGCGCAGTTCGTAGGTCGCGGTCACGCGGCTGCCGGCGAAGACCTTGGCGTTGGGCACTTCGAGAATGCAGGGCTTTTTCGACCCGAACTGATCCGCTTCGACTTTGCCGCTGACGTTCACCACCACATCGGTGGGTTGCCCGGTGTCTTGGGCGGTGTAGGTCGCCAGCACGTTATCACCCGCAACAAAATGGGGATTCGCCGTCAACACCACCAGCAGCAAAGGCTTGCCGGCCAGTTTTTTCAGATCGATTTCCTCGGGGTCATCCCCGGGAAATCCTCCAGGCGTTCCAGCAAAATCGGCTTCGGCAAACGCTTGCCATCCAGATCTTCATCCACGACTTGCACCGGCGACCACGGCGCATCGGTGTCCGGGCCGTTGCCGATCTGGTCGGTGACGGTGTAGGAAAAATACAGTTTCTGCTCTGTCCGTTTCGCCTTGTCCAGAAACGCGCGGGTGATGGTGAAGCAGATGGTGATGGGCTCTTCGGAGCCATGACTCGGCGGTTGCGGCGCCTGATTCGGATTCACCGTGGGCTTTGGCTCAAGCAGTTCGCCATTGCATTTGAGGGTGATGAGGTCATAAGCCCGGCAGTACGGGTAGGACACACAGACGTCGGCGCTGACGAAATCCGCACCGACGCCGTTCTTGATCACGTCGGGCAGCAGCAGTTTGAGTTCGGAATGGCCACCGGAGGCGTCGTACTTGTCCTTGAGGCCTGGACGGATCTTGTTGTAGAGGATGGTGAGCGGATTCGATTTGCCGATGTTTTGGCTGCCGCGCGTGATGGTGTAGTAAAGCTCGTTGACCCGATTAGGAAGCAGCCGGCCCTTGGGAATGCGCAACCTGGTGCGCACGTTCGGATCGTCAATGGTTTTACTGTCCAGTGCGGCCAACTCATCCTTGAGCCGAAGCTCCATGACATCCCCGGACTCCATATCGCCCTTCGGCGGCGGATCGACAAAAACAACAGCGCCTTCACCGTCGGTGACCAGGTCGTATGCCACCAAAGGCACGCCGATGTCCGCGCCGACCACGGGCTCTGTCTGGCTGTTGACTATGGGCGGATAGAGGACAAGGACAGTGTTGTCGCCAGAGGACGAGGCGGTCATGGAAGAGGCTCCTGCGTAGTGAGAACGGGAAGGAGCCATCAGAGCGCTAAATGAGGATTTGCGCACCTGTCAGATCTGACAGGTGGCGACGGATGGTGCGGCGGTGGCGAAAGTGCCACACCCACCGGTTGATCGCATTCCGCATTTGTAGGAGCTGCCGCAGGCTGCGATCTTTTGATCTTGAAAAAACAACATCAACAGATCGCAGCCTGCGGCAGCTCCTACAGGGGGCATCGGGTTTAGTCCTTGAGGATGTCGCGATCCTTGGTTTCCGGCAGGAAGAATATGCCGAGTACCGCGGTCATCACTGCGATCACGATCGGATACCACAGCCCGTAGTAAATATCGCCGGTCGCCGCGACCATGGCGAACGCCACCGTCGGCAGGAATCCGCCAAACCAGCCATTGCCGATGTGATACGGCAGCGACATCGAGGTGTAGCGGATGCGGGTCGGGAACAGTTCAACCAGCCAGGCGGCAATCGGGCCATAGACCATGGTCACGTAGATCACCAGGATGGTCAGCATGAGCAGCACCATCGGGTAATTGATTTTCGCCGGATCGGCTTTTTCCGGATAACCGGCGTCCTTGAGTGCCGTGCCGAGGGTGGCGGTGAAGGCGTCGTTGCGGGTCTTGAAGTCGGCGGCGGGCAATGCGCTGCCGTCGAAACTTTCAATCACTTTGTCGCCAATCCGCACTTGCGCCACGGTGCCCGGTTCGGCGACGACATTTTCATAAGGGATCGCCCGCTTCGCCAGCAAGGTCTTGGCCAGGTCACAGGAACTGGTGAATTTGGCCTTGCCCACCGGGTCGAACTGGAACGAGCACTGATCGGGGTTGGCGATCACCTTCACCGGGTTTTTCTCCTGAGCGATGAACACGTCAGGATTGCCGTACTGGGTCAGCGCATGAAAGATCGGAAAGTAAGTCAGCGCCGCCAGAATGCAGCCCGCCATGATGATCGGCTTGCGGCCGATACGATCCGAAAGACTGCCGAAAATCACGAAGAACGGCGTACCGATCAGCAGCGATCCGGCGATCAGCAAATTGGCGGTTTGCGGGTCGATCTTCAGCGTCTGCAACAGAAAGAACAGCGCATAGAACTGCCCGGTGTACCAGACCACAGCTTGCCCGGCAGTGCCGCCGAGCAACGACATGATCACCACTTTAAGGTTGTCCCAGCGAGCGAAGGATTCGGTCAGCGGCGCCTTGGATGTCTTGCCTTCGGCCTTCATCTTCTGGAATGCCGGCGACTCGCTCAGTTGCAGGCGGATGTACACCGAGACGATCAGCAGCAGAATCGACAACAGAAACGGAATCCGCCAGCCCCAGGCTTCGAACGCTTCGGTGCCCAGCGCGGTGCGGCAGGCGAGGATCACCAGTAGCGAGAGAAACAGGCCGAGGGTCGCGGTGGTCTGAATCCATGAGGTGAAAAAGCCACGTTTGCCGGGTGGTGCGTGTTCGGCGACGTAAGTGGCCGCGCCACCGTACTCGCCGCCCAGCGCCAGGCCTTGCAGCAAGCGCAGGGTGATCAGGATGACCGGTGCTGCGACGCCGATGGTCGCGTAACCGGGCAGCAAACCCACCACGGCGGTCGATATCCCCATGATCACGATGGTGATCAGGAACGTGTGTTTGCGCCCGATCATATCGCCGAGGCGGCCGAACACGATCGCGCCGAACGGCCGCACCGCGAATCCCGCGGCGAAGGCGAGCAGGGCGAAGATAAACGCTGTGGTTTCGTTGACGCCGGCAAAGAAATGCTTGGCGATGATCGCCGCCAGTGAGCCGTAGAGGTAAAAGTCGTACCACTCGAACACCGTGCCCAGGGACGAGGCGAAGATGACCTTGCGCTCCTCCTTGGTGATGCCGCCGCTGCGGGGTGGACTGCCTGAGGATGCTGTGGAAATTGTGGCCATGGGTGTTCTCCGTCGTGCTTATTGTTGTGGGCCGGAGTCCCCCGTTACTGCTTATCGCACTCTGGCCTTGGGCAAATGCCGCCATTGCTCTCGCGTGAAACTTTCACCGTCTGACGGCCTCGCATTGCTGCAAGGTTCTCTAAAGCATAATCAGCTTCTGCGGGATATCCACTCGGCGTCCTGCGGGCACGGTCGATTAAAGATCGCTCGCCGACGGCCGATAGCTGCCGACCAGCCCAATTCAGAATCCACTTTTCAGGGAAGATGCCCATGAATGCTTCATTGCAGAGCGCTGCCGCGCAAATCCGTCAGGCCGTCCGGGTCGCCACTGAAGGTCTGGTGGGGCGTGAACAGTTGGCCGAACTGATCGTGCTGGCCGCTGTGGCGCAGGAGCATATTCTGGTCATCGGCCCGCCAGGCACGGCTAAAAGTGCTGTGGTGCGGCGCGTGGCGCAGTCGATGGGTGGGCGTTATTTCGAGTACTTGCTGGGGCGCTTCACCGAGCCTTCGGAGCTGTTTGGCGCGGTCGACCTGAAAAAGCTTCGCGAAGGCACGGTTGAAACCGACGTCAGCGGCATGCTGCCGGAAGCCGACATCGTCTTTCTCGACGAGGTTTTCCTCGGTTCGACGGCCATCCTCAATACCTTGCTCGGCGTGCTCAACGAACGCCGCTTCCGCCGTGGCCACACGCAGATCCAGTGCCCGCTGCGGGTTTGCGTCGGCGCCTCCAATGGTCTGCCGGATGATGAAGCCCTGGCGGCATTCGGCGACCGTTTCCTGCTGCACCTGTTTGTCGAATCGGTGCCGGACAATCAGCTCGAAGCGATGCTGGCCGGCGGCTGGCAATCCGAGCAGCGACCGGTTCAGCAGTTGCTCGGTTTGAGTCAGTTGGACACCCTCGGCCAAGCCTTGAAAAATGTCGACCTGACGGCCGTTCGCCCGGCACTGGCTCAGGCCATTCGCCGCCTGCGCGAGGCCGGCATTCAGTTGTCGGATCGACGCATCGTCAAATCGCAACGGCTGATCGCCGCAGCGGCATTGCTCGGCGGACGTTTGGAGGCCAGCGACGCGGACCTGTGGCCGCTGCTGTATGTGCTGCCGACCAAGGAAACCCAACAGCATGGCCGCGAAGTGCTGCGCGAGATCTTCTCGCAGTCGAGCAACCGCCATTTGTTCAGTGCAGTGGAGGAGGCGACCCTGCAACCGATGTCGCGTGTCAGCCGCCTGGTGGAAACCGCCGAGGAGTATCTGGCGCGCAGTGAGCCACCGGCGAGTACGTTGCTCGAAGGTCTGCTGCGCGAGATCGATGCCAACTTCAATGATCAGACCATTCCGTCGTCGTTGCAGGACATGCGCGGTCAGGTGGCGCGTTTGCTGACGTCTGCGGCATGACGATCAAACCGATGAGTTGGGCCTGGCAGTCACGGCGGACACCGGTCGAACCCCAGGCCGCCGTGGCGTGGGGCGACGTAGCGCGGCGCTTGCTCGCGCGGTTGCTGCTGATTCCCGAGGAACAGGCCGGGCGCTTGCAGGCCACGGCCAATCGCGACGTGTTGGTGGTGACCGGTGCGGCGGCGGATCTGCCGTGGGTCGACGGCGTGGAGTATGCAGCGATGGACGATCGTGCGCCGGGCTTGTGGTTGCCCACCAGTTGGGAACCCGATGTGCCGAGCGACCTGTTGGGTCAGGCGTTAGCCAAAAAATTCTCTCGCACGCCGCTGCTGCTGTGGCGTGATCCACCGGCCGTGGTGCCCCTCGACCGGCAATTGCCGGTGACCGCGCAGCATTTGCAGCGGATCAATGCTTACTGGACGGGGCGCTGATGCAATTACCGGACTCCCTGCAACCCTGGCGTGAATGGCTGGAATGGTTTGCCCCGGAACAACTGCCGCTGTTTGCCGATCTGCTCGGTCGGCTGAACCCGATGCTGGGCCCTTTGCGCGGTCTGCAACAGGGCGGTGTGCCTGAGCCGGATGGCCTGGGTGACTTGCAGCGGCGCGGGCCTTATGAGCGCTTGCTCTCCAGTGAATGGCTGCTGGCCGATGAAGTGCCCGACGAGTTTCTGCGTCGGGCGGTAGTGGGCGAACATATGTTCCTCGCGCCGCAGTATCGCGCCCAACAGGCCAGCCGCCTGATTGTCGTACTGTTCGATGCCGGGCCCCTGCAATTGGGCAGCGCACGCCTGGTACACATGGCGCTGCTGATCCTTTTGGCCCGTCGTGCCAAAGAGGCTGGCGCCGAACTGCGTTGGGGGATTTTGCAGCACGAACCGCTGCTGCACGAGCTCGACTCGGTGGCGCAACTCAAGCGCCTGCTCAGTGCGCGAACCTTTACCACCGTCAACGACGCGCATTGGCAGACGTGGCGGCAATCGCTGCAAAACGAGCCTATGCCCGTCGGCGAGTGTTGGCTGGTGGGGCAACGTTTGCCCGTGACTGACCGGCACACCTGTACACATCGGGTGCAGGTGTCGCGCAGCCTTGAAGGGCAAAGTTTGTCGGTGCAGATGCAGGCCGGTGAAACCCGGCGTGTGAGCCTGCCGATTCCGGACGAGCGCTTGGCGGTGCAACTGCTCAAAGGCCATTTTGAAGGCGAAGTCGTGCAGGCCGCGCCGTCCGCCAAAGGGCTCGTGCCGCGTGTCTCGCTGACGTTGCAGCCGGTGATTTCGAGTGCCGGTACGCACGTCGCCCTGAAGATGCTCGATGAGCCCGGCATGGTGGTCATCAAGTTGCCGGCGCAAAACCAGAAAAAACCGATCGAGGTACGCCGCAATCTGTGGGCTGTCGGGCAAACACCACTGGCGCCGACGTTCTTTGGCAGAGCTCTGGGTGCCGTCCTCAGCGACCAGTGGAAGTTGTCGTTCTGGAACATGCCGGGTCTTAAACCGGTGGACAAACCTTGCCCCGAAGAACTGAAACTGCCGCCGGGCACCGCCACTTTTCTGTCGGTAGTCGGATTGCGCAATCACTCGAGCGGCCGCTTGTTTTTGCTCGACGCCCAGGGGCATCTGGCGTTCTGGATGGTGGCGACCGGGCGCTCACCCGCCAAGCCGATATCCCGCCATACCCATCACCTGGCGAATAATGTCATGGGTCTGGCCAAGACTTACGGCAGTACGGCGACTTATGTACGCCGCGAAGGCAATCGCTTGCACGCACATACGGTTGACGCTGACGGGGAGGTCTCGGATGCAACCGATATGGGACTGGCCGATCACGTCAGTCAGGTGCTGTTTGTCGGCGGGCGGCGCAGGTATCTCGATGGCTGTGCGTTGTTGACCTTGAAAAACGACGAGTGCGAGAGCTGGCGCGTGGTGTCGGCCGACGGCACTCCTGTCGAAAAGGAATGGATTAACCTCGCACCCGGCTGGGAAGCGATAGGTTTGCTGAAACAGGACAATGAGCCCTATTCCCTGCTGTTGCTCGGTCGGCAGGCAGTAGCCATACATTACGAAGGCGAGCAACGCGTGTTGTTCACCACTACCGATACCATTGCCAAATCAAGCTTTTGCCCCATGAGTGGCGTGCTCGCCGTGCTGACCAGTGCGCGTGAATTGTTGGTGTACTCGGTGCCCAAACGGCTGATGCGCTTGCAGGTGTTATGTAATGAACAACCGGAAAACAAGGACAGCAGCGATGCTTGAACTGGACGCTGCACTGATCCGCCGCCCGCTGTTGACCGGCCACCAGCACATTGAAGGGCTGTGGTTTGCCGCCGAGCGCTTCACGCCTGACGAGCGCGCAAAGCTGATTCTTGAACAATGGCAAACCGGCGCCAGCGCCTACCGTTTTGCCGACGGCGATCTGTTGCGCTTACGCCAGCCGGTGGCGGTGCAGTGCGAGGACATGCTCGGCTGGCCGTTGATTCGCCAAGGCAATGTGCTGTGTTCCGCTGTGCTCGACCCACAGGAGGTGCGCAACTTGCCCACCGCCGACCTCTGGCTGGTGCGCGGCAGCCACGTCAGTGCCCGGCATTTGCGCGATGCCGTAGCCCTGGCACCGGGTGACTGGCTTGACATCAATGGCCTGACCTTGCTCGACACCTATGACTGTCGCAACGTGCTGCCGGAGCCAGTGCTTGAGTCCGTGGCCGTGTTCACCGACGTCCGGGAAATTCTCGGCGACGCGTTGCGTCCGGTCAGCCCAGAGCAGGCACAGGTCATGAAAGCGTTGCTGGAACGTCAGCAAAATGCGTCGAAGGTGCCGCCCCCTCAGGTCAACACGACGCAGAACAGCACCTGGACGCAGACGCCAGGCACTTCCTTGCCGTGGCTGAAACTCAGCGTAACGCTGGTGATTCTGGTGGCGCTGTTCTGGATGGGGTCGCAAGGCGAGAAAACCGGCATGCAGCGCATGACCATGCCCGACACTCCATCAATGTCGGTGCAAATCGGCGGCGTGGTGGTGAGCATATTGATCGGCGGGATCGCTCTGACCCTGTTGCTGGCAGGGTTGCGCCATGTGTTGCGCCGGCCGGTGCCGGTGCAGCCTTCGGCTCCCCGTGCCGCCGAGCCCGGCATCGAGGCCCGCGCCACACCGGCCAAAACCAAGCCGTCGCGCTGGCGACGCTGGGTGACGCGCCTGACTGAAAACTCGCGTCTGTCGGCACTGTATGGCAAGCGTCAGGCCGCCTACATGCGGCGCATGCTCGAAATGTTCGAGGACGGCAACTTCGAAGAGGCGCTGCGTCACGCGATTCCATTGGGCAGCGAGCAGAGCAGCGGCGAGCAATCATTCGGTACGCCGCAGCGACGTCAGGATCTGATGATCGACCACAGCCGTGGGCCCACGCGTTCGATCAGGTTCGAACACGACATGGAAGCGCATCTGCGACTGATCTACCGGCAGACCTTTGAGCGCCTGGATCGCGAGGGGCGCATCGAGGAAGCGGTCTTCGTGCTCGCCGAGCTGCTAAAGGTGCGTCAGGAGTCGCTCGACTATCTGGAAAAGCACGGACGCCTGCAACAAGCCGCCGACCTCGCGCTGGCCTGGGATATGCCGTCCGCGATGATCGTGCGTCTGTTGTGTCTGGCCGATAACTGGCAGCGTGCCTTGCTGGTCGCCCGACGTGACGACGCGTTTGCGGCCGCCGTGACATTGCTGCAAGGCAAGTGGCCGGAGAGCGCCGACCGTTTGCGTCTGGAATGGGCCGAATCGCTGACCCGCAAAGGCCTCTGGTTGCAAGCCGTCGAAGTGATCTGGCCGCTGCGTGCGGAGCGCGAGCGCGCCGCCCAGTGGCTGCTGGATGCCGAAGCGGCGGGCGGCACGCTGGCGTTGGGCGCATTGGTCAAACGGGCGGCGTTGTTGCCCGATACCTTGCAGGCGTATGCCGAGTGGGTCGAGCAACTGCGCGATGATCCGGCGCGTCACGCCGAGCGCGCGGCATTGGCGGAGATTTTGTTGCAGCACAAGACGCACGTGAATGCCCTGGCATGGCTGGCCGCAGCCATGGTGCACGCGGTGCTGGCGGACCAAAACGACGGCCATGGTCGCTTGTCGCATCTGCAATTGCAGGCATTGGTCAGCATGAGCAAGGACAAACTGTTGCAGGCCGATCTGCCGGGAGCTTTGCCGACACTCGCCGCGAAGGTGCCGCTGTCGAAGGTGGCTGAGCCATTGGAATGGACAGCCCCGTTCATGGGCAACCGCAAGATTCTCGACGCGGTGCCGCTGGAGGATGGGCGTTATTTACTCGCGTTGGGCGAGGCGGGGGCGGTGGTCATCGATGCGCACGGCCAGACCCAGTGCCATTTCCCGGTGCCGGCACACAACATCGTCTTGGCCCATGACCGACAAGTCGTGCTGGTGTTGGCCCGGCGCGATGATGTCTGGCGCATCAGCAAGCTCGATCTGGTCACGCGCAGCGCGACGGATCTGGGTGTGCAGATGTTCGATGTATTCGCCCGGTCATTCGATGGCCTGACCTGGACCATCGGCCGCGGTCGGCAGGTGCGGGTAGTCGATGTCGATCATGGATTCGAAACGCTGTGGCATGTCAGCGATTTGCCGGGTCAGGTCTGCGGCATGAGAGATGATGCGCAAAACGAACTGGTGTGGCTGACTCACCCGGACCAAGGCTTGTATCTGTGGCATTACCGCTTGCCCGAGCGTCGATTGATCACTCGGGATTTGATGCCGGCCGTGCCAGTGGGCAGCTTCCAGGTGCTCGACACTGATGGTCGTCTACTCGGCGCACAACTGAAACTGGCCGACAATGAAGACCCTGTGTTGGTGGTGGAGTGGATCGGCGGACGCAAGGGCTATCGATTGCCGGGGCTGGATGGCGAAGAATTCGATTCGCTTGATGTGTATTTGCATGGCCAATGGATGCTGATCCGTTACTTGATCAACGATCAGGAGATGCGCTGGCATTTCATTCATCGCGGCAGCGACCAACTCTGCGCCACGTTGCAATGGCCTTTGCACGGTGCGCAGGTGCGCTGTGTAGGTGCCGATTACTTGCTCTTCGATCACCATGGGCGCTTCAGTCATATCAACGTCGACACGGCCACCCAGCACAACCTCTCGCTGAACTGAACTGAACTGAACTGAACTGAACTGAACTGACCGGGCCGCCTACGCTTTAACCCAGCGCTGGCGGCTCCACGCACTCAACCAGTCAACCACGAACACCAGCACCAGCATCGCCAGGATCACTGTGCTGGCCTGGGCTTCCTGAAACAGGCTCAGGCTCACATACAACATTTGCCCCAAGCCGCCAGCGCCGACAAAACCGAGCACGCTGGCCATGCGGATGTTGTTTTCCCAGCGATACAGAATGTAAGCGAGCAATTGCGGCGCAAGGTTCGGCAGGGTGCCGTAGCAGAAGGCGAGAACCGGATTGCCACCCTGCAAGCGAATGGCTTCGGCCGGTTGTGGCGGGGTGTTTTCCAGTGCTTCGGCGAACAAACGCCCAAGTACGCCTGTGGTGTGCAGGGCGAGGGCGAGGGTGCCGGCATTCGGGCCGAGCCCGGCGGCGAGCACCATCAGCGCCGCCCAGACCAGTTCCGGAATCGCCCGCAGACCATTGAGCAGCAGCCGCGCGAGGCTTTGCAGTGGCCAGCCGAAACGCCCGGCGGCAGGCAGGGCAATGACGATGCCGAATCCCGCCGCGAGCAGTGTGCCGAGGGCCGACATGGCCAGCGTTTCCATCGAACCATGGAAGATCGCTTTCAGGTAATCGGCGCTCAAGTCCGGGCTGAGAAAACGCTGCACATACGCGCTCATCTGTTTCAGGCTGGTGGCGCTGCCCAGCTCACCGAGGTCCAGCCCCAGATAGCTGAAGGACGCGATGACGGCCACGCCAATGGCGGCGATCAGCAGCAGGTTGATCAGGCGATTCATGTCAGCCTCCAGCGCAGCAAACGGCTGAGTTGATCGGCGCCCAAGACCAGAATCAGAAAGGCCAACAGAATACTGGCGACTTCACCGCCAGCGAACATACGGATCGACAGGTCAATCTGCTGGCCGAGCCCACCGGCACCGACAAAACCCATCACCACCGAAGCACGAATCGCGCATTCCCAGCGATAGACCGTGTACGACAGCAGTTCTGCCGCGACATTGGGCAGCGTGCCGTAAGCAAACGCCGCCAGCCGACCACTGCCCGCCTGCAGCAATGCGTGCGCCGGGCGCTGATTAGTCGACTCGAAAGTCTCCGCGTAGACCTTACCGAGCATGCCGCTGTAGGTGATCGCGATGGCCAGCACACCCGCAGCCGGGCCAAGGCCAACGGCACGCACAAACAGCAGCGCCCAGACGATTTCCGGCACGCTGCGCAGGAAGATCAGCAAACCGCGCACCGGCCAGCGCAGCAGACGGCCCAATCGACTGGGCACGCCGCCCCTGGACGCCGCGGACAGCGAAAGCGCTCGACTGGCAATCAGGCTGGCCGGTATCGCCAACAACAGCGCCAACGCCATGCCGGCCGTGGCGATGGCCAGGGTCTGCAGGGTGGCTTTGAGCAGTAACTGGAGAAAGGCTTCGTCGTGCGCCGGTGGCCAGAATTGCGCGACAAAACGGCCCATTTCGTTCTGGCTGTCGGGCAGCAGCACGCCCAGGTTCAGTTCGCTGAGCTGGATGCCCGGCACCAGCAAAGCAATCGCCAACAACGTCAGCAGTAATCTTGGCCATGCGGCCGGATCCCGTGAATCAGCCTTCAGCATCGTGGAATCTGCACAGTCAAAGGGGCCACCGCAGCGGTCGGCGATTGCAGTTTTTCGTTGGCGTACAGCGCATCGAGCATCTCGGGGCTGACGTGATCGGACGGGCTGTCGAACAGAATCTGCCCATCACGCAAACCGATGATGCGCGGGAAGTGCGACAGCGCCAGATCCACCGCGTGCAGGCTCGCCACCAGCGTGACGTTGTGCTCGCGCGCATGGCGCGACAGGATCGACAGTGTGTGCGCGGCCATGACCGGGTCCATCGCCGACACCGGTTCGTCGGCCAACAGAATTTCCGGTGCCTGATACAACACGCGGGCGATGCCCACACGCTGCAACTGGCCGCCGGACAATTGCTGGCAATGGGCGAACAGTTTGTCGCCCAGATCCAGCCGCGCCAATGCCGCGCGTGCGCCCGATACGTCGAGCGGATGCAACAGATTCAGCAGGCTTTTGCCCAGACTCCACTGGCCCAGTTTCCCGGCCAGCACAGCGGTGACCACGCGCTGGCGCGGCGGCAGCGGTGGTGCCTGATGCACCAGACCGATTCGGGCACGCAGACGTTGCCGTTGACGCGCGGACAAGTGCCAGGCGCGCTCACCCAGCACTTCGATCTCACCGCTGCTGGGCCGCAGGGCCGTGGCCAGCAGGTTGAGCAGACTCGATTTGCCGGCCCCGGACGGGCCGATGATGGCGACCTGTTCGCCAGCGCCAATCTGTAAGTCGACGCCGCGCAGGGCGTCGACTCCATTGGCGTGGCGCAGGCTGCCCTGGTTGAGGCGTAGGGTCATTTCAGCAGGTCGGCGGCGCGGGCGGCTTCCTCGATGCCCTTGTAGTTCTCAGGCTTGGTGTCGATGAAGCGGCTGGCCGCTTGCAGGTCGAGGATCTTCTTCTGCTCAGGGTTGGCCGGGTCGAGATCGAGGAAGGCTTTCTTGATCTTCGCCGCCAGCGCCGGATCGAGCGTGCCGCGCACTGTCCAGTTGTAATCGAAGTAGGTCGGGGTGGTGGCGAAGACTTTGACCTTGGTAGTGTCGACTTTGCCGGCATCGACCAGTTTCTGCCAGACACTGGCGTTGAGTACACCGGCATCGACCTTGCCGGCCTGCACCCAGGCCACGGTGGCGTCATGGGCGCCGGAGTAGGCGACGCGGCTGAAATAGGCTTCAGGCTTGATGCCGTCGTTTTTCAGCATGAAATAGCGCGGCATCAGGCTGCCCGAAGTCGACGACACGGAGCCGAAGGCGAAGGTCTTGCCTTTCAGATCGGCGAGGCTATGCACATTCGGGTCGGCGGTGATGAATTTGCTGGTGAACTGCGCATCCTGTTCACGCTGCACCAGCGGGATCACCGGCGTCGTGGCATCGGTCTTCAAGCGTGCCTGCACAAACGTGAAGCCGCCGAGCCAGGCCATGTCCAGGCGATCGGTCGCCAGCGCTTCAACCACTGCCGGGTAATCGGCCACCGGCACAAACTGCACCTTCATGCCCAATTGCTGTTCCAGATAGGCACCCAGCGGTTCGAACTTGCGCAGCAGTTCGGTCGGCGCTTCATCGGGAATCGCGCTGACCCGCAATACATCGGCGGCCTGTGCCGCCAGCGCAGAAAAGGACAGGGCCAGGCCGGCGGTCAGTGCCAGGGTTCGCTTGAGCATAGAAATCTCCATTTCATGAGCGTCAATGTCGGTGCGCTTGCGCAGAATAATCAGCGCAGGTGCGCAGTCAGGTTAGACGAAATGGCGAGGTTATACGCAGCCGGTCGCTCAAAGACCAGCACGGTGTGCGACGAAGTTTTACGCCAGGGTTCCCCCTACAGGGGAGGGATCAGTGGGTTTCGGGGCATCTGGCGATCACCTTGATCTCGACATCAAAGCCATACAGCCAGGTCACGCCCACAGCGGTCGCGGTCGGATGCGGCGCATCGCCCCAGAACTCCGTCAGCACGATATTCCAGATGGTTTCGAACTTCGATTGCGGATCGACAATGAACACGGTCACATCGACCACGTCGTCGAAGCTGCAGCCAGCTTCGTCGAGGATCGCATTCAGGTTGCTGAAGGCTCGCCGGACCTGGGTTGGCAGATCGGGCTCGGGTGAGCCGTCCTCGGTGCTGCCGACTTGCCCCGAAACGAAAAGAAAGCCATTCGAACGTACCGCGGGCGAGTAGCGATGACGCTCGTAAAGCGCTCGCCGGGCCGGTGGGAAAACAACATCGCGCTGAGTCATGGGGGTGCCTCCATCATTTGAGTTGATGAGGCCACTTTAGGTATTTGCAATCGGGCGATAAACGCGCAAGCTTGGCGTTCACTGTTTGTAAAAACCAAACAATCAAGGGGCGAGTGTGGATCGTTTCGATGCAATGCAGGCTTTTGCGCGGGTGGTCGAGGCGGGGAGTTTCACCAAAGCCGCCGAAACCTTGCACATGAGCAAGACCACCGTGACCCAGTTGGTTCAGCAGTTGGAAGCGCGGCTGCGAGTCAAATTGCTCAACCGCACCACGCGCAAGGTCAATGTCACCGCCGATGGCGCGGCCTATTACCAACGGGTGATCAAACTGCTGGCTGACATGGATGATGCCGAAACCAGCCTGCCCGGCGTAGCGGCGATCCCCAGCGGACGGTTGCGCGTCGATGTGCCGAGCCCGCTGGCGCGGTTGATCCTGATCCCCGCATTGCCCGAATTTCACGTGCGTTATCCGCACATTCAGATCGACATGGGCGTCAGCGATCGCATCGTCGATATCATCGATGAGAACGTCGATTGCGTGGTGCGTGGCGGCGAGTTGCTGGATCAGTCGTTGATGGCACGCAAGGTCGCCGACCTTCAGTTGGGTGTGTTTGCTGCACCGGCTTACCTGGCTCGCGAGGGCACGCCGGCGCATCCCCGAGAACTGGAAGACTCCCATCACCGCGTCGTCGGTTTCCTCTGGGCTCGCACCGGCAAACCCGTGCCGTACGCCTTGCACCGCGCCGGCGAAAACCTGCACATCAAAGGTCGCCATGTGTTGGCGGTCGACGATGGTAATGCTTACCTCGCGGCAGGGCTGGCCGGTATGGGCGTGCTGTGGCTGCCCAAGTACATGTCAGCCGTTCACCAGGCTCAGGGCGAACTGGTCCCGCTGTTCGAAGACTGGCAACTCGATCCGATGCCACTTTACGTGGCGTACCCGCCGAACCGCCATGTCAGCTTGAAGTTGCGAGTGTTTATCGATTGGGTGGTGAAGCTAATGGCGTAAAAAGTGACTGGTGTACTTTTTGCTTGCTCGCTCCGAAGCCGTCAAATAACTAACACTGCTGGCGTCCGCAGACGCTGAGGCGTTGACCAGAAAAGCTCTGGGTTCAAGGAATTTCACTCATGAATATGTACATCGATATCGTCGGCGCCTGCAATCTGAGCTGCCCCTCTTGCCCGATGGGAAATTCGGAGAACCTCAATTTCAAGAAATCCATGCAGCTCGACATGTTCCGGGCGATCGTCGAGAAGGCCAAACGTGAAGGCGTTCGCTCCATCTTTCTCTACAACTGGACTGAGCCTCTGGTGCATCCAAAGGTCGGCGAGTTCATCGAGATCATCAATGCTGCGGGCATGAACAGTGGCGTCAGCACTAATCTGAACCTCGCCAAGAATATGGAAAAAGCTTTGTTGGCCGAGCCAGGGTTTTTCCGTATCTCGCTGTCAGGGTTTTACCAGGAGACCTACTCGAAGGGGCATCTTGGGGGCGATATCGAAGTTGTAAAACAGAACATGATCACCCTGAGTGAGCTAGTGCAGCGGCAGGGTCTGAGTACCCAGGTCGAGGTTTATTACCATCGTTATCTGGACAACCTGGAAGAAGAAACGCTGATGCGCGAGTTCAGTGAGCGTCTCGGCTTCGCATTCACTACGGGTTATTCCGTGATGATGCCGCTGGAGAAAGTGCTGGCCATTGTCGAACACGATCCTTCTGTGACCGAAACCGACCACGAAACCCTGAAAAGGCTGGCACTGCCGCCTTACGATGATCTGGTCAATATTGTGCAGCACTTCCACAAGCAAGCGTGCACGCTCAAAGATAACTGGCTGGTGATCGACTGCAACGGCAATACGGTGCTGTGTTGCACGATCTTCAATCAAAGCGAATACCAGGTCGGCAAGTATCTCGACATCGCTGTCGATGAGTTGATGCAGCGTAAAAATACCCAGAAAAACTGCACCGACATGTGCAACCGGTGCGTCAAGAAGGGGATGCACATCTACGCGATGTATCCCGGCAAGGGCGCGCTTGAAAGCCATGCAATCAATCGCATGATCGATTTCCAGCAGCGCAGCATTGCGGGGTTGCCGATTGATAGCAAACAACTCGGCCGGGCCGGTGAAGTCAGTGCCGAAAACTTCGATGAAGATCAATACCTTCAGTTGAACGACGACGTCCGGCAGGCTGTTCGCAACGGCGCTTTCTCCAGTGGCTATCAGCACTACGTGCTTTTTGGACGCCTGGAAGGAAGAGTCGGCGCCGGTGTTTTTTCAGTCGTTTAAACGCCCGTCAGGCTGACTGCAGATGATCCGAAAGCCAAGCGGTAAAACGCTGGGCCAACGGATCATGCTCACTGTCGCGATGGGTCAGCAGCGCCCAGTTCGGCCCGCGGATAGTGTCCTCGACCAGCGGCTGCAACAGGCCCTCAGCCCGCGCCTGACGGCTGAGCAGTCGACTGACCAGGGCGATGCCAAGCCCGGCGCTGGCGGCGTCTAGCAGCAACCCGGGATCGGAGAAATTCAAGCCCTGATCCTGTTGGCCGACATCGATTCCGGCTTCCACCGCCCAGTGGCTCCAGTCCATTTCGCGCTCGCCGTGCAGGGTGGTGCGTTGCGTCACGGGCAGCGCCAAAACCCGTGGATGACAGGCCGGGTAGAGGCGGTCGGCATGCAGCACTTTGAAGCTGCATTCGGCCTGGGAACTGATGTCGTCACGTACCGCCAGATCAATCGTCTGGGTGGTCATGTCCGGCACTTCATCGGTGCTGTAAATCCACAGATCGACCTCTGGATGCTGCGCGCGAAAATCTGCCAATCGAGGCAACAACCAATGCCGAGCGAATGCCGGCGTCGTGTTGAGCACCAGTTGATTGGGCTTCTGATACTGCCCCAACCGACGAATCCCCACCGCCAATTGCTGCAGCATCGCTTGCGTGGTGCTGAGCAAATCGTTGCCGGCATCGGTGAGTGCCACGCTGCGACCGTTGCGGAAAAACAGCGGTTGTTCCAGATACGCCTCAAGGCTGCGGATCTGTTGACTGATCGCCGACTGCGTGAGGTGCAACTCATCGGCGGCTTTGTGAAAACTGCCGAGCCGGGCGGCGGCTTCGAAGCCGCGCAGAGAGCTGAGCGGCGGCCAGTGTTTAAGCATATCGATAAGCTCCTCTAATCAGTTATCCGCAAAATCCATCGTTTGTCTGCTGGATTTACGGCTCGTAGCATGAGCGCTCTGAACACAGCAGCTTAACTTACGAGGCTTATCATGCAGTACAACGACAATAAAAACAGCGGATGGATGATGCCGGCCGAGTGGGTCACCCACGCCGCAACGTGGATGGTCTGGCCGCACAACGAGGCTCTGTGGGGGTCGGTTTGGGGCGTGACCCTGGCGCAGGTGCAGGAAGATTTCGCTCGCGTCGCCAACGCCATCGCCCGATTCGAACCGGTGAAACTGGTCGTCGATCCGTCGGCGGTCGCCAGCGCCAAAGCGTTGTGCGGGCCAAACATCGAGCTGATTCCGTTGGCGGTCAACGACAGTTGGTTCCGTGACTCCGGCCCAAGCTTTGTCTGCCACCCGCAACAAGGCCTGGCCGGCGTCAGCTGGCGCTTCAATGCCTGGGGCGGCAAGTCGGCCCATGATCTGGACGAAAGCGTGGCGCGCCGCGCGCTCAATCACTTGGGCCTGGAATGCTTCGGCACGCCGTTGAGCAACGAGGGCGGGGCGATCCATGTCGACGGCGAAGGCACGTTGATCACCACTGAATCGGTGTTGCTCAACCCCAATCGAAACCCGGGCGTGAGCAAAGCCGAGATGGAAGAAATCTTCAGCCGATTGCTCGGCGTGAAGAAAACCATCTGGCTGCCGGGCGATCCGGATTACGTCACTGGCGACGTGACTGACGGCCACGTCGACGGCGTCTGCGCCTTTGCCCGTCCGGGTGTGCTGCTGGTCGATGCGACCCACGATCACAGCTCGGTGTATGCCGAAGTGGCACGGGAAAACCGTCGCGCGCTGGAACTGGCAACCGATGCCCATGGCCGCAAGTTTGAGCTGATCGAACTGTACGAAGCCTCCGAGGCGGTGGACACCGAAGCCCAGGTGTTTTGCGCTTCGTACACCAATTTCTACATCGCCAACGGCGCGATCATCATGCCGGCGTACGGCATCGAGGCAGACAACGTTGCGGCGAAAGTGCTGGAGCAAGCCTTCCCCGGTCGTGAAGTGGTGCCGGTGCGAATCAATCATCTGGCGCATGGTGGCGGCGGGGTGCATTGCATCACCCAGCAACAGCCAGCCTGGCCGCTGGAGGGTTGAGCGATGACGTTATTGACCATTGCCACTACACAGATGCCCTGCACCTGGGATTTACCCGGCAATCTCGATCAGGCTGAGCGGCTGGTGCGGGAGGCTGCGGAGAAGGGCGCGCAAGTCATCCTGTTGCAGGAATTGTTCGCCACGCCGTACTTCTGCATCGAACAAAGCCATAAGCACCTGGGGCTGGCCGAGGAGTATCGCGACAGCCGCGTACTCGCTCGCTTCGCCGCGCTGGCCCGGGAGTTGGGTGTGGCGCTGCCGCTGAGCTGGTTCGAAAAGGCCGGCAACGCCTACTTCAATTCGCTGGCCGTGGCCGATGCCGATGGGCGCCTGTCGGGTGTGTATCGCAAGACCCACATCCCCAACGCCATCGGTTATCAGGAGAAGGAATACTTCAGCCCCGGCGACAGCGGTTTCAAAGTCTGGGACACCACGTTCGGGCGTCTCGGCGTCGGCATCTGCTGGGATCAGTGGTTCCCCGAAACGGCGCGCTGCCTGGCTTTGATGGGCGCTGAAGTGTTGCTCTATCCCACCGCGATCGGCTCGGAACCTGGCTGCGCGGCGCTGGATTCACGCGACCATTGGCAGATGACCATGCGCGGCCACGCCGCCGCCAATCTGCTGCCGGTGGTGGCGTCGAATCGAGTGGGCCGAGAAGTCGCGACCACCGATCCAGATCTGCACATGAGCTTCTACGGCTCGTCGTTCATCTGCGATCACAAAGGCAAATTGCTCGCCGAAGCTGACCGCGACAGCACCGGCGTGCTGCTGCACAGCCTCGATCTGGCAGCCATGCGCGAAGAGCGTTTGAGCTGGGGCATCTACCGCGATCGACGTCCGGAAATGTATGGGCCGCTGCTGAGTCAGGACGGTCGCCACCTTCATGCACGCTGGAACACTCAAGGGGTTTGATTATGGTTACCCACCACAAACGCTTGCTCGGCGCGATAGGCCTGGCACTGACCTGCTTCATGCCGTCGTCGCATGCCGAAGACAGAACCCTGCGGCTGTACAACTGGGCCGATTATTTCGCTGAAGACACCCTGAGCCGTTTCACCGCCGAAACCGGGATCAAAGTGATCTACGACGTTCTGGATGGCAGCGAAACGTTAGAGGCGAAAATGCTCTCCGGCGGCAGCGGCTATGACCTGATTTTTCCCGGCGACACGGTGGCCGAGCGCTTGATGCGCGCCGGCAGCCTGATGCCGCTGGATCAATCGAAGTTGACGGCAATGGACGACATCGAACCCGGTTTGCAGAAACTGCGCAGCCACTACGAGCATTCTCAAAAAGCCACAGTGCCCTATACCTGGGGCACCATCGGCCTGACCTACAACGAAGAGCAGATCAAACAGCGCATGGCCGATGCGCCGGTCAACAGCCTCGACATGCTGTTCAAACCGGAACTGGCTGCGAAGTTCGCCAACTGCGGTATCTCCGTGATCGACTCGCCGGATGAAGTGCTGGCCGTCGTGCTCAATTACCTCGGCCGCGATCCGCGCAGCGCCAAACCGGCGGATCTTGCGGCGGCAAATGATTTGCTGATGAAACTGCGGCCGCATATTCGCAAGTTCCAGTCGCAACCGGTGACCGATCTGGTCAACGGTAACCTGTGCCTGTCCCTCGGTTACAGCGGCGACATGACCCAGGCGCAGCGCACCTCCGACAGCGCCGGCAAGCACACGAAATTTCAGTATCGAGTGCCCCGCGAAGGCACGACGATATGGATGGACACCATGGCCATTCCGGTAGACGCCAAACACCCGGAATACGCCTACGCGTTCATCAATTTCGTCATGCGCCCGGAGAACATGGCCGCGATCAGTAATGCCACCGGTTACCCGACGTCCAGCGCCAAGGCGCGGGCGGGCGTCGATGCGGTGATGCGCGACAACCCGGACATCTATCTTGATGAAGCGACCTATTCTCGATTGATTGCGGGCAAGGACATTTCCCAGGCCGACATGCGTGCCCGCATGCGCACCTGGACCAAATTCAAAACCGCCACTGGCCAATGATCCACGGCCGGCGAGCCATCGCCGGCCTTCACCGATATTCAGGAAAAGCACCCATGACGACTCGTCGCGATTTCATTAAACAGGCCTCGGTGGTTGCCGGTGTCAGTGCCGCGGTCATGAGCCTTGGCCTGTCGCCGCGCACAGTGCTCGCGGCTGCACAGGAACGCTGGTTCATGCCCGACGAGGGTGACAAACACGAGCGAGCCTATATCGCCTTCGGCGCGCAGGATGCGATCTGGGAAGACTTCACCGAAGACGTCCAGGAAGCCCTCGGCCGCATCGCCCGCGCCATCGCCCGTTATGAACCGGTCACGGTGTTCTGCCGCAAGAACGAGCGCAGCCTCGCCGAAGAATTTTGCGGCACCCGCAACATCACCTACGTGACTGCCGCACTCGACGACATCTGGATGCGTGACATCAGCGCCAATTTCGTCATCGACGACAAGGGCGGGCTGGGTGCCGTGGATTTCAACTTCAGCGGTTGGGGCAACAAACAGCAGCACAGCAAAGACGCGAAAATCGCCGCACTGGTGTCTGCCGATGCGCAAGCGACCTATCAGCGCAGCGAACTGGTGGGCGAGGGCGGCGGTATCGAAGTCGATGGCCATGGCACCGGAATCATGACCGAAAGCAGCTGGATCAATAGCAACCGCAACCCCGACTGGAGCAAGGCTGATGTCGAGGCAGAATTGAAGGAGCGCTTGGGCCTGCGCAAAATCATCTGGCTGCCGGGGATCAAGAACAAAGACATCACTGACGCTCACGTCGATTTCTACGCGCGCTTCATCAAACCGGGCGTGGTGATTGCCAACCTCGACACCGACCCGGAGTCCTACGATCACAAGGTCACGCTGGCGCACCTGGAGATTCTCAAAAACGCCACTGACGCTGATGGCCGCAGGCTGCAGATTCATACGATTTCGCCGCCGCTCAAGCCGCGCACCACCAAATTCAACAAGAACAACCCGGACTTCGCCGCCGGTTACATCAATTATTTCGTGATCAACGGCGCGATCATCGCCCCGGAGTTCGGCGACAAAGCGGCGGACCAAAAGGCCTTTGATCTGCTGGCCAAGCTGTATCCGGATCGCGAAATCGTCCAGCTCAACATCGACGCGATTGCCGCGGGTGGCGGCGGAATTCACTGCGTGACCAGTCATCAACCACAGGCGTGATTGACTCTGCGGCGGATCGGGCCAACTATCGGCGGATAACAACATGACCGATGGACCAGACCTTGATCGAACGACGCCAATTCAGCGGAGGCATGAAGGGGAAAAACCTCCGCTATCTGAGTGAGCAATCGGCTGACACCCGCATGACGCGCACCGGTTTTCTGCTGCTCGAACACTTTTCGTTACCGGCCTTCACCCAGGCGCTGGACACCATCATCACCGCCAACCTGCTGCGCGCCGAGCTGTTTGCGTCGCGCACGTTTGGCTTGAGCGAAGCTGAAGTGATCAGCGATCTGGGCCTGGTTATTCGTCCGGACGCACGGATTGATCTGGCGGCGCTGGATGATCTGGATCTGCTAGTGGTGTGCGGCGGTTACCGAACCGAGCTGAAGGCAGCGGATGAGCTGACCCACCTGTTGCGCGCAGCGGCAGAGCGGGGCGTGTCCCTCGCCGGTTTGTGGAACGGCGCGTGGTTTCTCGGGCGCGCCGGTTTGCTTGACGGCTATCGCTGCGCGATCCACCCGGAACATCGCCCGGCGCTCACCGAAATCGCCAAGTCCACCCAGGTCAGCAGCGAGCCTTACGTGATTGATCGCGACCGGCTCACGGCGTCGAGCCCCTCTGGCGCTTTCCACATGGCGCTGGACTGGATCAAAGGCTTGCACGGCAAGGCGTTGGTCGAGGGCATCGAAGATATTCTGGCGTTCGAGGAATCGCGCTATCGACGCATCAAACCGGATGAAAACATCTGCGTCAGTGCGCCGTTGCGCGAAGTCGTCAAGCTGATGGATGCCAATCTTGAGGAGCCGCTGGAACTGGAACAACTGGCGGTTTACGCCGGTCGTTCGCGGCGTCAGTTGGAGCGCTTGTTCAAGGAGCAACTCGGTACCACGCCACAGCGCTATTACCTGGAGCTGCGCATCACCGAAGCGCGGCGCTTGCTGCAACACACCGAGTTGTCGCAGGTGGAAGTGCTGGTGGCGTGTGGCTTCGTTTCGCCAAGCCATTTCAGCAAATGCTACAGCTCGTATTTCGGCTATCGACCGTCGAAAGAAAAACGCCTCGTTAAATAACAAGCCGTCTATTAACCCGAGTTCAACACGGTTTCACACGTCGGCGTACCTCCCCCAAACACCCCGGTCAGTCCCCTCTCCCTCCGGAAGAGGGTTAGGGTGAGGGGTTCTGGATTCCTGATTTTGGCCCTCACACCAATGTGCGCAACTTCTTGCGCACTCGAATGTGGATAACCATGTGGACACATCTCTCCAGGCCAAGTAATCCGTTCTGTACAGACGAGTGCGCAACTTCTTGCACAGCACTGCGCAAGAAGTTGCGCACTTTTCTTTGTTTATTTTGGTTTAAGCGACGTAGGAATGCGCTAGGTCCAGCTCAAAGCATTGATCCAAAAGGGGTTCGAAATATCTGGCATGAAGTTTGA
The DNA here is from genome assembly GCF_016651275.1 of Pseudomonas sp. TH08. Classification (NCBI taxonomy): domain Bacteria; kingdom Pseudomonadati; phylum Pseudomonadota; class Gammaproteobacteria; order Pseudomonadales; family Pseudomonadaceae; genus Pseudomonas; species Pseudomonas sp. TH08. The sequence goes on along the minus strand of NZ_JAEKEE010000004.1, from coordinate 574,496 downwards.
TAGCTCATCGCCACTCTGATGGGCAATGGTGCCTGTCGAGTGAGTCTTTTTGAGCAAGGAGAGCATCCCCATGGCAACACCCGCGTACATGTCCGTCACTGGCGAAAAACAAGGTCTGATCACTGCCGGCGCCTTCACAGCCGACTCGGTTGGCAACACTTACCAGGAAGGTCATGAAGACCAGGTCATGGTTCAGGCATTCACTCACGACGTGATCATCCCGCGTGACCCACAATCCGGTCAGCCAACCGGCCAACGCGTGCACAAGCCAGTGGTGATCACCAAGGTCTACGACAAGGCATCGCCTCTGCTGCAAGCTGCTCTGACTTCGGGCGAGCGCATGAGCGAAATCGTTATCCAGTGGTACCGCACTTCGGCTCAAGGCACCCAAGAGCACTACTACACCACCAAACTGGAAGACGCGATCATCGTCGCCATCAACAACAAAATGCACAACTGCCAGGACCCGTCGAACGCGCACTTCACGCACCTGGAAGAAGTGCAATTCACCTACCGCAAAATCACCTGGACCCACGAAGTATCCGGTACTTCGGGTTCCGATGACTGGCGTGCTCCAGTCGTTTAATTACGGCTGATGGTGTTACCGCCTCGGCCGGTTTCGCCGGTCGAGGCACGTTCACGACTTAAAGAATTTTTCGCCACCGGCCCACCAGAGGCTATGGCGCGTTGCAGCACTGCGCGAGGAACAAGGGATGTTCTCACCGGCCAATCAGCCTCATTTCAATCTGACCGTCGATGGCGTCGACAGCGATTTCCAGGTGCTGTCGTTCACCGGTCGAGAGGCACTCAATACCCCCTTCGAGTTCGAACTGGAACTGGTCAGCGAAAAGGCTTCGATCAACCTCGAAAGCGTGCTGCACAAACTGGCGTTTCTTCAGTTGTCGCCGAGCGGTAGCGGCATTCATGGGCTGGTCTACAGCATCGCCCAGGGCGAGGCGGGCAAGCGGCTGACGCGCTACAAAATCTCCCTGCGCCCACAACTGGCGTACCTGGCGCATCGGGTGAATCAGCGCATCTTCCAGCAGATGACCGTGCAGCAGATCATCAGTCAGGTGCTGGAAGAACACGGCATCCTCGCCAGCGATTATCACTTCCAGCTGAGCGCGATCTATCCCGAGCGCATCTACTGCGTGCAGTACGACGAGTCGGACCTCGATTTCATCCAGCGTCTGTGTGAGGAGGAGGGGATTCACTACCACTTCCAGCACACCGCCAGCGGCCACAAACTGACCTTCGGCGATGACCAGACGGTGTTCCCTAAACTGGCGCCGGTGGCCTATCAGCAGGACTCCGGACTGGTCGCCGACAAACCGGTGGTCAAGCGTTTCGGTCTGCGTCTGGCCACCCGCACCAGCCGCACCACGCGCCGCGATTACGACTTCGTCAAACCGAAGATCGAGCTGGAAAGCGACGCCAAAAGCAGCGCCCAACCGGACCTCGAAGATTACGATTACCCGGGCCGTTTCGTCGACCGCGAGCGTGGCAAGCACCTGGCCAATCGCGCCCTGGAACGCCATCGCAGCGACTATCGTCTGGCCGAAGGCAACAGCGATCAACCGATCCTGGTCAGCGGGCATTTCCTCGCCCTGACCGACCACGCCAATCCGACGTGGAATGACCTCTGGCTGCTCACCGAAATCTTCCACGAAGGCAAGCAGCCGCAGGTGCTGGAAGAGTCGGTGACCAGCGACACCACTGACAACAAGGACGATTTTCACCAGGGCTACCGCAACCGCTTCAGCGCGATCCCGTGGGACGTGCCTTACCGCCCACCGCTTGATCACCCGAAACCAAAAGTCCTCGGCACGCAAAGCGCTGTGGTCTGCGGCCCCGAAGGTGAAGAGATCTACTGCGACCAGTACGGCCGGGTGAAGGTGCAGTTCTTCTGGGACCGTGAAGGCAAGCACGACGACATGACCAGTTGCTGGATGCGCGTGGCGTCGAGCTGGGCCGCGGAAACGTTTGGTTCGATCAATATTCCGCGAGTCGGCATGGAAGTGCTGATCACCTTCCTTGAGGGCGATCCCGATCAGCCTTTGATCACCGGTTGCCTGTACCACGGCGCGAATCTGCCGCCGTACAAACTGCCGGATTTCAAGACCCTGGCCACGGTCAAGAGCAAGGAATACAAGGGCAGCCGCGCCAACGAACTGCGCATCGACGACACCACCAGCGAGATCAGCATCGCGCTGCGCAGTGACCACGGTGCGAGTGCGATCAACCTCGGTTATCTGACCCATCCGCGGCCAAGCGGCGGTCAGCCACGCGGCGAAGGTTTTGAACTGCGCACCGATCGCCACGGTGCCGTACGTGCGGCTGCGGGTTTGTTGATCACCACCGAACCGCGCCCGAACGAATCCAAGCACCACAAGGACCTGCCGGAAACCGCCGAGCGGCTCGCTACCGCGAGCGATCAGCAGGATGGCTTCGCCGTTCAAGCCAAAGAGCTTCAGGCTCAGGAAGCGGGCGATCAGGACGACGTTGCCAAAGCGCTGCACGCCCAGCATCAAGGCGTGCTCGGCAGCGGCCCGGCCAACCTCACCGCCAACGAATTCCCGGAATTCACCGAGCCGCATCTGGTCCTCGCCAGCCCGGCCGGCATCGCTTTGACCACGCCGCGCTCCAGCCACATCGCCACGGGCGAACACCTGGCGCTGAGCAGCACCGGGCACACCAGCCTGTCGATCGGCAAACGCCTGCTCGCCAGTGCCAGCCGGGGCATGCGTCTGTTCGTGCAAAGCATGGGTTGGCGTCTGGTCGCGGCGTCCGGCGACATTGATGTGCGGGCACTCAAGGACAGCATCAACCTGCTGGCCAAACTCAACATCACCGCCAACGCAGACCGCATCACCATCACTGCGAAAACCGAGCTGGTGATTCAGGGCGGCGGCAGCGCGACCACCTACAACGCCGGCGGCATCACCCACGCCACCAGCGGCCCGTACACCGCGCACGCGGCGAATTTCGCCTACACCGGGGCGAAAAGTCTGGCCGGTGTATTCCCGGAACCACCGAAACCGGGCAAGGGCAATCTGGAATTGTTCAACCAGTACGCCGGGCGTCAGGGCATCAAAGAAGGCGATTACGAAGTCATCGACGCACTGGGCAAAAGCATCAAGGGCAAGCTCGACGGCAAAGGTTTCGCCAGCGTCGCGGGCGCCGCACCGGGGCCGGCGCGCGTGCTGTTCGGCAAGGACCCGGCGGACACCTGGAGCGATGGCAGCTACATCGGTAAACCGGAATGGCCGTTGAACCCGCCGGGGGCTGAAGAAGTGCCGAGCCAGGTGCAGGCGATGGTCGCACAGGTCTTGCCGAGCAAGAGCTGGGACATCCTGGAAAAGGGCAAGGACATGGCGCAAACAGGGATGAGTGCGATGCAGACCGCCCAAGGTGCGATGCAAACGGCGCAGCAGGTCAAAGGGGTGGTGCAGGGCGGGGTGGCTGGATTGCCGAAACTGGCGAGCGCTGCGATGCCGAGCGCGTCGGGGATTTTGGGGGCGGCGAGCAAGGCCGGCAAGTTGCCGAGTCTGCCATCGGTATCGTTACCCAAAACCGCGATAAAAACGCCGGACCTTGGCTCGTTCTCCAGTCTGCTGCCAGGTGAGGTGCTGTCATGACCACACCAACTCCCGCTGCCGAGAAAAAGCGCGAACCGCAAGTGGCGGTGGTACCGCTCAATACCATCGACATCAAGGATGTCGGACGTGGTGCGGCAAAATTCGATGCCTGGTTGCAATCCATCAGTGGCGGCGTCGTGACGCTTGATCGAGTCAAGAACGTTGCGGGTGCCTTGCCGGTGGTGGGCAACATCATGGCGTTGGTCGATGCGCTCGGCGACATTGTCACTTTGGCCAAAAGCAAACAGCGTCAGGTACTGGACTGGGTCAGTCTGGGCATTAATCTGATCGGTGTGCTTCCGGCACCGCCGACGATGGCTTCAGCGCGAATGACCTTGCGTCCGACACTGTCTCTGGTCCGTCAGGAGTTGCGCAACAGCGCCAAGATGTTGCTGGGGGACTCGCTGATAGAAGTGCTGATCGGCCACTTGAATGCGACCATCGTTGGTACGATCGATGACTTCGTGGAAAAGGCCAAGCCCAAGCTGGCAAGCATACTTGACGACGCCGGCGAGCTTGGCCAAAAAGCAGTAAACGAGATTGCCAAGGGTCTGGAAACCGTGGTCAACGGCAAGCTCGATGCCAAAGGCGACATGAAAGCCGCGAGCGCCAAAATGAGTGCCGCCGGCGGGCAATTGCTACATGACCCGAAGGCCGCCATCGGCAATATATTTGGCGCTGCGTTTAGCGCCTATAAGGCCGCGGGTAAAGGCGTCGCCAACAGTGCGGCGAAGAATCTGCTGCCGGACAGTGCCAAGGCTTTAGTGCTGAGCAACACCTCCATGCTGCGCACGTTGGGCGTGGAGTTGCGCACGCAAATGAAAAAACTCGGTGATCCCGGCGTCCAGCATTCCATCGGCTGGCTGCTGCAGATGTTGGCGGGCGCCGTGGTCACCTGGCGCAAGCGCCGGGCTCACGGTCAGGGAACATCGGTCAAACCCAATGCGACAAGTCAAGCGCGGCATCAGGCGGGTGAGGGCCGGCTGGAGTCGACTAGCCTTCAGGCGCCCGCCACCGCGCACTGCAACGCCTGTAAGAATGGCGTCGCCGCGACCACCACTCGCAGCATCAGTTTTGCCTTGGGTTCGGAAACGTTCAGTCATACCGATTTCAGCCTGCCTGGCCCATTCCCGATTGAATGGATTCGCACCTATAGCTCCCGACTCGACGCTTACGATCAAAGCGAGCTGGGCGCGCGCTGGGTCACCGAGTTCACCGCGCGTTTCGATTGTGTCGATGAAGGCCTTGCCTACCACGCCGCTGACGGTCGGATTCACGCATACCCGCTCCCCAAACCGGGGAATTTCACCATGACGCCATCGAAGACGTTACCGTCGTTCGCGCGTCTGAAAACCAGATCGTCTTGTGCCGTGGTATCGAACGCCGGGAGACCTACGTGCGGCGAGGTCAGCGATACCTGTTGAGCGGTGTGGTGTTGCGCAACGGCGCGGGGATCATGCTGCATTACGAACACCGGCACGGCGACTTGTCAGTGTTGTCGGACCTGATCACTTATCAGGATGACATCACCAAAGTCCATCGGCATCTGGGCACCATGATCGATGACCAAGGCCGTTTGTCCGGGCTATGGGAAATTTACGATGGTGTGCCGCAGCGTCAGCTTTGCGCCTACCAATATGACGCCAATGGCGATCTTACTCAGGCGCAGGACGAGAACGGCGCGATCAGATCGTACGAGTACCAGTCTCACCTCATTACACGATATGCCGACCGCACCGGTCGCGGCATGAATCTGCAGTGGAACGGCCACGGTGCGGACGCCAAAGCGATTCGCGAGTGGGCGGATGACGGTAGCTTCGATACACGCCTTGAGTGGGACGAAAACATTCGTCTGACCTATGTGATCGATGCGCTTGGCAACGAAACGTGGCACTACTACGACATCCTTGGCTACACGTATCGCGTTCGCCATCCGGACGAGCGTTCAGAGTGGTTCTTCCGTGATGAAGCCAAGAATGTCTTGCGCCACGTTCACCCTGACGGAACCGCGGATCTTTACAGTTACGACGAGCGTGGCAACCGGGTTGAACATATCCGCCCGGATGACTCGGTGGAGCATTACGCCTACGACGATCAAGACCAACTGATCAAGATCATGGACGCGGAAGGCGGAGTCTGGCTGCGTGCCTATGACGATCGCGGCAATCTTGTCGAAGCGGTCGATCCGCTGGGTAACAAGACGGAATACGCCTACAGCCCGTCCGGCCAACCCGTTGCCATCAAGGATGCAATCGGCAACGAAAAAACCCTTGAATACAACGACGCCGATCAACTGATCAAGTACACCGACTGCTCCGGGAAAACCAGTACCTGGGATTACAACGATCGCGGTCAGATGTGCTGCTTTACCGATGCCGCCGGACAAAGCACCGAGTATGACTACCAGGCCGGGCAGTTGGTGCTGATCAAGCATCCGGACCAGACCGAAGAGCGTTTTGAGCGTGATGCCGAAGGGCGCTTGCTGGCCCATGTCGATGCGCTGGAGCGTTGCACAACCTGGCAATACACCGCCGCCGGCCTGATTTCGCAAAGAATGGATGCGGCCGAGCAGACGTTACGATATCGCTGGGATCGCATGGGCCGCTTGCTGACCCTGGAAAACGAGAATGAGCGGGGCGCCCATTTTCGCTATGACCCGATCGGTCGGCTGCTTGAGGAAAGCGGCTTTGACGGGCGCGTGACGCGCTACCGCTATGACCCGGAAACGGGGCGGCTGGCGGACATCATCAACGGCAGTCGACGCATTGGTGTCAGTTTCGACCCGATGGGGCGTCTGATCGAGCGCAGTGCCTATCTGGGGGATCAGTCTCAGAGCGAATCGTACGCGTATGACGGTAACGGCAATTTGACCATGGCCTGTAATGACCAGAGTCGCTTGCAATGGTTCTACGACCCGGCTACCAATCTGGTGCGTGAGCACCAGCATTACCTGGGGCTGGAAACTTCGGCGGTTGCGCTCTGGCAGCATGAATACGATGCCCTCAACCAGCGTATTGCCACGGTTCGCCCGGACGGGCATCGGGTCAGTTGGTTAACCTACGGCAGCGGCCATCTGCTCGGGATGAGGGTGGATGAGCAGGAACTGGTCGGGTACGAACGCGACGACTTGCATCGCGAGGTCGCCCGTCATCAGGGCAACCGGCTGCTGCAAACGCAGAAATGGGACCCGGTCGGACGGTTGCAGGAGCAATTGCTCGTGCGCTCTGATGACAAGTCCACGCTGCTCAAGCGCCAGTACACCTTTGATGCCGTCGGCCAACTGACCGACATCAATGACAGTCGCCGTGGTGCGTTGAGCTACCGATATGACCCTGTCGGCAGACTGCTGGTCGCTGCCAGTCGTCTGGGCACCGAAACCTTTGCCTTTGATCCGGCCGGTAACCTGCTGGACGAACAGGTCAACGAAATACGCCGTCCGCTTGATCAGGACGCTTCGCGCCACAAGGTGCTGGATAACCTGCTGCGCGAATACGCCGGAACGCATTATGAATACGACGAGCGTGGTAACCAGACAGTGCGTTGGCACGATGGCAATCGCGCCTGTTTGCAATGGGACCTTTTCGACCGGTTAGTGCATTTCGAAGATAAACATCTGGCGGTGGATTTCGCCTATGACGCACTGGGAAGGCGTCTGCATAAAAACTCCCGGGCGCATTACACGGCGCGTCCGGAAGCCGGCTCGCAGTGGAACCGTCACGAACAGGCGCGTAAACAGCGCGAGTTCGACTGTGGATTCACGCTTTACGGCTGGGACGGTGACAATCTCGCCTGGGAAAGCAGCCCCGCCGACCTTGAGGGCGGCACCGGGCGCACGGTGCACTATATCTATGAGCCGGGCTCCTTTGTTCCAGTGGCACAGGCCCTTCGACACGCCCCCATCAACCTCATGGAGGTGCCTGAGTATCATGGCGATTACAGCCTGGACGACGATCCGTTGTGGAATCATCAGCCGCGCGTAGAACCCTTCGATGCGGTGCTCTGGTACCAGTGTGATCACTTGGGTACACCGCAGGAGTTGACCGACGAGAGCGGCAATATTGCCTGGAGTGCTCAGTACAAAGCGTGGGGTGTGGCAAGCGAAGAGTACTCGCCATGGGCGCAGCGGCAAGGTGTGCGCAATCCCATTCGTTTTCAAGGGCAGTACCACGATGTTGAAACCGGGCTGCATTACAACCGCTATCGATATTACGATCCGGGCGCTGGACGGTTCATCAGTCAAGATCCGATCGGTTATCTCGGTGGGGTCAATCTCTATTGCTACGCGCCGAACCCGGTGGGATGGACGGACCCTTTCGGGCTCAAGAAACAACCGATACGAGTCGTTAACGGTTGTCCAATCGTCGGCACCGGGCAAAAGACCGGCGGCGTCGGTCATGCCGAACAATCCGAGGCCATTGCCGAGGAGATGGCGAAAAGCGGCCAGTATCAGAAAGTCGGTGTTGATGTCGCCGTTAAAACGGTGACGGGTGTGCCGACAGATCCTCTGACTCGTCCGGACGTGACCGGGCTGCGTCATGACGGTAAGGTGGATATCGTCGAGGTGCCTTCGCCGACTGACCGCTTTGAAAAACTGGACAGTAAAGCGGCTAATACTTTGTCCGCACTGGGCCCTCGAGCCGGTGACTACACAAGAACCAATAGAACGAAGAGACGCTAGATATGAGTCAGCATTACAACTTCTTTGTCGCCCATCTGAAAAAAGAGGCGTTGGTACAACTGTCAGCGGTCAGCCCGTTTCTCAAGGCATGGTTTGCGCAAGCGGGCATGGATATTGATCGCTTTGGCAGCAAATCCGGGAAGGTCGTCAAATTTTCCGAGAAGAACTATGAAAAAACTCTGCAGGCATCCGAGAGCGAAGCGATAGAGTTTTTTTCCGAGCGAATCTGGCCAAAGGATGAATGCGACGAACTGATGAACTGTAATGTCAGTGCAATCTTTTCCCGCAGAAACGGTTTGCTCTTGAGCGTCGCAAACGAGGTCATGAGCCTCGATCAACTGATCGAATCGTTCTGGCGTCTAGAGGGTTTTGCCGAGCTCTTTGAATACCTGTATGCCTACCAGGAAAGCCAGGGGTACGGAACCGGGTTCGGTTTGGGCCATTACACCCCGGACGAGTCGCATCCTTTGATGTGGGAGGGGCGCAGCCAGGTCGGCAAATGGGCAGCGGCCACTCGAAACGCAGTCGATGTTCACTACATCAGGGATGTTTTTGACTACAACGCGTTCAGTGAGGAAAAACTCAATGCCTTGCCAGTGCAAAAGCAAAACGCACTGGAATCGGTGATGGATCGATTCGGTGAGCGCCAACTGCAAAACGGTTGGAATGTCTGGCGCGTGACTGACGCCGATCAGCAAGACGCCAGAAAAGAGCTGATTGCCAGCGATGTGCTTGCCGCCTTCGTTTCTTGATGTTGATGTCGCAATAGCGGCATCCAGCTTGCCCGTCAAAGGAGTGACACCATGAAAGACGCAATTCGCCTCGGCGACTCCACCACCCACGGTGGCAAAGTCCTCGAATCCTTCTCCCGGACCGACCTCAACGGCAAACCCATTGCCGGGCTCGGTCACAAGGTCAGTTGCCCTCTGTGCAAAGGGATATTCCCGATTGCCGAGGGCAGCAGCACCTACACCGTCGACGGTACGCCCATCGCCCTCGACGGCATGAAAACCGCCTGCGGTGCTGCGTTAATTGCAAGCGGCCCGAAAGGGGCAGTGATCAGTTGATCAGTTGACTTCATCTTTGGCCCCATTGCCTCGGTCGAATGCCGAGTATGCGATGCGCCTCACGTTATTTCTGAATTCCAAAGCCTGTTGGCTGGTAAGACGCTCCCATGACGACGAATACCGCTGTCGCAACCAAACGTGAACCCCAAGTTGCCGTTGTTCCTCTGAATCTGATCATGGTCGAAGACGTGGGTCGCAGTGCGGCTCAATTCGATGCCTGGTTGCGAGAGATCAGTGGTGATCTGGTCACCTTGGAGCGCATCAAAACGGTGGCGGGGGCCCTGCCTGTCGTCGGCAACATCATGGCGTTGGTCGATGCGCTGAACGATGTTGTGACGCTTTCGAACAACCCCAAACAAGATCCTCTTAATTGGGTCAGTCTCGGGATCAACTTGATCGGCGTTTTGCCTATGCCGCCGAACATGGCAGCAGCGCGCATGAGCTTGCGACCGACGCTGTTCCTTGTACGCCAGGAAGTCGCCAAGGTCGGAAAGCTGGTCCTGGGCGATGCGTTGATCAACGTCGTGGTCGGTCATTTGAACGCTGACATCGTGGGCGTGATCGATGATTTCGTTAAGCAGGCTCAAGCCAAACTCAAAAACTTGCTCAGTGATGCAGGAGAACTGGGCGAGAAAATTCTCAACGAAATTGCCGTCGGCTTGGAGAGAGTTGTAAACGGACAACTCGACGCCAAAGGTAATTTGAAAGAAGCACAGCAGATGGCAAGCGCTGCCAGTAGGCAGTTGCTCCATGATCCGATGAGCGCAATCAGCAACATTTTTGGCGCTGCGGCGAACGTTTACACAGCGGCCGGCAAAGGCGTCGCCAACAGTGCGGCCGAACATCTCTTGCCAGAGCAAGCGAAGAAGAAGGTTCTTGTTCATACGAAATCGTTGCGCGCCATGGGGCCTGAGTTGCGCACGCAGTTGAACAAGTTGAGTGACCCTGCCGTTCAAAGCTCCATCGGCGCGTTGTTGGTGGTGTTGGCCAGCGCTGTTGCGGCTTGGCGTATGCGCAACGCGCACGGGCAGGGCGGTCACGTAAAACCAGGCACTACCAGTCAGTCCAGACGCATCGCCAGTGACGGCAAGGTGGAAATCAGCCGGGGTGAGTCAAGGCCGAAGTCGCGCCCTAATGACGAAAAAACGAAGTGTGTCCTGCAACCTGTAAGCGCATCAACTTTGCCATGGGTACGGAGACGTTTGATCACTCGGACTTCAGCTTGCCCGGCGCATTTCCCATTGATTGGACACGCACCTATTGCTCAGACCTTGGCGCCTATGATTCGGGCATTTTGGGAGCGCGCTGGATCACATCGTTTACGACTCGCATCGATGAGCACGACGAAGGCCTGATGTTCCACGATGCAGGCGGTCGAAGTCACACCTATCCGCTACCCAAGATCGGCCAATTCCATTACGACGCGATAGAGAACATTACCCTGCTGCACGTTATCGAGGGTCAGTTACTCCTATGCCGTGGTTTCGAGCGCAAGGAGACCTACAGCCGTCATGGGCACAGTTACGTGCTGGTCAGTGTTGAGTTACGCAATGGCGCTGGAATCATGTTGCATTATGAGCACCGTCACGGGGAAATGCCGGTCTTGTCAGATCTGATCACCTATCAGGAACATGACATCACCAAGGTTCACCGCCACATCGGCACTATGGTCGATGCCTATGGCCGACTGACCGGGCTGTGGGAAATTTGTGATGGTGCCCCGCAGCGTCAGCTATGTGCTTACGAATATGACGGGCAGGGTGACCTGGTTCAGGCGCAGGATGAAAATGGCGCCGCTTGGTGGTACCAGTACGAGTATCACCTGATTACTCGCTACACCGACCGAACCGGGCGCGGCATGAACTTGCAATGGCAGGGCACGGGCACTGATGCAAAAGCCGTGCGTGAATGGGCAGATGACGGGAGCTTTGATACTCGCCTGGAATGGGATGAAAACATTCGTCTGACTTATGTCACCGATGCTCATGGCAATGAGACGTGGCACTACTACGACAGCCTGGGATATACCTATCGCATACGCCATGCGGACGGTCTTTCGGAATGGCTGTTCCGTGATGAGGCCAAGAACGTCGTAAGGCATGTTCATCCCGACGGCACGACAGACCGCTTCATCTACGACGAACGCAGTAATCGACTTGAGCATATTCGTGCCGATAACGGCGTGGTGCACTTCGCCTATGACGATCAGGATCAACTGATCAAGATCTTGGATGCAGAAGGTGGACTTTGGCTGAGAGCTTACGACGACGTTGGGAATTTGATTGAAACGGTCGATCCGCTCGGTAACAAAACCGAGTACGCCTATGACAAGAAAGGTTTGCCGATTGCGATCAAGGACGCTAATGGCAATGAGAAAACGCTTGAGTACAACGATGCCGGACAGTTGCTCAAATATGTCGATTGCTCCGGCAAGACCACTGCATGGGAGTATGACGATCGGGGCCTGATGATCTGTGCAACCGATGCCGCCGGGCAGAGCACCGAGTATGAATACAAGTCTGGACACGTGGCGCTGATCAAGCACCCCGACAAAACGGAAGAGCGTTTTGAACACGATGCGGAAGGTCGGCTGTTGGCGCATGTCGATGGATTGGATCGTTGTACGAACTGGAGCTATACGGCGGCGGGTTTCATCTCTGAACGGGTGGATGCTGCCGAACAGACTTTGCGTTATCGCTGGGATCGCTTGGGACGCTTGCAAGCGTTAGAAAATCAGAATGAGCGCTCGGCACAATTTCTCTATGATCCTGTTGGACGTTTGTTGACTGAGACAGGGTTTGACGGTCGCCTGACTCGGTATCAATACGACATAGCTACCGGGCGCTTGTCGAAGATCGCGATCGGTGAGCGAGTTGTAACGCTTGCTTACGACGAAATGGGGCGTGTGACGGAGCGTCTCGCCACCCTTGGTGATGAGTCTCAGGCGGAACATTACGCTTATGACGGCCGGGGTAAGATGATCCTTGCGAGCAACGCCGACAGTCGTGTGCAGTGGTTCCATGATGCCGCTGGCAATATGGTGCGAGAGCATCAGCATTATCTTGGATTGGAAAAACCACTTGTTGCTGTCTGGCAACATGAATACGACGTGCTCAATCAGCGCGTCGCTACGATTCGCCCTGACGGGCATCGTGTCAGTTGGTTGACCTATGGCAGCGGCCATCTCTTGGCATTGCGTCTTAACGAGCATGAGTTGCTTGGATACGAGCGCGATGACATGCACCGCGAGGTGGCTCGGCATCAAGGCAATCGTTTAGTACAGACTCAGAAATGGGACCCGATTGGGCGGTTGCAGGATCAAGTGCTGGGGCGCAGTGATGACAAGTCGGTTGTGCTCAAGCGTGAATACACTTACGACGCAGCAGGACAACTGAACGAAATCAACGATACGCGTCGTGGTCAGCTGTCGTACCGTTATGATCCGGTCAACAGGTTGCTCAGCGCAGTCAGTCGTTTGGGTGTCGAGACGTTCGACTTTGACCCAGCGGGTAACTTGCTGGATGAGAAGACAGCTGAGCATCGGCGGGCACTCGAGCTGACCCCGGCACGCAGCAAGCTGCTCGATAACCTGCTGCATGAGTACGCCGGCGCTCACTACGAATACGACGAGCGTGGTAATCAGATAAAGCGCTGGCGGGATGGTGCTTCCAGTCAAATGCGTTGGGACCTGCTTGATCGGTTGGTGCATTTTGATGACGGCATACTATCGGTGGAATATGCCTACGATGCACTTGGGCGGCGACTCCTGAAAAACTCCAAGGTGCATTACAAGAAGCGACCGGAAGCAGGCTCACTGTGGAACAGCGCTGAGCAGTCACGTTTGCAGCGAGAGCATGGGTGTGGTTTCACATTGTACGGCTGGGATGGCGATAACCTGGCTTGGGAAAGTCGTGCTGCCCAGCAGGATGGCGAGACGGGGCGCACAATTCACTATGTGTTTGAGCCGGGTACGTTCATTCCGGTTGCTCAGGCCATATCGAATCATTCCATCAATCTGGTGGGGCTACCCAGCTATGGCGACGACTACAGCCTGGAGGAGGATCCGCTTTGGAATCACTCAGCGGTGTCGCCATCCATTGATGTATTGACGTGGTATCAGTGCGACCATCTTGGCACGCCTCAAGAACTGACCGATCAAAACGGTGACCTCGTATGGCGTGCTCAGTACAAGGCTTGGGGAGATATCACAGAGGAGTGGTCGGGATGGGCGAGGCAGCAGGGGATTGCTAACCCTATTCGATTCCAAGGGCAGTACCATGATCATGAAACGGGGCTGCATTACAATCGGCATCGATATTATGATCCATGCGTAGGTCGCTTTATCAGTCAAGACCCAATCAGCTATGCGGGTGGACTGAATCTTTATTTTTATGGGGCTAACCCCGTCCTGCTCATCGACCCTTTAGGTCTCGCAGGTCATAAAATAGGTGCGAATACTGCTGGGCAAGACGTGACGAATCGAGGTGTTCACGTAAATGTAAGCGGGGATGGTTTGCCGCGAGCCGGTGGGCACATCGCCCTCATACCGAATGCTCAAGGAACCCATGTGGTACTTGAACCATCCGACAAGGCAACGCGAGCAATGCCCAACTCTCAATGGGGTAAGGCGTGTGAGTGTGTTTTAAGATACCTCGATAAACCGATGAATGTGGATCGGCTTGCGAAATCCGCACAGGCGGGCATTGATGCAGATCCAAACTCTTCGCGTGTGCCTCAACTGAAACAGGTGGGTACCATTCTAAGTGAGCACCATGCCGCGGGTACGAACCCGGTAGCGCGTAAATAAGGGAATATATGATTTCTACTGATTTTCATCAGCTTGTTGAGTTGTTCATAGAGGGGGCGGGTAACCTTCAGCCAGGTATTTTTGGGTTGAACGGCTTTTCCGAGTCGGATTTCATAAACGCCGATTTTGAACTGATCGGCGATCCGATTGGTTTTCATTCTTTCGAGAAAGCATACGAAGTTCCTTATTTCCGTAGAAAAATAACGGTTGTCTTCAAGCAGTATTTTTTGCGAGCGAGAGTTTGGGGGGCGGTCTTGGTATTGCAGGTGGGGTAAGGCTGACATCGCTTTTAAGAAAGCAGCCATTTGCTACGTCAACGGGGCAGGTCGATACGAATCGTATGGAGTTCTTTTTCTTCGAAGATAAAAGTGATGGGGCACTGATTTTTGACGAAAAAATCGTAATAAGATTTGACCAGTGGTCCAAGCGTAATTCTTATGTTGTTTCAACAGTAGAATGTGATTTTGATAATGCGCAGTTCAATGACATAGCGAAGAAAGCGGTTCGCGAAACGTTTGAACCGTCCACTTACGATTCGATGATCAGAGATGCAAAGCAACGAGGCTGCTCACGTGCGTTTAACCGTTTGCTTGCAAAGCTTTAACTCGAACGCGTGGTGTTTGTTGAAGCGCAGGCCTGCGTACTGAATGCCGCAGGGCAAATAAAAGTCGGGCTAGCGGAGCAGTACCATCATGCCTAGCCAATCGCCAAACTAGCAGCCGGTCGATCAAAAAATGAGCGAAGGATTTACGACTGACACGCGGCTTAAACAAGATTCTGCAAACACGTTTAACTTTCACGAACTGTTACGCCATAAAGGCTACAAATCCTTGTGCCTTTGCCTACGCATACGCCAGAATCCGCCGGCTTGTGCGCTTACCCCTCGGGCTCTATCGTTGACCTGCCACTGCCCATCAGTGGTCGGGTTTAGTAGCTCGGATAGAATTAGTAAGCGCACGAGTCCCATTCAGTCAGGTAAGTCTTTTCCTGCACTTGATGGTGGTTGTGCGCAGGGCGCTCTCGGGCGCGCCGGTTTTGCTAATTCCACCGGTCTACTAACCTGCGCACAGCTGCCACCCTTCTTTTAGTAGAGAAGGGGCGTGGCCCTACTTTTGGAATTAGATAAATGTTCAAAGTAACGCCAAATCCGCCAGAAACCGACCCAATCCCCTACGACGCCGCACTAGAACCTCAAAACATCAAAGAGGCCACCGAACGCGCCATCAACTTCTACCTCAATCCCTCCGCACTGAAGACTTCAATCCCCACCCGCAAGACCGGCAGGATCTACCTCATCGACCCGACGGTCGATGACGAAACGCTGCTCGTCGAGGCGACTGAAACCTTGTCTTCTGCCAGTGACATGGCGCGTGAGCTCGCCGATTCGATAGACATTTCGCAGCGTCGGAAGATGCTGATCCTGCAACAGGTGATCATGCTCAGCGAGCTGGTGGTGGGTCGAGTCCTGGACAACCAGCGCTTACCGCACTAGTCGCGGTGTAGATGGGTGAGGGGGCGTGCCCCCTCATTGCACGGAAGCATCCGCGAACGCGGTGCTTCACGTTTTCTATCCAGGAACCTGAACCGGTTCTTGTTGGAGCTTCAGCTGATGTCCAAGCCACCCGAGCCACCGATCACCGATCCGGCGTCGCCGTATGCGTCGCCCAATTCACGAAAGCTCCACGAAGCGGCCGAGCGTGCGCTTGATCATTACCTGTTGCCTGCCGCGATCGTGGCCACACCCTACACGCCCAACGCTCTTTTCATGGCCAACCCGCACGCAGACACTGAGTCGTTGCTGACCAACGCTTGCGGGTCCTTGGCGTCCGCTTCGGTCATGCTCGGCAATTTTGCCGGGATGCTGGAGGGATCAAACCGCCATACCCTGCTGGGTATTGCGCAGGTGGTCATGTTGGGGGAGTTGGCGGTGAACAAGGCGCTGGATATCGTTGTGCCAACCGAGTAATCACGCACGTTAGTCGGGCTTGTGGGTGTCTGGTGAGGCGGCATCGCGAGCAGGCTCACTCCTACATTTGGAATGCGTTCTCCTGTAGGAGTGAGCCTGCTCGCGATGACGCCAGTTCAGGCAAAGAATCTGCAAAAGTTGACCATCCCTCAAGCCTCAACCCCAACCATCAAACAATCAAGCAGTTAGCCTTTGCGGCTGACTGCTTTTTGTTTCTACAGGTGATCGGCGTCGATCACAGCCTTGGCGAACGCCTGCGGATCTTCCTGCGGCAGGTTGTGGCCAATCCCGCCGTTGATCAAGCGGAACTGGTATTTGCCGGTGAAGCGTTTGGCGTAATCCTCGGGCGCCGGGTGCGGTGCGCCGTTGGCGTCGCCTTCAAGGGTGATGGTCGGCACGCTGATCGACGGCGCGGTGGCCAGTTTCTGCTCCAGCGCCGCGTATTTCGCTTCGCCCTGTACCAGGCCCAGACGCCAGCGGTAGTTGAACACGGTGATGTCGACGTGATCCGGGTTCTCCAGGGCTTTGGCGGAGCGGTCGAAGGTGGCGTCGTCGAATTTCCACTGCGGTGACGCCAGTTGCCAGATCAGCTTGGCGAAGTCGTGGGTGTTTTTCTGGTAGCCGTCGCGGCCACGGTCGGTGGCGAAGTAGAACTGATACCACCACTGCAATTCAGCCTTGGGCGGCAGCGGATTCTTGCCGGCGGCCTGGTTGCCGATCAGATAGCCGCTGACCGAGACCAGCGCCTTGACCCGTTCCGGCCACAGCGCCGAGACGATGTCCGCCGAACGTGCGCCCCAGTCATAACCGCCGAGCACCGCTTGCTTGATCTTCAGTGCGTCCATGAAATCGATGACGTCACTGGCCAGCGCCGCCGGTTGGCCGTTGCGCAGGGTGTCTTTTGAGAGGAACTGCGTATCGCCATAACCCCGCGCATACGGCATCAGCACGCGATAACCCTTGGCTGCCAGCAACGGCGCGACCTCGTCGTAGCTGTGAATGTCGTAGGGCCAGCCGTGCAGCAGAATCACCACGGGGCCATCGGCAGGGCCGGTTTCGGCGTAGGCCACATCAAGCACACCCGCCTGCACATGTTTCAGCGGGCCGAAGGGCGAGGGCGCCGAATAGCTGACCGCAGCAGGTTCAGTGGTTTGTGCCTGAGCCGTGCCAAAAGCGCCGAACAACGACAGCGCCAGCATCGAAAGTCCGAAAGCGGTTTTGCGGGTGTGCAGTGCCATCTTCATGGTGACGTCTCCTGTGCGAGCCTTTGGTCAAGGGTTCTGAATGAATCCTTCAAACCTTGAGTGCATTTGAGCGCGAGGACGTATCTGGGCTGTGTCGAAGTGGGGCGTTGTTGAGTGTCGCTGTATCGCGGCGGGGTTGGTACACAGTGTGATGCACGGCGCGAAACGGCCTGATCCTTGACCTGAATCGGCCAAAAATAATAAGTGGCTGTTTTAAAACAAAAAATATTTCAATTCGTGCTTCACAAACCAAACTAATGTTGGTAAATTACGCCCCGTTCTCGCAGCGATCCTCACGGAGCCGCTGACAAGAGCTGTAGGGGCGTCGCCAAGCGGTAAGGCAGCAGGTTTTGATCCTGCCATGCGTTGGTTCAAATCCAGCCGCCCCTGCCATATTCGAAAAAACGCCAACTTCGCAAGAAGTTGGCGTTTTTTTATGCCTGCGATTTGGCCTGGCAGAGCAGGGATGGCCTGCGCGGCGCCGAGGCACCGCGCAGGCTCTGCACTCAGTGCGGTGCGCGCGGGATGGTTTTCATCAGGTCTTCGGGGCTGATGTGGCCGACCACGCTGCCCGGTTGCGGCAGGTTGAGGATGTGGCCTTTCATCTTGCCGATGATGTGCATCTCGCACGGCTTGCAATCGAACTTCAGCGTCAGCACTTCATCGCCGTGGATCAACT
Source organism: Pseudomonas sp. TH08 (assembly GCF_016651275.1). Lineage (NCBI taxonomy): Bacteria > Pseudomonadati > Pseudomonadota > Gammaproteobacteria > Pseudomonadales > Pseudomonadaceae > Pseudomonas > Pseudomonas sp. TH08. Next base: position 556,417 of record NZ_JAEKEE010000004.1, on the reverse strand, counting down.
GCATCGGCGCGACTTTGGTGCGCACACCGGTCACGCCTTTGGCCTGTTTCGGGCACAGGTTGAAGGAGAAACGCAGGCAGTGCTTGGTGATCATCACCGGCACTTCGCCTGGCTCTTCGTGCGCTTCATACGCGGCGTCGATCAGCTTCACGCCATGACGGTGATAGAAGTCGCGAGCCTTCTGGTTGTACACGTTGGCGAGGAACGTCAGGTGCGAATCCGGGTACACCGGCGGCGGGCTGGTTTCGGCTTTGCGGCCGCCACGCGGGTGCGCGGCGACGCGGGCGGCGGTCAGGGCTTCGATCACTTCGCGACGCAGGGATTTGAGCTGCGAGTTCGGGATGAAGAATGCCTGTGGCGCATCGAGTTTGATGTCGGTGGCGTGGTACTGCGTGGTGCCGAGCTGACCGAGCAGATCGCGCAACTGTTCCAGCGCTTGCTCAGGCTTGTTGGCCACGCCGAACGGGCCGTCCAGGGTGACACTGGCGCTGATGCCTTCTTCGCTGGTGGCGGTGATTTCCAACTGCTCTTCGCGCAGACGGGCGAACCAGCTCAACGCCACACGACGCTCGGAGGAGGTCTTTTGCAGTGCCTGTTGCCAGTTATGGTCGAGGTTGCGATTGAGCGGGTGGTTCGGGCGCAGCTTGAACAAGCCTTCCGGCATTTCGTTCGGCTCGACGCGGTAGCGGTAGCGCTTCTCGCCGTCTTCTTCGAACTCGCCCTTGGCTTCGGCGATGTTAGCGCGGAAACCGACCACGTCACGTTTGACCAGCACGTTAAGGCCATCGCCGTTGGACAGTGGCTCGTGGGTCACGACCTGCATGTCACGCTTGCCGACTTTTTCGACGGTGCCGACCGGCAGACCGGTGAAGGTCGGCGAGTCGAACGCGCCGATGTCGATCTTGCGATCAGTCACGAAGTAGTCGGTGCTGCCCCGGTGGAAAGTCTTTTCCGGGTCCGGCAGGAAGAAGTGCGCGGTGCGGCCGCTGGAAGCGCGGGCGAGGTCCGGACGATCTTCGAGGACGTCGTCGAGGCGCTGACGGTAATAGGCCGTGATGTTTTTCACGTAGCCCATGTCCTTATAGCGACCTTCGATCTTGAACGAGCGCACGCCGGCTTCGACCAGGGCGCGGATGTTGGCGCTCTGGTTATTGTCTTTCATTGATAGCAGGTGTTTTTCGTAGGCGATCACGCCACCCTTTTCATCTTTAAGGGTGTACGGCAAACGGCAGGCCTGCGAGCAGTCGCCACGGTTGGCGCTGCGCCCGGTCTGCGCGTGGGAAATGTTGCACTGGCCGGAGAACGCCACGCACAACGCGCCATGGATGAAGAATTCGATGGCGGCGTCGGTTTCGTCGGCGATGGCGCGGATCTCTTGCAGGTTCAGCTCACGGGCCAAAACAAGCTGCGAGAAACCGGCCTGGTCGAGGAATTTTGCTCGCTCCAGGGTGCGAATGTCGGTCTGGGTCGAGGCGTGCAGCTCGATCGGCGGGATGTCCAGTTCCATCACGCCCAGATCCTGAACGATCAGCGCGTCGACACCAGCGTCGTACAACTGATGGATCAGCTTGCGCGCCGGCTCCAGTTCGTTGTCGTGGAGGATGGTGTTGATGGTGGTGAAGATCCGCGCGTGATACTTGCGGGCGAACTCCACCAGATCGGCGATTTCGCTCACTTCGTTGCAGGCGTTATGGCGGGCGCCGAAGCTCGGGCCACCAATGTAGACGGCGTCGGCGCCGTGCAGGATCGCCTCACGGGCGATGGCCACATCGCGGGCAGGGCTGAGCAATTCCAGATGATGCTTGGGCAAGGACATAGTTTTTTTAGTCAGGCTGTCACGGTTAGGCGCGCATTCTACCCCCGAAACGCGCGCCCGGCACGCCCGTGCTGCCCGAAGGTTGCTCTATGTAGGAGCTGCGGGACGCTGCGATCTTTTGATCTTCATGTATTGGATCAAAAGATCGCAGCCTCGCTGCACTCGACAGCTCCTACAGGGTTTTGTGCCAGACACAGATGCAATGGTTGACACCAAAACCTGTGGGAGCTGGCAAGCCAGCTCCCACAATGATGCGGTGTTTACACTATCAGGCTTTGGCGGCCATGGCGGTGACTTCCACGCGCATGCCTTCGACGGCCAGGGAGGCCACGCCTACTGCGGCGCGCACCGGCCAGGGTTTGGCGAAGAAGCGTTTGTACACCTCGTTGAACGCGGCGCGGTCAGCCATGTCGGTGAGGTAGATGGTCAGGTGCATGACGCGATCCATCGAGCTGCCGGCGCGTTCCAGCGCAACCTTCAGCGCTTGCAGCGTGCATTCGCTCTGCAGCGTGATGTCGCCCAGTTCCAGGCTGCCATCGGCATGAGTCGGGATCTGCGTGGAAACCATGATCCCGCCGAACGTCGCGACGTCGGAAGAAATCGAGTCGGCGTCCGGATCCGGAGTGAACGTGATGTCTTGGTTGGCCATGCTGATCTCTTGTTCGAGTGAGTAAGGATCGCGCCAGTTTACAGATTCATCGTCGACATGGCCCGTTTGCTCTGTACCGACAACGAGCAGGACCATGAGCAACAAACCGACCATTGTGCTGATACACGTCTCTTGGCGGCGCGGCGAGATCAGACCGGCTGTGTGGCGTTTTCTGCTGCGATTGCCGAGCGAACGCTTGGGCGCTCGGCAATGCCTTTCATATAGGCCGCCAGCGTCGGCCAATGCTCGATGTTGATATTGAACACCGGCAGCCATTGCAGAACGGTAAACAGATAAGCGTCGGCCACGCCGAACGTCACCATCAGGTATTGCTGATCTGCGAGCTGGTGACAGAGGAAATCGAGGCGTTTGCAGAGCTTCTGCTTGAACATCGTTTTGACCGTGTCCGGCAAGTCCGCATTGAACAACGGTGCGCTGCCACCATGAATTTCCGAACTGATGAAACTCAGATGTTCCTGTAACCGTACGCGCTCCCAAGTGCCCTGTGCCGGTGCCAGCGTGTTGCCGGGAACTTGATCAACGAGAAACTGCAGGATCGCCGGCCCTTCCGTCAGCACCTCGCCATTGTCCAGTTCCAGCGCTGCGACGTAGCCCTTGGGATTGATGGTGCGAAAGTCACGGCCATCGGCGGTGCACTTGCTCTGGTTATTCACGCGAATCAGTTCGAAGGGTAACTCCAGCTCGCGCAGAACGATGTGAGGCGACAGCGAGCAGGTCATGGGTGCGAAATACAGTTTCATGGCAATGCCTGGTAAGGAGGAGGCGCCAGAATCCATTGCGGCGTGGGGATTCGCAAAGGTCATTTGTGCTGTTAGCGTATGACAAAATCTCATGAGCGCAGGATTGCCAATGATCGCCAGACTTCCTTCCCTGAACGGCTTGAGAGCCTTTGAGTCCGCCGCTCGGCATATGAGCTTTACCAAAGCGGCCGAAGAACTGAATGTCACGCAAACGGCGATCAGTCATCAGATTCGTCGACTTGAAAACGAGCTCGGCGTGCAGCTGTTTCTGCGGCTCAAGGATGGCTTGGCGCTCAGCGACGACGGGCAGGCGTACTTTCCTGGCCTTCGGGCGGCGTTTCATGAGTTGCGCTATTCAACGGAGCAACTGCTGGCGTCGCGCAACAACAGCGTGTTGACCCTCAGTACGCTGGTGTCGGTAGCGTCAAAGTGGTTGCTGCCGCGGCTGCCGTCATTTCAGCAGGCATTTCCCGAGATCGATGTGCGAGTCAGTGCATCCACCGATCTGGTGGATTTTCGCAAGGGCGCAATCGATGCGGCGATTCGCTACGGCCGTGGCGACTGGAAAGGCCTGCGCGCTGATTTTCTGATGTCCGATGAAATCTTCCCGGTGTGCAGCCCGGCATTGCTCAGCGGCCCGAAAGCCTTGAACGTACCTGCGGATCTCGCTCACCACACTCTGTTGCAGGTCAGTGGCGTGACGGCCGATGACTGGAGCACCTGGCTGGGCGCGGCTGGCCAACCATCGCATTTGGCTGCCGGGCCACGGCTGACTTTTGACCTGGCACTGATGGCGGTGCAGGCGGCCGTGGACGGGCAGGGCGTGTGCATCGGCCGTTCGACCTATGTCGATGATGACTTGCGTGCGGGGCGTCTGGTCGCGCCCTTCAGTCTGCGCCTGCAAGATCCCTTGGGTTTTTATCTGGTGACGCCACATGAAACGGCCGATTCGAGAAAAATCGTCGCGTTGAGAACATGGTTGCTGGCGATGCAGCAAGACCGCGAAACGTTTGTATAAACGTGTATCGACGCCGGTCGGATACACACGCCGATAACAAACATCGGGTTTTACGACACATCCGCCATACATGCCCCACGCAGAGTAGAGGTCACCCCAACCTTACGCTCAAGAGGGCAACATCATGCGCCGTCCATTGCTTCTGTTAACCGCTGCAATACTCGTGTCCCTGACCGGCGTCGCACACGCCGCTGACATCCAACCCAAAAGTTGGCAGCAAGGCCTGAGCCGTACCGATCTGGTGCGTCAGGACCTCGGCGCCGCCGATCGCGAAGTGCTTCAAGCGCGGGTCGATTTCGGACCAGGCGTGACCTCGCCACGGCATGCGCATCCCGGTGTCGAGGTCGCGTTTGTGATCAGCGGTACATTCGAATATCAACTGGAGGGCAGGGCGCCGATGACGCTGAAGGCTGGCGATTCGCTGTTTATCCCGGAGGGTGTTGCGCATATCGCGAAGAATGTCGGCGGGGACAAGGGCTCAGAGTTGGCGACCTACATCGTCAAGAAAGGCGAGCCACTGTTGATCCTCAAACCATAGCCCTAAGATCCCTGGCCGTAGTAAATCTGGTGGAGTATCAGCACCTCCATCAGAGCCACTATCACGCAGAATCTGACGAATCCCGCAGTAAAGACTCTGCGCGGTTTTTCATAGGTAGAGTCGAAATTGCACAGCACCAACACAACAGCCAGCAGTAATTTCAAGACGCGCATCGATTCTTCCCTGAACCTGCCATTTCGGCAGTGACGATCTTAATGCAGGGTAACAACCCTGCGACTTTCGCCAATCCGGATCCGGTCCAGCGCTCTATTTAACGCATCAAGTGCATCGAGAAGCGCTTTGGCCTCGGCTTCTCGACCGTCACCCCACAGGCGTTCGGCCATTTTGTTCAAGGCCTGGATCGAGCGCTCGATGTCGGCGGCGGTTGCGGTCTCTTTACTGACCGGTTGTTTTCTGGGCATTCAATGATGTTCCTGCAAAACGTTGCGTATTCGGTAAGTTTTATCACGAACCCGTCGCGGCAAGCGTGCGAAAGGGCTGTGCCCTTACCCAATCAAGTGCGTTATTGGCTGCACTTTATTGCGGCCGCCCCGCAAAATACCGACTCGGCACTTCGCCCAATACCTGTTTGAACACTGTCGCAAATGCACTTGAGCTGCTGTAACCCAAGACCATGGCGACCTCTGTGATCGACTGACCTTCCCCCAACAAAATGATCGCCGCGAGCAGGCAGGCCTGTTGGCGCCATTCGACGTAACTTATGCCGGTATGCAGCCGAAAATGGCGGGTGAAACTGCGGCGGCTCATGCCCGCGCGTCGAGCCATGTCATCGATCCCCACCTCCAGTGAAGGCCGGGCGAGGAACTCGCGGCAGATCAACGCCAGGCGTGGCTCGGCGGGGAGCGGGGCATTCAGCGACAGGGCAGGCATTGCGGCAATTTCATGCAGCAGCAACCCCATCAGATGGCCATCGCGGCCCTCGGTGACGTATCCCGCAGGCACTTCGATTGCCTTCAACAGCAACTGCCGCAACAACGGCGACACGTCTACGACCTGACAATGCGCCGACAAACCGAGTCGCTGTGCGGCAGCAGTGTCGATATAGGTATTGTGCAGCGTCACCGGACCCCGCATCTGCATCGCGTGCGACAGTTGCGCCGGTACCCATATGCCGCGTTGGGGCGGTACCACCCAGTTGCCTTGTTCGGTGAACACGGTGATGACACCTTTAGCCGCGTACGCGAATTGTCCACGTGGATGGTCGTGGGTCGGGAACAGCGTTCCGTCCGCATATTCACGTGCGGTCACGACAGCGTCGTGCGAGGTATTTTCGTAAGGGGGCAAGGTTATTTCGCGCATGGCCCGATTCTAATGAAATCTGGCCTGCGGTTGAAAGCGGGCCAGTCTGATTGTCGGCATATTTCTTCAGGCACGAGCACTGACGCTCAACTCTGGAAAATGCCTGACCATGCAGAAGAAACATCTTTTACTCGCGGTGCTGGTGACGGCCGTTTGGGGGATTAACTTTCCCGTGACGCGCCTCGGTCTCGCCGACATCGACCCACTGTTGCTGACTGCATTGCGTTTCGCACTGGCGGCCTTGCCTTGGGTTTTTATCGTCGAGCGACCCCGCGTAGCCTTTCGTTGGGTGGCCGCTTACGGTCTGATTTTCGGCGTCGCCATGTGGGCCATGATCAACCAGGGAATTGCATGGGGCGTGCCGCCCGGTACGGCATCGCTGCTGATCCAGCTCAGTGCATTTTTCACTCTGGGCTGGGGTGTGCTGTTGTTCGGCGAGCGCGTGCGACGACTGCAATGGCTGGCCAGTGGGCTCGCTGCCGCAGGTTTGCTGGGGATTGTGCTGTGCAGGCCCGGCGACGCATCGACGGCAGGTTTTGCGCTGGTCATTGCCAGCGCCGTAGCCTGGAGCATCGGCAACATCATTATCAAAGTGTCGAAAGTGCGCGAGATCTTCGCTTTCGTGGTCTGGGCGAGTCTGTTCCCACCCATTCCCCTATTGCTGATGACGTGGTTGTTGCATGGCGCAGCGCCGTTCACCGCGTTACCTGCGCAGCTCAATGCGATGACGCTGTTTTCACTGGCGTTCCAGGTCTATGCCGCGACGCACTTCAGTTATTGGGGGTGGAATCTGTTGTTGCGTGAATATCCGGTGTCGCGCGTGGCACCGCTGTCACTGTTGATTCCGGTATTTGGCATCGTCAGTTCAATGCTCATCCTTGGCCAACAGCCGAGTCCGTCCAATTGGGGCTTGATCTTGCTGGTGCTGCTGGCACTGGCCTTGGGTTCCGGTAGCGCTCAGGTATTGTGGGGACGTCTTCGCAGGGACGGGCGGAAGGTCACCGCCCGTGTTGAAGAGCGTGTTCATGACGGGGCGTGCTGTGGTTTACAGCACGCCGATTCAGACATCCTTTCGCTCCCCGAAAGGCGTCAGTGACTTAAACGCTGTCGATGTTTGCGACGGCTGGCGCAGCCACTTTGGCGGGGGCTGTTTCGCGCAATAAAGTCGCCACCAGCAATCCCGTCAACACCGCGCCGAGGGCCAGATAAAGAGTGTTTTCCAGGCCGTGATGCTGGGCGATGTAACCGGCAATGGCCGGCGCCACGCCACCGCCGAAGATCTCGCCGACACCCACCACCAGCCCGGTCGCGGTAGAAGTCAGGGCTGCCGGCACAGACTCACTGGTGAGTGGCCCGACCGTCATGCAGATCATGCTGAAGTTGAAGAAAATCGTCAGAAACAGAAGAGCGAACAACTTCATTGGCTCGGCGCCGGTACCCATCAACAACCACAGGAAAATGCCTGTGGCGACGAACGATATCAGCACCACCGGTTTGCGCCCGATGCGGTCGGACACGGCCGGCATGATCAGTTGCCCGAGGAAACCACCGAGGCCGATGGCCGACATCACAAAGCCCATTTGCTGTACGTCCAGGTGCAAATAGTCCATCAGGTAATTGGGCATCATCACGCTGACGACAAACAGGCACGTCAGCATGCAGAACATGCCGATGATGTTCAGCCACACGTTGCGATAGCGCAGGGCGTCGAGCCAGCGCGGTTGATCGACGGCGGTCTGGCAGGGGTTTTGCTGTGGTGCGGCGGCACGGGTTTCCCGTAAGTGCCGGTACATCGCCAGGGCCAGCAGAAAGCCCGGCAGCGATACGATCACAAACACCCAGCGCCACGACGGCACCACCAGCAACAGTTGAGTGGCGAGGATCGGTGCCAGGCCCAAACCGAGGATCGGGAAAAACGCTTGCTGGATGCCGATGTTCATCCCGCGTCGTGCCGGGTGCGAAGACTCTGCCGTGGCCGCCAGCGCCGTCGGCGTGAAGGCACCTTCGGAAATGCCCATGATCGCGCGGATCAGCATCAACCCGCCGATCCCGCTGGCCAGACCGGAAAGTCCTGCGAGTAGCGAAAACACCAGAACCGCCGGGATCAACACTTTGCGTCTGCCGATACGATCAGACAGCCGCCCCATGAAAATCGAAGAAATCCCCCACGCCAGACCCAGAATTGCCGTCACGTTGCCCAGATCCTGATAGTTCAGGCCGAGGTCTTTCATCATCACCGGAAACAGCGGCAGGATGATGAACCGATCCAGACCCACCAGACCGAAACCCAGTGCCAGCAAGGCCACTGCTTTGAACTCGTAGCGAACATCCCACGCAGATTTATTGTTGTTCATGGTTGTTACTCGTTGGAGTTGAGGGAGGCGGCCATACCAGCAGCCTGGCCGCCGGTGGCTTAGAAGTAGATCAGGGCCTCGACGAGTCCGGTCAGTTGGGTTCGATCACGTCCGGCGCCGAACGGATGATCGTCGGCATTGCCATCGAACACGTCGTAACGCATTTCGGGACGCAGCGAGATGTACTTGTTCAGGTCATAACGCAGGCCAGCGGTCACCGCGTTGAAGTTGCCGCGCGCGGTGGAGGCGGGCAGCAGGATGAAACCGTCAGGGTCGGCAAAGTGCTCGGCGCGTACCGAGTACGAAAGATCCGGGCGTTGCTGATAAGTGAGCACCGCGTTGGCGCCCCACCAGTGCGCGCCGTCGAAACCGGGGCCGTTGATGATGTCGACGGTGCTGGCTTTGCCGTCACCGTCCTGACGGCCATATACCACTTCGGCCCCCATCGACCAGTTCGCGTCGAAGCGATGCCAACCGTTGAGCGAGTGCTGTTGTTTGAATTGGCCGTCAGCCGAAACCAGGCGCGAGGTCGGCGCCTGCACATCGCTGAAACTGTCGTTCTGTTCATCGCCGAGGATGAACTCGTAGTCGATCCAGGTTTGCATGTCGGCGGTGCGCCAGCGCAACGCGCCCATCAGCGACTTGCTGTCGTTGTTGTCGCGCAAATTATTCCAGCCCTGCACCACGCCCAGTTCCGCACCGAGAATTCCCGACGCGCCGTTGTATAAACGAGTACCGAGCAGGACGCCGCTGACTGTGCCGGGTTCGCTGACGAACGCGTAGGTTTTGCTGGCGAAAGGGTTGCGTGCGGCACGAATGTTCGGCGGGATTTCATAACCCAGCGCCGGGCCGAAGACACCGGCCATGGCCGTGATGCCGAGGCCGTAGGGCAGATAAGCGGTGGCCGCGATGTTGGGGATGGCGAGGAATTTTTGTTTGTCGCGCTGGGCCTTGGCCAGGTCGTCATCACCGGGCGAGTTGACGTCCCAATGCATGTCCCAGCCTTGAGTGCGGGCGAATTGGGCGTTGCGCCCGTAATTCATTTCAAAGGTAAAACCGAAAGATGCTTCGGTTGGCGCCGGGCCGGGCAAAGGCGTAATACGTGGGATCATGTCGCCCTTGAGCGCTTTGTCGACGAACAGGTGCAGGCCACCCCATTCCAGTCCTTCGTCAGCGAAACCCACCAGCGGCAGATTGCTCAAGCCGTCCTGACGTTCGTCGTGAGTGGAGCGGTTATTGCGCGAGTAACCGACGTCAAACAATCCGGAAACCGTTATCCCGTATTCCTTTTCCAGCGTGTCGCCGAAGAGGCTGCGAAACAGCGTGCCTTCGCCCGTTTCAGCTGGCTCGGCGGCGTGGGTATTGAGCGTCGCGAAGGCGGCTAGAACCGCACCAAGCGCTTTCACCTTGATGTTGTGCATTGTCTGTCTCTTGTTTTTGTTGTCAGAACTTTGATGGGGGTGGGCATCCATGCCCGCGAAAACTCGGTGTCAGACGTGGCAGGCTCGGGCGTCATTGACGGCGGCTTGCTGATCGACGTTTTGCTGCAATTGCTGACGCAGGGAATTGAGCAGTTTTGGCAGCGCCGAGAGCTCGGCCACACCGCCGTAGCAGTAGTAATCCGGGCGCACAATGACGGCCTTGAGTCCGGCCTCAGCCATGAACTGCAAGTACTTGCCGGACACGTCGCGGTAGATGCCTTTGGCGCTGTCGGATTGTGACGCGAGGCGCACGACTTGCAGGCCGTAGCCACGAATGAACGCCAGTTGCTGCGCGTCGAGTTGCGCCAACGGGTCTTCGTCACCGCGCACCAACAGGTGGAAACCGCGCTGAATCACATCGTCGTAGCGGTTGACGTGACCGTCGATTTCAATCGAACCGTGTACCCCAAGAATGCCGCGCACTGGGCTTTCCTCCTGCAACAGGCCGCCGGTCAAACCGGGGAACGGTGGCAGCGGCGCAACGTTGCCGCTCAAGTACGCGGCGTCACGTTCGGCGGCTTTTACCGGGTCGGACACGCAGACCACTTTGCCCATCGCCATGGACGCTTCGATCACTGCTCGAATCTGCGGTTTGCGTTCCAGTGTGTAGCTGTCCAGCAGGCTATTGTCGGCCAGACCGCGCAGCATAAGGTCGAGGCGCCAGGACAGGTTCCAGGCATCACGAATCCCCGAGCACATGCCCTGGCCCATGAATGGCGGCATCACGTGGGCGGCATCACCGGCGATCATCACCCGACCGCTGTGCCATTTGGCGGCGATGCGCGAGCGGAATTGATAAACCGCGTGGCGCACCAGATCGGCGGTCTGCGGGGTGACCCAGCGCGACAGCAGCGACCAGACCTTGTCGGTGTCTTGCAGCTCTTCGAGGGTTTCGTGGGGCAGGCGCATGAACTCCCAGCGACGAAAACCCGGACCGCCGGGCACCATGGTGGTCGGGCGCTCTGGGTTGCACCATTGGCCGATGTCCGGCACGTCCAGTTCCACGCCAGATTTTGGTTGCAGGTCGACCACCAACCAATCTTCCTGGAAACCGAGATCCTGCCATTCAATGTTGAGCGACTGGCGCACAAAACTGTTGGCGCCGTCGGCGCCGATCACATAACGCGCGCGCACGCTTCGCTGTTCTTCGCCCAGCGTGAACTTGCCGTCCTGACGAATCACCCGGTTGAGCAACATGTCGCAGCCATCGGCGTCTTGCTTGAGCGCGGAGGCTTCCCAGCCTTGATGGATCTGTACGGTGTCGATGCTTTTGGCTTTGCGATCCAGCGCCGCTTCCAGCAACGGCTGATTGAACAGGTAGCCGAACGGCCCGTCGCTGATCGATTCCGCCGACCAGTCGATCTCGACCAACACTTTCCAGTCGGCGTTGAACCATTGATAACGCGCCGAGGGTTGGGATATTTTCGCGAGCTCTTCACCCAGCCCCATCGACAGGAACACGCGGCGGATTTCGTGATCATGGAACACCGCGCGCGGCAGCGGATAAAGCGCCGGCCAGCGCTCGAATACGGCGACCGAATAACCTATCTGGCCAAGCAAAATGGCCAACGTCTGGCCAACCGGGCCATAGCCGGCGATGGCGACATCGACTGTAATGTGCTGATTCATGACTGTGCCTCGTGTACTTCGCAATGAATGCCCGGGCATGGCGCGGCCGTCGCGCGATCGGGAGGACTCGCGCCATGCAGGAATGTCAGGTCAATGGCTGTGCGGCAGGGCGGATCAGGCGGGAGCCGGGGTGTCCGCTTCAGTGTTGAAAATGAAGTTGTCCGGGACGTCCGGGCCCCAGAGGTACAGGGAGTTTTCCGGTGGGTAATCGCCGGCAGGCCATTCGCTGCCTTCGCCGATGTAGTCCATGTCTGCCGAATATTCGCAGAACGAGCCCCATGGATCCTGCACGTAGTGAAAGTAATTCGAGCCCAGGCAATGGCGCCCGGTGCCCCAGCCTTTTGTGTGGCCGGCATCCGCCATTTGTGCGGCACCGGTGCCGACTTCATCGATGCTGTCGACTTCCCACGCCGCGTGGTGCCAGCCCTTGGCGCTGCTTTTGGCGAATGCCACCAGGTGATGATCGCAGCCGTGCGGGGCATGGCTGAAGGCGATGATGTCCAGCGACTTGTCGGAGAGCCTCAGGCCCAGTGCCTGCTCGTAGAAATGCAGCGCGCCGAGTACGTCCGGGGTGAACAACAGCACATGGGACAGACGGCGAGGGCGCACTTGCGCCAGGCCATCTCGGGTTGTTGCGCCGCGATGGTCGGCGGGTGTGCTGGTGCTGCAATGCGCCGACTTATGGTCGGGCATGGTTTTTTCACCGACCTTGACCTGCAACAGGTTGCCGTCGGGATCGCGGAACCAGATTCCGCTCTCCTGACGATCTTCAAAGCGACCGCCAGCGAGTTCGATTTGCCCCCGCAGTGCGGCGAAGTCTTCCGGATAGCAATTGAAGCTCAGATAAGCCAGCGACTTGGACGCGGCGGGCAGGATCTTCGCCCACACATGGCCATCCGCCGCGCGCAGGAGGAGTTGCTGTGGTTGACGTTCTACCTGCAGGCCAAAGCTTTCGAAGAATTGGCAGGCTTCGTCCAGCGAGGGAACGTTCAGCGCGTAATGATCAATTGAATGCACACCATGGGATACGCTCATGATTGCCTCCATTGTTAATTATTGTAGTTATTGCGCGCAGGGCATGAGGGCCGCCCTGCGCAGAGTTTGCAGCGCTGTCGGCTCAGGCCTCGTCAACCACCGGGTTGACCAGTTTGCCGATGCCCTCGATGGACACTTCGACGATATCGCCTGCTTTCAGGTACACCTTCGGGTTCATGCCAAAGCCAACGCCGGCCGGGGTGCCGCTGACAATCACGTCGCCCGCTTCGAGGGTGACCGCTTCGCTCAGCGTCGAGATGATGGTCGCCACGTCGAAGAGCATGTCGTTGGTGTTGGCCGATTGCACGACCTTGCCGTTGACCCGGGTTTCCAGCAGCAAGCCTTTGCCGCCTGCCGGCAGTTCATCGGCCGTCACCAGTACCGGCCCGAACGCGCCAGTGTCATCGAAGTTTTTGCCAACCGTCCACTGCGGCGAGATGAACTGGTAATCACGCACTGAACCTTCGTTGAACAGCGCATAACCGGCGACGTGCTCCAGCGCGTCTTCCTTGCGAATGTGCCGGCCACCGCTCTTCAGGACCACGGCCATTTCACCTTCGTAGTCGAGGGTGTCGGATACACGTGGGCGAATCAGCGGTTTGTTGTGCGCTGTCAGGCTGGAATTCCAGCGCGGAAACAGGGTCGGGTAGGACGGCTGGGCGTAAGGCGATTCTTTGGTGTGGTCGGCGTAGTTGAGGCCGACGCAGACGATTTTGGTCGGGCGGGCCATCAATGGCAGATAGGCGTCTTCGGCAATCTCGACCAGCGCGCCGTTGGCTTCAGCGCCGTGAGTGGTCAGGTCGACACCGCGGGCCAGTAGCGACTCAAGGGATTCGGCACCTAGCACGCGGACGCCTTCGGCAGTGACGACACCCAGGACTGGTTGACCTTGATTGAGGAAGCGGACGTAGCGCATGACGGTTTCTCTTGTTGGTTTGGAAAGAGTCGGTCGTGACAGGGCAGCCGACTGCGTGGTCATAAAACTAGATCCAAAAAATATACGGTCAACAGAAAAATATATATTTCTGCGAATATGAGAAATTTTCGAGTCTGTGTATGATTCAAGCGGACGACGCAAAGAAGGAGCCGACCGTGAATTCCCCACTGATCAACTGGCAAACCGTGGAGCCTGCTGAAAAGCGCACCATGGCCTCGCAACTCGAATCCCGGATTCGCCAGGACATCATCAATGGACAGCTGGCCCCGGGCATTCGCCTGCGCCTCAAGGAACTGGCTGACGCCTATGCGGTGGGCGTGATTCCCCTGCGAGAAGCGTTATCGCGCCTGGCCAGTAGCGGCTTTGTGTCAGCGGCGGATCAGAAGGGCTTCAGTGTCGGGCGGATTTCCGCCGCGGAAATTGCCGACATCACTGCGGTTCGCTTGCACGTCGAGTGCAAAGCGCTGGCCGATTCCATTCGTCTGGGCGACGTCGAGTGGGAGAGCAGGGTGCTCGCGGCGCATCACCGGCTCGATCGTCTGACCATCGTCGAAGGCCCGGAACGCTTGCTGAAACCTGAGTGGGAAAACGCCCATGAAAGTTTTCATCAGGCGCTGATCTCCAGCTGCAATTCGCCGACCTTGCTGCGTTTGTGTTCGTCGCTGCGCGATCAGACGGCGCGGTATCGATTTCTGTCGATGCATTACGCAGAGAGCAGCCATCGCGATGTACCCCATGAACACCGCCAGTTGATGGACGCGGCCCTCGCCAAGGACATCGACAAGGCGTGTGAATTGCTCTCCCGGCATTATCAAACGACCACCGACTCGGTGCTCAAGCATGCGCTGCTGAGCGAGGTTTGATGTTTACTCTGCAACGGTGAGCAGAGGGCCTCGATCATGGCGGGAATACGTTTGAGATCGACTTCGGCCTGATTGAGCAGCCACTCATACATGGAGCCGGTCAGCAGCGTTTTGATTGACGTCGCAATGACCGGAATGTCCTGGCAGGGCGAGCCGTCGGCTTCTTTGAAGCGCACGTTCAACACGGCAACCACGTAAGTCTTGATGCGGTTCAGGATGCGCGTCAGTCGGCAGTACACCAGATAATTGTCAGCGACCAGTTCCGTGCGATGCAGCAGGATCAGGCTGACCCGGTGCAGATGCGGGTCAGCGACGATCTGCTGCAAGCCATCGCCCAACGTTCTCGACAACTGCTTGCCCGGCGATGTTGCGCCGAGCGGGGCGACCGGCACGACTCATCAGTACAGCGCCGGTGTTGGATTCACCGCCTATGAACTGGATTTGTTTGGCCGCGTTCGCAGCCTCAACCAGCAGGCCCTGGAAAGCTACTTCGCAACGTTTGAAGCGCGACGAAGTGTACGGCTGGCACTGATAGCTGAAGTCGCCGCCTCGTACTATCAATTGCAGGCCGATCAACAGTTGCTGGCGATTGCCCGCCAGACGTTGACCAGCCAGCGTGATAGCTACGAACTGGTGCGCAATCGCTATAGCCTGGATGTCGCCACTGAACTCGATTTGAGTCAGGCCGAAAGCACCGTTCGCATCGCCGAAGCCAGTGAGGCGCGCTACGGTCGCGCCGTCGAGCAGGACAAAAATGCGTTGGTGTTGCTGGTGGGCAAGCCATTGCCCGCAGCGTCGTTCACGGCCATCGAACTCGACGCACTCGGCGTTGAGGAAGGCCTGCAGCCGGGCCTGCCCTCGGCGCTATTGGCCTATCGTCCGGACATTCTGGCAGCCGAACACGTCTTGAAAGCGGCCAATGCCAACATCGGCGCGGCCCGGGCGGCGTTCTTCCCCAGTATCAGCCTGACCGCATCGGCAGGCTCGGCGAGTTCCGATCTCGGTCAATTGTTTGCCGGAGGGCAGGGGGCCTGGAGCTTCATTCCGTCGATCAACCTGCCGATTTTCAACTGGGGCCGTAATCAGGCCAATCTCGATGTTGCCGAGGTGAACACGTCTATCGAAATCGCCAATTACCAGAAGGCGATTCAGGTGGCATTCCGCGAAGTGTCCGACGCGCTGGTGACGCGAGCATCACTTGACGTGCAGTTGAAGGCCGAGAGTCAGCTGGTTGGGGCTAATCAGCGCAGCTATCAATTGGCGCAAAAGCGTTATGAAGAAGGTGTCGATACCTATCTCAACACCCTGGATGCACAGCGCAGCTTTTACAGCGCTCAGCAGACCCTGGTGCAGACCAGACTGTCGCGTATCAACAATCTGGTTGCACTGTACAAAGCACTTGGTGGTGGTGAGGTCGTGGGGAGCCAGACACTTTAGGGTCTGATCAAAAATTCCTGATCCTCCCTTGGCCCATGAAGTTTTTTTGTCATGGGCCTTTTTTGTTGGGGTTATACGCTGGAGCCTTGATTGCAGATGAGCAAACCCCAGAAACGACAAAGCCCTGAATAATCAGGGCTTTGTCGGTACAAATATGGCGGAGGCGATGGGATTCGAACTCATGGACCTGTTACAGTCGACGGTTTTCAAGACCGTTGCCTTAAACCACTCGGCCACACCTCCGTTGCGTTGCGGGCGCCATAATACCTGAATGAAACACACTGTCAAACTCTCTGCATGGCTTGTTACAGAGCGTCTGTTATGATCTTTGCGACTGAACGTTTCAAACCAACAGGAGTGTCGCCATGCGCGAACAGGATTACGCAGTTAATAACAGCGTGCAGGCTGAGCAGCTAGAGGTTAGCCGCGTCCTGCGCAACACTTACGGCTTACTGGCTCTCACCCTCGCATTCAGCGGTGTGATGGCTTTCGTGGCTCAGCAGATGCGTGTTGGCTACCCGAATATTTTCGTGGTGCTGATCGGCTTCTACGGGCTGTTCTTCCTCACCAACAAACTCCGTGATTCCGCGTGGGGCCTGGTGTCCGCGTTTGCGCTGACCGGTTTCATGGGTTTCCTGCTTGGCCCGATCCTCAACCGCTACCTGGGTATGCAGGGCGGCGCTGAAGTGGTCAGCTCGGCGTTTGCGATGACGGCGCTGGTGTTCGGCGGTCTGTCGGCTTACGTGCTGATCACCCGCAAGGACATGAGCTTCCTCGGTGGTTTCATCACTGCTGGTTTCTTCGTGTTGCTGGGTGCAACGCTGGCGAGCTTCTTCTTCCAGATCAGCGGTCTGCAACTGGCGATCAGCGCAGGTTTCGTGCTGTTCTCGTCGGTCTGCATTCTGTTCCAGACCAGCGCCATCATCCACGGCGGCGAGCGCAACTACATCATGGCGACCATCAGCCTGTATGTATCGATCTACAACCTGTTCATCAGCTTGTTGCAGATCTTCGGCATCATGAGCCGCGATGACTGATAGTCAGCCGCTTCAACAAAAAACCCGCTTCGGCGGGTTTTTTGTTGCCTGTAAAACGAGTGATGGCCTTTTACTTACAAAATAGAGGGAAAAGTCTGGCGCTTTGATTGAAATGACCTACACCTGTAAGCAAGGAAGGACGGTAATTGATCGACAGGAGTCGGTATGCAAGATCCCTCGTGCGTCTCCCCCTGACGTTTGCCTCCCCTTGAAGTCGACTGCCTGGCCTTTCGGCCGGGATCGATGGTGTTCGTTCGTCCAGTAAAAAGGAGATAGCTCACCCAAAAAGCGATTGAACCGTGACCGTACCCCGGTCATAGGACCGGGACACTGATAGTAAAAACAATAATGGAGGCCCTGCTGGCCGGGCATGTCTCGGACCAGAACAGGCGTTGTCCCAAGACAAGGAGATCATCGATGAACCAGCCCCAAGGAAAACTGGCTGTACTGGCCGTGACTACCGCGCTGTTCAGTGCTTCGACCCTCGCCGGCGTCTATCCCGACTTCGGGTATCAACCCCCGAGCAGCCAATACTCTGGCCCGTTGTTTCAACTCAGCCAGAGTTATCCGGCCAAACCTCCGCAAGTGCCGTTGCCCGGAGTTCTTCAAGAAACTGCCGGCCAAGCCGGATAACAATTTCGAGACCTGGCGCGGCTACATGGAGGAAGTGAAAAATTACTGCCTGGAAGGCAACGTCGATAACAACTGGGATGTACAGAAAAACAAGGTGCGTCAGTGGTATCACATGCCCTGGCAACACTATGGCCCACTGGGCCGCGAAGGTATTCATGGGTTGACCAAGGAAGCGCAGATCAAGGCCAAGCAATTGGCGCCGACCCAGGTCGCCACCGGCCAGACCTATGCGGTGGGCATTTACAACGATATCGGTGCCTACACCATCGGCGAGGTCTGGAAAGACCCGCAAAACCCCGATCCCAAGTACACCTCGAAACCGAACAGCTTTGCCAACGGCACTGTCGTGTGTAAAGCCCTGTTCGCCGACATCGACCGCAACACCGTGCCTTTTCTGGTTAACCCCGTTCTGTGGCAGGGCTACATCACCGACACGTTTACTTCCGTCAATCGCAAGATCAAAGATGTCGCGCTGATCCAGATGGACATCGCCGTGCGTGACACGCGCATGAGCGATACAGGCTGGATTTTCGGTACCTTCCAGTACAACGGTGAGAAAACCGGCAAGGCCGGCTGGGACAATCTGGTACCGGTGGGGATCATGTGGGGCAATGATCCGCAAGAAATCGGCAATGACTTCACCAACCCGGAGCCAACCGTTACCAAGATTAATAGTGCGCTGCAACAGACCGCCATCAACGCCGACAAGGAACTGCCACCCACTCATCTGGGCTGGAACGGTCGCCTCAACGGCCCGGTGGACAATCCCAACAGCTCCTGTCTGAGCTGCCACGCCACCGCCGAGTCGCCGCAACTGGCGATCATGAACCCGACTTTTCAGAGCAACGCGCCGAAGCCGGGATCACCTGAATGGATGCGCTGGTTCCAGAACATTCCAGCAGGCCATGCCTTCACACCGAGTGCACAAAGCACCGACTACAGCCTGCAACTGTCGGGTGGGCTGATTAATTACTACGAGTGGAAGTGCGACATGAGCGGGATCTACGCTGACGGCAAGAATGCTTGCGCGAAAGTGCAGAACCTGAAACTGAAAATGCTCAAGGCTGGCGATGACACCTCGCAGCCACAGCAAAAAGTGATTCGTGACCCAAGCCTGCAACAATTGCTCGAGTAAACCGCGATAATCTCCGGATGCCTCGGCGTCCGGAGGTTTTCAATCAGTTGATCAAAATGCCGCTGCTTATAGATGGCGTAAGACAACGGCAACCCACGCAGAACATCACGAAAAAGCACTCACGCCATCGGCGGCAAGCGACGCTTGACCGGGGTCTTCTTGACGATCGCTGTATTGGTTTCAGCCATTGTATTAAGGCGGTCGAGCAGGGTGTCCAGTTGCTCCATCGAACGTACATGCAAACGGGCGATGAAGCAGTCCTCGCCGGTGACTTTGTCGCACTCGGTGAACTCGGGAATGGACTGAATCTGCCGTTCCACTTCTTGCAGTTGTCCCGGCAGTGGCCGCACTCGCACGATGGCCTGCAACTGATAACCAAAGCATTTTGGATCAATTTCGACCGTGTAGCCCTTGAGCACGCCACGCTCCTCCAGTCGCCGTAGACGTTCGGCCACGCTCGGCGAAGACAATCCACTGAGCTGCGCCAGTGCTTTCAGCGAGCGCCGCGAATCCTCCATCAATGCGTTGATGAGGATCTGATCAATATCGTCGGTCATGAACAAACTCCAGTATTAGGCAATCAAGCAAAATTACCCGCGATAAAAAAGGCAAATATCGAGTTTAGCCTGCTTTTAGTGCTGGAGAGTTGAACGGCGGGATCGGCATACTTTTGCCACGACCACAGGAGATCAATAATGGACAAAACACTCCGTAGCGGCACAGTTGAAATGACCGCCGCCATGCTCATATCCGGGACGATCGGCTGGTTCGTGCTGGTGTCCGGGCAACCAGTGCTGGATGTGGTGTTCTGGCGCTGTGTATTCGGTGCCGGCACCTTGTTGCTGATTTGCGCGGCATTCGGCTTTCTGCGACCGGGAATTCTCACCCGCACAACGTTGCTGCTGGCCGTGCTCAGCGCTGTGGCGATTGTCGGCAACTGGTTACTGCTGTTCGCCTCGTACTCGCGGGCCTCGATTGCTATCGGCACCGCGGTGTACAACGTACAGCCGTTCATGCTGGTGGGACTGGCAGCGCTGTTTCTGGGCGAAAAAATCACCGTACACAAGCTGTTCTGGCTGGGCGTTTCGTTTGCCGGGATGCTCGCCATCGTCAGCGCCCACGGCACGCAAGGCGAGAGCGGTAACGACTATCTGATGGGCATTGGCCTGGCGCTGGGCGCGGCACTGCTGTACGCGATTGCCGCGTTGATCATCAAGCGCCTGACCGGTACGCCACCCCACCTGATTGCGCTGATTCAGGTGTGCACCGGGGTGTTGCTGCTCGCACCGTTCGCGCATTTTTCCGCACTGCCACAAGCGCCGAGTGCCTGGGCCAGCCTGGTGACGCTGGGCATCGTCCACACTGGCCTGATGTACGTGCTGCTATACGGCGCGATCCAGAAACTGCCGACCGCATTGACCGGCGCACTGTCGTTTATCTATCCGATTGCGGCGATCTTCGTTGACTGGTTCGCCTTCGGTCATCGCCTGGAAACCCTGCAATGGCTGGGTGTGGCGGCAATTTTGCTGGCTGCTGCCGGCATGCAACAGGGCTGGGGCTTCAAGGCACGGCGTCTGCTCGCGCGGTAGCTCTCAGATGTTCCAGCGTGGCGCCGTTTTCGCCAGGCGCTGGCGCATTTCGCCGACGTTGGCCGCCAGTTGCCGGGTCAGCAATCGGTAGCCATCGAGCGGGCTGTAGACCGGCTCGTCAAGGCTGGCGTCGGGCAGTTCCAGTGGCCGGTCGAGGCGTTGGGCGGCACCGGTCTTCAATGCCCGCGCCATACCGATCAATTGCACACGGATCTGCCGATGTTCGGCCTTTAACGCCGATTGCAGATGAGCCATGGCGTGCGGATCATTGGCGTCCGGGCGGGTGTTGCCGAGGATCTCCAGCGTGCTGATGCACATGCGCAGGTTGCGCTGGATCGCATCGAGTTCGGTCATGGAAATCTTCACTTCCTTGGACACCGACGGCATCAGTGAGCGCAGTTGCACCATGACTGCGCCCAAACGGCTCATCAGTTTCAGGTGCTCATCGGCGCTGACCGGCTGGCCGCTGATGATTCGCCCGTATACCGTGGCGCAATCACGCAAGGCATCGGCGAGGTTGTAGCGCCACGAGTACACCGCGTACAGCGGCAAAGCGAAAGAGAACGCCAGGGCCAGGGCGATGCCGATGAGGATGTCGACGCCGCGCCACAAGCCGTCGGTGATCGGGTTGTCGCCATGCCCGGCGACAATGAATACGGTGATCGCCGAGAGCAGGGCGGTGTAACCCCCCTTGCCGATGGCGTGATAGGAGAAAAATCCGCAGACCACCGCCATCGCAAAGTAGGTCAGCCACGGCATGCCGAGCCACGCCTGCTGTGCTACCAACAACAAGCCGACGCCTGCGCCAATCAACGTACCGGTGGCGCGCTCAGCGGCTTTCTTGCCGATGTTGCCGTGGTGCTGCAAGCCGCCGATTACCACCAGCATGGTCACCGAAGCCCACTCGCCGTGGGGCAGGTTGATGCCGGTGGTCAGCAGGATTGTCGCCAGCAAACCCAATGCCACGCGCACGGCGTGAATCAGCCGTGCGTGTCGGTAGCGCCGATACGGGTCCAGCAATGGACGTAGAACACGGCGCAATAGCGGTGGCAGTCGGTGGGAGCTGTAAGTACTCAGTGCGAGGCCCTCGTCAGAAGATGTAATCAGTGGTCAGGAAGCTCGAATCGCGGCCGCGAATGATCTCGCTGATCAAATCCTTATTGCTGTCCTGGAACTTGGTCGCCACCAGCGTGCGGATCGAAAACACCCGCAACGCATCGTGTACCGACAACGTGCCCTCGGCGGAATTCTTGCGGCCATTGAACGGATAAGTATCCGGCCCGCGCTGACACTGGGCGTTCAGATTGATCCGGCCAACCTGGTTGGCGAACGTATCGACCAAACGCCCGACCGCTACCGGGTTAGTGCCGAAGATGCTCAACTGCTGGCCGAAATCCGATTCCAGAACGTAATCGATCACCGTGTCGAGATGGCGGTACGGCACGATCGGCACCACCGGGCCGAACTGTTCTTCCTGATAAACGCGCATCTGCGGGTTCACCGGGTAGAGCACGGCAG
Organism: Pseudomonas sp. TH08; assembly: GCF_016651275.1. Taxonomy (NCBI): domain Bacteria; kingdom Pseudomonadati; phylum Pseudomonadota; class Gammaproteobacteria; order Pseudomonadales; family Pseudomonadaceae; genus Pseudomonas; species Pseudomonas sp. TH08. The sequence goes on along the minus strand of NZ_JAEKEE010000004.1, from coordinate 534,667 downwards.
GGTAGAAGAACGATTCGCGGGATTCGCCGCCATTCGGGTTGACCACTTCGGCGCCCTTGCTGCGCGCGTCCGCGACCAGGCCATGCAGGTAATCGACCTTGCCCGACTCGGGCAATGGCGTCAGTGACACACCGCTGTCCCACGGCATACCCGGTTTGAGTGTGGCCAGTTTGGCGTTGAATTTCTCGATGAAGCTGTCGACGACGTCTTCATGCACAAAGAGGATTTTCAGCGCCGTGCAGCGCTGACCGTTGAATGACAGCGAGCCGGTGACCGCTTCGCTGACGGCGTTGTCGAGATCGACCTCCGGCAAAACGATGCCGGGGTTTTTCGCATCCAGGCCCAGTGCGGCGCGCAAACGGTGCGGTTTCGGGTGCAGCTTCTTCAGGTCACTGGCGGCTTTGTTGGTGCCGATGAAGGCGAAGATGTCGATCTTGCCGCTGGCCATCAAGGCACTGACGGTTTCGCGGCCGCTGCCGTAGATCACGTTGATCACACCGGTCGGGAAACTGTCGCGGAACGCTTCGAGCAACGGACGGATCAGCAGAACGCCGAGCTTGGCCGGTTTGAACACCACGGTGTTGCCCATGATCAGCGCGGGGATCAGCGTGGTGAAAGTCTCGTTCAACGGGTAGTTGTAAGGGCCCATGCACAGGGCGACGCCGAGCGGAACACGGCGGATTTGGCCAAGGGTGTCCTGTTCCAGCTCGAAACGGCTGGAGCGACGGTCGAGTTCTTTCAGGGCATTGATGGTGTCGACGATGTAGTCGCAGGTGCGATCGAACTCTTTTTCCGAGTCCTTCAGATTCTTGCCGATTTCCCACATCAGCAGTTTGACTACGGCGTCGCGTTGCTGGCGCATGCGGCCGAGGAAGGCTTCGACGTGCTGGATGCGCTCGGCTACGCGCATGGTCGGCCACAGGCCCTGGCCGCGATCGTAGGCACGCACGGCGGCGTCGAGAGCGGTGAGGGCGGTGTCGGCATCGAGCAGCGGCGTGCTGCCGAGGATCACTTGTTCGTCGCCATGGTCACCCTTCAGATAAACCGGGCTGCGCACCGTGGCGAGCGGGCCGTCCCAGCGGCGTAACTCGCCATCGACGAGGTATTCGCGTTGCTCGACCTGACCGTCGAGGCGGTATTTTTCCGGGATGTCGCTGACAGAAGGGAAGAGGTTGCCAAGGATGTTTGCTGTGGTCATGTCGCTACCCCGTATTTGAAGTCGGCGTGCAATTGAAAAGTCTGTACAGGTTATACGCCTGAATGCGCCGAAATTTAAACCCGCAAATGTCACTCGAATGTCACGCAAAGGCGCAGAGCAGAGGGCGGCTGGCCGAACCGAAATCCCTACAGGGGGCTCGCCCGAAACATTGGCTGGCCCCGTTTGCCCCCCTCGTTGTCCCGCAATGCCCTCAACCGTTGTCTGCCGCTGTCTTAAGGTGTGATTACAACAATAAGCGGCATCCCACGCGAGGAACGTCATGCGTTCAATCCGATGCATCGCATTGCTGACTCTGGCCATCGCACTGGCCGGCTGTGGCGATGACGCCAAACCGACGACCAGTTCCAGCATCGCCAACAACGCCGTGCCCAAAGACCCGGCCCTGGCGCAGATCTACGCCAACAGCTGTCAGCTCTGCCACGCTAATCCCGCCGCCAACGCGCCGCTCACTGGCGACCGCAAAGCCTGGGCACCGCGCATCCAGCAGGGCACTGACACGCTGCTCGATCACGCCATCAACGGCTACAACGGCATGCCGCCGATGGGCCAGTGCGTTGAATGCAGCGAAGAACAATTCCTGCAACTGATCGGCTTCATGGCCGACCAGCCCCTCCCACAATAAGGTGCCCGGCATGACCATGGATCTGACACGGCGTCAGTTGTTGCAGCGGGCAAGCATCGTCGGCGCGTTCAGTGCCTTGGCGAGCAACCCGGCGTTGGGCCAATTACTGCGCGCGCCACGCTTGATTCCGTGGCGCAACTGGTCGGGCGGGCAAAGTTGCCTGCCGGCGGCGCGACTGGCGCCGAAGAATCTCGATGAGCTGACGACCGTCATCAGGCAGGCGCAAGGCAAGATCCGTCCGGTCGGCTCGGCGCATTCCTTCAGCGCGTTGGTGCCCACCGACGGCACGTTGCTCTCGCTGAGTTACTTCAACGGTCTGCTCGATCACGATGCGAAAACCCTGCAAGCCGAATTCGCCGCCGGCACGCCGATGTCGCGCATGGGTGCTCCACTGAAAGACATCGGCCAGGCCCTGCAAAACATGGCTGATATCGATTACCAGACCCTTGCCGGGGCGATTTCGACCTCGACCCACGGCACCGGGAAAAACTTTCAGTCTTATTCCGCTCACGTCTGTGGCATGCAATTGGTGACCGCCAGCGGCGATGTGCTCGACTGCGATAGCCAGCGCCATCCCGAGGTGTTCAACGCTGCCCGCGTATCCCTTGGCGCCCTCGGTGTAGCGACAAAAATCCGCCTGCAAAACCGCCCGGCCTACCGCTTGCGCGAACGCCAATGGATTGCCAAAACCGAAGAGCTGCTGGAAGACCTCGACAAGAACACCCGTGAAAACCAGCACTGGGAAATGCTCGTCGTCACTCATTCCGACTATGCGTTGTCCATTGCGCTCAACGAAACCGACGATCCGGCCACGCCGCCGATTCCGCCTGAAGAGGAGGGCGGCAACGAGTTCGTCACTTTGATCGAAAAGATCGACAAGTACGCCAGCGACTTCCCCGACCTGCGCCGGACGATGCTCAACAGCCTGCGCCATCTGGCGAGTTTCGATGACCGTGTGGGCGACTCGTTCGACATCTACGCCAATGTGCGCACGGTGCGTTTCAACGAGATGGAATACTCGGTGCCTGCGGAGCACGGTCCGGCGTGTCTGCGTGAAATTCTCAAGCTGATTCAGGACAAGGATCTACGCACCTGGTTTCCCATCGAGTACCGCTACGTCAAGGCCGATGACATCCCGCTGAGCATGTTCGAGGGCCGCGACAGTTGTTCGATCTCGGTACACCAGCATTACCAGATGGACCATCACAACTTCTTCGCGGCTGTGGAGCCGATTTTCTGGAAGTACAACGGGCGGCCGCATTGGGGCAAGTTGCACACGCTCAACGCGAAGAACCTGCAACCGCTGTATCCGCGCTGGCGCGAATTTGTTGAGGTGCGTCAAGCGCTCGATCCAGATGGCCGATTTCTCAACGCGCATCTTTCATCAATTCTGGGGGTGAGCTGATGGCTGTCAATCGACGTAACTTCCTCCTCGGCACACTGGGGGTCGGCGCGTTACTGGTGGGCGTTGGCGCGTGGCTGCGGCCGGGGGATCGGGGCGCGCCGTACAGCGAATATTTCCGTGCGCTGAATAAAGAGCTGAAGGACAAAGGGCCGATGCGACCGGTGCTGTTGATTGATCTGGATCGTCTGGATCACAACATTGATGTGGTGATGCAATCGGTAAGACGCGCAGGCAAGCAACTGCGATTGGTAGAAAAGTCGCTGCCGTCGCCGGGGTTATTGAGCTACATCGCCCAACGCGCAGGGACGCAAAAACTGATGTCGTTCCATCAGCCGTTTCTCAATCACGATGCCGTGACGTTTCCACAGTCCGACATCTTGCTCGGCAAGCCACTGCCGGTGCGTTCGGCAGAGCTGTTCTATCAAGCCCACAAAGGCTCGTTTGATCCGGCAAAGCAACTGCAATGGTTGCTCGACGGCCCCGAACGTTTGCAGCAATACCTCGCGCTGGCGCAGGGTTTGGGCACGCGGATGCGGATCAACATCGAACTGGACGTTGGTCTGCATCGCGGCGGTGTCAGTGATGTGAATGTGTTGGGGCAGATGCTTACGCTGATCAACGCCAACCCGCAGCATCTGCAGTTCGCCGGGTTCATGGGTTATGACCCGTTCGTGGGCATGGGCGTGCCGGGGATTCTCGGATCGCCGGAAGAGCTGTTTGCCAAGGTCATGGCGATCTATCAGCGCTGCGTTGATTTCACCCGCCAGCAGTTTCCGCAGTTGTGGCACGACGGCTTGTGCCTGAACACCGCCGGTAGCCCGAGTTATCGCATGCATGAAAACGAAAAGCTGAGCACGGAAGTGTCGGTGGGCACGGCGATGCTCAAGCCGACTCACTATGATTTGCCGTCGCTGGTCGACCATGTGCCGGCGGCCTATATCGCCACGCCGGTATTGAAAAGCACGGGGGCGGTGAACATCCCGGCACTGGATGACAAGTCGAAGCTTTTTTCGTGGTGGGATCAAAATCAGCGCCAGACCTTTTTCATCTATGGCGGCAACTGGATGGCCGAGTTCGAATCGCCGTCCGGATTACAAAGCAACAGTGTCTACGGCCGCAGTTCGAATCAGGAAATGGTCAACGGTTCCAGCACCGTCGGCCTGACCATAGAAGACCAGGTCTTCCTGCGCCCGACCCAGACCGAAGCGGTGCTCCTGCAATTCGGCGATCTGCTGGCCGTGCGCAACGGCAAGATCGTCGACACCTGGCCTGTCTACACCTGATCCAAAGTCCCCACGAATCCCCCTGTGGGAGCGAGCCTGCTCGCGAAAGCGTCCTGTCAGTTACCTTCTACTTGACTGACACACCGCATTCGCGAGCAGGCTCGCTCCCACAGGGTTTTGTGTTGTCTGTTAAATCCCGATCAATTCTGTAATGAAGCTTTTATGACAAAAGTTCGGTAGCACATCGCCAGTCCGGTCATGCCTATGTAACGCGCTTGAGGGGCCCAACGGGGCGCTTTTCACAAGCCGAGGCGGGACGCCGGGAGTGAGGCAATGGGGACTATGGAACGCTACTCGAAAGTGGGCATGCAGGAACTCGATCAACGCTTGTCGAAGATCGTCGAAGCCGCGCGCAAGAAGCCGGTTTCGGTGTATCGCTACGGCGCGCCGTGGGTCTGGATTGTCTCGCAGGATGACTGGCAGGGCGCCTTGAAAGAGGTCTCCAGCTACATTCCGCCCGGTCATTCGCTGGTGCTGCTGCGCCCGCAGATCGACGATTTGCTCGACGCCCATCGCGACCTGTTGCACGACCTCAATGCCGAGCCCGGCATGCTCATCCCCGCGCAAACGGTCATGCACATCCTGCTCCTGCAACTGCTCTATTCGGTGCCCAGCGAACAGCAGCTTTATGAACAGCTCAATTACAACCTGCTGTTCCGCTGGTTCGTCGGCCTCGGTCTGAATCAGAAAGTCTGGAGCTTCAACATCCTCAGTCGCGACATCGCCACGCTGCTCAATAACCCGCGTGCGGTGCTGCTCATCCAGAAAATCATCGGCGAAGTGTTCTGCGGTGCCTTGCTGCAAATGCCCGAGTTCTCCTTGAACTTCGCGCTGTTGCACACCTGGCTGGGCAAGCACGCCTGCGCCCCGCACGTCAGCAATTAACAGCGGCAACACGCCGGGCGTTGAAACGCCAACAGGTCATCGCGAATTCAGGGGGTAGTGTGGAACCGATTTTCAAGTCACGGCTGGCGCTGTGCGGCTGGCTGCTGGTGACGGCAGGCGCGCAGCCGGCATTGGCCGAAGAGGCTGCGCAAACAGCGGCGTCGCAACGTTTGGTCGACGTCAACGAATACTTCGTGCGCGGCAATACCGTGCTTGATGCACGGGCGATTGAAGAGGCGGTGTACCCGTTTCTCGGCCCGCAAAAAGGCATGAACGACATCGAAGGCGCACGTGATGCGTTGCAGAAGGCCTATCAGGAACGCGGCTATCAGTCGGTGTTTGTCGAGCTGCCGGAGCAAGCGGTGGCCGACGGCATCGTCTACATGCAAGTCAGCGAAACCAAGGTTGGCCGGGTGCGTGTGGTCGGCGCCAAGCATTACTCACCGCTGGACATCCGCGACAACGTCCCGGCGCTGAAGGAAGGCGAGGTACCAGACTTCGCCAAGGTTCAGGGCGAACTGGCGCAGCTCAACAAAACCCCGGGCCGTCAGGTCATGCCGTTGGTGCGTGAAGGTCAGCGCCCAGGCACCATGGACGTCGATTTGCAGGTTGAAGATCAGAACCCATGGACGGCCAGCGTCGGCCTCAACAACGACTACAGCGCCGACACCGAAAAGCTGCGCGCAGTCACCAGCCTCGGTTACAACAACCTCTGGCAACTCGGCCACAGCGTCAACCTGACGTTCTTCACCGCGCCGCAGGACACCGACAACGCCAAGGTCTGGTCGGGTTCCTACACCGCGCCGCTGAGCGAGCGCTGGAGCGTGCAGGTCTCCGGTTACCAGTCCGACAGCAACGTCGCCACCATCGGTGGCAGCAACGTGCTCGGCAAAGGTCATTCTTACGGCGTATCAGCGATCTACACGTTGCCCTCCAGCGGCAACTGGTCGAACTCGCTGTCGGCCGGCGTCGACTTCAAAGACTTCGACGAACGCCTGACCCTGTCCGGCGAAAGCGATCAGGTGCCGCTCAAGTACGCGCCCTTCACCTTCGCCTACAACGGCTATCGCTATACCGAAAAGAGCCAGCTCGGCCTCGGCCTGAGCCTGGTCGCGGCTACCCGCAGCCTCTTTGGTTACGGCAGTTCCGACGAAGACTTCGACTACAAACGCTACCGCGCCAAACCGAGCTTCGCCGTGCTCAAGGGCGACGGCAATTACACCTGGACATTCGACAGCGACTGGCAGAGCGCGAGCAAAGCTGCGTTCCAGTTAGCGTCCGGGCCACTGGTTTCCAACGAACAGTTCTCTGCCGGCGGCGCCACTTCGGTGCGCGGCTATCTGGCTGCCGAGCGCACCGCTGACGACGGTGTGCTGCTCAGTCAGGAAATTCGCACGCCATCGCTGGCCAAGTACGCCGGCACCTGGATGCAGGACTGGCGTTTCTATGCCTTTGCCGAAGGCGCACAGCTTTATCTACGCGATGAGCTGCCGGATCAGGACGCCGATTACGCCTTGGCCAGTGTCGGCCTCGGCACCCGCGCCAGCCTGAGCAAATGGCTGTCCGGCAGCCTCGACTGGGGCTACCCGCTACTCGAAGGGCCGAACACCTCGAAACAGGAATCGCGCCTGCACTTCAACCTTCAAGCCACTTTCTGACAAGGAGCACGTTCATGCAGCGCCTCTTCCTTTCGTTGTTGATCTGCCTGGGCTTCGTGCTCCCGGCCACGGCTCAGGCCTGGTGGCAGGACGACTGGCATTACCGCAAACAGATCGCCGTCGACACCACGCCGCAGGGCGCGGCGATCAATCAGCCATTGGGCCGCACCGCGCTGCTGGTGCGCCTGCACACCGGCAATTTCACCTTCGATGGCGTGAAAGAGGACGGCTCGGATCTGCGCTTCGTCGCCGCCGATGACAAGACCGTGCTCAACCACCAGATCGAAAGCTTCGACGCGCTGATGGGCATGGCGCTGATCTGGGTCGATGTGCCGAATGTCGAGGGCGGTCAGCGCCAGGACATCTGGATGTACTACGGCAACCAAAAGGCCCCGGCGACCGGCAACGGTCAGTTGACCTTCGACCCGAATTACACCGCGCTCTATCATTTCGACGGCGCCACCGGCACTCCCGCCAAAGACACCACTGCCTACGGCAACACCGCGCAAAGTGCGACCGGTGCGGCGATTGACGGCGTTGTCGGGCGAGCCTTGCAGTTCAGCAACCAGCCGTTGCTGCTGCCGGCCAGTCCATCGCTTCAGCACAACGCTGGCAGTGCGTTCACCTTCAGCGCCTGGCTGCGGCTGGATCAGGCCAATGGCGAGCAACTGATTCTGGCGCGCCGTGAAGGTGCCAACAGCTTGCTGATCGGTGTCAATCAGGGCGTGCCATTCGTGGAAATTGACGGCCAGCGCGCCATCGCCACGCAACCGCTGAATCCCGGCCAATGGCAGCACGTCGCGCTGACCGCCGAAGGCTCAAAAGTCACCCTGTACATCAACGGTCGCGAAGGCGCGACACTGGCGCAAGCCATGCCGGCGTTCAATTCGGTCATGGCCATCGGTGCTGACCTGCACGAAAGCCCTTATCAACCGTTCGTAGGTGCCATCGACGAGCTGCGCCTGTCGAAAGTCGCCCGTCCGGCGCCGCTGTTGCTGGCCGATGCCACTTCGCAAGGCGCCGAATCGAAACTGGTTGCTTACGGCGTCGATGAAGAACAATCCGGTTTCGGTTTCGGCAGCCTCGGCTTCCTGCTCAACGCCGTACCCATCGACGCTTGGGTGATCATTGCCGTGCTGGTGCTGATGATGTTCCAGTCGTGGATCATCATGCTGCGCAAGAACCGCACCCTAGGCCGCGTCAGCAAGGCCAACGAAGACTTCCGCGTGCAGTTCGCCAAGGTCGGCACGCGTCTGGAGATGTTCGCCGACGACGCGCAACTCGCCCAGCGTTTGCAGCATTCGCCGCTGTGGCGCCTCTATCTGGTGGCGGTGAAAGAGATCCGCACTCGCCGTGAACAGGGCGCCGATACCTCGTCGGTTTCAGCGGCCACCATCGAAGCGATCCGCTGCTCGATGGACGGCGTGCGCACTCGCGAAAATCAGGCACTCAGCTCAAAACTCTCGACCCTGTCCAACGCCATCGCCGGTGGCCCGTACATCGGCCTGCTGGGCACGGTGATGGGGATCATGGTGGTGTTCCTCGGCACGGCGATGGCCGGCGACGTCAACATCAATGCGATTGCCCCGGGCATGGCCGCCGCCTTGCTCGCCACCGCCATGGGCTTGTTCGTCGCGATCCCGGCGCTGTTTGGCTACAACCGCCTGATCACCCGCAACAAGGAAGTCAGCGCTGACATGCGCGTGTTCGTCGATGAGTTCATCACGCGTCTGGCGGAGATGCACGGCGAGAGCCAGTTCAGTGAGGCGTCGCACCCGCGCGGCCATCACGCCAACCATTCCGTACCGGCCTGAGGAGCACTGACATGGCGTCCGTAAATGCCTCCCACGACGATGACGAAGATGCCGCGGTAGACAGCATCAACATCACTCCGTTGGTCGACGTGCTGATGGTGGTGCTGGTGATGTTCATCCTCACTGCCACCGCCCAGGTCTCGGGGATTCAGATCAATTTGCCCAAGGCGAGCGCTTCGGTGTCGCTGTCCGAGGCCAAGACCAAGGCGATCTCGGTCAACGACGGCGGTCAGGTGTTCCTCGATGCCTACCCGGTGACGCTGGCCGAGCTGGAAGAACGCCTGCGCATCGAGAAGGCGCAGAGCCCGGATTTCCCGGTGATCGTGCGCGGCGACGCGACGGTGCAATACCAGAAAGTCATTGAAGTGCTGGATCTGTTGCGCCGGCTCGAACTGTCTCAGGTCGGTCTGGTGACCGGCAAACCGACGCAGGGCTGAGTCATGACCGCACAACTCCCGATTGAGCCGCTGCCCGTGCAGAAGCCTGTGCTGCGGTACGCGAAGTGGGGCGCCGGGCTGATCATCGGCGCGCTCGCCGCGTGGTTCCTGTGGCAGTGGGCCAACGACATGAGTGGCATCCGCCGCGAAGCGCCGAAGGTGCCGACAATCATTCCGTTGCCGCCACCGCCACCACCGCCGCCGGAGAAACCGCCGGAGCCGGAAACCCCGGTGGAAGAAAAAGTCGTCGAGCCCGAGCCAACGCCGGAGCCCGAAGAGGTCAAGCCTGAGGAAGAGGCGCCGCCATCGCCGGCGGACGACCTGGCCAATCCTATGCAAATGGACGGCGATGCGCAGTCCGGCAACGACGCTTTCAACATCGGCGCGGGCAAGGGCGGCGGCATGGCCGGCGCCGGGGGCGGGCGACTGGGCACCGGGACTTACAGCCAGTTCCTCGCGTTCACCTTTCAGCGGCTGCTGCGCGAGAACCCTGACCTGCGCAACCTCGCGTTTTCGCTGCAGACCGATGTCTGGCTGAGCGGCGTCGGCGAGATCACTCGGGTCGAGCTGATCAAGTCCAGCGGCAATCCCGAAATTGATACGCAAGTGCTGGCCGCGCTGCGCGGTGCGCCGGCCCTGAGCGAACGGCCTCCGGCCTCCATCACTTTGCCTGTGCGCCTGTCCCTGCAAGGGCGGCGTCCGGGTTAACCGAATTCATAGAGCTGTATGAAAAGGAGTTGTGTGCAGATGATTTCCAACGTGAATCGATTGTCCCTGGCGGTCGGCATGGTCATTGCGACCCTGGTCGGTCAGGCCGTGGCAGCGCCTGCGCCCTCGGAGAACGCCACGATCAATCTGATCCGCTTGCTGGTCGAGCAGGGCATTTTGAAACAGGACAAGGCCGACGCCCTGATCGCTCAGGCGCAGAACGAAGCGGCGCAGGCCAAGCAGGCTGCCGCGTCCAGCGCCGTAGTGGCCGCCGGACCTGTTGCGGCACCGGGCGATGTGCGTGTGCAATACGTGCCGGCCGCTGTGCGTGACCAGATCCGCGATCAGGTCAAAGCTGAAGTCATGGCCACTGCCAAACAGGAAAACTGGGCAGCGCCGAACACTTTCCCGGACTGGGCCTCGCGCATCAGCTTCGACGGCGACATTCGCCTGCGTGACGAATCGCGCTACTACTCGGATAACAACAGCAACGAAATCGTCGACTTCGCCAAGCTCAACAACAATGGCCCCTACGACGTCAATCCGAACAGCAGCACCAGCCTGCCGCCGCTGCTCAATACCCGCGAAGACCGCACCAACCAGTTCCGCATTCGCGCACGGCTGGGCATGAAAGCAGTGATCTCGCCGGAATGGACCGCTGGCATCCGCATCGGCACCGGTTCCGACAACAACCCGGTGTCGACCACGCAAAGCCTAGGCGGTGGTTTCGCCAAGAAGGACATCTGGCTCGATCAGGGTTACCTGAACTGGAAGCCGACGGATGAACTGACGCTGACCGGTGGCCGTTTCGCCAACCCGTTCATGTCCACCGACATGCTGTATTCCAACGACTTGAATTTCGACGGCGTGGCGGCGATTTTCGACCACAAACTCAACCGCGATTGGGGTGTGTTCGGCACCGTCGGCGCGTTCCCGGTGGACTACACCAACGACACCACCAGCAGCAACGGTTTCGACAAGGAAGAGAGCGACAACAAATGGCTGTACGGCGCGCAGGTCGGCGCCAAGTGGGCGATCAACAGCAACAACCGCTTGAAAGGCGCGTTGGCTTACTACCGTTTCGACGACATCCAGGGCGAACGCTCCAGCCCTTGCGAACCGTGGGCCGGCGCGCCGGGCTGCGACAGCGATGGCAGCCGTGCGGCGTTCATGCAGAAGGGCAACAGCGTGTTCCTGTTGCGTGACATCACGCCGAACCCGCTTAACCCGAGCACAACGCCACAACCGCAGTTTGTCGGCCTCGCGTCCGAGTTCAACTTGCTCGACCTCAACGTGGTTTGGGATGCCGACCTGCCGCAAGACTTCAAGCTGCGCAGCCAGGGTAACTACATCCACAACCTCAGCTACGACGAAGGCGACATGCGCAAGCGTTCCGCCGGGCAGATCGTCAACAACCTCGACAGCAATGGCCAGATCGAAAGCGGCGCCAATGCGTGGATGGTGCAGTTCACCCTCGGCAGCGCGCTGGAGCTGAAGAAACAGGGCGACTGGAACATGTTCGCCGGCTACAAATACATCCAGCCGGATGCCTTGCCGGACGGCTTCAACGATTCCTCATTCCACCTCGGCGGCACCAACGCCAAAGGCTATTTCATCGGCGGCAACTACGGTCTGGCAAAGAACGTTTATGCGACGGGTCGCTGGTTGAGCACCGAAGCGGTGTACGGCGCGCCGTTCGACATCGACGTCTTGCAGCTTGAGATCAACACGCGCTTCTAAAGCGCCGGGAGAGGGTTATGAAAACGCGTGTGTTATGGCTGGGACTTGGCTTGCTGATCGCCACCGGGGCAAGTGCCGAAGGCATGGAAGAGCGCTTGCGCACCCAGTTGCGCAGCACTACTCAACAGTTGCAGGCCTTGCAAAGTCAGCAGGCGCAGGCCAGCGCGGCGCAGTTGGCGGCGCAGAACGAGGCCAAGGCTGCGCAGGCGCAAATCAAGCAATTGACCGCCGAACTGGCCAAAGCAAAGGGCGTTGCCGAGCAACTGGCCGGGCAGCAGCAAAGCCTGCACAGCCAGGCCCAGGCGCAAGTCGCGGCCAGCACCGAGCAGACCGGCAAGTTCAAAAAGGCCTACGACGAGCTATTGGTCATGGCCCGTGCCAAAGAGGCAGAACGGTCTAAGCTTCAAGCGCAATTGACTGAACGTGACACACAAGTGCAGCAATGTTCAGTCAAGAATCAGCAGATGTACGGCGTCGCCAAGCAGATCCTCACCGCCTACGAAAACATCGATGTGGCCGAGGTGATGAAGATCCGCCAGCCCTTCGCGGGCAGCGCTCGGGTCAAGTTCGATGAACTGGCCCAGGGTTTTGGCGACGACCTCTACAAGACCCAATTCGATGCGCCACAAGCGGCGCTCGCACACTGATGAACAAGGAAGAAGTCATGACTCAATTGATCAGCCACGTTTCCCCGCAATCCCTGACCGAAGTCCTGCAAGCGGCCGGTTATCGCGTCAATCAGACCGAGCAGAACGGCATCGTGCAGTTGCTCAGTGCCAGCCAGGGCATCGGTTATGCCGTGCGTTTCGGCAACCCGGCAGTGGAGCGGGGCAGTTACGTTGATTTCACCTTCAGCTGCGCGCTGCGGGTGCAGGGCGAGTTGCCCGAAGGTGTCGCCGAGCGATGGAATGCTTCGCGGCGTTTCGCGCGTCTGTCATTGCAGGGCGAGTTTCTGGTGATGGAAATGGACGTGGTGGTTGCGGCTGGGGTCAGCAACGATCACCTGCGCGGCAACCTCGAATTGTGGGATCGCCTGTTGCAGGAATTCATCGTCTATCTGCGCGACTTCGCCCAGAACGGCGCGGTGGCACAGACGGCTAAAGTCGCCGTGACCGAGCAAGAGGAAGTCGCGCTGTGAAAAAGCCTGCCATGGTGATCAGCGCTGCCGCTGTAGCGCTGTTGGTGGTGGCCGTGGCGTTGGCCGTGCGACCGGGCAATGACCCGGTCGCCGCCCAGCAATCGTCGCCGCTGGCGGCGGTTGCTACGGGGCCGGCGGTCGCGCGTTTGGGTAATCAGCAGGTAACGCCTGCGGAGTTGCAGACATTGCTGGCGACAGTGCCGGAGCAAACCCGTGAGCAACTGCGCGGCAATCGTGACGCACTGGAGCGCTGGATTCGTGCGCGACTGGCGGAGAAAGCGGTGCTGGAGCAGGCCGACGCGCAAGGTTGGGCACAGCGCCCGGAAGTCCTGCGTCAGACCCGTGCGGCGACCGAGCAGATTGTCTTTCGCGATTATTTGCAGTCGGTCAGCCAGGTGCCCGCCAACTATCCGAGTGCGGCCGAGTTGCAGCAGGCGTATGACGCCGGCAAAGCTAACTGGATGACGCCGCCGCTGTATCGGGTCAGCCAGATTTTCCTGGCGGTGCCGGATGCGCAGAGTCTGGAAGCTGTGCGCAAACAAGCGACCGAGCTGAGCAAAAAAGCGCAGGCGGCGCCGGGGGAGTTTGCCGTATTGGCGACCCAGTATTCGCAGGATCGCCTGACCGCTGAAAAGGGCGGCGATAGCGGCCTGCAACCGTTGCAGCAACTGGTGCCGGAAGTGCGCGGTGCGGTGGCTCGGCTGAAGGTCGGCGCCGTGTCTGACCCTGTGCAAAGCGCCGCCGGGTTCCATGTGATCAAACTCACCGAGCAGCAACCAGCGCGCACGGCGACGCTGGATGAATTGCGCGATCAATTGACTCAGGCCATGCGTGCCCAGCGGCAGGAACAGATTGCCCAGGCGTATCTGGACGGCATGCTCAACACCGCAACGCTGAGCATCGACGGCGCCGAACTCAACAAAGTCCTGGGCAACTGACACACATTGCCCCTGAAGGAGTGAGCCTGCTCGCGATAGCGGTGGGTCAGGTTAGTCATTGTCAACTGACCCACCGCTTTCGCGAGCAGGCTCGCTCCCACATGGGATGTGTGGAATTCATAAATACAAAGATCGACAGGGAGTCATCGATGTCATTCACCGAACCCGCAGGACGACATGGCAGCGCCGACTTTCGTTGGCCACATAACAACAGCGAACCGTGGCTGGCGCACGCCGCGACGATCGACAGCGATGTTGCGCAATACTTTCTGGTCAGTGCCCGTTGCGGCTGTTTCATGCAGGCAGCGCGCAGTCTCAATGTGCGTTCGACCTTGTTGCGCAAGCAATTGGCGCAACTGGAGCAGGAGCTGAAACATACCTTGTTCAGCTTTCAGGGCAGTGCGCTGAGCCTGACCCGCGAAGGTCAGCAACTCCAGGCAAAACTGGTCGCCCTGGCCAACGAGCGCAAACTGCCGGTGGTCGAGCAGCCGCTGATACGTCTGGCCGTCGCCGAATCGATCCTGCATGACATTCTCGGTCGTGACCTGATCGCGTTGCTGCGGCGCAACGCCAGCGTGCGCCTGGAGATCATCGCTCTCGACAGCGAGTTGTCCCTGCGTGCGGTCAGCGCCGACATTGTCCTCTGGCTCGCCCACGGCGACTCTGCGCACCCCGGCCCGACCTTCGCCACCAGCGAACCGCAGCGTCTTGCGCGACTGGATTACCTTCCGCACATCGCCAAACGCTATTCGCGCGTCACTGCGCGCCCGGAGAGCCCCGACGACCTCGCCGATTTCATGTTGGTGCAATGGCAGCACGATCGTCAGATCGACAGCTTCCGCCCGTGGAACAACCTCGTCGAACAACGCTTGGCCGGGGTGGTGCAAATGCAGTCCTACGAGCTGATGCTGGAGATGATCCGTTGCAGCGCCTGCATCGGCCTGCTGCCCATGTACATGAGCCGCTATGACCGTGGGTTGGTGGCATTGCCGGGATTGTTCGAGGAGTCGATGCAGTTGCAGGCGTGGCTGGCGGTGAATGCCGAGTCGCAAACGCTGGCCGAAGTGCAGGCGCTGGTGGAACTGATCCACCACACCTTCAACGAACGCCAGGAATGGTTTCAGCATTGACCCCAATGCCCCATTCCCCTGTAGGAGCTGCCGAAGGCTGCGATCTTTTGATGTTGATTTTGATTTTTAAAATACAAGATCAAAAGATCGCAGCCTTCGGCAGCTCCTACAGTTTGTATGTATTTGATAGAGCGGTTTAGAGTGGTCGGCCACACATCGATCACGGACAGATCCGCCATGCCCGAGCACAACCCCGCCATTCATATCGAGCGTTTCAACGAATCTCACGTCGAGGGCATCACTGCGCTCTACAACGATCCGGCTGTAACCCGGCAAGTGCTACAAATGCCGTTTCAATCCACCGAGATCTGGCGCAAGCGACTGATGCCAGACAACGAGCGCGTGTTGCAGCTGGTGGCGCTGCATCAGGGTGGGGTGATCGGCAATCTGGGCCTGGAAAACTTTTCGCGGATTCGCCGCAGCCACGCCGGCAGCATCGGCATGGCCGTTGCGGTGGCGTGGCAGGGCAAGGGTGTGGGTTCGGCATTGCTGGCAGCGGCGCTGGACGTCGCCGACAACTGGA
The DNA here is from genome assembly GCF_016651275.1 of Pseudomonas sp. TH08. NCBI lineage: Bacteria > Pseudomonadati > Pseudomonadota > Gammaproteobacteria > Pseudomonadales > Pseudomonadaceae > Pseudomonas > Pseudomonas sp. TH08. The sequence goes on along the minus strand of NZ_JAEKEE010000004.1, from coordinate 519,167 downwards.
TGAATCTGCACCGTGTCGAGCTGTCGGTGTACGCCGATAACGAGGCGGCCATCGGTCTCTACCGCAAGTTCGGTTTCGAGACCGAGGGCCTGTTCCGCGATTACGCCGTGCGCGACGGGCAATGGGTCGACGCCCTGAGTATGGCCCGTCTGCGCAACCGCCCAAACACCTGACTCAGTCGTTCAGCGCGAACGCCACTGCCGACTGTGCATGCAGTTCGGTGGTGTCGAGCAGGGGCAGGGCACTGTGTTCGGGTTTGATCAGCAGGCCGATTTCGGTGCAGCCGAGGATGATGGCCTGGGCACCACGCGCCGTCAGCGACTCGATTATCTGTTGGTAAATCTTGCGCGATGCCTCGCTGATCACCCCGACACACAGCTCGTCGTAGATGATCCGATGGACATCCTTGCGTTCCGCTTCGTCTGGCACCAGAACCGTCAGACCCTGAGCAATCAGACGCTCCTTGAGAAAGTCCTGCTCCATGGTGAACGCCGTACCGAGCAGCCCGACCGTACGCGCATCAATCGCCAACGCTGCCTGCGCCGCCGGCTCGGCAATGTGCAGGAATGGAATAGTGATTGCCGCCTGAATCTGCTCCGCCACCTTGTGCATGGTATTGGTACACAGCACCACGCATTCGGCACCGCCGGCCTCAAGCCTGCGCGCCGCATCCACCAGAATCGCTGCAGCATTGTCCCAGCGACCGGCATGCTGGGCCTGTTCGACCGGGCCGAAATCGACGCTGTACATCAGCAGTTGCGCCGATCGCAACGGGCCGAGACGATCACGAACCTGTTGATTGATGAGGCGATAGTATTCGGCGCTGGACTCCCAGCTCATGCCGCCGATCAGGCCGATGGTGCGCATTGGATTTCCCTTGGTTATTAAGGTTGGTCTTCGGCAGAGTGTCCATTTGTTCACGAGCGCATGCCAGTGCCAGGCAAACTGTACCGTTGATCCTTTTGCAAAGTGTCCCGGTGTCGGTTTCTGAGGTTTAACGTACGTCGGCGCTTCGATCTGTCACTATCGGGGAACGCAGGCTCACCGAGGAACGTACCGATGAACGACGTACAACAGCTGGGCGAAATGCTTCGTCACTATGCCGAGAGTGAAGCGCACAAGAAGCAATTGTTCGAAACCCAGTCACAGGCGTGGGCAACACGCATCACCGAACTGTTCAGCCATATCCAGCAATGGCTGGAACCAGTTCAGGCGCCGCATCTGCTGGAAGTGAGTCGCGAAGCGTATGTAGCTTTCGGCCCGAGTACCCCGGTGGAGACTTCGACCTTCAAGACTGAAAAGCTGAGCATCGTGATCGCCGGCAAACCGGTGGAGTTCGTGCCCGATGTGATGGGCAATGCTGGCCAGATTTCACTGGCGGTGATGGGCCTGACGGCGGCGCGCTACGGCAGTATTTCGCTGGTGGGGTTGCCGGACGGCGAGTGGCAGTGGCGCAAGACCAATGGCCTGAAAGATCCCGATACGTTTGTGTTCGATGCGGATTTTCTCGCCCAGCAACTACAAAGCCTGATCCCCCGCGACCGCACCTGATCCCTGTAGGAGCTGCCGCAGGCTGCGATCTCTTGATCTTGTTTTCAGACTCAAAATCAAAAGATCGCAGCCTGCGGCAGCTCCTACACAGATGAGTTGTCGCTACATATCCAGATTGCCCCACCCCGGTTTGGCGACTTCCTGCGCCACCGCGGTTACGGTTTTACCGGTCGCCAGTTCAACCCGCCGCGCCACCTCCGGATCATCGGCAAACGGCACCATGCTGGCGTCATCAAGGCTTTCTGCGGTCTGATGGCGCAAGCAGTACTCCACCGCCAGCCACAGAAACACCACTCCCAATATATTCAAGAAAACTTCCATCATCTGCGGCTCCCTGCCTCAGGCGATCTGCGCTTCACGGCTGGCCAGTGCCACGTCCGCAACGCGCACGGTGCGCCACACGTTGTAGGCCATCAACAGCATCCCGCTGAGGAAGAACACCCCGCCGGCAAAGCGCACGATGAACCCCGGATGACTCGCTTGCAGCGCCTCGACGAAAGAATAGGTCAGCGTGCCGTCCTCGTTGATCGCCCGCCACATCAGGCCCTGAGTGATGCCGTTGACCCACATCGAAGCGATATAAAGCACGGTGCCGATAGTCGCCAGCCAAAAGTGCAGGTTGATCAGCGGCGTGCTGAACATCTGCTCGCGTCCAAAGACTTTCGGCACCATGTGATAGGTCGCGCCGAAGGTAATCATTGCCACCCAGCCGAGTGCGCCGGCGTGAACGTGGCCGATGGTCCAGTCGGTGTAGTGGGAGAGGGCGTTGACGGTCTTGATCGCCATCATCGGGCCTTCAAACGTCGACATGCCGTAGAACGCCAGCGACAGCACGAGGAAACGCAGGATCGGGTCGGTGCGTAACTTATGCCAGGCCCCGGACAAGGTCATCATGCCGTTGATCATTCCGCCCCAGCTCGGTGCCAGCAGAATCAGTGACATCGCCATGCCCAGCGACTGCGCCCAGTCCGGCAGCGCGGTGTAGTGCAAATGGTGCGGGCCGGCCCAGATGTACAGGGTGATCAGCGCCCAGAAGTGCACGATCGACAGCCGGTACGAATACACCGGGCGATTGACCTGTTTCGGCACGAAGTAATACATCATCCCGAGGAACCCGGTGGTCAGGAAGAACCCCACCGCGTTGTGCCCGTACCACCACTGCACCATGGCGTCGGTGGCGCCCGAATACACCGGATACGATTTGAACCAGTCGACCGGGATCGACAAGTGATTGACCACGTGGAGCATGGCGATCACCAGGATGAACGCGCCGAAAAACCAGTTGCCGACGTAGATGTGTTTGGTCTTGCGCTGCACCACGGTAGTGAAGAACACCACGGCGTACGCCACCCAGACCACGGCCATCCACACCGCGCCGGAGAATTCGATCTCGGCGTATTCCTTGGTGGTGGTGTAGCCCATCGGCAGAGTGATCAGCATGATCACGATCACCGATTGCCAGCCCCAAAACGTGAACGCGGCCAGTTTGTCCGAATACAGCCGGACCTGGCAGGTGCGCTGCACCGCGTAGTAGCTGGCAGCGAATTGTGCGCTGCCGGCGAAACCGAAAATCACCAGGCTGGTGTGCAATGGCCGCAGGCGTCCGAAGGTGGTCCACGGCAGGTCCAGATTCATTTCCGGCCATACCAGTTGCGAGGCGATAAAGACACCCATCGCCATACCCACGACGCCCCAGAAAATAGTCGCAATGACGAATTGGCGGACGACCTTGTAGTTATAAGCCTGTCCGATTGTTGCTGTACTCATGGTCAGTTCATCCACGGTTGCAAGTCTTGCCAGGCCACCCGGTCTGGCATGGACTGCACTGTAGGAACACCGCCAGAAACAAAACAGGCTCAGGAATTATTCATTTGTGCGGATCAGATTGAAGTGCTGCCTGCGGCGTTCTGCCGCGCCCTGATACGGTTTTTATCGTTTCAGGTGAATCTGTAACGAACTGCGCTGCATGGGCATAGTGCATGCAAATCTGTAGGAGCAGAGCTTGCTCGCGAACGCGGTGTGTCTGACACACCGCGTTCGCGAGCAAGCTCTGCTCCTACAGGAATTGTGCGCATTCCTGATGAGGTGGCAGTTGCATGTATCAGTACGATGATTACGACCGGGCGCTGGTGTTCGAACGCGTTGCGCAGTTTCGCGATCAGGTCGAGCGCTTCATGGCCGGGGAATTGAGCGAAGAAGAGTTTCTGCCGCTGCGTCTGCAAAACGGCCTGTACATGCAAAAGCACGCTTACATGCTACGAGTGGCGATCCCCTATGGCACGTTGAGCGCTGAGCAGATGCGCACGTTGGCGAGCATTGCCAGCGATTACGACCGTGGCTATGGTCACTTCACCACGCGACAGAACATGCAGTTCAACTGGATCGAACTGGCCGAAGTACCGGACATTCTCGAACGCCTGGCGCAGGTCAACATGCATGCGATCCAGACCTCCGGCAACTGCGTGCGCAACATCACCACTGAAGCTTTTGCCGGGGTTGCGGCGGACGAAATGATCGACCCGCGACCGCTCGCCGAAATCCTGCGGCAGTGGTCGACGATCAACCCGGAATTCCTCTTTTTACCGCGCAAATTCAAGATCGCCATCTGCTCGGCGAAACAGGACCGCGCAGCGATCATGATGCATGACATCGGTCTGTACCTTTACCCCGGTCGTGACGGGCAAATGCTGTTGCGGGTGATCGTCGGCGGCGGGTTGGGGCGCACGCCGATTCTCGGTTTGCAGATTCGCGAAGGGTTGCCGTGGCAGCATTTGCTGTCATACGTCGAAGCCGTTTTGCGGGTCTACAACCGCCACGGTCGTCGAGACAACAAGTACAAGGCGCGCATCAAAATTCTGGTCAAGGCACTGGGCATAGAGGCCTTCGCCAAGGAAGTCGAAGAAGAGTGGCAGCACCTCAAGGACGGCCCCGCGCAGTTGACCGAGGCTGAGTATCAGCGCGTCGCCAGTGCTTTCGTGCCGCCGATCTATCACACCTTGCCCGACACCGATCTGGACTTCGGCACGCGTCTGGCCGAGAGCCCGGCGTTCGCCCGTTGGGTCGCGCGTAACGTGCAGCCGCATAAAAAACCGGGTTACACCAGTGTGGTGCTGTCGACCAAACCGGGTATGGCCTCGCCGCCGGGAGATGTCACGGGCGTACAGATGCTGGCATTGGCGGACTGGTCGCAGCGTTTTGGTTTTGGCGAAATCCGCATTGCGCATGAGCAGAATATCGTCCTGCCGGATGTGCCCAAGTCAGACCTCCATGCGCTGTGGCTACTGGCGTGCAAACACGATCTGGGCAGTGCCAACGTCGGCTTGCTGACCGACATCATTGCTTGCCCCGGCGGTGACTTCTGCGCATTGGCCAACGCCAAATCGATCCCGATTGCTCAGGCGATTCAGGCGCGCTTCGACAACCTCGATTACCTGCACGATCTGGGCGATATCAGCCTGAACATCTCGGGCTGTATAAACGCTTGCGGCCATCACCACATCGGCAATATCGGCATCCTTGGCGTCGATAAGAACGGCAGCGAGTGGTACCAGGTCACCCTCGGCGGCGCGCAGGGCAAAAACAGTGCGCTGGGCAAAGTCATCGGTCCATCGTTCAGCGCTGCCGAAGTACCGCAGGTGATCGAACGGATCATCGGCACGTTTGTGCGCTATCGCGAGAGCGAGGAGCTGTTTGTCGATACGTTGGCGCGAATCGGCCTGGAGCCGTTCAAGGAGCGGGTCTACCCGAAGGTGCTGGAGGTGCCGGCATGAACAATCTGCTGCGGCTGGAGCAGGGTGTGGCGCGGATTGAGGTGGACGATCCGTGGACGCTGGTGCGTGAGCCTGCTTTGACCAGGCCTTCGGGATTGCTGATTCTTCCGTTGGCTCATTGGCTGGAATCACCTTCGACCCATGCCGTATGGCTGGGACCGGACGATGAGGTTGAAAGCCTTGTCCCGTGGCTGGCGTCACTGCCGCTGATCGCACTGGATTTCCCGAGTTTTCGTGATGGCCGTGCTTACAGTCAGGCGTATCTGCTGCGTAGTCGTTTCGGCTGGGCAGGGGAGTTGCGGGCGATTGGCGATGTGCTGCGCGATCAACTCAGCCATATGCGCCAGTGCGGTTTTGACAGTTTCGCGGTGCGTGAGGACAAATCGGCCGAGGATGCACTGAAGGGCCTGGCGGGGATGAGCGTGCTGTACGGCCGCTCAGTCATCGAACCACGGCCCCTGTTCCGAAGACGCTGATTGCGGGATTGACTGCCTGTGGTGTGTATACGTTGTGGCGAGGGGATTTAGCGAAACGTCGCACCGCCCCGATGGGCTGCGCAGCGGCCCTGAAAACTGGCAACCGGCTCTCACAGGTCAACCGCGTTTGCTGGGGTTGCGACTGCTGCGCAGTCGATCGGGGCGGTGCGACGTTTCGCTAAATCCCCTCGCCACAGGTTTGGTGTTTTGCATGCAGGGGAAACCCCTACAACCCACATGAATCAGGCATTTTCCCTTGGGTCGATGGTGGCCTTTTGGTAGAGTCGCCGTCGCCAGCGGGTTTTCGGCTGGACGATGGAACCGAAGAAGGGAGTCTGATCAGTGAGTCCGGGCAAAAAAATCCTCGGTCTCACAGCGTTGCTTTTGATGATGACGCTGTGGGCCAGTTACTTTTATATTTTCAAAGAGAACCGTGACGGTCAGCTCGGCGGCGCCGGTGAAAGCACCGCGTGGTGCGGCACGCCGCCCTCCACTGAAGCGGCGCTGTTGGGCAAGGATCAACTGACCTTGCGCGTCACCAACAACTTGCGCGGCGAGTTCATGCTCAGTGGTTCACTGGTGGTTTCCGAACGCACGTTCAACCGCTATGACCTGAGCCGCAACGAGCTGCGCCTGCGTCTGGAACCGTTGCAGTGGTCCTATGGCGTCACGCCGATCTTCCTTGAGCAAGTCAAGGTTCAGCCACTGAGTCGCAACCTGTCCTCGACCAACAAAAGTGCCTACGCCGAACTTGAACCACGTCCGATCGGCGTACAGGGTCAGGTTACCGACTTCCCGTTCGACACCTATCGTTACGGCTACAAACCGGTGCTGTATTACCTCAAGGGCAGCGAGCGTATCGACCTGCGCTTCAAGAACATCACCACGTTGATGGAGATGTCCAACACCTTTACGCCGATCCAGAAGTACAACCGCGTCGACTACATCAACGAGAAAAACTCGATGATTCGCGACGAAGATTACACGGCTTACGGGCCGCACGAATGTGCCTTCAGTGTCGAGCGCAAGGGTTCGTTCAAGGTTGTTGTGCTGTTGCTTCTGCTGGTGCTGTGCCTGCCGTTGCTGCTGGTGTTCTACCGCGATGAACCGGGGATCGACTTCCTCGCCACGCTGGTGGGTATTGCGGTGGTGCGGGTGCTGCTGATCGGGCCAGTGCAAGACTTCCAGCTGTACAACATCGATTTTCTGTTTGGCGCGGCAATCTTGCTGGTAGGCACGGTGTCGCTGATCAAGGCAATGCGCGCCAATAGCCGGCGCGAGATGGCCTTGCGCAGCGGCGAATCCTCTTCCTGGTAAAAACCTACCCCTGTAGGCGCTGCCACAGGCTGCGATCTGTTGATCCTAAAGTTCAACATCAAAGGATCGCAGCCTGCTGCAGCTCCTACAGGGGGTAGTAGGTTATTTCAGGGCCGGATCGCCCATATTCATCTTCTTCCAACCCTGCAACAGCACCTGCGCCTTCGGTTCCTGCCCACTGTCGAGATACCACTGGATCAGCGACAGCCGCGCATTGCGGTTCGCCGGTTGTGCCTTGAGCAGGCGTTCGAGTATTGCGCACGCCTCATCGACCTTGCCGCTTTCATGCAACGCCACCGCCAGCACGTAACCGTACTGCGCGTTCTGCGGCTCCAGTTCGGCGGCTTTTTTCAGCGGGGCCATGGCCTCGGCGGTTTTGCCGGCGCGGATCAAAGACAGGCCACGGGTGTGCTGCAACAGCGCCGCCTCCGGATGTTCCTTGAGGCTATCTGTCAGCAGCTTTTGCGCTTCCTCACCGCGACCATTCGCTTCAAGCCATTGCACCAGCGTGACCAATGCGGGGTAGAAATCCGGGTCGCGCTTGAGCGCCGTGCGCAGCAGCGCCTCGACTTCCGATCCGCGCCCACTGGCCTGATAGAGCATCGCCAGATTCAGGTTGGCCTCAGCGCGTTCCGCCAGGCTTTCCTGCACCGCTTCATACTCGGCAATCGCCGCGTCCCAGTTGGCTTGCGCTGCACCCAGAGTATTGTTGCGCGCGACGCTCAACAGATCTCTGGCCGCGACAATGCGCACGGCTTTCACCGGATCACCCAGTAACGGCGACAACAATGGCGCGCGCTCCGCTGGCGGCAGGAATGCGCTGATCGCCCGCACGGCACTTTCACGAACCTGCGGCGCTGGATTTTTCAAATCCTGAGTCGCCAGTTTCAACGCTTGCTCACTCGGATACAGCGGCAGTTCCGCCAGCAAGGTTGCGCGTTGGATCGCCGGCAGATTGCTGCGCTGCAATTGCGTGTACAGCGCGTCGGCGGCGCCGGGCTGGCCGTTACGAATCAGCCACAGGCTTTCGTCATAACGCGGGGCTTGCGGGGCAGTTGAGGCGCTCCACAACTTGAACTGCGCAGTGACCTTGTCGCCAGCCTTGCCCTGATGGCAGGTCAGGCACGCGTCCGGCGTACCGAGCTTCTGCGCACGCTCGGGGTTGGGAATGCTGAAGCTGTGGTCATGCCTGAAATCGTTGCCCATGTAGAACTTGCCGGGCATGTGGCAATCCACGCACTGCGAGCCGGGTTGGCCCATGGTGTGGCGAGTGTGTTCGATGGAATCGTAGTTCTTCGCTTGCAGGCCCTTGCCGTCGACGCCTTCCACTGAGGTTTTGCCAGCGGTGTTGTGGCATTGCAGGCATACCGCATTGCCCGGTGCTTTCAGCTCAGTGCTGTGAGGGTTGTGGCAGTTGCTGCAACGCACGCCTTTGTCGAACATCTTGCTTTGCAGGAACGAGCCGTGTTCGAACACTTCGTCCTTGATCTTGCCGTCCAGCGCATACAGTTCGCGGGTGAGGGTGCTTGGCAGGTAATCATCCATCAAGCGCTTGCCAACGGTATAGCCATCGCCCAGCGGGGCGCGGCGAGCGTGGCAGCGAGCGCAGGTTTCGATCTCGACGGTGGCGTTCTTGTCCTTCAGATCGACGTCAAAACCTTGATGGATCAGGTCGCCCTTTTTCTGCGTCCACTCCAGGTGATTCGACGCCGGGCCATGGCAGGCCTGACAACCGACGCCGAGGCTGTTCCACTGACTGTTGAAGGTATTGCTGGCCGCATCGAAATTGCGCTTGAAGCCGGTGGTGTGGCATTCGACGCACATGAAATTGGCGTTCTGGCTCGGCTTGCTCCAGTGCAGTGGGTTCTTGAAGTTGACCCCTTGGCCGGGGTAGAGGTGAAACCAGCGCTGCTTCTCGGTATCCCACGCCACGCCGAGTGCCTGCAACCGGCCTTCGCCGACTTCGATCAAGTATTGCTGCAGCGGCGCGATGCCGAAGGTGTAGGCCACTTTGAAATCGGCGTTCTTGCCGTCGATGCCGGGCGTGTTGACCCAGAACTCATCGTTCTTGCGCGAGAAACGCGTGGTCTCGTTTTCGGCTTTGAAAGTGATGTTGTTGAAGTTGCCGAGCAGGGTCTCGGCAGTCGCCGGTTGCATCGCCAATTGATGGTGAGAGCCTTGCCAATCCTTGACCTGCTCGGTGTGGCAGCCCTGGCATTGCTGCTCATCAACCATGGTCGCCGGTTTGCTCGCGATGACGGGTTGCGGTGTCGCAGGCGGGGCAACGGGCGTAATGATCGGCGCGGGTTTGACTGGCGCCGGAGCAGGGCTGAAGAGAAACCAGCCGATCCCGGCCACGGCGGCCAACAGCACACCGATGGTGACGGGGAACAGATAGCGGGAAATTGCAGAAGGAGACGATTCAGGGTCAGGTTGTACTGCTTTATTTTTATGCTTGGGCATTGCGACTTCCGTAGTCCAGGTGCATTTGCCGTCTGGCGTGCGTTCAAGCTTGGTGCAGCTTTGCCGGATGCCCGGCGTCTGTCAAATGACGGTTGTGAGGTGCCGCGCAGTCTTGTGTGAATTTTGCGATTTTCAATCGCAATTACCAATGTTTTAGCTATACCTGTAGCACCCCCAAGTCACACATTCAGGCTTTCTGACAGGAGTTACAGCATGAAGCTAGCAGTCATCATGGGCACACTGTGCATCGCCACCCTCGGCATGACCGGTTGTTCAAGCAAAACCGTGGCTCCCGATGAATATTCCGGGTTTCTCAAGGACTACAGTCAACTCAAGGAGACCCAATCCCCCTCCGGTGCCGAAGTGATGCGCTGGATCGATCCGAAGATCAACGTCAACACGTTCACCAGCGTGTACATCGAACCGACCCAACTCTATCCAAAACCACAACCGACCGCGAAGATTCCGCAACAGACCCTCAATGGCCTCACCGCCTATTACGATCAGGCGCTTAAGCGTGAGATCGGCAAGGATCTGCCATTGGCCACCGGTCCTGGCCCGGGCGTCATCGTCGTGCGTGCCGCGATCACGGCCGTCAGCAGCAAAACCGAAGGCCTGAAACCCTATGAAGTGATCCCGATTGCACTGGTGGCGGCGGCTGTCAGCACCGCCAGCGGCATTCGTGATCAGGAAACTACACTGGCCACCGAGGCCGTGTTCATCGACGGCGGTAACAATAAAGTGGTGGCACAAGTGGTGCGCAAAGGCACCGGCAAACCGCTGGAAAACGACACTCAGGTGCTGAAGACCGATGACGTCAAAGGCGTTATCGATGGCTGGGCTTCGGACCTGCATCAGTCGTATCTCAAACTCAAATCCGCTAAATAACAGTCACACTGCAGGGGCTGCCGAAGGCTCGGGCAGCTCCTGCAGATGGCAGGATTACTGCCCGGTAAACCAGCGGAAATACGGATTCCCTCCATCCCAACGCATCACCTCCTGCATATCCCGCCCCCACGCATCCCGATCGCCGTCGTACGCATGCAGGCTCGCCCGGTAGAACTGCATCAGCCGTTGCCGATGGGCGTTCATGCGTTCAGTGAATCCAGCATCGGCATTCACCAGCGTCGGCGCCTGGTACAGATCCAGCAACGCCGGCAGCACCCGAGTGATTTCCTTGCTGCGCACCCACGGTGCGTATTCGATACGCGGCTGGTCGTCAGTCACCGCCGGTGCATCAGCGGCGAAACGTTCCAGGCCGGCGCGGTCGGTAACCCAGGTCGCCAGCAACGCCGCCGCCGAACCAATCCCGACGTCCTGCAACGTGCTGCGAACGCTGTCCTGCTGGAAGCGTTCGGTGATTTTTGCCGCGTCCAGCTCCATGGGCGCCAATGAACCCACCAGCAACATCTCGTGGAACTCGCTGGTCCACAGCGAGGCATACGGGAACACGTCGAGGAAGCTGCGCACCAGCGAGCGCGAGTCATCGATGTTCTGCGTCGGCAGCGGTAGCCATTGCGCGACGATGCCCTTTTTCTCCAGGCGACTGGCGGCCAATTGGTAGAAGTCTCGTGAGTACAGATTGACCACGCCAGCGGCGGACGGCGGCGGTGGTTCCAGCGTGATCAAGTCATAGGTCTGCGGACTGCGCAGCAGTTCCTGGCGACCATCGCGCAAACGCACGTCGACGCCGGGATCACTGCCGGCATTGAAGTTGCCCTTGAACAACGGCGCAGCCTTGACCACCGAGGGCAGCAACTCGGCAACCACCCGGTGTTCCAGCCCCGGATAGCGCAGCATCGCCCCGGCCGTGATGCCGGTGCCGAAACCGATCACCAGCGTCGAACGCGGTTCGCCGTTATGGATCAGCAGCGGCAGCAGAGCCTGAATGCGCATGTAGCGCAGCGAGGGCATGGCATCGCCGGTGTTCGACACACCTTGAATATACAAACGGTGGAACGTGTTTTCGCCTCGGCCCTGAGCGACCACCGCAACGGTGCCGCCGCGACCTTCTTCGTAGAACGCCAGCGTGCCATTGCGCGCACCGGGCAGCAGGCTGGCAAGCTTGTCGGCCGGCGTCAGCACGGCTAATAAAACAGCGGCCAGGCCCAGTGCGACTACCGCCTGACGTCGGCCTTTCTTGACGTGGTGGCCCTTGCGCACAGCGAAATAACCGATGCCGGCAGCGATGATCGCCAACAGCCCCAAGGTACGCACCAGCCCCAGCCACGGGATCAGCAGGAAACCACACAGCATGACGCCAATGATTCCGCCGAGCGTATTGAACGCGACCACCGCGCCGACATCACGCCCGACGCGTTCCTGACCAACGCTCAAACGCAGGGCCAGCGGAAACGCCGCGCCCAGCAACAACGTTGGCACAAACACAATGCTTAACGCCGCCACGGCAAACCGTGCGCTCATACCGGCTAATTCACTGGCGCCCATCGCCAGCAGCCAACTCTCGGCCTGACTTTGTGCAAACACCAACCAACGCCCGAGCAGCGCAATTTCCAGCAGCGCGATCAATCCGGCGCCGGCAATCAGCAATCCGAATACTCCCCACGGGTCACGGATGCGATCGACGCGACGGGCGAGCAGGGCGCTGCCGATAAACAGACCCGTCAGATAAGTCGCCAGCACCACGGCGAACGCGTAGGTGCGGGTGCTCATGAACTGCACGATTGATTGTGACCAGACCACTTCATAACCCAGCGCTACACCACCGGCGATGGAGTACAGCCACAACGCGGTGCGATCCGCAGGTTTCGCGCTGTGATGTTTGACTGGCGCTGTCACCGAGGTTGGCTGCTGACGTGCGAACCACAGCGCACCGACGGCAGCGAGCAGATTGAGCATCGCGGCGAACAGTGCACTGCCGCGCACGCCGAGGGCGGCGATCAGCACAAACGCTGCGAGCAGAGTGCCGATAATCGCACCCAGGGTGTTCGCCGCATACAACTGGCCGCCGGCCTTGCCCGGATCTGTCGCCAGCGCGCGCACCAGCACCGGGAGGGTGCCGCCCATCAGTATCGCGGGAAGGCCCACCAGTGCGAACGGCAAAACCCACGCGAACAGACTGACGTGACCTTGCAGCCAGGCAAACGGACTCGCCGCCAGACTCATCGCAACCGTCGCGCCGACGCCCAATATCGCCACCAGCACTTCCAGCCCTGCATACAGCAGAACCGGTTGCTGCAAACGATCGGCCCAGCGCCCGAACAGCCAGCCGCCGATGGCCAGGCCGGCAAAAAAAGCGCTGATGCCGGTGGTGATCGCATACACCTCGACGCCGACCACCAATGACAGTTGCTTGATCCACAACACCTGATACACCAGCGCTGCGGCGCCGGAAATGCACAGCAGCAGGGCGGGGATCAACAGCGCTGGTGAAGCGGCTTGCGAGAGGGGTATGGCCGACGGCTTGCTGGCGATACGTGAGGACATTGCGGTTGCCTTCTACAAATGTTCAACAGAGCATCAATACCCTGTAGGAGCTGCCGAAGGCTGCGATCTTTTGATCTTGGTTGTTTAAAACAAGGGCAAGATCAAAAGATCGCAGCCTTCGGCAGCTCCTACAGGTATTGAGTGCTCGATCCGGTATAGGGGCCGCCCGCCGGTGAAGGCGGGCGGCGGTCGAGCGTCTTACTGTGCAGCCGGTGCAGCTTTCATTTTTTCAGCGATTTTGGCGTCAACCGCAGCACGGATCTGATCAATGCTGAAGCTCGCCGGTTTCTGGCTAGGCGGGTACTCGATGAAGGTCTGCAGGAACGCTGCTGACTTCTGTACCGCTTGCGCCGCGAGGTAAACGTTTTTGGTCTGCCAATCGTAATACTGATCGGATACCACGTCGGCACGCTCGTACGGGTCCATCCTCAGGTTAAGGATTTTCGGTACGCGCAGGCACACGAACGGTTCGCTCCAGACGCGGAAACCGCCCGGTTCGCGCTGCTCGCAGAACACCACTTTCCAGTTATCGAAGCGCATCGACACCAGCACGCCGTCGTCGTTGAAGTAGTAGAACTCCTTGCGCTCGCCTTTAGGCTGCTGACCGGTCAGGTACGGCAGTTGGTTGAAACCGTCCAGGTGCACCTTGAAATTGGTACCGCCGGCAGTCGGCGCCCAGCCCTTGAGCAGCTTGCCTTTGACGTCGGCATCACCCGCCGCTGCGAGGAGGGTCGGGAACCAGTCCATGCCCGAGAACAGCTCGTTAGACACCTCGGCCGGTTTGATCTTGCCCGGCCAACGGATCATCGCCGGCACCCGGTACGCGCCTTCCCAGTTGGAGTTCTTCTCGTTGCGGAACGGCGTGGTTGCCGCGTCCGGCCAGGAGAACTGGTTCGGGCCGTTGTCGGTGGTGTAGACGACGATGGTGTTGTCGGTGATTTTCAGGTCATCGAGGGTCTTCAGCAGTTTGCCGACATCGGCGTCGTGCTCAAGCATGCCGTCGGCGTATTCGTTGCCGGGCATGCCGCTCTGGCCCTTCATCGAATCACGCACGTGGGTGAACACGTGCATGCGCGTGGTGTTCATCCAGACGAAGAACGGCTTGTCGGCCTTGGCCTGTTTCTCGATGAACGCTTGCGCGGCAGCGGTGGTTTCGTCGTCGATGGTTTCCATGCGCTTGGTGGTCAGCGCACCGGTGTCTTCGATCTTGCCGTCGGCGAAGCTGTGGATCACGCCACGCGGAGTGTTGGCCTTGACGAATTCGGCATCGTCTTTTGGCCAGTACGGACGCTCCGGTTCCTCTTCAGCGTTGAGGTGATAGAGGTTGCCGAAAAACTCGTCGAAACCGTGGTTGGTCGGCAGGTATTCATCCTTGTCGCCCAAGTGGTTCTTGCCGAATTGTCCGGTCGCGTAGCCCAGGCCCTTAAGTGCCTGGGCGATGGTGATGTCGCGTTTTTGCAGACCTACCGGTGCGCCGGGGATACCGACTTTCGACAGACCGGTACGCAGCGGCGTCTGCCCGGTGATAAACGAGGAACGACCGGCGGTGCAGCTGTTCTCCGCATAGTAGTCGGTGAACATCATGCCTTCTTTGGCGATGCGGTCGATGTTCGGCGTTTTATAACCGACCACACCCATCGAATAGGCACTGATGTTGGTCTGGCCGATGTCGTCGCCGAAGATCACCAGAATGTTGGGTTTTTCAGCCGCTGTGGCGGTTGCCGACAGCGCCATCACCGAGGTTGCCACCAGGGCGAATTTCGGTAGCCACTTGCGTATGCGAGTCATCTGACTTGCTCCTTTTGCGCGGGGGTGTCGCTTGCTGCGACTTACGTTTACTGCGGTCCTGCATGACGTTTTTTGTTATTGCACTTGCTCGGTTGCCGGTGGATCGAACGGATAGATGCGGCGCCATTCGGCCGCCATGTCCACCACCGTCCAACCCCGGGAATTTGCTTCGTCGAGGGCTTTGTCGAGTTTGCCGACCTGAGATTTGCGGTCGTATGCCCATTCACGTTTGGCATCGGTGTGATGCACCAGGCCCATGAAACGCTTGCCCGGCCCTGCGGCAGTCCACTGCAACATTTGCAGGTCACCGTCGGAGTTGCCGAAGGCGAGGATCGGTCGTTTGCCGATCACCGCGTCGATGCTTTCCGGTTTGCCGGGGCCGTCGTCGTTGTGCGCCAGTTTTGGCGTGCGCAGGATCGTGGCCTTGCCGTCCTTGTATTGGAATGCGGTGACAAACGTGGTGCCGATCACCTGTTCCGGCGGGATGCCGTAGACCTTTTCGGCGAAGGCGCGCATGAACGCGGTGTCGCCGCCGGAAACGATGTAGGTCTTGAAGTTCTGGCTGCGCAGGTAGTCGAGCATTTCCAGCATCGGCTGGAAGATCATCTCGGTGTACGGCTTGCCGGTTTTCGGGTGGCGGGCCTGACTCAGCCAGGTCTTGGCGTAATCATCGAACGCCTCGGTGGTCATGCCAGTGTGGGTGGCGCCGAAGATCTTCAGGATGCCGTCCATGCCGGCTTCGCCAAGGGCTTTGTGATCGTTTTCGATCACCGCCTTGAACGGCTGCGTGGTTTTCCATTCCGGGTGCTGCGGCGCGTTGCGCTTGATCTCGTCAAAGGCGAACAGCAGCTCGAAGTACGCCGGTTGCTCGCTCCACAGAGTGCCGTCGTTATCGAACACGGCGATGCGTTCAGCGGGTTTGACGAAGTCCTTGCTCGATTGGTCAGTGACCGCTTGAACGAACTCGATGATGCTCTTTTTCGCCGGCCCGTCGTTCCACGACGGCAACGGTTCGCTGGCCTGAGCCAACAGCGGTAAAGCCAGGCCGAACAACAGGGCCAGGCCGAAACGTTGGCGGTGCAGCATCGGGTTGATCATGGGAAATCCTTCTCGTGAACGGGGTTGAGCGGGCGCAGGGCCGGTGTGGATTTTTGCTGCTGTTGTTCGGCCTGACTGTGAAGCGTAGTCAACGATTGGCGCAGTTGGGCCAAGGTTTTTTCAGTACTCGGTTCGCGACCGTAGAGCCCGCGCATCAGCCCTTGCAGACGCGGGCCGGCATCGACCAGTTTCAAGCCGAGGCGACTGCGGCGCAGCCATAGATACAGCGCGCTCAACTGTGCGGGTCGGGCGGCAAGTTGCGGATTGATTTGTTGCCAGGCGTAGTCGGGTGATTGCAGCCACGCGGCGTGCCTTGCCTGTTTGTGTGCTTGCATCGCAAGGCGGGCACGGGTGAGCGGCGCTCGGCTCAGGTAACCGAGCGCTAGCAGTGCTACGAGAACGAACACCCACAGCAACCATTGCGTAGAGAGATGCAGGCGATTGCGGCCCAGTTGCTTCAGGTCTTCAGCGATCGAGAACACCGGTTTGTAAGCGCTGTTGGTGGCGGCGTCGAAGGTCACTGCGGGGACTTGTGCAGTACGGGATTGCCGGGTGCTTGAGTCCCACCATTGCACTTCGATGGCGGGCAGGGTGTGCGAGCCGGCGCTGTCGATGCGGTAGGTCACGCTGTCGATACGCTGACCACCGAGGATGTCGCCGCGCCCGTCATCGAGCGTGGTGACCTGCGGTGTTTTTGCATAACGGCTGAGGCCGGCGACATCGCCCAGGGTCGGTGTCGGCAGGGCCATCGCCAATGTGCCGTCGGCTTGCAAGGTCAGTTGCCGAGTGATGCTGTCACCCACTTTCAGCGGCGTGGCCGAGTTGATGATGGTTTGGCCGAGGCGCACTGCGGTTGCCACCAACGGCACATCACCGGGCTTGAAACCGGGCGGCTGGGCGGCGCTGAATTGCAAAGGTGCGGTCTGAGCGTTGATTTCGCTGGTCGCCTGCGCGGGTGTGGCGCGCACGGTCAGCGCCGGGATGTCGTAGCGTTGCGCGACATTTGGGGTGATCAGGTAGCTGTAACGCATGCCGTTGAAGGCTTGACCATCGATGGTCTGGTTGAGGTGCTGCGCCTGACTGTCCGGCGGCATGACCAGTGCGCCGTCGAGCTTGAGGTCAGGCAGGGTGGCGGCACGGGTGAACCAGGTGTCGGTAAGAACGTCGACTTGCAACTCGACCAGACCACCAACCATGGCGCCGTCAGCGGGTTGCAGGTGGGCCTGGACTTTGAGTTGGGGTTCGGCTGCAAAGGCATTGAGGCTGAGCAGGCTGACCAACAACAGGATGCAGAGTTTTTGGGTGACTGGGTTGCCGCCATCGCGAGCAGGCTCACTCCTACATTGGTTTTGTATACGCCGAAGCTCCTCTGTGGGAGCGAGCCTGCTCGCGAATGCTTCAATCCGGTTCATGGCTTGGCCCCCGATTGATCCTGCAAGCTGAACTTCTGCTTGAGGAATTTCGCCGGGGAGGTCGTGAGGTTCTGCAACCACAACGCATCCGACGTCGCCTGCTCGGTTTCGACCGCTTTGCTCTGCCCCTTGCCCGGGGCCTTGTCGAATTTCACCTCGTCCGGCTTGGTCTCAGGCGCATTTTTCTCGGCGCTGTCGGTGTCTTTGAGCAATGCCTGCGCCAAGGCCAGATTGGCCGTCGCTTCGGGGAACTGCGGTTGCAGTTTCAACGCCTGCTCATAGGCAGCAATCGCTTCATCAAACTTGAAGCGGCGCACGTAAATATTGCCTAGATAGAAGTACGCCTGCGGTGTGTCCAGTCGGGCAAACGTCGCCAATGCCAAGTCGTAATCGGCAGCGTGATAGGCCGCGACGCCTTTCCAGTAAGGGTCGACAAACAGCGCAGCAGCTTGCGGCCAATGCTCATGCTCGACAGCCCAGCGCCCTTGCTGATCGCGAGTGAAAAACGCATCGGTCAACGCGTTAGCCTGCGCCGGTGCGGCCGGCCAGCCGAGTCCCACGGCAAGCGCCAGCGCCGGCATCCAATTCACACTCCAGCCTTTGCGAACGCTGAAAAGCGCCAACAGCAACAACGGCCAACACAGCCAATATCCGGCGTCTTTCCAGTGCAGTTCGCGCTGTTCGGCGCTGGCGCTCTGGAAGTGCTGTTGCGCGTGCAGTTCGACCCAGTCCAGATCATCGTCATTAAGCGTCAGGCTGCCGAGCGGCGCGTCCAGCGCCGAAGCCAGTTGCTTGAGGGCGGCCTGATCAAAACTGCCCAGCGCCGGGCGTCCATTGGCATCAGTGCGTGGCTGGCCATTGGTATCGTGAAGGATCCCGCCGTCCGCACTGCCAACCGCCAGTACCAGGACTTGCAACTGGCTGCCGCTCAGCTGTTTGTCGAGGCCTGCGAGTTGCGCGGTGTCGGCGCCGTCGGTGATCAGCAACAGGCTGCCAGGAGTCTTTTCAGCACTGAGCAGGCGTTTGGCCTGATCGATCACGGCGCCGACGTCCTTGCCCGGTTTGTCGATCAGCCCGGTGCCCAAGGCCTGGATAAAGGTGTCGAGCAGCGCCGGGTCATCGGTGGGCGGCAACACCAGATGCGCACTGCCAGCGTAAGCGATCAGCGCCGTGCGGGCGCCAGCACGGCGCTGGATCAGGTCGTGCAGCTTGTGTTTGGCCGCTTCCAGGCGTGTCGGTTGCACATCATTGGCATCCATCGACGGCGACAGATCGACGGCGACGATCAGCGGCGCACGATTTTCGAGGAAGTCCGGACGATCCTGTTCCCAGGTCGGCCCGGCCGCCGCAATGGCGCCGAGTATCAACACCGCGCACAACAGATGCACCGGACGCAGGCGGTGGTGATCCTGTGGCGTGACCAACAAGTGTGGCAGCAGGTGTTCGGCAATGTTGCCGCGCAGTCGCTGTCGCAGGTTACGGCTGTGACGCCAGATCAGCGGCAGCAGTGCGCCGAGCAGCGCTACCAGCAACCATAGCGGGCGCAGGAAATGCAAGTCGCCGAGATTGATCTCCATCTCAGGCCTCCTGCCGCTGGTGGGCGAAAGACAACCGCAGGTGCAACATCGCGCCGAGGTGATACAGCGCCAACAACACGATCGCCGCGCCCAGTGGCCAGTAGAACAACTCCCGTTGCGGTTGATGACTGAGGGTTTTCACCTGATGCGGAGTGAGGCGGTCGAGGGTGCTGTAGACCTGATCCAGCGCGGTGCGGTCTTCGGCGCGGAAGAACTGGCCCCCCGTAGTTTTGGCGATTTGCTCAAGGCCCGGCAGATTGACCTTGGCTTCGCCGGAAGCGCTCGGATCGCCAATGCCGATGGTGTGAATCACCACGCTTTTGTTGGCCGCCATTTGCGCGGCGTGATCCGGGGTGATCGCGCTGCTGGTGTCGTTGCCGTCGGTGAGCAGGATCAGCACTTTTTCCTGTTCGTGGGCCTGATCGAGCAGCTTCAGACTCAGGCCGATGGCGTCGCCGATGGCGGTATTGGGGCCGGCCATACCGATGCCGGTGTCAGCCAACAACAGCGAGAGGCTCGCGTGATCGAGGGTCAGCGGTGCCTGCGGATAAGCGCCACTGCCGAACACGATCAGGCCGAGACGATCATCCTTGCGCTTATCGATGAAGCCTTGCACGACCTCTTTTACCGCTGCCAGACGATTGATTTTCTGGCCGCTGGCGTTGGTGAAATCTTCGGTTTCCATCGATTGCGAGATATCGATGGCGAGCATCAGGTCGCGCACCGGTTGCTGGCGTTCGATGGGTTTTTCGACGAACACCGGGCGCGCCGCAGCCAGCAGAATCAGTGCCCAGACCAAAAGATTAAGCAGCACTTGCCAGGCATTGCGGCGAGTGCCGGCGTTGGCCGGTGCTTCACCGACCGCGCGACTCATGGCGCCGAAAAACGGCACGCGCACGGCACTGCGAGCTTCGTTGTAAGCGGGCAGGTAGTGGTAAGCCAGCCAGGGCAATGGCAGCAGGAGCAACAGCCATGGGTAATCAAGCTGCCACATGATGATGCTCCACCCAGTATTGGCAGGTGTCGAACAGCGCCAGGCGTTGCTCGGCGGGGAGGGCGCGCAAGGAGTCGTCGGCGGCGTAGGCCAACTGGGCGAGTTGCTCGCTGAAGTCCGCCGGGAGCGGCTTCTTGCTATACCGCTGTAAAAAGTCTTGCCAATCCAGTCCCCCCAACGCCGCCGCCCCCTGTGGGAGCGAGCCTGCTCGCGAAAGCGCTGTGCCAGACAATACAGATGTTGAATGTGCCGGCCTCTTCGCGAGCAGGCTCGCTCCCACATTGATCGGGTTCCAGCTCGGGGATTGTGTGGGCATCGAGAGGGCCACGCGTTTCAGTAGCTCTGGCAGCTCGCGCAATGCGCTGAGGTCATCACTGCGATCACGCAGTTGCGCCAACCGGGCCAGGCCTTCGCGGCGATACTGATCGCGGCGCCATTGCAAATGGCGGCGTACGCAGACAACCAGCGCCAACAAGATCAAAACCGCGAGCAACACCCACCAGCCCCACGTCTGCGGCGCATAGCTGACCGGCGCGGGCAGGCCCAACTCCTTGAGTTGTTCGATGCTCGGGACGTTCGGATTCAACGTCGCGCTCCGTTTTTGCCAAGTTCGGCACGCAATTGCGTGTGTGCTTCTTCGGCGGTGCTGAACATCATCAGCGGCACACGGCTGCGGCGCAGCAGGGTGGCGACGTCCTTGAGTCGGCCGCCAAGGTAATCGCCCAACGGCTGATGCACGCTGCGTTTTTCAACCGCCAGTTCTACCTGCAATTGCCCTTGAGTCACCAGTAACCGGCCATTGCTCGGCAGTTTCAACGCCAGCGGATCATAGACTTGCAGAGCGATCACATCGTTGTGCGCGCGCAGTTGCCGCATCAATTGCAAGGTGCGCTCTGCGGCGCCGGCAAAGTCGCTGACGATGCAGATCAGATGATCATGGCCGGCCAATGCCAGGCAGCGCTGCAAGGCCTTATCCAGCTGATCTTCGTCTTCGGCATCGGGGTTGGCGGCGTTCAGCGCTTGATTCTGTTCGGCGATGCGGCTGAGCAACGCCTCAACCCGCTTGCGGCTGCGCAATGGCGCGACGCTGTCGATGCGTTGATCATTGAACACCAGGCCCCCCACCCGGTCACCGGCGTTGAACACCATCCACGCCGCCAGTGCGCCCAACTCGGCGGCAAGTGCGGACTTGAAGCTGCGTTGCGAGCCAAAAAACATCGACATGCGTTGATCAACCACAATCAGCGCCGGGCGATCGCGCTCTTCGGTGAAGGTGCGCACCACCGGTTTGCCGGTGCGCAGCGAGGCGCGCCAGTCGAGGTGACGCAGATCGTCGCCCGGCTGATAACGGCGTAGCTCATCGAAGTTCAGACCACGGCCACGCAGGCGCGAGGCATGGTTGCCGGCGAGGATGCTGCCCTGCGGTTGGCGGGCGAGAAAGCTCAGGTCACGGGCCTTGAACTCCAGCGCCATCAATTGCGCGAGAGAGACGTAAACCAGGCCATCCGTGCTGTTCATATGCAACCTCAGGCCGGAATCGCCACTTTGTCGAGAATCCGGTCGAGCACCTGGTCGGCCGTCACGCCATCAGCCACCGCGTCATAGCTCAATTGCAGGCGATGCCGCAGTACCGGATGCACCACGGCGCGGACGTTGTCCGGCGAAACAAAATCCTGACCCTGCAACCACGCATCGGCGCGCGCGCAGCGATCCAGACCGATGCCGCCCCGCGGACTCGCGCCAATGCTGATCCAGCGGCCAAGGTCTTCGTCGTAATCGGCGGGGTGGCGGGTGGCGTTGATCAGGTCGATCAGATAGGTGTCGATGGCCGGCGATACATGCACCGCACTGACTTCCTTGCGCGCAGCGAAAATCACCTCCTGCGACAGGCTGAAACCCTTGGTTGGCGCGGTGTTGGCGCCTTGGGCGAACTCCTCGGCGCGCAACAATCGCAGGACCTGGCCTTCGTTGTCGGCGCTCGGATAATCGAGCAGGACTTTCATCAGGAAGCGGTCCATCTGCGCTTCCGGCAACGGATAAGTACCTTCCTGCTCGATCGGGTTTTGCGTGGCGACGACGATGAACAGTTCCGGCAGCGGATGACTGTTGCCAGCCACGGTGATCTGCCGCTCTTCCATGGCTTCGAGCAGCGCTGCCTGCACTTTTGCGGGCGCTCGGTTGATCTCGTCGGCGAGGATCAGGTTGCCGAACAGCGGGCCCTGCTGGAAGCGGATTTCGTTCTGGCCCGCAACCTGATGCAGGACCTCGGCACCGGTTATGTCCGAGGGCAAAAGATCCGGCGTGAACTGGATGCGACTCATCTTCGCGTCGAGGTGTTTGGCCAATGCCTTGACCGTGCGAGTCTTGGCCAACCCCGGCAGGCTCTCCAGCAGCAAATGCCCGTTGGCCAGCAGGCCGAGGAGGATCTGCCGGATCACCTGATCCTGGCCGAGCACCGATTCGGCAATGCTTGCTTGCAGGGCATTAAGGTCGCTGAGTGCTGTCATGGCGTGTGCTTCCTTCTCAAAACATGAACGTCGGAATGACCGGAATGAACGACAGCCGGAAATTCCAGCGGCTACTGATCAGGTCGTCAGGGTGGATCGCCGAGTACTGGATTTCGCCGGAGATGCGCACCGGTAATTTGCCGAAGTTGAAAATCCGCCCGGCACCAATGCCGATCGGGAAGGTGACCTTGTTGCCGCCGTCGGCTTTCCAGTTGACGGTGACGTTGGGCGTCATACCGATCCGCCATTGTTCCGGCCCTGGAATCGCCCGTTGAATGAAGTACTGCACGTTGGTCAGGCTGACGTCCTTGCGTTTGCTGTCGCCGCCGACGGACCACCAGTGCTGCGGAAACACGCCGAGCGTCCAGTCCGGGCCGAGGTAAGCGGCGACGAACGCCGGGCCCAGCGAATATTTGCCGGTGCCGAGCACGTCTTCTTCAGCGGTGGGAAACATCGCCGTCGGGCCGACGCCCCAGACCAGTTTGCCGCCGCCGTCGAAGCGGATCGGCTCCTTGGGCGAGAACACGCCGACATAGGCCAGATCGCCGAAACCGCTGGTGCGGTCGAACGGATCCTGAATAACCGAGGCGAAGTCGCCGCGATCGTGCAGCAACTCGTTCGGGCCCATGCCGATCAGATTGCCGGCCTTGCGGTTGACCGGGGCGCTGACGTAGCTGATCGGCAAGCGGTTGATCAGGTTCCAGTCTTCCCCGAGGGAGATCGGGAAGGTCGGCATGAAACTGTACTTGCCGAGCATCCGTGTGCCGTTGCTGTTCGGGCCTTTGAGCGCGGTGTAGTCGTATTGGTTGAACAGCAGCACGAGGTTGCCGACCGGGTTGTCCATCAACTTGGCGATCTGTTCGGTGGATGGGTCGCAACCGGCAGCCACTACTTTTTTCAGGTCGATGTCGAAGTCCTGTTGCAGGCGGTGGCAGGTTTCGGGGTCGCCCTTGCCGGCGCTGGGCGGCGGTGTGTTGTCGAGGGTCGGCAAGTTGCCCGCCGAGTAGGCGAGGCCACTGAACATTGCGGTGCACAGGGCCAGGCCGGGTCGCTTCCATGCAGTCGTCATGGTGATACGGCTCCGCTACCAGGCGTACTGCAGACGTAACGTCCAAGTGTTTACATCCGGTGAACCGGTGCGTTCGGAGACCGTGTCCGAGTAGGCGATCAGCCCACCAAACTGAGGTGACAGCATGAAGCCGACAGTGGCGCCCAGCAGGCCGTTTTCCTGTTTGTTGTCTTGCCAGTCGCCGTTGATTTTTGTTTCGCCGCCACGACTGTACGTCGCATCGAGTGAGGCCCATAAAGCGCGGTTGATGGTGTAGCTGTAGTGACCCTCAACGGCATAAAGCGCTTTCTGTTCGAGCTTGCCGTCACCGTGATAGTCGTCGTTGTCACCGTACAACGACACATAGGTATTGAATTCGAGCCAGGTAGGGCCAATCGGGGTACCAAAGGCAACCTCCGGTTTGAATGCCCAACGATTCGAGCCGATGTTGATGATCCGGTCCTTGTCGTAATCGCCTGTAGGCGCGGTTACCCAAAGTGCGCCGGTGAGGAACGTCTCCGGCGTCCAGTTGGCGAACTCTTCCTTGGTTAGCGCCGGGCCGCCAAAAATGTTATGCACCAGCACCACCTGGGTATCGGCCATACCGCCATTGTGTTTGGTACCGTTGAAAAACTGCGCATTGTCGAAGGACGCCGAAATATCGGCATAGGGTTGCAAGATCTGGATCGCGCTGTTGCGCCCGTCAATTGCAAACGATCGGGCAAATCGGGCGATGTACAGGTTGGCGTCGAGGGACAAGCCGTCGATCGGCAGCGCCGTATCGATCGGCGTGTTGGTATCGATACGGTTGTAATAACCAAACACCATGTTCAGATCGGTGGGCAGGTTTTGCCAGTCGCGCGCGTTGTCCGCAACGCTCAACAGTGGCGCCATGGTCAGGCCAAGCGCTGTCAATGCGGCTTTTTTGGATGTCTTCGGGCCCATCTCAGTGCTCCAGCGATTTGTCGATTGGATTCTCATGGTTTAGCGATCACGGGCGTCAACAACGGCATCTTCCACTCGCCGCTGGCCACTTCCGGTTTGGGCAGGTACAGACGCAGCACCCCGTAGAACGGCCCGTTTGGCGCCGGCAGCCAGTTAGCCTGTTTGTCCTTGCCCGGATTCTTGTGTTGCACGTAGAGGGTCAGGCCACCGTCGGCGTCGAGCTTCAGATCCGGCAACATCCGCGAGTTGATCAGGTAGCGGTTGAGCGGGTTGGCCACGAGCAATTTGTTTTTGCCGTCGTACATGGTCAGCGACCAGAACGCGTCGGCAGGGGGCAGGGCACCCTTGTCGAAATGCAGGGTGTAGTCGTGTTTCGCGGCGTCGACCGGTTGGCCATCCTTGTCGACGAAGTAACCGATGTAATTCGCCTCCTCGGCGGAGTTGCCGAAGATGCCCATGTTGGCGCCGGCATAGCGATACAGGTAATTGCCCTTGAGGCGATCGCGGGTGCCAAACAGATCGCCACTGCTGACTTCGTGGGTATCAACCTTGTCTTTCTTGAACGCGGCAAACTCGGCCTTGGCATCGCTGATGCCATCCTCGAGCGCTTTGCGTTGCTCGGCGCTGAACTGTTTCAGATCGAACGGCTGACCCGCACCAATACCAATTTTGGCGAAGCGCGCGAGCAGGTCTTTCTCGACATCCTGCGGTGGCGTGAAGGCGAGCATGAAGTTCAAGTAGCGAAACAGATCCGCGGTTTCGCTCATGGTTGGCGTCGGTTTCGGCCAACTGACCTTCGGTGCGGGGGCGGGGCTTTCTGTTTCAAATAATGGCTGAGCGTTTCGACCTTGTAGCCCTTCTGAATCTGCTTGACCTTGGCCAGATCCTTTTCATCGAACAGCTGTGTGCGGTAAAGCGCATAGGCGATGTTGCTTTCGCTGCGCACCAGTCGGTCGATATTGACCGGTTGCTGACCCTACCAGTCCGGCCCGGCGATCATGAAGTGACCGCCATTGTTACCGGTGCTGCGGGTGCCCAGATAGGCGAAGTTCTGCGTGTAGGCATCGATCAGTTGCACCGAGTAATAGCGGTGCTCCTCAATGGCTGGCAGGGTCAGGATCAACGGTTCGGCACGCAGGTCCATCCAGACGAACGAGTAGGGCGTGTCGGCGTTCGGTGTGACGAATGCGGTGTCCTTGGCAGTGAAGGCCTTGGCGGTGTTGCCGATCTGATTGAACGGTGCCTTGTAGTTCGGGCTTTTAGTGTCGACGGCCTGGGTGTAGAGGGTCTTGTACATCTCCACCACCGGAAACCCATATAGGTAGGCTTCCTTGGCAATGGCGCGGGCCTCGTCGGGGCTGGCGCTGAAATCCTGGGCGCCAACACCGCAACTGGCGAACATTGTCATCAAGCTGTAACCGGCGATTTTGATAGCTCTTCTCATGGCGTTTTACCTACTTGCCAAATGTCACGTTGATACCGGCGAACAGGGTGAATTGCGGCAGTCCCTCGCCTTTGCGTTCGACCGTCCATTGCGGCTCGACAAAGGCGTTGAGAATGTTGCTGCCGGATTTCCACACCTTGCCTGCGCCGAGGCCGATCGGGATGTAGTGGGTGTCGTTTTTCAGATCGAACGTCCAGGTGCCGGTGGAGCGCAGGTACCAGCCTTTTTCCAGGTTATGGATGATGAAGGGCTGCATCGTCGCCGTTTCGACGTGGGGCCGATCATGATCGCCGGCGAACGAACTCTGGTACTGCACCAGTGCGCCAAGCAGCCCGCGCGGTGAAGAGTCAATCGCTATCGCGGCAAGGCCGGCCTGCCATTTACCGGTGCCCAGTTCGTCCTCGGCAGCCGTGGGTGCGGTGATTTGCGGGCCGATGCCCAACTGCACGCCATCGGTCTTGAGCAGGAAGATATCGAACAGATTGAGATCGCCGATGCCGCTGCTATAACCGCCGTGCGGGTCGGGGCGGGTGCTGACCGGCATGGTTGCGCGGAGCAATTGCGGCACACCAATGAAGTCGTTCGGCGCAATCGGCAAGGTGCCGCGCAACAGGGCGTCGTTGGTATGGACATTGGTGTCGTAGAGCTTGGGTGTGTAGTAGTCCTGAAGGTTGGCGCCGGGCGCCAGGTTCAGCGGGTTGTTGCTCTTGTTGGCTTCCTCGGCGTTATTCGCCCAGGCACAACCTACGGGCGTCAGCGAACTCGCCAACAGCAAGGCGCAGCATCCCCATTGATTCAAAACCATTCCCCGATTCCCTGGTGGCTGATTGGATAACTCGGCACTTGGCGGCCGTTGACGGCGTAATCCCTTTCTTATCAACCCTGTAGGACACGTCTGAATGACGCTAGCAGCAAATTCGGAGTTAGCCAGTCGAATGGATTAATTCTTTGGTTTTGTGTGCGAGTTCACGGGAAAGTGTGCTGAGCATTCCCGCTTTTCGCAGGAACTGTGAAGGCTGCGATCTTTTGCTCCTGTTTTTGTAGAGCCAAGTCAAAAGATCGCAGCCTGCGGCAGCTCCTACAGAGGGACTGTGGATATTTACACCCTGTCAGGTCTGACAGTTGTCGAGGTGGGGGGATGGGCGTTTGATGGTGGGGTAACGCGCAGGATTAATGGCTTGCGCGAAAATGAGCGAAAGGAAGGCAATCATGGCAACAGGAAAGATAAAATTTTTTAACGATACCAAAGGGTTTGGATTTATCGCTCAGGATGATGGGGGTAAGGACTTATATGCGCATTCCACCGGTTTCATACCCGAGGCTTTTACATCTACATCGATTGCTGAAAATTTGAAGGTTTCGTATGAAGTAAAAAATGATGGCAAAGAACCCCGCGCCATAAATATCCGACCGATATGAATATCTCGCTTTTGTAGGAGCTGCCGAAGGCTGTGATCTTTTGATCCTGTTTTTGTAGAGCCAAGTCAAAAGATCGCAGCCTGCGGCAGCTCCTACTGGGGAACTGTGGATATTTACACCCTGTCAGGTCTGACAGTTGTCGAGGTGGGGAAATGGGCGTTTGATGGTGGGGTAACGCGCAGGATTAATGGCTTGCGCGAAGATCAGCGAAAGGATGGCAACCATGGCAGCGCAAACAGGGACGGTGAAGTGGTTTAACGATGCAAAAGGGTTTGGGTTTATCACTCCAGATGACGGAAGCGCGGATCTATTTGCGCATTTCTCTGAGGTGCGATCCGATGGTTTCAAATCGCTTCAAGAAGGCCAAAAGGTTTCCTTCGAGGAGAAACAAGGCCCTAAAGGACTGCAAGCTTCCAATATTAAGGCGATATAACGCTTTCAGCTTTTGTAAAAGCTGTCGCAGGCTGCGATCTTTTGATCCTGTTTTTGTAGAGCCAGGTCAAAAGATCGCAGCCTGCGGCAGCTCCTACGGAGGGACTGTGGATATTTACACCCTGTCAGGTTTGACAGTTGTCGGGGTGGGGGGATGGGCGTTTGATGGTGGGGTGCCGCGCAGGATTATCGACTTGCGCGAAGATGAGCGAAAGGGTGGCAATCATGACTATGGTAAGAGGAGTTGTGAGGTGGGTTAACGATGCGAAGGAGTATGTGTTTATCACTCCAGATGGCGGTGGCCCGGATCTATTCGCGCCTTTCTCTGCGATCAAATCGGATGGATTCAAAACGCTTAAACTTAAAGAAGGCGACAGGGTTCAATTCGTGGTAATCAAAGGCCCCGACGCAATGCAAGTTTCAGAGATTCAGGTGGTTTAACTCTTTCACCTTTTGTAAAGGCCGTCGGAGACTGCAAGTTTTTGGTGGGTCAGAACCAGTCCCCTGTGGGAGCGAGCAAACCCGCTCCCACAGGTTGATCGCATTCCACGCGTGGGATGGGTCAGGATTTCTTCGCTTGGTCGCGGATGCGCTCTTCCTGCTCGCGCAATTCAGGTGTGAACTGTTCGCCGAAGTCCTCGGCAGAGAATATCTGCCGGATCTCGATGTCCGAGTCGCTGCCCGGCATTGGGTTGGGGCAGCGTTTGACCCATTCGATGGCTTCTTCTTTCGATTTCACTTCCCAGATCCAATAGCCGGCGACCAACTCCTTGGTCTCTATAAAGGGGCCGTCGATGACTGTGCGCTTTTCGCCGGAGAAGCGAACACGGGCGCCTTTGCTGCTTGGATGGAGGCCATCGCAATCGACCAGAATGCCGGCCTTGGCCAGTTCTTCGTTGAAATTGCCCATTTCGGTAATCAATTGTTCGCTAGGCATGATGCCGGCTTCGGAATCGGCGCTTGCTTTGACAAAGATCATGAATCGCATGGCGGTTACTCCAGAGAGTGTGAGGGATTCATTGCTTAGTCGAACGATCGTGGAATGAATCGACAGAGGCGTTAAAAAATACGCAACAAGCCTGTAGGAGCTGCCGAAGGCTGCGATCTTTTGATCCTGTTTTTCAAGATCAAGATCAAAAGATCGCAGCCTTCGGCAGCTCCTACAGGGGGCTTGAGTTGTATGCAGTTTGGGGTGGTTGTTCATGACAATTTCGGTTCAGGCATAGGTTGTCGAACAATTTCGTGGTTAACTTCGGCCCTTGCGTGATTTTCTAAAACAACGTTCAGAAGGACTCAAGTCATGGCTCAAGTCACCCTCAAAGGCAACCCGGTTCAAGTCAACGGCCAGTTGCCACAAGCCGGTTCCAAGGCGCCAGCCTTTTCCCTGGTTGCCGGCAATCTGTCCGACGTCACCCTGAAAGACTTTGCCGGCAAGCGCAAAGTGCTGAACATCTTCCCAAGCGTCGATACTCCGACCTGCGCCACCTCCGTGCGCAAGTTCAATGCTCAGGCCAACGACGTGGCCAACACCGTGGTGCTGTGCATCTCGGCTGACCTGCCGTTCGCCCAAGCGCGTTTCTGCGGCGCCGAAGGTCTGGAAAACGTCCAGAACCTGTCGACCCTGCGCGGTGCCGAGTTCATCGAAAACTACGGCGTAGCCATCGCTGACGGCCCGCTGAAAGGCCTGACCGCCCGTGCTGTGGTAGTTCTGGACGAAAACGACAACGTCCTGCACAGCGAACTGGTCAAGGAAATCGCTGAAGAGCCGAACTACGACGCGGCACTGGCTGTGTTGAAATAAGTGTTCTGAAACAAGCGCTTTACAATTGTTAACGGCCTGGCCTTGTCCAGGCCGTTTTCATTTGTGTATCAGTGCTTTGCCACACACCTTGAAACGTAAGTTGAAAGTAAATAGCCGGTAAAGCTGCTTTGCTTAAGTCTCGTCAGTGCTTATCGTTCAGCCTCCCGTAAAAAGAAGCCCACGCGCCCAATGGTTAATCAATCCATGCAATCGTCCCCACGCAACTCCCGTCGCTGGCTGATCAGCCTGCTTGTCTTGTTGGTTATCGCCGTCCTGTGCTGGAAATTCTGGCCCACCGGTTCGGCCCACAAAGAGGGCGCTGACAAGGCGGCCGGGCATACCGGGCGTTCGGGGATGATGCGGCCGGGCTTCGGTGGTGGCACCGGGCCGATTCCGGTGCGGGTCGCGCCGGCGGTGACAGGGGACTTCCCGCTGTATTACAAGGCACTGGGTACGGTGACGGCGCTCAATACCATCAACGTACGCAGCCGGGTTGGCGGCGAGTTGGTGAAGATCAATTTCGAAGAAGGGCAGATGGTCAAGGCCGGGGATTTGCTGGCAGAGATCGATCCGCGTCCTTATCAGAATGCCTTGCTGCAGGCTGAAGGCACCTTGCTGCAGAACCAGGCACAGCTGAAAAATGCTCAGGTCGACGTTGAGCGTTACCGCGGTCTGTTCAAAGAGGACAGCATCGCCAAACAGACTCTGGACACCGCCGAAGCGCTGGTCGGCCAGTATCTGGGCACGGTCAAGACCAATCAGGCAGCGGTCAACGACGCCAAGCTCAATCTGGAATTCACCAAAATCCGCGCGCCGATTGCCGGTCGTGTCGGCTTGCGTCAGGTCGACGTCGGTAACCTCGTGGCGGCCAACGACACCACATTCCTCGCCGTGATTACTCAGACCCAACCGATCAGCGTCGCCTTCACACTGCCGGAAAACAGCCTTGAAACCGTGCTTGCCCGCTACCGCAGCGGCGCCAAACTGCCCGCCGAAGCGTGGGATCGCGGCGATGCCAAACTGCAAGCCACCGGCGTGTTGCAAAGCCTCGATAACCAGATCGACGTCGCCACTGGCACCCTGAAGTTCAAGGCGCGTTACGATAACCGCGATCAATCGCTGTTCCCCAATCAGTTCGTCAACGTGCACTTGCTGGCTGATACGCTGAAAGGCGTAGTGCTGGCACCGTCGGCGGCCATTCAGTTCGGCACCAACGGCACCTTCGTCTACGCGCTGGACGGCGACAAGAAAGTCACCATCCGACAACTGAAAATCGGCGCCAGTGACGGTGAGAACACCGTGATCACCGAAGGCCTGGCCGCCGGCGATCGCGTGGTACTGGAAGGCACCGATCGCCTCAAGGAAGGCAGCGAAGTGGAGGTGGTCAATGACAGCAATCAGGTGCCGACCACGCCGACCGAACACCTGCAAGGTAAATCCGCCGCGACCCCGACTGACACTGCTGTCACCGACAAGGCCAAGAAGGGCGCATGAACATTTCGCGGCTGTTCATCCTCCGTCCGGTAGCCACTACCCTGAGCATGCTGGCCATTGTTCTGGCCGGCCTGATCGCTTATCGCTTGCTGCCGGTCTCGGCGCTGCCGCAGGTCGATTACCCGACCATTCGCGTCATGACCCTGTATCCCGGCGCAAGCCCGGACGTGATGACCAGCGCCGTCACCGCGCCGCTCGAGCGTCAGTTCGGGCAGATGCCGGGGCTGACGCAGATGGCTTCGACCAGCTCCGGTGGCGCTTCGGTGCTGACCCTGCGTTTCAGCCTCGACATCAACATGGATGTCGCCGAACAACAGGTGCAAGCGGCGATCAATGCGGCAACCAATCTGCTGCCGACCGACTTGCCGGCGCCGCCGGTGTACAACAAGGTCAACCCGGCCGACACCCCGGTGCTGACCCTGGCCATTACCTCGAAAACCATGCTCCTGCCCAAACTCAATGACCTGGTCGATACGCGCATGGCGCAAAAAATCGCCCAGATCAGCGGCGTCGGCATGGTCAGTATTGCCGGCGGCCAGCGGCAGGCCGTGCGGATCAAGGTCAACCCGGAAGCCCTGGCCGCCAACAGCCTGAACCTGTCGGACGTGCGCACGCTGATCAGTGCATCCAACGTCAACCAGCCGAAAGGTAACTTTGACGGCCCGACCCGGGTGTCGATGCTCGATGCCAATGATCAACTGACCTCGCCCAAGGATTACGCCAACCTGATCCTCGCCTACAAGAATGGCGCGCCGCTGCGGCTCAAGGACGTTGCGGAAATCGTCGATGGTGCGGAAAACGAGCGTCTGGCCGCGTGGGCTAACCTGAATCAGGCGGTTTTGCTGAACATCCAGCGTCAGCCGGGCGCAAACGTGATTGAAGTGGTCGACCGGATCAAGGCTTTGCTGCCGAGCATCACCGACAACCTGCCGGCCGGTCTCGAAGTGACGGTGCTGACTGACCGTACTCAAACCATCCGCGCCTCGGTTACCGACGTGCAACATGAACTGCTGATCGCCATCGCGCTGGTGGTGATGGTGACGTTCCTTTTCCTGCGTCGCGCCAGTGCGACGATCATTCCGTCGGTGGCGGTGCCACTGTCGCTGATTGGTACCTTCGGCGTGATGTATCTGGCCGGGTTTTCGGTCAACAACCTGACCCTGATGGCGTTGACTATCGCCACGGGTTTCGTGGTCGACGATGCGATCGTGATGCTGGAAAACATCGCGCGCTTTATCGAAGAGGGCGATAGTCCGATGCAGGCGGCGCTCAAGGGCGCCAAACAGATTGGTTTTACCCTGATTTCCCTGACCCTGTCGCTGATTGCGGTACTGATACCGCTGCTGTTCATGGCTGACGTGGTCGGGCGGCTGTTCCGCGAGTTCGCCATCACTTTGGCGGTAGCAATCCTGATTTCGCTTGTCGTCTCGCTGACCCTGACGCCAATGATGTGCGCGCGCTTGCTCAAGCGTGAGCCGGAAGAACATGAGCAAGGCCGTTTCTATCGGGCCAGTGGCGCGGTGATCGACTGGATGATTGCGGCCTATGGGCGCAAATTGCAGTGGGTGCTCAAGCATCAGCCGCTGACCTTGATGGTGGCCATCGGCACACTGGCGTTGACCGTGTTCCTTTATATGGTGGTGCCGAAGGGTTTCTTCCCGGTACAGGACACCGGGGTCATTCAGGGTATTTCCGAGGCACCGCAGTCGATTTCCTTCGCGGCGATGGGCGAGCGGCAGCAGGCGCTGGCGAAAATCATTCTCGAAGACCCGGCAGTACAAAGCCTGTCGTCCTACATTGGTGTCGACGGCGACAACGCCACGCTCAACAGCGGGCGCTTGCTGATCAACCTCAAACCTCACGGGCAGCGAGAGCTGACTGCCACTGAAGTGATCGCACGCCTGCAACCGCAACTGGACAAACTGGTCGGTATTCGTCTGTTCATGCAGCCGGTGCAGGACTTGACCATCGAAGACCGTGTCAGCCGCACGCAATACCAGTTCAGCATGTCCTCGCCGGACTCTGAACTGCTCAGCCAATGGAGCAGTCGTCTTGTCGAAGCGTTGGCGCAACGCCCGGAGCTGACCGATGTTGCCAGCGACTTGCAGGACAAGGGCTTGCAGGTCTATCTGGTGATCGACCGTGATGCCGCCTCGCGCCTCGGCGTTTCGGTAGCGAATATCACTGACGCTTTGTACGACGCCTTCGGGCAACGGCAGATCTCGACCATTTACACCCAGGCCAGTCAGTACCGCGTGGTGCTGCAGGCACAGGCCGGGGAGAAAATCGGCCCGCAGGCGCTGGATCAGATTCACGTCAAGACCACCGACGGCGCGCAGGTACGGTTATCGAGTCTTGCCCATGTCGAGGAACGTCAGGCGCAACTGGCGATTACCCACATCGGCCAGTTTCCGGCAGTGATGATGTCGTTCAACCTCGCGCCCGGCGTGGCGCTGGGGCATGCGGTCGACGTGATCGAGCAGGTTCAGAAAGACATCGGCATGCCGGTGGGCGTGCAGACCCAGTTCCAGGGCGCGGCGGAAGCGTTTCAGGCTTCGCTCTCGAGCACTTTGCTGCTGATTCTGGCGGCGGTAGTGACCATGTACATCGTGCTGGGTGTGCTTTACGAGAGTTACATCCACCCGATCACCATACTTTCGACATTGCCGTCGGCGGCGGTCGGCGCGTTGTTGGCATTGCTGCTCAGCGGCAACGACCTGGGCATGATCGCGATCATCGGCATCATTCTGTTGATTGGTATCGTCAAGAAGAACGCGATCATGATGATCGACTTTGCCCTCGATGCCGAACGCAACCAGGGCATGGCGCCGGAGGAGGCGATTTATCAGGCGGCGCTGCTGCGTTTCCGACCGATTCTGATGACAACGCTGGCGGCCTTGTTTGGCGCTGTGCCATTGATGCTCGCCACCGGTTCCGGCGCTGAACTGCGCCAACCGCTGGGTCTGGTGATGGTCGGTGGTTTGTTGGTGAGCCAGGTGCTGACGCTGTTCACCACGCCGGTGATCTACCTGTATTTCGATCGTCTGGGCCGGCGCTTTGGCAAGACCAATGCGGACGCCGAAGAGGTCTCGGTATGACTTCAGCCCTACAGCTAACCCCTTGTGGGAGCGAGCCTGCTCGCGATGAGGCCAGCACCTGCAACATCAATGTAAACAGAAACACCGCTATCGCGAGCAGGCTCGCTCCCACAGTGGTTCAGTGTGAATCCTGGGATATTGGTCAATGAACCTGTCCGGTCCTTTCATCAAGCGCCCGGTAGCGACGATGCTGCTGAGCCTGGCGATCATGCTGCTCGGTGGTGTCAGCTTCGGTCTGTTGCCGGTGTCGCCGCTGCCGCAAATGGATTTCCCGGTCATTGTCGTGCAGGCGAGTCTGCCCGGTGCCAGTCCCGAGGTCATGGCGTCCACCGTGGCGACACCGCTGGAACGCTCGTTCGGCGCCATTGCTGGCGTCAACACCATGAGCAGCCGCTCCAGCCAGGGTTCGACGCGGGTCATCCTGCAATTCGACCTCGACCGCGACATCAACGGCGCCGCGCGGGAAGTACAGGCAGCCATCAACGCCTCGCGCAATTTGTTGCCGAGCGGAATGCGCAGCATGCCGACCTACAAGAAGGTCAACCCGTCGCAGGCACCGATCATGGTGCTGTCGCTGACCTCGGACGTGCTGGAAAAAGGTCAGCTCTACGATTTGGCGTCGACCATTCTTTCCCAGAGCCTGTCGCAGGTGCAGGGTGTCGGCGAAGTACAGATCGGCGGCAGCTCGCTGCCGGCCGTGCGCATCGAACTCGAACCGCAGGCGCTGAACCAGTATGGCGTGGCGCTCGACGATGTGCGCAAGACCATCGCCGACGCCAACGTGCGCCGGCCCAAGGGCTCGGTCGAGGACGGCCAGCGGCTGTGGCAGATTCAGGCCAACGATCAACTGGAGAAGGCCAAGGATTACGAGTCGCTGATCATCCATTACGCCGACGGTGCCGCGTTGCGCCTGAAAGACGTGGCCAAGGTCAGCGATGGCGTCGAGGACCGTTACAACAGCGGTTTCTTCAATGATGACGCGGCGGTGTTGCTGGTGATTAACCGCCAGGCCGGTGCCAACATCATCGAGACGGTCAACGAAATCAAGGCGCAACTGCCAGCGCTGCAAGCGGTATTGCCGGCCAGTGTGAAGCTCAATCTGGCCATGGATCGCTCGCCGGTGATCAAGGCGACATTGCACGAAGCCGAGATGACTTTGCTGATCGCCGTGGCGCTGGTGATCCTCGTGGTGTTCCTGTTTCTCGGTAACTTCCGCGCGTCGCTGATTCCGACGCTGGCGGTGCCGGTGTCACTGGTCGGCACCTTTGCGGTGATGTACCTCTATGGCTTCTCGCTGAACAACCTGTCGCTGATGGCGCTGATCCTTGCCACCGGCCTGGTGGTGGATGACGCCATTGTGGTGCTGGAAAACATTTCCCGGCACATCGACGAAGGCGTCAAACCGATGCAGGCCGCGTACCTCGGGGCCAAGGAAGTCGGCTTCACGCTCCTGTCGATGAACGTTTCGCTGGTCGCCGTGTTTCTGTCGATTTTGTTCATGGGCGGGATTGTCGAGAGCCTGTTCCGCGAGTTTTCCATCACCCTGGCCGCAGCCATCGTCGTGTCGCTGGTGGTTTCGTTGACCCTGACACCAATGCTCTGCGCCCGCTGGCTCAAGCCGCACACCCCGGGCGAGGAAAATCGCCTGCAACGCTGGAGCCGCAAGACCAACGACTGGATGGTCGGCAAGTACGCCACCAGCCTCGATTGGGTGCTGCGCCATCGGCGCCTGACCTTGCTCAGCCTGCTGATTACCGTCGCGGTCAACGTTGCGCTGTACGTAGTGGTGCCAAAAACCTTCATGCCACAGCAGGACACCGGTCAACTGATTGGTTTCGTGCGCGGTGACGACGGTCTGTCGTTCAGCGTGATGCAACCGAAAATGGAGACTTTCCGCCGCGCCGTGCTTAAAGACGAAGCGGTGGAAAGTGTTGCCGGGTTCATCGGCGGCACCAACGGCACAAACAACGCCTTCATGCTGGTGCGCTTGAAACCCATCAAGGATCGCCAGTTGTCGGCGCAGAAAGTCATCGAACGTCTGCGCAAGGAAATGCCCAAAGTAGCGGGCGCGCAATTGATGCTGATGGCTGACCAGGACCTGCAATTCGGCGGCGGTCGTGAACAGACCACGTCGCAATACAGCTACATCCTGCAGAGCGGTGATCTGGGTCAGTTGCGTGAGTGGTATCCGAAAGTGGTTGCCGCGCTGCGGGCCTTGCCCGAGCTGACGGCGATCGATGCGCGTGAAGGCAAGGGCGCGCAGCAGGTAACGTTGATTGTCGATCGCGATCAGGCCAAACGCCTGGGTGTGGACATGAACATGGTCACCGCAGTGCTGAACAACGCTTACAGCCAGCGGCAGATTTCGACGATCTACGACAGCCTCAACCAATACCAGGTGGTGATGGAGGTCAATCCGAAGTACGCCCAGGACCCGGTGACGCTCAAGCAGGTGCAAGTGATCACGGCTGACGGTGCACGGATTCCGCTGTCGACCATCGCTCACTACGAAAACAGCCTGGAAGACGACCGCGTCAGCCACGAAGGCCAGTTTGCTTCGGAAGACATCTCTTTCGACATGGCCGAAGGCGTAACGGTGGAGCAGGGCAGCGCTGCCATCGAGCGAGCGATTGCCAAGCTCGGTCTGCCGGAAGACGTGATTGCGAAAATGGCCGGCACCGCCGACGCTTTCGCCGCCACGCAGAAGAGTCAGCCGTTCATGATCCTCGGAGCACTGCTGGCGGTGTATCTGGTGCTGGGTGTGCTGTATGAAAGCTACATTCACCCACTGACCATTCTTTCGACGTTACCGTCGGCCGGTGTCGGGGCGTTGCTGTCGATCTATTTGCTCGGCGGCGAGTTCAGCCTGATCTCGCTGCTCGGGCTGTTCCTGCTGATCGGTGTGGTGAAGAAGAACGCCATTCTGATGATCGACCTGGCGCTGCAACTGGAACGGCATCAGGGCATGACTCCGCTGGAGTCGATCCGCAGTGCTTGCCTGCAACGGCTGCGTCCGATTCTGATGACCACGCTGGCAGCGATTCTCGGTGCCCTGCCGTTGTTGCTCAGCCGGGCGGAGGGCGCGGAAATGCGCCAGCCACTGGGCCTGACCATTATCGGCGGGCTGATTTTCAGCCAGGTGCTGACGCTTTACACCACACCTGTGGTTTACCTTTATCTCGACAAGCTGCGCCATCGTTTCAACAAATGGCGTGGCGTGCGTACTGACGCCGCTTTGGAAACTCCGCTATGACTGACCGTTCGCTTATCAATCTGGCCACTGTTCGCGGTTCGCGTCTGCTGAGCCTGTCGCTGTGCGTGGCGCTGCTCAGTGCCTGCGCCGTCGGCCCGGACTATCAGCGCCCGCAGACTGCTGAAGTTGCTCAATACAAGGAAGCCGAGGGCTGGCGTCAGGCCAATCCGAGCGATTCCCTGGCCCGTGGCGCGTGGTGGGAGTTATACGGCGACCAGCAACTCAACGGGCTGATCGAGAAACTCAACAGTTCCAACCAGACGGTTGCGCAATCGGAAGCCCAGTACCGGCAGGCTCAAGCTCTGGTGCGCAGTGCGCGCGGGGCGTTCTACCCCAATGTTGACCTGAGCCTGGGCAAGACCCGTTCCAGTCAGGGCACCGGCAGCAGCAGTTCGAGTTTGAGCAGCTCTTCCAGCGGTATCCGTGACACCTACAACGCGCAATTGGGCGTCAGTTGGGAAGCGGACATCTGGGGCAAGCTGCGGCGCGGTCTTGAGGCGGATCAGGCCAGTGCCCAGGCAAGTTTTGCCGATCTGGCGGCGATGCGCCTCAGCCAGCAGTCGGAGTTGGTGCAGAACTACCTGCAATTGCGTGTGATCGACCAGCAGAAACGTCTGCTCGAGTCGACAGTGGCGGCTTACGAAAAATCGCTGAAAATGACCCAGAACCAGTACCGTGCGGGCGTTTCCGGGCGGGACGCGGTGGCCCAGGCGCAAACGCAGTTGAAGAGCACCCAGGCTGATCTGGTCGATCTGATCTGGCAGCGCGCGCAATTCGAGAACGCGATCGCCGTGCTAACCGGGCAGGCCCCGGCGGATTTCAACATCGCGGAAACGCAGACCATTCCGAACCTGCCGCAGGTGCCGTTGAGCCTGCCATCGCAGCTGCTGGAACGCCGCCCGGACATTGCCTCGGCCGAGCGCTCGGTGATCGCCGCCAACGCCAATATCGGCGTGGCGAAAGCGGCGTATTACCCGGATCTGTCCCTGAGTTTAAGTGGCGGTTACAGCAGCAGCACGTCGAAAGACCTGATCAGTCTGCCAAACCGCTTTTGGTCGGTCGGGCCGAAACTCGACTTGCCGCTGTTTGACGGCGGCATCCGTTCGGCCGAGGTTGATCGCACCGAGGCGGTGTATGACCAGACCGTGGCCAAGTACCGGCAAACCGTGCTCGACGGTTTCCGCGAAGTGGAAAACTATCTGGTGCAGCTCAAAGTCTACGAGGACGAAGCGGCGGTGCGTCAAGAGGCGCTGGACGCCGCGCGTGATTCCCTGCGCTTGACGGAGAACCAGTACAAGGCCGGCCTGATTGCCTATATCGATGTGGTGGTGGTGCAAGCCACGGCGTTGAGCAACGAGCGGACCGTGCTGAACATTCTGCAGAGCCGATTGATTGCCAGCGTGCAATTGATTGCAGCGCTGGGCGGTGGTTGGGATGGCGATCTGGAAGTAAGCGACAACAAAAAGTGAGTGCCGGAAACCTGTGGTGAGGGGATTTAGCGAAACGTCGCACCGCCCCGATGGGTTGCGGAGCAGCCCTGAAACCATCCGACCTGGTGGTTCAGGAATACTTGCGTTGCTGGATTTTGGGGCCGCTTCGCAGCCCGTCGGGGATAAATCCCCTCGCCACAAGTGTTCAATAATTGCTATGACACGCGGGCCAGAGCCTTGTAGGACGATCGAACAAGCGCTTCATCGGCTTGATGGCAATTTGCTCACTTTGTCAGTGCGTTCTTTTGTGCAATCAGTACAATCGGCGCATTTGCCCGGCCGAGAAAGGACGCAGTACGGATTGGGTGTCCACGAGAGTCTCCATGCTTATCGGTAGTTATTCCTTCACCCTGGTGTTCATTTCGCTGTGTGTGGCGATCCTCGCCTCCTACACCGCGCTCGATCTGACCGGGCGCATTGCCACCGCCAAGGGACGTGCCGTGCATTTCTGGACGGCAGGCGGTGCGTTGGCCATGGGGGTCGGCGTCTGGTCGATGCACTTCATCGGCATGCTAGCTTTCAAACTGCCGATCGATCTGGGCTATGACATCGTCATTACCGCGCTGTCGCTGCTGATTGCCGTGTTGTCCTGCGGTTTTGCCTTGTGGCTGGTCAGCCAACCGAAACTGCCGATTTTGCAATTGGCGTTTGGCGCATTGATCATGGGCGCCGGTATCAGCGCCATGCATTACACCGGCATGGCGGCGATGCGCATGACGCCGGGGATCGACTACGACCCAACGCTGTTCGGCGCTTCACTGCTGATTGCTGTCGGTGCTTCAGCCGCCGCACTGTGGATCGCGTTTCGCCTGCGCCAGCATTCGCCCTATGTGCGCCTGATCCGTGGCGGCGCTGCGGTGATCATGGGTATCGCCATTGTCGGCATGCATTACACCGGCATGGCCGCTGCACAGTTTCCTGATGGCAGCTTCTGCGGCGCGACGCTCAATGGCTTGAAGGGCAACGGCCTCGACAGTCTGGTGTTGATCACCACGTTGGCGGTGCTTTCCATTGCCTTGCTCACCTCGATTCTTGACGCCCGTCTCGAAGCACGCACCGCCGATCTGGCGCACTCGCTGACCGTGGCCAACCGCGAACTGACGCAGTTGGCCCTGCACGACACGCTGACCGGCCTGCCGAACCGCATGCTGCTCGACGACCGGATCAATCAGGCGATGAAAAAGGTCCACGAACAGGGCGGCTGTTTCGCCTTGATGTTCATCGATCTGGACGGCTTCAAACCCGTCAATGATGCATTCGGTCACCACATGGGAGACCAGTTGTTGCGCGAGGTGGGATTGCGTCTGCGGGATGACTTGCGCAGTCTCGACACGCTGGCACGGATCGGCGGCGACGAATTCGCTTTGCTCGTTCGCTTGGCCGAACCCAATGACGCGTTGAGCCTGGCCGCACGCCAGGTCGGTCTTATCGCCCGGTCGTTCCGCGTGGCTGAGCATGACTTGCAGATTTCCGCCAGCGTCGGCATCGCCCTGTATCCAGGCAATGGCCTGACCGCTCAGGAACTGCTGATGAACGCCGACGCGGCGATGTACCACGCCAAAGGCGGTGGCAAGAACGGTTACAGCTTCTTCGATGCGTCGATGAACAGCAACGCGCGCAAGCAGTTGCAGTTATTGCAGGATCTGCGTGCGGCGCTGGAACACAGCCAGTTCAGTTTGCATTACCAACCCAAATTCGACGCCGCCAATGGCCGTGCGATCGGTGCCGAAGCGCTGCTGCGCTGGCAGCATCCGGTGCATGGCATGCTGATGCCGGACAAGTTCATCGATCTTGCGGAGAAGAGCGGTCTGATCATCCCGATTGGTGAGTGGGTGCTTAACGAGGCCTGCCGGCAGATGCGCGAGTGGTATGTGCTCGGCTACACCGATTGGCGTATCGCGGTGAATCTGTCGGCGTTGCAGTTTTGCCATACCGGGCTGGTGCAAAGCGTGGCCAAGGCGTTGGCCGTTCACCATTTGCCGGCCAACAGTCTGACGCTTGAGATCACCGAAACCACGGCGATGAGCGATGCCGATGCGAGCATGACGGTGTTGCAGGAGTTGTCTGACATGGGCGTCGATCTATCGATCGATGACTTCGGTACAGGCTATTCGAGCCTGATGTATCTCAAGCGTCTGCCGGCCAACGAGCTGAAGATCGATCGAGGGTTTGTGCGTGATCTGGAGCATGACAGTGATGACGCAGCGATTGTTTCGG
The DNA here is from genome assembly GCF_016651275.1 of Pseudomonas sp. TH08. Taxonomy (NCBI): domain Bacteria; kingdom Pseudomonadati; phylum Pseudomonadota; class Gammaproteobacteria; order Pseudomonadales; family Pseudomonadaceae; genus Pseudomonas; species Pseudomonas sp. TH08. The sequence continues at coordinate 478,126 of NZ_JAEKEE010000004.1, read as the reverse complement.
CGATTGTGGCGTTGGGTCAGGCGTTGGGATTGCGGATTGTGGCCGAAGGTGTCGAGACAGGTGTGCAGCAGGACTTTCTGACGAAGTTGGGCTGTGATTCGTTGCAGGGTTACCTGCTCGGGCATCCGATGCCGGCCGAGCAGTTCATGCAGGACATCGCGCGGGGAGAGAAACTGGCGACAGTCTGACCGGCACAATCCCTTTCTGATGAGGAAAACTCTGTGGTGAGGGGATTTATCCCCGATGGGTTGCGCAGCAGCCCCAAACCCTGCGAATCAAATATTCCTGACAAACCGTGCCAGATGTTTTTGGGGCTGCTCTGCAACCCATCGGGGATAAATCCCCTCACCACAAGTGTTCAGCTCAGGTTTCGCTTCGCACACAGTCCATGCAAAAGCCGTCAATGGCGGTTATTCTCCCTCCCGACTGTTACGTGTGCATCGGGGGGAAAGGCCAGCATGGATAAAGTCATTGTGATCACCGGTGGCGGGCGCGGAATTGGCGCCGCTACGGCGTTATTGGCTGCCGAGCAGGGCTATCGGATCTGCATCAATTACCAGTCTGACGAACAGGCCGCACAAAGCGTGCTGGAGCAAGTCCGCGCGCTGGGCGCACAAGCCATCACCGTGCGTGCTGACGTCAGCATCGAAGACGAAGTGGTCGCGATGTTCCATCGGGTCGACACCGAGCTGGGCCGGGTCACCGCACTGGTGAACAACGCCGGCACCGTCGGCCACAAGTCGCGGGTCGACGAGATGTCCGAATTCCGCATCCTCAAAATCATGAAAACCAATGTCCTGGCGCCGATCCTCTGCGCCAAGCACGCGATCCTGCGCATGTCGCCCAAACACGGCGGGCAGGGCGGCAGTATCGTCAACGTGTCATCGGTGGCTTCGCGCTTGGGGTCGCCGAATGAGTACGTTGATTACGCGGCATCCAAAGGTGCGCTCGACAGCTTCACCATCGGTTTGTCCAAGGAAGTGGCGGGCGAGGGGATTCGGGTCAATGCGGTGCGTCCGGGATTCATCTATACCGATTTCCATGCGCTGAGCGGCGATCCGGATCGGGTCAGCAAGCTCGAGTCGGCGATTCCGATGGCCCGTGGGGGGCGGCCGGATGAGGTGGCGGAGGCGATTGTCTGGTTGCTGTCGGACAAGGCGTCGTATGCGACCGGGACGTTTGTTGATTTAGGTGGCGGGCGTTAGGCATTCGGATCAGCGTCGCTCGGGCGGGCCTCATCGCGAGCAGGCTCACTCCTACAGTTGGAATGCGTTCCCCTGTAGGAGTGAGCCTGCTCGCGATAGCATTTTGCGAAGCACAAACAATCTGTCAGAACGACCGCACAATCCGCCCCAACGTTTCCATGGCCTTCTCCGAATCCTCGGTCCACGGGCTGCCATAGTTCAGACGAATACAATTCCTGAAGCGCTGCGTCGGCGAGAAGATCGGCCCCGGTGCGATGCTGATGCCTTGTGCCAGCGCCATCTGAAACAACTTCAACGAATCCATCTGCGGTGGCAGTTCCAGCCAAAGAAAATAGCCGCCCGCCGGCTGACTGACCCGCGTTTGCGCCGGGAAGTACCGAGCGATGGCAGCCAGCATCGCGCTCTGCTGTTCCTCCAGCGCGTAGCGTAGTTTGCGCAAATGCCGGTCGTACCCACCGTGTTGCAAGTAGTCGGCAATCGCCGCTTGTGCGGGCATCGACGCACACAACGACGTCATCAGCTTCAGCCGTTCGATCTTCTGCGCGTAGCGCCCGGCGGCAACCCAGCCGATGCGGTAACCGGGAGCCAGACTCTTGGCGAACGAGCCGCAGTGCATCACCAGGCCTTCAGTGTCGAACGCCTTGGCCGGTTTCGGTGCCTGTTGGCCATAGTAGAGTTCGGCGTAGACATCGTCCTCGATCAGCGGCACCTGATGGCGGCGCAGCAGTTCGACCAACTCCTGTTTCTTCGCCTCGGGCATGGTCGCGCCCATCGGGTTCTGGAAACTGGTCATGCACCAGCAGGCCTTGATCGGGTGGCGCTCCAGTGTCTGCGCGAGCACGCCGAGATCGATGCCATCGCGCGGGTGTACGGGGATTTCTACCGCTTTGAGCTTGAGACGTTCCAGCACTTGCAGGCTGGCGTAGAACGCCGGGGCTTCGATGGCCACCAGGTCGCCGGGTTCGGTGACGGCTTGCAGGCACAGGTTCAGCGCTTCCAGTGCGCCGTTGGTGATCAGCAATTCTTCCATCGGCAGCATCAGCCCGCCGACCATGTAGCGCAGGGCGATTTGCCGGCGCAGTTGCGGGTTGCCCGGCGACATGTCGGTGACGACCATGCGCGGATCCATCTCCCGCGCGGCGCTGGCCAGCGAACGCGACAGGCGTTGCAACGGGAACAGGGTCGGGCTGGGGAATGCCGAGCCGAACGGCACGGTGCTCGGGTCCTTGATCGAATCCAGTACGGAGAACACCAGTTCGCTGACGTCGACTTCGGTAGAGTCGTTGACGTGGCTGCTGATCACCGGCTCTGAAAACGGACTCGGTGCGTGGGTGTTGACGAAGTAGCCGGACCGCGGTCGGGCGCGAATCAGGCCGCGGCGTTCGAGCAGGTAATAGGCCTGGAACACCGTGGACGGGCTGACGCCGTAGGTCTGGCTGGCGTAGCGCACCGAAGGCACGCGCTGGCCGGGGCCGAGGACGCCGGAGCGGATCAGTTCAGCGATGTCATCGGCGAATTTTTCGTAGCGTTTCATCGGTTGCCCGGTCAGTGAGTGATTCGAGTGTATGCAATTGTGGTGAGGGGATTTAGCGAAACGTCGCACCGCCCCGATGGGCTGCGAAGCAGCCCTGAAACCATGCAGCGAGGTGTGCCAGGTATTTCTCAGCTGTAGGGTTTGGGGCTGCTTCGCAGCCATCGGGGATAAATCCCCTCGCCACAGGGTGTTGCGTTGTCAGTGAAAAACGACAGCATCTTAACGGCTCAGCGGTTCATCGGCGCCACAAACCTGCTTTTTGCCACGCTATAAACCTCGGGTTCGTCGCTGTCGGCAATCTTGAAACTCAAGGTTTGCGAGCTGCTGCTCGGGCGTTCCGTGGTCATCGCCACCGACACCGGCACATCAACAATTTCACCCGGCGCCAGGCTCAGTTCAGTTTTACCTTGCAGCTGGAAGCCCTCACCATCGACCAGGCTCAGGTTGTAGTCCTGGCGCTGCTGGGTCTTGTTGATGACTTTGAGGCTGTAGATGTTTTCGATCTGGCCCTGGCCGTTCTCGCGGAACAGCCCGCGATCCTTGGTCACGTCCAGCGAGACCATTGGCCGCTCGACCAGCGCCAAAGCCAATGCGCCGATCATCGCCAGCAACACCACGGTGTAACCGATCAATCGCGGGCGTAGCAGATGCGTCTTGCCACCCTGCAGTTCGCGCTCGGAACTGTAGCGAATCAAACCGCGCGGGTAGTTCATTTTGTCCATGATCGAATCGCAGGCGTCGATGCAGGCGGCGCAACCGATGCATTCCATCTGCAAGCCGTCGCGGATGTCGATGCCGGTCGGGCAGACCTGCACGCACAACTGGCAATCGATGCAGTCGCCGAGCCCGGCCTCGACCGGTTTCACGTCGCGTTTACGCGGGCCACGGTTTTCGCCGCGCGCCACGTCGTAGGCAATCGCCAAGGTGTCCTTGTCGAACATCACGCTCTGGAATCGCGCATACGGGCACATGTGCATGCACACCGCTTCGCGCAGCCAGCCGGCGTTGATGTAAGTGGCGGCGGTGAAGAACAACACCCAGAACAAACTGACGCCGCCGATTTGCAGGGTCAGCAGTTCCTCGGCCAACGGTCGGATCGGGGTGAAGTAGCCGACAAAGGTCAGGCCGGTCATCACGCTGATCGCCAGCCACAGTGTGTGCTTGGCGGCGCGGCGGGCTAGCTTGTTCAGTCCCCACGGTGCGGCTTGCAGTTTGATGCGCTGATTGCGCTCGCCTTCGGTGATTTTCTCGCACCACATGAAGATCCATGTCCACGAGCTCTGCGGGCAGGTGTAACCGCACCAGACCCGTCCGGCGAATACGGTGATGGCGAACAGACCGAACGCGGCAATGATCAGCAGCGCCGAGAGCAGGATGAAATCCTGTGGCCAGAAGGTCGCGCCAAAGATGTGGAACTTGCTTTCGGAAAAGTCCCACAGCACCGCCTGACGTCCGCCCCAGTTCAGCCACACCGTGCCGAAAAACAGCAGAAACAGAAAACCCGCGCCACTCATGCGCAGGGTGCGGAACAGGCCGGTGAAACTGCGGGTGTGGATCTGGTTGTCGCTGGATTTGGCCGTCGCCTTCATTGGGCGTGCGGGCACCTTCTTTATCTGAGGCGCTATTGTTGGCGATGCTTCTACGGTTCGGACGGGGATTTGTTCGCTCATGGTTATTCGCTCATCAGCCTCCATCAGGCCGATGAACTATGAGCGCCGATCTGTTTGCATAACAGACTCAGCTATTTCAATAAAAAGCGTATCAGATGCGTTTTTGCGCAAGCCCTGCGACAACTTGAAGCAGCCCGGGTGGCGGGGCGCAAACGCCTATCGCAGGCGTTTGCGGCGGGCATTGACCGAGGTCAGTCAAATAACCGAATCACTCTCGTCGGCCTTCAAATGCTTGCGGCCGTCCTTCGCACCGGCAACGGTCAGAGCGTCGGCTTCTGCTTCAGTGATGTAGACGCGCCGCGCTTCGATTTCCACGAAGGACATGGCTTTGTCGCTATCGGTTTTGACTTCGAGGGTGTCGCAGATACGTATTTCTTCGCCATTTTCGACGGTGAAAAAACAGACTTCTTGCTCGGGATTGGATTTATCAACTCGCAGAGACATGGTGGCAGTCCTTTTTTACAGGGGGTGTCTAAAGGGTTAGGGGGCAGCGTTTGCCGATGGTTCTGCGCAACTGATTAATGGTCGGCGCTGTCCATCGTTTATCGAGCCAATAACAAGGACAACCCGATGAACGCGTGGTGGCATGAAGTGTGGGAAACGCTGCAAAAGGAATTCGCCGACATTGGCGATGCGTCGCAACTGACGCGGATCACCGTGCGCCTGCTGATGGCGGCGGTACTCGGCGGGATTCTCGGGTTCGAGCGCGAACACAAGGGCAAGGCTGCCGGGGTGCGCACGCACATGCTGGTGGCGCTGGGCGCGGCGCTGTTTGTGCTGGTGCCGCAAACTTCGGGTGCGGAGTCCGACGCGATGAGCCGAGTGTTGCAGGGTGTGATTGCGGGGATCGGCTTTCTTGGTGCCGGCACCATTCTGAAGAACCGCGAGGGCGATGAAGGCCACGTCAAAGGCCTGACCACGGCTGCCGGTCTGTGGATGACGGCCGCCATCGGCGTCGCGGCGGGTTTGGGCAAGGAGGCGACCGCGCTGTTCAGTACCTTTCTGGCACTGGCGATCTTCAGCGTGATGCCGCGCATCGTCAGGCTGTTCGAGAAGGACGAACAGAAGAACGATCACCTGTAACCGATCGATCCCATGATCGGAACGATCGGTCGCGGCGACAGGTTAGACGATCACGGGCGGCATGGTCGTCGGCGGCTCCTCTTTCGGCGGTGGGGTCGTGCCTGGCGGTTCCTGCTCGGGCACCGGTTGTGGTTCGGTCTCGGGAATCGTCGGGTTGTCGATGTTCGGATCGGGCGTTTCGGCCGGAAATGGGTTGTTCATCTGTAGACCTCCGTGTGGCACATGGCGTGAGAAGTGCTTAAGTGGATTGACCGCCTCGCGCTGAATTCGATCCGCTGGTGCGGCGCAGTAATTTCATCTGAACTTTTCCCGGCGCGGGTTGCTCGGAACCTAAGCGAGTTCATGACGGGGCCGGTGTCTTGTTGTGAACACTGATCCGGCACAAGAGCGTCCTTGGGGCGTTAAGGAGAGATGCTCAATGACTGCTGAAAAATCGTCTGAACTGAGCTACAACCCGCACATGCCACTGTCGCAGGCGTTGCTGCTGCCACGCATCGCGATTGAAAACACCATGCCGACTCTCGATGGCGGGCAGTTTGCCGTCAAATCGATTGCTGGCCGTGAAGTGGTGGTCACCTGCAAGGTTTTCGCCGACGGCCACGACAAGTTGGCGGTGCGCATTCGCTGGCGCGAGGAAGGCGAGGAGGTCTGGCAAAGCGAGGTCATGGCCGACCAGGGCAATAACGGCTGGCAAGGCCAGTTCCGCCCCGAGCATCAGGGGCGCTTCCTGTATTGCATCGAGGCGTGGATCGACCACTTCGCCAGTTTCCAGTACGAACTGGAGAAAAAGCACAACGCTGCAGTGCCGATTTCGCTGGAGCTGCAAGAAGGCCGAACGATGGTGCAACAGGCCGCCGAACGCAGCGAAGGCCAGCTCAGCGAACAACTCGCGGCCCTGCATCACGAACTGTCCGGCCTGCTCGAAACCGAGCAGGTTGCGTTGTTCCTGCACTCGCACAGTGCGCAACTGATGGCTGAGGCTGATCATCGCGCCTATCTGAGTGTCAGCGCCGAATTTCCCATGGACGTCGAGCGTGAACTGGCCGAGTTCGCCAGTTGGTACGAGCTGTTTCCGCGCTCGATCACCGACGATCCAAGCCGTCACGGCACTTTTAACGACGTGCATTCACGGCTACCGATGATTCAGGACATGGGTTTCGACGTGCTGTACTTCACGCCGATCCATCCGATTGGTCGTGCGCACCGCAAGGGCCGCAACAATTCCCTCACCGCGGGCCCGGATGATCCAGGCAGCCCTTATGCGATCGGCAGCGAGGAGGGCGGCCACGAGGCGATCCACTCGCAACTCGGCACCCGCGAAGACTTCCGCCGACTGGTGGCGGCCGCCGCTGACCATGGCTTGGAGATCGCCCTCGACTTTGCCATTCAGTGTTCCCAGGATCACCCGTGGCTCAAACAGCATCCGGGCTGGTTCAACTGGCGGCCGGACGGCACGATCAAATACGCGGAAAACCCGCCGAAGAAATACCAGGACATCGTCAACGTCGACTTCTATGCGCCGGACGCGATTCCGAGCCTCTGGGTCGAGTTGCGCGACATCGTCATCGGCTGGGTCGAGGAGGGCGTGAAGATCTTTCGCGTCGACAATCCGCACACCAAACCGCTGCCGTTCTGGCAATGGCTGATTGCCGATGTGCGGGCGCTGTACCCGGAAGTGATTTTCCTCGCCGAAGCTTTCACCACGCCGGCAATGATGGCGCGGCTGGGCAAGGTCGGTTACACGCAGAGTTACACCTATTTCACCTGGCGCAACACCAAGGCGGAACTCGCCGCTTACTTCACCGAACTCAACGAATCACCCTGGCGCGAATGCTACCGGCCGAACTTTTTCGTCAATACGCCGGACATCAACCCGGCGTTCCTGCATGAATCCGGGCGTGCCGGGTTTCTGATTCGCGCGGCGCTGGCAACCATGGGCTCGGGCCTGTGGGGCATGTATTCCGGTTATGAACTGTGCGAGGCGGCGCCGGTGCCGGGCAAGGAGGAATACCTCGATTCGGAGAAATACCAGATCCGCGTCCGCGACTTTACGGCACCCGGCAACATCATCGCCGAGATCGCCCAGCTCAACCGCATCCGTCGGCAGAACCCGGCGCTGCACACCCATCTGGGCTTGAAGGTCTACAACGCCTGGAACGACAACATTCTGTACTTCGGCAAGCGCAGCGCCGATGGCAGCAATTTCATCCTGGTGGCGGTCAACCTTGATCCGCACAACGTGCAGGAGGCGAATTTTGAGCTGCCATTGTGGGAAATGGGCCTGCCGGACGATGCAACGACCCATGGCGAAGACTTGATGAGCGGGCATCGGTGGGACTGGTACGGCAAATATCAGTTCATGCGCCTGGACCCGGCGTACCAGCCGTTCGGCATCTGGCGGATTACTGCCCCTTGATGCTCTGCCCTGTTTTTTGTGGTGAGGGGATTTATCCCCGACTGTCTGCGCAGCAGCCACATAAAGCAGCTTGTTATTACTGGATAAAAGCGGGGCCGCTTCGCAGCCCATCGGGGCGGTGCGACGTTTCGCTAAATCCCCTCACCACAAAAGCCCTTTCTTCACAGGGTATTCATGTGGTATCAGAGAATTCAACAGGAGTTTCACATGGCGAAGAAACCCAAGGCAGCCACCTTTATCAAAGACCCGCTCTGGTACAAGGATGCGGTGATTTATCAAGTTCACGTCAAATCGTTTTTCGACTCCAACAACGACGGTATCGGCGACTTTCCCGGCTTGATCGCCAAGCTCGACTACATCGCCGAACTCGGTGTCAACACCATCTGGCTGCTGCCGTTCTACCCGTCGCCGCGTCGCGACGACGGCTACGACATCGCCGAATACCGTGGTGTACACAGCGATTACGGGACCATGGCCGACGCCAAGCGCTTTATCGCCGAGGCGCACAAGCGCGGCTTGCGGGTGATCACCGAGCTGGTCATCAACCACACCTCCGACCAGCACCCGTGGTTCCAGCGTGCCCGCAAAGCCAAACCCGGTTCGGCAGCGCGGGACTTTTACGTGTGGTCGGATGACGACCAGAAATACGAAGGCACGCGGATCATTTTTCTCGACACCGAAAAGTCCAACTGGACCTGGGATCCGGTCGCCGGCCAATATTTCTGGCACCGCTTCTATTCGCACCAGCCCGACCTGAATTTCGACAACCCGCAAGTCATGAAAGCGGTGCTGTCGGTGATGCGCTACTGGCTCGACATGGGCATTGACGGGCTACGCCTCGACGCCATCCCTTATCTGATCGAGCGTGACGGCACCAACAACGAAAACCTGCCGGAGACCCACGACGTCCTCAAGCAGATTCGTGCCGAGATCGACGCCAATTATCCTGACCGCATGCTGTTGGCCGAGGCCAACCAATGGCCGGAAGACACCCAACTGTATTTCGGCGACACCGACGCCCACGGCCTCAATGGCGACGAATGCCACATGGCGTTCCACTTCCCGCTGATGCCGCGCATGTACATGGCCCTGGCCCAGGAAGATCGCTTCCCGATCACCGACATTTTGCGCCAGACCCCGGAAATACCTGCCAACTGCCAGTGGGCAATCTTCCTGCGCAATCACGATGAGCTTACGCTGGAGATGGTCACCGACAAGGAGCGCGATTACCTGTGGAATTACTACGCCGCTGATCGCCGCGCGCGGATCAACCTCGGTATTCGTCGGCGTCTGGCGCCGTTGATGGAGCGTGATCGTCGTCGCGTCGAATTGCTCAACAGTCTGCTGCTGTCGATGCCGGGCACGCCGACTCTGTATTACGGCGATGAAATTGGCATGGGCGACAATATCTACCTCGGCGACCGCGACGGTGTGCGTACGCCGATGCAGTGGTCGATCGACCGCAACGGTGGTTTCTCCCGCGCTGATCCGGCCAGTCTGGTGCTGCCGCCGATCATGGACCCGCAATACGGTTATCTGTCGGTCAACGTCGAAACCCAGGCCGGTGACCCGCATTCGTTGCTCAACTGGACGCGGCGTATGCTCGCCGTGCGCAAGCAATCCAAGGCATTCGGCCGGGGCACGCTGAAGATGCTCTCGCCGAGCAATCGACGCATTTTGGCCTACACCCGCGAATTCACCGATGCCGATGGCAAGCACGAAATCATTCTGTGCGTGGCCAACGTGTCGCGCAGTGCGCAAGCGGCGGAGCTGGATTTGTCGGCGTACGTCGGCATGGTGCCGGTGGAGATGCTCGGCGGTAACGCGTTCCCGCCGATTGGCCAGTTGAATTTTCTCCTGACTTTGGCGCCGTACGGCTTCTACTGGTTCGCCCTGGCGACCGAAAACCAGATGCCGAGCTGGCACGTCGAACCGGCGCAGAGCCTGCCGGACTTCACCACGCTGGTGCTGAAAAAACGCATGGAAGAACTGCTCGAAACGCCGTCCCGCACCACGCTGGAGCAGGGCATTCTGCCGAGCTGGCTGCAGAACCGACGCTGGTTCGCCGGCAAGGATGCGGCCATCGACAAGGTCAATCTGGCTTATGGCGTGCGCTTCGGCGATGCCCAGCACCCGGTGCTGCTCAGCGAAATCGAAGTCACCAGCGGCGGCCAGACCAGCCGTTATCAATTGCCGTTCGGCTTTATCTCGGAAGATCAGGTTGGCGCGGCGCTGCCGCAACAATTGGCACTGGCCCGCGTGCGTCGAGTGCGTCAGGTCGGTTTGATCACTGACGCCTTCAGTCTCGAAGCGTTTATCCGCGCGGTCCTGCAAGGCATGCAGAACAACACCGTGCTGGAATCTGCCGACGGCGAAATTCGCTTCGAGCCGACGCCGCTGCTGGACACACTCAACCTCGGCGGTGAGTCCGAAGTGCGTTATCTGTCGGCCGAGCAGTCCAACAGTTCGGTGGTGATCGGCAACAGCCTGGTGCTCAAGCTGATCCGTAAAGTCGCCTCCGGCGTCCACCCGGAACTGGAGATGAGCGCTTACCTGACCGCTGCCGGATTTGCCAATATCTCACCGCTGCTCGGTTCGGTGATTCGCCGCGATGCGCAGGGCGAAGACAACCTGCTGATGATCGCTCAGGGTTATCTGAGCAATCAGGGCGATGCCTGGGAATGGACGCAGAACAACCTCGAACGGGCGTTGCGCGACGAACTGGCCGATGCCATGTCCGAGCAGGAACAGCACTACAACGCGCTAAGCGAATTGAAGGACTTCGCTGGCATGCTCGGGCAGCGACTGGGTGAGATGCATCAAGTGCTCGCAGCCCCGACCGACAATGCCGACTTCGCTCCGCAAGCCAGTACGGCGAAGGATATGCAGGCCACCGGCAAGGATGTCGCCGCACAGGTCGAGCATGCGTTGAAGTTGCTCAAGCAGCATCAGGGCGAGCTCAATGCTGCAGATCAGAAGCTGGTCAAACGCTTGGTCGATGAGAAAAAAACCATCCTCGCCCACGTGCAGGATCTGGCGAAGAAGGCCGTCGGCGGTCTGCGTATCCGCGTCCACGGCGACTTGCATCTGGGCCAAGTGTTGGTGATCAAGGGCGACGCCTACCTGATCGACTTCGAGGGTGAACCGGCGCGGCCATTGAGCGAGCGTCGCGGCAAACACAGTCCGTACAAGGACGTCAGTGGCGTGCTGCGTTCCTTCGATTACGCAGCGGCGATGACCATCAACGTACACAACGTTGATCACGGCGCCGAGTCCGAAGGCGCACGTCAACGTGTCGCCGAACGTTATCTGCGCGAGGCGCGTGAGGCATTTGTTCAGGCATATCGCCGAGCGGCAGCTAGTCTTGATCATGCCTGGCAGGATCCTGATGGCGCCGACGCCGCGCTTGCGTTGTTCGGCCTGGAGAAGGCGGCCTATGAAGTGGCCTATGAAGCCGAAAATCGCCCCACGTGGCTGCCCGTGCCGTTGCACGGTTTGTACGGGTTATTGACAGGTCTTAAACCCTTTTCCGATCTTGGTGGAGAGTAGTCATGAGTTTCTCGAACAAGGAACAGGGTCAGGTCAAAGAGGCACTGCTGCCGTCGGCGAAAGACATCGACGCGCTGGTACGTGCCGAACATCCCGATCCATTTTCCATTCTCGGTCCGCACGGCGATGGCGCGGGCGGGCAGTTTATTCGCGCCTATTTGCCCGGTGCGCTGAGTGTTGTGGTGCTGGACAAGGACAGCGGTGAAGAGCGCGGTGCGCTGGAACAGAGCGAAACGCCGGGGCTGTTTGTCGGGCACTTCGACCAGGCGCGGCCGTATCGGCTGCGTACCCGCTGGGCCGGTGGCGAGCAGGAAGCGGAAGATCCTTACAGCTTCGGCCAGTTGCTCGGTGAAATGGATTTGTATCTGTTCGCCGAAGGCAATCACCGCGATCTCAGTTCGTGCCTCGGCGCGCAGCTGATGACCGTCGAGGGCGTTGATGGCGTGCGTTTTGCCGTATGGGCACCGAATGCCCGACGGGTGTCGGTGGTCGGTGATTTCAACGTCTGGGACGGGCGTCGGCATCCGATGCGTTTGCGGCATCCGTCCGGGGTCTGGGAGTTGTTCATCCCGCGCCTGCAAGCGGGCGAGTTGTACAAATACGAGATTCTCGGTGCTCACGGGATTCTGCCGCTCAAGGCCGACCCGATGGCGCTGGCCACCAGCCTGCCGCCGGACACCGCGTCGAAAGTCGCCGCGCCGCTGCAAGTCGACTGGCAGGATCACGACTGGATGAACAGCCGCCGGGATCGGCAGAAACATTCGGCGCCGCTGTCGATCTACGAGTTGCATGCCGGCTCGTGGCAATGCGAATTGGATGATCTGGGCGAAGTCGCCCGTCAGTACACGTGGCCCGAGTTGGCTGATCGCTTGATTCCATACGTGAAGGAACTCGGGTTCACCCACATCGAATTGATGCCGATCATGGAGCATCCGTTCGGTGGTTCCTGGGGTTATCAGTTGCTTTCGCAGTTTGCCCCGAGTGCCCGTTATGGCACCCCCGAGCAGTTCGGTGACTTCGTCAACGCCTGCCACAAAGCCGACATTGGGGTGATTCTTGACTGGGTACCCGCGCATTTCCCCACCGACACCCATGGCCTGGCGCAATTCGACGGCACCGCGCTGTATGAGTACGGCAATCCGCTGGAAGGTTTCCATCAGGATTGGGACACGCTGATCTACAACCTCGGCCGCACCGAAGTACATGGCTACATGCTTGCTTCGGCGCTGCACTGGTTGAAGCATTTCCATATCGATGGTCTGCGGGTTGATGCGGTCGCCTCGATGCTCTATCGCGACTACTCGCGCAAGGCCGGTGAATGGGTGCCGAATCGCCATGGTGGCCGGGAAAACCTTGAAGCCATCGATTTCCTTCGGCACTTGAATGACGTGGTCGAGCTGGAAGCGCCGGGCGCGCTGGTGATCGCCGAGGAATCCACGGCGTGGCCGGGCGTCAGCCAGAGCACCCAGCAGGGCGGCCTCGGTTTTGCCTACAAGTGGAACATGGGCTGGATGCACGATTCGCTGCATTACATCCAGCAGGATCCGGTGTATCGCGCGCATCACCACAACGAGTTGAGTTTTGGTCTGGTCTACGCCTGGTCAGAGCGATTCATCTTGCCGATCTCCCATGACGAAGTGGTGCACGGCAAGCATTCGCTGATCGACAAAATGCCTGGAGATCGCTGGCAGAAGTTCGCCAACCTGCGTGCCTATTTGAGTTTCATGTGGACCCATCCGGGCAAGAAGCTGTTGTTCATGGGCTGCGAATTCGGGCAATGGCGCGAGTGGAATCACGATCAGCAACTCGATTGGTATCTGCTGCAGTACTCCGAGCACAAAGGCGTACAGAAACTGGTCGGCGACCTCAATCGGCTCTATCGCGAGGAGCCGGCGCTGCACGATCAGGACGACGCGCCGCAGGGTTTTCAATGGCTGATCGGCGACGATGCGATCAACAGTGTTTACGCCTGGTTGCGCTGGAGCAAGGAGGGCAAACCAGTGCTGGTGGTGGCCAACTTCACGCCGGTGCCGCGTCAGGCGTATCGGGTCGGCGTGCCGTTTGCCGGGCGCTGGACTGAACTGCTCAACAGCGATGCCGACACGTATGCCGGTTCCAACTACGGCAATGGCGGCGGGGCGTTTACCGAGGAAGTGCCGAGCCATGGTCAGTCATTGTCGCTGGAACTGAACCTGCCACCGCTGGCCGTATTGATCCTCAAGCCTGAGGGTTGATCCGAGACCGAGTTGCTGCCATCGCGAGCAGGCTCGCTCCCACATTTGAAATGCGTTTCCCTGTAGGAGTGAGCCTGCTCGCGATGGCGTCCGCACCAACGCCATCGCCTCCAAGCCAAACCCTACCAGCGCATCCGCACGCCGAGGCTGCCGATCAGTCCGTTGAGGTCATTGTCATCGACATCGCTGCTGTAATCGGCACTCACATACAGGCTCACAGCCGGCGTTACCCGCGCCACCAAGCCCAATCCCAACTCGACGGTCGATGACTTGCGGCTGCTGCTGATCTTGTCGACCTGATCCAGTGTCACCGTGTTGCCGGTATACACCGTGTGCCAGAGGTTGGTGCGAACGTAGGGTTCGACCGGCAAACCGTTCAAATCGTAACTGCCTTTCAGCCGTGCTCCGACGCGGCCACTCCACGCGCTCAGATCGGTCGATGAGGCATTGCCCGACCCGGCATACGGCGTATCAAGGGTAATCCGCTGATTGATCAATTGCGCCTGCGGTTCGACCACCCAGTTCTCACTCAAGCCAATCGGATAACCACCCTCCACGGAGAAGGTCATCGCGCTCCCTTCGGTGGCTTGCCGAGCGCCTTGTTCGTTGCGACTGAAACCGCTGACCCGGCCACCGCTGGCCGACAGATCGACGTGCCAGCCCTGGGCACCGATCAGGCTGTAATAAGCGCCGAGGTTTTGGCCCTGCAAGTTCAACGTGTCGGTGGTCGGGTCGGAGAGGGCACGGCTAGTGATCAAGCCATTGCCGTTTGCCTGAATCTGATTGAGGCCGCCGATCAAACCGATCTTCTGGGTATGGCTGGCGCTTTGCAGCGTCAGCACCGCCGGACCTTTGAAAGCGTCGCTGCCCGGTGTGGCGAACCCCGGCGACAGCACATCGGTTTGCGCCTGACGGGCACTGCGCCCATATAACTCATCCCACGCCGAAGGTGCGAGGTCTTCGGTGATCAAGCGTGTGCCCTGCAGATCCGGCCGAGGGCTGAAGCGTTGCGGGTAGGGGGTGATCACCGTCGCGGGCAAGGTCATGACCGGCACATTCTCTCGGTACCACGGATCGGTCTCATCCGCCGCAGGGCTGGCCTGGGCCTCCATGGACGAGCACAGCAAGATTGAACTCGACACTGTGCAAAAGGTGATTTTGATCTCGTGTGGGGTGAATGAAATTTTCATGGAGGTCTACCTTGCAGGCGCATTGGGCATCTCGATGTGGCGTCTCTCCTACCCCGAACGAGGGGCGACCGAATGGAGCGGGGCGAGTCGTGGCCGCTCGATTTCGCGAGTGTCCGAAGGCTCGCCCCGGACAGTGATTCCGGGGGTAGTAAGGTAGAGATAAGAAGACGTGCTTGCGCGCGTCAAGAACCTGGACGATGAGCGGTAGGGGTAAATCGTGCGGTGCAAGCGTTTGTTTTTCTTTACATAACTAAGTGATTGTTTGCATGGGAAATCGCCTTTGAAACCCCGGCTCAAAGGCTTTCCATTACCGACGGAATGTTTACCAACTGATGCGGATGCCCACGTTGCCCGACACCCCGCGCAGGTCATTACTGTCAATATTGCGGCTGTAATCGGTACTGGCGTACACGCTCACGGCACGATCCAGGGTCACGACCAGACCGAGGCCGATGTCCGCCGTCGAGGATTTTTGCTCCGTGGTAATCACGTCGCTGTCGCCGAAGGTTACCGAATCAGTACCGGAAAATGTGTGCCACAGATTGGCCCGCAAATACGGCTCAACCGGCAGGCCGCTGACCTGATAACGGCCTTTGAGGCGTGCGCCGAGGCGTCCGGTCCATGCGCCGTCGGAGTCGAACGATACCCGCGAGATGCCGTCATCCTGACTGTCGAGGGAGATTTTCTGGTGGATGACCTGGGCTTGCGGTTCGACCACCCAAGTGTCGTTGATCGGCAATGGATAACCGGCTTCGGCAGACAGCGTCAGGGCATGTCCGCGATTGTCGAGTTTGAGCCCGCGATCAGAATGGTTGTCGCCATCGAAGCGGGTGCCCATCACCACCGTGTCGATGTACCAGCCGTACGGGTCGGTCAGCGTCCAGTACAGGCCGTAGCTGTCACCTTCGAGTTTGATCTTGCCGGCGCTGTTGTCCTCAAAGCCCTCGTTGAAACCGTCGACGTCGCCTTGCAAACGGCTGTGGCCAACGAAGAAACCGACACGCTGAGTCTGGCCGCCAGCCGTCTGTGAGCTGTACAGATCATTGCCGACCTGAAAGCCGTTGAGCGATCCATCCAGACGCGGTGTAACGGTGCCGGCCCAGGTCTGGTCGATGTTTTTTCCGTAAACCCGGCCCCAGCCGGCACCGAATGCACCGGTTTCACTGAGCAGGCGCTGATCGCCCTGACGATCATGGAAGGTGCCCAGAGCGTTGAGCGTCAGTTGCGCGGCAGCGGGTGGCAACACCGACCACGTCGGTACTTCCGGGCGGTACAACGGAATCGGCGCGGCACCCGCCACGGCCGCCGGCAGCACGGGCAGCGATACGGCGGGCGCAGGTTCGCCCGGTGTCGCGACAATCGGCGTAATAGCCGCCGCGACAGGCGTAGCCACCACTGGCACCAGAATCGGTGGCAGGCTCGGATCGGGGTTGGGCACGCTGACCACTTGCGGCGCGACCACGGCGGAGCGCAAGTACCAGCTGTTTTCCGTGCCGGCAGTGACGCCACCCTTGAACAGGTAGTAATCGTAGGCCCCGGCGGACAACCGGCTGCTCAGGGTAAACGCGTTATCAGTACTGACCGTGCTGCCTTGCGCCTGCACCAACTGAATGCCGTTTACCTGCGTCAACCCACCTGATCCGCCGAGGTTAGTCACGCTGATGACCGTGGCGCCGCTCAGGTTGCCGTTATTGACCACGAGTTTGTCGCTCGGTGAGTTGTCGCCACCGAGGACGCTTTGCAGCAATAACTGGCCGTTGTTGCCGACGTAGTTGCCTTGTACGGTCAGAGTGTCGTCGATGCGGCTGTTATCACGGGTCAGGTCGATGACCCCCGAGTTAGTCAGCGTCGCGGCTTGCCCGGCCACCGCGGCCGATACTGTGCCCTGAGTTGAAAACAGCGTACTGCTGGCATCGATGTTCAATGCACCGCTGCCCGTGCCGGCATCGCCGAGTACCAGGCTGCCTGAGCCCAGATCCAGTTGTGAAGCATTGCTCAGGTTGACTGTTTCCCAATTGATGAAGCGTGCGGGGAGTGCCGTGCGGGTATTATCGAAGGTCAGGGTGTCGCTGCCGACACCGCCGTCGACGCTCGGCGTGATGGCAAGAATGCTGTCGTCGAGATTGCGCAGGGTGGCGCTGTCGTTGCCGACGTCCATCAGGATCGCCGAACGAATGATCCCACCGCCGTCCCAAAGCAATCGGTCGTCACCGACACTGGCGCGGATCTCACCGAGGATTTCGCCCCCGGTCACGGTGATGCTGTCGTTGCCGCCGCTGACACTGATATTGCCGCCGATGCGGCCACCGGAGACGATGATCGTGTCGGTGCCGAACCCCGTGACCAGATTGCCGAGAATCTGCCCCCCGGACAGGTCGAAAATATTGTTGTCGAGTTTCATGTCGACGCGGCCGATCGTGCCACCCGTCATGCGTGCGACATCGCCGTCTTCAAAGGCGCCGACGATGGTGCCGCCGGTCATGAGAAAGGTGTCACGGCTGTCGCCTTGGGCGAGGGAGCCAATCGAGCCGCCAGTCATGACGAAGTCATCGATGCCCGCCCCTTGATTCACCGCACCCGTGATAACGCCGGAGTTCATCTCAACCCGATCGGTGCCAGCGCCGAAAGTCACGCTGCCATTGATCTGGCCGGTGCCGTTTACGGGGAGGGTCAGACTGTTGTTACCCGAAAGGTCAGTCAACGGGCCGCTGCTGCCACTGTCACAGGTGAAGGAATCGTTGCCGGGGCCGGGTGTCAATACACAGGCAGACCAAGCCGGTGGACTGGCGAGTAGCGCAATGGACGCCGGGAGAATGAAAGTGTGCGACAGCCTTTTCAAAGATTGAATAGATCGCATCGTGGCAATTCCCTAG
Organism: Pseudomonas sp. TH08; assembly: GCF_016651275.1. Classification (NCBI taxonomy): domain Bacteria; kingdom Pseudomonadati; phylum Pseudomonadota; class Gammaproteobacteria; order Pseudomonadales; family Pseudomonadaceae; genus Pseudomonas; species Pseudomonas sp. TH08. The sequence continues at coordinate 460,372 of NZ_JAEKEE010000004.1, read as the reverse complement.
TGTAGCGACTGGGGGAATTCGTCCTTGAAGGGGTGCCTGATCTAAAAACCTCTGAAGCTTATGAACTACGTGAGATCTGAACCCTAACGTTATGAAAGTGCCAATCCTTCAGCCTTTTAAGGTGTAGAAGGTATTTCTGTCGTTGTCAGCATGACTGACGAACGGTCGTACTCATGACGGTGCTACAGATGCACTTCGACCGCCAGCGGGAGGTGATCGGAAAGGTGCGTCCACGGCTTGTTGCCCAGGATCTGCGGGTCGTGGCTGCTGGCGTTGCGCAGGTAGATCCGGTCCAGCCGCAACAGTGGAAACCGCGCCGGATAGGTCTTCGCCGGACGACCATGATGGCGCTCGAACGCTTCGTGCAAATAGTCGCGACGGGCGAGGGTGGCGTTGCCCTGTAACTGCCAGTCGTTGAAGTCGCCGGCGATGATCACCGGCGCATCGTCAGGCAGGGATTCAAGCAGTTGACAGAGCAACTGCAACTGCAATTGGCGATGGCTTTCGAGCAAACTCAAGTGCACACAAATCGCATGCACCTCGGCATGCCCCGGTACGTCCAGCACACAATGCAGCAGGCCACGGCGTTCGGGCCCGGTGATCGACACGTCGAGGTTGCGGTATTCGCGGATCGGGTATTTCGACAGCAGGGCATTGCCGTGGTGACCGTCGGGGTACACGGCGTTGCGTCCGTAGGCGAAATCGCTCCACATGCTGTCGGCGAGAAATTCGTACTGCGAAGTCTGTGGCCATTCGTTGTAGCGGCTCGAATGGCGTTCGTGTTCACCCACCACCTCTTGTAGAAACACCAGATCGGCCGAGGTGCTGCGCACCGCTTCGCGCAACTCCGGGAGGATGAAACGCCGATTGAGCGCGGTGAAGCCTTTGTGGGTATTGACCGTCAGCACGCGCAGGCGATGGATGACGGGTGCGTCGACGTGGTGACGCTCGGGATCGCTGGACACGTTCACTCCTCTGAATCTGTCTGCCTATTCATGCGACAGATCCGAGGGCTACGCAGTTCCTTCCCGATTCCCGTGCAGGAGCTGCCGAAGGCTGCGATCTTTTGACGTTGGTTTCTAAAAACAAGATCAAAAGATCGCAGCCTGCGGCAGTTTTTACAAAATCATTGCGGTGATGGGATTTAGCGAGACATCGCACCGCCCCAAAACTTATGACCTCGATCCTTCAGAAAAACTACGTACTTGTGGTGAGGGGATTCAGCGAAACGTCGCACCGCCCCGATGGGTTGCGCAGCAGTTGTAAATCCTGAGTATGCGGTCTTCCTGAAAGATCGAGGTCACAGGTTTTGGGGCTGCTGCGCAGCCGAACGGGGATAAATCCCCTCGCCACGGATTTTTGTCTGACTTCTCAGGCGGGCAGCTCGAGATTATCCAGCGCCCGATTCACCGCCAGTTCCCCCAGCATGATCAGTTGCGCAATGCCCAGCAGCGTCCGGCGTTGTGAGGCGGGTATGAGATGAGCGAAATCATTGACGATGGTTCTGGCAGAAGCGAGGGTTTCGCAGGCATCGACCAGCAGCTCTTCGTTTTTGAAGTCTGCTGTTACGGCATACATCCTGCGGGTTTTACGGGGCGCTGGCACAGACCCGGGCGGGCAGAGGTAGTGATCGAGGGCGCGATCGGCGGCTTCGTTGAGCCTTTTCGACTCGATGGATTCGTAGGGCGAAGTGAGGTCGGTTTCGGGCGGGTTGGGTGTTGGTTTGATCATGGTGAAGCTCCTTGATTGTCGGAGCCGCCACATTTCGCTGCGAAACGAAGAGAGGTGGCAGCTGTACGCAGGTTCGCAGACCGGGAATCAAGGAACCCGGCATACCCGAAGGTATCCCGCGCACAGCCGCCATGAAGCATCGTTGCAATAAATCTTGAGAGCAACGATTGCGGACGTTGTGCGCCTTGATTGACCCGGGCTGCGAAACCCGACCGCTGATTCGTCAGCGACCGCCCCACAATAGAACCCGCCCCCAAGGCGCACAAGCCGGCGGATTCTGGCGTAGCTGTAGGCAATTACGCAAGGTCGTGTAGTCTGATTACGTGTCTTGGCGTTTCATTTAAACGTTGGTGTTTAAATGCAAAAGATCGGCATCGGCAGCTTCACAGGGTCAGTCCTTGATCATGTAGCAATTGCTAAATAGCTTTTATCTGTAAATTATCCATCTCATAATCGTTGCTGTCAGTTGTGGCTTGGTGGCTGTTTATTCTCAGCTCCAGAGTATTTTGCTGGGCAATGAATGTTCCTGTGAGGTATATCCATGTTCTGGGAAGAGCCGTGGCTTGGGTTAACTGTTCCAGTGTCGTGCTCAAAGAAAGAATCGGTACAGCACCACCCCTCCGATCCAACGGGTAACAGCCGTAATGGAAAATTGATAACGTTGTCCGATTTTGAAGTTGCCAAAGGATTTTTTAAGAACAATCCCCGCCGAGTTGTTGGTAAACGTGTTATTGAATAATCTTCGATTGCCCTGTTCCAGTCTGATACTCAAATCCCTAGGGTCACTCGCTGCTGGGCCAGGCGACCATCCCCCAAATGTACCGTCTTCAAACGTTGTAATTTCGTACTCAAGCGGTCGGATCGACAGTAACAATCCATGGGTCGGACTCTAGATCTTCCCCATACTTCGCTTTCGCAGTAAAGATATACGAGCCGGGTATCACCGTGAGTGAAGGAAGTATCCACACTCCAGCAGTATCAACTGTTCTGGTGGCCTGAAAGTTCCCTCGATCAAGCACATCAATACTTAGATTCTTCGTGGCAGATCCTTCGAGAGTCAGAGTTGTATCGAAGGTGCGTGCGTTGTTTGGGATCGGATTACCTCTGGAGTCCGTTACTTTGGTGATTGTTGGCACAATCAGCTCCACACTGTTGATGGTGTAAGTGCGCAGCGGAAGTAAAACCGCCCTGGTCCTGTCACGCGAGCCATCAAGACTGACGGCGCATTCCACGGTCAGTGCGCTGCTATCCTTGAGCGCCTTCAACCACGCAACCGGCGCCTGAACGTTCAATCCATCCAATGAGTCATTGGGCTCGCCAGACTTCACCTCGGTACTGATCGGGTTGCCATTGTTGTCAAAACCCTTGCACGTAACCCAGATCGGTTGCGCTGGCTCGAACACTGGCCATTTCACTGCAAGAATCCGCGCCCCGTCGTTGAGGGCTTCAACGTCCAGTACGTTAGTTGTATTGCCTGCGATATTCGGTGTCGGCAAACGTGAGTCGCCATCGGCAATCTTCAGCACCCTCAGTGGCGTCGGGGTTGACTTCCCGGCCTGCCCGCCATTGCGATTGAGGTTCCAGCGCAACTCGAATGACTTGCCTTGGCGGGCCGCGAGATACGCCGGGGTCAGCACGGTGTTGACCCGTTTGTTGCTGTTGAATGCCACCAACGGAAACTGTGGCGAACCTGTCGGCGGATCGACCTCGGCCAATCGCGCACGATCGCCGTCAAGGGCTGCAAGGTATTCGATGCGCATCGTGATCCCGTTCGGATAGGCCAGCACATCGACAGGATCGACGGCCGGCGCCACGAGACTCGGCGGTAGCAGATCAATCGGCGTGGCTCCGGTTACCGTTGCGTTGGCCGTGACGGAATTGCCCACCAAGTCACCATTGGGTCTGCGCAGTTCATAGATCACCGTTACACGGCTGCCGGCGAAGACCTTGGCGTTGGGCACTTCGAGAATGCAGGGCTTTTTCGATCCGAACTGATCCGCTTCGACTTTGCCGCTGACGTTCACCACCACATCGGCGGGTTGCCCGGTGTCTTGGGCGGTGTAGGTCGCCAGCACGTTATCACCCGCAACAAAAGGGGGATTCGCCGTCAACACCACCAGCAGCAAAGGCTTGCCGGCCAGTTTTTTCAGATCGATTTCCTCGGGGTCATCCCCCGGAAATTCCTCCAGCAGTTCCAGCAGAATCGGCTTCGGCAAACGGATGCCATCCAGATCCTCATCCACGGCTTGTACCGGCGACCATGGCGCATCGGTGTCCGGGCCGTTGCCGATCTGGTCGGTGACGGTGTAGGAAAAATACAGTTTCTGCTCTATCCGTTTCGCCTTGTCCAGAAACGCGCGAGTGATGGTGAAGCAAATGGTGATGGGCTCTTCGGAGCCATGATTCGGCGGTTGCGGCGCCTGATTCGGATTCACATTGGCCGTCATCAGTTCGCCGTTGCATTTGAGGGTGATGAGGTCATAAGCCCGGCAGTACGGGTAGGACACACAGACGTCGGCGCTGACGAAATCCGCACCGACGCCGTTCTTGATCACGTCGGGCAGCAGCAGTTTGAGTTCGGAATGGCCACCGGATGCGTCGTACTTGTCCTTCAAGCCTGGACGGATCTTGTTGTAGAGGATGGTGAGCGGATTCGACTTGCCGATGTTTTGGCTGCCGCGCGTGATGGTGTAGTAAAGCTCGTTGACCCGATTAGGAAGCAGCCGGCCCTTGGGAATGCGCAACCTGGTGCGCACGTTCGGATCGTCAATGGTTTTACTGTCCAGTTTGGCCGACTCGTCCTTGAGCCAAAGCTCCATGACATCCCCGGACTCCATGGTGGGAGAGAATGGCGGATCGACAAAAACAACCGCGCCTTCACCGTCGGTGACCAGGTCATAGGCCACCAAAGGCACGCCGATGTCCGCGCCAACCACGGGCTCGGTCTGGCCGTTGACTATGGGCGGAAAGAGGACAAGGACAGTGTTGTCGCCAGAGGACGAGGCGGTCATGGAAGAGGCTCCTGCGTAGTGAGAACGGGCAGGAGCCATCAGAGCGCTAAATGAGGATTTGCGCACCTGTCAGATCTGACAGGTGGCGACGGATGGTGCGGCGGTGGCGAAAGTGCCACACCCACCGGTTGATCGCATTCCGCATTTACACACGGTGCGGTGTTAGACGAACACGATCTCGTAGGGTAAACGCAGGCGCTCGAGGGTCACCGGGGGCATCATCGGTGCGATGCCCAGCGCAGGCTCGCCGTTGAGCTGGCTGGCGTAGGCATGGGTGGCGTGGCTCTTGCGCGCGACGGTCCAGCTGTCAAGGCGCAGCTTGCGTGCGCGCTCCCAGGGAATCAGCGTGTGTTCGCGTTCCGGCCAGTGCCAGGCCCAGATCGCTACGTCGTGGAATGTCGCCCCTGTCATTTCAGCGGCTTTGGCGCTGGCACGGCCGACCGCTTCATGGTCGTTATTGCCGTCGCCCCGCCAGGTACTGAACACCACGTCGCCGGGGCGCAGGTAACGGCTGATGAACTCGGTCAGCTGCGCTTCCTGATCGATCAGTGCGCTGTCGGTAAACCCGCCACGCACCCATTTCAGGCTGTGCATGGGCAGACCGAGGCGGCGCAAGGCTTCGACGCTTTCCTGCGGACGGAACACGCTCAGGCGTTTCTCCGACCATTGCCGTGAACCGGGATGGCTGGCACTGCCGTCAGTGATCGATAGCAATTGCAGCGGATGGCCAAGGTTGGCGAGTAGTTGCAGCAGGCCGCCGGCTATCGCCACCTCATCGCCGGGGTGCGGGGCGATGACGACGGCTCGCGCGCCGACGGGCACCAGACTGCGGGTGTTGATGACCGGAATGTTGTCGAGTTGCCGGGCGCTGTTCCATATCTGCGCTGGCGCTCTGTTTTCGCTGAGGGATAACAGTTTCATGTGAGCGACGTCCTTGTGTGTCTGGCCCTCTGTCGCGCACAGACATGACGCCCGTGGCCGACCCGTGAAGGCTGGTGAATTGCCGTGCGACGCTCCGAACCCTGGATTGCCGCGCAGCAGAGTATTGCTCATGAACTGTCATTCGTCGCGTTACAGATTCAGCTGATCCGGTTTTTTTTCGCAAAGCTGTGTCAGTTGTCGCAGATAATCGCCAAATCCGCCCCGTGCACGGCTGTCCAGTCGGGCGCTGGTGTGGACTTGCGGACGATGGCTCCAGGCAATGTTGGCGCCGCACAGTTCCAGCTCCCGCACCAATTGCACATCCTCGTCGCAAGCCAGCGGTTTAAAGCCTCCGGCCCAGCGATAGGCATCGGCGCTGATGCCCAGATTGGCGCCGTGGATGTGGCGATGACCGTCACTGGCCTGATAGTGGCTGTGATAGCGGATCTGCGCAGCCTCATCGAACGAGTCATGCCAGTGCTCGACCGTCACGGTGCCGCACACGGCGTCGGCGCCAAGCCCCAGTTGGGCCACCAGCCAGTCGTCGGCCACGCGGCTGTCGGCGTCCGAGCAGGAGATCCAGCGCGCACCGCGCTCAAGCAGCACTCGCGCACCGCAAGCGCGGGCCTGGCCGACATTGCGCGCCTCGATTGGCAGGCTCATGACCGGGTAACGCGCGACGATTTGCGCCGAACGATCGGTGCAACTGTCGAGCACCACCAGCACTTCCACGCGTTCCCCAGCCAGCAAACCATGCTTGCTGGCACGCAACGCCGCGTTCAGGCAGGCGTCGAGCAAGTCCTCTTCGTTGTGCGCCGGAATCAGGATGCCGATCATCGCAAACCCTCCAGCGCCGCCACGGAACGTGGCTCTCGACTCCACACTTCAAGGATGAAATCCGCTTCCTGATGCAGCACCAGGCGTGGCAATTGCAATTGCTCATGAATCAGGTCGTGAACCTGGCGCGCATTCAGCGGGCAACCATCAATCGGTGGACGCCAGTGACAGGCGAGCAATTGGCCGTCCGCAGTCAGGGAATTGCTGATGTGACGGATAACGGCTGTCAGATCTTTGCTATCCAGGTAGTAGCCGATTTCGCTAAATACAATCAGGTCGAATTTTTCCTCCGGCCAGTCGCTCGGCAAGCGATTTTGCCGCACTTCGGCGTGGTCAAAATGGCTCAAACGGGTTTTCGCCAGCCGCACGGCGGCAGCGGCCGTATCGCAACACAGCAAACGGTCGCAACGGCTCGCCAGTTCAGCGCTCAGTTCGCCATTGGCGCAGCCCGGTTCAAAAATTGCGCGATAACGCGGTCGGGGCAGGGCGGCGAGGGTGATCGCGCGTTTGCGTTGCTCGTACCAGCGCTCGCGGAAGGCCCAAGGGTCGTCGTTGCCGGCGAACAGGCCTTCGAAATAGCGATCTTCGACACTCATAGAAACACCACCTCGAAGGGCTGCAGCAGGCGATCCAGCACATAGGGCGCCAGCACTGGCGTCAGACCGGCGTCGGGATCACCCTCCAATTGGCTGGCGAAGGCATGCACTGCATGGCGTTTGCGCGCAATTTGCTCGGGTGACAGGAGAATTTTGCGCGCCCGTTGCCAAGGCACCAGCGCGTCTTCGGGCGTTGCCCAGTGCCACGTCCACACCGGCAACTCATGGAAGCTCGCGCCCACGCGCCGCGCAGCTTCAGCGCTGGCACGGCCGACGGCCTCGTGGTCGCAATGGCCGTCCTCACTCCAAGTGGCAAAAAGCACATCTTGGGGACGCAGATGGCGTTCGATGAACTCGCACAATTGCGCCTCTTGTGCCGCCACCTGGCTGTCGGTGAAACCACCGCGCAGCCACTTCAAACGATGCATTGGCAGGCCGAGACGACGCAGGGCTTCGGCGGACTCCTGCGGGCGCACCACGCTCAGGCGCTGTACCGGCCAGCGTGCCGAGCCTGGATGACTGGCGCTGCCGTCGGTGACCGAAATCAATTGCAGGGGCCGGCCAGCGGCTGCGAGCACTTGCAACAGGCCGCCGCAGCCGAGCACTTCATCGTCCGGGTGCGGGGCGACAATCACCGCCCGCGCGCCTGGGGGCACCAGACTGAGAATGTCGATGCTGGGCAGTTCTGCCAGATGCCGCGAGGCTTGCCACTGTTGCAGCGAGGTGCCCTGGCCGACGATTGGATTGGCTCTCATAGTGACCAGACCTCGCTGGATTGGCCGGCAACCAGGCTGCCAAGGGCAGCGAGATCGCGTTCGGCGTGGCTTTGGCGCAGGAACACCGGCAGGTCGGCGATCAGTCGCGCGAAGTGCCGATCCTTGCAATAAGGCCCGGCGCCCAGCGCACGGCCGACTTCGCGAATCACCTGTTCGGCAGTCTGTTCGACCACAGCGCGGGCGCGACGGGCCAGCAGTTGCGCGTTGTCTTCGGGGTGGGCATCGATGTGCAAGGCGCTGAAGCGCAGCACGTCGGCGGCGGCCTGCAAGGCACTGTCGACCGCACCGAGGTGAGCGAGGGCATGCGGTTCTTCACGTTGCGCGCAGTGCTGGCGCAAGGATTCGGCAATTTGCCGTGTGGCGCCATACCAGCATGCCGCAATGCCGACGCCACCCTGCCAGAAGCCCGGCCGTTGCAGATAGTCGCCGGGGCTGCCGATGGCCTGACCTTCGGCGCCGTCGAAGAGCACTTCAACACTGCCGGTGGCCGCCATGCCCACGGCTTGCCAGCCTTGATCGGTGATGGTCACGCCCGGTTGATCGAGTGCGACCGCCACCAGTTGCTGCTGATCATCGGCATCCCACGCGGTGAGCAGCGCATGGCTGAGCACCGCCGCGCCGGAACACCATGCCTTGCGTCCGTGCAGCGCCACCATGTGCCCGGCGGGACGCACTTGCACTCGCGCCTGCGGCGGTTCTGCGGCCCACATGCCCCAAGTGCTGCCGGGCGTCGGCGTACCGCCGAGTTGCTCGATGATCGCCAGTGCGTCGGTGTGACCTTCGTAGAGTTTGCACAACCCCAGATCATGCCCGCCGACATCGGCCAGCCGTTGCAACCGCGCGAGCGTCAGACCGCTGCCGGGTAACGGCAAGCGATCCAGCCCGGCCTCGACCAGCGCCCGCAGGCAATGGCCGAGGGCCGCGGCGTCGGGATAATCCGGCGGCCGACGGGCGAGATAATGTACCAAGTCCATTTCAGTCTTCTTCATCACGTTGTAGTTCAAACAGCAGCAGTGAACGTCCGGTCACCGAATACTCATGATCGAAATCAAAGCGCTCCTGCCCGCGAATCGATGGCTGATTGGTGTCGATCATGCATGTCCAGAATCCGCCGTCAGGCACTTCCGGCAATTTGAAATTGACGATGTCGTGATGCGCGTTGACCACCAGCAGCAGGGTCGCATCGCCACCCTTGCGACGAATCCCGGTTTCCTGCGCGCGGCCATCAAGCAGCATGCCCAGGCAACGGTTGTGCGCGTCATGCCAATGCTCGGTGGTCATCTCGGTGGCGTCCGGGGCCAGCCAGGTGACGTCCTTGACGCCGATGTCCTCGTTGTATTCGCCGACCAGGAAACGTCCGCGACGCAGGATCGGGTACGCCAGGCGCAACTTGATCAGGCGCTTGACGAATTTCAGCAATGCCTTGCCGTCCTCGCTCAAATCCCAGTTGACCCAACCGATCTCGCTGTCCTGGCAGTAGGCGTTGTTATTGCCGTCCTGCGTGCGGGCAAACTCGTCACCGGCGACGATCATCGGCGTGCCTTGCGCGAGCAACAGCGTGGCGAAGAAATTGCGCATCTGCCGGTGGCGCAGGGCATTGATCTCCGGGTCGTCGGTCGGGCCTTCGACGCCGTGGTTCCACGACAGGTTGTTGTTGCTGCCGTCCTGGTTGTTCTCGTCGTTGGCTTCGTTGTGCTTGTCGTTGTACGACACCAGATCGTTGAGGGTGAAACCGTCGTGAGCGGTGATGAAATTGACCGACGAATACGGCCGGCGACCGCGCTGATTGAACATCTCGCCGGACGCAGTCATGCGGCTGGCGAAGTCGGCGACCTGAGCATCGTCGCCTTTCCAGAACGCGCGCACCGTGTCGCGGAACTTGTCGTTCCACTCGACCCAGCCCGGCGGGAAATTACCCACCTGATAGCCACCGGGGCCGCAGTCCCACGGCTCGGCGATCATTTTCACCTGGCGCAGCACCGGGTCCTGTCGGCAAGCGACGAGGAAGCTGTGGCGTTCGTCGAAACCGTCATGATAACGACCGAGAATGGTCGCCAGATCGAAGCGGAAGCCGTCGACGTGCATCTCGCTCGCCCAGTAACGCAGCGAGTCGGTGACCATTTGCAACACGCACGGGTGACTCAGGTCGAGGGTGTTGCCGGTGCCGGAATCGTTGATGTAGAAGCGTTTGTCGTCGGGCATCAAGCGGTAGTACGAGGCGTTATCGATACCGCGCATCGACAGGGTCGGGCCTTGCTCGTTGCCCTCGGCGGTGTGGTTGTAGACCACGTCGAGGATCACTTCGAGATTGGCTTCGTGCAGGTGCGCGACCATTTCCTTGAATTCGGCGATCTTGCCGCTGGCCAGATAGCGCGGGTCGGGGGCAAAAAACGCGATGCTGTTGTAGCCCCAGTAATTGGTCATGCCTTTTTGCAACAAGTGCTGGTCATTGACGAAGGCGTGGATCGGCAGCAGCTCGACCGTCGACACACCGAGCTTGCGGATGTGTTCGAGTACGTCGTCGACCATCAACCCGGCAAACGTGCCGCGCACGTTTTCCGGCACCGAGGGGTGACGCATGCTGATGCCGCGCACGTGGGTTTCATAAATGATGGTCTTGTCCCACGGCACGCTGACACGGTGGTCGTTGCCCCAGGTGTGCGCCGGGTCGATGACTTTGCACTTGGGCACGAACGGCGCGCTGTCACGCTCATCGAAACTGAGGTCGGCGTCAGGGTGGCCGATGGTGTAGCCGAACAGTGCTTCCGACCATTTCAACTCACCCACCAGCTGTTTGGCGTACGGGTCGATGAGCAGTTTGTTGTGGTTGAAGCGGTGGCCGTTGGCGGGATCGTACGGGCCGTAAACGCGGTAGCCGTAGATCAACCCCGGATGCGCATCGGGCAAATAGCCGTGGTAGATCTCATCGGTGTATTCCGGCAATTCGATGCGTTCGAGTTCGACTTCGCCGGCGTCGTCGAAAATGCACAGCTCGACCTTGGTGGCGTTGGCGGAGAACAGCGCAAAGTTAACCCCCAGTCCATCCCAGGTCGCACCCAGCGGGAAGGGCAGGCCTTCACGGATTCTCGACGGCTCGGTGTGCGCTGCGGGCTCGGCTTTCTTTGGACGGGTCATAATTGCTCCTGCAAAAAACGGGGATAGTTCGTTGACACTGATCCCCTGTGGGAGCGGGCTTTTGCGGTGAGTGGATAAATCCCCGATCGGCTGCGCAGCAGTCGCAAAATCGTTGAATGCGGAATGTCTGAAATCCCGCATTGAAGCATTTGGGGTCGCCGTGCGACCCATCGGGGATAAATCCCCTCACCACAAAAGCTGCCTCCTTGAAGTCAGGCTCTGGTTTGTGAGGTTTTTTCAGGAAGAGTTGGCCCTCGGTGGCGAGCAAGCCCGCCACACGGTCATTCAGTTCAATTCAATCGTCGGGTTAAGCGTCAGATCGCCGAAGGCTTGCGCGGCGCTCGTGGCTTTTTCTCGGCGGGTTTTTCGCCGGGTGGAATCACCTTGGCGGCGCTGGAAGGCTTGGCCTTGGCCGGCGCTTTCGGTTTGGCAGCAGGTGCCTTGACCTCAGCAGTCTTGCCAGCGGTTTTGCTGCCCGCCGCTTTCGGGGCTTTCTTCGGGGCCAACGCTTCGGCTTCAGCCAATTTGCGCGCCATCTCCCAGTGGCGATCCTCGTGGCCTTCGGGTTTCCCTTCGGATTCCCAGATCTGATAGGCGAATTCGCGGATGCGTTTATCGTCGGTGCTCATCGCAATGCTCCTGAACTGAACTCGTGCTTACGTTAAGTGTTGGATAAAGAGATTGACCGGGACATCCCCCAGCGCGTCGCTGATATTCAGCTCCCTGTTTTTTGTGACTGCGCCGCTCGAAAAAAGTCCCTTCAGGTTTGTATCAGAGGCGGCGAACGGTAAAACCACCCGCGTATCGCCCCAGCGCAGCGCATCCACCTGAGATACAGCACTATTTTCCAGCAACGTCGCGCAACGGATCGGCACGATCACGATGGCCTGTTTCCCCTCGTACTCGCGGGCAAACGCGAGCACGTTGTGCGCTTGACTGCCCAGCACCTCCAGGGCCTGGTACGAGCCACGCCGAAACAGCTCGGCATGTTCAACGCGCAGGTTCAGCACCTCGGCGATCAAGGCTTGCTTGATGCGCCCGTCACGCCAGTTCGCCAGCAGCTCCGTGATCGGCAATTGCGCCGTCAGGGCCTGCTTGCGAGCGGCGTAATCCACCGGCCGGCGGTTGTCCGGATCAACCAGGCTGAAGTCCCAGAACTCATTGCCCTGATACAGATCCGGCACCCCCGGCACGGTCATGCGCAGCAAGGTTTGCGCCAAACCGTTGAGCGCGCCGGCAGCGGCGATGCTGTTGACCGTCTTGCCCAGCGCCGCGCGCAGCAGTTCGCCTTCATCACCGGTGAGCAGTCTTTCGGTGAAAGCTTTGGCGGCGTCTTCGTAGGCATCGTTCGGCGCGCTCCAACTGCTTTGCAGCTTGGCTTCGCGCAGCGCTTTCTGTTGCCATTGCCAGATGCGTTTGGCGTAGTCGGCAAACCCGGCCTGATCGCCTTCGTGCAACTCCAGCGGCCAGCTGCCAAGCAATGCCTGATACAAAATCAATTCATCGCCCGACGACGGCACTTGATCGTCACTGCGCACCGGGCGGGCGAGGGCGCGCCACAATTCGATCTGCTCGGCGTACCAGTGACTGCGCTCGCTGAGTATGGCGAGGCGTGCGCGGGTGTCTTCGCCGCGTTTGTGATCGTGGGTAGCGGTGGTCAACAGGTTGTCGGGGAACTCGGCCAGACGCTGCTGATTGACGGCATGGAAGTCGCTGACCGGCGCACTGAATTGTTCAGTGTTGTAGCCGACGTCATTGCGCGACAGCAGCACCGCCGAACGATACAGCGCGGTGTCTTCCACAGCTTTCGCCGCAGCCGGGGAGGTCAATTGCTGAAAGCGTACGCAGGCGTGCTTGAGGATTTTGCGCGAGCGCCCGCGCGGTTTGCGCCGCCACGGTGTACCACCGAGCCAGGCCGCCAGGCAGTCGAGCACCGGCCAGTCGCCTTCACCAAGGGTCTGTCGCGCACCGTCCATGGCCTGCTGGAAAAATACTTCATCCTGCGCTGAGCGGCCCATTGCGCTGATGTAGGTGCGATACACCGGGAAATGCACGATCAACGCCTGCAACGCGCGACGAATCGCGCCGAGGGTCAGGTCGCGGGTCATCAAGTCATCGCGGGCGACTTGCAGCAGCGCCTGAGCGACGCTTTCGCAATCGCTGGCCAGCGAACCGTTGAGTATCTGCTGGCGCGCCAGTTGTGCTTCTTCGATGAATGCGGCGGGGCGTTCGGTGCGGCGCTGCCACAGCTCACCGAGCACGTACTCACCGTCCGGATCATGTTGCAGCAGCGACAGTTGATTCATGAACTCGTAGCCGGTGGTGCCATCCACCGACCAGTCGCGACGTGGGGTTTCACCAGCGCCGAGGATCTTTTCGATGTAGATCGGCAAGTGGCGTCCCGGCGCGAGCAGATCGACTCGCCGACGCAGTTTGCGGCAGTACCCGCGCGGATCGGCGAGGCCGTCGATATGGTCGATACGCAAACCGTCGACCAGCCCTTCAGAGATCAACTGGAAGATTTTGCCGTGGGTCGCTTCGAACACGGCCGGGCGTTCGACGCGCAAACCGCCAAGCTCGTTGATATCGAAAAAACGCCGCCAGTTGATGTCGTCCGCAGCCGTGCGCCAACTGGCGAGACGATAGCTTTGCCGTTCGAGCAATTGGTGCAGCTTGTGGAAGCCTTCTTCGGTTGTGGAGTCGTAGTGAGTGAGGCTGGTTTGAATCGCTTCGAGGATGTGCGGATCACTCGCCACTTGCCGCAGCTCTTCCTTCAAAGGAATCGCCAGCGAATGGGCATCGGTCTGGTAGCTGAGCGCGCCGAAGCGATCGGCCAAGGGTTTCAGCGCTTCGTCGGACGTGAGCAACTCAGCGTAATCGCTCGGGCAGATCGGGAAGTGGTGGTCGTAATGCTCGACGTGGAAGCTGCCTTTTTGCGCATCGAAATGCAGTTTCAGCGTGCCTTCCTGTAACGCCACGCCGTAATCGCTGCCGAGAAACGGCAGCAGCAATTGGCCCTCCATCAACGGGTCCGGCGAGTGCCACTGAATGTCGAAGAACTCACCGTAGGGACTCAACCGTCCCCATTCCAGCAGGTCCAGCCACCATGGATTGTCACTGCCACCAACAGCCATGTGGTTGGAAACGATGTCGAGGATCAGCCCCATGTTGTGTTCGCGCAGGGTGCTGACCAAGTGCCGTAGCGCCGCTTCGCCGCCAAGTTCCGGGTTCACTTGTGTCGGGTCGACCACGTCATAACCGTGCATTGAGCCGGCTCGGGCCGCCAGCAGCGGCGAGGCATAAATGTGGCTGATGCCGAGACTGGCGAAGTACGGCACCAGCGGCACCGCGTCTTCGAGGGTAAAGTCTTTATGAAATTGCAGGCGCAAAGTCGCGCGCAGGGGCTGAATAAGCGTTTGATTCATTGGTCACGCTCGGCAGCCTGGAGACGTGCACAGGCCAGCAACTCTAGGCGTCGCGCCGCATCGACGCCGTCGAGCAGTGCTTCGCTGGTGCCGGGCAATCGCCGCGACCAGTTCGGGTGGGTGTCGATGGTGCCCGGCAGATTGGCCTGTTCATTGATGCCCAGCGCATCCTCCAGCGGCAGCAATACCAGAGGCGCGCGGGTATGACCGAGGAACCGCACGCTGGCATCGACCACTTGATCGGCTTCGTGGGACTCCTCGCGAAAATTCTGCGGATCCTGACTCAAGGCGCTGCGCAGGCCTTCACGCTCGCGTTGCCGGTGGTGACGCCATTCGATTTCGCCATTGGCGTCGACAAACCCCAGCCGCGCATTCCAGTCGATGTCACGGCCGTGCCACCAGCCGTTGAGCGTCGGCAGGTCGTGGGTGCTGGTGGTCGCCAGCGCATTGTCCGGCCAGTCGAGTATCGGTCTGAAATGACTGTTGTCTTGTTCGAACAGCAGCACGCGCATGCCAAGGATTGAGCGGGCGATGAGTTTTTCGCGCAGGCCGTCCGGCACAGTGCCAAGGTCTTCGCCGAGGACGATGGCCTGGTGACGATGGGATTCAAGCGTCAGCAGGCGCAGCAGATCGTCGACCGGGTAATACAGATACGCACCGTCGGCAGGGGCTGCACCGTTGGGGATCACCCACAGGCGTTGCAGGCCCATCACATGGTCGATGCGCAAGCCGCCGGCATGGGCGAAATTGGCCCGGAGCATGTCGATGAAGGCACGGAAACCATTGCGAATCAGGCCTTCCGGGGAAAATGCGGAAATCCCCCAGCCCTGACCGGAGCGGTTGAGTATGTCTGGCGGTGCACCCACGGTCAGCGAGGCGAGCAATTCGTCCTGGAAACTCCACGCCTGACTGCCGGCGCCATCGGCACCGACGGCGAGGTCAGCAATCAGGCCGATGCCCATGCCGGCGCCGCGAGCGGCCGTTTGCGCGCGCTCCAGACAACGATGAATCAACCATTGGCAAAAAGCGAAGTAACCGATGCGTTCGGCATATTCTTCGGCGAAGGCTTCAAGCGCTGCACCGCGCGGGTCATGCCAATGTTGCGGCCACTGCCGCCAATCGAGGTTTTCGCCACGGGCGGCGCGCATTTCCTGAATCGCTTCGAAGCGGCAATGGTTTTCCAACGCCTCGCCACCGGCGTGACGGAAACTGGCGAAGTCGGGATGCAACGGGTGGTCGCCGGCCACGAAACCTTCGTACAACGCGTGCAGAAGTTTCTGTTTGGCTTCGGCGGCGGCCGGCCAGTCGATCAGTTTGAGATCTTCGAGCTGCGCAAAGTGCTCGGCCAGCCCAGTGGCATCGATGGCATCACGCAAGGCGCGTTCGCCGAGAATCGCGCCCGGTGCGGCGTACAGGGAGTTGAGGAACAAGCGACTGGAAGGCGAATAAGGGCTGTAGCGGCCAGTGTCGGCACTGAACATCGCGTGCAGCGGGCTGATCGCCAGGGCTTCGGCGCCGCGCTCGCCAGCCACGCGAGCAAGCTCTTCCAATGCCTGAGTGTCACCAAAACCGCAATCGCCGGGACGGCGCAATGAATACAGCTGCACGCTCAGGCCCCAGGCGCGCGGGATCGGATTGTCGACAGCATCGCCAACACTGAAGCAGCGTTCCGGCGCCACGGCCAATGTGAAGTACTGATCGGCGATGTGTACTTGCTGATAACCGACAGGAATCAGGCCCGGCAGGACGGCTTCTGCATCGAGTTTGAGATTGAGGCGGGAGCCGTCTTCAAGGTGGATTTCGCAAGGGGTGTGCGGCTCGAAATAGCGCGCCAGATCGACGCCGACGCCGACATCGCTGGTCAACAGCGGCGGTAAGTGGCGGTCTTGTTGCACTTCTTGCAGTTGCAGCAGGCTGGCGTCGATTTCCTGCGCCGTGCTGGCGGGGTGGCCGAGGCCGATGAGGACATTGCGCAGCACCGCCGGGGCTACTTTTTGCGGGCGTCCGTTGGCGTCGATCCAGTCGACGGCGAGGCCGGCTCGGCTGGCCAGAATTTCCAGTTGCGCATCGCTCATAGGCGCTCTCCATCCAGAGGTTGCAAAGGGGTTGCGGCCGTGAGGCTGACAATCGCGCAATACGCGGGCAGTTCGCCCGGATCCGACAGCGCCGCAGCGGGCGGCTGCTGAAACAGCCACACGGCGTCGGTCTGTGGAGGGTTGACCACCGGCGTGTCGCTGAGGTTCAGGTCAATTCGCAGCTCGCTGCCATCGCCCAGGCGCCAGCGCGCACTGACCGCGCCATAACCGAGCATGTGTGCACCCAGCGCCTGAGTGCCGGACAGGTTGGGAATGATGTAGCGATGGCGTAATTGCAGGAGTTGCCGGTACAGCGCGAGGGTTTGCTGCTGGTGTTGAGTGCCGCTGCCGATCAGCCTGGGTTGTGAGGCGTGGAAGGTCTGTTCGGCGTTGGGGTCGGGAATCTGCTCGCGTTTGTGCGGATCAGCGAAAGTACTGAAGGCGGCGAATTCATTGCGTCGGCCTTCGCGCACCAACTTGGCCAGCTCACCGTGGTGACTGGTGAAAAACAGGAACGGTTGTTCCGCTGCGAACTCGTCGCCCATGAACATCAGCGGAATCATCGGCGACAACAGCAACAGCACGGTGGCCGCTTGCAAAGCCCGCGGATCGGCCAGTTGATGCAGGCGCTCGCCGAAGGCGCGGTTGCCGATCTGATCGTGGTTTTGCAAAAACAGCACAAACGCCGTCGACGGCAGATGCTCGCTCGGTTCGCCGCGCGGTTCGCCATGACGGGTGATGTGGCCCTGAAACACGAAGCCCTGGCTCAGGCAACGGACCAATTGCTCGGTGGGTTGCAAGGCGTAGTCGGCGTAATAGGCGTCGGTTTCGCCGGTCAGCAAGACGTGCAGGGCATTATGGCCATCGTCATTCCACTGCGCGTCGTAGTCGTATTCCAGCAGGCTCGACTGGTTCAGCTCGTTTTCCACGGTCAACCAGACGTGGCGGCTCGGGTCAACCTGCTGGCGGATGCGCTGGGCCATTTCGATGAGGAAATCCGGATCCTCGATGGCATGTACCGCATCGAGGCGCAGACCGTCGAAGCGATATTCGAGCAGCCACATCAGCGCGTTTTCGATGAAGAAATCGCGCACTTCGCGGCGGCGAAAATCGATCGCCGCGCCCCATGGCGTGTGTTTGTCCTCGCGGAAAAAACCTTTGGCGTAGCGATGCAGGTAATTGCCGTCGGGGCCGAAGTGGTTGTAGACCACGTCGAGGATCACTGCCAGACCTTGACCGTGAGCCGTATCGATCAAATGCTTTAGTTGTTCCGGCGTGCCGTAGGAGGCTTGTGGCGCATAGGGCAGGACGCCGTCGTAGCCCCAATTTCGATCCCCGGGGAATTGCGCCAGTGGCATCAGCTCAATGGCGGTGATGCCAAGGGTCACCAGGCGGGCCAGGTGTTGCTCGACTTCGGCGAAGCCGCCCAGCGCACCGACGTGCAACTCGTAGATCACCGCTTCGCTCCACGGCCGACCGTGCCAGGCGCTGTGTTGCCATTGATAGGCCAGTGGATCGACGACAATGCTCTGGCGGTCGAGGTCGCCGTCCTGCGCTCTGGAGGCCGGGTCGGGGACCTCCAGTTCGCCATCGATGTTGAAGCGGTAACGCATACCCGCCGCACAGCGAGCCTTGATCACGAACCAGCCGTCAGCCTGCGGTAGCAGGGGCAGGGACTGGCCGTCTTCCAGCTCGACGCTGACGTAAAACGCATCCGGCGCCCACAACGCAAACTGCGTGTGCTCGGCATCCAGCATGATCGCGCCGTGGGGCCAGGTTTCAGAAGACCGTAACGGCATTGTGGCAATTCTCCCTGTTATTTGTGCAGCGCTTTACCGAGTGCCTTGGCCACCAGTTGTTCGTAGAGTTCGGCGTACGGTTCAACCGCTTTGCACCAGTTGAACGGTGCGGCCATCGCTCGGCAACGCATGGCGTTGAGCAGTTCGGGAAAGGCGAAGACCTTGAACGCGCGGCTCAGGGCTTCCTGATAGCTTTCGGCAGTGGATTCGTCAAAGAGGAAACCGGTGACACCGTTTTCGATGGTGTCGGCCAAACCCCCGGTATTGCGCGCCACCGGCAACGATCCGAAGCGCTGGGCGTACATCTGGCTCAGGCCGCAAGGTTCGTAGCGGGATGGCATCAGCAAGAAGTCGCTGCCGGCGAACATGCGTCGGGCATCAGTTTCGTTGAAGCCAATGCGTACGCCGATCTGACCGGGGAAGCGCAAGGCCAAATTACGCATGGCTTGCTCTTCTTCGGGCTCGCCACGACCGATGATCGCGATCTGGCCGCCGTTCTGCACGATGTACTCGGACACGGCCTCGGTCAGGTCGAGACCTTTCTGATACACCAGGCGCGACACCACGGCAAACAGCGGGCCTGCGGAATCATTCAGCTCGAACAGCTCGCGGACATGGGCGGCGTTGACGGCTTTGCCTTCCCAGTCACCAATGGCGAACGGTGCGAACAGGTGCGGATCAGTGGCAGCGTCCCAGCTCTCGTCGATACCGTTGGGGATACCGCTGAGCAAGCCTTGCTGGGTCTTGGCGGCGAGAAAACCGTCGAGGCCACAGCCGAAATCCGGTGTGGTGATTTCCTGCGCGTACGTGGCGCTGACCGTGGTGATGTGGCTCGAATAGGCCATGCCGGCCTTGAGGAACGACATTTTGCCGTAGAACTCCATGCCTTCCTGTTGCAGGGCATGGTTGGGAATGCCCAGCTCAGGGCACGAGCCGAGGCTGGTCACGCCTTGATAGGCGAGATTGTGAATGGTGAACAGCGTCGGCGTACGCTGCCCGCGCCAGTGCATATAAGCGGGCGCCAGGCCGGCCGGCCAATCGTGGGCGTGCACCAGATCCGGGCACCAGTGGATTTGCGCGAGGTTGGCGGCGATATCAGCGGCGGCCAGACCAAGGCGGGCGAAGCGAATATGGTTGTCCGGCCAGTCGCGCCCGTTGTTGGCGCCATACGGCGAGCCTTCGCGCTCATACAGTTCCGGGCAGATCAGCACGTAGATCACCAGGCCGTCGGGCATGTCCATGCGGCCGATCTTGCAGGGCGGCAGCGCAGCGTGGCCACCGAGTTCGCCGATGATGTGAATCGGGTTTTCGCTGTGCATCACCTGCGGGTAACCGGGAATCAGCACGCGCACATCATGCAAGTGCGCCATGGCGCGGGGCAGAGCGGCAGAGACGTCGCCCAAGCCACCGGTCTTGACCAGATCGGCGATTTCCGACGTCACGAACAACACTTTTTTCTTGTTGGGATTCTGACTTGCTACTGGTGTCAGGGTCTTGGTGCCGGGGACGTTGATCGCTCGGCTGCCGGGAACGCTGACGGTGCTCGATTCGCCTGTCGACTGTTGAGCACGCTCTCCCTGAATATCCAATGCCGCACTGATCATATGAATCTCCCGTGTCGTTGATCTGATTCTTGTCTTGAACAAACCCTGTCCATGACCACGTCCTGTGGCCGGGCGCAAACGCGCCACGCATCGGTGAGCAAATGCTACCCAACACGCTTAAGCAGAATGGGTGGTTGGGCCGTTGCAAGGATTGCACCAGCCGCTTTGGCCCCGCCTTTCAGATGACCCGCCGCTTCACGCAAAAGTTTCGACTTTTTTTCCGCGATGTGACCGGCAGGTCATGTCCCCGAAAAATCAGTCTAGGCCAGATCCTAGAGCGGGCGAGCGCAAATGGGTAAATTGTTCGACAATCGGTTTGCCGTTAACGGAAACCTTGGTTTGCTGGGGCAAACGCACCGACGAAGTGCAGGTTTTTTTGGGGGAGTGGATCAAAACGGTGACCGGGCGGTCACGTTTTCGTGCTAGCAGGAAGAGCGCTTGCACTGTTGTGGTGCGAACACTTTGTTAAAGGGGTGACCCTTGCCAATGTAGGAGCTGCCGCAGGCTGCGATCCTTAGATCCTGTTTTTAAATCATGATCAAAGGATCGCAGCGTGCCGCAGCTCCTACAGGGGGCAGTTCAGTGAGCGAGTGCGAATTTCAGTTCAGCTGGCGAAGCGTATTGCCGGCCGACCAGGCCTGAATATCCTCGATCATCTGCGAAAAGAACTGCTCATAGTTCTGCCGACTGACATACCCCACGTGCGGCGTCGCCAATACGTTGTCGAGCGTGCGAAACGGGTGCATGGCCGGCAACGGCTCGTGCTCGAACACGTCCAGCGCGGCGCCAGCGATCTGTTGTTTCTGCAAGGCTTTGATCAACGCCGCTTCGTCAACGATCGGCCCGCGTGCCGTGTTGACCAGCAGCGCCGTCGGTTTCATCCAGGCCAAGGCCTGCGCATCGACCAGGCCGCGACTGCGCTCGCTCAGCACCAGATGCACTGACAGCACATCGGACTGCTCAAACAGTGCCTGCTTGCTGACATAGGTCACGCTAGCCTGTTCGGCCCGCTCAGCCGTGAGGTTTTCACTCCAGGCGATCACCCGCATGCCGAAGACCTGCCCGAACTGTGCGACTTTCTGGCCGATGCTGCCAAGGCCAAGGATGCCCAGCGTCCGGCCATGCAGATCAGCGCCCAGGCCTTGCTGCCACTGACCCGCGCGCAGGGCATTGGCCTCGTTCACCAGATTGCGTGTGGCGGCCATGATCAGTGCCCAGGTCAGTTCCGGCGCGGCGTGCTTGTAGCTGTCAGTGCCGCAGACCTGAATGCCGAGCGTTGCCGCCGCTTGCATGTCCAGCGCCGCGTTACGCATGCCACCCGTGACCAGCAGCTTGAGGTTGGGCAATCGCTTGAGCAGGTCTTCGTCGAACCGCGTGCGTTCACGCATCACGCAAATCACCTGATAGCGGCCCAGGCGCTCGGCCAGGGTGGCGTTGTCCGCCGGGTAATCATGCTCGAACGTCACTTCACCGAGGCTGTCGAGCACCGACCAGTCGACCACGTCGCGGGCTACGTCCTGCCAGTCATCGATCACTGCAATCTGCACCGCCATCAGCTTCACCTCATCAACGAAAGGGATTGGTTGTGCTCAGCCAGCCGAGCAGGGCTTTGTGAAACTGCGCGGGCTCTTCCATCTGCGGCGCATGGCCCATGCCGGGAAATTCCACCAACGTGGACTGCGGGATCAGCTTGGCCACTTGTTTGCCGAGCACCGCATAGTGGCCGATTTTCGCTTTCACCTCAGGTGGCGCGAGGTCCTTGCCAATGGCTGTAGTGTCGGAAGTACCGATCAGCAACAGGGTCGGCATCTTCAGGTCCTTGAACTCGTAGTACACCGGCTGGGTGAAAATCATGTCGTAGATCAATGCAGAATTCCACGCCACTTGAGTCTTGCCCGGGCCTTTGCTGAGGCCGGCGAGCATGTCGACCCAGCGATCGAATTCAGGCTTCCAGCGGCCGTCGTAATACGTTGTGCGTTCGTAGTCGCGAATACCCTGAGCGCTGACTTTCAATTCACGCTGATACCACTGATCCACCGTGCGGTAAGGCACGCCGAGGGCTTTCCAGTCTTCGAGGCCGATCGGGTTGACCAGTGCCAGTTGCTCGACTTGCTCGGGGAACAGCAGCGCATAACGGGTGGCGAGCATGCCGCCGGTGGAATGGCCGAGCAGGGTGGCTTTCTGGATGCCCAGCGCTTTGAGCAACTGCTGGGTGTTGGTTGCCAGTTGCTGGAAGCTGTATTGATAGTTGTCCGGTTTGCTGGAGGTGCAGAAACCGATCTGATCCGGCGCTATCACCCGGTAGCCCGCTTCGCTCAAAGCCTTGATCGAACTGTCCCAGGTTGCTGCGCAAAAATTCTTGCCATGCATCAGCACCACGGTGCGACCGTTGGCCTTGCCGTGCGCCGCGACGTCCATGTAACCCATCTGCAGGGATTTACCCTGGGACTGAAAGGCGAAGTGTTTAAGGGTGTAAGGGTATTCGAAGCCTTGCAGTTCCGGGCCGTACGCCGGGCCCTCTGCGGGCGCCGCCTCGGTGGCGGCATGAGCGAACAGCGGCAGGGCAGCGCTGAGGAACAGGCCGGGCAGCCAGCGGGAAAGCGTGACGGTCATAAGGGCAAACTCCATGGAAATCGGCCGATGCTGGAACGGCTGGATTAGGGCGACGTTAAACACAGGCAATGTTGCAGGTTGATCGTTCAACCGAGCCAGCCGAGGGTCAGCATCGCCAGTACCGCATAACGCGCGCCTTTGGCGAAGGTGACGATCAACAGGAAACGCCCGAGTGGTTCACGCATCACGCCGGCAATCAAGGTCAACGGATCGCCGATCACAGGCAGCCAACTGAGCAGCAACGACCAATGCCCGTAACGCTCATAGTGCTTGCGCGCGCTGGCCATGTGTTTGTGGCTGACTGGAAACCAGCGCCGCTCCTGAAATCTTTCGATGCCTCGGCCCAGCCACCAGTTGACCAGCGAGCCGAGCACATTGCCCAGCGTTGCCACGCCGAGCAGGCCCCACAGCCAGTAACGGTCGCTGACGATCAAACCGACCAGCAACGCTTCCGACTGCAGCGGCAACAGGGTCGCCGCACCGAACGCGGCAACGAACAGCCCTGTGTAGGCAGCGCCGATCAATGGGCCGGGTAGTCCGCCACCACCACATCCGCGCCGTCTTTCTTCAGGCCGATGACCTGATAGGCGTCACTCATGCCGTCCATTTCCATGCCCGGCGAGCCCATCGGCATGCCCGGGGCGGCAACGCCCAGCAGATCGTCGCGTTTGCTCAATGCCAGCACCTGTTCTGCGGGAACGTGGCCTTCGACGAATTTGCCATTGATGATTGCGGTGTGGCACGACGCCAGGCGCGGCGGTACGCCATGTTGTTGCTTGAAGCTGCTCATGTCGGCTTCGATGTGGTCTTCGACTTTGAAACCGTTGGCTTCGAGGTGGCTGATCCACTTTTTGCAGCAACCGCAATTGGCATCGCGGTGGACTTCGATGGGGATCAGGTCGGCCGCTTGAGCCAGGGAGGAGATGAACAGGGCGCTCAGGGCGACCAGACGCAAATGGGTTCGCATGACGGGTTCTCGACTCGGTTGGCGGTCAAAAAAGAACGCATTTTGACCGGTTTTTCCTGCCTGGCATCAACGGAGTGTTTCCAGTTGCTACAAGACAGACTGCCAGAATGATCGTAGATCAACGCTGACAAATAACTGAGCGCAAGATGACAAATCTGTCAGGCGGCCACGAATGACGATTGCGTGAACGCCGTGGGACCTTGTGGGAGCGGGCTTGCCCGCGATGGCGGCAGGTCAGTCAATGACGATGTGTCTGACCGGGCCCCATCGCTGGCAAGCCAGCTCCCACAGGGGTTATCTGATTGGCAAAAAAACTGCATCAATCAACTGACTTTGAAGCGGCCCATGATCGCGCTCACTCGGCTGTTGGCTTCCAGCAACTGGCGGGTGTTGAGCTCGCTGGCCTGGCCGCTCTGCACCAGTTCATCGACCATGTGGCGGATCTGCACCATGCTGCGGTTGATTTCTTCGGTTACCGCGCTTTGCTGTTCGGCCGCCGTCGCTATTTGCGTGCTGAGGCTGTTGATGTGGCTGACCGAACCGGCCATTTCATCCAGACCGGAATTGACCCGTGCGGTCGCGTCGGCCGCCGACTGGCAACTGGCCTGGGTGTTTTCCATGGCTGCAACCGACGAGCTCACGCCTTGGGTCAGGCGCGTCAACATCTCATTGATTTCTGAAGTGCTGGCCTGGGTGCGGGCGGCGAGGGCGCGAACCTCATCGGCGACCACGGCAAAACCGCGACCTTGTTCACCGGCGCGTGCCGCTTCAATCGCCGCGTTGAGTGCCAGTAGATTGGTCTGGCCGGCAATGGCGCCGATCACCCCGAGAATCTCGGTAATGCGCTGGGCGTCCTGTTGCATGTTTTCGACTTTGTGTGTGGCACTGGCCACTTCATCAATCAGCGCCACGACGCTATTGGTGGCTTCGCCGACGACCACTCGCGAACGGTCGGCGTTTTCGTTGGCACGCTGAGTGAACGCTGCGGTTTCGGCGGCGTTCTGCGCAACGCTGTCCGCCGTCGAGCTCATCTCGGTGATGGCCGTCACGGTCTGATCGGTTTCCGAAGCATGGCGCAGCAGAATCTGGCTGGTGTGCGCCGACGTGCGTTGCAGGTTGTCGAGGCTCGACGCCATGGCACCGGTGGCCTGGGTGACTTCGCCGATCATGTTTTGCAAGTAGGTGATGAAGGTGTTGATCGAATGGCCGATCGCACCGAGTTCATCTTCAGCACGGATGGTGATCCGTTTGGTGAGGTCGGCATCGCCGCTGGAGAGCAAATCGATGTTGGCCTTGAGTGCTTTCATGCGCTGAACCAACTGGCGAATCGCGTAGACCTGCAACAGCACCAGCAGGATCACCAGCGGAATCTGCAACAGGCTCAAGGTGCTCAGCACGTCATCGCGTTGCGCTGTGAGCATTTTGGTCGGCAGGGCCGTGGCAAGGAACCACGGTGTGCCTTCGATCGGACGCATGAAGAAGGTGCTGGCTTCACCGTTGTTGTCGAACTCGACGCGTTGCGCTTGATCGCGGTTTTGCAGGCCGGTTTTGATCTGGCTGGCGAACGTCGAGCTGCCGGCGAGTTCGTTGATGTTTTTCAACACGATCGGACCGCTGATGCGCGAACTGTTGCTGATGATCTTGCCGTCGGCCTCGACGATGAGCATTTCGGCGTTGAGGTCTTTTTCCTTGCGCGCCACCAGGTCATTGAAAAAGCCCAGGGTCACGTCAATGGTCGAAACGCCCCAGGCGCTGCCGTTTTTCTGAATGGCCATGGCGCAGTTGGTGCGTGGCTCGGCGCTGGCGTCATCTTTATAGGCCGCGGCCCAGGCGCACTGACCGCGAGGCGTGGCCATGCCGCCCTTGTACCAGCTCTGGTCGTAATAGTTGGGCGCCGCGTCACTGTTCCAGAAGGTGTTGACCGCCAGTTTGCCCGAGGCGTCACGGTGCCAGAAGGTGCTGAACTTGTTGCGCCCGGCTTCACGCTGGCCGGGCAAAGGCCAGATCCCGCCACCAAAAACCTTCAACTCGCCGTACTGATCCACCAGCCCCGGCAATACCGTGTCGATGGCTGCGCTGTCGAGTAGCGGGATGGTCTGAGTGATGCTGCGTTGCTGCGACTGAACCTTGTTCAGCTCGCCCTGAATCTGCTCGGCGACTTCGGCGATACGGTTAAGCACTACCTGCTCTTCGGTATGCCGCAGTTTGGGCGCAACCAGTTGACTGATACCGACCACGGTCAGCACCGACAACAGCAAGATGAACAGAACCAGAAACAGCGTGTAGCGAGCCTGAATGGTGCGGAATGCGGGCATGGAGACCGGTCCTTGAGCTGCGATTCTTATTAGGGGCGGGGGATAAAACAGTGCGGGTATCCCTAACGTATCGTCGCCGTTGAAAGAAGCTTTAGGTACTGGCGTACTAAAAATACGCGTACCGACGATTGGTCAGTATCGGGTCTGATACAGGTAGCCTCTCGGGCTCGTCCGTTAGAGCAAACGGTCTATTGAAAGATTTTCGATCAAGGGCGTACAGACCAGCATTTATGGGCGTTTGTCTGTTTGTATCGAGAATGTACAAGAATTGTAAAAAAGTGCACCAAAAGGGTTGGTGCTATCAGTTGGCCGGTAGATACTCCGCGCTATTCACGTTGTTCAACAAGGACATTCAATGCACATTTCACAGGGAGTCCGCGCATGACTATCGGCATTGTCGGCCAATGGCAAAGCAAGGCAGGGGTTCTGGTGCGCGACACTGGCGCGAAAAAGCAGGTTGCGCAAAGTGTCAAGGTGCAGCAGATGCTCACCAAGGTCGGCACCGATCCCAACGCCATCAATACCGCCGAAATGGACAAGCAAGGCCTGCGCAAGAACATCAAGGGCTTTGATCCTACGAACGTCTCGGTAAAACAGATGGGCAACCTCAGCGCCATGTTGCGCAGCCGAGGGCTGATCTCCGAGATCACGTCTTTCACGCTGATGAATGCCGGCGACAAATTCGACCGTTTCGGCGTAACCAAAGACGTTGATGTTAAATTCAACGCACTGGAGTATTTCGCGACTCAGCTCGATGCGATCCAGAACAATGGCCTCAATGGCAACGCTTACGGGAAAGCCCTGATCCCTGAGTACAAAAAAGCCATCTACGTCCTGCAGAACCTCAAGACGTACGGTGAAGGCAACGCGGCGAAACCGGTCGACCAAGGCGTCAAAGCCAAGGCTTGAGACTTCAATGTGGCCCGCTCGACATTGAGCGGGCCGTTGTCGAATGACGGCACTGCGTTCAATCGCGCGATGGCGGTGTCTCGATCAAGTGATTGGCAAGTTCCTGTTGGGCCTGATCGTGCAATTGCTGCATGTGCGGGCAGGCTAACGCCAGCTCGCGCAACCGGTAACCGCGGTGAAACAGCGCCAGCCATCCCCCCCCTTTACCTTCCATGGGTGCCAGCCCGGTAAAGATAAAGCCAATGGCGTTCAGCCTGTTCAGGTCCCAGGCAAAGTGCCGCGACAGTCGCAGGCGAAGTGAAATCAGCCATTGCCGAGGTAGTTCGCTTAGTTCTTTGAGCAGCCCGGTCCGCAGCTTTTTCAGCCGCATGTCATAACGATCAGCGTGTTTTTCCAGCTGAATGGCCGCGCCATGCCAACGAAATGTCTGCTTCTTTGTGCCGAACACCCGACATAACTGCTGCATGAAATCCCGGTAAGCGGCAGGCCAGATCTGCCGAGGCAAGGGGCGCTGGCGGCCGTCGACGGCATAACAGCCCAGGACTATCGATTCCGGCACCGCGCTGCCGAACGGCGAAGGGACGTAGTCCGGCAGTAATCCGGTGTTATGAAAGTCGAGGTTGATTGCCATCCGCTGCGTGTACGGATGGTGGGTGACCTGTTTGATCAATACGCTCTGACAGCCCAATGCCTGTGCATGGGTCAACAAATGCTGGCTCAGACGGGTAGCAACGTTTTGTCCTCGGGTATTCGGGTGAACCACGCTCAAAGCCAGTTCGGCCGTGCGCGCGTTTGTTTCGCGGAACAGCGTGGCGTGCCCGCAAATGTCCTCACCGACCACGGCAACCAGCGAGTGCCAACGCTTGTCGGCGTGGTTCTGGCTGATCATGTGTGGCAGATACACATGGGGCTGCACATAAAGGTCGCCGTACACCTTACGAAACAGTTGGCTGACGGCCGTGGCATCGCTGTCACGGTAGTTACGCAGAATCAGCGCTTTCATAGGGCACCTCCTTGTGACGGTGTTCATAGCAGCGCAAATCCAGCACACGCAAGCATTTGCCCGAGCGGGCGTGGCGTGGCAGATCTTCATGGGTGCAGCACTCGACTAGCAGGTTTAGCTGGTGATCCGCCTGTAATTGCGTGATCAACGGGTACTGTTCAATCAGTCCCGCCTCCAGGTCCCGGTTGACATCGCCCACGGCGGCGGATCGCGCGCTTGGCACCCATTTCAGGCTCAACACATCCTTGTTCCCGTCCTGTTCGATCAGCAGTTGCCAGTCGTCACTGTTGGCGGTGTGCTGGATCAACACGCCGATTTCCTCCGGCATCAGCGACAAAATCCCCAGCCGAACCCGTTGGCTGCCAGCACTGCGGCCCTTGAGTGCGAACTTGCGCCGGGCGCTGCCGACGGGTTCTCGCCAGCAGGCGCGGTCGCCCACCGGGTAGCGAATCAACGGCATCAACCGACGATGCAGACTGGTGATCACCAGCAAACCGGTGTGGTCACAGGCATCGATCACTGCGCCGGAATGTTCGTCGATGATTTCCACCAGGATGTGTTCGGCATGCATTCGATGCTCGCCTTCGGCGCAGTCGCGCTGACTGCTACCGATGAAACCGGCATCGACACTGGCATAGCCGATGGAGGCAATGCGCGCGTTGGGGAACGCCAGTTCGAGTAACTGGCGC
Organism: Pseudomonas sp. TH08; assembly: GCF_016651275.1. NCBI lineage: Bacteria > Pseudomonadati > Pseudomonadota > Gammaproteobacteria > Pseudomonadales > Pseudomonadaceae > Pseudomonas > Pseudomonas sp. TH08. The sequence continues at coordinate 431,966 of NZ_JAEKEE010000004.1, read as the reverse complement.
TGCGAGTCGAACAGGCTTTCACCGCCGTAAAGCAGGCTGTCGACCACAGGCAGCGTCTGCTCCTGACGTTTGAGCCAGGCCGCGAACGTCAACAGATGTGCAGGCAGGCCCGCCAGCACATTGATCCCATGCTGCACGATGGATTGCGCCAGAACAGCGGAGTCGACATTGCCGGTAAAGGGGAACTCGGTAATCTCTACGGCAACATGGGCCAGTGCGTCGTGGACGAACAGGAAGCTGGCATACAGGTCACCGGCAAAAAATAGATTGGCGACTCGGTCACCGGGCTGGAATTGCCAATTCAGACTTTTGCCGAATTCACCGACCAATGAACGCCATTCATCTTGCGTATATACAGAAAGTTTTCCAGCGCTGGTTGAACCGCCGGTTTTAAATACCAATGCCTGTGCCACAGCACCGGTCAAAACTGGCCATTTGTTTAACGTCTGACTGTTTTGCCAATATTCAGCAGGTTCAATCAGCGGCAGTTCAGTCAATGCGGTAATTTTTTTCGAAACGTCAACTAAGTGTTCGTGGTAATACGGCGAATGTTGACGAGCGAAGTTGATCAACTCGTTCAGTTGTTCGGAAGTTTTCACAATGTTCACCATTTTTATCGTGGTCTGGTTGAACTCGCCGCACGTATCAAGTGCGTGAATCAATCAGGATCGGCGTCTTGCCGCTGTGTCTGTTTCGGGTGAAGTGCTCGACGGCACAGACTTCAACTTCCAGGTGTAACAGTCCGGTTTCGATCACCGTGGTCAGTGTCGGGTAACGGGACAACCGCAACTGTGCGTCGGCCGCTTCCAGCTCGCTTCGCAGACTCATGCGTTCCAGGCCATCGGGGGCATGCTCGAGCAGCAACTGAAACGGCACCTGCAGGTGTTCTGCCAGTTCGCTCAATGAAATGAAGTCGGTGCCGATGCGTATCAGCTTGCCGTGGCGTTGCAGCAGTTCGAAGCGCGGCGAGAGGAGTCCGCAGGCGCAGGGGCCGGAAATCCAGCGTCCCGTGTCGCCAACCTCATAACGCCGAACGTTTTGTGCCTCCCGTGCGATAGACGTAAACAGCAAGCGGCCGATTTGATTACCCGTGACGGGTTCATCGGCGTCGAGGGCGACAATTTCCAGGTGCTGGGTGTCACTCATCAAATGGAAAACGCCATCGCTGGTAGCCTGGCAGGCATGACCGAGTGGGCCGGCGTCGACACTGCCGTAAATGGCCGAGCGGATGTTCGACACGCCACAGCTGTGCAGCAGCTCGCGACTGTTTGCGCTGAGGTGTTCGCCGCCGAGAAAAACCTTGTCGATCCCGCCATAGGCCTGCAACCGTTGCCGTTCGTTGAGGAACAGCCGATGCACGGTGCTCGGCATGCCAATCAATGTGGTCACGCGTTGACTGACGATCAATTCGGCGATTTCGCGGTAATCGTCATCGGTCGGGGCGCCCATCGGCAGGTGCGTGATGTCCAGCAACTCGAGGACTTTGGCAAAACTGAGGAAGCCACCGTACAAACCGCCGCAGAAGAACAGGTTCATCACTCGATCCCGGGCCGGGTCGAGGCCGGCAGCGAACAAGCCGTCAGCCGTCGCGCGCATTTGCCGGTCGAAATCGTCATAGCTGTAAGCCGATAACGCTGGTGTGCCGCTGCTGCCTCCGGAGCGAAAGTACAGCTGCGCGCTAGCGTTGAGTTGCTGGGTGACAAAGGCTGTTTTGTCCATGATCGGCAGCCCGGACAGCGACGCGGACAATGGCGGGCAATCAAGGGTGGCGTGGTTCGGCAAAACGTCGGCGGGCAAGCTGACGGACACGCGACGGCTCAGTCGTTGCAGGGCGTAGACGCCGTCATGTGGCTCACCGTCATAGCCGTCATGAATGCTGCTGATCGGGGCGATTCGCGTGACGCCCGCACCGATCAGCGTACGTGCCAGCTCGCCGGTTTGCGCTGCGCCGCACAGCAGCGCGCAGCTCTGCAGGACATTGCGCCATGGCAACAGCGTGTCGGTGATCAGGGCGCGCGGCACCGGATACATCAGCACGCTGCGAAACAGCGGCGAAGGCGTCAGTTGACGATTGTGCGCCCAGATGACTCGCCAGCCCGGTGCGCTCCAGACGTGCCCGGTTTGCTCAGCGAAACTCTGCGCCAGCCGCGCCATTTGCGCATGCGTGGTGATTTGCGAGGCTTCTTGCGCCGTGGGCAGCAGCGCTGGCCATTGTCTTGCGCGACGTTCGAAGGCGGCCGTCAGCCGTTCGCCGATGTCGTGCAGGATCTCGGGGTCGTCACTGTCGACCAGCAGCCATTGCGGACTGGAACAGGCTTGCTGATCCAGCCGACAGACTTCATCCGCCACGGCATCCAGGGCTTGTGGGGTGGCGGCATCGGGCGTCAGGTAAACGAAACTGATGCGGTGGCCCCAATCGATCCAGCGGCAGCCGGCCGGGATCTGTTGGCGAATGGCTTGCAGGGCCGCTTCACCGCCCCAGGCTGCGACGCCGTTGGCCCGTTTGCACAGGCGTGCGATTTGCGCCGTGCTGACCGGCAATACGGCGACGTAACCTGCGAGTTGAGCGCTCGGGTCGCATTGCAGCAGAGCGCCAAGCAGGCCTGCGGTCAGACCCTGATCGCTGCTGCTGGGTCGCAACCAGTTGACGTTGCCGGCCAGCAGGCTTTCCAGCACCGCGCAGAAGGCCAGCAACGGCGCGTTGGCCGGCGTGATGTGGACCACCAGCCCAAGCGGGCTCCAGCATTCGAAGCGGGCCTGGCGATAATCAAAGCGCCGCAATGAGCCGGGTTGTGCGCCGAGTTCGCGCTGCAATTTGCGCCGTAACGCCTGCGGATCGCAGAAGTCGATCAAAGCCTGTCGTTGCTCTGTATCGAGCGGCAGCGTGGTGTCCGCGCTGCGCAGGTATTGCGCAAAGTGCAGGGCGGCGTTGATCACGGTTTCGCTGTGCAGCGGCGTACTCAGGTGTTGCGCCAGGTCCGCCTCAAGGCTTTCAAGTGCACTGTCGAAGTTATAGGCGTGGTGTTGCTGTCCGTTGATCAAGTACATGTCATCGACCTCCTAGCAGTTCGGACGCAGCCATCGCACAGCTTCTGCCCGCCGTGGTGCCCGCACGGCCATGCAGCTCAAACCAGTCGCTGGCCAAGCCACAACCGCAGCTCGCGCCGGGGTGCAGCGTCGCCAGATCACTCATCACCACCGCATGCGCGGGGCTGGACGAGATGTACGGCGAGACGAAGCCCAGCAGGCCTTGCTGGCCATAGGGCTGCAAGGAAAAGTCCGCGGGATTGCGCACCAGCACCTTTGCGTAAACCGGGACATGGAAGTGATGGTGGTCGCATTCGACATAAGGCACCGCGTGCTCGACGGCGCCGTAACCATCGCGACAACGAACCTTTTCAATGCCCAGTTGCTGATGGATGTGTGCGTACAGTTGTTGCCGGGGAATTTCTTGCGCTGCCTGGGTTTTCCAGCCACCACCGAAAAATGCCAGCGAACCGGCGGGCAACTGCAGATCCGCGACGCCAGTGGCCTGCATCCGTTGCAGGGTTTGCCAGAGAAACGCCGGGAAACCGAGGATGCGCACCGGCAGACCTTCTTCGGCAAACTCCTGCAAAGCCTGGATGACGCCGAACACATCGAATTGGTGACCGTCACCGGTATTGCGCAGGGCATAAACCACGCGATTGGCGGGGGCAAAGCTACACAGAAACTGGTCAGTGAATGAGGTGCCCAGCGTGATCCGGCCTTGCGGCTCGTAACTCAGCAGCAGGTAGTTGCAGGGCGTGTCCGGAGTGTCCCAGCCGTAATGCCGAAAGATCTGCGCGACCATGAACTGAGCTGCCGCCAGGCTGCGTTTGTCATAGCGCATGCGGCTTTGCTGACCGCTGGTGCCGGAGGACGTCAGTTCCAGCGCGTCTTCGCCGACGGTGCTGAGGAGCAGTCGCTGCTTGAAAAAGTTGGCGAAGATCGGTGGCAGTCGTGACCAGTCATCGAGGCCGTCCAAATCATCTACCACAAGGCCGTTGGCGTTCAGCCAGCCTTCATAACCGGGTGTGTGCCGGCAGTGAAAGCGGCTGATTTCGGCCATGGCCCGATCAAACAGGCCACCGGGCACGGAATCCAGGCAATAAGGTCCTGGCAACGCGCAGAGCGCGTCGCTGACGGGTAAGTGATTCATCAATATTCCTTTACTGAGGTGAGATGCAGTCGTTATGCCGGTCTTGTAAGAATCCGTGCAGAAAGGGCAGGCACATCAGGCCGCCGAAGGCAGACAAGAGTGCGAAAAATCCAAGGTGTGTGCCGCCGCCAAGGACGGCAACCAGTGATCCACCGATGCCCATCACGGCAATCGAAATCATGCCGACCATGGCCGAGACCAGACCTTTACTGTCATCCGTGCAGAACAATGCCAGTCGATACAGCGCGGCATTGCTGATGCCCAACCCGACGGCATAAAGCGTCAGACTGGCCACCACGGGTACCAGGCCTTTCCACAGCAACGCGCAACCGATCAACCCCAAGAGACCCAGGCAAAATGGCCATTGCCCCAAGCGAATCACCTGTGGCAATGAGTGAGTGACCAGCAAGCGGTCGAGGATCAGATTGCCGGCGATGACGGCTGAGAAAATCGGGATCTGCCACAGCCCGTATTCAAGCGGTGTCATACCCAGCAACTGGATCAGCAGTAGCGGTGCCACGCCGATCCAGGCGATCAGCGGCAGGCTCATCAGCCCCAGGGCGAGGCACGCCCAGACGAAGTGACGATTGCCCAGCAAAGCCAGGTAGCGCTGTCCCGTCTGGCGCAGGGAAAACCGCACTTGCGCCTGTTGCTGGCCATCAAGTCGCACAACGCCCACGGTCTCCGGCATGAAAGCATAGAGCCCCAGCCAGACCGCCGCCGCAGCGAAACCCAGAGCCAGAAACAGCTCGCGCCAGCTCAGCCATTCCAGCAACAGGCTGCCGAGCAATGGACCCAGCAATGGCGATAACAGCGCGACGTTGCCCAGCAGGGCCATCAGACGCACTGCATCGGCCTCGCAGAAGACTTCCTGCAGGGCTGGATAGCTGACTGCCACGACGAATCCCAGGCCTGCCCCCTGAATCAGTCGTAGCAGATTGAAAACTTCGATGTTGTGGGTGATGAATGTAGCCGCACAGGCAATCCCGAATACTGCGCAACCGATTAATAACATCGGTCGTCGACCCCACTGATCAGACAGTGGCCCCATCAACCATTGCAGGCAGACGCCCCCCAGCAAATAAAGATTGAAGGCATGGGGTACATGGCGGACATCAGCATGTAAATCGGCAGTGACGCTTAACATCGCCGGCATGATCAAGTCGCTGGCCATATAGGTCAGTAGTTCAAAAGCGCTCAGGGCCAGACAGAATCCGATGAGGTGTCGCGGACCTATTTTTATCAATGTCCTCTGCATGAAGCATCCTTGTTAAGTTAGTGTTAAGGAAGTTTGCAGAGACTAAGGGTAGTGATGCGAGTGACCTAGTTGTTTGCTAATACATTAAATTTCAAATGGTTGCATTGTGTTGATTGGATCCGACGTTCGTTGTCGGTGGACGTCGGAAAAAACAATGCCCGCTAGGAGCGGGCATCTTTGAAGTGGTTCGGCTGTCAATTTCCCTGCGCGCATTATCGGTAGGCGGGCAGGGCGAACAATCCTGTTCTAACGATGTTGATAATAACCAGGACCGCCCTGGTAATAACGATGGTGATCGTCGTGCCAGCCGCCGTGCGGGAAGATGATGCAACCGCTCAGGGTCAGCAGGGCGAGAAGGGGAATCAGCCAGGTGATTCGACGCAGCATTTCAAAAGTCCTCATGGTGATGCCGTCATGAAGCCAAAACTCTTCATCGGCTGTAACATGAGACCCCGTTTGTGCAGGCGCATCCCCGAAACACGGTAAGCGCATGGCATGCGAACGGATACAAACCGGATACATTTCAAAGTTTCAGGAAGCCGCAATGACCCACAAGCAACGCTTGATTTATTCGATCGTGATCGCCGTGTCCGTACTGCTGATCATGTTAGGTCTGTCCTGGCTGCAAAACGCCGGGATGATCACGGAGAAGATGTTTCAGTTCATCGCAATTGGTGTTGCGGTAGTCGTGGTGATTATCAACGGCGTGATGCGCCGCAAGGTCAAGCCCTGACGGCGATCGCTACGCGCTTCACTCGTTGTTGAGGACTGCCGCAGCCTGTGGATGCAGGCTGTAGCTCTTGTCCGCATTGAAGGTGATGACCCCTTCGGCGCACAGACGCTTGAGGACTTCGCGTACGCTGAGAAATGACAGCGGAATGTCCAGATCCAGCAATTGGCTGTGGACACCGCGCACGCCCAGGCGACGCTCGGTTTGAGCAGCCACCAGCAGGGCGTCGATGACTTTCAGGCGGATCAGGCTGGTGCGCAACCCGAAGCTTTTCAGCAGCAGCCGAATCCGTTCGTTGCCGTGACGGTCGACACTGTGCCCGAAATCGCTCGCGTGTGGGCTCATGGAAGCTCCTTGTGGCGCCTGGCTACCGTCCGTTGGTAGTTGCGAGTTGTACATGCGATTACTCCTTTTCAGAACCTGATCGGGAAAGGTTTTTTTGCGTTCTCTAAACAAGACGTATCAGCTCGGCAAATCATGAAAGAAAAAATGTAGAAAATTCGTCGCTGTTTCGTCTTTTCTGCGTTTTCAGGGCTCCGGATTGCCATTCAACGGGTTAAATTTTTTTCTTCCGGCTTCGTTTTCAGGACAGGCTCATTGCGCGTGGACGCGTGGGCGTTTCCAGAGCGGATCCGCTGCCGTCCTATTCGCGTGGCAACGTCTGGTCCGCTCTTCGGTATTTCGATCAGGAGCGAACGTGATTATTTCCAGGCAGTTAACCGGACTGACCCTTGCCGGTATGTTTCTCGGACTGAGTCTGTCGGCCCATGCATTCAGTCCAGCCACTGAAGCCCGTGCCGATATCCGCCGAACCGGTTTTGGTGTGCCGCACATTCGCGCTGAAAACGAACGCGGCCTCGGTTTTGGCATCGGCTATGCCTATGCGCAGGACAATCTCTGCCTGCTGGCCAACGAGATCGTTACGGTCAACGGTCAGCGCTCACGTTATTTCGGTCCCGATCAGTTCACGGTCGAACAACGCGAAAACCGCGTCAGCGATGTGTTCTTCACCTGGCTCAATACGCCCGAGGCGGTACAGACGTTCTGGCAGGCGCAATCTACTCAGGTACGCGATCTGGTCGAAGGCTACGCCGCAGGCTACAACCGTTATCTTGCCGAGCGTCGCCAGCAGGGCTTGCCGCAGCAGTGTCAGGGCGAGTGGGTGCGCGATATCGCCCCCGAGGATCTGGTCAAGCTGACGCGTCGTCTATTGGTTGAAGGCGGCGTTGGCCAGTTTGCCGAAGCCTTGGCCGGCGCGACACCGCCGCAAGCGACTGCGAGCATCACGCACGACCAGCGCGCCTACCAACTGGCCGACGCGCGCCAGCAACGCTTTGCCTTGGATCGCGGCAGTAACGCGGTGGCCGTCGGCAGTGAGCGCTCGTTCAATGGCCGTGGCATGTTGTTGGCAAACCCGCACTTTCCGTGGGTGGGCGGTATGCGTTTCTATCAGATGCATCTGACCATTCCCGGCAAACTCGACGTCATGGGCGCTGCCTTGCCTGGCCTGCCAATGATCAATATCGGTTTCAACCAGCATCTCGCCTGGACTCACACCGTCGATTCGTCGAAGCACTTCACGTTGTATCGCTTGCAACTTGATCCGAAGGATCCGACGCATTACCTGCTTGACGGCAAATCGCTGCCGATGAGCAAGCAGACCGTCACCGTGCAGGTCAAGCAGGCGGACGGCCAAGTGGTGCCGGTTGCACGTGATGTCTACAGCTCGCAGTTCGGTCCGATTGTGCAATGGCCGGGCAAGCTCGATTGGGACAAGCAGTACGCTTATAGCCTGCGCGATGCCAATCTCGACAACGACCGAGTGCTGAAGCAGTGGTACGCCATGAATCAGGCTGCCAGCCTCAAGGATCTGCAGGATTCGGTACACAAGATTCAGGGCATCCCCTGGGTGAACACCCTGGCAGTGGATGACAAAGGGCAGACGCTGTACATGAACCTGTCGGTGGTGCCGAACGTTAGCGCCGAGAAACTGGCCAAGTGCAGCGACCCGCGTATCGGTCTGCAACTGATCGTGCTGGACGGTGCCAACAGCGGCTGCGCCTGGGACATTGATCCGCAGGCCGCGCAGAAGGGGATCTATGCCGCCAGTCAATTGCCGCAATTGCTGCGCAAGGACTTTGTCCAGCATTCCAACGATTCCGCGTGGTTGGCCAACCCGGCTCAGCCGCTGACCGGTTTCTCGCCATTGATCAGTCAGGAAGGCCAACCGCTGGGGTTGCGCTCGCGTTTTGCCTTGGATCGCTTGGGCAATCTGAGCAAGAAAGGCCCACTGGCCGTCAAGGATCTGCAACAGATGGTCATGGACGATCAGGTGTATCTGGCGACGCTGGTGGTACCGGATCTGTTGAAGTTCTGTGCTGCCGAGCAGGCTAGCAACGCCGCAACATTGAAGTCGGTGTGTGCCAGCCTCAAGGCGTGGGATGGTCGGGCAAACCTTGATTCGGGCCTGGGTCTGGTGCATTTCCAACACATCATGCAAGCGTTGCAGCAATCGCCGGATATCTGGAGCGTCGCCTTCGACCCTGAAGATGCACAGCACACGCCGCGTGGCCTGGCTGTCGAGCAACCGGCAGTGGCCAAGGCACTGCGCGAAGCCATGCTGGCCTCGGCGGAGTCGGCGAGCAAAATGGGCCTCAAGGCGCAAACTCGCTGGGGCGATATCCAGGTGGTCAGCAGTGGCGGCCAACAAACGCCGATCCACGGTGGGCCGGGTACGTTGGGGATCTACAACGCGATTCAAAGTGTGCCGCGCGAGGATGGCAAGCTTGAGGTGGTGGGTGGCACCAGCTATCTGCAAGTCGTGACGTTCGATGAAAAGGGGCCACACGCGCAGGGACTGCTGGCATTCTCGCTGTCCAGTGATCCGGCGTCGAAATACTCACGGGACCAGACCGAGGCATTTTCGAAGAAGCAGTGGAGTGTGCTGCCGTTTACTGAACAGCAGATCCAGGCCGACCCGCAGTATCAAGTGCAAACAGTCGGTGATTCGCTAGACAAGAGCGGGAAAGTGGCAGCGCAATAATTAGATTGCTTTCTACGCAAGACCCGAAGGCCACATTCCGTTAAAGGATGTGGCCTTCAGCTTTTTGGCGGTTGTTGCGGCAGGGTATTGATAACGGTGTTGCCTTCCTTGTTGCGCGTCACGTAGACCGGCAACACTTTGGGCAGAGAGCTCACCAGGTTGTTCAGTTCTTTGATGTTGTAAATGCCGCCGACCCGAAGCGAACCGGTATTGCTGTCGGCGAGCATCAAGGGGGTTTTCAGGTAACGGTTGATCAGCGGCAGCGCATCGCTGAGTGCCAGATTGTCCAGCACCAGTTTTCCGCTTAGCCAGGCCAGCGACGTGTCGCCGGGGTACGTCTGGCTGATTTGTGGCATGTAATCGCCTTGCCGATAACGCGCCTGCATCGCTGGCCCGAGACGCAAGCCATCACCCGGCAGTGCGGAATTGCTGGTGACCAGCACTGAACCTTCGACCAGATTCACCCGCACTTGATCTTCGTACATCCAGACATTGAAGCGCGTGCCTGTCACGCGAACTCTGCCTTCGCCTGCGCGAACGATAAACGGATGGCTGAGGTCGTGGCTGACAGTGAAAAACGCTTCCCCTTTTTTCAAGGTAACGCGTCGTTCATCCTTGTAATTGCTGAAGGTCAGGTCAGTGTTGAGGTTCAGTTGGAGCTGGCTGCCGTCACTCAAGGTGACCTGGCGCACATTGTCGGTCGCGGCGAAATGCTCATAGCTGTCAGGCAACCAGCCGAGATTCCAGCCGGCATAAGCCGCCAGCGGCAAGGCCAGTGCACAGACACCCGCTGCTACCGCGTATTGACGCCATGCGCGTGAAGGTTGGCGGATCGGCACCACAACGGCAGGTTCCGGGCGCGGCAAGTGCTCGGCGACGTCCCAGATTTCCAGCATGGCTTCATACTCGAATGCGTGCAGAGGATGAGCGTCATGCCATTGTTCGAATGCGCGACGTTCTCCATCCGTGCAATCGGCGGCATGCAGACGCATGCACCAATGCGCGGCGGCATCGGTGATCGCATCGTATTCGGCTTCCGAGAGAGTGTCTTGGGTCATTGACTCGTCCTGATTTCGCACATTCTAACCTTGAGGGGAAGTTGCCGAGAACATCCGTCATGGCAATTACCCATCAAAGTGGAACTTATTTTTCGCTCTGACGCCCAAAAAGCAGGACGCCACTGACTACTATCCACAAATGGAGTGAAAAAATGATCAAAAGAACCTTCGCAGCCGTGATTGCCACCGCCAGTTTGCTCACTGCGGGTGCCGCTTTGGCGGATAAACCAGGTGCCGGCTGGGTCACCATTGAAAAAGCCATCGAAATCGTCAAAACCAAGGCCGGTTATGTCGAAGTCTATGAAATCGAAGCCGACAACAACGGTTATTGGAAAGGCGAGGGGCGCAAAGCCGATGGCGTTGTTTACGAATTTCGCATCGACGGCGCATCGGGCAATGTACTGAGGGATCAGAAAGACTGAGACTAATTGCTCGCGAAAAGGCGCAGGTTACGACCTGCGCTTTTTTCTTGGAATTTTTAAGGGGCGGGTACCGGATCGAGTTGCCGGCCCATCTCGCAAATCAGCCGGGCGATCGAGTCGGCATTGCGCAGGATGACATCGGCACGTACATCCGATGACGTTCGATCATAAAACTTGTTGCGCGCCTCATCGATGGTCGGACTGAGGGTCAACTGGAGAATTTCCTTGGTCAGCACTTCGCCCCCACGAATTTTATCCAGACTCACAAACTCGCCTTTCTTGGCGCTCCAACGTGCAAACAACTCCTCGCGAGGGGTGAGCAATGACAGCGCCCGGCTCTGAAAGAGTTCGAGTTCACTCCTCATTGATTGCCCGTAATGGGTGAGGTCTTCAATCAGATCGGCGAATGGTCGGCGAGCCTCCAGTGAGGCGAAATCTTCCGCTTTTGAGAACTGATGGGCGAATTCGTGGATCAATGTCGCCGCTTGAGCGTGCCCGGCGACATCGAATGGCTGGGCGAGAAACCCTTCATACAGATCCAACTGCTGGTTGAAGAAGTGCTCGGTGAAGTGCACATTTTTTTGTCGTCGTTGGTCAAGACGAACGCAATGATGGGTGATCTGAAAATATTCGAGCCGACAATGAAGCGATCGGTATTCATCAAGTCTTCGTCAGGATCGACCAAGGCATTGCAGATCGGCACGATGGCCTTGTTGATTTTGGCCAGCAACGTCGTATCGATCTGTGCAACGCCGAAAAAGTCTTTCAGATAGCCTTCCAGTCGGCCACCCGGAACGTTGCTTTTCAGTAGAACCAGATTGTGCAGACTGTTGAACGCATAGAACCGCGCCAGATCGACTGCTTGTTGAATGACGCGGGCTTTTTCGGGGTGATGGCGACGAATGTCCACCATGCCCTTGGCCTCGATGTTCAGCAGTGCCCGGCGGTTTTGCTCTACGGTGTAGCGTGTGTGCAGTTTTGAAATGGCCTTGCCGTAGTGAACGGTGTGCGAATCAGGTGCCAACAACAGACGCGAGCCCTGTTCTATTAACGAGGGGCCGGGCATTTGGTCATTGACGATTTGCCAGACAGCTCCAGGTTTTTCGATGCGATAAACCTTGCCGGCGATAGCGTTGTAAATCTGCTTGCTGGTCGGGTGCTCGTAGGTGCCATTCTTTGAGTTGTGCTTGAGATCCTTAAGTGCCACGGCCGCCATTTCAAACAGTTGTAACGCAGTGCGCCATGGCGACGTCAGTCGGATGCTCGACCAGCGTGGAACCGGCAGTGTCAGGGCTGTTGCCAGGTCGACCGTTTGGGTAGTCACATCGGTTGTCGTTGTCACGGTGGTTGGCGTCTGGCGTCTGGCTCTTGTCGTCGCGGCCGCCGCCGGGGACTGCACCGTGGTCTCCGATAATCCCTCAAGCGACACCCGGCCCAGACTGACCATCTGTATCCCACCGTCGATAAAAGCTTTCAAGGCTTTTGCCCAGTGATGATCCTGCAGCGCTTCGGCCGAGACCTTGAAGTCCTTGTAGGCCTGCCAGAGAAACGTCAAGTAGGACAATTTGCCCGGCAGCAGCCCGGGGAGCAGTTTGATCCCGTAGCTGAACAGGCTTTTCGCGGTCTCCCAATCATCCTGCGCGGTGCTTTGCGCCTGACAGGCGAGGAATTGCGTCAACAGTTTGAGGTTGTCCTTGAACAGCCGGTGCAACAGATTGCCGCTGATGGCATCGCCGGCCAGAGTCATTTCACTGGTTTCGCCGACACTCGACTTCAACAGTGCGCGAAATACCGCCTGATCCTCGGGTGGCAGCCGGCGAATCAGCAAATCCTGCAGTGGCCCCGGTGTATTCAGCGCTGCAATCAGTTGCTCCTGGCCTTCGAATTCGCGAAAAACGTCATCGGCATAAGGTGCATACAGCACCGATGGGCCTTTGTGCCCCGTGCCCGGGCTGATCACATACAGGCCCAGTGCTTCCACTGCGGCACTGCCGGCGGTTTTGATCAGCGACAACGGCGAGAAAGTCGCATGAGCGCCCTCGACGGTAGCGCGAGCTATGCCGTCCGGCATGTCCAGCACCTGACAGATTTGTTCGAATGCGGTGCCGGACAATTGCTGTTGCAGTTTCAAACCATGGGCATGCTGCAACAGTTGCCAGGGCAATTGGCGGTAAAACCGTTGTTTGCGCGCTTCTACCTCGACCGAGTCGCCCGACAGGGCCTCGGTTACTTGTACTGCGTAAGTCGTCGGTATTTCCAGCGACTGCAACAGTTGCCTGACGGCTGCTTCATCAAACCCCTCCGGTAGCTTTTGCGTGTTCTTCGAGGCAACCTTGAAACCGGTGCCTTGAGCGATATTGATGTGGTTCAGCGCGTATTCGCCGAGGGGGCGGGCAGGGCCGGCCAGGGTCAGGTTGGGTGTGATCTCGATGGTTTTCGGGTCAAGTTTGCTGTCGGAAAATCGGCTGTCGAGCAGTGTCTGCAATGTCTTGTGCACGTAATCCTGCAGAGAGGGCACACCGCTGAGGTAATCCAGATTATCAACGACGCTGTTGTGCCATTGCTCCAGCAGTTCCAGGTGCAGCTGTTGCTCCTTGACCGCGGCCATGCCCAGCCATGCCGGTAGCGTTTGTTGCCGGTTGATGGCTTGTGCAAGGTGTATGGCTCGCGGCAGGTTGGTGTCGATCAGGTCTCTCTTCAGCTTGTCGAGGGCGTCGGGCAGGCCGGTTTTGTCCTTCATGTGCTTACGTACCAGATCGCAGCGTGCAAGAAAGTGTTCAATGCCGGTCTGCGCCCGGTTGTGCAGCACATTGTCCTCGATCAAACGCAGGGCGCCCAAGGTGTACCGCTGATGGAACTGGCGTTTTTGTGGGTCGAGGTTTTCCAGCAGTGTCAGGCGATCCACCGGATCCTTGAGGCGTTGCGTCAATGCCCGGCGCGCACTGCCAATGCTGGCAAATACCTCCAGCCCGAGGGCAGGGGTCCATAACACCGCGCGTCCGGAGTGCGAATCGTCGAGCCCGCCGCGCTCGGTCAGCAAAACACATTGCGCCAAGGGCAATGGCGTCGGGCTGTCTGCACTTTCAACGGTCAATGACCAGGCATCCGGGCGAAAGCCGTTGAGCGAACGTCGATCACTGCGGTTCGGTTGGTCGGGATGAAACACCGTATCGACAATGGCCCGTTCAGCGGCTTTCAGTGAACCACTGAGCTCGCGCAGCTCTGCCTCACCACGCACGCCGACATACAGTGAATGACCCAGCCGAGACTTCATGCCTTCGAGATAGCTTCGCTGCGCTTCTGCGGTAGCGCTAGGCTGGCCGCGAAACGAGCCGGTAAGCAACGCTTCGATGCCCGTGCAGGAGCGCGCCACGTTATCGGCCTTTTCCGCGAGGACCGCGGACGGTTGTTGCACACCCATCAGCACCGGTCGCGTGGTCCAGCGCTCACCGGCATCAAGCTCCAGCAAGCGCTCCTGGATCATGGCGCGAATGTCCAGAGCCTTGTCGAACATGGCGTGGATATCCACGGCACCATCGCTGAGGCGGAACACTTGCAAGGCATATTCGATGTTCTGCCGCTGTTTGCCGATGATGGCCTCGAACAACACCTCGAAAATTTCGCCACCGATCGGCACGCCTGTCACGTGGGGCTTGTCGAAGCCCACAAAGCGTTTTCGTTCTTCCAGACTCAGCAGGCCATACAACTCGTCCTCATGACCGGCGGCAAGGAATTTGCTCTGCACGGTGTCTTTCAGGTCCTGATAGTCCTTGAGCACTTGCAGGCCCATGGTCGGGGTATAGAGACAGGCTTCGCTGAAACTGATCATCAACGAACCGGCCAGTTCGACGTAGTTGGGCTCGTATTCCCACAGACGCACGTTTTCGATGGTGGCGCGACGGGTCGCCAACGCGTCCTGTCGAATCATCTGGTGCAGCGTGGCGAATTGGCCGGCATCGATAATGGCGGTTTCGCGCTTGATCATCAGCTCGGCACGCGCCTGTTCCAGCAGGGCCTTGGCGAAGAACACGCGGCGAGTCGAGCCCTCCGCGCTGGCGCCGTCCCAGTAGCTTTCCATGGCACGAAACAGCAGCACCAACAGTTTGCCTGACGCGGTGTCGAGCGCCTTGTCCCACAGGGCCTGATCACCGGGTGTCGGCGTGTGGCGCGGGTTGGAAAATTCATACAGTTGCTCAGTCGGCCAGTTCTGTTGCCGGTAACGCATCAGTACCGCTTCACTCAGACTGGTCGAGTCGTGCCAGTGTCGGGCCGACGACGCATTGCCGCTCGGGTCTGTCTGCGTGTAGAAACTGGTGCGCGTTTGCCCTTGCTGCAGATTCGGCAAAGACTCCTTCAGCAGTTCGTCAAGGCTGGCCTCCAGCAGCGCCGTCAGCGATGGCAGTTGTTTCAACTCGCTGAGCATGGCCTCTGCATTCAACCGTTGAGACGCCAGAATGGCTGCTTTCTGATCATCAAATACGTCACCCTCAATGGTTTCGTACGTCAACGTCCTGCTGGTTTGTTCAACAAGCTGTTGGCGTTGCAGCAAGCCGAGAAACGCCAATAAATCATCCTGCTCACCAGCCTTTTTTACCCGCTCTTCAAGTGCGGTCTGCAGGGCCGCGAGGCTGTCGTACTTTTTGATGCCGTCGTAGGGCGTATAGAGGACCGCGCCGTTGTCGTCGGCGGTGGCGCTGAGGATGAAACATCCGGTCAGGGTAATCGGTGGTTGCGTGCCCGCCGTTATTCGAATGCGTTGGACGAGCATGGGCGGCTTTTGCTCATTGCGCAGAGTGTGCGAGGCCAGCTTCACATGAGCCAGCCAGGCAAAATCTTTTTGATTGAGATGATGAGTCTTGCCCAGCGCTTGCCACAGACCGGGCGAGTTCAGAACTTCGGGAAACAGCAGGGGAGAAACGGCAGTGGTCATCGTTGAGGCTCTTTTCGGGGCGCATGGATCAGCGCCGGCAGACGGAGCCGCAAGACTAGGACCGCCCGATGCTGCGCAGGCGGTAGATAGCTATGTCACGCCGCAGAGGCAAAACTGTCAGGCTGAAAGGTTTTCCGCGAGGCAATGGGCGGTATTGAGGGTTGACAGGCGGCAGCCCGGGCATGGTTAATCGGTTCGCGAGTTCGTACGCTGTTGTTCCCTCCAATAATTAATCTGGAGCTTCAGATGTCTGCGCCATCCGATCACCTGTCTGCTGCTGCCTCGTCAACGCTGTCGCTTGAGGCGTTGACGCAATTGCTTGAAACGATTTTCCTGCGCCACGGCACATCCGCCGCCGTTGCACGATCCCTCGCAGCCAACTGCGCCAATGCCGAGCGAGACGGTGCCCACAGCCATGGCGTGTTTCGCATTCCCGGTTATGTGTCGACCCTCAACAGTGGCTGGGTCGACGGCCAAGCCGTGCCGCAGGTCGAGGACGTCGCCTCGGGGTTTGTGCGGGTTGATGCCGGCAACGGTTTCGCTCAGCCAGCGCTGGAGGCGGCACGCAGGTTGTTGGTGGAGAAGGCCCGCAGTGCCGGAATCGCTGTTCTGGCGATTCGCAATTCGCATCATTTCGCGGCGTTGTGGCCGGACGTCGAGCCTTTCGCCGAAGAAGGTCTGGTGGCTCTGAGTGTGGTCAACAGCATGACGTGCGTCGTGCCGCATGGCGCCGACCGGCCGCTGTTCGGCACTAACCCCATCGCCTTCGCGGCGCCACGTGCAGGTGCAGCGCCGATCGTTTTCGATCTGGCCACCAGCGCCATCGCCCACGGTGACGTGCAGATCGCGGCGCGCAAGGGGGAGCGTTTGCCACCTGGGATGGGGGTCGACAGTCTCGGGCAGCCGACTCAGGATCCGAAAGCCATTCTTGAAGGTGGCGCGCTGCTGCCGTTTGGCGGCCACAAGGGTTCGGCCCTGTCGATGATGGTGGAATTGCTCGCAGCGGCGTTGACCGGCGGTAATTTTTCCTTCGAGTTTGACTGGAAGAACCACCCGGGGGCGAAGACGCCCTGGACCGGTCAGCTATTGATCGTGATCGATCCGGACAAGGCCGCCGGGCAGAGTTTCGCTGAGCGCAGTCATGAACTGGTGCGGCAAATGCACGGTGTTGGCCTTAAGCGCCTGCCGGGTGATCGCCGGCATTTGCAGCGGGAAAAATCGTTGGCAGAAGGGATAGTGCTGGATCAGCAGACGTTGGCGCAGTTGCGGGAACTGGCTGCTGATTGAGATTACACATTGTGGCGAGGGGATTTATCCCCGATGGCCTGCACAGCAGGCCCGCCTTTTGATTTAAAAGCGGGGGCCACTTCGTGCCCCATCGGGGATAAACCCCCTCACCACAATGAGTTCAAACTCAGGTACGAGTTTCTGCTAAAAAATATTCTGCTTAACGACGGCCGAGCAACAGGCCAACCACCAGACCAAAACCGGCGGAAATAGCCACGGTCTGCCATGGATGGCCGCCGATGTAGCTCTCGGTGGCCTCGACTGCAGGTTTGGTGCGTTCGCGTACGTTCGACACCGATTCCAGGGCTTGCTCCAACTTCAGGGCTATTTGCCCGCGCAGGGTTTCCGCTTCCTCGCCAACCAGTGAGGCACTGTTTTTCAGCAGTTTGTCGGATTCTTCGATCAATGCCTGAAGCTCGCTGAAGGCTTGATCCTTGATTTGATCCTGGGCGGCTTGCACGGCGGATTTCCGGGCCATTGGGTGACTCCTTGCAGTTGAATGGACAGTGATCAATGGAGTGTGGCGCATCGCGAAAAGTTGCACTGAATTTAGGTCAGAAAGAAAAACCTGCGCGGGAGATTTCTGTCGAGCGTGTAAGATGTCGCCATTTTACGCAGCAGGATAATTCCCCATGAGTTTCAATCTGGCCGACAAATCCCTCGCAGAGCGCGCCGCTCTGGAAGACGAGAAATCCCGTCTGTTCGAACTCTGGCAGAACAATCTGGGCAAAGCCAAAGGTGAAGCTGCGCGGTTGTTCGGCGAGCGCGCGAAGCGCAAAGGCAAATGGGCGGAGTGGGTTCGCGCGGAGCTGGATACCATGTCACCGCCCGAGTTCGCCAACATGGTGCGCAGTGAAGTCAACCGCTTGATGGCCGCGAGCAAGTAACCTTTCAGCCGAAACTGGCGGCAATCGCCTCGCGCACTTTGACCACCACCGGATCGATCTGCGTACTGGTGCGCCAGCCCAGTTCGATCGGGTAGCGCGGCAAGGCCAGCGGGCAGGGCAGCAAGGTCAGCCCGCTGATGGCCGCAATACTCTGCGCAGCATGCGCCGGAATGGTCGCCACCGCCTGACTGCCCTTGAGCAGATAAGGCAGCGCGGCAAAATGCGTGGTCGACGCGCACACCCGACGACTCAAGCCGAGCGTTGCCAGCCCTTCATCGGTAATCCCGATAAATCCCCCGGACGACACCAGCAAGTGCTCGCGGGCGACAAATTCCTGCAGATCGATCTGCTGCTGGCCCGGCGCCAGGCTCGCCGGGTCGACCAGACACGCATAACCGCCTTCGCCCAAGACCTGACGGCTGAGCAGCCGCTCGGCAAATCCGCCGGCGGTGATCGCCAGATCAATGCTGCGTTCGATCAGATCGCGGGCGACGATCTGGCTGTGGGTCTGGCGAAAGATCAGGCGCAGTTTCGGCGCGCTGCGGGCAATCTCTTCGATCAGACGCCGGCCGTAGGCAATCTCGAAATCATCCGAGAGGCCAACCGTTACCGAGCGACCGTCATACTGCTGCGTGGTCGGATCGACCATCGCCAGACTCTGCCGACACTTGTTCAACGCTTCGCTGAGCACCGGTTTCAGCTGATTGGCTTGCAGCGTCGGCGCCAGGCCGCGACCGGTACGCACGAACAATTGATCGCCATACACCTCGCGCAAACGCCGCAACGCCGCGCTGACCGCCGATTGCGTCACGCCCAGGCGCAATGCTGCGCGGCTGGCGCTGGACTCCTCGTGCAGGGCTTCAAAAACTTTCAGCAGGTTGAGATCTACATTGGTGATATTCATTTGGCTCATATCATTCAGCAGTGCTTTGGGCTTTATTCATGATCGCGTGGCGCCGCAGAATCAGCAACATCTGAACCTGACGGAGTAAATGTGATGGCCAAATCGATAGTTGCCGCCCTGCAAATCGGCTCTCTGCCCGGTGGCAAAGGTGAAACCCTGGAACAGATTCTCGGCTGGGAAGCGGCGATCATTGCCTGCGGCGCGTCGCTGGTGGTGATGCCGGAAGCCTTGTTGGGCGGCTATCCGAAAGGTGAAGGGTTCGGCACGCAACTGGGTTATCGACTGCCGGAAGGGCGTGAGGCTTATGCCCGTTACTTCGCCAATGCCATCGACGTGCCGGGCACGGAAACCGAAGCCCTGGCGGGTTTGTCGGCGCGTACCGGCGCCCATTTGGTGATTGGCGTGATTGAACGCGCCGGCAGCACGCTGTATTGCACGGTGCTGTACTTCGATCCGCAGACCGGGCTGGCAGCCAGGCACCGCAAACTGATGCCGACGGGCACCGAGCGGCTGATCTGGGGCAAGGGTGATGGTTCAACGCTGCCGGTGCTCGACACCCAGGTCGGCAAACTCGGCGCGGTAGTGTGCTGGGAAAACATGATGCCGTTGCTGCGCACGGCGATGTACGCCAAGGGCATTGAAGTGTGGTGTGCGCCGACGGTGGACGAGCGTGAAATGTGGCAGGTGAGCATGCGCCATATCGCCCATGAGGGCCGTTGCTTTGTGGTCAGTGCCTGTCAGGTGCAGGCGTCGCCGAAGCAACTGGGCGTGGAGATTGCCAACTGGCCGGCGGAGCGCCCGTTGATTGCCGGAGGCAGCGTGATAATCGGGCCGATGGGTGACGTGTTGGCCGGGCCGCTGCGCGGTGAGGCCGGATTGCTCACCGCCGAGATCGACACCGATGAACTGATTCGTGCGCGGTATGACTATGACGTGGTCGGCCACTACGCGCGGCCGGACGTCTTCGAGTTGAGCGTGGACGAACGCGCCAAACCGGGCGTGCGCTTCACAACGTGACCCCGAAAATCCCCTGTAGGAGCTGCCAAAGGCTGCGATCCTTTGATCTGTCTTTTATAAACAAGATCAAAAGATCGCAGCCTTCGGCAGCTCCTACAGTTCCAGTTTCAATGGTTAATGATTTTGCAGCCATTCCTCGCGGGTGATTTCCCAGAGATCCCGAGCAAAGCGCCCTCCGACAAAATTGTCTTCATCGCTGCGAATCAGACGCATCCCGGCGCGTTCGGAGAGGCGGCGTGAGCCGATGTTCGGCGCGGCTTTCGGGACGCGCATCAGCGGGCGATCAAGGCTCTTGAACCAGTAATCGGTCACCGCGGCACACGCTTCGGTCATCAATCCTTGACTCTGCCATGCGGGCGCCAGCCAGAAACCACGGTTGTTGTCAGGCTGATCCATCAGGCTGATGTTGCCGATCAACTGCTCGGGCGCCGACTTCAAGCGAATCGACCAATGCCACTCTTTGCCAGCCGATATCGCCGGCAACGCAACGTCACGCAGGTAGCTGAGGGCGCCGTCATCAGGGTACGGCCAAGGCACGGCGGCATTGAGATAACGCACCACTTCCCAATGGGCAAACTGTTGCTGCACGGCGTCAGCATCGGCCAGTTCCAGCGGGCGCAGGATCAGCCGTTCGGTGTACAACGTCGGTGTGTCTTCCATAAACCTGCAGCCTCCCTGAGTGTCTTTGATAGACGTGGGAGGCTAACGCATTTTTACCAGGTCGCGGCACTGGCCTTGGGCAAACTGAGCTTGCCACTGTCGACAAAACGCATGGTGCCGAACACACCGCCCGCGAGTTTGCCGCGCAACACGTAAGGCAGGTTGTCGAGGGTTTGTGTCTGGCTGAGGCCAAGGGTCTGGCGCAGTACCGAGAACGCGGAAATGCTGACGGGTACGCTGACGATGGTTTCGGAAAAGCGAGGAATCGAACCGCTCTGGTCGCTCACGCCCGACGCCAGCGAATGGCCGTTGACCTCCAGATCCAAAGCAATGCCGTTGTAGTCGATCGCGGTTTCATTGGGGTTTTGCACGCGCAACTTGATGGCGAAGCGCACTTCCAGGTCCTGGCTCGGCAACGGTTCGAGGCCGACCACATTGATGTTCACCGGATCACGGTTGGGGAACAGCGCGCAGGCGCTGAGGGACAGCAGAAGCAGCGACAGGATGACGGCATGGACACGGCGCATAAACGGTCTCTCAACGAAAAAGGGCTGAACCGTTGCCGGCTCAGCCCTTTTTGCCAAGGCCAGACGTTAGCGGTTCAACTGTGCGACAGCTGCCGCCGAGGCAGGTTCACCTTTGGCCGGCATGTCCGGATTTTCCATGACCTGAAGAATCGACGCTTCCGGGTCAAAATCATCTTCTTCCAGCTCGATGAATTCTTCCGGCAGGAAGACATTCAAGACGATAGCGCAGAGCGCGCCAACGGTGATCGGCGATTCGAAGATGTTGCGCAACGCTTGCGGCAGTTCGCGCAGAACCTCCGGTACCGCCGCGATGCCCAGGCCCATGCCGAGGGATATCGCCACGATGAGCATGTTGCGCCGATGCAGGCCGGCTTCGGCGAGGATCTTGATCCCGGCAACGGCGACGGTGCCGAACATCACCAGTTCAGCGCCGCCGAGTACCGGTTTCGGCATCAGTTGCAGCACCGCGCCAATCATCGGGAACAGTCCCAGTATCACCAGCAGCCCGGCAATGAAAAACGCCACGTAACGGCTGGCCACGCCAGTGAGCTGAATCACGCCGTTGTTCTGCGCGAACGTCACCATCGGCATGCTGTTGAACACCGCAGCCATGGCCGAGTTGAGGCCATCGGCAAGCAGGCCGGACTTGATTCGGCGGATGTACAATGGGCCTTTGACCGGCTGACGCGAGATCATCGAGTTGGCCGTCAGGTCGCCCGCAGCCTCCAGCGGCGAAACGAGGAAAATCACCGCCACCGGGACGAAGGCGACCCAGTCGAAGTTGAAGCCGTATTTGAACGGCACCGGCACACTGACCAGCGGCACTTCGGGCATCGTGGCGAAATCCACTGTGCCCATCAGCCACGCCACCACGTAGCCGAGGGTCAGGCCGATAACAATGGCGCCCAGGCGCAGAAACGGCACGTCGACGCGGTTCAGTACAACGATGGTGCCAATCACCAGCGCCGCCAGAAAGATATGGCTGGACGCGCCCAGGTCGGCGGCGCCGAAGCCACCGGCAATGTCGGTCATTGCCACTTTGATCAGCGACAAGCCCATCAACGTGATGATCGTGCCGGTGACCACCGGGGTGATCAGCATGCGCAGTTTGCCGATGAACTGGCTCAGCACCACCTCGATGAATGCGGCGAAAAAGCACACGCCGAAGATCGTCGAGAGGATTTCATCGGTGCCGCCGCCGCGCGCCTTGACCATGAACCCGGCGCTGAGAATCACGCTGATAAAGGAAAAACTGGTGCCTTGCAGGCACAGCAAACCCGATCCGACCGGGCCGAAACGTTTGGCCTGGACGAAGGTGCCGAGGCCGGAAACGAACAGCGCCATGCTGATCAGGTAAGGAATTTCGCTTTGCAGGCCGAGCGCGCCACCCATGATCAGGGTCGGCGTGATGATGCCGACAAAGCTTGCCAACACGTGCTGCAAAGCGGCAAACACGGTGGCAGTCAGGTGTGGACGGTCGTTGAGGCCGTAGATCAGATCGTTGTTGCGCGGGACTTTTTCAGAGGCGGTCATGGTGTTTTGCGCGCCGTGAGGCGGGGCCGGGTCAGAAAATGGAGGCGCAGGATGCCGGAAGAGTGCGGCGAGGGCAACGCAATAAAATTGCCTGAAAGGTCAGGTTTTATTGGGCCAGGCGGGTTTGGACATAGCCATCAGACAAACAGAGAACTTTGTGGCGAGGGGATTTATCTGTGGTGAGGGGATTTATCCCCGATGGGGTGCGGAGCGCCCCCAGTTCTTGGCTCGCAAAGAATGGGCCTGCTGCGCAGTCCATCGGGGATAAATCCCCTCGCCACAGGGTTCTCTATGTTCAGGTGAATGCGGCCAATAAGTCTTCTTCAAAGGCTTTTTGCGCATCCCCCGGCACTTGCGCCCGATGCCGGGCCAGATGAAACGCGACCTCGAAACTCAACTCGCCGGGGCGCAAGGCCCACAGCAACCCGTTGTCCTGCCACTGGCGCGCATAGTGGTCCGGCAGATACCCGACATGTTTGCCCGACAGAATAAACGCGAGGGTGCCTTCAACCTGTTCCGAGCGCGCCGAACAGACCTTGCCCTGAAACGGCTCGTCACTGCGCAAAAACCGATACGGATGATCAACCCGGTCGCAGGCCGCCAGCGCGGCGTCCGATGGCGCTTCAGCGGCAAACAGCGGATGCCCGGCCGCGCAATACAAGTGCTGGGTTTCGCTGAACAATTGGCGGTAATCGAATGCACTCTGCACCTGCGAAAAATAACCGATGGCCAGGTCCAGCCGCTGTTGCAGCAGCAAACGCTCCATCTCGCCGGGCATGGCGCTGATCAGTTCGATGCGCACCGATTCATCGCGCTCGCGAAACCGCCGGATCGCCTCGGCAACTCTTTGCAGTACCGCAGGCTCGACTGATTCGGAAATGCCCAAACGCACTTCACCGATCAAGCGCCCGGCGACGCCGTTGGATTGATGGCGAAAGGTTTCGATCGATTCAAACAGCGTGCGCACGGCGATCAGCAGTTGCTCACCCTTGGGCGTAACGCTGAAACCACCCTTGCCACGGCTGCACAATCGGTAGCCGAGTCGGGTTTCCAGTTTGGCCATTTGCTGGCTGATGCTCGATTGGCTCAGGCCCAGATCACCTTGCGCAGCACTGAAACCGCCGCACTCGACGACCCGCGCAAACAGGCGCAACAACTGCAAATCGACATCGTGAAGCTGGCCGAGCATCACATTACTCCGGGATAAAGTCAGGTTAACAAACTTGATATTTTGCCAATGTATCCGACGGCGCATTCTGCGACCACTTCCTCCGGTCAGGTGTTCGTCATGCCTCCCATGCTCAAGCTGTGTTTTCCCGCGCTGTTGTTGTCCGTGGCCATCAATGCTCAAGCCGAGGACAAAACCCTCAACCTCTACAGCTGGGCCGATTACGTACCGCCGCAGACCCTGCAGCGTTTCGAAAAAGAAACCGGCATTCACGTGCGCTACGACACCTTTGATACCTCCGAGGTATTGGAAACCAAGTTGCTCACTGGCGGCAGTGGGTACGACGTGGTGGTGCCATCGTCCAGCGTGCTGGCGCGGGGGCTGGCCGCGGGCGCGCTGAAAGAAATCCCCCACGAGGGCCTCAAGGGCTACGCCAATCTCGACCCGGATCTGCTGGCAAAACTCGCCGCTGTCGATCCCGGCAACCGCTTTGGTGTGCCCTATACGTGGGGCACGCTCGGTCTGGGGATGAATGTCGAAGCGGTGAAACAACGCCTGCCCGGCGTGCCGCTGAACAGTCTCGATCTGCTGTTCAAACCGGAATACGCCAGCAAGCTGAAGGATTGCGGGATCGCCGTGCTCGATTCGCCGCAGGAAGTCATCGGCCTGGCGCTGCATTACCTCGGTAAAGATCCCTACAGCACCGACAAGAATGATCTGACTGCCGCCGAAGCGTTGTTGCAAAAACTGCAGCCGTCGGTGCTGTACGTCGCCACGGGGCGACAGATCAACGATCTGGCCAGCGGCAACGTCTGTCTGGCGCTGACTTACAACGGCGACGCGAGCATGGCGGCCGATCAGGCGCACAAGGCCAACAAACCGTTTGAGGTGGCTTACCGCATTCCCAGGGAAGGCACACTGATCTGGCAGGACAACCTGGCCATTCCCAAAGACGCGCCACATCCCGAAGCCGCGCGGGCGTTCATCGAGTTCATGCTGCGCCCCGACTCAGTGGCCGAACTGACCAACACGCTGTTTTTCGCCACCGCCAACCAGGCTGCAACGCCGCTGGTGGATGAAGCGGTGCGCACCGATCCGGACATTTATCCACCCGCAGAAGTGCGCGAGCGCTTGTACGCCGATCGCAGCATGAGTCTCAAGGACATGCGCCTGCGCACCCGTCTGTGGACCACTTTCCGTAGTCACCAATAGCCTCTAAACAACAAGGAGCACATCGATGGACGTGCCAATGATCAACGATCAGGCGATGACCCGTGACAGCCTCTACGGTACTTCCGCCGAAAGTACCTACGCCGGCATTACCAGTTTCATGCGCCGTCGCTACAGCCGCGATTTGCGTGACGTCGACGTGGCGGTCAGCGGCGTGCCGTTCGACACCGCCACCAGTAACCGTCCGGGCGCGCGTTTCGGCCCACGGGGCATTCGCGCCGCCTCCACCGGGATCGCCTGGGAACGCCACTGGCCGTGGGCATTCGACCCGTTCGATCATCTGGCGGTAATCGATTACGGCGATTGCGATTTCGACTACGGCTCGCCGCACACCATCCCGGAAAGTATCGAGGCCCACGCCGAGCGGATTCTTCAATCCGGCAGTGCCATGCTGACGTTCGGCGGCGACCACTTCATCAGCTACCCACTGCTCAAGGCCCATGCGCGCAAGCACGGCACACTGTCGTTGATCCATTTCGATGCGCACAGCGACACCTGGCCAGACGAAGAGGGCAAACGCGTTGATCACGGCACCATGTTCTGGCACGCGGCACGCGAAGGTCTGGTGGATCCGGCGCGTTCAGTGCAGATCGGTTTGCGCACCACCAACGACGACCCCATGGGCTTCCAGATACTCGATGCGCGGCAAGTGCATCGCCGTGGCTGTGAGGCAATCGTCGAGGCGATCCGTGCGCGGGTTGGCGATAACCCGGTGTACCTGACGTTCGACATCGACTGTCTTGATCCGGCGTTTGCTCCGGGCACCGGCACCCCGGTGTGCGGCGGCCTGAGCACGGTGCAGGCGCTGGAAATTCTCGGCGGCTTGCGCGGGATCAATCTGGTCGGCATGGACGTCGTCGAAGTCGCACCGGCCTACGATCACGCCGACGTCACTTCCCTGGCGGCCGCTACGCTGGCCATGGAAATGCTCTGCCTCTACGCCGCCAAACACAAAGTCGACCGCTGAAACACCCAAACCCCTGCAGGCGTTGTCGCAGGCTGCCATCTTTTGCCTTTGATTTTTAAAAAACAAGGTCAAAAGATCGCAGCCTGCGGCAGCTCCTACACGGGCGACGCAGGCGGGGGATGTGTTGGCCGGGGAGCATCGTGCATACTGCCGCGCATGACTTTCGACTCCCCCCTCAGCGCTTGGCAGCACGCCATCGAACACAAGGGCTTCATCCAGGATGAAGCTCAGGAGCACGCCGTCTGGGCGCTGCAAAAATGCCACGAAGCCCTGCACGCCGGGGCCCGTGCCGTTACCGGCGTTTACTTGTGGGGCCCGGTCGGGCGCGGCAAGACCTGGTTGATGGACCAGTTCTATCAGAGCCTGCGCGTGCCAGCCCGGCGTCAGCATTTTCATCACTTCATGGGCTGGGTCCATCAGCGCTCGTTCCAGTTGAGCGGCATTGCCGATCCGCTACGCGCGCTGGCCAAAGAGCTTGCCGCTGAAGTGCGGGTGTTGTGCTTCGACGAACTGTTCGTCAATGACATTGGCGACGCGATCATTCTGGGGCGGTTGTTTCAAGTGATGTTCGACGAAGGCGTGGTGGTGGTCTGCACCTCAAACCTGCCGCCGGACGATTTGTATGCCGATGGCTTCAACCGTGATCGGTTTGTGCCGGCGATCGCCGCGATCAAGGCGCACATGCAGGTGGTGCCGGTGAACGGTACCGAAGATCATCGCCTGCATCCGGGCGCAGGGCTGCAGCGCTATTTTGTCGCTGTGCCGGGTTCAAACAGCGCGCTGGACGAAGTATTCAAAACGCTCGCTGCGGGGCAATCCGCCAGTGATCAGCCGGTGTCGGTCGGACATCGTGTGTTGAACGTGGTGCAAGCGAGCGAATCAGTGTTGTGGTGCCGCTATGCCGATCTTTGCGAGCAACCGTTTGCCGCCATGGACTTCATCGCTTTATGCGACCGCTATCGCGCTATTCTGTTGAGCGAGGTGCCAAACCTCAGCGCACAAAAGCGCGAAGGGCGAATCGCCCGAGGCACTGAAGACGGCGCCGAGCGAGTCGTGGCGGGTGATCGCGAATTACCGCAGCTGTCGGTACACGACGATGGCGTGCGCCGCTTCATCGCACTGGTCGACGAGTGCTACGACCGCAAAGTGCCGCTGTACATCGAGGCGCACGTGCCGATGGACGCGCTGTACACCGAGGGCTATCTGGAATTCCCGTTCCGCCGCACCCTCAGTCGCCTGCAAGAGATGCAATTGCAGCGCTTTGCCGAAGCTTGATTGAAGAGGGCGCCGACATGAGCCAGCCGCTTTCCCATCATTTGTTGACCATGGCGTATCAGAACGCCTGGGCCAATCACCGACTGGCCAAGGCCTGGACACAACTCTCTGAAGCCGATCTGGTGGCGCCACGGGTGAGCTTTTTCCCGGGCATTCGCCTGACCCTCAATCACCTCCTCACCTGTGACTGGTTCTACGTCGATGCGCTGGAGCGTGAGTTGCGCGGTGACGAGCCGCACCCGGATTGCTATGTGTTTTTCAATCAGGACGAGCCGTTCACCGAGGCCGCCGCGCTGCACGCCGAACAGGCGCATGTCGATCGGCGCCTGATCGCCTATTGCGAGCAACTGCGCGATGCCGATCTGGGCCGTATCGTCACCATTGCCCGCGACACACCGCAACACGACAGCCGTTTGCGCATGCTCTCGCACCTATTTGAACATCAGCTCCATCATCGTGGGCAGGTGCATGCGATGCTCAGTGATACGCCAGTGAAACCGCCACAACTGGATGAGTTTTTCTGTGCGGGCGAGGCCGGATTGCGTGCGCAGGATTTCGCTGAACTTGGCTGGACTGAAGAGTTGATCTGGGGGCGCTGAGAAACTCAAGACACCTACCCTGTGGTGAGGGGATAAATCCCCTCACCACAGGGTTGTTGCTTGTACTCGCTCGCGCTAAGGTCGAAGCGCCTTTCAGCACGCACTTTGCGCGCCGGGGCGCTAGTGTGTTCGGGGATGGAAATGGATTCCGCAGAAATTCTTGTGCTTCAAGCCAGTTACACCAATCCGCTGCACGCCGAGGCCATCGGTGTCGTGCTCAATCACTATGCCGAAGACCCCATGGGCGGCGGCCATCCGATCGCTCCCGAGCTGCTGCAGCGCTTGCCGGAAGAACTGGCCCGACGGCCTCATGCCTTCAGTGTGCTGGCGTTTGTCGGCGGCGAACCGGCGGGGCTGGTCAACTGTTTTGAAGGCTTTTCAACGTTCGCCTGCAAGCCGTTGGTGAATGTCCACGATGTTGCCGTGGTGAATCGCTTTCGCGGTTTGGGACTGAGCCAGAAAATGCTGCGCAAAGTCGAAGAAATCGCTCGTCAGCGCGGTTGCTGCAAGATCACCCTCGAAGTCCTTGAAGGCAACGACGTGGCGCAGGGCGCCTACCGCAAGTTCGGTTTTGCGCCGGGCATGTTCGACCCGGCGTACGGGCGGATGCTGTTCTGGATCAAGGATCTGCAGGCATAAAAAAAGGCGCCCGAACAGGGCGCCCAACTGTCATCTCCCAGGCCAGAGCTGAGCCATGGGAGGTTCATCGGTTGCTCAAGAAAACTCAGTTTCGATAGGACTCCGTCACTTGCGCCGTCTGGTCGGCGGGGACGCGAATTTCCTTTGCTTTGGCCTCGTCGGTCTGTGCGCTTTGCGCATGGTGGACCGGGAAGTTGTCGTAGTAATAATGCATGCGCTCAGCGCCGCCTTCGGCAAAAACGCTGGCAGAGCCAAGGGTGAATAGACCGGCAAGGATTGCGGTAGTGATTTTCATGGTGCCTCCTACTGAAAAACGTCGGAGCCGTTCATCCATGAAGCTGAACTCGAAACAAAGTCTGTAGGACGTGAATTAACTCGGGGTTAACGCCCGTTCAGTGTAGTTTTTGCAGCATGTTGCGAGGTGTTATCTGACAGGCGCGGCGCACTTCAGGCGCACCGCGTCAGAGGGGAAGGGGTCAGATCTTCCAGTCCAGGCTCAAGGTCACCGTGCGCGGGTCACCCCAGTACACGCCGTTGTAGAAACCGACGTTGTCGTAATACTTCTTGTCGAACAGGTTATTGACGTTCAGCGATGCTGACAGGTGCTTGTCGAATTCATAACGCGACATCAGATTGACCACGGTGTAAGCGTCCTGGTTGATTCGCGTACGCTCGGTGATGATCCGGCCATTGGCACCACGCCCGACCGGGCGGTTGGAATTGCCATAAACGTCGCTCTGCCAATTTACTGCGCCGCCAACCGTCAAGGCATTCCAGTTGCCTGGCAAGCGATACGCCGTGGACAAACGCAGCATGTTCAGCGGTTGGTTGGTGTTGGTGCGCTCCTTGTCGCCATTCACTGAATGGGTGTAGGTGTAACCGGCGGTCATGTTCCAGCCATGGAGGATCTCGCCGGAGACTTCGGCTTCAAAGCCATTGACCTTGTTGCCCTTGCCGCCGCTTTTGTAGAACTCCTCGCCGGTGACCGGATCCGGCGCGACCGAATCGTCGACTTCGGCAACGTTGTCCTGTTTGCTCCAGAACACTGCCGTCGACAGATTCAGGCGTTCTTCCAGCAGGCTGCCCTTGAGTCCCAGTTCGTAATTGCTGCCAACCACCGGATCGAGGTAATTGCGGCTGCTGTCGCGATTGCTTTGCGGTTTGAAAATGTCGGTGTAGCTGACGTAGGCGGTGTATTCCGGCGTCAGGTCATAGAGCAGGCCGGCGTAGGGCGTCCAGATGTCGTTCTGTTTTTGACTAGTTGCATCGACACGGGTCAATTGCCGGTTGTTGTCATAGTAATAATCGCTGTTTTCGCCTTCCCAGCTGCCATAACGGCTGCCGATCACCGCATGCAGTTCGTCGGTGAGACTCAGGCGGGTGGCGAGGTAACCGGCCTTCTGGCGAGTGTTGCCTCGGGAGCCGGTAAGGTCGCTGACAGTATCGGGAAACTTGGCGATATTGCCCATGTACTTCCAGTCGCGGATCTTGCCGTAGTCGTCCGGAACCGGGCCATCGAAGGTCTTGGGCGAGTAGGAGCGATGTTCGGCTTCGCCATAGCCGAACATCATTTCGTGCTCGCGACCGAGCAACGAATAAGGGCCGGAGATATTGAAGTCATAGACGCTCATCTTCTGCGTGCCGATCATGTGCGAGGTGTAGGCGAGCATGCCGCTGCGATCGGCCTCGGGAAAGCCGCCACCGCCGTAATAGACCTTGCCGTCGACATCGCTTTGGCGATGGGTATACGCGGCTTTCAGGCGCCATCCACCGGCCAATTCCTGATCAAGGGTGGCGAAGGCGGTTTTGTCGCGCAGCGGCCAGGAACTCCACGAGGTCGCCATGTTGGTCGAGCGCCCGAGACCGGCCTTGCTGCCATCGGCATTCCAGTAAGGCACGGTGCCCCAGGAACTGCCTTGGACCTGTTTATCCTGATAGTCATAACCGACGGCAAGTACGGTGGACTCGGTCAGGTCAGCTTCGAGAATGCCGTAGCCGACCTCGCGTTGCAGGGCGTATTTGTCGCGTATCGATTGGCTGTCGCGATACGCCAATACCGTACGCCCGCGCAGACGGCCATCGAACGCCAGCGGGCCGCCGACATCGACGTAGCTGTAGTAATCGTCATAGCTGCCGCCGCTGACCCCGGCCAGCGCCTGCAATTGTGCAGTCGGCCGCTTGCGCACCATGTTGATGGTTGCAGAAGGATCGCCCGCGCCGGTGGTCAGGCCCGTGGCGCCGCGCACCACTTCAATGCGGTCATAGATGATGGTGTCGGCGTCGGTCTTCATCCGGTCGAAGGTGTTGAGCATCCCGTCGATCTGGAAGTTGTTGATCGAATAACCGCGTGACGAATAGTTCACGCGGTCCGAATCGAGGTGCTGCACAACGACCCCGGTGGTCTGACGCATGGCCTCGGACAATGTACCGAGTTTGAAATCATCCATTTGCTGACGAGTGACCACGGACACCGATTGCGGGGTTTCCTTGATCGACAGGTTCAACCGCGTCGCCGTGCTCATCGCGCCGGTCGTATAAGAATCAGTGTTTTCAGTGGTGGTGCCCAAACCCTGGGCAGTGACGCTGGTCGATTCCAGTTCCAGCGCCGTGGCGGCAGGCTCCGGCGGTTTTTCCGCTGCGGATTCAGCCAGCAGATCGGGGCTCAGGGCTGCACCACAAAGGCCTAGCGTGAGGGTCATGGAACGGGTGATGGGCGCGAACATCGCAGCCGACTCCTTGTCTTCGAGGGAAAAAATCCGTTTGTTCAAAGACGAAGTGAGGGCATGAGATTTAGTGTCAAACGCGAAACATTATTATTTGATGGCGTTGCGGGCATGAAAAAGGGGCCGGTTTCGGCCCCTTCTCAGTGTTACTTTTGTGCGACATCCGCTGGGGGAGCGTCGGGCTTCTTCGGCTTCATCAGGCTGAAGTCGATCAACGCTCGCTGTTCACGCTCATACGGATTGCCAATCAGCAGCGGACGCGGCTTGAAGCTGTCGCTGACCAGGCTTTTGCTGCGATCAAGCTCATCAAAACTCAAACCGGCCATGTCCGCCCAAGTGTGGATCAACTGCGAGCTGCTATACGGCCGCCCGAGATCACCGGCGAAGCTCCAGTCATGGTTTTCACGCCACTTCGGCGAAGCCCAGGCCATGAAGGGAATGGTGTACATCGGCGCAGTCGGTTTGTTTTCGTTGCGTCCCAGCGTGCTGTGGCCGACCGAGTCAAAGACGTCTTCGCCGTGGTCGGAGAGGTACAGCAGGAAACCGTTCGGATCGGATTTGGCGTAATCCTTGATCAGGCTGGAGACCACGAAATCGTTGTACAGCACCGCATTGTCGTAGCTGTTGTAGGTCGGCAACTGATCGTCACGCACGCCGGCCGGTACGCCATCGCGATCCTGGAACTTGTCGTAGCTCGGCGGATAACGGTACTGATAGCTCATGTGCGTGCCGAGCAAATGCACGACGATGAGTTTACGTTGCGCAGGATCGGTCAGGGCCTTGTTGAACGGCTCGATTACGTCGCCATCGTACTGCGCCGCGTTCTGGTTGCGGTTGTTGTTCAGGTACACCTGCTCATCGGCCTGCTCGGAGAACGTAGTAAGCATGGTGTTGCGCTTGGTCATGGTCTGCTGGTTGGTGATCCAGAAGGTCTTGTAGCCGGCCTGTTTCATCATGCTCACCAGCGACGGTGTCGACAGGTACAGATCCGGGTGTTCTTCATCGGCAAACGTCAGCACCTGTTGCAGCGCCTCGATGGTGTAAGGGCGCGGAGTGATGACGTTGTCGAACACCGCGAGCTGGTCTTTGAGTTTGTCCAGTTCTGGCGTGGTCTTGCGCGGGTAGCCGTAGAGGCTCATGCGCTGACGGTTGGTCGATTCACCGATCACCAGCACCAGCGTGGAAGGCTGATTGGCACCGGCATCCTTGAGGTTGTGCAGCGGCGGGATCTTGCTGGCGCTGTGCAGCATGCCCTGCATTTCGGCAAGGGTGTCGAGGTAGCGGTGATACGCCACGGCCATCTGCCACGGCACGGCAGGCTCGATGCGTGTTTCGAATTTTTCGAAACCGCCGGCGAAGCTGCCGGTGCGCATGGTCTGCTTGACCAGCGGATAGCCGACGACGGCCACGATAATCGCCATGGCTGCCACGAACGCACGGCCACGGGGCAGGTACACCGGGCGCAGGCGAGTCCAGAGGAAGTAGGCGAACAAGGTGTGGGCAAGAAACGCTGGAATCATCCACCAGGCAAAGTACTGAGTCATGTACTCGCCCGCTTCAGAGATGTTCGACTCGAACATGATGAAGATGACGCTCTGGGAGAATTCCTGCTGATAGATGAAGAAGTAACCCAGGCTGGCCATCGAGCAGGCCCACAACACGATGCCGATCACGGCGGCGAGCAGTTTGGTGCGCTTGGGGAACAGCAACATCGGCGCCAGCCAGATCGCGCTCATCACGAACGCCTGGCGGAACCCGGTGAACCCGGAGGTGCCGGTCAACTGAATCAGCAGCTGGGTAATACCGGAAAAGTACCAGAAGAAAACGAACAGCCAGAGAAGTCCGGCCCAGTCGAAACCTGTCGCAGTCGTTTTGCTGCGTTTGAACAATGCCATTCAGCACTCCAGCTCAGTCGTTGCAACCACCGCCGGAAAGCTTCCATGGAACCGACGAACGGAGGCCGCACGCGAACGTCCGGCCAGAATGCGCCGGAGTATCACCAAGGGGATGTGAAAACTTTGTTAGTTGCAGATGACCGTCAGAGGTGAATCATGTAGGGAACGACGGGCGCCGTTCCCGATCAGGCGGGGTCAGGCGTGCGGGTTGCGCATGACCACCGGCAGAGGTTTGGGCTGAGCGCCCTGAGTCAACGCGCGCAACTGCGCCAGCTCCTGCTTGAGTTGGTCGCGCTCGTCTTTCAACTGGCGCAATTCATCGCGACGGATTGTCACGTACAGGGTTTGTGGCGGCATTGCTGTGTGTACTGTGCCCATTGCTCACCTCGCAAATGGCGTGCATCAACTGTAAATCGCTGCCGTTTTTGGCTGCTGACTTACTATCGGCGCCAATTTTGATTTCTTTTGCTTGTGAATGGAACTTTTTTATTTTTCAGGGTCGGTGTGTCTTCGCCACGTTTCGGGGCGTTATCAGTCTGATTCGGGCACAATGCACGGAAACTTCATCGCAACGCTCTGGACTAACCTCCATCAGTCGCGTTGGGCTATAACCAATGACACACATTTATTTGTAGTAAGGAGCATCAGCACATGCAACTCGGGATTATTGGACTGGGCCGCATGGGCGGCAATATTGCGCGGCGTCTGATGCTCAACGGTCACACCACCGTTGTTTACGACCGCAATACCGCTTTCATTGATAACCTGGTCGCCGAGGGCTCCACCGGCGTCGCCGACCTCCCGGCACTGGTTGCCGGCCTGGCCAAACCGCGTGCGGTCTGGGTCATGCTGCCGGCCGGCGCGCCGACCGAAGACACCATCGCCACCCTGAGCACTTTGCTTGAAGCTGGCGATACCATCATCGACGGCGGCAACACCAACTATAAGGATGATATCCGTCGGGCCAAGAGCCTGGCCGAGAAGGGCCTGCACTACATCGACGTCGGTACCTCCGGCGGCGTCTGGGGCCTGGAGCGCGGCTATTGCATGATGATCGGCGGCGACGCTGAAACCGTGCAGCGCCTCGACCCGCTGTTCGCCGCACTGGCGCCGGGTATGGGCGACATCCCGCGCACCAAGGATCGCAAGTCCGACGACCACCGTGCCGAACACGGCTACATCCACGCCGGCCCTGCCGGTGCCGGCCACTTCGTGAAGATGATTCACAACGGTATCGAGTACGGCATGATGGCCGCGTTCGCCGAGGGCTTCGACATCCTCAAGACCAAGTCCAGCGAGCGTCTGCCGGAAGATCAGCGTTTTGACCTCAACGTCGCCGACATCGCCGAAGTGTGGCGTCGTGGCAGCGTGGTGTCGTCGTGGCTGCTCGACCTGACCGCCGATGCCTTGGCCAGCGATCCGAAACTCGACGGTTTCTCCGGTTCCGTCGCCGACAGCGGCGAAGGTCAATGGACCATCGAAGCGGCCATGGAACAAGCGGTGCCGGTACCGGTGCTGTCGAACTCGCTGTTCTCGCGCTACCGTTCGCGCGGTCAAGGCACCTTTGGCGACAAGATTCTTTCGGCCCAGCGCTTCGGCTTCGGCGGCCACGTGGAGACACCGAAGAAATGACCCATACGATCCGTAGAAAATCCAAGGCAGAACCCGCACCACCGACCACGCTGTTTTTGTTCGGTGCCCACGGCGACCTGGTCAAGCGTTTGCTGATGCCAGCGCTGTACAACCTCAGTCGCGACGGCCTGCTTGACGAGAATCTGCGGATCGTCGGCGTTGACCACAACGCCATTACCGATGAGGCCTTCGC
Organism: Pseudomonas sp. TH08; assembly: GCF_016651275.1. NCBI lineage: Bacteria > Pseudomonadati > Pseudomonadota > Gammaproteobacteria > Pseudomonadales > Pseudomonadaceae > Pseudomonas > Pseudomonas sp. TH08. The sequence goes on along the minus strand of NZ_JAEKEE010000004.1, from coordinate 397,209 downwards.
GCAGAAGCTCGAAGACTTCATCCGTACCGAAGCGGCGGCGAAGGTCGGCAAGGGCGATCAGATGCTTGATCCGGCCTTGTGGGCCAAGCTCGCCAAAGGTATCAGCTATGTTCAGGGGGACTTCCTGGACGACAGCACATATTCCGCGCTGGCGGCGAAAATCGCCGACAGCGGCACCGGCAATGCGGTGTTTTACCTGGCCACCGCGCCGCGATTCTTCAGTGAAGTGGTGCGCCGTCTCGGCAGCGCCGGTTTGCTCGAAGAAGCCCCGGAAGCGTTCAGAAGGGTGGTGATCGAGAAGCCGTTCGGCTCCGATCTGCAAACTGCCGAGGCGCTCAACGCCTGTTTGCTCAAGGTGATGTCCGAGAAGCAGATCTATCGGATCGACCATTACCTGGGCAAGGAAACCGTGCAGAACATTCTGGTCAGCCGGTTCTCCAACAGTCTGTTCGAAGCCTTCTGGAACAACCATTACATCGACCACGTACAGATCACCGCCGCCGAAACCGTCGGCGTCGAAACCCGTGGCAGTTTTTACGAACACACCGGTGCGCTGCGTGACATGGTGCCCAATCACCTGTTCCAGTTGCTGGCCATGGTTGCCATGGAACCACCGGCGGCGTTCGGCGCCGATGCGGTGCGTGGCGAGAAGGCCAAAGTGGTCGGTGCGATCCGCCCGTGGACCGTCGAAGAGGCTCGGGCCAACTCGGTGCGCGGTCAGTACAGCGCGGGTGAAGTCGGCGGTAAGCCGTTGAACGGTTACCGCGAAGAAGCCAACGTTGCACCCGACAGCAGCACCGAAACCTACGTCGCCCTGAAGGTGATGATCGACAACTGGCGCTGGGTCGGCGTGCCGTTCTACCTGCGCACGGGCAAACGCATGAGCGTGCGTGACACCGAGATTGTCATCTGCTTCAAACCGGCGCCGTACGCGCAGTTCCGTGACACCGAAGTCGACGAGCTGCAACCGACCTATCTGCGCATCCAGATTCAGCCCAACGAGGGCATGTGGTTCGACCTGCTGGCCAAACGGCCGGGGCCGGCGTTGAACATGGCTAACATCGAGCTGGGGTTTGCCTACAAAGACTTCTTCGAGATGCAGCCGTCGACCGGCTACGAAACGCTGATCTACGACTGCCTGACCGGCGACCAGACGCTGTTCCAGCGCGCCGACAACATCGAGAACGGCTGGCGTGCGGTGCAACCGTTCCTTGATGCCTGGCAGCAGGACGCAAGCATTCAGACCTACGCCGCCGGTGAAGATGGCCCGCAAGCTGCCGAAGAACTGCTGACTCGCGATGGCCGCGTCTGGCATGGTCTCGGATGAGTGATTTGCCGAAACAACCTATCCGTTTTCTGCTCAGTGACATGGACGGCACGCTGTTGCTGCCCGATCACACCCTGAGCCAGCGCACCCTGGATGCTGTCCGTTCGTTGCGCGAGGCCGGCGTGTTGTTCAGCCTGGCCACCGGGCGTCCACCGAAAGCCATGTTGCAACAGATCGAGGCGTTGGGCGTTGATGTGCCGACAGCGGCGTTCAATGGCGGCACCATCGTCAACCCGGACGGCAGTTTGCTGGTGGCGCATTACCTGCCGGCGACCACCGCGCTGATTGCGCTGGCAACCTTCGCTGATCAGCCGGATGTCGAAATCTGGGTGTTCAGCGGTGGCGACTGGCTGCTGAAGGACCCGCACGGGCCGATGGTGCCGCGCGAGCAGCATGGCCTCGGCTATCCGCCGGTGGTGGTTGAGAGCTTCGAGCCGTACCTGGAGCGCATCGACAAGATTGTCGCGACCAGCAACAACACTGAACTGTTGGTTGAGTTGGAGGCGCGGTTGTTAGCCAAGGTCAACGGCATGGCGCAGGTTTCGCGCTCGCAACCGGTGTATCTGGATGTCACCGCGCTGGAAGCCAACAAAGGCACGGCATTGGCGACCCTTGCCAAACACCTTGGCGTGCCGCTGGAGCACACCGCTGCCATCGGTGACGGCGGCAACGACCCGGCGATGTTCCATTGTGCGGGGCTGTCGATTGCCATGGGCCAGGCGGAGGAGGCGGTAAAGCGCCAGGCCGATGTGGTCACCGCCCCCAACACCGACGACGGCGTGGCCCAGGCCATCGAAAAATACATCCTGCCGCGCTGAATTCACCCCAAAACAAATGTAGGAGTGAGCCTGCTCGCGATAGCAATGTTTCAGTCACCATTTTCTGGGCTGACACACCGCTATCGCGAGCAGGCTCACTCCTACAGTTTATTCGGTGTAATTACAGCCAGTAGCTGACGGCGTACCAGCCCAGCAGGCCCATCACGACGGTGTACGGCAACGCCATCCACACCATTCGCCCGTACGACAAGCGTACCAGCGGCGCAATCGCCGAGGTCAACAGGAACAGAAACGCGGCCTGACCATTCGGCGTGGCCACACTTGGCAGGTTGGTGCCAGTGTTGATCGCAATCGCCAGCGTCTCGAAGTGTTCACGGCTCATGTGTCCGGCCAGGAACGCCTGTTTCACTTCCGTGATGTAAATCGTCGCGACAAATACGTTGTCACTGATCGCCGACAGCACGCCGTTGGCGATAAACAGCATGCCCGGTTGTTGCTCGACGGGCAGCGCCAACACCCACTCGATCAGCGGTGCAAACAGCTGTTGATCGTGAATCACCGCTACCACCGCAAAGAACACCACCAGCAACGCAGTAAACGGCATCGCGTCCTTGAATGCGCTGCCCAGGCGATGCTCGTCGGTAATCCCGCTGAACGCCGTGATCAGTACAATCACCATCAAGCCGATCAGGCCGACTTCCGCTACGTGAAACGCCAGGCAGCCAATCAGGATCAGCGCCGCCGTACCTTGCACCAGCAACGCAGCGCGTTGGCGTGAGGTGCGTTCAGCATCGTCTTCGGCCGCGTAATTGGCCAGCACGGCGCGGACGTTGTCCGGCAGCAGCGTGCCGTAACCGAACCAACGCAGTTTCTCCAGCAGCACACACGTCACCAGGCCTGCCACCAATACCGGCAACGAAACCGGGGCGACTTTCAGGAAGAACTCAGCGAAGTGCCAGCCCATTTCGTGACCGATCAGCAGATTCTGCGGCTCGCCCACCAGCGTGCAGACACCGCCCAGCGCGGTGCCGACTGCGCCGTGCATCAGCAGGCTGCGCAGGAACGCGCGAAATTGCTCAAGGTCATCGTGGTGCAGCTTTGGCAGGTGCTGATCGTCGCCGAACTCGCTGTCCTGGCGCGGATCGTTGCCCGAGGCAACCCGGTGATACACCGAATAGAAACCGACGGCGGCACTGATGATTACCGCGGTCACGGTCAAGGCATCTAGAAACGCCGAAAGGAAGGCCGAGAGGAAACAGAACATCAACGCCAGCGCCGCTTTCGAGCGCACACCCAACAGCAGGCGCGAGAACAGATACAGCAGCAGATCCTTCATGAAGTAGATGCCGGCGACCATGAACATCAGCAGCAGGATCACCGGGAAGTTGTGCACCAGTTCATCGTAAAGCGCTTGTGGCGTGGTCATTTTCAGCAGCAGCGCTTCGATCAGCAGCAGCCCGCCGGGCATCAACGGATAACACTTGAGTGCCATCGCCAGGGTGAAAATGAATTCGATCACCAGCAGCCAGCCGGCAGCGACCGGGCCGACCGTCCATAACACCAGCGCATTGAGGATCAGGAAACCGACGATGGTCGCCTTGTACCAGCGTGGCGAGTGCCCGAGAAAGTTTTGCGCGAACGCCTGGGCCATTGAACCGGACATCGGTTGCTCCTTGTCTTGAGAAGCGCGCAAGTTGCCGGATGTGTCAAATAAATTCAAGTTGTAACCACGCGAGCACGGCCCCGTGTAGGAGCTGCCGGTCTGGAAATGAGGGTTATAGATTGAGGTAGCGCGCGACCATCGCCCGATAATTGCCATCGAGGGAATAACCACCAACGAGGATCGCGCCATCCTTTTGCATGGCCAGTGAATTGGCTGTGTCCAGACTTCGCCCCAATCGCGTGCGTAACCAGCCGCGGCCCTCACCGAAACTTTGGTCAAGGCGCCCGTCGGCGCAGTAACGGGCGACAATGAAATCCGCCTCGACGCCGCCAATGGTGGCGCCCACCGCGATGATCCGGCCGTCCGCCATGCACTGGGCGGCGCTCCATTGACAGCCGCTGGGGCCGATTTCCAACAGTTGCGGCTGGCCGTCATTGCGGCGCAAATCCGCCCGGCCATTGTGGTGCAGGGTGAGCGCCAGGCAACGGATCGGGTCGTGGCTGCTGCCGAAACAGTGCAGGGCGTCTGCGGATTCAAGGATCTGACTGACCTGAGCGCTTTTACCGTGGGCCTTGAACGCCATGAAGCCGTCCACCGCGAAGCGTTCATCCAGACAGCCATTGGGCAGATAACGCGCCAACAGGCCTTCCTGAGGAAAATCGATCGAGCCGCCCACCACAATTCGGCCATCCTTCTGCAGCATCAGCCTGCTGAGCCAGGTATTGAGCAGCAGTTGGCGGATCATCACGAAACCGCGACCGTTGAAGGTGTCATCCAGACTGCCGTCAGGCTTGAGGCGAATCAGCATGCCGGCGTGATCAGCCAATTCGAAGTGGTGATTGGCGATCAGCAGAATATGCCCGTCGTCCTGTACGGCGAAATCGCAGGCTTCGGCGCCCGGTACGCCAGGCGGCAGCCAGCTGTCGCGTGTACCCATGGACAAATCTCCCGGCAGACGGACCACCTGACGGCCATTCTCGCCGAAGGTTTGATCAGGCTTGCCTTGCGCATCAAACAGGGCAAGAGCGGGCAGGGTGCGATGAGTGTTTTCATAATGCAGGCCCGCCAGCAGGATTCGTCCATCGGGCAGCGCCTGTACTTTACCGGCCATGGCTTCGAAGCCCGGGGCAAATGTATCGATCACGCTGCCCTGATCACCAAAGGACAGATCGGCAGAGCCATCCGTCAGCAGACGCGCCAAGCCGAAGCGGCTGCCCGTAGCGATGCCGACCTTGGCGGCAACCAGAATCCGCCCCTGCGCATCGAGCGCAACATCCTGAGTCAGGCTGGACAGACTGCCGGCGAAATACACCTGAGCCACTCCGGTGGCGGCAAATGATTTGTCGAGTTGGCCGGCATTATTCAAAAGCGTCGGCAGCGCAAAGGCGTTCAGGGTGGACATGCACGCATCTCCTTGCGAGTTGACCGTGACCGGGAAACCGGTGGGTAACTGCATGAGCGAAACATTCAAAACCTGAACAACAAGAAGTACAACTGTAAGAACTAACAGATGGGAGGTCACACTGTGCCAGAACAGTGTCTTTTCGAACCAATAGCAAGCCTGCCAAGCAGTTAAGCGGATCTGCGCTGTGAAAAGTTGCACACATGTAACGGGGGACTTATCAGAAACAGTAACTAACAAGCGGCGGGCGGATGACGTTTTTGTCATCCGCAGCGTCCGGCTGTCAGTGCGGCATCGACCAGGATTGCAACAGGTAACCCTCTTCGCTCAGTTCAGCGCGGGCCTGTTGCAACAGCACTTCGAGCTGTGCCGGATCAGAATAGGCACTGCTCGGAATTTGTTTGCGGCCGATGTGCGAGTTGGTGCGATCGATAACGGTCAGGCTCAGTTCGCCATTGCCGTCTTGTGGAGCCCAGGCCACGCACTGGAAAGGTTTGAAGGCGTGGTTGGCAATCAAAAGAGCTTCGTTGATACGGAGCGGGGCGGTCATGGGGTCTTCTCTCTGTCGTGCCCAATCAAGTGATGTGCCGTCGGTTGGGCTTACCGTTCGGCTGGTTACTTGTACTGATGCACGCAACCCGCTAGCGGGTCACACCTGACACAAAGAAAATTTCAACTTTCTTTCATCTGGCTGGTTTTTAGACGGCTTTCGAAAGCCTAGTGAAAGCTTTGAAAGCAAAACAAGTCGATAGGACACTAACAACCTGGTTTCTTATAACGTGTTTGCTTGTACGCCTATAAGCAATCGGTACAAGGCGCTGTCAAAATCTTGCTAATGTTACAGTCGGGTCTGCCAAATGACTGTTTTTACAATCATTTCTAATATTTGGCGCCAAGGAACAGTCATGAGCGAAGCGCCTCCGTTAAGACGTTTATTGGTAGTCGATCCCTGCGACGACTGTCACCGCTTATTGCCCGGTTTGCGCGCGGTAGGTTGGGATGTCGACAGTTGTACTCTGGAAAACGCCGCCGACCGTAGTTGTGATGTCGGCTTGTTGCGCTTGCAGCCGTTTCATCTGGAACGCCCCGAAGCGGTCAAAGAGTTGATCAGCCGCAGTGGCACCGAATGGATCGCTGTACTCAACCAGGAAGTTCTGCGTTTGCAGAACGTCGGCGATTTCGTCTGCGAATGGTTTTTCGATTTTCATACCCTGCCGTTCGATGTGTCGCGGGTGCAAGTTACCCTCGGCCGGGCGTTCGGCATGGCGCGCCTGCGCGGGCAGGGGACGATTCACGTCGATCAGCCCGAACATGAATTGCTCGGCGACAGCAGGCCGATTCGCGAACTGCGCAAGTTGCTCAGCAAACTGGCGCCGACCGAATCGCCGGTGTTGATCCGTGGCGAAAGCGGCACCGGTAAAGAACTGGTCGCGCGTACCCTGCATCGGCAATCGCAACGCCACAGCAAACCGTTTGTGGCGATCAATTGCGGGGCGATTCCGGAACATTTGATTCAGTCCGAATTGTTCGGCCACGAAAAAGGCGCGTTTACCGGCGCGCATCAGCGCAAGGTCGGGCGCATCGAGGCGGCCAACGGTGGCACCTTGTTTCTCGATGAGATCGGTGACTTGCCGCTGGAGTTGCAGGCCAATCTGTTGCGTTTCCTTCAGGAAAAACACATTGAGCGGGTCGGCGGCAGTCAACCGATTCCGGTAGATGTACGGGTACTGGCGGCAACGCACGTCGATCTGGAAGCCGCCATCGAGAAAAAACGCTTTCGCGAAGATTTGTATTACCGGCTCAATGTTCTGCAAGTGGTTACCGCGCCACTGCGGGAGCGGCATGGCGATCTGTCGATGCTGGCCAACCACTTTTCGCACTTCTACAGCCACGAAACCGGCCGCCGTCCGCGCAGTTTCAGTGAGGACGCGCTGATTGCCATGGGCAAGCACGACTGGCCGGGCAATGTCCGAGAGCTGGCCAACCGGGTACGCCGTGGGCTGGTGTTGGCCGAAGGCCGGCAGATCGAAGCGCGGGATCTCGGCTTGATCAGCCAGCACTCGATCGCTACGCCTATGGGCACGCTGGAAGACTACAAGACTCGCGCCGAACGCCAGGCGTTGTGCGATGTATTGAACCGGCACAGCGACAACCTGAGCATCGCGGCGAAAGTGCTTGGTGTGTCGCGGCCGACGTTTTACCGCTTACTGCACAAGCATCAGATACGTTAAAAAACATAGATCAAAAGATCGCAGCCTGCGGCAGCTCCTACATTTGAAACCTGTAGGAGTTGGCGCAGGCTGCGATCTTGTTTTTGCTTTAGAAGTAGTACGGGAATTTCAGGCTGAAGGTGAAGTCCGGTGCATCGTCGGTCAAACCAATCGACAGGTTTGGCACGATGGTCAGGTTGTCGGTGGCTGCGATGGTCATGCCGACGTTGAAGTAACCGGCGTTGGCGTCACTGGACACCACCGATTGCCAATCGCCGCCATCCTGTTTCAGCTTGCTCTTGCGCTGCACCAGGTCAGACATCGAGAACGACATACTCATCTTCTCGTTCAGTGCGAAAGCTACACCGGCACCGATCTGGAAGCTGTCGCCGATTTGTACCTTGCCCGGGGTTTTCTGGTTGACGGTCGAGCTGATGTCGTCAAACGACTCCTCCAGGTTGTGGGTGTAGGACAAACTGCCGAACAGCACCGCCGGGTCGAAGGTCTTGACCAGCGAGAGGCCAGGGGTGACCGACCACACGCCGTTGCCGGTTGGCAGGGTGTCAGGCACGAACAGGTTGGAGTTGGCATCGCTCTGGCGCAGCTTGATGCCGAACGGATCCTTGCCGGTCGGTGCCTTGACCCGCAAGGTGACCACGGCGTCCGGGGTGTTGGCCGACTCGTCGAGGAACTTGTAGGCGATGCCGAAGTTCACGTCACCGAGGGTTGGGTCACGGGTTACATCCTGTTCGGTTGTGACATTGGACGCGCCGCCGTTGCCGCCGCCGGACTGATAAGTCGAGTCGCGATAGATGACCGGTACGTTCAAGTCGAACTGCCAGCGGTTGTCGAAGTTGTACCGGCCTGTCAGGTCGAGCGTCCAGGTATCCGCCTTGATCCGGTCAAGGTTGATGTTGCCGAGGAAGATTGAGTCCAGCGCCAGAAAGCCGTTGAGGATCAGCTGTCGGGTGTCGTAGCGCGAATAGGTGATGCCGGTTTCAAGACTGAATTTGCCCCCGCCGAAGAAACCGCTGGCCTCGTCGTACAGGTTGGATACGCTCTGCGCCGGTTGCGAATCATCTGCCAGCGACTGACCGTAAGAAGCGCCACTGCCCCCGGCTGCGCCCCCCGACGCTGCTGCTGCCCCGGTGCCGGTGGCCACTTTAGGATTGCCTTTCAAGTCGGACGGCGACTTGGCCAGACGCTTCGGTTGCGGCGCCGCCGGCTGGTCTTCCACTTGGCGGACTCGTTGTTCGAGTACCGCCAGTGCTTTTTGTTGTGCTTCGTATCGTTGCTTTAGCTCCACGAGTTCCTGTTTCAGAGCTTCTACGTCGGCGTCCGGTGCCGCTTGCAACATGGCTGCAGGTAGAAGAGTGCTCAAACATACAGCGGCACGCAGTGATACTGATCGATACATGAATAAGCCGTCCCTTTAAGCCCAATGATCGAGACTCAGCGTAGTTCAATATCCGATATTGCGTAGTGCCCTGAGTTGAGTCAGGTTGCAGTCCAGTGCGCCGGCGCTCATGCCGTTATTGTTGAGTACCACGTTGAGTTGAGTCATGTTATTGACCACGTTGGCACTGCCGAGCAAACGGGTGTTCTGCAGCAAGCCACCCTGGGCGACTTGTTGCAGGGCTGTGCCCTGATTCCCCGAGGCCTGAATGGCCATTTGCACGCCACCGCCAGTGGCCGAAACCGCCACGCTGCCAGCGGCGTTACTGCCACCGATGGTTTGTCCGGCGACCAACGCCTGCCCTTGGGCGGGCACCAGCGCCGGGGCCTGATTGGCCTCCGAGACATTGATCGCGACGTTGTTGTAGGCGCTGTTGTTGTCGCCAGCGGCGCGCACGCTTTGGGTTACGCCCTGGCTGCTATTGAGCCCGGCGCCCCCGGTGACTGTGCCGGTACCGGTCGCGAGGGCGTTGCCGTTACCGTGTTCCTTGATCGTCTGAACGTAGAATTCCGGTTTTACCGTGGCAGCCTGAAGTTGCATCGAGGTCGCTGCGCCGATCAGATCGCCACTGGCGTTGCGCCAGGTACTGCTCATGACAATGCCGAAGCTGATGATTCGCCCCGGCATGACATATCGACCGCGTAGCTCGGACAGTTCGTTGTCCTGTATTTCTATGGGTTTGAATCCTGCATTGGCATAGCCTGACGCGCTCGCTGCCAGGCAGGCGGCGGCCAGCCAGTATGAGGTTTTCATCTGCTGCTCCCGGGACATCCAGTCCCACTCTTTATAATCGGCGATTAAAAGAAGTCGCTCTGTATGAACCCGAAGTCCATCAATTCAGCATCTCTGACAGGGTTGAAGTTATCCAGCTTGTTCTTGGCCGTCAGCGGTGTCGGCGGGCTGCGTAATGCATTGGTTTTGTCATAACCGGGGCCGACGATGGCGAAGACAATGCCGTTCCAACCTTTGACAAAGTCATCATGGGCGTAGCGTTTGTGGCCGAGTACCGGGTCTCCGATGTAGACCCAATCCTTGTCCGAGCGCTGCAGCACCACGAAATGCTTGTAGCCGCGAATTTCCATCAGTACCACCACCGGGATTGTTACAGCGTCGAGTTTTTCCGGCGGAATCTTGTAGCCCCTGGCGCGCATGCCGATGCTTTCTATGTAGCGCTTCATGTCGAGCATGGAAAAACCTTGAGTACGAACAAGGTCCTGGTCTGCGTTGACCAGCATGCCTTTGATGATGTGCTCCTCATCGACGTCGAGCCAATAGCCTTGGCGTAACACCGTGGCCAGTGCGGCAGCGCCGCAGCTGAAGTCGGTTTTCTGTTCGACGATGTCGGCAAACTTGCGCTCACGGATGCTTTGCACGTGCTTGTAGATGAGCGTGCCGCCGGGAAGGGCAGCCACGGGCATCTGGGCAGCCTGGGTCAGGCCGGACAGACAAAGCAGAGCGATAAGGGCAGTCTTACGCATGATCGATACGCCTTTGCGGACTGAGGAAAAGCCCCGTTTCCGGGGCTTTCGTTTCGATCGCGATTACATGCAGGCTTTGCAACCTGCAGCGATGGACAGCGAGTTGCTTTGTTGGTTGCCTACACCGGCGGCGTTGTTGTAGCCAGCGTTGCCGGAGAAGTTGTTGCCGACATTGGAGATGTTGGCGTTGTTGGTGACAGGGTTTTTCCAGCCGTCTGGAGTCATCACTTGTTGAGTGGTCACGCCAGCCAGGCCGAATACACCCACGGCAACGAAGTCAGACTTGGTGTCTTTACCGCCGCCACTTGGGCCATGGCCTTTGTCGTTGCTGCCATAACCGCCACCGCTGTGACCATGATCGTCATCTTTGGTGGTTGCAGTACCAGCAGCGCCGAACACGCCGACGGCGGCAACGGTGCCAGTGAGGGTGTCTTTTTTGTAGGTTTGAGTGCCGTTGTTAGACACCGACAGACCACTGGAGCTTTGGTTGGCAGCTGCGGCAGCCTGAGCTACACGGCCACCCGAAACAGCGATTGCCAGGTTGTTTTTCTGTTGGTTGAAGTTGCCGGCACTGTTGTTCACGCCGATGTTGCCGGAACCGCCGTTGCCGACGTTGTTGAGGCTGGCGTTGGCAGTGCTGGAGTAGTTGCCCACAGCGTTGTTGGCGTTGACCTGAGTAGCGCTGGAAGCAGACACCGCAGAGCCGAAGATGAAGCTTTCGTCAGCAGTGGCCAATGCCGCAGCGTTGTCTTGTTGGTTGCCGTCGCCTGCGGTGTTGTTCATGCCGACATTGCCGTTGGTGCCGTTGGCCGAACCGTTGATGTTGGCGTTGTTTTGGGTGCCCTGGTTGAGCACGGCGTTGCCGCCGCTGCTTTGCACGTCGAGTACTGCGGCACCGGCGCCTGCGCCGATTTGCAGCAGCTCTTCAAGGGTTGGGCCTTGAGGTTGAGGAGGATTATGGCCGCCGTGGCCGCCATTGTTACCATGATCGTTGCCGCCTGCCTGCGCTGCCATCGCCATTACTGCTGCAAGAGCGAAAACCAGAGGTTTCAGAGCCATTTGAGTTTTCATGGTGTTTCTCCGTGCTTATTAGTTGGTTAAGTGTTGGTACTTTCTAATTGCACTGCTTTTTATTTGGGTCAGTCTGCGACCCGGATGCTCAGGGTGTTGGCCATACGGTTCCCCACCCCGGCACTCTGGTTCACCTGGATTACCCCTCGGCTGCCGGTGAAGGCCTGATCACTTGTGGTGACCTGGCGACTGCCGGGTGAGGTACCAGTTGCTCCTGAGCTCGGTAACAACGCCACGTTCTGTTGCGAAAGGGCGCTATCGTCAACGCTTTGCGGGCCAGCACTGATGCTGACGCGCGTCACGTTGGCCATCTGGTTGTTGGCCCCGGCACCCTGGTTCACGCCCAGGATCCCGTTGCCATTACTGAAAGAGTTGCCGCCAATGGTGGCGCTGGCGTTCGTTGCCGGATTGCCGGGCGTGTCGATGTGCTGCCGCACGACAGTGGTCGCGCTGGCCGAGGTGCCGATGGCGACCGCCTTGGTGTTGGTCTGTTGCATCTGGTCACCGGCGGCCTGGTTGATGTTGTAGTTGCCGCGGTACTGGATGCCGGTGTTCTGAATGTTGGCGTTGTCCACTGAGCTGGGGTCGGCCATGGCGCTGGTGCAGCCGAGCAGGGCGAGCAGGAGCAGCGTGCGCTTCATCTTATTGGCCTCCAGCCATGCGGGTCAGCGGGGCGAGGCCAGTGCTGAGCGAGCGATTGATGGTGTTGGAGATCGCGCCGCCACCGCCGCCGCCATGACCGGCACTCATGCCGGGCAGGCCGTTGGGATTGGTCAGGACACTGGTGCCTGGGAGGGCGCCGGTTGCTGTCGACATGCCGCCACGGATGGACGAGCCGCTGGCTACGCTGGCAAAGTCGCCGTCATTGAGTTCGGTGCTGGTCATCGCTTGATCGATGCGCCCGGACGGGTTTGCGTTGACGGTGGTCGGGTAGGGGTCTTTGCCACCACTGCGACCGATAGGAATAGGCTGAACGTCGCGGTTGAGAACAATCACGCCATTGCCTTCAGCCTGAACATTGAAACTGAGCAATGTGCTGGCTGCTGATCCGATCAGCAGAAGGCAGGTCAAGCCTTTATTGAAGTTCCCCACGGCGGCAATTCCTTCTTCAGTGGGCTGGCTCATGTCAGCGTTGGGAAGGAGAGAGCGAAAGCTGTGCCGCTTTTTAAAATGGTTTAAGTTTCAATGAGTTATACGAATGGAACGCGTGACTGATACACAAGCTGTTTCAAGATTGAAACACGCCGGGTGTCCCCATCCTGTCTATCGGCTGAACAATGCTCTGGAACGAGGGTTTGCGGGGGTGTGTTTCAGCGGTGTAACAAGGGCACGATCAAAGCGATCAATCCCTTGAAACGGGCCCTTTGCACGCGGGGAGGTGTTTCAGGAACGGACACTTTGCCCCCAAAACCGGGTAAACAGGCCCACAAAGACTGGTTATTGCGCGAGCAGTGCTTCGACCGCTGCAAAGGCTCGCGCCTGGCGTTCAGCCCAATTGCCTTGAATGATCTTGAAGGGCTGGTCATGGCGTTCCAGCCATTCCCGCGTAGCCTGATAAAACGCCAGACGTTGCTCCAGATCCGGTTGGCAGCGCTGCCCGTCGTCGGTCCAGTCGATCTGCTCCGGCGACAACAAAAGGTGCAGGTCGTAGTGGCGCGCCAGCAGTTCGGGTTCCAGCCAGTCCGGGCAGTCGCCGAACAACGTCTGGCTCCAGAGCATATTGCTCAGCAGGTGGGTGTCGAGAATCAGCAGCGCCGGCTGTTGTGCACGTGCCTGATCTTCCCATTGCAGCTGACCACGGGCGATTTCGGGGATGTCCGCCAGGCAGGTATCGCGAGGGTTCTGCTCGATGAACCTGCGCACGTACTCGTCTACTCGCACACCGCCGAACCGTTTCTGCAAACCCGCCGCCAGCCAGCTCTTGCCGGTGGATTCAGGCCCGGTGAGCACCACCACTTTCATGTGCGCAGCGCCGGGTCGGCGCGCCATTCGCGCCAGCCTTGCACGGCGATCAGGGTGAACAAGGCGTACAAGGCTGCCGTCAGGTAGAGGTCCTTATAGATGAACAGACCGACAAAGATCACATCGAGTACAAACCACAACGCCCAGCATTGCAGGCGCTTCTGCGCCATCCACAACTGCGCAACCAGGCTGAAAGCCGTCAGCGCCGCGTCCAGCCACGGCTGCGCGGCATCGGTCCAGTGCGCCATGGCGGCGCCCAACAGCACGCTGCCAACAGCGCCGACGCTGAGGCCGAGCAGGATCGATCGCTGATCCAGACGCGTGACTTCACGGCCGTCTTGCATCGTCCCGGCGCGCGTCCATTGCCACCAGCCATAGACTTGCAGCGCGGCGTAGATCACTTGCAGCAACATGTCCGAATACAGTTTCACTTCAAAGAAGACCCAGCTGTAGAGCAGCACCATGACCAGCCCGATCGGCCAGCACCATGGATTCTGTTTGACCGTCAGCCAGACGGCGATCACACCGAGAGCGGCCGCAAACAGTTCTAGCCCGGACATGTGGGTTCCTTGGGGGAAGTGAAAAGGGAGCGGATTGTACCCAGAAAACCTGCAGGAGTGAGCCTGCTCGCGATGGCGGTGGGTCAGCCACTCTTGGTTGGCTGACACGACGCCATCTCCAGCAGGCTCACTCCTATGGTAGGGCGGTGCTAGACGCGGAACTGGCGCAGGAGGCCGTTGAGTTGTTCACTCAACTGGCCGAGTCGCACGCTAGCGGCACTCGACTGCTCGGCTGCGATGGCCGTGCTGTGTGACAGACCGGCGGCCTGGGTCACGTTCTGATTGATGTCCTCGACCACATGCGCCTGTTGCAGCGTGGCGCTGGCGATCGACGCATTCAGACCATTGAGGTTGCGCAATGCCTGTCCGATCGCGCTGAGGCTGGCACCGGCCAACCCGGCCTGTTCGATGGTCAGTTGCGACGCCTTGCTGCTGTCGCCGATAACTTTCACGGCAGCTTCGGAGTGATTTTGCAGGCGCTCGATCATCGACTGGATCTCGGCCGTCGATTTCTGCGTACGTTGCGCCAGCAGGCGCACTTCATCGGCGACCACGGCGAAACCGCGACCCTGTTCACCGGCCCGCGCCGCTTCGATGGCCGCGTTAAGGGCGAGCAGGTTGGTCTGTTCGGCAATCGAACGAATGACCTCCAGGACGCTGCCGATCTGCGTGCTCTCGGCGGCGAGGGTGCGGATCACCTCGACAGCTTGATCAATGGTGCCCGAGAGTTTGTCGATCTGTTGCAGACTGCCGTCAATGTTGATCTGGCCTTGTTGCGCCTGTGCTTCGGCGTCGCGCATTTCGGCAGCCGCGTGCTCGGCGTTCTTCGCGACATCCTGAACGCCGTAAGTCACTTCGTTGATCGCTGTGGCAACCAGCTCCATCTGTTGCGATTGCTGCTGGCTGCGTTGTTGCGCTTGCGAAGCATCGTTGCCCAGTTCGCTGGAGGATTGACCGAGCGCGCTGGCAGACACCTGCAATTCACCGATCACCCGGCGCAACTTGGCAGTGAAACCGTTGAAGTGATGAGCCAATTCGGTGACTTCATCCTTGCCGTGGGTATCGAGGCTGCGGGTCAGGTCGCTCTCGCCGCTGGCGATGTTGGCCATGGCGTTCACGGTTTCCTGTAACGGGCGCACGATACTGCGTGCGATCAAGATTACCAGCAGCGCCATGATCACCGCGATCACCAAACCGATGACCGAAGCATTGATCACCTGACCTTTGAATTCGGCCTGCACATCATCGACGTAGACGCCGGAGCCGAGCACCCAACCCCAAGGTTCGAACAACTTCACATACGAGGTCTTGGCCACCGGCTCACTGGCGCCGGGTTTCGGCCAACGGTAATCGACCATACCGGCGCCTTTGGCTTTGGCGATGGCGACCATCTCGTTGAACACCGCAAAGCCATCCGGGTCACGGATCGCCGAGAGATTCTGGCCTTCGAGCTTTGGATTGGTCGGGTGCATGACCATCACGGGCGTGAGGTCGTTGATCCAGAAGTAATCGCTCTGGTCATAGCGCAGGCCGCGAATCGCTGTCAGCGCTTGTTTTTGTGCCGCTTCTTTGCTCAGCGTACCGGCGGTTTCGAGGTCGTGGTAGTAGGTCAGCAAACCGCTGGCGGTCTGCACCACATGCTGGGTTTTCTGGGCTTTGGCGCGATACAGGTCATCGTGGATCTGCTTGAGCATCAACACGCCCAAGGTCAACAACATGACCATTGCCACAATCAAAATGAGCCACAAGCGTCGGCTGATCGACACACTGCGCAAGCTGTTCATAACGCTGTCACTCCGGATTCTTTTTCTTGTAATAAACGACCGCCAGCATCCAACCACGATTTTGTGAGCGGGCATACGCGACCCAAGTCGTATAACGCGGCAGCGCTGTCAAGGCTTGTCTGTTAGGATTTCGGCCCCGCGCATGAAAACCTGAATCGAAGTTGATATTTCACGGAATTTTGACTGTTTCGTGTAGATCCTGTGTGCGCGGAATCGGTACAGCCATACACAGCTACGCTGATCGCAGTGAACGTTAGAAAAATACTATCGGAGCATGCCCGCGCGCATCGCTCTTTGGGGGATTGATGGATCTTTGGACCGCCTTGCAGGCACTGATACTTGGAGTTGTAGAGGGGCTGACGGAGTTTTTGCCCATTTCCAGTACCGGACACCAGATCATTGTTGCCGACTTGCTCAATTTCGGCGGCGAACGGGCCATGGCGTTCAACATCATTATTCAACTCGGCGCGATTCTCGCGGTGATCTGGGAGTTTCGCCGCAAGATTCTCGACGTGGTAAAGGGCCTGCCGACGCAGCCCAGTGCACGGCGTTTTACCGCCAATCTGCTGATCGCGTTCTTGCCGGCGGTAGTGTTGGGGGTGATTTTTGCCGACCTGATCCACCAATACCTGTTCAATCCGATCACGGTCGCGGCCGCGCTGGTGGTTGGCGGCGTCATCATGTTGTGGGCAGAAAAGCGTCAGCATGCCGTGCACGCCGAAACGGTCGATGAAATCACCTGGAAAGACGCGCTTAAAGTCGGTTTTGCGCAATGTCTGGCAATGATTCCGGGCACCTCGCGCTCCGGTTCGACGATCATCGGCGGTTTACTGTTCGGTCTGTCGCGTAAAACCGCCACCGAGTTCTCGTTCTTCCTCGCCATGCCAACCATGGTCGGTGCGGCAGTGTATTCGGGCTACAAGTACCGCCACCTGTTTGTGCCAGCGGATTTCCCGGTATTCGCCATCGGTTTCGTCACCGCGTTTATCTTCGCCATGATCGCTGTGCGCGGCTTGCTCAAGTTCATCGCCACCCACAGCTACGCGGCGTTTGCCTGGTACCGGATCGTCTTCGGTCTGGTGATTCTGGCGACCTGGCAGTTCGGCTGGATCGACTGGTCGGCAGCCAAGCCATGAGTGACTCCCGCGCACGCCGCCCTGAGGGCCGGCCATCGAGTGGCAACATCCAGCATTTGAAGTTGAAACTGGTGGTGTTGCTGATCATCTGTGCGTTGCCGTTGTTCGGCTCGCTGTCGATGTGGTTGCGCGGGATCTCGCTGGTGCCATTGGCGGGGTACGGCATCGTCAGTGTGCTGGCGTTTTTTCTCTACTGGGCAGATAAACGCAAGGCCCGCGCCGATGCCTGGCGCACGCCGGAGAACATCCTTCATGCCGTGGAACTGGCCGGCGGCTGGCCGGGCGCGCTGATCGCCCAGCAAGTGTTCCGGCACAAGACGCGCAAGGTGTCGTTTCAGGTTCTGTTCTGGGTGATCGTCCTGTTGCATCAGGTGTTTTGGATCGACCAGCTGTTCCTCCGGTTGAACCTGCTGAACCTGTTCTAACCCACACCAAATTCCCCTGTAGGAGTGAGCCTGCTCGCGATAGCGAATTGTCAGTCGACAACTTGTTAGCTGATCCACCGTTATCGCGAGCAGGCTCACTCCTACAGGGAACGGGGTTACAGCAATAGAGCGATTTGAGTTTTCTTCGGCAACTTGCTCACCACCAACTGATGCGAACGCTGCAACAATTCGCGCAATTCCTCGGCCGCCAGCGGGTAGGGCGGATGCATGATGATCCACTGCGCCCGCGCCAGATACGGCGCCGGATGAATGCCCGGACGGTCGCAATGACCGAGAAACAGATCCTTGTCGACCTTGAACGCCAGTGAGTCGCCGCGCAAACCCTGCAAGGCAAACATCTTGTTGCCGGCAATCGAAAATACCCGCACGCCACCCCACTTATAGTCTTCCCGAGCACCCGGCAATGCCAGGCAGAAGGCGGCCACATCGGCCTCGCTCATCTTTGCCATTTTCATAACAGTCGTTCCCCACAGGCATTAAACGATTCGACCAGATGATCGATCCACGCGCGCACCGCCGGCATCACCCCGCGTCGATGCGGATACACCGCTTGCAGCCAGCCACCGGGCAACGACCATTCGGGCAGCAATTGCACCAGTGTGCCGTTTTGTAGTTCCTCTTCGCAGTACATCATCGGCAGCAAGGTGAAACCCAGCCCTGCCAGCACACAGGCCTTGCGTACGATAAAGTCATCAACGCCGAGCCGCGCCTCCATGCTTAACTCGAAACTTTTGCTCTGCTGGTCGAGCAAGCGTACGTGTACCAGACGATCCGCTTCCAGCGCACCGAGTACCGGCAGGTTTCTCAAGTCCTGCGGATGGTTGATCGTTTGACCCTGGATAAACGCCGGGCTGGCCACCACCACCGTTTGCGCCTGGCGCAGGCGTCGGGTCACCAGCAGAGGGTCTTCATCGCCCTGTTCGCGTACACGCAGGGCAACGTCGAAACCCTCGGCGACCAGATCCACCCGGCGGTTGAGCAGCACGACTTCCAGTTGCACCTGAGGGAATTTACCAAGGAAGCTACTGATGATCGTCGACAGGAGTTCTTGGGCAAGGCCTGTCGGGCAAGACACCCGCAAACGCCCGCGCGGCGCACTGGACATGCTGGCCACCGCTTCATCAGCCATCTCGGCTTCCAGCAGCATCGCCTGGCAATGGCGCAAATAACGCTCACCCACGGCAGTCAGGTTGAGTTGTCGCGTGGTGCGCTGCAACAAGCGTGCGCCCAGGCGTTCTTCCAGTTCGGCAATCCGTCGTGACAACCGTGACTTGGGAATGCCGAGCAATCGCCCGGCTGCCGTAAAGCCGCCGGCTTCGACGACTTTGGCGAAGTAGTAGAGGTCGTTGAGGTCTTGCATGGTGTTATCCAGCTGTTCTATCAATGGGACAAACTATCGCATTGTCGGCGGCTAATCAGCTATTGGTTTCTTGCGTAGGATTGTCTCCATTCCGTCGCCACCGGCGATTCCTTCCAGGAGATTCCACATGAAACTGCTGCATATCGATTCGAGCATTCTGGGCGACAACTCGGCTTCCCGTCAGCTGAGCAGCCAAGTCGTCAAAGCCTGGCAAGTCGCTGAGCCGAGCGCTGTAGTGACTTACCGCGACCTCGCCGCTGATGCCATCAGCCACTTCTCGTCGACCACTCTGGTGGCCGCCGGCACTACTGCAGAACTGCGCAACGCTGCGCAACAGCACGAAGCCGAGCTGAGCGCTTCGACCCTGGCCGAGTTCATCGCTGCCGACGCCGTGGTCATTGCTGCACCGATGTACAACTTCACCGTACCGACCCAACTCAAGGCCTGGATCGATCGCGTTGCCGTTGCAGGTCAAACCTTCCGTTACACCGAAGCCGGCCCTGAAGGCCTGTGCGGCGGCAAGAAAGTGGTGATCGTCTCCACCTCCGGCGGTATCCATGCCGGTCAGGCCAGCGGTATCGCCCACGAAGAATACCTGAAGCTGGTTCTGGGCTTCCTCGGCATCACCGACATCGAAATTGTCCGTGCCGAAGGCCTGGCGTATGGCGACGAAGTGCGTAACAACGCGATGACCGCAGCTCAGGCAAAGATCAGCGAGCAATTGTTCGCCGCTGCGTAAGGCTTGCGTAAAAAACAGCTGAGGTTCAGGTAACGCCCAAAAAACTCTGTATTCTGGTTCTGCAAGGGCCAAATATGGAGTTTTTTGTTTCCGACTGTTACATAATCTGGCCCGGGTTATGCAGTCAAACGATCAACGTCTGAAGGCATTGTCGTACCGGAACACCGAATCCCCGGCGTTTCTGGCCCGCAACGCAACGGATCTTTCGATTGAGTAACAACAGGGTGGGGCATCCCATGATGCGTCTTTGTGCAACGTTACTGATTTGCCTGCTGGGCAGCATGAATTCAGTGCAAGCTGCGCCGGGGCGTCATCCTGTCTGGAGCGTCGGTTACCACGAAATGACCTTCCTTGATCCACTCGACCTGCAACCGATGCGCGCCATCGCGTTCTATCCTTCCAGTGATCGCGAGCACATGAGCCTTCTCGAGGGATATTCGGTGGAGGCGGGTGAGGATACCAAGGTCGCTATCGGCCGCTTTCCAATGCTGATGCTTTCGCATGGCAACACCGGCACGCCATTGGCCTTGCACGACCTCGCCACTTCGCTGGCCCGCAAAGGTTTTGTCGTTGTGGCGGTGATTCACCCCGGCGACAACTCCAAGGATCACAGCCGGCTCGGCACTTTGAGCAATCTCTATGGGCGACCGATCCAGATTTCCGAAGCCATTACCGCAACCTTGGGCGACCGCATGCTGGCGCCGTACGTCAACGCCGAACAAGTCGGCGTGATCGGCTATTCCGCAGGTGGCGAGACAGCACTGATTCTGTCTGGCGCGCAGCCGGATCTGGATCGTCTGCGTCGTTACTGCCAGGAACGCCCGGATGATCGTGACGCCTGCAACACCCAGGGCGAACTCATCGTTGACCGTGATGACCTTCAGCCCGTTGCCGATCCGCGCGTTCACGCCTTGCTGCTGATGGCGCCGTTGAGCCTGAAATTCGGCCGTCATACGTTGGCCGATGTGCATGTGCCGGTGCTGCTCTACAGCGGCGACGGCGACAAATTGGTTGCCTTCGATAAAAACGCCGCCGCCCTGGCGCGCAAGCTGCCGACGGCGCCAGACTTCAAATTGCTGGCGGGGGCAGGGCACTTCGTGTTCATGGCGCCGTGCAACGAAGAGCAGATCATCGCCATGCCAGCGTTGTGCACCGATGCCGACGGCGTCGATCGCGAGGACATCCACCGCAACCTCATTTCCGAAGCCGGGCGCTTTTTCTCCCATGCGCTGGGCCAACCAACGCGCGCCGGCATGCAGACTGCCGACCAATAACCTGACCCCACAAACACCGCTAGTCCGCTAATGTAGGAGTGAGCCTGCTCGCGATAGCGGAGTGTCAGTCGACATTTCCTTCACTGATACTCCGCTATCGCGAGCAGGCTCACTCCTACAAGGATTTCGCCAGACCTCAGGTCTTGGCGCGGCGTCTGAGCAGCAGGGTCAGCCCCAAGCCGATCACTGACAACAGCGCCGCACAGAAGAAAATCCACGAATAGCCCAGATTCAACGCCACTGCGCCCATCAATGGCCCGGCAATCGCCAGCGCCAGATCAAAGAACACCGCATAAGCGCCCAGGCCTGAGCCGCGACTGGAACTCGGCACCTGTTTGATCGCCTCGACCCCGAGCGCCGGGTACACCAACGACAACCCGAAGCCCGCCAATCCGGCGCCGATCAGCGCAAACGCGGTTGAGGGCGCCAGCCACAATAGCGTCAGGCCGATGGTCTCGATGGTCATACAGGCGATGGCCGAGTTGAACCCGCCAAATCGGCTGATCGCCGAAATGAACAACAGCCGCGACAGTATGAAACACACGCCGAACACCGTCAGGCAATACGCCGCGCCGCTCCAGCCTCGATTCAGGTAGTACAAAGTGATGAAGGTAGTCAGCGTGCCGTAGCCGATCGAGGCCAGTGTCAGGCTGGCACCGAATGGCGCAATCCGTCCGAACACCGCCCAGAATGGCAGGCGCTCGCCGCGTATCACTGGCACCGAAGGTTTGTTGCGGATCAGCAGCAATGCCCCGGTCGCCAACACAGACAGGGCGATGCCAAGGCTGGTAAAGCCGTAATCAGCCACCATCACTACACCCAAGGGCGCGCCAATCGCAATCGCACCATAAGACGCTATGCCGTTCCAGCCGATGGACTTTGCGGTGTGTTCGACACCGACCTGGCCCATGCACCAACTGATCGTCCCAACGCCTATCAGGCCTTGGGCAACACCCAGCAACAGACGCCCGGCGATCAGAATCAACAGGCTGGTGAGGGGGAAGCTTTGCAGCAGCGTCGAAATCAACGTCAGCACGCCACTTAGCACAATGCCCAGCAAACCATAAACGATTGCCCGTTTGGTGCCGATCGTATCCGACATGCGTCCGGCCATAGGCCGGCTGAGCAGGGTCGCCAGATACTGCGAACCGATCACCAGGCCGGCAATGATCGCACTGAAACCCAGCTGTTCGTGCACGTAACCGGGCAACACCGCAATCGGCAAACCGATGCAGAGGAAGGCAATAAACGTGTAGAAAACGATGGAGACGATCTGCAGGGTGATCGCCATGGAGCTTTGCGGAGGCTGTTGCTGCGCAGACATGAGGACTCGTTCGCGGGCGGCGGTGGGAGAGTTCGCATCATGGCGTGGGTGTCAGATAAAAGAAAGCAGGCTAACGATCAAAAGATCGCAGCCTGCGGCAGCTCCTACAGGAGTTCGCTTTTGATTTTGTAGGAGCTGCCGCAGGCTGCGATCTTTTGATCTTGCCTCTTTAATACAAAAGCCCTGTCACATGGACAGGGCTTCAGCTTGCAGCTAGCCGCTCGAAACTCGGCGCTGCTATTTAGAACACGACGCCTTGGCTACGCAGGTAGTCGTCGTAGGTGCCGCTGAAGTCGGTCACGCCATCCGGGCTCAGCTCGATGATGCGCGTGGCCAGGGACGATACGAACTCACGGTCGTGGCTGACGAAAACCAGCGTGCCCGGGTAGTTTTCCAGCGCCAGGTTCAGCGCCTCGATCGATTCCATGTCCAAGTGGTTGGTCGGTTCGTCCATGATCAGCACGTTTGGCTTCTGCAGAATCAGCTTGCCGAACAGCATGCGACCTTGCTCACCACCGGAAATCACTTTGACCGACTTGAGAATCTCGTCGTTGGAAAACAGCATGCGGCCCAAAGTACCGCGAATCATCTGCTCGCCTTGCGTCCACTGACCCATCCAGTCGAACAGCGTGACGTCGTCTTCGAAGTCATGCGCGTGGTCCTGAGCGTAGTAGCCCAGTTCTGCGGCGTCGGTCCACTTGATGCTGCCGGCATCCGGCGTCAGTTCGTTGACCAGCGTGCGCAGCAGGGTGGTCTTGCCGATACCGTTCGGGCCGATGATCGCCACGCGCTCGCCAGCTTCAACCTGGAAGCTGAAGTCTTTGAACAATGGTTTGCCGTCGAAGCCTTTGGCCATTTTTTCGACGATGACCGCCTGACGGTGCAGCTTCTTGTTCTGATCGAAGCGGATGAACGGGCTCACGCGGCTCGAAGGCTTGACCTCGGCCAGTTGGATCTTGTCGATCGCCTTGGCGCGGGAAGTGGCCTGCTTGGCTTTCGAGGCGTTGGCCGAGAAGCGGCTGACGAACGATTGCAGCTCGGAAATCTGTGCTTTCTTCTTGGCGTTGTCCGACAGCAGTTGCTCGCGGGACTGGGTCGCCACGGTCATGTACTCGTCGTAGTTGCCCGGGAACAGGCGCAGCTCGCCGTAATCCAGGTCAGCCATGTGGGTGCACACGCTGTTCAGGAAGTGACGGTCGTGAGAGATGATGATCATCAGGCTGTTACGCTGGGTCAGGATGTTTTCCAGCCAGCGAATGGTGTTGATGTCCAGGTGGTTGGTCGGTTCGTCGAGCAACAGCACTTCCGGATCGGAAAACAGTGCCTGAGCCAGCAACACACGCAGTTTCCAGCCTGGCGACACTTCGCTCATCGGGCCGAAGTGTTGCTCGATGCCGATACCCAGGCCCAGCAACAGTTCACCGGCGCGAGATTCGGCGGTGTAGCCGTCCATCTCGGCGAATTCGGTTTCCAGTTCGGCCACGGCCATGCCGTCTTCTTCGCTCATTTCCGGCAGCGAGTAGATGCGGTCGCGCTCGGCCTTGACCTTCCACAGCTCTTCGTGACCCATGATCACGGTGTCGATCACGGTGAATTCTTCGTAGGCGAACTGATCCTGACGCAACTTGCCCAGGCGCACGTTCGGCTCGAGCATGACCTGACCGCCGGACGGATCGAGATCGCCGCCGAGGATTTTCATGAAGGTCGACTTGCCGCAACCGTTGGCGCCGATCAAGCCATAGCGGTTGCCCGCGCCGAATTTGACCGAAACGTTTTCGAAGAGCGGCTTGGCGCCGAACTGCATCGTGATGTTAGCTGTAGAGATCAAGAGTTATTCCTGCGAAGCATTCTGAGTAGCGAGGGTGCGGCTGGAGCGCTTGGCCCGAGTCAAAGTGCGCTGAGGCGGGGGGTTCCCGTCATCAACCAAGGGGGGCGCGTAAAGTTTGGCGGCGATTGTACTGGTCTGGCTCTTTAAACGATAGGGCGAAGACGCCGCGGGCGCCGATTGGCGCAATCGCGGGACAGTTTTTCACAGATGAGTGTTCACTATCGGTTACAAAGTGTGGCTAAAATGCCATGCATATCACCCAGCGCCTTCAACCGCGCGGGCTCAAGGATGTGCCATTGGTATTCAGACCACTGCATAAGACGCTAGGCCACGAGCCGCCAGGCGCGCAGTTTGTTCACTTCTGACGTGTGACGATTTCCGTGAAACTCATCATTGCTGCTATTTATGTCATTTCCATTGCATACGTTCATCTTCGTGGACGAGTGCGCCACAAACTCGGTCGCCAACTGAGCGATCACTCGACGTTTCTGGCGCCGATCAACTGCTTTCTTTACCTGTTCTCGAAGAAGCCTAACAAGCCTTACCTGGACCCGGCGGATTTTCCTGATCTCAGCGTGTTGCAGGCGCATTGGCAGGAGATCCGCGAAGAAGGTCAGAATTTGCTGCGTGCCGGCGAGATCAAACGCTCCAATCAGTATGACGATGTCGGTTTCAACTCGTTCTTCAAAAGCGGCTGGAAGCGCTTTTATCTGAAGTGGTACGGCGACAGCCATCCGTCGGCAATGAAACTCTGCCCTCGCACCACTGAACTGGTGCAGAGCATCGGCTCGATCAAGGCTGCAATGTTCGCGGAATTGCCGCCGGGGTCGAAACTCGTGCGCCATCGTGACCCGTATGCCGGTTCCTACCGTTATCACTTGGGCCTGGACACGCCGAACGATGCCGGTTGCTACATCAACGTTGATGGTGAGAACTACCACTGGCGCGATGGTGAGGCAGTGATGTTTGACGAGACATTCATTCATTACGCGGAAAACACCACTGACAAGAATCGGATCATCCTTTTCTGCGACATTGAGCGCCCGATGAAATATCGCTGGGCGGCGGCGTTCAACGCCTGGTTCAGCAAAACCGTGATGTCGGCGGCGGGTGCGCCGAACGATGCGGGTGACCGGACTGGCGGGATCAACCGTTTGTTCACCAAAATCTACAAAATTCGCCTGCGTGGCAAAGAACTGAAAAAGCGCAATCGCAAGCTGTATTACATGGAGAAGTGGGCGATCTTCGGCGGTCTGCTGGCGATCTTCATCCTGATCTGATCGATGCCAAATGCTCGGTAATTACTGTAGGAGCTGCGGCACGCTGCGATCTTTTGATCTTGTCTTTCAAATCTGAAAGTCAAAAGATCGCAGCGTCCCGCAGCTCCTACACAGATACCTGCGGTGTCTGTGACTCTCTCAAAAGCTACCTGTCAGTTGCCTGACGATTCTTCAGTTGTCATTCCCCCGACGCTTTTTTGGTCTTCTTCGCTGGCGCGGCCTTGGCCTTCGGCTTGGCCGCGGCTTTGCCGCCAAGGCTGCGTTTCAACAGCTCGGTCAAATCAATCACATCAGCGGTTTTGCGCTCTTCCTCGCCACCCACCGTCTCGACATCCTCGATCTGGCCTTCATGGGCCTTTTTCTCGACCAGCGCCATGATCTTGTCTTCGAACTCGTCGTTGTAATCCTCAGGTTTCCAGTCCGCGCTCATGTCCTGCACCAAGCGTTTGGCCATGTCGAGCTCACCCTTGGCCAGTTGTGGCTTGGTCACTTCGCTGCCCAGCGCTAACTCATCCAGGCTGCGCACCTCTTGTGGCCAACGCAATTTGACCAGAACCAGCGCCGACTCCAGCGGCATCAACGCGGCCAGGTACTGGCGAGTATGTAAAACCACGCGCGCGAGGGCGACTTTATTGGTTTTGCTCAATGTTTCACGCAGCAGCGCGTAGACCTTGCCGCCGCGTTTGTCCGGCGCCAGATAGTAGGGCGTGTCGATGTTCTGCAAGGGAATCTGCTCGGCATCGACAAAGGAAAAAATATCGATGGTTTGCGTGGAAACCGGGTGAGCCGAGCGAATTTCCTCCTCGCTGAGCACCACATAGCGACCTTTTTCGTACGCCACGCCTTTGACGATGTTTTCTTTGCTGACTTCTTTGCCGGTGACTTTGTTGACCCGTTTATAACCCACCGGATCCATGCTGCGGCTGTCGAGCCAATCGAAGTCCACGCCTTGTGACGATGTCGCGGAAACCAGCGCGACGGGGATGTGTACCAGTCCGAAACTGATCGCGCCTTTCCAGATTGCCCGAGCCATGGTGGTGTTCTCCGAGTGATGATCGGATGACCTGTAGCGGCGGACGAAAGTTTCCTGCGATTGAGCTGGTTTGCGGGCGCTTGGTCAACTCGTGTTACATGTTGTTTAACGCCCATGGGTTAACAAATCCGAACCCAGCGCGTAGCGTGGACTCGAAGGCTCTATCCCCTGCGCATCGAGAGGCCGCTCCATGAACCGAATCTTGCTTGGCATTGCTGTCCTCGCCGTGAGTGGCGGTCTGGTTCACGCGGACGTTGTGCCGCCAGCGTCTACGTTACTCCTCGCGCAAAGTCCGACTGGCAACAGCAACAATCCCTACAACAGCCCGATTCGTCGGGCCAATCCCAACAGCATGCAAGGCACTCAGCCCAGCACACCGCCGGTACGTGGGCCCAATACCGTGCCAACGCCGCGCCAGCCTACCGTGGAGAACCGTGGTATCGGTAATGGCCAGCCAATTCGCAGCGTGCCCAGCAAGCCACCGACCTTCATTCCCAATCCGCCCTCACGGGGTACCGACAGCGACCGTTGAACGGCAGGACTGAAGTTCTGCCAGCCTTTCAAGTGAACAAAAGGAATCGTACATGTTGCGTAAAACCCTTCTAGCCAGCCTGTGTGCCGGCGCTCTGATCAGCGCACCGGCGTTCGCCGCAGCGCCCCAGGAGCTGCAAAGCGAGCAGGGCACCCTCGAAGTCACGACGATAACCCAGGGGCTTGAACATCCATGGGCGCTGGCTTTTCTGCCCGATCGCCAAGGCATGCTGGTGACCGAGCGGCCAGGCAATCTGCGGGTGGTTACCAGTGATGGCAAGCTGTCGACGCCGATCGGCGGGGTACCGAAAGTGTGGGCCAAGGGGCAGGGCGGTTTGCTGGATGTAGTGCTGTCGCCAGACTTTAAACAGGATCGTCTGGTTTACCTCTCATATGCCGAAGGTGGTGGTGCCGGAGACAAGGCCGGGACCGCGGTCGGTCGTGGGCGACTGTCGAACGACCTGAAGACGATTGAGGATTTCAAAGTGATCTTCCGTCAGGAGCCGAAACTTTCGGTCGGCAATCACTTCGGTTCACGGCTGGTATTTGATCGAGACGGTTATCTGTTCATCACCTTGGGCGAAAACAACGATCGGCCGACCGCACAGGATCTCGACAAGCTGCAAGGCAAAATCGTGCGGATCTACCCGGACGGCAAGGTGCCTGACGACAATCCCTTTGTCGGCCAGTCCGGCGTGCGCCCGGAAATCTGGGCCTACGGCATTCGCAACCCGCAGGGCGCAGCGCTCAACCCGTGGACGGGTACGCTGTGGGAGAACGAGCACGGCCCGCGCGGAGGTGATGAAGTGAATATCATCGAGCGCGGCATGAACTACGGCTGGCCTTTGGCGACTCACGGTATCAACTATTCAATGCAGCCGATCCCGGAAGCGCAGGGCAAGACCGTCGAAGGCACCGTCGCTCCGCACCACGTCTGGGAAAAATCACCGGGTGTTACAGGCATGGCCTTTTACGATGGTGATCGTTTTAAACCGTGGCAACACAACGCGTTTATCGGTGCTTTGGTAACGCAGGAGTTGATTCGCTTGCAGTTCGATGGCGACAAGGTAGTGCATGAGGAGCGTTTGCTCGGTGAACTCAAACAGCGGATTCGCGATGTTCGGCAAGGGCCGGATGGGTATTTGTATGTGCTGACGGATGAGTCGAATGGTTCGCTGTACAAGCTTGGGTTGAAGTAAATTTGTAATTCACACACACAACCTGTGGCGAGGGAGCTTGCTCCCGCTTGAGTGCGTAGCGCTCACAAGTTTCCCGGGGCTGCTGCACAACCCAGCGGGAGCAAGCTCCCTCGCCACAAAAGCACGAATGCCTGACTTACTCATTGCGGGCGTACAAAACCACCGCAGCTCTCAGCTTCCCACGCCCAAACCGGCACATTTTTTCAAACTCGCCATGACTGACGGGTACGTGCTGGCAGTCCATCGGCTGTCGGTGTTGGCTGTGGTCAACATCGGGATCATGAAGGTAGACGAAGTCCTCATCGCAATCGGTCACCACAACCCAGTGCGGTGATTTTGAGCGGGTCAGGCGATAGCTGCTGATCAGCACCAAAGGCTGGCCACCGGCGTCGAGCAATCGTGGCAAATCCACTGATGCGCCGATTACACATTCCACATCGGTCTCTGCGAGTTGCGCAGTGAACTCTTCATGCACTAAACGCATGACGTCTTTTTTATGCGTATCGCGTACACCTTCAAGGAACAGCGGCCCCTCCAGGCTCAGCTCCAAACGGACGCTAAAACCTCTGCGCCACGCCGCCAATGCCAGGCCTTGCGGACTGCATCCGCCATGGCCCGAGGTCATGAACACGGTCGTTGCCTCGCGCCAAAGCTGCAATTCTTCCCGGCGCTCCAGTAAACGCTTTGATTGCAACGCGCCCATGGCCATCAACAAACACGCCGGGCCGCAGGTGAAATCAGTGGTTTGCGCGTAATAAGGCACCTTGACGCTGCGCGAGTCACGGTGCTGGAGAATGCGTTTCTCCAGGCGCAAGGCGTCGGCATGGTCTTCGTAGTAATCGTGAATCAGAGCAAAACGCCGGTAACCGTTACGCTCGTACAGCGCAATGGCAGTGGGATTGTCGGTGCGGACTTCCAGGCGCAGATACGCACAATCATGTTCCAGCGCACAGGCCTCGATCCGTTGCAGCAATTGCATGCCGAGACCCGTGCCGCGAGCCTCACTGGCAATAGCGATGGAGTACAGGCGCGCCAGCGATGTGCCACGATGAAACAACACCAGGGCGTAGCCAAGCAGTTGGCCTGCGCGCTCGACCACCAACAACTGGCCGTGCGCGCGGGTGATCATCCACTGGAAGCTGCGGCTGGTCAGCCGATCCGTGGTGAAACATTGCCTTTCCAATGCCAGCAGCGCCGGCAAATCTTCAACTACCGCCAGACGAAAAACAGCACTCATATGACCACCGTAAAAGTTGCGTAACGAAACGGGACTTTCGTAAAACTTCGTGCTTAATAGAAAAGGTCTTGTTCTCCAACGGATCAATCTCTATGTCAGCGGTACAGGGTCATTGGCGCGAAGTATCCGAGCAAAGTTTGCCGGCGGCAACTTATTTAAATTCAGCGATCAGAGCCTCGAGTCGAGTGCTGATCATTGTCGAGCGCAAGGAAGATTGGGCATCTTATTTTCCCAGTGAAGACATCATCACCGCTCAGGAATACCTGGAACAAACCCGTGAAAGCGAGACGGGCAAGCGTGTCCAGGTGATCAATCTGTGTCGTAGCTACAAGTATCTGGGGCACGGTTATTACTGCTCGCTGCTGGCCGAAGCCCGCGGGCACAAGGTGATTCCGTCCGTGCGCACGATCAGTGAACTGACTAAGAAATCACTGTACGGTCTGGCGCTGGATGACCTCGATAAAACCCTCGAAAAAGCACTTAGTCATCATCTTTACAGCGATACCGAAGGTTTTACCCTGACACTTTATTTCGGTCGTACGCACATCGAACCGCTGCAGGATCTGGCGCGTCAATTGTTTGAAGTATTTCCCTGTCCGATTCTGTTAGTTGAGTTTCGTCGAACTAACGGTTGGCACATAGAAGGGATAAAGTCCGGCGCCTTGCACAAGTTGCGTGACGACCAGGAGGATCAGTTTGCCAACGCACTGGACGGTTTCAGCCGTAAAGTCTGGCGCACGCCGCGCTCACCACAAGTGGCTCGATACGATCTGGCGATCTTGCACGATCCACAAGAGGCTTTGCCGCCGTCGAATAGCAAGGCATTGGAAAATTTCGTGCGGGTCGGCAAGACCATGGGCATCGATGTCGAGTTGATCGAACGCAAGGACTACGCACGACTTGCCGAGTATGACGGCCTGCTGATCCGCGAAACCACCAGCGTCGACAACCATACCTATCGCTTCGCCAAGAAAGCCGAAAGCGAAGGACTGGTGGTGATGGATGATCCGGCGTCGATTTTGCGCTGCACCAACAAGGTCTATCTGACCGATCTGCTCAACAGTCATCAGTTGGGCATGCCCGCCACGGAAATCCTTTACAAGGAACGACCCGAAGACTTTGAACGTGTCGGCGAGCGCCTCGGTTTTCCCTTGGTACTGAAGATTCCCGACGGTTGTTTCTCTCGCGGTGTCATCAAGGTCGAAAGCCAGCAAGCGTTGCTCGAAGCGACCGCCGAACTGTTCGAACACTCTGTGTTGTTGTTGGCTCAGGAATTTTTCTACACCGAGTACGACTGGCGCATCGGCGTGCTCAACCGCAAACCGATCTTCGCTTGCCAGTACTTCATGTCCAAAGGCCACTGGCAGATCTACAACCACAAAGCCAAGGGCCAGGACGTCAACGGCGAATGCCGGACGCTGGCGATCCACGAAGCACCACGCGCCGTAGTGGAATTGGCGGTGAAGACAGCCAACCTGATCGGCGACGGCCTCTACGGGGTTGACCTGAAGCAGGCGGGCGACAAAGTGGTGGTGATCGAGGTGAACGACAACCCCAATCTTGACGCCGGCATCGAAGACGCCTACTTGCAGGACGATCTGTATTCACTGGTGCTGGAAGAGTTTGTGCGACGGCTAGAGCTGAAACGTCGCGGCCAGGCCTGGTGACACGCCGATGATCAGCAGTTTTGCCCTGAGCCACGGCGCCTTGCAGCGGGTTGAACGGCTGGATGCCGAGGTGATGCTGTTCAGCAACCCCGACGCCGCCGAGCGCGATTTACTGCACAGTCATTTCAAAGTCGATGAACATGCCTTGGCCTCGGCGCTGGACCCGGACGAGGTGTCGCGGATCGAGTTTCACCCGGATCATCTGTTCCTGATCTGGAAACGCCCGGAAAACTATTCCGGTGGCGGCAGTCTGGCGTTCGAGGTGTCGTCCTGCGGTCTGCTGTTCGCGCCGGGACAACTGCTGGTGATCGCCACCGACGACACGCCGCTGCACGGTCTCGGTACCCGTCAGCCATTGAACACACCGCTGGATGTGCTGCTGGATCTGCTGTTCAACAATATCCATCACTATCTCGGGCATCTTAAGGTCATCAAACTGGTTGCCCGCGAGTTGCAGCAGAAATTCAACGCCTCGATGCAGAACCAGCACCTGGTGCAGATGTTCAACCTCAGCGAGAGCCTGATCTATTACATCAATGCCCTGCACAGCAACGGTGCGGTGCTGACACGGCTGCGCAATCATGCCGAAAAACAGCATTTCAGCAGCGAAGCGATCGGTTTGATCGATGACCTGATCATCGAAAACAACCAGTGCTACAAGCAGGCGGAGATCTATTCCACGGTGTTTTCCGGGCTGATCGACGCGCGTGGCAATCTGATGAACAACAGCATGAACAATTTGCTGCGCAAACTGACGTTGATCAACGTGGTGTTTTTGCCGCTGAACCTGATTGCGAGCATTGGTGGGATGTCGGAGTTCAGCATGATGACCGCCGGGACGCCTTGGTGGGTCTCGTATCCGGTGTTCCTGGCGGTGATGTTGTTAGGGGCAGGGGGGATGTTGTTTGGGCTCAGGCGGTTGGCCAGGTGATGGGTGTTGCCTGATCTGGCGCCGTCGCGAGCAGGCTCGCATCTCCAGAGCTCACCAATCCCCGTAGGAGCTGCCGCAGGCGGCGATCTTTTGATCTGATCTTTAAAAAATCACAATCAAAGGACGCAGCCTGCGGCAGCTCCTACGGGGGGAGTGTGATAGTCCCGCATTTGGCCGAACCGCCATCGTGGTGCCTTGGTATAGTTCGGGCCTCATTTTCAGCCCGGTAAAGGATCACTGCCATGACTCAATACTCCGCCTTCAGCGTCGAACTGGCCGATAACATCGCCCATGTGCAGATCAATCGCCCGGAAAAAATCAATTCGATGAACGCGGCGTTCTGGAGCGAGATCGTCGAGATTTTCCAGTGGATCGACGACACCGATGAAGTTCGCGTAGTGGTGCTCAGCGGCAACGGTAAACATTTTTCCTCGGGCATCGATCTGATGATGCTCGCTGGCGTCGCCAATGAACTGGGCAAGGATGTCGGCCGCAATGCGCGACTGCTGCGCCGCAAGATCCTCACCTTGCAAGCGTCTTTCAATGCCGTCGACAACTGCCGTAAACCGGTGCTTGCGGCCGTTCAGGGCTATTGCCTCGGTGGTGCAATCGATCTGATCGCCGCCTGCGACATGCGTTACGCGGCCGAAGACGCACAATTCTCGATCAAGGAAATCGATATCGGCATGGCCGCCGATGTTGGCACTTTGCAACGGTTGCCGCGAATCATCGGAGACGGCATGCTGCGTGAACTGGCTTACACCGGTCGCACCTTCGGTGCCGAAGAGGCTCGCAGCATCGGCTTGGTCAATCGCGTTTACAGCGATAAAGAAGCGCTGCTGGAAGGCGTGATCGACATTGCCCGCGACATCGCCTCGAAATCGCCGATCGCGGTCACCGGTACCAAGGAAATGATCAGCTACATGCGCGACCATCGCATCGACGACGGTCTCGAATACGTTGCCACCTGGAACGCCGCCATGTTGCAATCCACCGATTTGCGCGTGGCCATGGCCGCCCATATGAGCAAACAGAAACCTGAATTTCTGGATTGAGAAACCATGACATCTCGCTGGACCACTGCAGTACTGGACACTGATCAACCCGGCGGCTGGGCCGTGGCGCGTAGCCCCGAAGGCTTTCTGTTCGATGACAACGGCGCGCTGTTCCCACGGGAATGGCTTAAACGTCAGGACTTGTCGATCCTCGCCGAGCACGGCATCGGCCATCTCGATGGCGAGCCGGTATACCTGCTGGAATTGCGCAGCGTCAGTGAGGTGTCGGGTTGTAACTGGAAAGGTCTGCGGGCGTTCATGCTCGACGGCGATCACACCCTTTACAAAGTCTTGGGGTACGCCGCACAGATCGGCACCTGGGCCCGCGAACACCGTTTCTGCGGTAATTGCGGGCAAGCGATGACGCAGGTGCCGCGTGAGCGCGCGATGTATTGTCAGCCGTGTGATATGCGCAGCTATCCGCGGATTTCGCCGAGCATGATCGTGCTTATCACCCGTGGCGACGAGATCCTGTTGGCGCGCTCACCGCGTTTCGTCACCGGGGTCTACAGTACGCTGGCCGGTTTTGCCGAGCCGGGCGAGTCGGCGGAGGATTGCCTGATTCGCGAGGTGCGCGAGGAAGTCAGCATCGAGGTGAAGAATATCCAGTACCTGGGCAGCCAGTGCTGGCCGTTCCCGCACTCGATGATGCTCGGCTTCCATGCCGAATATGCTGGCGGCGAAATCATCTGTCAGGAAGACGAGATCGAAGACGCCCAGTGGTTCAACGTGCACCAATTGCCGCCGTTGCCGGCGTCAAAGTCGATTGCCCGTTACCTGATCGATGTCTACGTGGCGCGGCGCTTAGGCCACGCTGAACCAGTGCTGCCAGGCTAGGCGCACGGTCAAACCCAGCACCACGGTGATGAACACCGGGCGAATGAACTTGGCGCCACCGCTGATCGCGGTGCGCGCGCCAAAGAAAGCGCCGACCATCACCGACAGGCCCATACTCAGGCCGATGATCCAGTCCACTTGCCCGGAAAACACGAACACCGACAGCGCCGCAATGTTGCTGACGAAGTTCATGCTGCGCGCGACGCCGCTGGCCTTGACCAGATCGATCGGGTAGAGCAACAAACTGCTCACCGTCCAGAACGCGCCGGTGCCCGGCCCGGCCACGCCATCGTAGAAACCGAGGCTGAAGCCTTGGGTCGATTGCCATTTCTTTTTGATCGGAGCGTCGCTGTCCAGCGGCGCTTTTGGCGTACCGCCGAACAACAGGTACAGACCGCAGGCGAAGACGATCACCGGGAGCATCTTGTTCAGCCATTCGGCTGGCAGGTAATGGGCGACGATGGCGCCCGTCAGTGCACCGACCAGGGTCCCGACAATCGCGTGCACCCATTGCCGTGGATGGAACAGCTTGCGCCGGTAGAAGGTGAAACTGGCGGTGGCCGAGCCGAAGGTCGAACTGAGTTTGTTGGTGCCCAGCACCAGATGTGGCGGCAGGCCGGCCGTCAGCAATGCAGGCGTGGTCAACAGACCGCCACCGCCAGCGATGGCATCGATGAAACCGGCAATGAAAGCGACAATAGCCAGAATGGCCAGGGTGGTGAGGTCAACGCTGAGTTCGAAAGGCATGGAATCGGCTTATTCGGCAAGGCGCAGGTGATCGCTGCGGGGAGGGCGGTCATGTTACTCATTTCCTGCTGTTGCGGCGAGTCGACTGACGCCTTCGCGAGCAAGCCCGCGAAGAGGCCAGCCCTCCCAACCGCTATCTGGTTGTCTCAGGCAGGGCGACTGACCAGTGCACGTTCCATCCGCGCAATGCCTTCTTCGAGCAGCGAACGCGGGCAGCCGAAGTTCAGGCGCACGAATTGCTGGTGCTGATCGCCGAAATCCAGGCCGGCGCTCAAACCGACTTTGGCCTGTTCAAGGAAGAACTGCTGCGGATTGTCCAGATCCAGCGCCGAGCAATCGAGCCACGCCAGATAAGTCCCTTGCGGCACATTGATAGACACGCCCGGCAAGCGACTGCGCACGGCGTCCACCAGCCAGTCGCGGTTGGCTTGCAGGTAGGTTTTCAGCTCGGTCAGCCACGGCGCGCCTTCGCTGTAGGCCACACGGGTGGCTTCCATGCCCAGCGGATTGACGCTGTCGACCATGCCGCAACGGGCGTGGTTGACGCGTTCACGCAAGGCGGCGTCCTGGATGATCATGAACGATGTTTTCAGGCCGGCAATGTTGTACGCCTTGCTCGCCGACATCAGGGTGATGGTGCGTTGGGCGATTGCCGGGCTCAGGGAGGCGGTCGGAACATGCACGCGGCCGTCGAAGCATAACTCGGCGTGGATTTCGTCGGAGATGATCCACGCATCCTGTGCGACGCAAATGTCCGCCACCGCTTGCAACTCTTCACGATCGAAGACTTTGCCGAGCGGGTTGTGCGGGTTGCTCAGGAGCAGCGCGCCACCACCGTTCAGCGAGTCACGCAACACGTCCAGCGGCGTCAGGTAAGTGCCGTCAGCCTGCGCGACGAATTCCAGCTCGACCTTGTTCAGGCCCCAATGGCCCGGCGCGTGACGTAGCGGCGGGTAATTCGGCACCTGCACCACGACGTTCTGTTGCGGTTGCACCAGCGCTTTCAAAGCCATGTTGAAGCCCGATTCAACGCCTGGCAGGAAGATCAGCTCTTGCGGTTTGACCTTCCAGGCAAACTTGTTCCAGAGGTCGGCGACGATGGCTTCACGCAGGCTGTCCGGCGCCACGCTGTAACCGACCAGCGGGTGCAGCAGACGCTGTTGCAGCGCCTCGATCACCACCGGTGGCGCGGCGAAATCCATATCAGCGACCCACATCGGCAACACTTCGGCCGAGTAGCGGCTCCATTTGGTGCTGCCCGTGTTGTGGCGGTCGAATACCTGATCAAAATCGAAAGTCATGCGCGGTCTCGTGAAGGCGGGGTTAATTCTGCCGAACATGATAAACCTTGAACCCCTGTAGGAGCTGCCGAAGGCTGCGATCTTTTGATTTTGTTTTCAAAGAGCAAGATCAAAAGATCGCAGCCTTCGGCAGCTCCTACACAGATTTGTGTGTTGCCCGACAAACGGCCGACGGTCGGTTTTCACACAGATCGTATGGTCTTTGTCTACAGTGAAAAGGTCGGCAGAGGTTTGCCGCAACCGTGATTGTCCCGATAAAACCCGGCACAAGTACCGGGTTTCACCTGATCAGGAGTGCACGATGGATCTTAGCCGTCGTCAGTTCTTCAAGGTCGCCGGTATCGGCCTTGCAGGCTCGAGCCTGGGCGCGTTGGGCATGGCCCCGACGCTGGCCTTCGCCGAGCAGGTGCGCCACTTCAAGCTCGCCCACACCCATGAAACCCGCAACACCTGCCCGTATTGCTCGGTCGGTTGCGGCTTGATCATGTACAGCCAGGGCGATGGAGCGAAGAACGTAGCGCAAAGCATCATTCACATCGAGGGCGACGCCGACCACCCGGTCAATCGCGGCACCCTCTGTCCGAAGGGCGCAGGCCTGCTGGACTTCATTCACAGCCCGGGCCGCTTGCTCTACCCGCAGACGCGCAAGCCCGGCAGCAGTGAATGGACGCGAATCAGTTGGGACCAGGCGCTTGATCGTGTCGCCGACCTGATGAAAGCCGACCGCGACGCCAACTTCATCGAGAAAAATGCCAACGGGCAAACGGTGAACCGCTGGCTGACCACCGGATTCCTCGCAGCGTCGGCAGCGTCCAACGAAGCCGGTTACATCACTCAGAAGGTGATTCGCAGCCTCGGCATGCTGGGGTTCGATAACCAGGCGCGTGTCTGACACGGCCCGACGGTGGCAAGTCTTGCCCCGACGTACGGCCGTGGTGCCATGACCAATACCTGGACCGATATCGCTAACGCGAATCTGATCCTGGTGATGGGTGGTAACGCTGCAGAAGCGCATCCGTGCGGCTTCAAATGGGTGACCGAAGCCAAAGCGCACAACGCTGCGCGGCTGATCGTGGTTGATCCGCGTTTTACCCGGACCGCATCCGTGGCCGACTATTACGCGCCGATCCGCACCGGCACCGACATCGCCTTTATGGGCGGCTTGATCAATTACCTGCTGACCGAGGACAAGATCCAGCACGAATACGTGCGCAACTACACCGACGTGTCGTTCATCGTCAAAGAAGGTTATGGCTTCGAAGACGGCATCTTCAGCGGCTACGACGTGGCCAAGCGCAGCTACACCGACAAGTCCGGCTGGGGTTACGAGCTGGGCGAGGACGGCTTTGCCAAAGTCGACCCGACGCTGCAAGACCCGCGCTGCGTCTATCAATTGATGAAGCAGCATTACAGCCGCTACAACATCGACCTCGCCAGCCAGATTTGCGGGATGCCGGTCGACGCCATGCAGAAAATCTGGGACGAAATCGCCACCTGCTCGATACCGGGCAAGACCATGACGATTCTCTATGCCCTCGGCTGGACCCAGCATTCCATTGGCGCGCAGATCATTCGCAGCGCGGCGATGGTGCAATTGCTGCTGGGCAACGTCGGCATGCCGGGCGGCGGCGTCAATGCCTTGCGCGGGCACTCGAACATTCAAGGCCTGACCGACCTGGGTTTGCTCTCCAACTCATTGCCGGGTTACCTGACGCTGGCCGGCGATGCCGAGCAGGACTACAACGCCTTCATCAAAAAACGCACGCAAATGCCGCTGCGGCCGGGGCAGTTGTCCTACTGGCAGAACTACAGCAAATTCCACGTCAGCCTGATGAAGTCCTGGTACGGCGCGAACGCCACCGTCGAGAACAATTGGGTCTACGACTACCTGCCGAAACTCGACATCCCCAACTACGACGTCCTGAAGATGTTCGACCTGATGAGCCAGGGCAAGGTCAACGGTTACATATGCCAAGGCTTCAACCCGATTGCCGCGTTGCCGGACAAAAATCGCGTGATGGGCGCGCTGGCCAAATTGAAATGGCTGGTGGTGATGGATCCGCTGGCCACCGAAACCTCGGAGTTCTGGCACAACGTCGGGCCTTACAACGATGTGAAGAGCGAAGAGATCCAGACCGAAGTCATTCGTCTGCCCACCACTTGTTTTGCCGAAGAGGACGGCTCGCTGGTCAACAGCAGCCGCTGGCTGCAATGGCACTGGAAAGGCGCCGATGGCCCCGGTGAAGCGCAGACCGACATTCGCATCATGAGCGAACTGTTCCTGCGCCTGCGCAAGCGTTACCAGGCTGAAGGTGGCAAATTCCCCGATCCGCTGCTGAAGCTGTCGTGGCCGTACAAAATCACCGACGAGCCTTCGCCGGAGGAACTGGCCAAAGAGATCAACGGCAGCGCCTTGGCAGACTTTACCGACGCCACTGGCGCAGCGATCAAGGCCGGATCGCAACTGGCCGGGTTCGGCTTGCTCAAGGACGACGGCAGCACGGCGTCCGGTTGCTGGATTTTCGCCGGCAGCTGGACCGAGGCTGGCAACCAGATGGCGCGGCGCGACAACGCCGATCCATACGGCATGCATCAACATCTGGGCTGGGCGTGGGCCTGGCCGGCCAACCGGCGGATTCTCTACAACCGCGCTTCGGCAGATGTCTCCGGCAAACCGTGGGACCCGAAAAAACGCTTGGTGTGGTGGAACGGCAAAGCCTGGGGCGGCACCGACGTGCCAGACTTCAAGGCCGACGTGCCACCCGAGGCCGGGATGAATCCGTTCATCATGAACCCCGAAGGCGTGGCGCGGTTCTTCGCCGTCGACAAGATGAACGAAGGGCCATTCCCCGAGCACTACGAGCCGTTCGAAACGCCGATCGGCATCAACCCGCTGCATCCGCAAAACAAGAAAGCCACCAGCAATCCGGCGGCGCGGATCTTCGATTCGGTCTGGGAGACCCTCGGTGAGGCCAAGGACTTCCCGTACGCCGGCACCAGTTACCGGTTGACTGAGCATTTCCACTTCTGGAGCAAGCACTGCAAGTTGAATGCGATTGCCCAACCGGAACAGTTCGTCGAAATCGGTGAGGTGCTGGCGAAAGAGAAGGGCATTGCCGCTGGTGATCGTGTGCGCGTCAGTTGCAAGCGCGGCTTCATCGAAGCAGTGGCCGTGGTGACAAAAAGGATCCGGCCATTGCAGGTCAACGGCCAGGTCGTGCATCAGATCGGTATTCCGCTGCACTGGGGATTCACCGGCCTGACGCGTCACGGTTACCTGACCAACACCCTGGTGCCGTTCCTCGGCGATGGCAACACTCAGACCCCGGAATCCAAGTCATTCCTGGTCAACGTGGAGAAGCTCTAATGGAGAATCTTTAGATGGCCAGCCAAGACATCATTGCCCGCTCGGCCACTACAACTGTGCCGCCGTCGGTGAGGAATCAGGACGAAGTCGCCAAGCTGATCGACACCACCAAATGCATCGGCTGCAAGGCCTGCCAGGTCGCGTGTTCGGAATGGAACGAGCTGCGCGACGAGGTCGGCCACAACCACGGCACCTACGATAACCCGCAAGACTTGAGCGCAGAAACCTGGACGCTGATGCGCTTTACCGAGCATGAAACCGATGCCGGCAACCTCGAATGGCTGATCCGCAAGGACGGCTGCATGCATTGCGCCGAGCCCGGTTGCCTGGCCGCGTGCCCGAGCCCCGGCGCGATCATCAAGCACGCCAATGGCATCGTCGATTTCGATCAGGATCACTGCATCGGCTGCGGTTACTGCATCACCGGTTGCCCATTCAATATTCCACGGATCTCGCAAAAGGATCACAAGGCTTACAAGTGCACCTTGTGTTCAGATCGGGTGGCGGTAGGGCTGGAACCGGCCTGCGTGAAAACCTGCCCGACCGGCGCCATCGTCTTCGGCACCAAGGAAGACATGAAGGAACACGCCGCCGAACGCATCGTCGACCTGAAAAGTCGTGGTTTTGAAAACGCCGGTCTGTACGACCCGGCAGGGGTTGGTGGCACGCACGTGATGTACGTGTTGCACCACGCCGACACCCCAACCATCTATGCCAACCTGCCGCAGGATCCAGCCATCAGCCCATTGGTGGGCCTGTGGAAAGGCATCAGCAAACCCCTGGGCCTGCTGGCCATGGGCGCGGCGGTGCTCGCCGGGTTCTTCCATTACGTGCGCATTGGCCCGAATCGCGTCGAAGAGGACGAACATCCAACGCCACCCGACACCTCGGTGCATGTCGTCGATCCGGCGGTGCACACCTTCGATCCACGCGGGGAGGACCGGCCATGAGCAACAAGACAATCCTGCGTTACACCGCCAACCAGCGCACCAATCACTGGCTGGTGGCGATCCTGTTCTTCATGGCCGGGCTCTCGGGACTGGCGTTGTTTCACCCGTCTCTGTTCTGGCTGAGCAACCTGTTTGGTGGCGGGCCGTGGACGCGGATTCTGCACCCGTTCATGGGCGTGGCGATGTTCGTGTTGTTCCTCGGTCTGGTGTTTCGTTTCTGGCGCGCGAACTTCTTCATCGACAACGACTGGAAATGGCTGCGGCGCATTGATCGGGTGCTGGTCAACGACGAAGAAAGCGTGCCACCCGTAGGCAAGTACAACGCCGGGCAGAAGCTGCTGTTCTGGACTTTACTGCTGTGCATGCTCGGCTTGCTGTTCACCGGCCTGGTGATCTGGCGCGCCTATTTCAGCGCGTTTTTCGGCATCACCGTGATTCGCTGGGCGATGCTTTTGCACGCATTGGCCGGGTTTATTCTGGTGCTGAGCATCATCATTCACATCTATGCCGGTCTGTGGATCAAGGGCTCGGTCGACGCGATGATGCATGGCTGGGTCAGTCGCGCCTGGGCAAGAAAACACCATGAGCTGTGGTATCGCGACATCACCCGCGATGAACATCACCCGGATGCGCCGGAACGACCGATCACTAAAAAGGGCTGACCTTTGGCAACCATTCTGGAACCCGGAGAAATCGAAGCGGCGGCGAGTTCGCCGCCGTTTCTGCACTTGCCACCGCATAACCTGTTCACCCTGCGCGCGCAACGGCTCGAGCAATTGGCCGAAGGGCATCCGTTGGCCGACTATTTGCGCTTGATCGCCGGTTTATGCCAAGCGCAACAACAAGTGCTGGACGATCCGCCCTCGACAGAAACCGTCGATCAGCAACGGCTTGAGCTGTGCCAGCAGCACGGCATGCCGCCGTTCGCTGCCGATACCCTGGTCCGCGAAGATGATTGGCAAGTCTGGCTGGACGCCTTGCTGCAACGCTACACGCCGCCCGCGCAACCCGCCGTGATGGATGCGCTCACCACTCTGCGCAGCGCCAGTCACGGGCAACTGCGCGCTTGGGCTGTGGCGCTGGTCAGCGGCCAATATTCAATGGTGCCGGCGGCATTGGTGCCGTTCCTCGGCGCGGCTTTGCAAGCGGCATGGAGCCATTGGCTGCTCAGCGTGGCCAACCTGCAACTGACACCCGGCAACAGCCTCAGCCAATGCCCGGCCTGTGGTTCACCGGCCATGGCCGGGGTCATTCGCCATCGCGGCAAACACAACGGTTTGCGGTATCTGGTGTGCTCGCTGTGCGCCTGCGAATGGCACGTGGTGAGGGTCAAGTGCGTGTACTGCGAGTCGAGCAAAGGCCTCGATTATTTCAGCCTTGAGGACGACCGCCACGCCGCCAATCAGGCACCGTTGCGCGCGGAAGTCTGTCCGAGTTGCAACAGTTATCTGAAATTGCTTTACCTGGAGAACGATGCCGAAGCCGAGGCGTTGTCGGCGGATCTCGGCAGTTTGCTGCTGGACATGCGTCTGGCCCAGGACGGCTACCAGCGTCTGGCACCGAATCTGTTGCTCGCACCGGGAGACGAATGACCGCAGCGTCTACACTTCTGTTTTTCACTGCCGTGCGCAGTGATCTGTCTCCAGGAGTGGCTGATGTCCCTGCGTTTACCTTCCATTGATGGTTTATTGCGTCATCCCGCCTGTTTGCCGTTGGCCGAGCGTTACGGACGTGAGGCGTTGTTGGCGTGCCTGCGGCAACTGCTTGATGAACTGCGCCCCGGAGTGTTGAGCGGGCAGTTGTGCGCAGTCGAAGTCAGCGCCGAAGTGCTCGCCGGCCGCGTCGGTGAGCGCCTTGCCCAGCAACAGCGCAGCCATGTGCGGCGGGTGTTCAACCTGACGGGCACGGTGCTGCACACCAACCTTGGTCGGGCCTTGCTGCCCGAAGAAGCCATCGAAGCGGTGCGAATGGCCGCACGTTATCCGCTCAATCTGGAATTCGATCTGGCCAGCGGCAAGCGCGGTGACCGTGACGACTTGATCGAAGGCCTGATTCGCGAATTGACCGGCGCCGAAGCCGTCACCGTGGTCAACAACAATGCCGCTGCCGTGCTGTTGACCCTCAACAGCCTCGGCGCGCGCAAGGAAGGCATCATTTCGCGCGGTGAGCTGATCGAGATCGGCGGCGCGTTCCGCATCCCCGACATCATGGCCCGCGCTGGCGTGCGTCTGCATGAAGTCGGCACGACCAATCGTACGCATGCTCGCGATTACGAAGCGGCGATCAGCCCACGCAGCGGCTTGATCATGCGTGTGCATGCGAGCAATTACAGCATTGAAGGATTTACCGCGCGGGTGCCGACTGCCGAGCTGGCCGAGTTGGCCCATCGGCATGGCTTGCCGTTGCTGGAGGATCTGGGCAGTGGCAGTCTGTTGGATCTGACCCGTTGGGGTTTGCCGGCCGAACCGACGGTGCGTCAGGCGTTGCTCGATGGCGCGGATATCGTCACCTTCAGCGGCGACAAATTGCTCGGCGGCCCGCAGGCAGGGTTGATCGTGGGGCGCAAAGAGCTGATCGCGAAGATCAAGAAAAACCCGCTGAAACGCGCATTACGGGTCGACAAACTGACCTTGGCCGCGTTGGAGGCGGTGCTCGGTTTATACCGGGATCCGGATCGACTCGCCGAGCGTTTGCCGAGTCTGCGCCTGCTGACCCGTGCGCAGGCTGACATTCTCGCTCAAGCGCAACGCCTGCAACCGTTGTTGGTGCAGACCTTGGGCGAGCCGTGGTCAGTCAGCGCGATCCCGGCGCTGGGCATGATCGGCAGCGGTAGCCAACCGGTGGCGCGCTTGCCGAGTGCGGCGCTGTGCCTGCGTCCGCAAGTGTCGAAACGTTTGCGCGGGCGTTGCCTGTTGCATCTGGAAGCGGCGTTGCGCGCCTTGCCGATCCCGGTGCTTGGGCGCATTGATGACGATGCGCTGTGGCTGGATCTGCGCCAACTCGACGATGAGCCGGCGTGGCTGGGGCAATTGCCGCAATTGCAGGTCGAGCCGTGATTGTCGGCACGGCGGGGCACATCGACCACGGCAAGACGTCTCTGCTGCAAGCGTTGACCGGTCAAACCGGCGACCGCCGCCCACAGGAGCGCGAGCGCGGGATGACCATCGACCTCGGTTATCTCTATGCCGAACTTGAATCGGGCGAAGGGTTGACCGGGTTTATCGATGTGCCGGGCCACGAGAAATTCACCCACAACATGCTTGCCGGCGCGCAGGGCATCGATCTGGTGTTACTGGTGATCGCTGCGGACGACGGCGTGATGCC
This sequence comes from Pseudomonas sp. TH08, assembly GCF_016651275.1. Taxonomy (NCBI): domain Bacteria; kingdom Pseudomonadati; phylum Pseudomonadota; class Gammaproteobacteria; order Pseudomonadales; family Pseudomonadaceae; genus Pseudomonas; species Pseudomonas sp. TH08. The sequence goes on along the minus strand of NZ_JAEKEE010000004.1, from coordinate 353,951 downwards.
GCAAACCCGTGAGCATCTGGCAATCGTCGAATTACTCGGCATTCCACGTGCGCTGGTGGCGATTACCAAGTGTGATCGGGTCGAGGCGGGCAGGGTGGCGGAAGTTCAGCGCCAGACCCTGGATTTGCTGGCGAGCGGGCCGTTTGCCGAAGCGCCGATTCTAACCGTGTCGAGCGTCACGGCGCAGGGCATCGATGAGCTGCGCAAGGCGTTGTTGCACGCGCAAAGCAACGTGCAGGCGCGCAGCCGCGAAGGCGGTTTTCGGCTGGCCATCGACCGCGCGTTCAGCGTTGCCGGCGCCGGGATCGTGGTCACGGGCACCGCGTTGTCGGGCACGGTGTCGCTGGGTGACAAACTGGCGCTTGGGCCTTTCGGCAAATCGGTCAGGGTGCGCGGCTTGCATGCGCAGAACCAACCTGCCGAACAGGCCTTCGCCGGACAGAGGGTTGCCCTGAACCTGAGCGGCGAACGCCTTGAGCTGACGCAAATCCATCGCGGCCAATGGCTGCTGGCGGAGTGGCTGCTGGCACCCACCCAGCGAATCGACATCGAGTTTCAGATGCTGCCGGGTGAACGCACTTTCGAGCACTTTCACCCAGTACACCTGCACCTCGGCACGCAAGACGTCATCGCTCGAGTTGCATTGCTTGAAGGATCGCGCCTGAGTCCCGGCGAGCGCATGTTCGCGCAACTACTGATCAACGCGCCGGTTCACGCGGTGAAGGGCGATCGGCTGATCCTGCGCGACTCCAGCGCTCAACGCACCCTCGGAGGCGGCCGTGTGCTCGACCCGTTTGCCCCGGCCCGACAGCGCCGCAGCCCCGAACGGCTGGCACAACTCAAGGCTTTGGCCCGCAGCGAAAGCTTCGAGCAGGTCTTGCCGGCAATGCTTTATCACAGCGCGGGCGGTCTTGATCCGCAACGGCTGGAACGGCAATTCAATCGCCTGCGCTCAACGTGGTCGCTGCCGGAAAACGTGCGCCTGATCGACACCCGCCAAGGTCCTGTGCTGTTCAACGTGCAGCGTTGGGGGCAGTTGAAATTCACACTGCTGGAACGACTGGCGAGCTTTCATAAGCTGGAACCCGATCAAATGGGGCCAGACCGTGATCGTCTAAGGCGCTTCAGCGCTTTGCCGCTGGAACGTTCGACCTTCGTCAGCTTGCTCGATGAATTGCGCGACGCCGGCGCGATCACCGCCAGTGGCCCGTGGCTGCACCTGCCGGATCATCAGGTGCGCCTGAATGCCGAGGACGAAAGCCTCTGGGAACAGCTGCAACCGTTGTTTGAAAACGCTGGTTTCGATCCGCCGTGGGTCCGTGACGCGGCCCAAGTGCTCGGCCAGGACGACGCCGTGGTGCGCCTGCTGCTGCGAAAACGGGCGCGGCTGGGCTTGATGCATCAAGTGGTGCGCGACCTGTTTTTGAGCGACGTGCAGTTGCGCCGAATGGCCGAGGTGCTGCTGAAACTCGCCAGGGAAAATCCGCAGATCGAGGTGACAACCTTCCGCGATGCGCTAGGCTTGGGACGCAAACGCTGTATTCAGTTCCTCGAATACTTTGATCGCCTGGGCCTCACCCGGCGCATGGGCGAGTCACGGCAAATCCGCTACGACAATGCGTTGGCCAGCGCCGACGCGCACTGAGTTAATGGAAGGCAATCGCGCCCGGTGGCGCGGCCGGGCTTCAAACCCGGTTGGGGACGGCATCCGTTCCCGGGCAGGTTCGACTCCGGCTGCCTTCCGCCATATCAAGCGCAAAACATCGCAACCTTCGGCTGTGCCTGCGCAGAGGGTAAGCCGTCAGTCTTCTTTGCGTACGGTGGCGACTTCGTCGGCGCGGACTTTCACCTTGGCCCCGGAAATATCTTCGAACTCGTAAAAGCCGTCCTTGGTTTTGGTCTTCGGCATGTCCTTGGTCAAATACTGTGTGCCGTTCTGCAGGGTCACCACGGTCTGGGTCGAGCAACCGCCCAATACCAGCAGGGCCGCTACTGCCAAGGGAATGCCAAGCGTTTTGATTTTCATACCCACCTCTGACTCCTCATGATTTGATACCGCACAATGTCGGTGTTCTAACGCGGTTGGTGCCATTGCGCCGGAAAAAGTTCGATGTGCCGGTTAAAAAATGCCATTGATCTTTTTCCGTTTGCACCGGGCAGTGCAGAACTGTTATCTGTACGCATAACCAGTACTCGCTTGCCATGGCCCTGAATTCCCGTGACTGCCAATCCCCTCGACGATCCGTTTTATTACCTCAACAACTTCCGGCAAGTGCTTGATTGGCTTGAGCTTCGTTATGCCGATGTGATGAGCGAAACGGAGCAACGGTTCATCCGCGACTTCAATGCCTTGCCCCGTGCCTCGCAGGCTTTGCTGGTGCGCATGGTAATGCGCAAGGGCGTGCATTTTCGCGCCAGCAAACTCGGTTATGCCGAGATCGGCGATATCGCCCAAGCCGCGCAACCGTTGTTGCAACACACCTGGCTCGATGAGCACGCGGCGCTGAGCATGGCAGAAGTGTTCGATGTGCTGCTCAAGGGCGAAATCCTCCAGGCTTTCGGTGCTTTCATCGAACAGCCCAAGGGCCGCAAGGATGGCTGGTTGCCGCTGTTGGCCGAGCAGTTCAACGAACCGCGCAGCCTGCGTGACTGGGCGCCGTTGCTTGCCGAGCGTCTGTTCAGCCTGACCATCATGGACCTGTGCGACCGCTTGCGTCTGATGTTCTTTGGCAACCTGTACCAGGACTGGTCCGAGTTCGTCCTCGCTGATCTGGGCATCTTCACTTACGAAAAAGTCGAGTTCTGCGCCGATTCCCGGGGGTTGCGCAGCCGTGAAGACGTTGATGCCTGCCTGTTCCTGCACAACTGCCAATTACGCTTCGAGGCCGGCGAACCGCTGGAAATCATTGCCGATCAGGTCAGCGCACTGCACTTCGATAATCCATGGCTGCAACGTCGGCGCGGCAAGGTGTTGTTCCAGATCGGGCAATATTGCGAGCGCATCGGCGAGTTTGCCCTGGCCCTGAGGATTTACCGCGACTGCGCCTACCCCGGCGCCCGCCTGCGCATGATTCGGGTGCTGGAGCGCAGCGGCGAATATGCGCTGGCGCTGGAACTGGGAACATCGGCCGAGCAGGCCGTGGAAAGCGCCGCCGAACAGCAGGGCCTGCAACGGATTCTGCCGCGATTGCGCCGCAAACTCGGTGGCCCGCCGCGCAAACGCCTCACCGCGAAACCGGTGGAGCGCCTGGATTTGCACTTGCCGCGCAGCGATCCGTCGCTGTCCGTGGAGTTTTACGTGCAGGCGCATTTGCACGACGACGAAGGCCCGGTGCATTACGTCGAAAACAGCCTGATCAACTCGTTGTTCGGTCTGTTGTGCTGGCCGGCCATCTTCGCGCCGCTGCCGGGTGCGTTCTTTCACCCGTTCCAGCGGGGCCCGGTCGACTTGCTCAATGAAGACTTCCAGCAGCGCCGCGCCGAACTGTTTCAGGCTTGCCTCAACGAACTCGATGACGGCCGCTATGCCGACACCATCCGTGAACGTTTCGTCGCCAAGTGGGGCCTCCAATCGCCGTTCGTGTTCTGGGGCGCACTCAACGAGCAACTGCTGGAGCAGGCGCTGGCCTGTCTGCCTGCCGAGCATCTCAAACACTGGTTCAATCGCCTGCTGCTCGACATCAAGGCCAACCGCGCCGGCATGCCTGACCTGATCCAGTTCTGGCCGCAGCACAAAACCTATCGAATGATCGAAGTCAAAGGCCCCGGCGATCGCTTGCAGGACAACCAACTGCGCTGGCTCGAGTTCTGCCATGAGCACCAGATGCCAGTGGCCGTGTGTTACGTGCAATGGGCGGAGCAGAGCGCTTGAGCTACAGCATTGCCGTGCGGGCACTGTGCGAGTTTACCGCCAAGACCGGCGACCTCGACCTGCGCTTCACTCCATCACCGACCGCGCTCGAAGGCATCGTCGGGCACCGCACGGTGGCCTCACGGCGCAGCGACCACTATCAAAGCGAAGTGGCCCTCGAAGGCGCGTTTCGGCAGTTGCAAGTCAAGGGCAGGGCGGATGGCTACGACCCGGCGCAGAACTGCCTTGAAGAAGTCAAAACCTACCGCGGCGATCTGAGCAAGCAACCGGCCAATCACCGGCAACTGCACTGGGCGCAGGCGAAAATCTACGGTTGGCTGATGTGCCGCAAACTCGATCTTCAGCAGATCAATCTGGCGCTGGTGTATTTCGACATCGTCAGCGAAAAGGAGACCTGCCTAGTCGAAGCGTTCAGCGCGGTGGCCTTGCAACAGTTTTTCGAACAGCAATGTGCGCTGTTCCTGTACTGGGCCGAGCAGGAAATGGCCCATCGCGAGGCGCGCAATCTGGCCGCGCAACAACTGACGTTTCCCCATGCAGACTTTCGTCCCGGTCAGCGGCATCTGGCGGAATCGGTGTTCAAGGCAATCAGCACCGGACGTTGCCTGATGGCTCAGGCGCCGACCGGGATCGGCAAAACCCTTGGCACGCTGTTCCCGATGCTCAAGGCGCTGGCGCCGCAGCAACTGGACAAGGTGTTCTTTCTCACCGCCAAGACGCCGGGGCGCAAACTTGCGCTCGATGCCAGCCAGGTGCTGTTCGAGCAATCTGCAACTTTACCCTTGCGGGTATTGGAGATGGTTGCCCGCGACAAGGCCTGCGAGCACCCGGACAAAGCCTGTCACGGCGAATCCTGCCCGTTGGCCCAGGGTTTTTACGACCGTTTGCCCGCCGCCCGTGAAGCGGCGAGCCGAATCAATCTGCTTGATCAGGCGGCCATGCGTGAGGTCGCGGCCCAACACACGGTATGTCCGTATTACCTGAGTCAGGAAATGGCCCGCTGGGCGGACGTGGTGGTCGCCGACTACAACTATTACTTCGATTTCAGCGCGATGCTGTTCGGTCTGGCCCAGCTCAACCAATGGAAAGTCGCGGTGTTGGCGGATGAAGCGCATAACCTGGTCGAGCGCGGACGGCAGATGTACAGCGCCAGCCTTGATCAATTCACGCTCGGCAATGTGCGTAAAACCGCGCCCGAAGCACTGAAAAAGTCTCTGCAACGGCTTAATCGGGAGTGGAACGCGCTGCATGCGCCACAACTGGCGGCGTATCAGGCATACGACAAGGCCCCGGAAAAACTGCTGCAAGCGATATCCCTGTGTTGTGCCGCCATCGGCGATTACCTCAACGACCACCCGCAGGGCCTTGATAGCGGGTTGCAGAACTTCTATTTCGACTTGTTGCAGTTTGGCCGAGTCGCCGAGTTGTTCGACGAGCATTACCTGTTCGACATCAGCAAGCGTGACCTCGACCGCAAACGTCCACTGTCGCAGTTGTGCCTGCGCAACGTGGTGCCGGCAGCGTTCATCGGGCCACGCCTGAAAGCGGCGCGCAGCAGCGTGCTGTTTTCCGCGACGTTGAGCCCGCGCAACTACTACGCCGATCTGCTCGGCACGCCGGCCGACACAGTCTGGGTCGACGTCGAATCGCCGTTCAGCGCCGCGCAGTTGCAGGTGCACATCGTCAGCCGCATCTCGACGCGCTTCAACCATCGTCAGGCGTCGCTGCTGCCCATCGTCGAGCTGATCGCCAAACAGTTCAGCGAGCGCCCGGGCAACTATCTGGCGTTCTTCAGCAGCTTCGATTACCTGCAACAAGTCGCGCAATTGCTTGCCGAGCAACATCCGCACATCACCCTGTGGCAGCAATCGCGGGGCATGGCCGAACAGCAGCGACAGGCGTTTCTTGACCAGTTCACCGCTGACAGTCAAGGCGTCGGTTTCGCCGTACTCGGTGGCGCATTCGGTGAAGGCATCGACCTGCCGGGTGCACGGTTGATCGGCGCGTTCATCGCCACCCTTGGCCTGGCGCAGCTCAACCCGGTCAACGAGCAGTTGAAGCGGCGCATGGCGGCGATTTTCGGCGCGGGTTACGACTACACCTACCTTTATCCAGGCATACAGAAAGTCGTGCAGGCGGCGGGGCGGGTGATCCGTACCCGCGAAGATCGCGGCATGGTGATGCTCATCGATGACCGGTTTGCCGAAAGCCGGATAAAACAACTGCTGCCCCGCTGGTGGACAATCAGCAACGAAGCGGCTTCCCAATTGGCTGGATTGCCCCATACTTCTGCTCATGACAACGGCTGGTGAGAGTGATGAGCAAAAACAACAAGAGCGCCGCCATAGAAGAGATGCGCTTCAGGCTGTTGATCGATGCGGTGGTCGACTATGCGATCTACATGATCGACCCGGATGGCGTTATCACCAGTTGGAACTCAGGTGCCAAGCGGTTCAAAGGGTATGAAGAGGCCGAAATCCTCGGCGAGCATTTTTCACGTTTCTATACCGCCGATGATCGCGCTGCCGGCCTGCCACAAAAAGCCCTCGATACCGCCATTCGCGAAGGTCGTTTCGAGGGCGAAGGCTGGAGTGTGCGCAAGGATGGCACCAACTTCTGGTCCCATGTGGTGATCGACCCGATCATCGATCCCCACGGCAAACTGCTCGGTTTCGCCAAGATCACCCGTGATCTCACTGATCGCAAGATGGCCGAAGAAACTCTCAAGCAAAGCGAACAGCAGTTTCGCCTGCTGGTGCAGGGCGTTACCGATTACGCCATTTACATGCTCAGCCCGGAGGGCCGCGTCAGCAACTGGAATCAGGGCGCTCAGCGCATCAAGGGCTATCTGCCGGAAGAAATCATCGGCCAGCATTTTTCGATTTTCTATACCCCGGAAGACCGTGAGCTCGGCGAACCTCAGCGAGCATTGGAGACTGCCACTCGCGAGGGCCGGTTCGAAAACAAGAGCTGGCGCATGCGCAAGGACGGCACACGTTTTCTCGCCCATGTGGTGGTGGATGCCATTCGTGGGGAAACCGGGATATTGCTCGGTTTCGCCAAAATCACCCGCGACGTCACCGAAGCTCACCAGGCGCAGCAGGCTCTGGAAAAAACCCGCGAAGCCCTGTTCCAGGCGCAGAAGATGCAGGCGATCGGGCAACTTAGTGGCGGCATCGCCCATGACTTCAACAATTTGCTGACGGTGATCCTCGGTAATCTGGAAATTCTGCAGAAACGCACGGGCGATGATCCGAAAATCACCCGCCTGCTGGAAAACGCCACCCAAGGCGCGCTGCGCGGGGTATCGCTGACTCAGCGCATGCTGGCGTTTGCCCGGCGACAGGAGCTGAAAACCGAGCCGGTCAATATTGCGCAATTGGTGCAAGGCATTACCGGCTTGCTGCGTAGCTCATTGGGGCCGGGGATCAAAATCGAAACGGACTTTCCCGGCAACCTCGAACCCGTGCTGGCAGACACCAATCAGCTGGAGCTCGCCGTGCTCAACCTGGCGACCAATGCCCGTGACGCCATGCCCGACGGCGGCCGTGTGGTCATCAGCGCGGAGCCGCAAGTCGTGTTCGAACAGGCCCACTCGGTACTGGCGGCAGGTCGTTACATTTGCCTGAGTGTGATCGATACCGGCGAAGGCATGGATGCCGCTACGCTGTCGTCGGCCAAAGATCCTTTTTTCACCACCAAAGGCCTGGGCAAAGGCACAGGTCTGGGGTTGTCGATGGTGCACGGGTTCATCGAGCAGCTCGGTGGCCGTTTCATCCTCAAAAGTGAGAAGGGCGCGGGCACTACGGCTGAATTGTGGATTCCGGTGGCCGGCGAAGGTGTGAAAAGCAGGCCGTTGTACCCACCTGTCGAACCGATGGTGGTGCCACGGCTCAGCGTGCTGGTGGTGGACGATGATTCCCTGGTCTTGACCAGCACCAGCCTGCTGCTCGAAGACCTCGGCCATCGAGTCCTCAATGCCACGTCGGGCGCCAAGGCGTTGGCGTTGCTTGATCAGGGCGAGGTCATTGACCTGATGATCACCGACATGGCGATGCCACAGATGAGCGGCGCACAACTGGCTCATACGGTGCGTTTGCTCAAACCGGATCTGCCGATCATCCTTGCCACCGGTTACGCCGAGCGCCTGGAGGGCTTTGCCGCACAGCTGCCACGTCTGCCCAAACCGTTTACTCAACTGAACCTGGTGGAGATCATTGCCCAATCGATGAAATGACACTCAGTGAATCAGGCTGAACTTGTCTGGAAGGGACGACTTCTAAAGGTTTTCCCACTCCGGAGCGTGCGCCTCTTGTCTCGCATACTGACCCAGCCGAACGCTGAAGAAACCCTGACCGAACATGACGCCAAGATGTTCGGCTCACCCAAGGAACGCCTGGATTTCTATCGCCGGGAAATCCAGTACGAAACCAGCATTCTGGCCAATCGTACGGATGCTTATTTGGCCGCGCAGTCGTTCCTGGTGATTGCTTTTGCGTCGTGCATGGCCAATCTCAACCCGGAATGGGGCAAGTTGTTTACGCTGGTGGTGCCACCGTTTCTGGCCTTGCTCGGGCTACTCAGTTCACTCAATGCCTGGCCAGGGATTCGCGCGGCGTATGACATCATCGATCACTGGCACTTCAAACAGAGTCATTTGCTCCACAGCGAGCCTTTGATGGGGCTGGCCTATGACGAGTCGCCGCTGTTCTGCGAAACGGAATCAAGCCACAAGGGTTATCGCAAGTCGCTGCTGTTCTCGGTGCGCACGCCTTGGATCTTCGCGACCTTTTGGGTGCTGTTGGGCAGTTATTCGGTGTTCATCCAGGTCACCAACCCCGGCGGCTGATCTGCTCCCGAAATCTACCAATACACTCTCCCTGTAGGAGCTGCCGCAGGCTGCGATCTTTTGATCTTGTTTTTCAAAATCAAAAGATCGCAGCCTGGGGCAGCTCCTACAGGAAAGTGAACGGTCACTATTTCAGTCGGCAGTTTCAAGCTGTCGCCGCAACCCCTGAGAGTTCTGCACCGACATCGGAATCGGCGGAAAATCCTCGTTCAGCACACACAAATGCTCGATCGCATCGGCAAATTTCACATCGGCCTTACGGCGTAATGCGCGGTAATGCTCAAACTGTTCAGAATCCAGCTGCCCGCTTTCGAGCAGCTCATGCGCCGCTCGATTCAGGGTATGGGCGTTATCAAACAATTGGCGATTGCGCTCCAGAGCCAACGCTCTGCAAGCCTTGATTTGCGCAGGAGTCGAGCATTCTTTCATGACTGTAACCTTAATTTTCAGGGTTCCATTTCATAAGCTTCGCGCCGCAGGGGAACCGAACCTGCCGGGCCCCGCCGGGTGCATCTGGCGGGGGTTATGCTTGTGACCGCTGGCCATCGCCGAGAGATCCATTTTTTGCTGAAGATTTTCATCCCCCGGAAACCCGTGTGGGGGATTTGGTTTTGCCGTTGTTCGTAGCGGGCCAGGATGGGTTGAGTGCTGATGCCATGCAGCAAAATGCTCAGCGCCACAACAGACAACGTCAGGTTGGTGCAGACCGCGGCCAACGACCCGGACAGGCCCTGGTTCAGGGCGTAGAACAAATAGAACAGGCTGCCGATCCCTCGAATGCCGAACCAGCCAATCAACAGGCGTTGGCGACCCTCCAGCAATCCACCCCACGGCATAAGGGCAACGCAGGCCGGGCGTATCAGGCAGAACAACACGCCGCCCACCCATAGCGCTCGCCAGTCCCAATGTGCCACCAGCACCACACCGAGCAACGTGACCAGAAACACTTCCATGGCCCGTTCGACCAGACTGCCGAACGACAACATGTCGCCCATCATGATGCCGGCGGCGACCTGGCTGGTTTCCAGCTGTCCGGTATCGCCGTGCAGCGCGTGCTGGGGTTCGATGTTCTGGTGACCGACTAGCGGTTGCACCAGATGTTCGGCGGGTAATTGGCTGACGCCAGTGGATTTCACTTCGACCTGGCGCAAGCCGAGGCCGGCAGCAAATACGGAGAGAAACCCGTAACCGCCAATGGCTTCGGCGACGACATACGCCAAAGCGATCAGCGACAAAGCCAGATAATCGTTGGGGCTCAAGGTACTGTCATCATTGCGGATGCGCAGTGCCAGGGTGACGCGGCCGATGCCCCGGCCCATCCAGTAACCGGTCAGCAGCCCGGCGGGAACCGCCCACAGCAGACTGCGCAAGACCCAACCCTGCCAATCGCTGTCATTCTGGATCAGCAACAGCCCGAGGATTACAAACGGAAAGGCGATGCCGTCGTTCAATCCAGCCTCGCCGGAAAGGCCAAAGCGCACACTGTCGACATCCCGCGCATCATTGACCTGTACCAGTGCCGCCAGCACCGGGTCGGTCGGTGCCAGGATTGCGCCGATCAACAGCGACACCCCCCACGGCAACTGCAAGCCCCAATGCAACAACAGACAAACGCCGACGATGGTCAGCACCATCACCGGTCCCGCCAAACCGAAAGCAATCCGCCAACGTTTGTCGCGTAGCGGCAATCGCAGCTTGAGTCCGCAGACGAACAGTGAAAACAGCACCGCCACTTCCGTCAGGTGCTCCATCCACGACGCGGCGTTTTCCAGTGACAGTTTCAACAGATCAAGGCCACTGGGGCCGATCCCGATTCCCAGCAGCAGACACACCGCCGATGTGGTCACCGGCATCCAGCGCAGGTACGACGAGGTCAGTGCCAGCGTCAGCAACACAGCACCGAGCACTGCGACCCACACGACAAAACTCATGATGCGCCGCCCGCGCAGGTTTCAACGGACGGCACAGGCACCACGTCCCGACGTCCAATAAATGAAGAGCTTGATAATAGGCGTAGACATGACGACTTCCTGACCCTGCGGACCGGTTGGGCACTTAAAGGTATGGAGAGTCGCCAGAGGGCCGGGTTCACTTTATTTACCGAACCCGTAACCGTGTAGGAGCTGCCGCAGGCTGCGATCTTTTGATCTTGAGAACCAACATCAAAAGATCGCAGCCTGCGGCAGCTCCTACACAAGCTTATAGATCAAACCCGCAACTGGATCTGCCGCCCCAACACATCCATCACATCACAGCCATCACGCAGCAACATCGCCGCCGCGTGGGCCAGTTGCTGCACGTCGGCACCCTTGGCCGAGGTGATATCGAGACTGGCCAGGCTTTCCATCATCTGCGTCACCGCCAGAAACCGACTCGCCGCACTGGCGTGCAACACATCCAGCGGAGCCTCGGTGGAGACCAGCAGTACGGGAATGCTGTCTTCGTTATGCGTCATCGAAAGGTGCGAATTCATGCGTCACCCCCAGTGCGAGCGGCGTGCAAACCATCGACCGATGCCTGCACCAATGCGCGTGCAGTGCCGAGCATTTGTTGGCTGGCCCAGCGCAAGGAGCCGCTGTGTTCCGGGCGGGTGGCGGTGGGGGCTTGATGGGCGAGGGCTTCGGCGCAACTGAGGTAGACCGTGGCGTGTTCGAGGGCGTCGAGTAACGGGATGCCGGGTTGAACGGCGAAGAGGTGGTGGGCGACGTGGTCGCAGCGGGTGAAGGGGGTAGCGATTGTGGTTGGATCGGTCATCGGTGCATCTCCCAGGAATTGGAGTTGCCACGAAATCGCCGTCAAACGAATTGGGTGGCAACTGTACGCGGGTTGACGGACCGGTCCTAGGAACCCGGCGCACTCGAAAGCGCCCCACGCACAGCTGCCATGGAGCTGCGCAAAGGACCTAGGGAAATACCGAGCCGTCAAACCCGATCACGAATGAGTCGTGACGGACGCGAGGATAGGGAGTGAGGGCAGACCCGTCAACCGCCGCAATCCTTGCAGGATGACCACAAATCATTGTGGGAGTGGGCTTGCTCACGAAAGCGTTGTATCAGACAGCAATGATGTTGAATGACCCCGCGCTATCGCGAGCAAGCCCCTCCCACAGGTTGATCGCATTCCATAGCTCAAGCTGCCGTAGTGACGGCCGAGCGGGATTTTCGCGGCGAAATTCCGCACTTGTTCATCGGGCATGGTCGAGGAGGTCGCCAGCCCCGTAAATCTTTGCTGCAACTGTTGCCCAGCCAACAGCCACCCGACAAACAGCCCTCCAGCAAAACACTCCCGCACCTCTCAATCGCAGTCAATCCGGGTGTTTCGCGGCTGGCACGCTTGCTGCTCTACCACTCCCATCTCCCAAAATGTCCCGAGGACACGCCAATGAGTCAGCAAGCCGTGAAATTTGCCTACTGGGTGCCAAACGTCAGCGGAGGGCTGGTGGTCAGCAAGATCGAACAACGCACCGATTGGGGTATCGACTACAACCGCAAACTGGCGCAACTCGCCGAAGCTGCCGGGTTTGAATACGCGCTGACGCAGATCCGCTTCACTGCCGGTTATGGTGCCGAGTTTCAGCATGAGTCGGTCGCGTTCAGCCATGCCTTGCTGGCTGCCACCGACACACTTAAAGTCATCGCGGCGATTTTGCCCGGCCCCTGGCAACCAGCGCTGGCCGCCAAGCAACTGGCTACGATCGATCAGCTCACCAACGGGCGCATCGCGGTGAATATCGTCAGCGGTTGGTTCAAAGGCGAGTTTCAGGCGATTGGCGAACACTGGCTGGAACACGATGAGCGTTATCGCCGCTCCGAAGAGTTCATTCGCTCGCTGCGCGGTGTCTGGAGTCAGGACAACTTCAGCTTTCGCGGCGACTTCTACCGCTTCGACAATTACAGCTTGAAACCGAAACCGCTGGGGCGCCCGGAGATTTTCCAGGGCGGCAGCTCACGTGCGGCGCGGGATATGGCGGCGCGAGTGTCGGATTGGTATTTCACCAACGGCAACAGCGTCGAAGGTATCAAGGCGCAGGTTGATGACATTCGGCAGAAGGCTGCAGCGAACAATCATTCGGTGAAGATTGGCGTCAACGCGTTTGTCATCGCTCGGGACACCGAAGAAGAGGCGCGGGCGGTGTTGGCGCAGATCATCGAGCAGGCCGATCCGGAAGCGGTGAACGCGTTTGGCGATGCCGCGAAACAGGCGGGCCGGGCTTCACCGGAGGGCGAGGGTAATTGGGCGAAGTCGACGTTCGAGGATCTGGTTCAGTACAACGACGGCTTCAAGACCAACCTGATCGGCACACCGTTGCAGATTGCCGAACGAATCGTCGCGTTGAAAGCGGTGGGCGTGGATCTGGTGCTGGCGGGGTTTCTGCACTTTCAGGAAGAAGTCGAGTATTTCGGCAAGCGCGTGTTGCCGCTGGTGCGCGAACTCGAATCCGAAAAAACCGCCGCCGTCGCCTGAACCCCACACATCCCCTGTAGGAGTGAGCCTGCTCGCGATGGCGTCTTAACATTCAGCCTAAGTGTTGACTGATACTCCGCTATCGCGAGCAGGCTCACTCCTAAATGTTATCGGTGTTGAATCAGAGGCCGAGGTCGGACAGGCCGGGGTGATCATCCGGGCGACGGCCCAGCGGCCAGTGGAACTTGCGTTCACTTTCCTTGATCGGCATGTCGTTGATGCAGGCATAACGCTGGAACATCAGCCCGTTTTCATCGAACTCCCAGTTTTCATTACCGTACGAGCGGAACCAGTTTCCCGAATCGTCGTGCCATTCATACGCATAACGCACGGCGATGCGCGTATCGGAGTAAGCCCAGAGTTCCTTGATCAGTCGATAATCCAGCTCCTTGGCCCACTTGCGGGTCAGGAACGCTTTGGCTTCTTCGCGGTTGTGGGCGAACTCGGCGCGATTGCGCCATTGCGTGTCGAGGGTGTAGGCCAGCGAGACCTTTTCCGGATCGCGGGAATTCCAGCCGTCCTCGGCCAGACGAACTTTTTCGATGGCTGATTCACGGTTGAAGGGTGGCAAGGGTGGACGCACCTGGGCTGCAGTAGACATATTCAGTCTCCCGAAAAAGTTAACGTTTAAACAACGTGTCAGGCTTATTAAGGCGTTACAGGTCCAATAACTTTCGCGCCATGCATTGCGCATTATCGGCGGCACTGTGATCACCCATCACAAGCGCTACGGTAATGGCGCCATCAATCAGGATCAGCAGCTGTTTGGCCAGCAGTTGCGGATCTTCGGCGCCGTGTTCAGCACACAGCTCGCATACGTAGTCGAGCAGCTTTTGTTTATGCTCTTTGGCGACCAGACGCACCGGATCCTGTGGGTCACCAGTTTCGCCGCTGGTGTTGATGAACGCGCAGCCGCGGAAACCTTCGGAAGCAAACCACGCCTTGAGCACGGCAAACAGGTTGAGCAGGCGATCAGCCGGTGTTTCGGCCTGATCGACGGCACTTTTGAACCAGTGCATCCAACGCACGTCGCGGCGTTGCAGGGCGGCGACAGTCAGTGCGTCCTTGTCGGCGAAATAGCGGTAAATACTTTTTCTCGAAACGCCGGCGGTTTTCACCAGGAGATCCATGCTGGTGGCAGCGATGCCACTTTTATAGATCAGCTTTTCGGTGACATCCAGAATGATGTCGCGTGTGTCGTTACTAGTGATTTCGTTCATGGGTGAAAAAGTAGAACGATTGTTCTCCTTTGGCAAGGTGTTTTTAAGATCAAAAGATCGCAGCCTTCGGCAGCTCCTACATTGATCTGTGTAGGCGCTGCCGAAGGCTGCGATCTTTAGAGTGTCGGCAAGACCCGAGGGATACGATGGTGTAAGCTCTCGGGTTCTTCGGATTCGACCCATTGCGAGCCCTATGCCGTTGCTTTTCAAACGTTCCTTGCTGCCCAAATTGCGCAGCTTTCCGCTGACCGCCGAGGCCGTGACCATTCTGTCCGGTGCCGCCGAATTCCGTCGTTGCCTGCTGGGGAAAATCGCTGCGGCGACCCAGCGCATCTACATCGTCGCGCTCTATTTACAGCAAGACGAAGCCGGTCAGGAAATCCTCGATGCCTTGCACGCCGCCAAACTCAAGCGCCCAGAGCTTGAAATTGCCGTGGTCGTCGACTGGCTGCGCGCTCAGCGTGGTTTGATCGGTGCCGGCAAGCAGCCGGGCAACGCGGCGTGGTATCAGGAAATGACTCGCACGCATCAGAGCGAGGTGCCGGTCTACGGCGTGCCGGTGCAGACCCGCGAGCTGTTCGGCGTGCTGCACCTGAAGGGCTTTGTGATCGATGATTGCGTGGTCTACAGCGGTGCGAGTCTTAACAACGTCTACCTGCACAAGTTCGACAAGTACCGGTTCGACCGTTACCACGTGCTGCAAAGCCACGAACTGGCCGACTCGATGCACCACTTGGTCAAGCACGGTCTGATCGAATCGAAAGCGGTGCATCGTCTCGACCTGCCCAACCTGCCGACTACGCGCAGCCTGCGCAACGACATCGGCGACCTGCGCAGTCGGCTCAAATACGCAACCTACGACACCAGCGCCGGCAGCACGGCGCACACGGGTCTGTCGGTCAGTCCATTGCTCGGCGTGGGCAAGAACAACCCGCTGAACCGGGCGATTCTCGAACTGATCGCCAGCGCGCAACAGCAACTGACCATTTGCACGCCGTACTTCAACCTGCCGCTCGGCGTGATCCGCGAGGTCAATCGTGCCCTGGCCCGTGGGGTGAAGATCGACATTGTGGTCGGCGACAAGACCGCCAACGACTTTTACATTCCGCCGAGCGAGCCGTTCAAGGTGATCGCGGCGTTGCCGTATCTGTACGAAATCAGCCTGCGGCGCTTCGCCAAGCGGCATCAGCGAAACATCGACAGCGGCCAGTTGAACCTGCACCTGTGGCGTGATGGCGACAACACCTATCACCTCAAGGGCATGTGGATCGATCAGCGCTATACGCTGCTGACCGGCAACAATCTCAATCCACGGGCGTTCCGTCTGGATCTGGAAAACGCGCTGCTGATCGATGATCCGAAGGGGGAGTGGCTGGCGCCGCGGGCGCAGGAGCTGGAAGAGATTTTCCGCCATACCACGCGGATCGACAGCTTTCAGAGCCTGGAAACGTTGCCGGAATACCCGGGGGCCGTGGCCAAGTTTCTCAAGCGTGTGAGTCGGGTGCGGATCGAGCGATTGCTCTACCGGATTTTGTAAGGTTTTAAATTTGTAGCGGTCATACAACCGCTATCGCGAGCAGGCTCACTCCTACAAGGGAACGCATTCCAACTGTAGGAGTGAGCCTGCTCGCGATAGGGCCAGACCAGACGCTAAAAAACTCAGTTCAGACCCAACTTGCCACGCAATGTGGACAGGTCTTCCGCCAGTGTATTGACTGGGCCTACCAACGCCTTGCGGTCGTTATCCTTCACCTTGTCATATGTCTCGAAACCACCGTCTTTGGTCTTGTACTTGGCCAGGATCTTGTCGACGGTGGCAAAGTTCTTGTCAACCTTCGCTACAAAGGCCTTGTCCTGTTTTTCAATCTGCGGACGGAACAGATCAACGATTTTTTTCGCGCCGTCTATGTTGCCCTGAAAGTCATACAGGTCGGTGTGGCTGTAGCGATCTTCTTCGCCGGAGATCTTGGTCGCGGCCACTTCTTCGAGCAACGCCGCAGCGCCACCGACGACTTTTTCAGGCGGGAAGGTCAGGCCGGCCACACGGGTTTGCAGGTCTTTGACGTCACTGTTGAGCTTGTCCGCCAGCTCGTTCAGGCCCTGGGTGCTTTTCTCCGAAAACAGCGTGTACTCGATGCGGTGGAAGCCGGTGAAGTCTTCGGCTTTCACGCCTTTCTCATGGTCGTCGACGCGGGAGTCGATGGACGCGTCGAGGTCACTGAACAGCTCGGCAATCGGCTCGATCGACTCGTAGTAAACGCGGGTCGGGGCGTAGAGCTTTTGTGCGGTGGCCAGGTCGCCCTTTTTCACGGCGTCGGTGAACTGTTGGGTATGACTGCCCAGTTCATCGAGTTGCTCGGTGACGTAAATCTTGTAGTCCGACACCGGCCCCACCAGGTCCAGCGGTGCTGTCGCGGCGAACGCCGACAGCGGGGTGTTGAGCAAACCGAGGGTCAGCAATAACGCGAGTGGCGTCTTTTTCATGAGGGCGGCTCCAGTGTTGAGATTATTTTATGCAGCTGTTTTAGGTTGTGTGGCGTTGAGCAACGAGCGACCGATGAAATCCTTGTCGCCCGAAACACCCGGAAGGGTGAAGAAGTAACCGCCGCCGACCGGTTTGAGGTATTCCTCAAGCGGTTCGCCGTTGAGGCGGGTCTGCACGGTAATGAAGCCTTTCTCCAGGTCGGCCTGGTAACAGATGAACAGCAGTCCCATGTCGAGCTGGCCGTTCTTGTTGACGCCGTTGGAATAGTTGAACGGCCGGCGCAGGATCAGGTTGGCCTGACTCGCGGCGGTGCGCGGGTTGGCCAGGCGAATGTGCGCATCGAGTTTGGTCAGCTTGCCTTCTGGATCCTTGTGGTAATCCGGGACCTCGGTTTCGTGCTGGGCGCCCATCGGCGCGCCGCTGGTTTTGACCCGACCGATGATGCTTTCCTGTTCCTGCAACGGCGTACGATCCCAGCGCTCGACGAAGTTGCGGATGATCCGCACCGCTTGATAACTGCCGTGGGCCGCCCAGGCGGGTTCATCGCTGCCCGGTTGCACCCAGACAATGCTGTCCATGGTTTTGTTGTCGTTGGAATCGGGGTTGGCCGAGCCGTCGCGAAAACCCAGGAAGTTACGCGCCGACTGCGCCGGTACGCCGGGTTTCGCCGGGGCTTGCGGCGGCACGCTGCCTTCCTGCTTCCAGCGCACCAGCAGCAGGTCCGGGAGGTTTTTGACGATGTCGCGCAGGGCGTGAATGTTGGTGTCGGTGGTGTTCGAGCAGAACTGCAAACTCAAGTCGCCGTGGCAGCAATCGGCTTCCAGCGCATCGTTGGGAAAACCGACCATGCGGATCAGGCGTTTGGGCTTGGCATCGGCGAGGCCGAAGCGCTCGTCGAACAGCGATTCGCCGACAGACACGGTGATGGTCAGGTTGTCCGGGGTCACATTGGGGCCGAGGATGCCGGAATCCGGTGGCGGCAGTTTCGGATCGATCTGCGCCACCGGGCCGCCCTTCATCAGGAACGCGATGCGCTCGTTGAGGGTGCGGAACAGCCGCTCAAGGTCTTCGCGATCGCTGGCCAGCACATCGAACGATACGAACATGCCCGAGGCCGGGCGCGGGGTGACGATGCCGGTCTGATGCACGCCGTGGAAGTCGTGGCGGTCTTCGGTCTTGTCGCTGCTGGGCGCTTCGGTAACTTGCGCAGGTGCCGCAGCCATGGCCGGGCAGCTCAGTGCTGAACCTGCCAGGGCAACACCGGCGGCGCCCATGCCCATCAGGACTCGGCGACGTTGCAGGTTGAGTTGTTCTGAATCTTTCATCGGTACTCGTCTTCTGCTTACAGGCCGGAGAGGCCGAGGGCGGGATCGATGCCATCAAGTGCGTCGGCCAGAGCCTGGGCCTTGTCGGCGATCTGCTTGCGTTGTTCGCCGCTGACGGAGTCGTAGCTGGCGTAGCCGTCCTTGATCTTGTAGTGGTCGAGCTCGGTGTCGAAGTCCGCCAGCGCCTGGTCGATCTTCGGTAACAGGTCGGCCGCAGACTTGGTCAGCATTGGCCGCAGCAGATCGACGACCTTGTGCGCGGTTTGCAGATTGGCGGCAAAACCATTGAGGTCGCTGTGGCTGTAGCGCTCCTCTTCACCGCTGGCCGCACGCACGTCGGCCAAGGTATTGAGGTTGCGCACGACGATGTTGACCAGTTGCTCCGGCGGCAGGGTCTGGGCGAGCAGTTGCGTTTTGAGTGTGGTGACGTCGCTCAGCAGCCGCTGCGAAACCGGCGCCAGTTCGTCGAGTGTGCGCTGCTGGAACAGTGCGAATTCGAGGCGGTGGAAACCGACGAAGGCCGGGTCCTGTTCGCGTTTTTCGAAATAGTCGGCGCGGGCATTGATGTTGTTATCCAGTTCGGCCAAGCGCTGCGCGGCTGGAGCCAGACGCTGATAAGCGGCGCGGGCCGGCAGGTACAGTGCTTGCGCCTGGCTCAAATCGCCGCTTTCGATTGCTTGATCGAGTGCGCTCACCGCTTTGATCAGCGCGCTGCTCTGGCTGGCCAGATACACGCGGAACTCTGACAACGGCCCGACAAAAGCGACCATCGACGGTTTGGCTTTGGCGGCGGCGTCGGACGCGGCGGTCGGCGTTACGTGCAGGGTGCCGCGCGGATTGCTCAGCAAACCGCAAGTGATCGCGTAATCACCGGGTTGCAGGTTGGCGTTGATCACCTGGCTTAAACCGGGGGCGATATTTTCGCGCTCTTCAACCACGAGCACGCCATCGAGGATTTCCCATTCCACTGCGCGCTCGGAGCGGTTGACGATGCGGAAACTGGCGCGGCCGGCGGGCACGCTCAGTTCATTCGGCTCGCAACTGCCGGGGTGAATGTTGACCACCACTTCATTGTGGTTGTGCTGACGCTTGGCCGCGGCCATTTTCGAGGCGTACCAGAACAGGCCACCGGCAGCGATCATCACGACCACCGAGCCGGCCAGCGCCCAGCGCAAGGCACGGGGAGGGGTGGCCTGAGGAGAGTTAGGCTTTGACATGAATGCCCTTATTGGCTGGAAGCTGAAGACGATTTGGCGGCTTTTGCTGAAGCGGGCGCGGCCCCGGCGGGATAAAAGAACATCACCAGCGCCACCAGCAGATAAATCAGATAGGCGCCGAGGGTGCTCACGGTTGGCGTGTCCTGATAACCGAACATGCCGGCCAGCACCGAGCCCAACGGACCATCCATCGGTAGCGTCGCACTGAAGTCGAAGAGTACGGTTTGCAGGTGATTCCACAGCCCAGCCTCATGCAGCGCCTGCACCGAGTTGGCGAGAATCCCGGCGGCGACTACCAGAATGAACAACCCGGTCCACTTGAAAAATGCCGAAAGGTTGAGGCGCATGCTGCCGCTGTAGATCAGGAAACCGACGATGATCGCCAGGATCAGACCGAGCAGGGCGCCGATGGGCGCGCCCGGGCCTTCGCTTTGCTGGAACACCGCGAGCAGGAAGAACACCGTCTCCAGCCCTTCACGCGCGACGGCGAAAAAGACCATGGCAATCAGCGCGATGACCTGGTGTTTCGAAGAGGTCAGGGCGTGATCCAGTGAGGCTTGCAGGGAATGTTTGATCGAGCGCGCTACTTTGCGCATCCAGAACACCATGGAGCTGAGAATGCCCACGGCCACCAGTCCGACCACGCCTTCAAACAGCTCTTGCTGCTTTTGCGGGAACTCGGCACTGACCAGTTCCAGACCGCCACCGACCAGCAGGGCGAGGGCGGCGGCCAGAAATACGCCGATCCACACGGCCGGCATCCATTGGCCACGGCCGGTTTGCTGGAGGTAGCTGGCGATGATGCCAACGATCAGCGCGGCTTCAATGCCTTCGCGCAGCATGATCAGAAAGGGAACGAGCATTCGACATCCACTAAGTCATTCGAAGAGGTTACAAGTTGTAACATAATGACACTCATTCTCACATGACATTCATTGACATGAAGCTGAACGGTAGCTGAACAACCTCAATTTTTGCCTCACACAGATCCCTGTAGGAGTGAGCCTGCTCGCGATGGCGCTGGGTCAGTCAGCACATATTTTTCTGACCGGCCGCCATCGCGAGCAGGCTCACTCCTACAGGGGTTCGTGTTCAATTCGTGTCCTGCGGTAAGATGCGGGTCATTCGAAAA
Organism: Pseudomonas sp. TH08; assembly: GCF_016651275.1. Classification (NCBI taxonomy): domain Bacteria; kingdom Pseudomonadati; phylum Pseudomonadota; class Gammaproteobacteria; order Pseudomonadales; family Pseudomonadaceae; genus Pseudomonas; species Pseudomonas sp. TH08. Next base: position 333,388 of record NZ_JAEKEE010000004.1, on the reverse strand, counting down.
ACAACAGGATTTGCTGGGTTCCATGTCGGAAAAAGACACCATCGCCGTTCAACTGGTGCGTGAAGCACTGTTGCAAAGTTGTGCCCCGGGCGTGGCCACGGAAGAAGTCTTGAGCAAGGTCGGCATCGATCCGGCGCTGTTGCAAACCGAAAACGGTCGTGTACCGGCCTCGCAGTACGCCAGACTCTGGCGCTTGCTGGCCCGGCGCGGCGATGACGAGTTTTTCGGCATGGACTTGCGCAAGCTCAAGTCCGGCAGTCTGGAGTTCCTCTGCCGCAGCGCGATGGCGCAACCGACGCTCGCGGCCGGCTTGGGCAGTGGCTTGAGTTTTCTGTCACTGATGCTCGAGCGCCTGCCCGCGCAACTGGTGCACCAGCAGAGCCTGGCGGAAATCGTCCTGTTGGAGGACGACCCCGAGCCACGTCGCGCTTTCACCTACTTCACCTATTGGATGATCGTCCACGGCGTCGCCTGCTGGCTGGCGGGGCGCAGGATTCCGATTCTGGCCATCGAACTGCGCTGTCCGGCGCCGGACTTCACTGACGACTATCGGGTGATGTTCTCGGAAAACCTGCGGTTCGACCGGCCGCGCACACGGATGATCTTTTCTGCCGATTGCCTCGAACTGCCAATCAAGCGCACAGCCGACGAGCTGAAGCGCTTTCTGGCCCAGGCGCCGGCGAACATTCTGGTGAAGTACCGCGACCCGGAAAGCCTGGCCAGTCGGATCAAGCAGGATTTGCGGCAATTACCCGCCGAGCAATGGCCGGAAACCGACGCCCTGGCGCAGCAATTGTGCATGTCGGCCTCGACCTTGCGCCGGCGTCTTGCCGAGGAAGGGCAGACGTATCAAGGGCTCAAGGACAGCGTGCGCAAGGAACTGGCGATTGTCTGGCTGGCGGAGCCTTCGATCAGTTTTGTCGAGATCGCGGCGCGGTTGGGGTTTGCCGATGCGAGTTCGTTCTACAAGGCGTTTCGCAAGTGGTCGGGGTCGAATCCCGGGCACTACCGCACGTTGATCCTCAACGAAGCAGTCTGATCCGGATTTTGTAGTGATTGATCCGGCCACTTCGCGAGCAGGCTCGCTCCCACAATTTGCAATGCATTCCCCTGTGGGAGCGAGCCTGCTCGCGAAAGCGTCCGCTCAGGCGCCAAATGATCTGAACCCTGGCCAAACCAGTCAGCCACTTTGATGGCTTTGACCATTGCCGCCACAGCCCCACAGCGCGACTATCCCCCTGTTGTTTACGCTTCCCAGCCTAATAAAAACACAGAGGGATTCTGGCAATGCGCGATTACTTGTCTGCCACTGAACAGTTCAACTATCAGCACACCGTGGATGCCGCGCTCAGCGGTACGCTAGCGGCGCTCAACGCCTGCGTCGAATGCTGCGACCGCCATGCATTGCCGGGACGCATTGCGCTGTTCTGGGAAGGCCGCGACGGCGCCAGTGCGACGTACACTTTCAGCGACTTGCAGGACAAAGCCGCGCGTTTCGCCAATTTTCTCCTCGCGCAGGGCGTACAGAAGGGCGACAAGGTCGCCGGCCTGCTGCCGCGCAACGTCGAATTGCTCATCACCGTGTTCGCCACCTGGCGAATCGGCGCGGTCTATCAGCCGCTGTTCACCGCTTTTGGCCCCAAAGCACTCGAACATCGCCTGAACAGTTCAGGCGCCAAAGTCGTGGTGACCGACGCGGTCAATCGGCCGAAACTCGCAGAAGTCGTCGACTGTCCGACCCTGGTCACCGTCGGTGGCGCCAAAGGCCAGGGCATCGTCCGTGGCGATTTCAGTTTCTGGGCCGAACTGGCCAATTATTCCAACGTCTGTGAGCCGGTTCTGCTGACCGGCGAAGATCCGTTCCTGCTGATGTTCACTTCGGGCACCACTGGCCCGTCGAAAGCGCTTTCCGTACCGCTCAAAGCCATCGTCGCATTCCAGAGCTACACCCGGGATGCCGTTGATCTGCGCCCGCAGGATGCCTTCTGGAATGTCGCTGATCCGGGCTGGGCCTATGGCATTTATTTCGGCGTCACCGGGCCGTTGTCGATGGGCCATCCGATCACGTTCTACGATGGTCCGTTCACCCTCGAAAGCACCTGCCGGGTGATCAACAAGTACGGCATCACCAACCTCACGGGTTCGCCGACGGCCTATCGCCTACTGATTGCCGGCGGCGACGAGTTCGCCAGGTCGATCAAGGGCAAGTTGCGCATCGTCAGCAGCGCCGGTGAGCCGCTGAACCCCGAAGTGATTCGCTGGTTCGCCGACAATCTCGACGTGGTCATTCATGATCATTACGGCCAGACCGAATTGGGCATGGTGCTGTGCAATCACCACGGTTTCGACCATCCGGTACACGTCGGCGCCGCCGGTTTTGCCTCGCCGGGCCATCGCATCGTCGTGCTCGACGACCAATACAACGAACTGGGTGTCGGCCAGCCCGGGATTCTTGCCATCGATCGGCCTCAATCGCCGATGTGCTGGTTTGGCGGCTATGAAGGCGCGCCGACCAAAGCCTTCGTCGGCGATTACTACCTGAGCGGCGACACCGTGGAATGGAACCCGGACGGCAGCATCAGCTTCGTTGGCCGCAGCGATGACGTGATCACCACCTCCGGCTATCGCGTCGGCCCGTTCGACGTCGAAAGCGCGCTGATCGAACACCCCGCGGTGGTCGAAGCGGCCGTGGTCGGCAAACCGGATCCGGAGCGCACCGAACTGGTGAAAGCCTTCGTCGTGCTCAGCGCGCAATACCGCGCGGCGCCAGAGTTGGCCGAAGAGTTGCGCCAGCACGTGCGCAAGCGTCTCGCCGCGCATTCATACCCGCGTGAAATCGAATTTGTCAGCGAATTGCCCAAGACCCCGAGTGGCAAATTGCAGCGCTTTATCTTGCGCAACCAGGAAATCGCCAAGGCTCAAGAGGCCGCGGCGCACAACGTTTCAGCTTGAATTGAAGGAAACTGTCATGCAGATCGAGAACAAGGTTTTTATCGTCACCGGCGGCGCGTCTGGCCTGGGTGCCGCCACCGCTGAATTGCTTGTCAGTGCCGGCGCCAAGGTGATGTTGGTGGACATGAACGCTGAAGCCGTCGCCGCACAGGCCGAGCGGCTGGGCGCACAAAGCGTGGTCGCCGACATCAGCAACGAAGCCGCCGCCGAAGCTGCCGTGCAAGCGACGGTCGCCGCGTTTGGCAGCCTCAACGGCCTGATCAATTGCGCCGGTATCGTGCGTGGCGAGAAGATCCTCGGCAAGAACGGCCCGCATGCGCTGAGCAGCTTCGCCCAGGTGATCAACGTCAACCTGATCGGCAGTTTCAACATGCTGCGTCTGGCCGCTGCGGCGATGGCGGAATCTGCGGCAGATGCTGACGGTGAACGTGGCGTGATCATCAATACCGCTTCAGTCGCGGCGTTTGACGGCCAGATCGGTCAAGCCGCGTACGCGGCGTCCAAAGGTGCGATCGCCAGCCTGACCCTGCCGGCCGCGCGCGAACTGGCGCGTTTTGGCATTCGCGTGATGACCATCGCCCCCGGCATTTTCGAAACGCCGATGATGGCCGGCATGACCCCGGAAGTGCGTGACTCGCTGGCCGCCGGCGTACCGTTCCCGCCGCGCCTGGGCAAGCCTGCCGAGTACGCTGCACTGGTTCGGCATATCATCGAAAACAGCATGCTCAATGGCGAGGTGATCCGTCTCGACGGCGCCTTGCGCATGGCCGCCAAGTAAGGAGGATTTGTCATGACTATTTTCAACGATCCAATTGTTATCGTCAGCGCCGTGCGCACCCCGATGGGCGGCTTTCAGGGCGAACTGAAAAGCCTCACCGCGCCACAACTTGGCGCTGCGGCGATCAAGGCTGCGGTTGAACGTGCCGGCGTTGCCAGCGACTCGGTTGATGAAGTGCTGTTCGGTTGCGTACTGCCTGCCGGCCTCGGCCAGGCACCTGCGCGTCAAGCTGCGCTGGGCGCCGGGCTGGACAAGTCGACCCGTTGCACCACCGTCAACAAGATGTGCGGCTCGGGCATGGAAACCACGATTCTCGCGCACGACATGCTGATTGCCGGCAGCGCTGACGTGGTGATCGCCGGGGGCATGGAAAGCATGTCCAACTCGCCGTATCTGCTCGACCGTGCCCGCGCCGGTTACCGCATGGGCCACGGCCGCGTGCTCGATTCGATGTTCCTCGATGGCCTCGAAGACGCCTACGACAAGGGCCGTTTGATGGGCACCTTCGCCGAGGATTGTGCTGAAACCAATGACTTCAGCCGCGAAGCGCAAGACGCGTTTGCCATCGCCTCGACGACCCGCGCGCAGCAGGCGATCAAGGACGGCAGCTTCAAGGACGAAATCGTCCCGCTGACCGTGACCGTCGGCAAAGAGCAGGTGCTGATCAGCCATGACGAGCAGCCGCCAAAAGCCAAACTGGACAAGATCGCCTCGCTGAAACCGGCGTTCCGCGAGGGCGGCACGGTGACGGCGGCCAACTCCAGTTCGATCTCCGACGGTGCGGCAGCATTGGTGCTGATGCGTCAGTCGCAGGCGCAGAAACTTGGTTTGAAAGCGCTGGCGGTGATTCATGGCCATGCGGCGTTTGCTGACACGCCGGGCCTGTTTCCGGTGGCGCCGATTGGGGCGATCAACAAGCTGATCAAGAAGACCGGTTGGTCGCTGGATCAGGTGGATCTGTTCGAGGTCAACGAAGCATTTGCCGTCGTGGCCATGGCGGCGATGACTCATCTTGAGATTTCGCACGACAAGCTCAACGTGCATGGCGGTGCCTGTGCGCTGGGCCATCCGATCGGCGCATCCGGTGCGCGGATTCTGGTGACGTTGCTCTCGGCGTTGCGCCAGCGCAATCTCAAGCGCGGGATCGCGGCCATCTGCATCGGCGGCGGCGAAGCAACGGCCATGGCCGTGGAATGCCTCTACTGATTCACGCAGTCCCCTTGTAGGAGTGAGCCTGCTCGCGAAAGCGGTGGGTCATATAAATCAGTGTTGACTGACACGACGCCATCGCGAGCAGGCTCACTCCTACAAGGGGTTAGCGGTGCGACTGACATTTAAGGATTCACCATGATTCCCAACGAAGATCAAACCCAGATCCGCGACATGGCCCGGCAGTTCGCCGAGGAACGGCTGAAGCCGTTCGCCGCCGAGTGGGATCGCGAGCACCGTTTCCCCAAGGAAGCCATCGCTGAAATGGCCGAACTGGGCTTCTTCGGCATGCTCGTGCCCGAGCAGTGGGGCGGTTGTGACACCGGCTACCTGGCTTACGCCATGGCCCTGGAAGAAATCGCTGCCGGCGATGGCGCCTGCTCGACGATCATGAGCGTGCACAACTCGGTGGGCTGCGTACCAATCCTCAAATTCGGCAACGACGATCAGCGCGAACGCTTCCTCAAACCGCTGGCCAGCGGTGCGATGCTCGGTGCCTTCGCCCTCACCGAACCGCAGGCCGGTTCCGACGCCAGCAGTCTGAAAACCCGTGCGCGCCTCGAAGGTGATCACTACGTGCTGAACGGCTGCAAACAGTTCATCACTTCCGGGCAGAACGCCGGGATCGTCATCGTCTTTGCCGTCACTGATCCAAGCGCCGGCAAGCGCGGCATCTCCGCGTTTATAGTGCCGACCGATTCGCCGGGTTACAAAGTTGCACGTGTCGAAGACAAGCTCGGCCAGCACGCTTCCGACACCTGTCAGATTCTTTTCGAGGACGTCAAAGTCCCGGTGGCCAATCGATTGGGGGAGGAGGGCGAAGGCTACAAAATCGCTCTGGCCAACCTTGAGGGCGGGCGTGTTGGTATCGCCTCGCAATCGGTGGGCATGGCTCGCGCGGCGGTCGAAGCGGCGCGTGATTACGCGCGTGAGCGTGACACCTTCGGCAAGCCGATCATTGAGCATCAGGCTGTCGCGTTCCGCCTCGCCGACATGGCCACCCAGATCGCCGTTGCCCGGCAGATGGTGCATTACGCGGCGGCCCTGCGAGACAGTGGGCAACCGGCGCTGGTTGAAGCATCGATGGCAAAGTTGTTTGCCTCCGAGATGGCCGAGAAGGTCTGTTCAATGGCGTTGCAAACCCTCGGTGGTTACGGTTACCTCAACGACTTCCCGCTGGAACGCATCTACCGCGACGTGCGCGTCTGCCAGATCTACGAAGGCACCAGCGACATTCAGCGCATGGTCATCTCGCGCAATCTTTGAGAAGGAATCTGAATTCATGAACTACGAAACGATTCTGCTGGAAATCCACGACCGCGTTGGCTTGATCACCCTCAACCGACCGCAGGCGCTGAACGCCCTGAACGCGCAATTGGTCAGCGAAGTGAACCAGGCGCTCGATGCGCTGGAAGCTGACGCCAACATCGGCTGCATCGTCCTCACCGGTTCGAAAAAGGCTTTTGCCGCCGGTGCCGACATCAAGGAAATGGCCGAGCTGAGCTACCCGCAGATCTACATGGATGACCTGTTCAGCGACAGTGACCGCGTGGCCAACCGCCGCAAGCCGATCATCGCCGCCGTGAACGGTTTTGCCCTCGGCGGTGGCTGTGAACTGGCGCTGATGTGCGACTTCATTCTGGCGGGTGACAACGCCAAATTCGGCCAACCGGAAATCAACCTTGGCGTGCTGCCGGGCATGGGCGGCACGCAGCGCCTGACCCGCGCGGTGGGCAAGGCCAAAGCCATGGAAATGTGCCTGAGCGGACGCATGATCGATGCGGTGGAAGCCGAGCGTTGCGGCATCGTCGCGCGCATTGTGCCGAGTGACGAATTGCTCGATGAAGCGCTGAAAGTCGCGGCGGTGATCGCCAGCAAATCGCTGCCGATTGCGATGATGATCAAGGAGAGCGTCAACCGTGCCTTCGAAGTCAATCTGACTGAAGGCGTGCGCTTCGAGCGCCGGGTGTTCCATGCGGCGTTTGCCACCCAGGATCAGAAGGAAGGGATGGCGGCGTTTGTGGCCAAGCGTGCGCCGGAGTTTCAGGGCAAATAAGCAGCGTCTGAGCTGACCTCATCGCGAGCAGGCTCACTCCTACAGTGGAATAGCGGTTGACACAGTTTTTGTGTACACCCGAAGACCCTGTAGGAGTGAGCCTGCTCGCGATGCTTTTAGAGCTGATAGTTCTTCAAATCCCGTGCAATCACCATCCGCTGAATCTCGCTCGAGCCTTCATAAATCTGCGTGATCCGCGCATCGCGGTAGTACTTCTCGACGGGATAATCTTCCAGATACCCATACCCGCCATGAATCTGAATCGCCGACGAGCAGACCTTCTCGGCCATTTCCGACGCAAACAACTTGGCCTGCGACGCCTCTGACAAACACGGTTTGCCCGCTGAGCGCAGCCGTGCCGCATGCAGGATCAACAGCCGCGCCGCGTTCAGTTGCATGTGCATGTCAGCAAGCAGATTAGCGATGCTCTGGTGCTCGATGATCGGCTTGTCGAACTGCACCCGATCCTTGGAATACGCCAACGCCGCTTCAAACGCCGCCCGAGCAATACCCAGTGCCTGTGCGGCGATGCCGATGCGTCCGCCTTCAAGGTTGGACAGGGCAATCGCCAGGCCTTTACCGCGTTCACCAAGCAGGTTGGCCTCGGGAATGCTGCAGTTGTTCAGCGTCACCGCGCAGGTATCGGAGGCGCGGATGCCCATCTTGTGTTCGGTACGGTCGACGATGAACCCCGCCGTGTCGGTCGGTACCAGAAACGCCGAAATGCCTTTCTTGCCCAGATCCGGATCGGTCACCGCAAACACGATGGCCAGTTTCGCTCGTTTGCCGTTGCTGACAAATTGCTTGGCGCCGTTGATGACCCACTGGCCGTCACGCAACTCGGCGCGGGTGCGCAGGTTGTGCGCTTCGGAACCGGCCTGCGGCTCGGTAAGGCAGAAGCAGCCGATGGTTTTACCGCTGGCCAGATCCGCCAGCCAGGTTTGTTTCTGCTCTTCGCTGCCATAGTTGAGCACCGGGCCGCAGCCGACCGAGTTGTGAATGCTCATGAACGCACCGGTCGCGCCGTCGCCGGCAGAAATCTCTTCGACCGCCAGGGCGTACGCCACGTAGTCGACGTAAGTGCCGCCCCATTCTTCCGGCACGACCATGCCGAGCAGGCCCAACTCGCCCATTTTCGCCACTAGGGCGTCGTCGATCCAGCCAGCCTTTTCCCAGGCTTGCGCGTGGGGCGCGATTTCGCCGCGGGCAAAATCCCGAGCCATGTCGCGGATCATCACTTGTTCTTCAGTCAGTTCGAGATCGTGCATGGCTCAGCTCCCGCTCTCAGCAAAACCGTGGAAGAAACTCGCGACATGCGCAGCGTCCAGCGCAGCGAGGGTCGGCGGGTTCCAGCGTGGTGATTTGTCTTTGTCGATCAGCAGCGCGCGTACGCCTTCGATGAGGTCGCCGCGTGCAAACCACTGACGATCCAGATGCAGTTCGAGGGCGAAGCAGTTTTCCAGGCTCAGATGCCGACCGCGACGGAGCATTTCCAGCGTCACGGCCATGGCCAGCGGCGAGCGGGTTTGCAGCAGATCCGCCGTGCTGGTCGCCCACTCGTGGCTGTCGGCAACGTTCACTGCATGCAGTTGCTCGACCATGCTCGGCACGTCCGGCAGCGCGAAAAAATGATCAATGGCTGGGCGCAAGGCTTCGAGTGGCGCATCGGGCAGGGTTTGCACGGCGTGTTTGGCCAGCAGGTTTTGCAGAGTCTTGAGCGGCGTGTCCTGCCATTCCAGTTGATCCAGTTTTTCGTCGAGGGTCGCCAGTTTGCTGCTGTCCAGATACCAGTCGGCGAGGCCGCAATAGAGCGCATCGGCCGCGCGAATCTGTACGCCGCTGACGCCCAGATAAATCCCCAGTTCACCGGGAATGCGCGAGAGGAAATAACTGCCGCCGACGTCCGGGAAATAACCGATGGCCACTTCCGGCATCGCCAGTCGGCTCTTCTCGGTGACCACGCGCAGATCGGCACCTTGCACCAGGCCCATGCCGCCGCCGAGGACAAAACCGTCCATCAGCGCCAGCACCGGTTTGCGGTAGTGATGGATCGTCAGGTCGAGGGCGTATTCCTCGACAAAGAAATCTTCGTGCAACGTGTCGCCGCTTTTGAAACTGTCGTACAGCGATCGAATATCGCCGCCGGCGCAGAAGGCTTTTTCGCCAGCACCGCGCAGCACTACCGCATGGACATTGGCGTCAGTCGCCCAGGCGTCGAGCTGTTGTTGCAGCAGGCGCACCATGTCGAGGGTAATGGCATTGAGGCCGGCGGGGCGGTTGAGAGTGAGGTGACCGATGTGGTTGCGAACCTCGGCCAGCACGTCGTCTTGCGTGGCATCCATGGACTGTGTCCGCGGGGATGAAGCCTGAGCTGTCATCAGTAACTCCCTGCTTTTATTGTCTTTATTCGAGAAGCTCGCGCGCGAGCGTTACCGGATCGTAACAGTGCAAATTTGTCGTGTACAACGGGGATATGTGCAGCGCCTGTCTGCATTTTTACCTTGGTCGAACATGTAGGCGGGCTCATGTAGGCGCTGTCGCAGGCTGCGCTCTTTTGATCTTTAAAAATCAAAGTCAAAAGATCGCAGCCTGCGGCAGCTCCTACATAAGGGGTTAGGTGAAGGCTGTGGTAATGCTGCGGCGTTTGGCGTGCAGTTCGCTGGCGTGAATCAGTTGCTCGAGGTCTTCGGGGGTGATGTCGATGAAGGCTTCCATGTCGGCCAGCGCGAGCTTGAGGTCTTCAGCGGTGATTGCCTGGATGTCCACTGGAGCAACCAATGGCGCCGGTTCGGCAGGGCGTTTCGGGTAACGAATGCGCGTCAGATTGTTGTAGGCCAAAGCACTGAGCAACAGGCACGCGGCACCGAGCATCACAGGCGCCATGGCGTGCCAGTCCATGGCGATGGTCGCCGGATCGGCCAACACCAGGGTCAACGCCAGCGCGCCAGCGGGAGGGTGCAGGCAGCGCAACCAGCACATCAGAACCAGCGCCATGCCCGCCGCCAGACAGGCACTGCCAAGGGTTCGTCCCAGTACGTGTGCGACCAGCAGCGCGACGCCGCCGGCACACAGATAACCGCCAATGATCGACCACGGTTGGGCAAGTGCGCCGGACGACACGGCGAACAGCAACACCGCCGAAGCACCCAACGGGCCGATCAGGTGGTAAGCCACTTCATGGCCAAACACCTGAGCGCATAACCACACGCTAAACAGCGTCCCCAAAGCCATGCCGATGGCGGCGCGGCTCCATTCGGTCGGGCGGGTGTTGATGGCGGCGGGCAACCAGCGAGCGAGCATGTGAATCCGATCCTTGCAGCAAATTCAGGGCAAAAAAAAGGACTTGTCCGGCAATCCGGAAAGCCCTCGAAGTGTTCCAACATTGGGGGAGGAACGCGCACAGTTTGCCGATCTATTTCGATGCTGACAAATTCATATAAATGCAGTTTGAGTGCATTATTTTTGAATTTAAGCGCCCCGACGCCCGCTGACCACACACAAATAACCGCCTAATGCGGCCAAAACGCTCAGCGCATAAAACATGCTCGGGGCCGGCGTGTGCATCAACAGAAACCCGCACATCACCGGGCTCGCCGCGCCGCCGAGTGCCGCCAGGTTCTGCGCGCCGTAGTAGCTGCCGCGCAGTTCTTCCGGGGCGAGCGTGTCGACAAACAGAAAGTCTGCCGGGTAAATGATCATCTCGCCCAAGGTGAAGATGAACATCGCCACGCACCAGCCGACAAGGCTGTCGGCCAGGCTGAAACCGATCAGCCCGACAATGAACAGTGCCGTACCACCGGCAATCCAGTGGCGCAAGTGTTCACGCTTGAGCAACCGGCCGACCTGGTATTGCAGCAAAATCACCGTGATCGCGTTGCAGGCGAGCAGCGCGGCCATGGTGTCCAGGGTTTGCTGCTGGCGGTGGGTGACCAACAGGTATTGCGACAAGTACAGGGTGAAACGCCCGTGAACCAGGGTGCTGAGCAGGCAGCCGAGGGTGAACAGGATCATCGTGCGGTCGTTCTTCAGGATGATCAGCGTTTTCAGAAAGCTTTGTGGCTGGCCAACCGGTGCGTTCGAATTGGCGTCTTTGCCGGCGCCGAGCAGCAGGAAAATACTGCCAATGGCGATGGCCCCAGCGACGATGAAGGGCGCGGAAGGCTGGATGCCGGCAATCACCACGCCGATCATCGGGCCAATCGCGTAACCGATGTTAGTGAGCGTGTAGTTCAGGGAAAACGCCTTGACCCGTTGGCCCACCGGGAGGTTTTCACTGAGCATTGCCTTGGAGCAGATCAGGAACAGCGCCGACGCGGTTTCGCTGATGATCAACACCAGCGTGACCAGATACAGGTTCTGCGCAAAGGTCAGCAGCGTCAGGCCAACGCCGCTCGACAGCATGGTAACGATCAGCAACTGACGCTTGTCGAGCCGATCAATGATGTAGCCACCATATAGCGACAGCAGCGTGGCACTGAACACCGCGATGCCCAGCAGCAAGCCGACATCCTGTGGGTTGAGGCCGAGTTTGTTGCTGAGGAACAGGGTCAGCAGCGGACTGATCAGGGCACGGCTGACGACGACGGTCAGCGAGGTGATCATCAGTCGGCGGATCAGGCGGGAGTAAGTGGCCACGAAGAGGTCAATGTCCTTATTTCAAATACGAGGGGCGCGCCGTCATCCTCCCCGGCTCTCGCCCGGCGGTCAACCTGACACACCCGACATGTGGGTGTGTCCCTGTAGGAGCTGCCGCAGGCTGCGATCTTTTGATCTTGATCTTGAAAAAACAAGATCAAAAGATCGCAGCCTTCGGCAGCTCCTACAGGGGATGTGGTGGATTTCAGGGGAGGGGCAGGCGCATGGCGCAGCGTCGTTCGCCGGGGAAGCCGTGGGCGATTTCGCTTTGCAGGGCGCTCAGCAGATGTGGCGGCGTGTCCTGCCGGGTGAGCACGGCAAACCCGAGGCGCTGATAGAACGGCGCATTCCACGGCAGATCACGGAAAGTGGTCAGGGTCACGGCCTGCAATTGCATTCGGCGCGCCTGTTCAATTGCCGCCAACACCAGCGCACGCCCCATGCCTTGTCCTTGATAATCCTGACTCACTGACAGTTCTTCGATGTGCAACTGATTGTCGATTTGCAGCGCCCGAAGAAACCCGGCCAATGGCTGGCCAGCACTTTCCACCACCCAAACGCACATCTGCTCGATGGCTTGCACATGTTGCTCAACGCCAGGCACTTCAGCGTCGGCGAGCCAGGCGAGGGCAGGGTCGAGACGAAACAGTTCGGCGGCCGAGCGTTCGATAGCGGGGAGGGCGGCCGCGTCAGCAGGGCTGGCGCGGCGGACGATGAAAGTCATGTCGGGACGAATCCTGTCGAGCAAAGCCCGACAGATTACGGTTTCAGCCACAGCAATACGTAGTCGTTTTTATCGAAACGGCCGCTCACCAGCGGTTGCAGGGTTTCCAGTGGCGTACCTTTCAAGGCCTGGAAGTCGTTACGATCCATCATCAGCCACGTCGGGCCCTTGAGGGCTTCCAGTTGCTGCACCGAGTCGGTGAACTGCGGTTGCAGATCCTGCTCGATGTTGACCATGAATTTGATCGCTTTCGCGTCCTTGCCCATACCGTGCAGCACCAACGGCGCAGGGTTTTGGATAACCTGCGCGAAGGCGGCGCGGCTGAAAGTCTGCGTGTTATAGAGGCGCTGTTCCACAGGTTCGAACACCGCCGCATACACCGTCCATAACGCCAGCACCGAACACAGCGCCAGCACTTCGGCACGCCAACGCGGGATCAACAACCGCGAGAGCGCCGCCAGTTGCAGCACGCCGAGCACCAGCAAAATCAGCGTGATGTCGGTCAATTGCTCGGGGAACCGACGCCGCGCGACCAGCAGAGCCACCAGCAGTAACCCCGGTGTCAGCAGCCACACCGCCAACATCAAACCGCGCAGCCAACGGAACACCCAACCGTGGAGAACCTGAAAGGGATACGCCGCAATGATCGCCGCCATGGGCAACATCGGCAGCAAATACCGCGCTTTCTTCGCCTGCGGAATCGACAGGCCAACCATCACGATCAGTCCCGCCGCCGCGCAATACTGCACCAGCCGCAACGCCGGCCCCCGCTGATGCGGTTTGCTCAACCACGCGGCTGCCAATGCCAGCAAAGCCAATGGATACGCCAGCGCATAGTTGCCCAGCGAACTGGTGAAGTAATACAGCGAGCCGCTGACGCCTTCGCTGCCGTCCATGCGCCCCATGAACTGCATGCGGATCACGTCCTGCATGAATGCCGGGCCACCGCTCAGTTGCGCCAGCCACAACAACAGCCCGACGCATGCCGCGAGTAACACCGACGCCAGCACGCCAAACACCAGCAATCGCGGCCACTGTCGATTGAGCAAGTAATAACTGCACAGCATGCCGGTCGGCACCACCAGACCAATGGGTCCGCGAATGCCGAAACCGAGCAACAGCAACACGAAGATCAACCACCCACGGCGTCCGCCCGCAAAGTGATCGTGGGCATAGCCCAGATAGAACACCGCGAATGCGACCGCTGCGAGCATCAAGTCCTGCGACACCGCGCGGACTTCGGTGAGGAACGTGCTGGTGAGCAGCAACAGCGCGATGCTGATCAGCGCCCAGCGCCGCGAATACGGTGCCAACAGCCGATACATCAACGTCACGATCAGCGCGCCGGCGATGGCGCTCGGTGCCCATGCGGTGAACGCATTGACGGCCCCGAACGGCAATGACAGCAGCCAGATAAACAACGTCGACAACGCCGAGTAATCGGCATACGGCTGTCCATAAGTGCTCGGAAACACCGTTGGCCCGTGGCGCAGCATTTCCTGCGCGAACAGCACAAAGCGTGAATCGAAACCGATAGGGGCCTGCCCGTAGACCCCGGCCATGAACAATAAAAACGCCAGCAGCCCTGCGATCAGGGACTGCCGGCGAATGTCAGGCGATAACGTGATCAAGCGACGTCGGACGCGTGCGGCCATTGTTGCAGCGTAATCGGCAGTTTGCGCGATTCGCCACGGCCCATAGGGAAGTAATGGAAACCGTTGCGTTCCAGGCGCTCGGCGTCATAGAGGTTACGCCCGTCGAAGATCACCGGGGTGTTGAGGCGCTGTTTGATCAAGTCGAAATCAGGCGCTTTGAACTGTTGCCATTCAGTGCAAATGATCAAGGCGTCAGCACCGGGCAACACCGATTCGGGGGTGCCCATCAGCATCAGTTTCGATTCGTCCGGGTAGAGATTCTGGGTTTCCTGCATGGCTTCCGGGTCGAACGCACGCACGCTGGCGCCGGCCGCCCACAATTCCTCCAGCAGCACCCGGCTCGGCGCGTCGCGCATGTCATCGGTGTTGGGCTTGAACGCCAGGCCCCACAAGGCAAAGGTCTTGCCGCGCAAATCGCCTTTGTAGAACGCGTTGATACGCTCGAACAGCTTGTGTTTCTGCCGCTGGTTGATCGCCTCGACCGCTTGCAGCAAATCGCTGGAGCAATGCACCTCTTCAGCGCTGTGGATCAGCGCGCGCATGTCTTTGGGGAAGCACGAACCGCCATAACCGCAGCCTGGATAGATGAAGTGGTAACCGATGCGCGTGTCGGCGCCGATGCCCTGGCGCACCGATTCGATGTCGGCGCCGAGGTGCTCGGCGAGCTCGGCGATCTGGTTGATGAAGCTGATTTTGGTCGCCAGCATGCAGTTGGCGGCGTATTTGGTCAGCTCGGCGCTGCGCAGGTCCATGAACATGATGCGGTCGTGGTTGCGGTTGAACGGCGAGTACAGGTCGCGCATGACGTCGCGCACTTCATCGCCCTCGCAGCCAATGACGATGCGATCCGGACGGCGGCAATCGGCAACCGCCGAGCCTTCCTTGAGAAACTCCGGGTTGGAGACGATATCGAATTGCAGCAAGCGGCCGACCTTGATCAGGGCTTTTTCGATGTGCGCGCGCAGGGAGTCACCGGTGCCCACCGGTACCGTGGATTTTTCCACCAGAATCAGCGGCTGTTCGCGATGACGAGCGATGGCGTCGCCGACCGAGAGCACGTAACGCAGATCGGCCGAACCGTCTTCACGCGACGGTGTGCCGACTGCAATGAACGCCACCCGACCGTGCTGCACGGCGAGTTTCTCATCAGTGGTGAAGTGCAGGCGTTTCGAATCCAGCCCTTCGCGCACCAGGCTGGACAGCCCCGGTTCGAAGATGCTGACGTGACCCTGACGCAACAGATCGACCTTCTTCTGGTCGACGTCCATGCAGACGACATCATGGCCGACCTCGGCCAACACAGCCGCTTGCACCAGACCGACGTAACCGCTGCCAAATACTGTGATTTTCATGGAGCACTCCTGAATTCGGGCGCACGAGCCGGACGAGTGTTGATGGTGATGACCCCGAGCATGACCAGCGCCACGCCGAGTGATTTAGTGAAACTGAAGGATTCGTTGAACAGCGGCAGACTGGCCGCCAGCAGGTACACCAGCGCATAGCTGATGCTCAGCAGCGAATACGCGCGGCCCAGCGGCAGATCGCGCAGGGCGGCGAGCCAGCAGAGCATCGACAGGGCGTAGGCAATAATGGCTGCGACGACAACGGCCAGCGCACGCCAGTCGATGCTGTCGACGAGCAGCCATTGGTCCGGCACGGGCAGGCGCGTCATGCTCCAGCGCATGCCCAGTTGCGCCGCGCTGACGAGGAAAACGCTGCCCAGGGCGAACGTGATGCCGCGACGCGGGTTCATGACTGTTGCCCCAGCAGAACCACACCGCCGATCACCAAGGCGACACCCAGCCAATGCTGGCGGTCGATGGGTTCACGGAAGACGAAACGCGCAATCAGGGTGATCAGCACAAAGTTGAGGCTGAGCATCGGGTAGGCGATGCCGACTTCCAGGCGCTGCAGGACCAGCAACCACACCAGCAAGCCGCAGCCGAGGGCGACCAGCGCCACCCACAACCATGGCGAACGCAGTTTGTCGGCCCATGAAGAGTCAACACCGCGCCAGCTCTCCACGGCGTATTTTTGAGCGACCTGACCCAGGCACGTCAGCAGGCACGCGGCCAACAGCAGCAACAGGCTCATGACGCCTCCTTGGGCAAAATCATGATCACCAGGTTGCCCTGTTCGTAACGGATGCCGTCCTTTGGCAGTCTGTCGATTTCGTCCAGTTCGTCTTGCCCCTTGACGCGCATCACCACGCCGACCGAACCACTGCGGCGCGCCTCGCGCATCCACTGTTGCACTTGATCGGGATCGACCCGCTGTTGAATGCCGTCAGGATAGGCAAGGCCATATTTCAATTCGCCTATCGTGTTGTATAACGCGACTTGCGGGCGATGCAGGCGCCAGGACAACGCCGCCGCCGCGCCCAGATCGTTGCTCAGCAGGTGCGTGGTTTGCGCCAGTTCGCTGACGTGATGCTTGATGAACTGATCCGGCATCTTGTTGGCGACCACCGATTTGGGCAGTGCCGCCGGCAGCACGGCAATCAGCAACAGACTGCCGAAGGCCGGTGCCGCCCAGCATTGCAGCGGCAGGAAGGCTTGCAGCAGGTTGGCGATGATCCACCCGATCAGGGCAATGAACACCAGCACCATGCTGTGCAGTTCGTGGTCGTATACCGGTTTGGTCAATTGCAGGTACACCAGCGCAATCAGCGTGACCACGCCCAGCAACAGATTGAGCAGGCCATTGACGCTCAGCGCACGACCTTGCTCCAGACGCAAACGGTCGGCGAGGGCACTGCCCAGCAACAGCGACATCGGCAGCAGGCAGGGCAGGATGTAGGTCGGCAGCTTGCCGTTGCTCAGGCTGAAAAACAGCAGCGGCATCAGCAGCCACAGCAACACAAATACCACTTTGGGCTGGGCGCGGGTCTGCCACGCCTGTTTGAACGCGGTCGGCATCAAACCAACCCACGGCAGGCTGAAAGCCACCAGCAGCGGCAAGTAGAACCACCACGGCGCATCGTGCTGGGCATCGTCACCGGCAAAGCGGCGGATGTGCTCATGCCAGAAGAAGAACCGCCAATAGTCAGGTTCCTGCGCGTGCACTGACAACACCCACGGCAGGCTGATGACGATCGCCACGGCAATAGCGACCGGGCCGTACATCAGCAGCTCACGCCAGCGTTTTTGCCAGAGCATCCACGGCAAGGCGATCAGCACCGGCAGCAGCCAGGCGAGAAACCCCTTGGTCATGAAACCCATGCCGCACGCCAGCCCGAGCACAGCCCAGCCAGCCATGCGTTTGCCGCTGGTCTGGCTGTCGACGGCAAACCACAGCGCCACCAGACTGAGATTGACCCAGAAGGTGAATTGCGGATCGAGGTTGGCGTAGCCGGCCTGACCGGCAACAATCGTGAAACTCATGTAGAGCAGGGCGCAGACGAAGCTTTTGCGTGGGTCTTGCCACAAGCGCCGGGCGATCAGATAGCACAGCAACACGCTCAGCCCCGTGCTCAGCGCCGAAGCGAAACGCACGCCGAACAGGTTCTGCCCAAACAATTGCTGGCCCAGCGCGATCATCCAGTAGCCGGCAATCGGCTTCTCGAAATAACGCAGGCTCATGAAATGCGGCGATACCCAGTTGCCGCTCAGCAGCATGTCCTGGCTGATCTGTGCGTAACGGGTTTCGTCGGGAATCCACAGGCCATGGCTACCCAGCGGCAGCCAGTAAGCCAGCAGACAGATGCCCAACAACAGCAGCGGCAATGTCCAGCGTTTAGTCATGCGCCTTGCACTCCCAGCCAGCCTTCGCGGCCATCGAGAGCGCCGCGTTGTACGCGACCTACGGGCAAGGTGTTGAAGAACTCGGGCAGCAAGTCACCCAGCGGGGTGAACTCAATGTTGCGCTGGCGTGCATCGGCCAGTAATTGGCGAAAATCCTGAGCCATCAGAATCCCTTCTACTTCGGCGTGGATGGTGTAGACGTTGAGTTTTTCCGGGCGAAACCGGTCGAGGATAAAGGCGTTGAAATCCGGCGCCGCGACGGTGGGGCCGACGACTTCGTCGAAGGTCGGCAGGTCGACGGGAATCTGCGGCGTGCCCGGCGTACCGTCAGCCAACAACGGGCGGAACAGGCGCGAGCCTCGGCAATCGCTGTTGTAGCGAAAGCCGAACGCCTGTTTAGCCTCGATCACGCGCTCGTCGGCACGCCAGCCAGCAGCGGCCGAACAGGTGATTTTCTCGCCAAGAATGTCGCTCAAGGTGTCGACGCCCTGACGGATCTGCTCGACCAGTTGCGCTTCGCTCCAGCGCCCGGCATTGGCCTGCCAGCCGTGGTGATCCCAGGCGTGCAGGCCAACCTCATGACCGGCGTCGCGGGCCTGACGCATCAGGTGCCCGAGTTCGCGGCCAATCGGTTTGCCCGGCCACGCCGTGCCGGCCAGCAAAATATCCCAGCCATACAGGCCGGCAGCATTGGAGCGGAGCATTTTCCAGAGAAACTGCGGGCGGATCAGGCGCCACAGATGCCGGCCCATGTTGTCCGGGCCGACACTGAAGAAAAACGTTGCCTTGATCTGCGCCTCGTCGAGCATTTCCAGCAAACGCGGCACACCTTCACGGGTGCCGCGAAAGGTGTCGACGTCGATGCGTAGACCGGCCTGCATCAACGCTTGTCCGCGATTTCGAGCATGGCTTCACGCAGGAAGAAGTCGAGCGTGTTGCCGATGGTCTCGCGCATTTCCACGGTCGGCGTCCAGTCGAGCAGGCGCTTGGCGTTGGCAATGCTTGGTTTGCGATGCTCGACATCCTGATAGCCGGCACCGTAGAACGCCTTGCTCTCGACGTCGCGGAAACCGGCGAACGGCGGGAAGTTGCTGCGCAACGGGTGAGCTTCGAACTGACGCAGCAGCTCTTCGCCCAGCTGACGGATGCTGGCTTCGTTGTCCGGGTTGCCGATGTTGATGATCTGGCCGTTGCAGACGTCGTTGTCGTTATCGATGATGCGCGCCAGTGCTTCAACGCCGTCAGCGATGTCAGTGAAGCAACGCTTCTGCTCGCCACCGTCGAACAGACGAATCGGCGTGCCTTCCACCAGGTTGAGGATCAACTGTGTGATCGCGCGGGAGCTGCCGATACGCGCCGAGTCCAGACGGTCCAGACGCGGGCCCATCCAGTTGAAGGGGCGGAACAGGGTGAAGTTCAGGCCCTTGGCGCCGTACGCCCAGATCACGCGGTCGAGCAATTGCTTGGACACCGAGTAGATCCAGCGCTGTTTGTTGATCGGGCCAACGATCAGGTTCGAGCTGTCTTCGTCGAAGTTCTTGTCCTGGCACATGCCATAGACTTCCGAGGTCGACGGGAAGATCACGCGCTTGTTGTATTTGACGCAGTAGCGCACCAGCTTGAGGTTTTCCTCGAAGTCGAGTTCGAATACGCGCAGCGGGTTGCGGGTGTATTCGATTGGCGTGGCGATGGCCACCAGCGGCAGCACCACGTCGCACTTCTTGATGTGGTACTCGATCCACTCCGAGTGAATGCTGATGTCGCCTTCGACGAAGTGGAAGTTCGGGTGGCTGCGCAGACGCTCGATCGCATCGCAACCAATGTCCAGACCGTAGACTTCGTAGCGGTCGTCACGCAGCAGGCGCTCGGACAGGTGGTTGCCGATGAAGCCGTTGACGCCGAGGATCAGCACGCGAGTGCGACGTGGCGCACGACCGGACTCGGCGCCGCGCAGCAGCGAGCCGTCAACCAGGCCCAGTTCGCTGGCCAGTTGCGGGCCACTGAGGTACAGACCGTTATCGTTGCGCTGACCGGCGTTGATCACCAGTGAGTCTTGCCCGCAGGCGATGCGCAGCGGATCGACACTGATCACGCGGCCCGGCGCCTGACCGTCGTTGCCTTGGACGACTTCGGCGCTCCAGACGATCAACTTGTGCTCGCCCACGGCGCAGAAGGCGCCAGGGTAAGGACGCGTCACGGCGCGCACCAGGTTGAACAGTTCTTCGGCCGGTTTGGCCCAGACCAACTTGCCGTCTGCCGCTGAGCGACGGCCAAAGACCGTGGCTTTCGATTCGTCCTGTGCGGTTTCGCTGATCTTGCCCTGGAGCATGGCGGGCAACGTGTCGCGCAGCAGGTCGGCGGCGGCGGTGCGCAGCTTGGCGTGCAGGGTCAAACCGGTGTCGCTGCGCTCGATGGCAACACGTTGCTGGGCAACGATGCCGCCAGCGTCGGCGCGCTTGACCATGCGGTGCAGGGTGACACCCGTTTCGGTTTCACCGTTGACCAGCACCCAATTGGCCGGGGCGCGGCCACGGTAGCGTGGCAGCAGCGAGCCGTGCAGGTTGAACGCGCCTTTTTTGGCCAGTGCCAGCAGTGGCTCGCTCAGCAGGTTGCGGTAGTAGAACGAGAAAATGTAATCAGGGTCGAGTTTGGCGATGCGCTCGATCCACAGTGGGTGGTTGGCGTCTTCCGGCGCGTGCACGGGGATGCCCTTGTTGGCACACAGTTGTGCCACAGAGGCGTAGAAAGCGTTTTCTTTCGGGTCATCCGCGTGAGTGAACACGGCTGCAATGTCATAGCCGCTGTCGAGCAGGGCTTCAATGCCGGCGCAGCCAATATCGTGGTAAGCGAAGACAACAGTTTTTGCACTCATGAGTGAACCTGACCGGAAGTAGAGGAAGAGGAGAGACCATCAACAGTGACGGCAGGCGCCGGGGTAACGGCGTGGCTGCGCAGCACTTTTTCAATGAAGAAACGCGGGCGGGCGCGCACATCGCTGTACATGCGTCCCAGGTATTCGCCGAGCAGGCCCATGCCGATGAACTGGCCGCCGGTGAACACGAACAGCACGGCGAACAGCACGAACATGCCGTCACCGGCCCAGCCGGAACCAAAGGCCAGGCGCATGACGATCAGCGCAAAGGCAAACAACAGACCGAGCCCGGCCATGGTGAAACCGACGATGCTCAACAGACGCAGCGGCGTGGTGGTCATGCAGGTGATCAAGTCGAACATCAGGTTGATCAAACGCATCGGGCTGTATTTCGAATCACCGTGTTCACGCTCGGCGTGGGTCACGACGATTTCGGTGGTATGGCGGGCGAAGCTGTTGGCCAGAATCGGGATGAATGTGCTGCGTTCGCGGCAAGCAAGCATCGCGTCGATGATGGTGCGGCGATAGGCGCGGAGCATGCAGCCGTAGTCGCTCATGGCGACGCCGGTAGAGCGCTGCACCGCGAGGTTGATCAGTTTCGACGGATAACGACGCAGCGCTGAATCCTGACGGTTGCCGCGCACGGTGCCGACGACGTCGTAGCCCTTTTCGGCTTCAGCGACCAGCCGCGGGATTTCTTCCGGCGGGTTCTGCAGGTCGGCGTCGAGGGTAATCACCACGTCGCCCTTGCATTGCTCGAAACCGGCCATGATTGCCGCGTGCTGACCGTAGTTGCGGTTGAGGATGACCGCCACGAACGGGCTGTCTTCACGGCTGGCGGCTTCCTCCAGCAGGTTGGCGGACTCATCACGGCTGCCGTCATCGACCAGGACGATCTCGAAGTCGTGACGCAGCATCCGGCACGCCGCTTCGGTGCGGCGCAGCAGTTCCGGCAGACTGTCCTGTTCGTTGTAGACCGGGATGACGATCGACACGCAGCGGATTGGGTAAGGTTTCACGGGCGTTTGTCCATAAGGTTGGCGATGGCCCCGACCACGCGATCAAGGTCTTGATCGGTCATGTCGGGGAACAACGGAATCGAGCACAGCCGCGCCGAGTTCCATTCGGTGTTGGGCAGATACAGGTCGGGATCACGCTGGCGGTACCAGGTGTGCAGGTGGGTGGCGATGAAATGGATACCGGTGCCGATGCCTTGGTCCTGCAAGCCTTTCATGAAGGCTTCGCGGTCCATGCCGCAGCGCTCGCTGTCGATGCGCAGGATGAACAGGTGCCAGGCGTGCTGTTGCGCGTAGTCCGGCACAGCCAGCGGTTGTACCGGCAGGCCTTCGAGTTTTTGCCGGTAGGCGCTGGCCAGTTCAGTGCGGCGGGCGTTGATCGCCTCCAGACGTTCCAGTTGCACCAGTGCGATCGCGGCGTTGATGTCGGCGAGGTTGTATTTGAAACCGGGCTCCATTACCTGTGCCTGCGGCTTGCGGCCACCGGTCAGGCGATCGTAGGCGTCAACGCCCAGGCCATGAAACTTGAGCATGCGTACGCGACTGGCCAGGGCTTCGTCGTCGGTGACGAACATCGCGCCTTCGGCACAGGTCATGTTCTTGATCGCGTGAAAGGAAAAGATTGCCGTGCCCTGCGATCCGACGTGGCGACCCTTGTAACGGGTGCCGGCGGCGTGGGCGGCGTCTTCGATCACCGCGATGCCGTGCTTGTCGGCCAGCGCATACAGCGGGTCGAGATCAAACGCGGCACCGGCGTAATGCACCGGGATGATCGCTTTTGTGCGCGGGGTGATCGCGGCTTCGATGCGCCCGGCGTCGGTCATCAGGGTGTCGCGGTCGACGTCGACAAACACCGGTTTGGCGCCGAGCAGCGAGATCATGTTGGCGGTCGAAACCCAGGTTTGCGAAGGAGTAATGACTTCATCGCCCGGACCAATGCCCAATGCCAACAGGGCGATGTGCATGCCACCGGTGGCCGAAGAAAGTGCCACGGCATGCCGGCAGCCAACGTACTGCGCGAATTGTTCTTCGAGTGCCTGGTTTTTTGGCCCGGTGGTGATCCAGCCGGAACGCAGTACTTGTTCTACGGCTGCAATTTCTTCTTCGCCGATACTGGGGCGAGAGAAGGGGAGAAACGCCTGACTCATGGACACCTCATCACAAACAATCAGAAGAAAACCAACTCTTTAAACAGGGTCCAGCTTCAGCGTAGACGCAAAAAACAGCCTTGCATCAATAAGTTGCCGAGAAGACTTACCGTCGGGGGTTGGTTGACTTTTGTGGCTTCGCGCGGCAGTTTGGGCAGGGCCGACACGGAATCTGTTGGAATTAAGGTTATGCCCGTTTTTGTGAAAGGAACATGAAAAACCGGTCGGCGAATCGTTTATCTGAAACTCATACAGCCGCTGTTCAGACTTCTACCGCTTATCGTCATTCTTAGTAGAAAAGTCCTACAGAAGTATTCCCTTTAGACGGGGAATGTTGCAGTTGTTAGTTGTTGTGTTGAATTGTTTTTACTCAAGGCCTTTACGTTTGACTGACTTGTCCGCTGTCCCGCAGGAAACCCGCAAAACCAATCCGATGACGCTGTATCTGGCGCGCCTGGCGCCTTCCAGCCAACTGACCATGCGTTATGTCTTGCAAGACGCTGCCGACCGCCTCGGTTTTGAAGACATGAATGTCGAGGACATTCCCTGGCATGCATTACAACCTGAAGATGTTGTCGCCTTGGTCGCCGCTTTACGCGAAGACAATTACGCGCCGAATACTTCTTCGCTGTATGTCAATGCGGTACGCGGGGTCATGAACGAAGCCTGGCGCATGAGCCTGATCAGTCAGGATCACCTGTTGAAGATGCGCTCGGTGAAAGGCATTGCCGGGACACGCCTGTCGCAAGGACGCAATCTGAAGCGCACGCTGATTCACGAGCTGATGGAAGTCTGCGCCGCTGACCCGCGACCGCAAGGGCTGCGCGACGCTGCGGTGATTGCGCTGCTGTATGGCACCGGGATGCGCAAGTCGGAGTCAGTGGACCTGGATCTGGATCAGGTCGACTTCCGCGAACGCAGCCTGACCGTCACTGGCAAGGGCAACAAGCAACTGATCAAGTACGCGCCCGCCTGGGCCTTCGCCAAACTCGATGCCTGGCTGGAACTGCGTCGTTCGCAGCTCAAGGAAGGCGAGAGTGACGATGGGTTTCTGTTCAACCGCATTCGTCGCGGTAGCCATATCACCCGTGAGCGCATCACCAAGCACGCGATCTACTACATCGCTCGCCAGCGCGGTACACAGGTCGGGGTGAAGATCATGCCCCACGACTTCCGTCGTTCGTTCATCACGCGGGTCATCGAAGAGCACGATCTGTCGATCGCGCAGAAGCTGGCGCACCACAGCAATATCCAGACCACCGCCAACTACGATGTGCGGGACGACAACGAGCGGCGGCGTGCGGTGGATCGTTTCGATCTCTGATCAGGGCATATCCAATACATGGGCGGCGCCGAGCACCGATAGCTGCACAGCGCTGCCGGCCGATGGCGCGTGCATGCCGGAGCTGCGCACCAGCAGCGAACGGCCTGAGCGCTGCTGGGTGGCTGAGCAGAGTTCGACCGTCAGTGTGCAGGTGTTGCCGGCGAAGTCGCGTTCAGTGACCACGGCGTGACAGCCTTGGGTGCCGATCACTGCGTCGGACACTTGCAGTTGCTCGGGGCGCAGCATGATCTGCGCATCGCCGATAAAGCCGTTGCTGTTCACCGGCACCGGGCCGAGGTCACAGTGAGCCACGCCGGATTCGATGTGGGCAGGCATCACCACGGCTTCACCGAGGAAGTGCGCGGTCTGTTCGTCGTCCGGGTAGCGATAGAGGTCCATCGGATGCCCCGATTGCACCAGCCGCCCGGCACGCATGACCGCCAGTTGGTCGGCAAACGACAACGCCTCGCCCTGATCGTGGGTCACCAGAATGGTGGTCACGCCAGCGCCTTCGAGCAGCCGTGCGACCATTTTGCGCATGGCGCTGCGCAGGCCGGTGTCGAGCGCGGAAAACGGTTCATCGAGCAGCATCAATCGTGGCTGCTGAGCCAACGCCCGGGCGAGCGCAACCCGCTGCTGCTGGCCGCCGGAAAGTTCATGCGGCCAGCGACTCGCCATGTTGGCGTCCAGCGCAACGCTGTCCATCAACTGCGCAATGCGCTCGGTCCGCGCTGTGCCCGTCAGTGCCAGCCCGAAGCCGATATTGGCGGCAACGGTCATGTGCGGAAACAGTGCGCCGTCCTGCGGCACGTAGCCGATTTGCCGTTGATAGGCGGGCACCGCATGGCTGTTGTCGACTAGCACCTGACCGTTGAGGGTCAGGCTGCCGGCATCGGGAAATTCGAAACCGGCGATCATCCGCAACAGCGTGGTTTTGCCGGAACCAGAGGGGCCGACGATGACCGTGCGGCTACCGGTCGGGACGGTCAGGCAGATGTTATCCAGCGCTTTCTGTGCGCCAAAGGATTTGCTCAGGGAAATCAGTTCGAGTGCGTTCATCGGCCAGCGGTGCGCCTGGATTGGTGATAGAGAATGGCCGTCAGCGGCAGCGAAAGCAGAACCATCAACAGCGCATAAGGCGCGGCGGCGGCGTAATCGATTTCGCTGGTCATGGCCCAGAAGCCGGTAGCGAGGGTGCGCGTACCGTTGGGGGCGAGCAGCAAGGTCGCGGTCAATTCATTGGTGATCGCCAGAAACACCAGCGCTGCACCCGCAGCAGCCCCCGGTGCGGCCAAACGCAAAGTGATCAGCCACAACGCGCGCAGCGGCGAGCGGCCGAGGCTTTGCGCGATGTTCTCCAGTTCGACCGGTGCCTGGGCGAAACCGGCGCGCAGGCTGACCAGCGCGCGCGGCAGGAACATCAGCAAATAAGCCAACAGCACGGTGATGGTCGTCTGGTAGATCGGCCGGGCGTAGTGGATGGTCACGGTGACCAATGCCAGCGCCACGACAATCCCCGGCAATGAACTGGTGATGTAGTTGCAGCCTTCCAGCACGCGCTGCAATTTACCCGGCGCACGAATCGACAGCCACGCAATCGGAATTGCCGCCAGGCTGGTCAACAACGCGCCAGCCACGCCGAACGACAGGGTTTGCAGCAACGCAGGCAAGAGCTCGCCACCTTCCCAGACGTCGAGGCCACCAGCGATCAGCCAGCGGCCGAGCGTCAGCAACGGCACGCCGAGGGCCAGTAGACAGGTCAGGGTTTGCAGGCTCAGGCCGAGGGCGACGGTGCCTTTGCCTAACAGCACGGTGCGTTGTTCGCGAGCGCTGCCAGAGCCGACGCGGGCATACCGTGCCTTGCCACGGGCGGCGGACTCGACGGTGAGCATCGCCAGACAACACAACGCTAATACACCGGCGAGCATGTTCGCGGCCGGGCCGTTGAAGGTCGATTTGAACTGATCGAAAATCGCCGTGGTGAAGGTGTCGAAGCGAATCATCGCGTAGAGGCCGTATTCGGCCAGCAGATGTAACCCCACCAGCAGCGCACCGCCACAGATGGCCAGGCGCAACTGTGGCAACACCACCCGGAAAAACACCGCCCAGGGCTTCAGGCCAAGGGATTCGGCGACATCCTCGATGGCCGGATCGAGACGCCGCAAGGTCGCCGCAATCGGCAGATAGAGAAACGGAAAATAGGCGATCACCGACACCAGCACACCGGCCGGCAAACCGTGAATCGAGGGAATCAGACTGACCCATGCATAACTGTGGACGAACGCCGGCACCGCCAGCGGCGCCACGGCCAGTAATGACCACCAGCGCCGGCCGGGCAGGTTGGTGCGTTCGGTCAGCCACGCCAGCGTGGTGCCGAGCACGATGCACAGGGGCAGGGTGAACAGCACCAACAGCACGGTGTTGATCAGCAACTCTGCGACCCGCGGGCGAAATACCAAGGCTTCGATGGTCGGCCAGCCGGTGGCCCACGACACACCGATCACAAATGCGATCGGCAGCAGCGACAACAGTGAAACGCTGATCGCCAACGCCACCACCCACGAGCGCCCGCGCCCTGTGAGGGAGCGGGCGCTGCGGGGCAGGTGGGCGGATGAGGCCGCAGCAACTTGCGCCGGCAAGTTTTCCGGGAGCACTTACAGGATTCCGGCCTGGGTCATCAGCTCGACGGCTTTTTTGCTGTCGAGTTTTGACGCATCGACTTTCGGCGCATCGAGGTCTTTGAGGGGCACCAGTTGCGGATTGGACTGCGCGTCCTTGCCAACGGCGTACTCAAAGGATGTGCCGCTGTGGAGTATTTCCTGGCCTTCTTTACCGGTGATGTATTTGACGAATGCCTGCGCTTCCTGCAGGTGTTTGCTGGAGGCCAGCACGCCGGCGCCCGAGGTGCTGACAAACGCGCCCGGGTCCTGATGCTTGAAGTAGTGCAGTTTGGTGTTGTTGCTGTTTTCGCCGGTCTTGGACTGATCGACGAAGCTGTAATAGTGGTAGATCACGCCGCTGTCGATCTGCCCGGCGTTCACCGCTTTGAGCACCGCGCTGTTGCCGCGATACACGGTGGCGTTGGTCTTCATTGCTTTGAGCCAGTCGAGGGTGGCGGCTTCGCCTTTCTGCTCCAGCACGGCAGCGACGATGGCCTGAAAATCAGCACCTGCCGGGGAGGCGGCCCAGCGACCTTTCCATTCGGGTCTGGCAAGGTCGAGCAAGGATTTTGGCAGGTCTTTTTCAGCCAGTTTGGCCGGGTTGTAGACGAACACGGTGGAGCGGGCGGCGATGCCGACCCATTGGCCGTGGGCCGGGCGGTAGGCCGAATCGACTTGTTCCAGAGTCGCCGGGGCGATCGGGGCAAACAGCTTGGCGTTGTCGACCAAGACCATGGCCGGTGAGTTTTCGGTGAGAAACACGTCCGCCGGTGATGCCGCGCCTTCCTGCACCAGTTGGTTGCCCATCTCGGTGTCATCGCCATTGCGGATCGTCACCGGGATGCCGGTTTCTTCGGTAAACCCGGCCACCCAGGCCTTGGTCAGGCTTTCGTGCTGGGCGTTGTAGACCACCAGGCCAACGCTGTCGGCCGCAAAGGCCTGACCGGCAGCGAGCAGGGCAGTGGCCAGCAACGCGCGCTTCAGAAAGGACGGAAACAGTGGATTCATGTCGAGAACGCTCCTGATTTTTCAGACGTTATGTGCAGGCATTCGCGCGCGGACCTCAATGCGAATGATTTGCATATGTTGGGCCGCCGGCAATGTAGAGAAGCAAATGAGAAAAAAACGTCAAACAAACCGTTAATACATGTCATTGCCATTCAGATTAGCAGCGACTCGGCGACGCACGATTGCCGTGCGTCATCCAGCGTCATGCTTTCAGGAGGGATTGGGGAGGTAGGCGACGCTCTGGTCTTCGCGGCCATGGAAGACTTGTTCGCCGCGAGTGGCGGTGGTGGTGATGACCTGGTGGTCGGCGCTGAGGTAGTCGAGCGGCAGCGGGTCACCCTTGCGGTATTGAGCGACGATGATGGTGCGCTGCGGATTCCACGGCTGGCCGCTGGTGCGTTCGAGCCAGGCGATCATCGCCGCGCTGTTGCCGGTGCGCGGGAAGTCCGCGGTTTCTGCCACGTAATAGAAAGGCGCACCGCCGGTTTGCAGGTACATCGGCACTTTGTTGTCGACCTCGACCATGACCATGCGCCACTGATCCAGCGGTGCCTGTCTGCTGGCTTGTTCGCGCACGGTTTCGCCAAAGCGGATCACGCCGCCACCGCTGTTCGTCCAGGGATACAGCACGCCGAGTACGCCAACCAATACAGCGGTGGCGATAGCGAAGCCGATTGTCAGTCCGCGCCCTTCGACGTTGCGCAGGGCCATGCGTCGCGTGATCCACCAGGCGCCGAGCAATTGCGCGAACGGCACCAATGGCAGCACGTAATAGCTGCGACGGCTGCCGCTGGCGGTGAAGAAGATCAACAGCAGGGCAAGTCCCTGAATCAGCCAGCGGGTATTCGGTTCGATCTGCCGCCAGTTTTTTATCGCGACCCACAATGCAATCAACCAGCACGGGGCCCAAGGCAAGGTGTAAATCGGTAAGTACAGCAAGTAGGTGTAAATCGGCCCGATGTTGTCGAATGGCTGGAAAAACCGCACGACGTTTTCCCGCAGCACCAGTCCCAGGCCGCTCTCCCCGTAGTTCGGCGCGCCATACAGGTGGGACAGCAGGAACGGCAGCATGTAAAACGCCCCGGCAATCAGCAGCGCCATGCACAGGCGCAGATTGAGGTGGCGTTTCCAGCGGCCGTCATGGAGCAGGTGGGGCAGCAACACCAGCCCCGGCAAGATAAAACCGATGAGGCCTTTGAACAGTGAGGTCAGCGACAGCAATCCGAAGAACACCACATAGCGTCCGAGCCGGGTGTCGTCTGGCCCGCGCCAATACCACCAGACGGCCGCGAGCACGCCGCACACGGTGAGGATGTCCGCCGTCGCAACCCGTGCCCAGAAGACGAAATAGAAGGTCGTCGCCAGCATCCAGCCGGCAACCAGCCCAGTGCCTTTGCGAAACAGCTGCTCGCCGAGCAAATACACCAGCCACACGCTCAACCACGCGGCGATGACCGAAGACAAACGCAGCGACCACGGCCCCAGACCGCCCGTCAGCCAAGCGCTGGCGGTAATCAGCCAATACGACAGCAAGGGTTTGTCGTAATAAGGCCCGCCCTTGAGATAAGGATCGAAATAGTCGCTGCTTTGCAGCATCTGCAATGCGATGTTGGCCCAGCGGGTTTCTGCGCCCCAGAGTTCGCGACTGCCCAGCCCGAACAACAGCATCAGGGCAGTGGCGGCCAGCAGAAGCAATAACGCCTTGCGCTCATTTGCCTTCGCGGTCATGGCTGGCTCTTGGCAAAAATGTAGATTTGCAGGTTGCCACGCTGGTAGTGCTTGCCGTCCACCGGCAGCAACTCAAGCTCTTGGGCCTCCTGGGTACTGTTGACGCGCATCAGCACACCGACCGAGCCTTTCTTGCGGGCTTCGGTCATCCATTGCCCGACATCGTCCATGCCGACTTTGCGTGCAGCCATCGCCGGATCGTCGAGGCCGTACTTCAGTTCGCCCACGGTGTTGTACAAGTCCACTTGTGGCCGCTTCAAGCGCCACGCCAGTGCCGAGGCAGCGCCCAGGTCATTGCTCAGCAGCGAGGAGGTTTCGCTCAACGCCTGCTGATGTTCGGCAATAAACTGGTCTGGCATTTTGCTGTCGACGATCTGCGCTGGCATCGCTGCCGGCAGCAACGCGATCAACAAACCGATGCCGAGCGCTGGCATCGCCCACAACGTCAGTGGCCGCATGACTTGCAGGGCGTTGGCGATGATCCAGCCGATCAGCACGATAAACACCAGTGACAGGCTGAACATCTCGGTGTTTTCGTAGATATCTTTGCTGGCTTGCAGATAGATAAGGGCAGCCAGCGCGACACTCGCCAGCACCGTGTTGATGATGCCGTTGAGGCGTAAAACCCGGGTGTTGCGTTGCTCCAGCCAACTGACCACGGTGTGCCCCATCAATAGGGCCAGCGGCAGCAGGCACGGCATTATGTAGGTTGGCAACTTGCCGCTGCTCAGGCTGAAAAACGCCAGCGGCAGCAGAAACCACAGCGCCAGGAAGGCGATTTTCGGCTGACGTTTTTCGCGCCAGGTGCGGACCAGCGCCGCGGGCAGCAACATCGCCCACGGCAACGTCGAGGCGAACAACAACGGCAGATAGAACCACCATGGTCGTGCATGCTGGGCATCGTCGCCCGCGGCAAACCGGCGAATGTGTTCATGCCAGAAGAAAAACCGCCAGAAGTCCGGCTCGCGATAATGCACGGCCAGCGCCCACGGTACGCTCACCAGCGCCGCGACCAGTACGGCGACGGGGCCGTAACGCAGCAATTCGCCGAAGCGCCGCTGCCAGATCATGTAGGGCACGGCGATCAGTACCGGCAGCAACAGCGCGAGAAACCCTTTGGTCATCAGGCCCATGCCGCACGCCGCGCCCAACATGGCCCAACTGCCCAGCCGTGCGCGCGTTGTAGGACTGTCGATGGCAAACCACACCGCGACCAGACTGAGGTTGACCCACAAGGTGAACTGCGGATCGAGGTTGGCATAACCCGCCTGGCCGGCGATCAGGCCGAAACTCATGTACAGCAAGGCGCAGGCGGCACTGATGCGCGGGCTGTTCCACAAACGCCGCGCCATCAGGTAAGTCAGCCAGACGCTGGCGCCGGTACTCAGGGCCGAAGCGATGCGCACGCCAAACAGGTTGTCGCCGAAAATCGCCTGACCGATGGCGATCATCCAGTAACCGGCAATCGGTTTTTCGAAGTAGCGAATGCCCATGAAGTGCGGCGCAACCCAGTTGCCGCTCAGAAGCATTTCCTGG
Source organism: Pseudomonas sp. TH08 (assembly GCF_016651275.1). Classification (NCBI taxonomy): domain Bacteria; kingdom Pseudomonadati; phylum Pseudomonadota; class Gammaproteobacteria; order Pseudomonadales; family Pseudomonadaceae; genus Pseudomonas; species Pseudomonas sp. TH08. Next base: position 302,344 of record NZ_JAEKEE010000004.1, on the reverse strand, counting down.
CTGATCTGGCCATAGCGGGTTTCATCGGGGATCCACAAACCGTGGCTCATCAGTGGCAACAGATAAAACAGCACGAAGGCGAAAATCAGCCCCGGGATGGCCCAGCGCTCGATTATCGACGGGGCTGGCGATAAATGCCGGGCAGCGTGGCGCAGCGGTTTGTTATCAGACGTCATGACTGGACCTTGGCGCGAAAGAAATGTCGGGGGTGAAGCGTTGAATTGAATGGTGTTAGTTCTGCGCATGGGCAAGATTTAATGTCTTCCAGAACGGCACATTAATAATGCCCAGTACGTTTAGTTGTTTATGGCTGTCAATGCGCACCAGCAACACGCTGCCGTATTCGGCGGCAATCGCATGGGGAAACCGGTCTGCTTTTCAAAGTCGCTGATGCAGCCACTGTGGGTAACCAGCACCAGATTCTGCCCGGCAGTTTTGTGTGCGATCACTTCATCGCGCAGCACTGGGCCGCAGGTGGCCAGCCAGTCTTGCGTGCTGGCGTCCTGACCGAACATGTATTGCGCGGTTTGTGCGGTTCGGGTCAGCGGACTGCTCAGCACTTGAGCCTGCTGCATGCCCAATTGCTGAAAGCCCTGGCCAACGGCCGCCGCCGCGACGCTGCCGACGTGGGTGATGCCATCGGCCGGCCCCAGGCAAGTATTCTCGGAGCGATCGCAGCGTTCGGTATGGCGCACCAGTGCAACCACTTCGCCGACTTGCCAGGCCTGCATCCATTCGGCGGTGACGCGGCTGTTCGCGTGATCCAGATCGGCTGGTGAACGTGGCCAGAACACGAAACCACTGACCAGAATGGCCACGAACCCCACACAAGCCAACGCCAGTAACAAACGCAAACGCAGGGTTCGCGGCGATCTGAATAAAGTTTTTAATTGAAATAACGGCGCCACAATCCTGCCCCTTTGAATGTTCGGTATTTCATTCAGCGCAACGTAAGGCTCAGGCTGTGAGCGACTTTACGACGACCGAGTTGAATGCAGGCTGAACACTACGTTCGGGGGCGTGGCGGGGCAGTGAAGAAGATGTGAAAATATTGCCGGAAGTTACCGGGCACAACTAAAGCGGACATTTGATAAACAAACTCAAATGCAGTTTTGTTTGCGGGTGGGTTCAACAAACATCGAGTGTCGAGTCAAAGCTGAATGAATGAATGATGCTCGCACGCAAGCCTGAAGACGTCAGTATCCAGGCTAATTGCACGCTCAAGGCGTTGGCGGACACCCGCGCGAGTTGCCGGCCGCCTGACTGATCAGCGCGGCCAGACGCTTGACGTTGTTCTGCTGGGCGCTGACCAACTCATCAATGCTCGGGCCTGATGGCGTTTGCAGAGTGGATCGGCAGGTCAACAGGCCGTTGTCGCCATCGCCCAGCGGTCGCAAGCGCCATTTCGCATCGATCAGCGCGTATTGGCCGGGGATCGAGTCGAAGCGCTGCACATCAATACGCACCGAGACGTTGCCGCGACCGCTGGTATTACTCAGCTGATCGGTCAGCGCACTGCGCAACTCATCGGCGAGACTCGCGCCCCACCATTGGGTTTCCAGGATGGCCAGGCCGCTGTTGCCTTGGCGGATGACAATTTGCGGGCGGTCGACCTGCGGCGGCACGCTGATGCCTTCAATCGGGATCTGCGCACCAGCGCGGGTGCTGCCCAGTTGCACCGGCGTCAGTGTGTGAAAGCTGATCGGGTCGCTACGGCAGGCGCCCAGCAGCATGCACGCAGCGAGCACGGTGATCTTTAGCGGTAAAGCCATGGTTCAGCTCCTGTGCTCAATTGCGTGGCGGGCCTTTCAGATCCAGTGGCGCCGCGTTGTCGGGGCGACCGCGAATCAGCGATTCCGGGTGGCGACCGAGGTAATCCGAGAGTTCACGCAGGGAGCGCGACATGCGTCCGAGTTCGTCGAGGGTTTCGTTGAGCTTCTCGCGTTGCGGCGAGTCTTCGGCCAGGGTCGAGCTGGCGGACTGCAATGTCTTGCTGACATCGGCAAGGGTGTTCTGCACACCGGGCAAGGTTCTGGCGTTGAACTGGGTCAGGCCTTTGCGCAGTTCGACCAGATTGCTGTCGAGGTTGTTGGCGATGCGGTCCACCGGCAGTTTGTTGATCTTGTCGACCACCGCTTCGAGTTTTTCCTGCAACTGTTCGAGGCTGCCCGGAACGGTCGGGATCACCACCGGACGCAGGGTCGGATCAAACGCCACTTTTTCGGCTTTCGGGAAGAAGTCCAGGGCGATGTACAGCTGCCCGGTAAGCAGGTTGCCGCTGCGGGCCTGGGCCCGCAGGCCATTGTCGATGAAAGTGCCCATCAGGCGTATGCCGGCGGCTTCGTCGTTGGGATCGTGCTTGAAGGTGGTGAGCATCTTTTTATAGGCCAGACCGAGGCGCTGCGGATAGATGACGATGCCGACGTTGACCGGGAAACTGCGTTTTTGCGGGTCGAAATCAAGATTGATTGCGACCACTCGACCAATTTCCATGCCGAGGAACTCGACCGGGGCATCGACCTTCAGCCCACGCATGGCTTGATCGAAGCGCAAACTCAGGTATTGCGCCTTGCCGTTGGGCGGGGCGAGGGCGGTTTGCTGGTCGGCGAACAAATCGAAATCCTTGTCGTCGGCGGCGGCAACGTCGTTGGGGCTGTAGTCCGGCGCACGGAAGGCAATACCGCCGACCAGCAAGGTCGATAACGACTCGGTTTTCACGGCAAAACCGTTGGCGCCGACATTGATATCAATGCCGCTGGCGTTCCAGAAACGGGTGTTTTCGGTGACAAAGGCATCGTTTGGCGCGTGGATGAACACTTCGATATTGACGCCCTTGCCATCCGGGTCGAGGGCGTAAGTAACGACCTGGCCGACCGGGATCTTGCGGTAGTAAACCGGCGAGCCGATGTCCAGTGAGCCCAGGTCCGGGGCGTGCAGCATGAAACGCTTTCCGGGTTCGCCGTAGGTAATCGGTGGCGGGTTTTCCAGACCTTTGAAGTATTTGGCGCGGCCATTGGACTGGCCGATGTCGGCGCCGATGTAATCGCCGGAAAGCAATGTGTCGATCCCGGAAACGCCCCCGGCTCCGATCCGTGGGCGCACGACCCAGAACTGCGAATCTTCGCGGGTGAAGGTTTCGGCCTGTTTGGCCAGTTTGATCGTGGCGTTGACGCTTTTCTGGTCGTCGCTCAGTTCAACATCCGTGACTTGGCCGATCACCACGTTGCGGTACTTGACCTCGGTCTTGTTCGCCGTCAGACCGCTGCCAGTCTTGAAGTTGACGGTGATGGTCGGGCCTTCCTGCAGGAGGTTGTGCACCACCAGCGAGATGCCCACCAGCACGGCGACAATCGGCACGATCCAAACGAGTGAAATACCAAAGCGGCGGGTTTTGATCGGGGCCTGGCCCGGTGCTCGTGGCTCGTCGGCGGCTGACGACTTCATCCATGTCCTCCTCGATTGATGGGGCACTGAGCGTCAGGAACGCAAAAGCACTTCATCAATATAGAAGTGCTTGGCGATAGAGCAAATAAGTAGGGAATGCCAAAGCCGAACCGGTAGGCGCTGCCGCAGGCTGCGATCTTTTGATGTTGTTTTTAAAGATCAAGAGATCGCAGCCTGCGGCAGCTCCAACAGGGCCCGGGTGATCCGGGATCAGCCGAGGAGTTCGCGCAGGCGATACCAGAACATGCCCAGTGCCAGCAGTGGCGAACGCAGGGCAGGGCCGCCGGGAAAGGTCATGTGCGGCACACCACTGAACACGTCCAGGCCTTGGCTGTGGCCGGCATGAAGCGCCTCGCCGAGCAGTTTCGCGCACCAATGGGTGACGTTCAGGCCGTGCCCGGAATAGCCCTGGGCATAGAACACGTTCGGGTGTTGCTTGAGCCGGCCGACCTGCGGAAAACGGTTGGCGGTGATGCCGATCTTGCCGCCCCACTGATAATCGATGCGCACGTCGGCCAGTTGCGGGAACACCTTGAGCATCTTCGGGCGCATATAAGCAGCGATATCCGCAGGATCGCGCCCGGAATAATGGCAGGCACCGCCGAACAACAAACGCCGATCGGCCGAGAGCCGGTAGTAATCGAGGCCGACTTTCTGGTCGCACACCGCCAGATTGTTGGGGATCAGTTGCGCGGCACGCTCCTCGGACAACGGCTCGGTGGCGATGATGTAACTGCCGGCGGGCAGCACTTTGCCGCTGAGTCGTTGTTCGAGTTCATCCAGATGCGCATTGCAGCCGAGTACCAGGCTGCCGGCGCGCACCGTGCCACGGGCGCAACGCACCTGCACCGTCGCGCCGTGGATGATCTCCAGCACTTGGCTCTGTTCGAAAATCCGTACGCCGAGGGATGCCGCCAGTCGCGCCTCGCCTTGCACCAGATCCAGCGGATGCAAATGACCCGAGCCCATGTCCACCAGCCCGCCGGCATAGATCTCGGAGTTGACCACTTGCTGGCGGATATGCTGCGGGCCGATCAGTCGGGTTTCGTGGGCATAACCGAGTTCGGCGAGATCGACCAATTCATCCTTGAACGCATCGAACTGCGCTGTGGTGTTGGCCAGGTCGCAGAACCCCCAACGCAGGTCGCACTCGATGCCGTTGTCGCCGATGCGCTGGCGCACCAGCTCGACGGAATCGATGCCAGCGCGCTGCAAATAGCGCACGCCTTCCTGCCCGACATACTTGGCGAAGCCGTCGACATCATGGCCAATGCCACGAATCAATTGCCCGCCATTGCGACCGCTGGCTCCCCAGCCGATCCGGCGCGCCTCGATGAGGATCACCGAGAGCCCGCGTTGTGCCAGTTCGATAGCGGTGTTGACCCCGGTGAACCCGCCGCCGATCACGCAGACATCGGCGCTGAGGTCACCGTCCAGCACTGGATAGGGAGTGGTCGCCCGCGCCGAAGCAGCGTAGTAGGAGCGGGCGTGTTCTTGGGTGTGCTGATTCATTTGTTCGACTTCACTTTGCTCCACGACCGGGTCATCAGACGCATGATCGCTTGGGGCGGGGTGGTGGAAATGTAGAGCTTGTCGAGAACTGCTTGAGGTGGATAAACCTCAGGGTTGTTGACCAGTGCCTGATCCATGTACTGCTTGGCGGCCGGGTTCGGGTTGGCGTAACCGACCGACGCGCTGACCTTGGCGATCACTTGTGGATCGAGCAGGTAATTGATGAAGGCGTGGGCTTCTTTGGTGTTGCTGGCGTCGGCCGGGATGGCCAACAGGTCAAACCACAGGTTGGCGCCTTCTTTCGGAATGGCGTAGGCGATGTTCACGCCGTTCTTGGCTTCCTTGGCGCGGTTGGCGGCCTGGAACACGTCACCGGAATACCCGAAGGCCACGCAGATGTCGCCGTTGGCGAGGTCCGACACGTATTTCGAGGAATGGAAATAGGTGATGTACGGGCGGATGCTCAGCAGCTTGGCTTCGGCCTTCTTGAAGTCTTCCGGGTTTTCGCTGCGCGGGTCCATGCCCATGTAGTTGAGCACGGCAGGGAACACTTCGTCGGCGGAGTCCATCATCGACACGCCGCACTGGCTGAGCTTTTTCAGATTCTCAGGCTCGAACAACACGGCCCAGGAATCGATGTGATCAATGCCCAGCACTTGCTTGACCTTGTCGACGTTGTAGCCGATGCCGTTAGTGCCCCACAGGTACGGTACCGAGTGCGCGTTGCCCGGATCGTTTTTCTCCAGAAGTTCGAGCAGCTTCGGATCGAGGTTCTTGAAGTTCGGCAGTTGCTCGCGATCCAGTTTAAGGAACGCGCCGGCTTTCACCTGACGGGCGAGAAAGTGGTTGGACGGCACGACCACGTCATAACCGGTGCGGCCGGCGAGGAGTTTGCCTTCCAGGGTTTCGTTGGAGTCGAAAACGTCGTAGATCACCTTGATCCCGGTTTTGGCCTGGAAGTCGGCGAGGGTGGTTTCGCCGATGTAGTCGGTCCAGTTGTAGACGCTGACCTGGGGTTGGGCGTGGGCTACGGCGCTGAACACAACGCTCAGGGCGACCGGGAGTACGGATTTCAACAGACGCATTTCGACACCTCTAATTTTTTGGATTTTTCAGGTGGTTCGCTAGTGTTTAAGCTGCCGCCATCGCGAGCAGGCTCACTCCTACAGGTGAGCGCTTTCCAAATGTAGGAGTGAGCCTGCTCGCGATAGCGGTGGTACTGACAACGAAGGTCTTAGACGCTCAGCATCAGGAATTCACGCTCCCACGAGCTGATCACGCGCTTGAAGTTTTCATGCTCGGCGCGTTTCACCGCGACGTAGCCACGCACAAACTTGTCGCCCAGGTACTGCGCGACGGTTTCGCACTCTTCCATTTGCGTCAGCGCTTCTTCGATGGTGATTGGCAAGCGCAGGTTGCGGCGTTCGTAGGCACGGCCCTCGACCCCGGCACTCGGCTCGATCTTTTCGACCATGCCGATGTAGCCGCAGAGCAGGCTCGCAGCGATGGCCAGGTACGGGTTGGCATCGGCGCCCGGCAAGCGGTTCTCGACACGCATGGCTTCCGGGCTCGAGGTCGGCACACGCAGGCCGACGGTGCGGTTCTCTTCGCCCCATTCGACGTTGACCGGCGCCGAGGTGTCCGGCAGGAAGCGGCGGAACGAGTTGACGTTGGGTGCGAACATCGGCAGCACTTTCGGGATGTACTTCTGCAGGCCGCCAATGTAGTGCAGGAACAGCTCGCTCATCTGCCCGTCGGCGTTGGCAAAGATCGGTTTGCCGGTGGCGATTTCCACCACACTCTGGTGGATGTGCATGGCGCTGCCCGGCTCGTCGCCAATCGGCTTGGCCATGAACGTCGCGGCGACGTTGTGCTTGAGCGCGGCCTCGCGCATCGTGCGTTTGAACACCGTGATCTGGTCGGCCAGATCCAGCGCATCGCCGTGCCGGAAGTTGATTTCCATCTGCGCCGGGCCGTCTTCGTGGATCAAGGTGTCGAGATCCAGACCTTGCAGTTCGCACCAGTCGTAGACGTCTTCGAACAGCGGATCGAATTCGTTGGCGGCGTCGATGGAGAACGACTGTCGGCCACTTTCGGCGCGGCCCGAACGGCCCAGTGGTGCCTTGAGCGGCAAGTCCGGGTCTTCGCAGCGTTGAGTCAGGTAGAACTCCATTTCCGGCGCAACAATGGGCTTCCAGCCTTTGTCGGTGTACAGCTGCAAGACTTTCTTCAGCACGTTGCGCGGCGACAGTTCGATCGGGTTGCCGAACTTGTCGAAGGTGTCGTGGATGACGATGGCGGTCGGCTCGATGGCCCATGGAATCACGTAGACCGCGTCAGCCACTGGCTTGCAGACCATGTCGATGTCGGCCGGGTCGAGCAGGTCGTAGTAGATGTCGTCGTCGACAAAATCCCCGGTTACCGTTTGCAGCAGCACACTTTCCGGCAGGCGCATGCCTCGCTCATGCAGGAACTTGTTGGTCGGTGCGATCTTGCCGCGGGCAATGCCGGTCAGGTCGCTGACCACACATTCAACTTCGGTAATCTTGTGATCTTTCAGCCACGTGAACAGCTGATCGAAAGGGGCATTCATAAAGACCTCGTTATTGGTTTTATAGACGCCGGGGAGGGCGGGTTTCATCTTCCGCCCCTTCCCCTGTGGCGCGTTGACGACTATCTTGGGCGAGCCTTGCAGTTCCATCTATCCACTTTAAGCAGCACCAAAGCGCACCAAAAGAGTGCGCAAGGTCACCCCATGACAACGTGCAATCCGCTCCAGGTTCAAGCATTCAACACCGCCGATGTGGCCGAGCAGGTCCGTGCCACACCGGGCTGGGTCCAGCATTACCAACAGATGTCGCCAGGCCATTTCGCCGGGCAGATCCGCTATCTGGATTTGCAAGGTGTCGAGGTCTATGAAGAGCAGATGAACACTCGGGTCGAGCAGAATTTCAGTGCGCCGTCCGGTGCGCTGGCGTTCTGTTTTGATCGCAGCGATAACGCGCTGTACCTGCTCAATGAAGAGAGCCGCAACATCTGGATCACCCCGGAGAATTACCAGGAAATCGCCGTGGTCTTCGGCCCGGAATTTGTCCGCCAACACGGTCTGGATGTGGCGAAACTCGAAGGCTTGTTCATGACCCAGCTCAACTGCGGGCAGAACGCCTTGTTCAGTCGCTGGTTAAGCTCGACTCTCACGAAGTTGTCGCAAGCTATTGATCCGCTTGATAAAGACGCTCTTGCAAGTCAGTTGTTGGAGGACTGTCTGTTCATCCTCGACAATGCGCGGGTGTGTCTGGACGGTGGAGGATTGCAGCGGCGCACTGAAGAGCGAACCATCATGAAACGCGTCGGTGAATGGGCCGCTGATTCGCCGGAAGACACGGTCAATCTCCTGGAGCTTTCCAACGTCGCCGGCGTGTCGTTGCGCCAACTGCAACAAGCGTTCAAGGCGTACACCGGGATGACACCCAGCCACTGGTTGCGCCTGCGCCGCCTGAACAGCGCGCACCGTGAATTGCTCAAGTGCCGGCCCACGGAAACCACGGTGGCGGAAGTGGCGATGCAGTGGTCGTTCTGGCATTTGGGGCGTTTTTCAAGCAGTTATCGGGCGTTGTTCAAGGAGTTGCCGAGCGAGACGCTTAAACGTACGCATAAATAAAACGCTCGACGTATCGAGCGTTTTTGTTTCGACTGTGCGCTTTGTTTGTAATCCCTCGGTGTAGGACATCTCCGGTAGATGTAGCTCGATGTTTCCAAGGCAACCATCTCTGCGTCACGATTCTTTTTAAATCAATAGCTTGCCGCACACTCATAAAGTCGATTGATTCCTTGGAGCCATGCAAAAACGTCATCTAGCGTTCTGCTGGCCGACGCAATGGTGCGTCGTCTTTCATGAACCGAGGTTATCCGATGGCTGTTCCATTGAGCGATACAGAAAGCAGCAATAATCTCCCGCAGGCAGTCCTACATCTTATTTCCGGTCAATACCCAGGCGTGGCACGCGACGCCGGGATCCTGACCAAAGAAGACGTGATCAAGATCAAGCAGTACGTGAAGAAAGGCCTGTCGCTGCCGGGCGAGTTGGCGGAAGTCGAGTCGTATCTCAAGTACAAGAAGATCGACGTCGCCGGCCTTGAACCTGCCGATATTCAGGTGCTGTTCAAGAAAATCCGCATCCACGCCGCCAGTTGGGATGCCGTGGAAAGTAAGATCATCCAGCAAAGCATCGATCTCGCCTCCGCCGCCAAAAACATCGTCAGCAGCGGCGGTGAAATCATTTCCGTGATCAAGGAAATGCCGATCATGGACCGCGTCAGAACCACGCTTGGGCAGATGTCCGGCAATGACCTGGCCGGTATCAGATACACCAGTGACGATGGCGAAGTGGCTTCGGCGGTGGCCGACATCATCAAGCTGATGCGCGTCGATATTCAGCGTCAGCAGGGTGCGACCAAAGAGCTCAAGGAGCGGATATCCAACTTCAAGATAGAACTCGCCGGTGGCGACCTGTCGAGCGGCAAGCGTGTATTCGGTTTGCAGTCGGAAGTGAAGGGCAAATATGACCTGATGGAGCGCAATAACCTGGTGGAGTCGATCGCCAGCAGCAAGCAAACCATCAAGGACAAAAAAGCCCGGATCATCCAGCTGGACAAGGATTACGACTACTACGTGGGAATGTCTTTTTCCGGTGGATTGCCGATTTTCTGGCCGATTTCCGGCTCGATCTTCGGCCCGAAAGCCGAGACCGCACGCAAGGAACGCAACGCGCTGAAGACCGAGGTCGATGCGCTGGAAGCGTCGGTCAGCGGCAAGGAAAACCTGCAAAGCGCCATCGAAAGCTCAATGTCGAATTTCGGTGACATCGGCATCCGCATGGCCGGCGCCGAAGCGGCACTGAACATCCTCAACACCATGTGGCAAACCATTCTGAGCAAGGTCGATGCGTCGGCGCAGCAATTCGAGCGCATCGACGATGCCTTGCGCCTGACGTCTTTTGTCGCCGAGTTCGCGCTGGTGATCGATCCATGGCGTGACGTGAAAAACACGGCGGGTGAATTGGTGGCCACGTTCAATGACGCCCTGGACGAATACAAAAAGAGCTTTCATTGATTGCCGACTGACTCAAGGAGATTTGCCATGAACGGCGTGACATCTATCAATACCCAACACATCCCGGCATTCGACGTTAAAAAAATCGTCCAGACCATTCGCGATATTTCGCGGCTGGCGCGATTTCGCAATGAACACGACGACGTCCTGCAAGAAAGAGCACAGAACGTCAGCGCTTACCTGAACAACACCGATCAAACCCTGCGCGAGTCCTTCCCGGTCTTGCTCACCGCGTTGAGCGCTGCATCGGGGGACAGCTACTTCGCAGCGTTGCTGGAGTTGCGTGAAGCCTTGGGCCGCAACGATCTGAGCACGGAAGACCGCGAGATGGTCAGCGCTGAAATCGGCAATATCAAGGGCAACGTCGAGGCAATGCTGGCGCGGGTTGAGGCGCGCTTCATTGATTGTGCGCAGCACCTGGAACGCGACGTGTGCAGTGTCTACAAGGTCGAAATCGACGGGCGCGCGGATGAGCCATTGAACATGGCCAAGCTGCGCAAGGCGCGAATTCTGGCGCAACTGAGCGAGCACTGCGCCAACAAGGCGAAGTGTCAGGAGCAGCGTGACGTTCTGGTCAAGGCGCAGGATGTGATCCGCGAGTTCAATCTGGCCGACATGTACAAGAACTACATTCCCAGCGGCAAAGCGCTGGACGACATCGACATGGAGAATCCGAAAAAGGAGGCGGTCAAGCAGGGTATTGAACTGGTTCGCAAAGTGCTGGGTGTCGTCTCCGAAGGCATCAAGTACAGCGAACTGGCGACCTCGCGGAACAATCTGGACAAGGAAATCGAGAGCATCGCGCAGTTGATGGACGGGCTGAACGACGACCTGCAAATGGCCGAAGATGTCTTGGCGGACGCGCAAGCGGTGGTCGACGTCAGTCGTCTGCGCAGGGTCGCGGGGGAGGAGATCATGGCGGTTGCCAATGTCTGGAAAGGCTTTGCGATGGCGCTTGAACGACTCCACGGCACTGATTACGTGCAAAGCGATCTGACCTCGCTGCTGGGCCGTTATCAGGCTCACCTCGAGTCGCTGAGCGCGGACTACAACGCACTGATGATCAGTTGAGAGGAGGGCGCGACTGATCTTGCGGTTGGCCGCGCCTGTCTTGCCTGTGCACGAGAAAGACCTTTGTGTCGAGGTTTAAGTTAATTAGAATCAGTCTCATTTGAAACCGACTTCGCCCAGGGCCTCTTTAGATGACTGACGCAGCGACGCCATCGCCGCAGCACCTGCACGAACTGTATCGCGATCATCGTGGCTGGCTGGAAACCTGGCTGCGGCGGCGCATGGGCAATGCGTGGGATGCAGCTGATCTCAGTCAGGACACCTTTCTACGCGTATTGTGCAGTGCCCAACCGATCGCCGACATGCGCGAGCCGCGCGCGTATTTGCTCACCGTCGGCAAACGTCTGCTGAGCAATTTCTATACCCGCCGCAGCCTGGAAAAAGCCTATCTCGAAGCCCTCGCGCAATTGCCCGAAGAATGCGTGCCTTCGCCCGAGCAACGTTGGGTGCTGCTGGAAACCCTGCAAGCGCTGGACGAATTGCTCGACGGTTTGCCGCGAGCGGTGCGTCGCGCCTTTCTCTGGAGTCAGCTCGAAGGCCTCGGTTACCGTGAAATCGCCGAGCGTCTACAGGTCTCGGAGCGCACCGTAAAACGTTATATGGCAATGGCTTACGAGCATTGCTTGATGTTGGATCTATGATGCGCGTGGCGCCCGGCACCGAGGCGCGGGAAGTGGCGCGTGCCGCCGCGCAGTGGTTAGCGTTGCTCGAATCCGGCGAGGCCAGTGAAGCCGATCACGTGCAGCTGAAGAATTGGCGAGACAGCGATAGCCGCCATGAAAACGCTTGGCAGAAGATCCAATCGCTGCGCCAGCGCTTTTCCAGCCTGTCGGCAGAATTGGCCATGGCCACGCTGGATCGCCCTGATCTGGCGCGGCGTGCGGCACTGAAGCGAGCACTGGGTCTGGCGGCGCTGGTGCCGACGGCGTGGTTGATCAGTCGCCAGTTGCCGCTCGACGTGTGGCGCGCCGATTTGCAGACCGACACCGGCGAACACAAACAGACACTGTTGGCAGACGGCAGCATCCTGCAACTCAATACCGCGAGCGCGGTGAACGTCGATCTGGCCAGCCGCCAATTGACGCTGGTGCGCGGTGAAATGGCGCTCAATGTGCTCGGCGGCGCAGCATTGACGATCAATGCGCCTTACGGCCGGATCATGCTCAGTCGCAGCGAAGTCTGTGTGCGCCTCAATGAGCGTGAGTGCAATGTTGCGGTGGTCAGTGGTTCGGTGCAGTTGCAACCGTTGCACGGGCCGGCGTTGCTGTTGCAGGCCGGGCAGCAGATCAATCTGCAAGCGTCCGGTGCCGGCCCGGTCTCGGCGTTCGACGCAAAAATGCCCGGCTGGCGCGAAGGCGTATTGATGGCGCAAAACCAGCCACTGGGCGACTTCTTGCGCGAGTTGAGCCGTTATCGCTCAGGGCTTTTGCGTTGGGAGCCGGCCCTGGAAAGTCTGCGTATCACCGGCAGTTTCCGTCTCGACAACACCGATAAAGTGCTGGCGCTGCTCGCCGCGAGCCTGCCGCTGGAGGTGCATTCGCGCACGCGTTTCTGGGTCACGCTGACGCCGCGAAAAAATATCGTCTGAAGCCTGTCCCTTTTTTTCGCCTCGCTGGTCATTCCAGGCAAGTGAACAAAATCGAGAGCTTCTTCCAATGCCCGCAGTATTTCCAGGTCGTTTGCGTCCGTTGTTGCAGTTGAGCTTCGTGCTGAGCCTGAGTGCCAGCCCTGTGTTGATTCAATCCAGTTGGGCCGATGACGCCGCCCGGCGCAGTTATCAGGTGCCCGCCGGCAGTTTGAGTGCCGCGCTGACGCGTTTTGCCGGGTTGGCCGGGGTCAATCTGTCGGTGGATCCGGCGCTGGTGAGTGGCCGCAACAGCAACGGATTGTCCGGTGAGTTCGCCGTGGAGGAGGGGTTCAGCCGCTTGTTGCTGGGCTCCGGTCTACAACTGCAAGCGCTGGGCGATCATGCTTACACGCTGATTCCTGCCGCCGAGGGCAGCAGCCTGCAATTGGCGCCGACTTCGATTCTAGGTGCGACCGGCACAACGGAGGCTGATGTGTTTGCCGGTGGTCAGGTGGCGCGCCGTGGCTCACAGGGTTTGCTGGGCGCCAGGGACTTCATGGAAACCCCGTTCAGCATGACCACTTACACCAGCGAAGCGGTGAAGAACCAGCAGGCGCGCACCCTGGGTGATCTGATCGGCAGCGACCCGTCAGTGCGCGCGACCAACCCGGCGGGCGGCCGCTATGAGCAGTTCACCATCCGTGGTTTCAGTCTGTTCAACAGTGATGTGTCTTATAACGGGCTCTACGGCGTGTTGCCGACCTACACGATCGACATGGAAATGGCCGATCGGGTCGACATCCTCAAAGGCCCGAGCCAACTGATCAACGGCATTTCCCCGCGGGGCAGTGTAGGGGGCGGGATCAACGTGGTGCCCAAGCGCGCCAGCGACCAGCCGATCACCTCATTGACCGCCAATTACGCCTCCAACAATCAGGTCGGTGGCGCCGTGGATGTCGGTCGCCGTTTTGGCGAAGACAACCAGTTTGGATTGCGCTTCAACGGGGTTAAACAGTCCGGTGACACGGAGTGGGACCATCAGAGCGTCGACCGCGACATGGCCGTGCTCGGCCTGGATTTTCGCGGTGAACGCTTGCGCCTTTCGACCGATATCGGCCACACCGAACGCGACACCGATGCGCCGCAGGAACGCGTGCAGGTTGCGGCCAATGCCAAGGTTCCAAGCGCGAACAATGTGCATCGCAACTACGCGCAACCGTGGAGCCAGGCGAAAACCGAGGACACCTTCGGCACGCTCAACGCTGAGTTCGACGTCAATGAATCGGTGATGCTGTACGGCGGCGTCGGTGCGCGCAAAAGTAATCATGACTTCTTGCGCCACGCCGTTTCCGTGACCAACGACGCCGGTGATTTCAGCGTTCTGCCGCGCGATTTCACCCGCGACGAGAATGTGCGCACGGCCACGGCGGGTGTGCGCAACTGGTTCCACACCGGGCCGGTGAGCCATGAAGTCAATCTGGCGGCCAACTATTTCTATATGGATTTCGAGAACGGTGGCGCGCGTTATGCGGCGGGTCGCAGCAATCTGTATGAGCCGGTAGAAACGGCAAAACCCGGTACGCCAACGCGCAATGACGCCAAGGTCTACACCGAGAATCGCTTCAGTGGGGTGGCGTTATCCGACACGCTGGGATTCTTCGATGATCGACTGCTACTGACGCTGGGCGCCCGCTGGCAACGGGTGAAAGTCGATGACTGGAGCGATGACGTCAAAGGCGACACGGCCTACGACGAGGAAAAAGTCTCGCCCTCGGGCGGCATCCTGTTCAAGGCGACCGACAAACTGTCGCTGTACGCCAACTACATGGAAGGTCTCAGCCAAGGCAAGATCGCCCCATCGACCTCGATCAACGAGGACGAAATCTTCCCGCCGTTCATCAGTCGCCAGGTTGAAGTCGGCGCCAAGTACGACGCCGGTTCTTACGCGTTGACCGCAGCAGTATTCCGGATCAAACAACCCGCCTACGAAACCAATGCCACAACACGCGTCTTCGGCCCCAACGGCAAGCGCCAGAACGACGGTGTAGAACTGAGCGTGTTCGGCGAGCCGCTGAAAGGCTTCAGGCTGTTGGGCGGTGTGATGTTCATCGACAGCGAACTGACCAAAACCACCAACGGCACCTTCGACGGCAATCGCGCGCCGGCGACCCCGAAGTACAACGTCAATCTGGGCGCCGAGTGGGACGTGCCGACTGTGCAGGGACTGACGCTGACCGGGCGCGGGATTTATTCCAGCTCGCAGTATCTGGATCAGTCCAACGAGAAGGAGATCGACTCGTGGGAGCGCTTCGATGTGGGCACGCGTTACGCGTTCAAAGTCGATCAGAAAACCGTCACCTTGCGCGCCAATATCGAGAACATACTGGATAAACGTTATTGGAGTTCGGCGGGGGCCTCGGATGACAGTGAACCGGGGTTGACCCTGTCGACACCGAGAACTTATCTGTTGTCGGCGACTGTGGATTTTTAGAGCCGAGTGGCGAATATCGTCAATTGCGCGATATTTGCTCAACGACCCTGATGACTTGGAGGCGCGCCTGCAAACCGCGATCGAGGCCGGTGAACTGGCGCCCGATAGCGATCTATCAGCGTTATTTGCGCTTGAGCAAGTTCGGGTCGTTGCAGCGCTGATGCAGTCGCGTCGCCCGCGGGGGCAGACCCGCTCCAAGCGTGCGTTTATCAAGCGGGCACAGATGCAACAACTCTTCTTCGACGATGCGATTGCTCAGGCCCAACTCCAGTTCCGGGCAATCGAGATCGAGCCAGTCACCGTGTTGCAGCGGGGGTTCGCTGTCAGGATGGCCCAGGCCATGAAACGCGTAGTGGACCATGCCTGGCTGCAGGAACTGTTCGTGCTGTTCGAGGAATGCCTGGGTGTATTTGCGCAGTGAGTGCCATTCCTTCAGATCGATATCGTACTCGCGATAGGAGATTTGCCTGTCCTGACGCTCGATACGAGCGTTGATCGACAATCGACACTGCAACTCTCCAAGAATCATTGCCGGAGCCAGTGCGCATTCGCGAAGACACGCCTGGTTGGCGTCCGGCGAGTCGAGGTTGCCGAGCAGTGGATCGTGCACTTCGTTACCGATGGTGAATCCGACAAAGTGCAGTTTGCCGAAGGAGTCGACCATATAAATGCAGACGATTCCCGGTTCACTGGCAATGCTCAGCGCCTGATAAGGGATGTTGAGCGCCTCGCCTTGTGTCTTCAGCAGACTGCCGTTGCCTTTGTAACTCCACGCCTGCTTTGTCGACATCGTCAGGTTGACCGTGCTGACCTGGGCGAGCAAATTATTGCCGGGTTTGAGTGGTGGCTGCAGGTCGATGTCCTGGGTGCTGTCACTGGCGGGCAGATGCTTGAGATGCTCGGCCCAGCCGCGATGCCAGCGACTGCAATACTGCAATGTTTCATACAGCCCGCCCTGCTCGGGAAACATGCGCAGGCTCTGGCCTGTCTGGAAGTCGAACACACCGATGCCTCGGTGTTCATGCTGGCAAAGGTCGAGCAACATCAAATAATATCCCATGATCTCTAATCCTTGAGGGGTAGGCTGATCGGCAATGCGTTCGCGGCTGACAGGGCAGGGAGGGGTTGCAGATTGTCGCGCAGACCCAGCGACAACAGCAGGCCGCCGACGCTCCCGGCCAGTGCGACGTACAAAATCGATGGCAGGCCGAAATGCATCGCGGCGTATCCGGCGACGGCGGGTGAAACGCCACCGCCAAGGATCTCGCCGAAGCCGACGACAATGCCGGTGGCAGTGGGAAGCAGTGCAGGTGGCACCGACTCGCTGGTCAACGGCCCGACGGTCATGCAGATCAGGCTGAAGTTGAAAAAAGACAAAAGGAACAGCAGCAGAAATAACAACCCGGTAATGGCCGGGCTGATGATCAACAGCCCCACCAACGTTGCGCTGGTCATGAAGGAAACAATGACCACCGGTTTGCGTCCCAGTCGGTCCGACATCGCCGGAATGATCAACTGACCGATAAAACCACCAACACCAAGGGCGGATATCACGACGGCCATCGACAGCGTTTCAAGGTGCATGTAGTCCGTGAGGTAACTGGGCAACATGGCACACAGCACGAACTGGCAAGTAAGAATGCAAAACATGATCAGGATGTTCAGGCTGACATTGCCGCTTTTGAACGCGCTCAACCAGTTTGCCCACCCCCTGCCTGAAGCGGGTTGCTGATGTGCCGGCAAGGACGCCGGTCTATAGATTTTCCACAAATAGCCGGCCAGCAGTAGACCGGGCAACGAGATAATCGCGAAAACCATGCGCCACGAGTCGAATAGCTCCAACAGACTGGCAGCCAGCAATGGCCCCAGGCACAGTCCTAGAATCGGGAATAACGCCTGCTGGAAACCCAGATTCTGTCCGCGGCGCTGCGGATGCGAAACCTCATCGGTGACGATGATACTGGTCGGTGTGAACGCGCCTTCGCAGAGACCCATCAGCCCGCGGATGACCACCAGCCCGAAAAGTCCTCCGGCCAGAGCCGACATCCCCGAGAGCAGCGACAGCACTGCAATTGAAAGGACCAGTGCGTTCTTGCGACCCAATCGATCAATCACATAGCCCGCGCCAAGAGCTGAAAAGCCCCAGGCGAAGGCCAGTGCTGCCGACAGCATGCCGAGGTCCTGATAATCCAGTTGCAAGTCACGCATGATCACGGGAAACAGCGGCAGAATGATAAAGCGATCAAGCCCGACGAGGCCGAAACTCAAGGACAGCAGCAAAACCATCCGTTGTTCATAGTGCCGCTTGGGCGGCGTAGCGAAATTGTCTCTGATCATCGTTCATCCTCCATGTGAAACCATTAATCAGGTGCAATGAAGGGTTGCGAAAGAGGCCGAGAAACCTTGGCGTCCTACAGACCGCCAAGGTTTCTTGCAGACTCAAACGTAGCCCCGGCAAACGTGGGAATCAGGCTACCCATTCACCCACGGCCATTTCGGCGGTGAAGCCCGGGCCGAAAGCTGCCAGCATGCCGACATCGCCGGAGTTAAGACCCGACTCAAACTGTCGCTTGAGCACGTCGAAAACCACAACGCTGGCAATGTTGCCGGCTTCGGCGAGGCTGTTGCGCGACTGCGAAACCCGGTTCGAGGCAAGGTCCAGTTGCAGGACCAATTCGTCAAGAATCTTGCGGCCGCCAGTGTGGAAGATGAAGAAGTCGTTCTGCGCACAGTTCTGTTCAAGAGTGTCGTAGTTGAGTTTCTCCATAATCGGCGCGACATCTTTAATAGAGTTCATGACGGCTTTGTCCAGGGTAAAGTGGAAGCCGGTGTCCTTTACATCGTATTTAATGTAGTGCTCGCTCTTCGGCAGGAAGAAAGAGTTGGTGGAACGGATTTTGAACCCTGACGCTTGATCATCAGCGCGCAATACGCAGGCAGAAACAGCATCGCCAAACAGTGCAGCGGAAATGAACGCGTGCAACTTGGTATCGTCAGGCTGATAACACAGCGACGAGAACTCCAGCGAGACAATCAACACATGATTACGCGAATCCAGTTTGGCGAAATCATTCGCCCGGTTAATTGCTGCAGCACCGGCGACGCAACCGAGCTGGGCGATCGGCAACTGCACGGTAGACGTCGGCAGGTCCAGATCGTTGATCAGGTGTGCGGTGAGCGATGGCATCATGAAACCGGTGCACGAGGTGACCACCACCATACGGATGTCATTGGTCGTTAAGCCAGCGTTTTCAATGGCTTGGCGGGCAGCGGCGGAAGACATCTGGCGCGCTTCACGCTCATAGACGATGCTGCGGTGAGTGAAGCCGGTGTGCACCGCCAGCTCGTCGATCGGCAGGATCAAATGCCGTTCGTTGACTTCGGTATTCTGGATCATACGCTTGGCCACGGCCATGCGCGGATGGTCGGCGTGCAGGCTCTCCAGATGTTCAATCATCTGTTGCTGAGTGATCTTGTTTTTCGGGAACATTACGTGCGGGAGACAAAGAGTCGACATGATGAGTCCTCGGCCATATAAAGCCAATAAATAGTTTTTGGGATAATTCCCGATTTAAAAAAACGGCAGTTTGCTACCCCCTGAGGAACAAGGGTTAAAAGCTTTTGGCGAGTAAGGTATTTTTATAAGTAACGCAGTTCTTGTTTTAATATTAAAACCGTCGAGCGTCAGAAACTAACGCTCGACGATTTTATTTATACGTCCAATACAAACTTGTAGGCGTATTGCCAGGCCAGATTGCTTTCGCGCACATGTTTGCGTACGACCATGCGTACCGGCGCGCCGGTTTTCAGTTGTTCCGGATGAGTGATGTCAACGATTTCCGACGCGATCACCAAGCCATCGTCCAGACGAACCATCGCCATGCAGCGAGGCACTGTTTCACCGTAGCCCATGGCGGCAAGGATCGGATTCTCGGCGTGAGCCATGACTTCGATCTTGCCGGTGCGGGCGCAGCGGTACGGTTTTACGTTGAGGGAATTGCAAGCGCCACAAACTGTACGACGCGGGAAAAAGATTTCCTTGCAGTCTTCGCATTGACTGCCTTCCAGACGATATTTGCCGCCGTGTTCTCGCCATTCGCGAAGCATGCTGGCAGTGGTCATCCGATGAATCTGTTCGGGGTACATAGACATGGTCGGGCTCCTTAGTCGTTGGAAAGAACGATCACTGAGTTGTGGGCGGCATAACCTCCCAGGTTTTGCGACACGCCGATGCGCGCGCCCTTGACCTGGTTGTCGGATTCACCGCGCAACTGCCGGAACAGTTCGGTGATGTGCAGAATGCCGTCACAACCGGACGCGTGACCGCGCCCAATGTTGCCGCCGTCGGTGTTCAATGGCAGCGGACCGTCAATACTGATGCCGCCTTCCAGGACAAAATCACCGGCCTGACCCTGCTTGCAGACACCCATCGATTCCATCTGGATCAGACCCGCGCCGAGCAAGTCGTAGACCTGCGCGACATCGATATCCTTCGCGGTGATTCCGGCCTTTTTATAGGCGATTTCAGCGCAAGCGATGGAGTTGGCCGAGACGGCCATGCCGACATTTTTTGGCAGTCCCGGGTGATGCAGGGTCGGGTTGTGAAAACGCGTGCCGAAGTAATGGGAAACGCCTGTATAGGCACATCCGCGAACGAATACTGGTTTGTCCGTGTATTTGTGAGCCAGGTGTTCGGCGACCAGAATCGCGCAACCGCTCGCTTCACCCCAAGCCAGCATCGAGCCAAAGGCTTCGCTGTTTTTCAGGGTGTCGATAGATGGAATCGCATGGCCGAAGCGCGTGGCATTCGGGGTGTTGTGCGCATAAATACGCATCTGCCGGCCAAAGGTCGCCAACACATCAGCTTCACGTCCGGCATAACCGAACTTTTCAAAGTATTCCGCCGTCGCCAGGGCAAAAGCATCGGTGTGGGAAATACCCAGGAAGTAGTCGTACTCACATTCGGTACTGGAACCGATGTATTCGGCATAGTTGAAGTGGTCGGTCATCTTCTCGAAGCCGCCGACCAGAACAATATCGTATTCCCCGGAGGCAATCATTTGATGGCCCATCTGGAACGACACGGAACTGCTGGTGCAGTTGGCGGTGCTCATGAACGTCGGCGCCGGGCTGATGCCCAAAGTGTCGGAGATGGTCGGCCCGAGACCGCCATATTCCGAAATGCCCTCGCCGTGATAACCGTAGGCCACACCCTGGATTTCCCGAGGATGCATTCTGGCGTCTTTGATAGCTTTATAAGCCGACTCGACGATCATTTCCTTGAACGTCTGCCGGACCCTGGAACTTCCCGGTTTCGGCGTATAGGCGGCCGAAACGATTGCAACACGACGTGCGCACATGTACATGCTCCTTGCGTAGACAGGCGAAATCAGAGGTAGGCGGTGAGGGCGTAGTCAGCTCGCAAATACTTGAACTCGTATTTGATCGACGTGCCGTAATCTACGTACAGCTTGTTTTCGAGCGATTCGCGCAGTGGTTTGTTGCGCTTTTGGTAGGCCTCGATGGCAGGGGTAACTGTCAAGGCGATTGCGTCGCTGCCGGCACCAAAACCGTAAGACACCAGCAGGATTTTTTGACCGGGACGCGCCTGGTCAAGCACGTTAATCAAACCGAGTAGCGGGCTGGCAGCACCGGTGTCACCAACGCTGCTCGCGTAGATGCCGGGCTCAACCTGTTTCGGATTGAATCCCAGATGCTTGGCGAGGGAGTAGGGCGTGGACACCAGATTCTGCTGGAACACGACATAATCGTAGTCCTGCGGGCAGGTGCGCAATTTGGCCATCAAGCCTTCCGCCGCCCGGCGAGTCTGGTCTTCCAGGCCGATGCTGTTTTTGTCCGAGCCAAGCCCCATCCCGGAGCGAATATAACGATCACCTTGCGGGCGAATGTTGTCGGCGACATCGGCTGCACAAGAGAAATTGCCATCGAATTCTGCGATGACATTCTCCGTGCCCACCAATAAAGCTGCCGCACCGGCACCCGCATAGGATTCGGTCAGATCACCTGGTGCGGTGTTGCGATTGATAGTGTCGGCGCCGATTGCAAGGGCGCTGCCGGTCATGCCGGAAGCGACCAGTGCCTGGCAAATCTGCAGCGCAGAAGTGCCGGATTTGCCCGCGAACTGGACGTCGGCGCAATAGGCATCATAGCCGGAACCGAGCATTTCGAGGATGACAGAGGCCGAGGCGCGGGAGTCATAGGGGTTGGTGCAAGTGCCCAGATACAAAGCCTCGACGCTACTGCCGGGGGCCATATCCAATGCACGCTGGGCTGCCAAGACACCGAGAGTGATCACATCTTCATCAGGTTGAAGAACTGCTCTTTCGACCACCCCCAACTGGTTTTGCACGAGATGGAGATCGGTGTTCTTCCAGACGTTAATCACTTCTTCGACTTTCAAGCGACAAACGGGAACGCCAGTGCCATAGCTCACTATTCCTGCTTTTTTCACGTTCATTTTCCTTTTGATTCCATTCGCTGTCAGAAAACAAGGGTGTTGCGTCGCCGTATATCGTGAAACATACGGAAAACTATCTTTAAAGCCCCGGATATCGGAGTTTTGTCGTTTAGCCAGCAAAATCAGCCGTTTGGAGTTTCCGGACGGTTACTCAAAAAAGGGCGCTGATACTGCCACTTTGCCTCTCTCACTGCTATGATACGGTACGTATCGTTTCAGAATTAAAACGGCAGACTCGATAGTCCTAGAGGACGCCTACCTGCTCACACATCCTGCTCGAGGAGTCAGAAACCCCTAAAGTAACCAGAAAAGCTCGAAGCGAATTGATTGGCGTCAATGTTCAACGCGCTTACCCAGTCCGAAACGAAACGGACCGTTTCGTTGCGATTTTCGGAAATCCTATACCTTGCATTGTATTTGTCAAGCACCCTGCCTGGAGAATTTACTGTGGCTCGTACACCCTCTCGCAGCTCCATCGGATCCCTACGGAATCCCCACACGCACAAGGCGATCATCAGTTCGACAATTGAGATCCTCAAGGAATGCGGTTATTCGGGACTCAGTATTGAGTCGGTTGCCCGACGGGCGGGAGCGAGTAAACCGACGATTTATCGTTGGTGGAGCAACAAGGCTGCATTGATTGCGGAAGTCTACGAAAACGAAAGCGAGCAGGTCAGAAAGCATCCTGATCTAGGCTCATTAAAAGCGGATCTCGACTTTTTGCTGCACAATCTCTGGAAAGTCTGGCGTGAAACGATTTGCGGCGAAGCATTTCGCTGCGTCATCGCCGAGGCTCAGTTGGACCCTGTGACATTGGTTCAGTTAAAAAACCAATTCATGGAGCGCAGAAGGGAAATGCCGAAGAAATTGGTGGAAAATGCCATCAGCCGTGGTGAGTTACCGAAGGACACCAATCGCGAACTTTTGCTGGATATGATCTTTGGATTTTGCTGGTACCGATTGCTGACCGAGCAGTTGGAGATGGAGAAAGATATCGAGGAATTTACGACTCTTTTACTAAACGGTATCAGTTCGAAGGGGTGATTCTGGTTTACGAAATGTTCCCCTTAGCCTTGTCGCTGGGGGGAACATTTTTTTGCGGGTTCAGGCAGCGCCGAACTCTCGATACAGTTCTGGCAGGAAACTGGCCAGATGGTTGAATTCGCACAGGTCATGAACGGCGAATTCATAGGCGAGAGTTTCCAGTTCCGCTTCGCCGAAGCCGTTGGCCGCCATCAGTGCGGCAGCCTTTTCGGCACCAGGAAAACGCGACATCGACGGATGGCTGCCGACCCAGTAGCGGCTGGTGAGATGAAGGCCTTCCGGAGTTTCTTTGAATAAGTGCACCATCAGCGACACCGGCACATCGGGTTGTTCCGCCAGGCTCATCAACGCGCTGACGCTACCGTCGATTTTCGCGTCGCGGTACAGATCGGCACGCAAGCCCAGTTTTTCCGGGTCCTGGAAGTGGATATGCAGGTGCATCAGGCGATCGCCGACATATTCCGAGGCGCAGAAGGTGTTGCCGTACAAGCGCTGTTCGAAACTCAGGGACGTCTGCTTGAGGCGTTCGTGATTGACGCAGGGATTGCTGACATGGGCATAAGGAAACCACAGGGTATAGCGTTCGGCTTCCAGCGGGTGCCACATGAACCACCATTTCAGCATCGCTGCGGTCGAGCGCGGGAAAAACTTGCGGCTCTGCACATACGCCATTGGCCCGGGCAGCAGGGCGTATCCCGATTCCTCGCTGACGAAGTCCGCCTCCAGCAACCGATTGATGTCCTCGATGCTCGGCGTGATGGTCTGTTCCAGCGGCAGTGGTCCTTGCTGGATCTTGCACACGGCGGAAAGGGGGACATTCATCTGCGCAGAGAAATACTTGGCGTAGGGTTTATCCTTGATCGCCTCGCGATTGCGCAGGAACTGCTTCTGCATCGGCAGAGAGAAGTAGGTGAACGGGGTCATTACGCGCGCATCCATTGCGATGTTTTCCTTTGGCTAAATGGCCTTGGAGCTGACAACATTCGTCGCCAATATCCATGCCTTTCGAGGTATGTAGGTGATTTGAAGCTAAGCTTCATAAAAATAAAAGTCAAATTTGAATTTGAGTTAATAGGAGTTCATGCTCGTGTCCGGTCCGAATCAGGAAGCCTCTCTACGTGCTCAGCGACAAGATGGCCGGGTGACCCGCCAGCATATTCTGGAGACAGCAGGGCAGTTGTTTGCCGATCTGGGGTATGCCAACACCACCAGCAAACAGGTCTGCGAGAACTCCAACTCGAACGTGGCGTCGGTCAATTATCACTTCGAGAACAAGGAGGGCCTGTACCGTGCCGTGCTGCTCGAAGCCCATGAGCGCCTGCTCAGCATCGATATATTGTTCAGCTTGAGCCAGAGCCCTGCCTCGCCTGAGGACAAATTGCGTTTGATCATCACTGTCCTGATCGAGCGCGTGCGCAATCATCGAGATGCCTGGGCGCTCAAGGTGTTGAGCCGGGAACTGCTGTCGCCTTCGAGCCTGCTGCCCTCGGTGCTGGAGCAGCAGGCCTATCCGAAAGCGAAGGTCTTTCGCGGCATTCTTGGGCAGATCCTGGGCTTGCCGGACGATCACCCGACCACGCTGCATTGTGCGCTGGGCGTATTTGCGCCTTGTCTTTTCCTGCTATTGGCCCATGAAGCGTTGAGCGAGAACGTGCTGCCGGGGCTGAAAATGGAACCCGCCGTGCTGATCGAGCACATGATGACTTACGCTCTCGCGGGCCTCAAAGCCGTGTCGGCGCAATAGCGAACGATGCAAACGGGTTATTGCGCAGAAACCCTTGGCGCACCGTTGACCGCATGGGTTTTTCCGTTGCGCAGTTGCACCCATTGCAACAGCGCAGCGACAACGGATACCGCGCCGGCACTGATCGCCAACGTCCACCCTGGCATCTGCAGCAGCAATATGAAGCCACCGGCCGCGGCGCCCATGGCGCTGCCCAGATAAAGTGCGGACTCGTTGAGCGCCACGGCCAGATTGCCGTCGCCCTTGTGATCACGCGCAGCGATCAGTTGGTTGTTCTGCGGCACTTGCAGTGCCCAGCCTACGGCGCCCCAGACGGCAATCGGGATCATCGCCAGCCACGGTGTCACAGCAGCGGCAGCCGGCAACGCGAACAACGAGACGCTGAGGATGAGCAGAATCAGGAACGTGAGCATCGGTCCCTTGATGCGATCCACCAGCGGCCCAACGAGGAAACTGCCCGCCACACCCCCCAGGCCCCAGACCCACAGATACGGCGTGATGTTATCGACGCCGCCGTAGGCCGGGTCAGCCATCAACGGCACCATGAAGGTGTACATGCCCAGACTGGCGACTGCCGCCAACAGCGAAACCAGCAGAATGGTCATCACGTTGCGGTCTCGCAGCAGGGCCAGCTTGCGGCTGATCGGCAGCGCCGGTCCGGCAGAGATCGCAGGCAACTTGATCAGCAGGCCCAGCCAGGAGATCAGGCCGAGAAACGCCACCAGCCACAGCGCCATCTGCCAACCGAACTGCTCGGCGAGCAGCAGACTGACAGGCACTCCAAGTACCGTGCCGCTGGCCATGCCGCCCATGATCACGGCAATCGCCTTGCCTCGCAGTTCCGGGCCTGAAACAGCGGCCGAGGCGGCGATGCCGGTGGCCAGATAAACGCCGGCGCCGATACCCGCGACGGCTCGACAAACCAGCAGGGCGACAAAGTCGTCAACCAGGGCACTGGCGACGTTGGCTGCCACGAACAACGCCAATGCGACCAACAAGCCAAAGCGTTGTCGCTGCGCTGGCAACATGGCCACGAAGACTGGGGAGCCAATACCGTAAGCAAGCGTAAACGCCGTGACCAGTTGTGCCGCGACGGCGACCTGCACATCAAAGGCCTGCTCGATCATCGGGATCAGGCCGGCGGTGACGTAAGACGCCATCCCCAGCGCAAAAGCGCCGATTGCAATGAGGTAAACGGGTGCCGGTATTGTTTTAGACATGAGTCACTCCTTGTGCTCTTGGCAACTTGTTGCGGACCGGGCGGATTCTTTAGCAGCCTGATCGTCAGTACAATGGCCACTGTTTATGGTGTTACTGGGAGTAATCGGATAATGGAAAGGAGTCTTGAGCGCACACGACAGGACCTGGCTGAGTTTTTACGCAGCCGCCGAGAGCGCATATCACTTGCGGAAGCAGGGTTACCCCCGACTGGCAGACGCCGTACACCCGGACTGCGTCGAGAAGAAGTAGCGGCACTGGCCGGTGTTGGCTTGTCTTGGTACACATGGTTCGAACAGGGACGCGATATTGGTGTGTCACCTGCTTTTCTGGATAATCTTTGCCGGGTCCTCAAACTGGATGCTGTGGAGCGCCGACATCTCTACCTGCTTTCCCACCAGCGACCGCCGGCCGAGGAGGGCAAGACCTGGTGTGTGGTTCCGCAGATCGTTCATCGGCTGATGGCGGATCTGCCGTTGCGACCCGCTTATGTGCTGAACCTTCGCTGGGATGTCCTGGCCTGGAACCCCGCAGCTGACAAGATTTTCAAGTTTTCCGAGAAGACGCCCGAACAACGCAACTTTTTATCAATGTTGTTTACCGACGCGCGCACGAAGTCTCTCTTTCAGCCCTGGGACGACCAGGCAATCCAGATGCTCTCCAGTTTTCGTCGTGACCATGTTCACGCCTCTAACGAAAGTGACGTTGCTTCGCTGGTGCGTGAACTTGAGAGTGTCAGCGCGGAATTCAAAGGCTGGTGGTCCCGGCAGGACATTCATGGTCCCTGTCAGGGTATTCGACACTTGGCGATCGACTCATTTGGCGATGTCAGTCTCGAGCACACCACGCTGACGATCGATGTCGAACGGCATCTGCGCCTTGTCTACTACGCGCCAATGGAACAAGGAGCCGCTCTGTTCGAATTCGAGAAGTGGCTGGAGGAGGGCGTTGGTTTCCCCGGGTTTTGATTTTCGCCGACATGGAAATGGGAAATCGCCAGACACTCACAGCGCATCAGTTGCACCCGGTACCTGAGCCAGCGCCGGGGGCAGTCGCCAGAATTGTCGGGGGTGCGGTAAAGGGCTGAAACAGGGCCGAGCGGGTCGACCCTGTCCCGAACGGTCAGATCACGAAAAACCCGTGCGTTCCGTCACGGCCCAACTGTGCCACCAGCCCATATTCCCAATCCAGATAGCCCTGCATGGCTTCGCGCGGATTGTCGGTGCCTTCATACGGTCGGCGATAGCGGTCGATACGCGGTGACGCCAAATGCTGCGGGCTTGCTTGCACCGGGAGTCCAGCTTCGATCCAGGCGCTCGTACCGCCGCGCAACACCACCACCGGGCGCTGGGTCAGTGCCTGCAACTGCGGCACAACCCAACGGGCGAGCAGGCTGCTGCCACAGGTCAAGACATAACGCTGGGCCGGCGGAATGTTCGCCAGCGCTGCCTGCAACTGACTGCGCAACACCCACCACGCGCCGGGGATGTGCCGTTGTACGTAAAGGGCACTGGCGGTGAAATCCAGCACCTCCGTGCCCGGCTCTTTCAGCCAGTCTGCCAGCGTCTGCGGGCTGATTTCTTCGGCTGCGGGGGCGGTCGGCAGGGGGCTGCCATGGGCCTTGTTCACTGAAGTCGCTCGGGTTCAAGTCATCCAGTACGGACACTTGCCAACCCATCTGTGCCAGCCAGGACGCACTCATGTTCGCCCGCACATTATCGTCATCCACCAGCACCAGGCGCGCACCACGAACGCTGGCGAAATGATCGGTTTCCTGGACCAGTTGTCCGCCGGGTGTGGAGCGCGAGCCCGGCAAGTGGCCGGCAGCAAATTCTTCCGGCGTGCGCACATCGAACAAATACGTAGTGCGGGCCGGGTCGGCTTGCCAGCGTCGCCACTCGGCCAGGCCGATGCGGCTCACGTTGGCGCGTTTGGCGACCGCGCGGGCGGCTTCGATGGCGAGGTTTTTGTTGTGAGCGCTGACGGGTTTGAAGCGCCGGTCCTGGCCATGCTCCAGGGTCTGGCCGGCGAGGGTCCAGCCGATGGTGCCATTGCGCAGGGCGGACACGGGGTTGGGAATCCCGGCGTTGACCAGTGACTGGGCGCCGATGATGCTGCGGGTGCGTCCGGCGCAATTGACGATGACCTGCGTTTGCGGGTCCGGAGCCAACTCGCGCACCCGTAACACCAGTTCGGCGCCAGGTACGCTGATGCCACCGGGGATACTCATGGTCTGGTATTCGTCAAAACGTCGGGCATCCAGCACCACCACGTCAGCCTTGGCATCGAGCAGCGCCTGCACTTCTTCCGCTGCCAGGGACGGGGTGTGGCGTTCGGCATCCACCAGTTCACCGAAGGATTTACTGGGCACATTGACGTCCTTGAACAGCTCGCCACCGGCATCGCGCCAGCCTTGCAGGCCGCCCTCAAGCAGCGCCACATCGGTGTAGCCCAGCGTTTGCAAGCGTTCAACGGCGATGGCGGCCAAGCCTTCGCCATCGTCATACACGGTTACCCGGGTGTCTTTGCGCGGCACCCGTGCCAGCACTTCCAGTTCGAGTTTGGACAGCGAGATGTTGGCCGCAAACAGCGGATGAGCTTCGGCAAACGGCGCCTCTTCACGCACGTCCAGCAATGCAAGTTCCTCGCGTGCCAGCAGAGCTTTACGGATATCGACGTAACGGCGGATAGCGAAATCGGTCATTGCGGGAGCTCCTTCGACAAATCCCAGAGGTTTGGTAACAGGCTGTTGGAATAGCCGGAGATGAAAGGTTTTTCAGTGCCGTCCAGGCCATACACTGCGCGCCTCACCGCGCCGATGTTGGCGCCATACACGTGCACACTGATCGACACCTGATCGATGTAGGCATTGGCCACCTGGTGAATGTCACCCACTGTTGGCGACACCGCTTCGAACTGGCCCGGATCCAAGCGCAGCGCTGCTCCGGCCGCTGCCAATGCGCCATCGGGTTGCCGGGCAAATCCTTGCGAATACTCCGCGCCACGCAGCATGCCGATCAGCCCCCAGACCCGATGATCATGGATCGGCGTGCGTTGCCCCGGACCCCAGACAAAACTGACGATGGAAAAGCGTTGCCGGGAATCAGCGTGCAGCAAAAACTGCTGGTAACGTTCGGGGTCAGGCCGGGCGAATGCCTCCGGCAGCCAGTCATCGACGCTGACCAGTTGCTGCAGCAAACGGCCGCCCTGTTCAAGGATCGCTGCTTCACCGGGCTGTTCGTCGAGCAGCGTGGCCAGTTGTTCGATGAACTGTCGCAAGCGCGTCAGGTTCGGTGGCGCAGATGGTTTGGACACAAGGTTCTGGGGCATGAGCTCCCTCCGTGGAAACTGAAATAAACGCGAACTACACGGGCGAGCTAAAAGGTATTATTCTTTATGCACATTTTTCCAGTCATTTATTATGCGAAAAAAGAATGAAGATAGATGATCTGAACGCGTTCGTGGCAGTGATCCGCTGCCAAACCATCAGCCAGGCTGCTGATTCCTTGCAGTTGACCCAGCCGGCGATCACCCGGCGGGTGCAGAACTTCGAGGAAGCCTTGGGCGTCGAGTTGCTCGACCGCAACACCAAACCGCTGAAACCGACCAGCATGGGCCTTCGGGTTTACGGGCAGTGCCTGGAAGTGCTGCGCACCATTGATGCCCTCAGCGAATTGGTGGCCAGCGACGGCCCGCCCAGTGGTGCGTTACGCATCGGCGTCCCGCAGACCATCGGCGATGTGGTGTTGCTGGATGCCCTGAGCCAATTGAAAGCCCTCTACCCGCAATTACAGACGTCGGTGGCCACAGGCTGGGGAAGCCATTTGCTGGGCAAGGTCGAGAACGGCGAACTGGACGTGGTCGCGGCGCTGTTTCCCGCCGGTAAGGTGTTTCCGGAGGGGGTGGTCGGGCGTTCGCTGGCCAGCATGAGCCTGGTGGTGGTCGCCGCCAAAGGCGAGGTACGCAAACGCAACTGCAAACTCGCCGATTGCTACCAGCGCGGCTGGGTGCTCAACCCTGACGGCTGTGGTTTCCGCGCCGGCCTGCAAAGGGCCTTGAGCGCGCAGGGGTTGTCGTTGCAAATCAACCTGGAAACGTTCGGCACCGAATTGCAGTTGGGGTTGATCGCCAATGGCCTGGGCTATGGTCTGGTGCCGTTGCCGTTGCTGGAAAACAGCAGCCATCGCGACAAACTTGAAATTGTCCCGGTCTCGGACTTCAAACCGGTGATTGATTTGTGGCTGATCCATCCGCGTTTCCTCGGCAACCTGCAAGAACCGGTCAGCGTATTTGGCGAAATGGTCGCGGCTCGGGTGGGCAAGCACTGATCATTTTCATTGTTTCTTGCATATCGTTGATTTGAATAAATGCATTATTTGTATATTAGGTTAGAACTAAAACGAATTTCACGGGCAGTTTTTATGTAGTTAGCATGGGGTTCGACGCGCTTAATCAGGGAAGTTGAAATGTCTGCGCCCCCCCTCGTTACACCGCTGGATCGCCTCAAGTCCATCGCCCAATGGCCCGCCGGGCGCGATCTGCTCGCGCGTTTGCTCAGCCCGTTGTTGCTGTTGCTGCTGTGGGAGCTGGCCTCGCGCACGGGACTGTTGCCACCGCGCATCATCGCTGCGCCCAGTGCGATTGGCGCCACGCTGTGGCAGATGCTCGGCAGCGGCGAGTTGGCCGGCCACTTGTGGATTTCCCTGCAACGCGCCCTCAGCGGCCTGGCGATCGGGGTTAGCGTCGGCACCGTCCTGGCGTTGGTGGCGGGGTTGTCGCGACGCGGCGAGATCGCCATCGACTCGCCGATGCAAATGCTCCGAACCTTGCCGTTCCTGGCCATCGTGCCGCTGTTCATTCTGTGGTTTGGCGTAGGCGAAACGCCGAAGATCGCCTTGATCGCCCTCGGCACTACCTTCCCGATTTACCTCACGCTGTTTTCCGGTATCCGCGGCCTCGATCCCAAGCTTGTCGAAGCCGCAACGATGCTCGGGCTCAAACGCTGGGAGCTGATCGTCCACGTGATCTTGCCCGGTGCCTTGCCGGCATTCTTTGTCGGTTTGCGCTACGCCTTCGGCATCAGTTGGCTGGGGCTGGTGGTGGTTGAGCAAATCAACGCCAGCGCTGGCATTGGTTACCTGGTCAACGATGCGCGGGACTTCATGCGTACAGACGTCATCGTCATCTGCCTGATCATTTACAGCGTACTGGGGCTGGGTATCGACGGCCTGGTGCGTTTGCTTGAACGGTTTGCGCTGGCCTGGCGCCCGACCTTTATCAGGAGCTGACCATGACTGTGCTGTTTGCCAAACCCTCATTGCCAGCCGTCGAGTGCCGACAGGTCACGCGCCGGTTTGCCAGCCAGGCGGTGCTCGATCACTTGGACCTGGAGATTGCGCCTGGCGAATTTGTTGCCCTGCTGGGCAGTAGCGGTTCGGGTAAAACCACTTTGTTGCGAGCGCTGGCCGGGCTCGACCGGATCGACGAAGGCCGGTTGCAGGTGCCCGAAGCCTTGGCGGCGGTGTTTCAGGAGCCGCGCTTGATGCCGTGGAAACGCGCTTGGCGCAACGTCTCTCTCGGGGTGCGTGGCGAAGGGGCGAAAGAGCGCGCATTGGCGGCGATGACTGAGGTCGGCCTGGAACATCGGCTCAATGCCTGGCCCGGCACTTTGTCCGGAGGCGAAGCGCAGCGCGTCGCGCTGGCCAGGGCACTGGTCCGTGAGCCGAAACTGTTGCTGCTGGACGAACCGTTCGCCGCCCTCGATGCCTTGACGCGCATCCGCATGCATCAACTGATTATTGCGTTGTGGCGAGTGCACACCCCGGCGGTGTTGCTGGTCACGCACGACGTTGACGAAGCGGTGCTGCTGGCAGATCGGGTGGTGGTGTTGGCCCACGGGCGCATCGCCGAACAGATCCAGATTCGCTTGCCGCGCCCGCGTCAGATCGCGACGCCGGCGTTCCATGATTTGCGTGCGCGCCTGCTGGAATTGCTCGGGGTCGACAGCGATCCCGACGTTGCCAGTGCCGCTGACGATTCCCAACCCTTGAGCAGGACCGGCAACCGATGAGCTTATCCACCGCGCAACCACGCGCCGAGCGTCAGGCTCGGCAACCTGATCTCGACGCCCCGGCATTCGCCGAACGGCTGGAAGCGCTCAGCGACGAATTCGCCGCGACGGCGGCTTATTACGACAAGCACAGCGAGTTCCCCCACGCCAATCTGCGGCGTTTGCATGAGCACGGTTTGCTGGCGTTGACGGTGCCGCGCCGGCTGGGTGGCAGCGAGGCGACCCTGGCCCAGGCGCGCCGGGTCGTCAGCGCAGTGGCTCGCGGCGAACCGTCCACCGCGTTGGTGCTGGTGATGCAATACCTGCAGCACACGCGCTTGCAAGGCAATCAGGCCTGGCCGCTGCACTTGCGCGAACGACTGGCA
The DNA here is from genome assembly GCF_016651275.1 of Pseudomonas sp. TH08. NCBI lineage: Bacteria > Pseudomonadati > Pseudomonadota > Gammaproteobacteria > Pseudomonadales > Pseudomonadaceae > Pseudomonas > Pseudomonas sp. TH08. Next base: position 270,228 of record NZ_JAEKEE010000004.1, on the reverse strand, counting down.
CGCGAAGCAGTGGAAGAGGGCGCATTGATCAACGCGTTGCGGGTCGAGCCGGATCTCGGCACACCGGCCCGTGGCGGCCTGCCCAACACCATTGCGCGACGCGTGGACGGTGGCTGGTTGCTTAGCGGCCGGAAGATTTATTCCACCGGCATTCCCGGCCTGACCTGGCTGGCAGTCTGGGCGCGCAGTGACGACAGCGAGCCGCACGTGGGCACCTGGCTGGTGCATCGGGATACGCCGGGGATTCGCATCGAGGAAACCTGGGATCACTTGGGCATGCGCGCTACCGGCAGCCACGATGTGATTTTCGAAGACGTGTTCGTCGCCAGCGAATACGCCGTGGACATTCTGCCGGCCAACGTCCCGCGTCCCTCGGAACTGGACAGTACCGGCGTGTTGTGGCTGGCAGTGCTGCTTTCGTCGATCTACGACGGCGTAGCCCGCGCCGCCCGCGACTGGTTAGTGGGCTGGCTTGCCGAGCGCACGCCGGCCAATCTGGGGGCGCCGCTGTCGAGCCTGCCGCGGTTTCATGAACTGATCGGGCGCATCGACGCGCTACTGTTTGCCAACCGCGTGCTGCTGGATGCCGCGGCGCAAGGACGGGTCGATCCGAGCGAAGCCACACAGGTCAAATACCTGGTCACCAGCAACGCCATCAGCGCCGTCGAATTGGGGATCGAAGCCATCGGCAACCCGGGCCTGGCCCGTGGCAATCCGATCGAGCGGCATTACCGCGACGTGTTGTGCAGCCGGATTCACACGCCGCAGAACGACGCGATCCTCGCTGCCGTCGGCCGCGCCGCATTCGCTTTGCCCAGCCGGGGCGCCCAGGCATGACGCGCATCGCCAGTCAGTTGGACGCGGCGTTCAATCAACACCTGCGAGCGCAATTGCCCGATGTTGAAGTGCTTGAGTTAGCGCGGGGTTTGCCAGCGAATCTGCCGGCGGATGTTCAGGTATTGCTCGCCGCCCCACATGCCGACTTTCGGGATGCGTCGGCGCCGCCGCCCGGTTGGCCGTTTGGTTTGCGGCTGGTTCAACTGGTGACCAGCGGCCTCGATTATTTCCCTCGCTGGCTGTTCGACAGTTTGCCGGTGGCGAGTGCGCGGGGCACTACTGCAGAGACGATGGCCGAGTTTGCCCTGGCCGCGATTTTCACCGCCGCCAAGCAACTGCCGGACGTCTGGATCAACGACGCGGCGCACTGGCAGCAGCGGCCACTGGCTTCGGTGTCCGGCAGCACGCTGGGGCTGTTCGGTTTCGGCAGTATTGCCCAGGCCCTGGCACCGAAAGCGCAGGCACTGGGGATGCACGTCCTCGCGCTGCGTCACTCCGCGCAACCCTTTGAAGTGCCCGGCGTGCGCGCAGTGGCGGACATTCATGAGTTGTTTGGCCGTGCCGATCATGTGCTGCTGGCGGCACCGGTCACGCCCGCGACACAGCACATCGTCAGCGAAGCGGTGCTGGCGTCAGCCCGGCCGGGGCTGCATCTGATCAACCTTGCGCGCGGGGCGCTGATCGATCAGCAGGCGTTGTTGCGCGCCCTCGATGCCGGGCAAGTTGGCCTGGCGAGTCTGGATGTCAGCGACCCGGAACCGCTGCCGGCGGGGCACCCGTTTTACCGTCATCGACGCATCCATTTATCACCGCACACCTCGGCCAATTCGCCGCAGGTGTACCTCAACATTGCCCGCTTGCTGGCGCGCAACATTGAACGCCAGCGCAAAGGGCTGCCATTGGAAAACCCGGTGGAGATCAGCCGTGGATATTGAAAGGAGTCAGCCATGAGCACAGCCAACGCAATTCATCGGCCGGGGGTGTACGACTTGCCGCGCGACGGCCACACCGTGTTTCGCTGGGAGCACCCGCCGCAGCGAGAGAGCGTTGAGCAGGAAAGGTTGCAGCGCAAACAGAGCCTCGCAATCGCGTTCCGGGTGTTTGCCCTGCAAGGGTTTGATATGGGCGGCGCCGGGCACATCACGGTGCGCGACCCTGGGCGACCGGATCACTTTTGGGTCAACCCGGTGGGCGTGTATTTCGGTCATTTGCGGGTGTCGGATTTGTTGCTGGTCAACCCTAACGGTGAAATCCTCGAAGGCGAGGGCGCGTTGAACCTGGCCGCGTTCGCCATCCATGCCGCGCTGCATGAAGCCCGCCCGCAGGTGATCGCCGCGGCGCATGCACATTCGTTGTACGGCAAGGCCTGGTCGAGTCTGGGACGCTTGCTGGACCCGCTGACCCAGGACGCCTGTGCCTTTTATGAAAAGCACGCACTGTTCGACAATTTTTCCGGGGTGGTGCTGGACACCAGCGAGGGCGCGCGCATTGCCCAGACCCTTGGCGAACACAACGCGTTGATCCTGCAAAATCATGGCCTGCTAACCGTTGGCCAAACCGTCGAAGCGGCCGTCTGGCGTTTTATCGCGATGGACAACGCCGCACGCACGCAACTGCTCGCCGAAGCGGCGGGTTCACCACGGCTTATCCCGCATGACGTTGCACGACACACGGCCAGGCAGGTCGGTACTGAATTTGGCGGCTGGTTCAGCTTCCAGCCGTTTCGCGAACGGATTTTGCGCGCAGAACCGGATGTTCTGACTTAAGGAGTTGCACCATGCACCGTCGACGTTTTCTCGAACTTTCGGCGCTGGCCGGCCTCGGCGCATTCAGCGTCGGCCTGCCACGCTTCGGCCTGGCCGCCAACGACTTGCGTGGGGTCACGCTGAACGTGGCGACCTACAAAGGCGCGGCTCCGACATTCTTCGCCGAAGCGGGAATCGAGCCTGCGCCTTACACCGTCAAATACGCCGAGTTCACGGGCGGCAACCTGAGTTTCGAGGCCTTGGTCAGCGGCACTCTGGACATCTCGCCAATGAGTGAGATACCGCCGATATTCGGGATCAAGAATCACGCGCCGGTGAAGCTCATTGCGGTGTTGACCGGTGACGTCAACAACCAGGCGTTCATCGTGCCCAAAGGCTCTGACGTGCAGTCGATCGCGCAACTCAAGGGCAAGCGAATCGGCTACATCCGCTCGACCAGTTCACACTATTTTTTGCTTAAAGCGCTGAAGGAGCAGGGCCTGACGTTCAATGACATCGTGCCCATGGCGCTGACACCGCAAGACGGTTTTGCCGCGTTTCAGAACGGCGCGCTGGATGCCTGGGTCAGTTTTGGCTACTTCATTCAGCTCGCCGAGCAACGCACCGGCGCCCGTGTCTTGAAAACCGGTCAGGGCTATCTGTCCGGCAATTACGTGATCGCCGCCAATCAGAACAGCATTGCCGACCCGCTCAAACATCAGGCGATTACCGATTACATCCTGCGCGAGTACCGTGCCTGGCAATGGATTGCGGCGCATCCCGAAGAGTGGGCAACCAAGAGTGCGAAGATCCTTGGCATGCCACGGGAAGTGTTCCTGGCCCAGTACCGTGCCCAGAGTGGCCCGCGTCTGCTGCAACCGGTGGATGATGCGGCGGTGAAATCCCAGCAGGATGTCGCCGATCTGTTTTTCGAGGCCGGGGTGTTGCCGCAGCAGCTCGACGTATCCGGTTTGTGGGACCGCAGTTTTCACTGGAGCTGACCCCGCATTTCCATATCCGACACTTGCCAGGGAGGGCATGCATGCTCACTTCTTTTGCGCGCTGCTGTGCAGTGCTGTTGTGCCTGATCAGCGCTTTCACCGACGCCGGGGAAACCGTCACGCAACTTCACCAGCGCCTCACCGTCCTCGACAGCCACCTCGACACTCCGATGCAACTGGCGCGTCCGGATTGGGACATCACCCAGCGGCACAGCTTCGACACCGACCTGTCCCAAGTGGACTTGCCGCGCATGAAGGAGGGCGGGCTGGACGGTGGCTTCTGGGCGATATTCACCCCGCAGGGCCCGCTTACCGCCGAAGGCCGGACACTGGCCAGCGAACATGGCCTGGCGGTGATCACGCGCATTCGCGACATGGTTGCGGCGCATCCCAAGGATTTTGCCTTGGCGTTGCGCGCCGAAGACGTACCGGCCATCGTCGCGCGCCAGCAGCGGGTGGTGTTTATCAGCATGGAAAACGCCGAGCCGCTGGCGGCTGATCCGCAACGATTGCAGACTTATTACCGACTGGGGTTGCGCATGCTCGGACTGGTGCATGCGGCCAACAACGATTTCGCCGATTCAGCCACCGCGTTGCCGCAATGGCACGGCTTGAGCCCGGCCGGTCGAGCGCTGGTGGCGGAGGCCAACCGGCGGGGGATTTTGCTCGACGTCTCGCACGCCTCGGATCAGGTGTTCGATCAAGTGCTGGAGCTGTCCAGTGCCCCGATCATTGCTTCGCACAGCAGCAGTCGGGCGATCACGGCGCACCCACGCAACCTCGACGACCAGCGCTTGCGCCGGTTGGCGGCGAAGGGCGGCGTGGTGCAGGTCAACAGCTTTCCCAGTGATTTGATCAACCGCGAGCCCAACCCCGAGCGCGACAAGGCGCTGGGCCCGCTGTACCGCGAGTTTCGCCTGGCGGCGAGTCTCAGCCCGGCCGAGGTGGCGGACCTGGCAGCGCGTATCCACGAGGTCGAAAACCGCTACCCGCAGCCGCAAGCGAACCTGGATGATTTCATCAGGCACCTGCTGCATATCCTGCAAGTCGTCGGCGCGGATCACGTCGGGATCGGTGCCGACTGGGACGGTGGCGGCGGGGTGCAAGGCTTGAGTGATGTGTCGCAGTTGCCACGGATTACCGAGCGCTTGCTGGCGGCGGGTTACACCGAAAGTGATGTGGCGAAGATCTGGGGCGGAAATTTGCTGCGGGTGCTGAGCGAGGCGCAGCGCGCACATTGATCGGCTTGGATCGACTGACGATGTGACTATGCAATCGCCGCAGAATCACCTCTGGTGAATATGATACAAATTAATATTTGCATATGCTTAAAATGTATTTCTCTTATTAAAGAGCGCCCCCTAGGATGGCTTCGCATAGACCCAAGTGACTGAACAAGTCTCTGGGCTATAACCGAATGCACTATCTATCCGCCAGGCAGGGAGCGCTTGAATGCCGTTGACCAGAAGACAATTGATCGCCCGCGTGGCTGCCGTCGGCGGCCTTCAGGCGGCCTCTGCGGTGATGGGCATGCTCGGTGTGACCGACACGGCGCAGGCCGCTGCGGAGAACTATGCCGCGTTGCCCACCGCCCGTGTGGGGCACGGTGTCAGCGTGGTGGTGATCGGTGCCGGCATCGGTGGTCTGGTCAGCGCCTATGAACTGCAAAAGGCCGGTTTCAACGTCACGCTGCTGGAGGCCCGAGATCGGGTCGGCGGGCGCAACTGGACGGTACGCGGGGGTGATCGTGTCGAGTACACCGACGGCAGCGTGCAGGTCGCGGACTTCGACAACGGCTTCTACCTCAACGCCGGCCCCGGCCGTCTGCCTAGCCATCATCAGTTGATGCTCGGCTATTGCCGCGAGCTTGGGGTGGAGCTGGAAGTGTTGGTCAACACCAGCCGCAACGCACTGGTGCGGCCCGACCTGAATCAACCGGCGATCCAGATTCGCCAGGCCGTGAACGACAGCCGTGGGCACTTCTCCGAGCTGCTGGCAAAAGCGGTCAATCGCCACGCGCTGGATCAGGAACTCAGCCTCGAAGACCGCAGCAACCTGCTGAGTTTCCTCAAGACCTGGGGCGACCTCTCGGACAAACTCGAGTACGTCGGTTCTGCTCGCTCCGGGTACAAGGTATGGCCGGGCGCCGGAGACCAACTCGCACAGAAAAAAGACCCGCTGCCATTGCAGACGTTGCTCAACCCGGCGTTGACCACCGCGTTGATGATTGATGAGTACCCGGAATTTTCGCCGACCATGTTTCAGCCGGTGGGTGGTATGGACCGCATTCCCAAGGCATTCGCGCGGCACCTGAAAGCAGCGCTGCGCCTGAACGCCGAAGTGCGCTCGATCACTAATCACGCGGATTTCGTCGAGGTCGCTTATCTGGACCGACGCAGTGGCCACGAACAGAAAATCCGCGCTGATTACCTGATCAGCGCATTGCCGCTGCCACTGCTGGCGAAGATCGACAGCAACCTCGCTGCACCGGTCCGCCAAGCCATCGCCACCGTGCAATTCGGCTACGCCAACAAAGTCGCCTGGCAGTCGCGGCGCTTCTGGGAAAGCGACTATCAGATTTACGGCGGTCTATCGTTTATCAATCAGGAAGCGTCGGGCCTGTGGTACCCCAGCGGGGGTTTCAACCAAGCGCAAGGGGTGTTGGTGGCGGCTTACAACAATGGCGAAACGGCACGAAAGTTCGGCGAAAAAAGCCTTGATCAGCAGATCGCGATTTCCCGTCAGGCCGTTGAATTGCTGCACCCCGGCCACGGCCATGAATTGCGCAAACCCCTGGCTATTGCCTGGGCGAAAATTCCGTACAACCTCGGTCCGTGGATCAATCACGAAGTGGCCGAACCCGATTACAGCTTGCTCAACCAGCCACAGGGTCGGGTGTACCTGACCAGTGACGGCCTGGCGCACAGCGGCGTGGGGATCTGGCAGGAAGCGGCGGCCGGCGCGGCGCGGCGTGTGGTGCGCAATCTTTTCGAGCGGGCGCAAAGCTCGCCTATCAAGCAAACGGCCTGAAAAAGCCGCGCTTTCATTCAAACAGCCACACACGATTTGCCAGGTAGCGGACCTCCGAGGCTGGCATTAAATAACCTTGGAGTGTCTTTGCATGTCTTTGAAAAAAACCTTGTTGGGGATGGGGATCCTCTTTGCGGCCAGCAACACCTTGGCCGCTTCGATTTCGCGGGTGCCGTCGACGTACCCTAACTCGCCGATTCTGCAATCGGTGACTCTCGCTGCGAATACCGAAGTCACGTATCTCTCGGGCCTGCTGCCCGATCCGGTCGATCCCAAAGCCCCGAAAGATCAGGTGCGTGCCGTCGGCAATACCGAAGCGCAGACCCGCGTGGTGCTGCGCAAGGTCGAGAGCATTCTGGCGAGCCAGGGTTTGAAACTGGCCGACGTGGTGCAACTGCGGATCTATCTGGTGGGCGACCCGGCGTTGGGCGGCAAGCTGGATTTCGACGGGCTGCAAGTGGCCTTCCGCGAGTTTTTCGGTACCGAACAACAACCTTTGAAACCCGCGCGAACCACCGTGCAAGTGGCCGGGCTGGTATTGCCAGGTGCCCTGATCGAAGTCGAAACCGTTGCCGCCAGGTCGCACTGAGCGCCGTCAGAAAAGGATCTTTGTCATGCGTTCAATTTTGCATAAAACCCTGTTCGGTGCGGCGCCTTTGAGCTTCGGCCTGTTCGGCATGGTGGTGCCCCCCGAACTGTTCGCCGCCGATGAAACCCTGGGCACCGTGGTGGTTACCGGGGTTCGCGGCAGTCAGCCGCGCACTGTCACCAACAGCCCGGCGCCGATCGATGTGATCGACAGTGAGCAACTGCGCACTATCGGCCAGAACGGCCTGAAAGAAATGCTCGGGCGCCTGCTGCCCTCGTTCAACGTCCCGACCATCAACGGCGGCGGTACTGCGTTCCTGGTGCGCGGGGTGAGCATGCGTGGCCTCAGCGGTGATCAGGTGCTGGTCCTGATCAACGGCAAGCGTCGCCACAACTCGGCACTGATCAACAACGGCGCCCGCGTCGGCAACGCCTCGGTGCCGGTGGACCTGGACCTGATTCCGACGGCGTCCATCGAGCGCATTGAAGTGCTGCGTGACGGCGCGGCGGCGCAGTACGGCTCCGATGCCATTGCCGGGGTGATCAACATCATCCTCAAGCGCAATGCCGAAGGCCTGACGTCCGACACCAGCGTCGGCCAGTACTACGACGGCGATGGCACCACCGGCCATGAAGCGTTCAACTGGGGTTCTGCACTGGGCGAAAACGGCGGCTTTTTCAACCTGTCGTGGGACGGCAAACTGCAAGAGCCTTACGAGCGCTCCAGCGCTGCCACCGGCCAGTTGTATTTCAATCAGCCGAACGGCACGCCCGACCCGCGTGAAAGCAATCGCCAAGGCTGGGGTACCGAGTACGGGCTTGGCCGCGATCGCACCACCAGCGTCGCCTATAACGCCGAGTTGCCGTTGCAGGATGATCTGAAGCTGTATTCGTTTTCGACCCTGAGCTACCGCAACAGCAACAAGGACCTGGGCCACCGCAAACCCACCGACATCACCAGCCTCAACGGCGTGCCGGATGCGCCGTACCCCAATGGCGGGCAGGCGCGACGGGAGATCCACGAGGTGGACTTTCAGGTGGCCGGTGGCGCCAAGGGCGCGCTGGGCAACTGGGATTGGGATCTGTCGAGTACCTACGGCAAGGATCGCGCGGTGCTCGACACCGACAACAACCTGAACATTTCCAACGGCCCTTACGGCCAGCACGACTTTCACCTGGGCAATCTGATTTTCGATCAGTGGACCAACAACCTCGATTTCACCCAAGCGCTGGATATCGGCTGGAGCAGCCCGCTAGAGACCTCGTTCGGCGTCGAATATCGATGGGAGAAGTACGCGCTGGAGGAGGGCGAGCCGAACTCCTACAACTACGGCAGTTATGTGCCGGCAGTCGGGCGATTCGCCGGCGTGCGTCCAGACCCGGGCCTGTTTTCGGTAAACGGCACAACACCGGATGACGCCTATGACTTGCAGCGTCACAGCGAAGCGGCCTATCTGGACTTCGGTCTGAACATCACGCCCAACTGGTACGTGGGTGCGGCCGGGCGCTATGAAAAGTACAACTTGGGCGTGGGCGACACCACCAGCGGCAAGCTGACCACGCGTTACGAGTTCCTGCCGGGTTACGCAGTGCGGGCCGCGGTCAGCAATGGCTTCCGCGCACCGTCGCTGGCGCAAAGTGTGTTCTCCACCACCAGCACCGTGACCCAGTTCGGCGCCAACGGCACCACCAGTTCAGTGCGCACCAAGCAAATGCGTCCGGATTCGGCCGAAGCGATTGCCCTGGGCGCCAAAGACCTGGAACCGGAAACCTCGCGTAACTACAGCCTGGGCTTTACGGCGGAGCCTGCCGAACGCCTGCGTTTTACCGCTGACTTTTACCTGATCGATATCGACAAACGCATTCTGCAGACCGGTTTGCTGCAAGGAACCGCCGTCTCGCAGATCCTCGTCGAAAACGGACTGGCACCGAACCTCGCCGGGCAGTATTACACCAACGCCGCCGACACCCGCACCAAAGGCGTGGACCTGGTGGCCGATTACAGCCAGTCGTTTGGTGAGTACGGCACGGCGAAATGGAGCATCGCCTACAACCACAACAAAACCACGATCCGTGACCTGGCCGACACCCCGGCAGCCCTGTCGCGGCTGGGTTCCAGCTACCTGTTGTTCGACCGCCAGCAACAGATCGACCTGACCAAGTCGACGCCCAAAGACAAGTGGATTCTGTCGACCAACTACAAGGTTGGCGACTGGACCACCAACCTGCAACTGACGCGGTTCGGCGAGTACACCGAAGGCTCGAACATCCCGGCCAACGATCGCACTTACAGCGCCAAGTGGATCACCGATATCGACGTGGCCTACGACGTCACCAAGAACCTCACCGTGGCGTTGGGCGCCAACAACCTGTTCGATGAATACCCGGACAAGATCGGCCTCAAGGCCTGGGCCGGCACCTACGAATACGGGATGTTCTCGCCGTACGGTCTAGGCGGCGGGTATTACTACAGCCGCGTCAGCCTGGCGTTCTGACCGATGAGCCAACGCACATCTGCTGGCAACGAACGTTTCACCGACGATGTTGGCGGCGCCAGCCCAATCCGTGGGCGCCGGCTTGCAGGAGATAAGGCCCGTAACGCGGTTGCAAAATTCGGCGGGCTGTTGACGCTGCTGCTCATTATTTCGGGCTTGAGCACTCCGGTCGTGGCCGACGACACCTTGCGTGTGTCCAGCCAAAAGCAGTCGCTGAAAATCTTGCTGCAAGCGGCCGGTGAGCTGGAGAATCTGCCTTACCCGATCGAGTTCGCCTCGTTCGCCGCCGCCGCGCCTACCGCCGAAGCATTGGCGGCCGGCGCGGTGGACTTCGGTAGCCTCGGGGACGCGCCGTTCGTGTTTGCGGCGGCCGCCGGAGCGCCGATCAAAACCGTCGGAGTGATCAAGGTCAACGTGACGCAAACCGCGGTGGCGATTGTGGTCAATCAGAACTCGCCGCTGACGGACGCCGCGAGCCTGAAGGGCCAGCGCATTACCACCACCCGTGGCTCCATCGGGCATTTCATGGCGTTGGCGGCGCTGCGTTCGGCGGGGCTGCACGGCCGTGATGCGCAGTTCATTTTTTTGCAACCCGGCGAGTCCCGCAGCTTGCTGGCCAACGGTCAGGCAGACGCCTGGTCGACCTGGGATCCTTACACCAGCATGGTGCAAATGGAAGGAGGCACGCGGGTGCTGGTCAGTGGCGAAGGGCTGTTTGCCGGGCATATGTTGTTGGTCGCCAATGACAACGCCATCCGTGACAAATCCCTGCAAATTCGTGACCTGCTCAAACGGCTTGATCGCGCCTATGCCTGGGCTAATCAGCATCAGGAGGCGTTCTCGAAAATCCAGGCGGGCTACAGCGGTTTGCCGGTGGAAATCCACGAACGCTCCAATCGCTTCGCCGTACCGCACCGTATTCCGGTTGCGCCAGCGGTCGTAGAAGACGTGCAACACACCGCCGATCTTTATCGAGAGGAGGGCATTATCCAGAACTCATTTAATGCGCCGGCTTACTTTGATGAGCAATTTAACGACGTGACAAATTGATGACTGTTTGAAGGAGGGTGATCAATTAGAGAGCTCGAACAATGTGCGTTACTTAGTTTAATTATCAGTATTTTTAATAATCTTTGACACGTTCTGTCAATGGTCTGTGCAAGGTTCTATTTGCCTGATTTTTGATACATTTTTTAGTTGGGTGGTTAGAGATAAACGATATTTCACAAGCCTCAGGCAATTACCTAAGGTTGCCTTGAAATAATTTGAAAGATTTGCCCGGTCTGTCCCGTCGTTACTTCCAGGGAATGAGGAAGCTTGAATGTTTACAGTCATTACTGCCGACCAACTTGAAGCACGGCATATTCTTGATGTCGTGGAAAAACGCTCTTACGGCGTGCAACTAAAAGGCTTTTGTCCACCGGACACCTTGCAGGTCGCACGCGATCATTTATTCCGCCCCGAATTACGCAGCGCTTTTACCGAGCAGCAGGAATTTGTCCGGATCGGCAAGGCCTACATCGAAATCCAGGATGAGCAGAGCCGTGCCGACTATCACGCTCAGGCCCACGCCAACATCCGCCGGATTCGCAACTTGTTCCGGCCACTGGCTTCACCGATCGACGAACTGCGTTTGCTGCTCGATGAAGTCTGGCCCCACGGAGCGCACCTGCTGCAAGTGGATGGGCAAAAATGCTTCGTCGGCATCGCGCGCTTCCAGGGCAGCGGCGTCGACCTGACGCCACACACTGACAACCTGGAACGCAATGCCCCTCAAGGGCACCACCCGAAATTGCTCACGCAGTTATCGACCAACATCTATCTGGAAATCCCCGAGGACGGTGGCGAACTCGAGATCTGGGGCATCGAGCCGGACGAGGAGGAATACCAGCGCCTGCGTGGCGACCGCGCCTACGGCATCGAGCGGCATTTGCTACCGCCACCGGACTTTGTGATCAAGCCCGAGCCTGGCGACCTGATCCTGCTCAACCCGCGGCTGATCCATGCGGTGCGCCCTTCAGCGAGCAGCACTCGCGTGACACTCGGCGTCTTTATCGGTTTTTACGGCGAACACCAGCCTTTGGCCTACTGGAGCTAACTCATGAGCAACGCACAGGAAATCAACCTCAAGGCCTATTTCAACAAGGGTGGCGAAGAGCACGAATTTGAAGGTAAGCGGGTGGTGTTGGCGGTCAGCGTTGGCCAGGAGTATCACGAGGACCAAAAGCTGCGTTCGACCATCCACCTGATCAATCAGTCGGGCTTCAGCCACGTCAAAGTCGTGGTCGCCGACACCTTGCAGCGCCATAACAAGCACGGCAAATCCCCCGGCGAAGCGTTGTCGGCATCCATCCGCGACGGCGACGCCTGGCTGGCACGCAATCAGCAGATTCTCGACGGTTTGCGCGTGCCCTATCACATCACCCGCTGGAACCAGGAACTGGCAAGCGACCAATACGCCGAACTGCGCCAGCAACTCAATGTGATCTACCACGAGCGTCATGAGTTGCGCGACGCGATCGAAAGCACCATCGCGGTGTTTACCGACCGTTTGCGATTGCGTGACGAACACGCCGACATCACGCGTGCCGCCAACCAGTGCCGCGAATACATCCTCGAAGAAATCCCGATCATTTTGCCGCTATGGGCCGCCGAGGGTTACGACTACGTGCTGTATCCGCAGCAGATGACCGCCGCGATGGCCACCAGCCGTGATCTGCTGATCGAGCCTCACAGCCCGGACCGTGTGCGCTGGTTGCCGTTGAAATTCAAGAAACGCGGGATCCCGATTCCCTTCACGCTGCCTGGGGTAATTCACCCGAACTGGTCGAGTGGCGCGATCGCGATTTGAAGACAACGGCGGAGCGAGTGCGCTCCTGCCGCATTGCATCACCGTACCGCTGTTTTTATTCAATTGAACAAGGAGTTTCCATGAGCGTTTTTGCGCAACAGCAACGCAAATGGTGGGCATTGCTCGGAGTGAGCATTGCCAGTTTTCTGGGCTGCGTCGATTTCACCATCGTCAACACCGCACTGCCGGCGTTGCAGCAGGATCTGGGGGCGGACGTCGACAGTTTGCAGTGGGTTATCAACGGTTTCATTCTGGCGCTGTCGAGTTTTATGGTGCTGGTCGGGCGGCTGGCGGATGTGCATGGGCGCAAACGCGTGCTGTTCATCGGCCTGAGCGTGTTTGGCCTGGCTTCGTTGGCGGCCGGCCTGGTCGGCAACATCGACCAGTTGATCGCCGCGCGCATCGTGCAAGGCCTGGCGTGCGCGGTGCTCTATACCGCGTCCGGCGCCATTGTTTCCAGCACGTTCGACAGCGCCGAGCAAGGCAAGGCATTTGGTGTGCTGTTCGGCGTCAATGGCGTCGGGCTGGCCATCGGGCCGGTGTTGGGCGGAGTGATTACCAGTGTGTTCGGCTGGCAATGGATCTTCCTGATCAACGTGCCGTTGGTGCTGCTCAGCCTGGCGATTTGCAGCGTCAGCGTCGATGAGTCCCGGGCTGAACAGACAGGCGCCCGGCTTGATTGGCTGGGAGCGATTTTGCTGCTGGTCGGGCTGCCAAGCCTGGTGCTGGTGATCGTGCAAGGCGCAGCGTGGGGTTGGCGTTCGCCGTTTACGCTGGGCTTGATCAGTCTGGCGGTGCTGGCGCTCTGGGCGTTCATCGAGGTGGAAAAACGTGTCGCGGCGCCGATCATCGACTTGCGGTTATTCGCCAACCGGCGCTTCGTGGCCGCGGTGACCGCCAGTTTCGGTTTGGCGCTGTTTTACTGCGTGGCGTTTTTTGTCATGCCGCTTTACCTGGCGTTGATTCGCGGCGAAAACGTTCAGGCCAGCGGTCTGTTGCTGTTGCCGACCACACTTGGGGTCGCGGTATTGTCACCGCTTGTGGGGCGGTTGGTGGATCGCAAGGGGCCGGCGTTGCTGATCAAGACCGGGTTACTGCTGTTTGTGGTGTCGGCGTTGTTGCAGGCTGGCTTTGATCGCCAGACGTCTCTGGCCTATGTCCTGGCCGCGTTCGTGGTCATGGGCCTGGGCTGGGCGAGCATTCTCGGGCCGTCGACGGTGTTGGGAATTTCTTCGGTGCCGCAACAGGTTGGCTCGGTAGCCATGGGGTCGCTGATGACGCTGCACAACGTGGGTGGCGGTCTCGGGTTGGCGCTCGGCGTGGGGATCTATCATCACTTTTCCGCACTGCCGCTGGATGATGTGCAGGGCGCATTCCTCAATGGCTATCGTGCGGTGATGGTGTTTCTAGCGGTGGCCAGTCTCAGTGTCTGGGCCTCGGTGGCGTGGTTGCTGCGCAGCGCAAAAACGGCGCAGGCAATCGCCGAAGAAGGGCCGGGGCATGGCTGAACGTCCGGGGCAAATACGCCTTGGGGCTTTTCTGTCCGGCTCCGGCGCGCACGGTGGCAGTTGGCGTCACCCACAGGCGGATGCCGATGCTTCGCTGAATTTTCAGCGCTATCGGCACTACGCGCAAACGCTGGAACGAGGCTGCTTCGATGCGTTGTTTCTCAATGACAATGTTGCGGTGGGCAACCTCGATCCGCGGGTGCTCAGCCGCACGTCTTACAGCCTGCGCTGGGACCCGTTGACGCTACTGCCGGCGCTAGCGGTGTTGACCGAACACATCGGTTTGATCGCCACGGTCAATACGTCGTACAACGAGCCTTACAACGTCGCGCGCAAGTTCGCTTCACTCGATCACCTGAGCGGTGGTCGAGCGGGGTGGAACCTGGTAACCGGTTTGATTGGCAGCGAAAATTTCAATCATGCCCAGCCCTTGGCGCACGCTGATCGTTATGCCCGGGCCGAAGAGTTTTTCGACGTGGTAACCGGGCTCTGGGACAGCTGGGCCGATGATGCGTTTGTGCGTGACAAGGTCACAGGCACCTGGCTCGATACCGAGAAGATGCACGTGCTTGAACATCACGGCCGACACTTCCAGGTTCGCGGTCCGTTGAACGCGCCGCGCCCCCTGCAAGGTTGGCCGCTGATCGCTCAGGCCGGTTCATCTGGCCCGGGTCGAGAGCTGGCGGCGCGCAGCGCTGAACTGGTGTTCACCGCCCAGCAAACCCTGGAGGAGGGCAAAGCATTTTACGCCGGCCTCAAGGAGCGTTTGCCGCGCTACGGGCGAGGCATCGAGCAACTGAAGATCTTTCCGGGCATTGCGCCGACCGTCGGCCGAACCCTCAACGAGGCCGAAGAAAAGTACCAACAGTTGCAAGAACTACTCGACCCCGAAGTGATGCTCAAGGGCTTGTCCTGGCTGCTAGACCTTGGCATTGATCTGTCGGCATTGCCAATGCACGCCGTAGTGCCGTTGCCGGAACATCTCGCACCGACGCAACGGCACCAGAGCCGGCAGCAACTGGTGGTCGAACTGATCCGTCGCGAGCGTCCGACAGTCGCGCAACTGCTGCGCAGCCTGTCGGCCAGTGGACATAAGGTTCAGGTCGGCACGCCGGCGCAGATCGTCGACGAACTGGCCACCTGGTATGAAGAATATGCAGCGGATGGCTTCAATGTGCTGTTCACTCATCTGCCGGGCGCCATCGATGATTTTGTTGATCTGGTGGTGCCTGAATTGCAACGGCGCGGGCTATTTCGCACGCAGTACGAAGGCCGCAGCCTGCGAGAAAATCTCGGGCTGCAACGGGTGGAAAATCGCTTCTTCGGGAGCGGGAAAAATGGCTAAACCGGTAATGCCACTGAGCGATGGTCTGCCGCGCGACCTCGGTCAGTTATTCGTAGAGGGGCAGGGGGCAGGGGGCTTCATCCCCTCAACCAACGTGCCGATTTTCAGCTGGGGGACGTAGTCAGGCCAATCTCGATGTCGCCAAGAGTCAACACTTCCCTTGAAGTCGCCACTACCAGAAGGCTATTCAGGGCTCGCTCAGTGTTGAAGGCCGAATTGGCGGAAAAGCGTTGATAATGTGGCCAGAACGCTTTAATCCATGGTCGAGTAACAGCTTTCAATATTGCTGTTTACTCTGGCGATCAGCGATTATCGAATATGCACCGGAAACATCAGAAAAGGCCGGCACAGATTTGCTTTTCTATAACTCTACTAAATAGCCGTTTAGTCGAGCTAACACGAAATTAGAAGCATATTCGACGGAGAAGGCACCATGATTGAGTTTAGCGCCAAGGCTGAAGCCGTCATTGGAGCGTTGAATCTTGAACCTCACCTTGAAGGTGGTTATTTCCGTAGAACCTATCAGGCAGATCATCGCGACCCACTCGAAACCCCCAGCGGCCCACGGTATCTGATGACCTCGATTTACTATCTTCTGGATCGGCAATCACCGGTGGGCCAGTTTCATTTCAATCGATCCGACATCTTGCATTATTTCCACATAGGCGACGCCATTGAGTACAGCCTGATCCATGCGGATGGTTCGTTACAGACATTAGTGATGGGCAGCGACATTTTGGCAGGACAGCTTTTGCAATTACATGTACCGGGTGGAATCTGGAAAGCTTCACGGTTGCTCGACGGCGAGAACGGATTTGGGCTGATCAGCGAAGCCGTTTCGCCAGGATTTGATTTTGCCGATATGGAAATGGCTGATCGGCAGAAACTCACGCGGCAATTTCCACAGCATCGAACGCTGATTGAAAAGCTGACGCGTGGTGAGGGTTGAGCGGCATCGAAATCAAGGAAACGCCGTAGCTCGGATTCAGGTCGATTCTGTAGGTTGAAATCCACTAGGCAAACGGGCTAATCCAGAAACATATTGTTACGTGTAATGTATATTATGTTAAATCATGTATTACGCTACGCACGCTCATAGCAACGTCTGTCTCCACTCCGATAATCACCGAAGTACTTTATAGATCTCTGAAACCACCTGCATCGTCGCCTCTTCGATGGTTCCTTCATTACGGCACAACACCCAGCCGTGATCCGCAACCGCCTGTTCGAACATCTCGGTACACGCGACATGCTCGGCGTGCTTCTGGATCACGGTGCCGCCCAGTCCTCGCGATCGTGCCGTCGCCCTCGCCCATGAAATATCCGGTGCAGTGATGACCCCGACATGCAGATCCGGTACTCGCACGTCGCGCTCCATGTTCAATTGCAGAATCTCTGCAAACGGCACGGTGTGGCGAAATGCGGCATCCGACGGATACCATCGATCAATCAGAATAATGCTGTTCGGCGGTTGTTTAGGCAGCACGTGTTGGGAGATCCAGCTTCGGCTATCGGCAAAACGCTGACACACAGCCCATTCGAGTTCCGGGGAAGGATTTCTGGCGAGCTGGTTAACGAGGGCCATGGTTTCAGCCCTGAAGGGATCGCTTTTTCTCTCGCAGAGCCGGATGACTTTCTGGTTGTCAGCTCTCAGGGCTGCCGTCACGGCTTCCAACAGTGTGGTTTTGCCGGTGCCTTTGGGCCCATCCAGAGAAATAAACAGCGAGGGATTCATTCTTCACACAACGGTAGATATACAGTTTATGGCTCTGCAGGTTCGCTGGAACCGCTTGGTGCAATTGCGCGAAAACAGACATGGATGAACACTCTAACCTCATTTTTGGAATTCCATCAGCACATCCACTTTCGGCTTACACTCCGTTCCCAAAGTGGCTTTACGCTGATAGGCGTTCGGATCCAGGCGCCCACCCTCCTCCAGTCAATCTCGACAACGTGTTGGCCAAGATGAGATCAGACCTGGTCACGCTATTCGCGTACGTTTACGACTTCCAGGCTCGACCGGTACCGCCGCTCCGGCACGGTCTATTTCCCAAGCATCACGCGGTTCATCCAGGTCGCGATTAAGTGTTTCTGGAGTCTTGAATGTGCTGTAAAGCGTGATCAGTGTGAGTAGCGTCAAGTAGCAGGCAATCGGCAGCCAGGCGCCGATACCGGCGTTGGTGTCGCCGTCATGGCTCGCCACCACCAAAGCAATGATTCCGGCCCCGATCATTGGCGCAATGCCACCGGCGATCACTGCCGATGCTTCCCGAGCGATGGATACACCCATGTAACGATGGCGTGAGCCGAACAACTCAGGCAACAACACCGCCTGGGTACCGAACATCCCCCAGGTGCCGATGCCCAATGCAATCGAGATGGCAATAATGCTCGCCACGACATTGCCAAGGCTGAGTATCCACCACACCGGGAACGCCAACGCCAATTGCACCAGCGCGAACGCCCGATACACCACGACTCGACCAAAACGATCGCTGAGCTTGCCCGCAATCGGTACGGTCAGTGCGCCGAGGCTGGCCGCGCAGATCAGGGTCAGCACACCCACCGGTCCTTGCAGACCGACCACGCCAACGATGTAGCTCACCGCCAGTGCCTGGTAAATTGATGAACCGCCGTTTTCTCCCAGGCGCAGCCCGATGCCGATCAGCAAGGTGGGTTTGGAGTGTTTCATTGCGCTTTTCAGCGGATTTTCGCAGACGCGCTTGAGCGCCTTGAGGCGGATGAAGGTCGGTGATTCCTTGAGCGACAGGCGCATGTACAAGCCCAATGCAACGATCACCACGCTGCTGAAAAACGGCACACGCCACAGCCCGCTTTCGATCACGTTGTCATTGCCGCTGACCACCAGGAAATACACCAGCGCTGCGAGGATGGTGCCCAATTGGATGCCGAGAAATGGCAGCGCCGCATAGAAACCACGCCGGCCCTCGGGGGCATATTCGGTCATCATCACGGCGGCACCGGCCTGTTCGGCACCCGCGCCCAAACCTTGGAGCAGACGCAGGATCACCAGCAGCACCGGTGCCAGGTAGCCGACTTGATGAAAGGTTGGCAACGCACCAATCAGCGTGCTGGAAATACCCATCAGCAGCACCGTCGACGCCAACACGAACTTGCGCCCGACGCGATCACCGATCATGCCGAACAGTACCCCGCCCAGCGGCCGTATCGCGAATCCCAAAAAGTAGGTACCGAAACTGGCAATCAGGCTCATGGCGCGGGTCTGCTCAGGAAAGAACAGTGGCCCGAAAATCAGCGCCGACGCCAGGGTGTAAAGCGCAAAGTCGTAGTATTCAAGTGCGCTGCCCAGAGAGCAGGCCCATGCCGCGCGGTGAAGATCTTTCTTGTGCACTTGTACTGCTTCGGGCGAGGCAATGTTGGCTACTGAATGATCGTCAGTCATGGAGTCTCTCCAGGTGCCTTTACGGCATCTTGTTATTGAAAGGTCGTTGGATTGCTTACAGTTTCAACCGCTGTATTTCCTTGAGCATGGCCTGCTCCATGATGTCGATGGGCGCTTCTTTGCCGGTGTACAACTCGATTTGCCGACAGGCCTGGTGCACCAACATGCGGGTGCCGGGCACGGTGCGGCACCCCAGCGTTTTGGCCTGCAACAGCAACGCGGTCTGCACCGGCATGAACGCCACATCCATGACGATCAGGTGACGGGCCAGTCGGCCGTCCAGCGGGTTGCTGTTTGGTTGTTTGAAGCCAACGGAGGTGGCATTGATGACGATATCGAAAGCCTCGGCCGTGAACGCCTCGACGCTGCCGCCCCAGCGGGCACCCAGATCCTCGGCCAGGATGGCCCCACTTTCGGCACTGCGGTTGAATACCGTGACCTCGGCCGCCGCCTGTAGACAACCGTAAACCACCGCACGAGCAGCGCCGCCGGCACCGATCACAGCAATGCGTTTGCCTTGTAGTTCGGTGACCTCCTCCAAGGCCCGTATCGCGCCCAGGTAGTCGGTGTTATAGCCGGTCAATACGCCGTCAATATTGTTGATGGTGTTGACCGCACCAATCACTTGGGCCGAGTCGTCGATCTTGTCCAGGCAAGGCATTACTGCAGTTTTGTAGGGCATGGAAACGTTCATGCCGCGCACGCCCAAAGCGCGGATGGCCGCCACAGCGGCAACCGGATCTTCGACGCCAAAACAGACAAAGGTGTAGTCAAGGCCCAAGGCTGCGTAAGCGGCATTGTGGATCTTTGCCGAGAGTGAAAACGGCGAGCCCATGATTGAGCCACAGAGGGTTGGCAGGGATTGAGGCATCGTGGAGTCCTTTGCGAAAGTTAGACGACGCTGGTCAAGCCACCATCGACGAAAAGGGTCTGACCGTTAACGAAGTCGGACGCTGATGAGGCGAGGAAAACGGCCGCGCCGCACAGTTCCTCTACCCTGCCCCAGCGCCCTGCGGGGGTGCGCTGTACCAGCCATTCGGAGAACGCCGGATCGTCGACCAGTGCCTGGTTCAGTTCGGTTTGGAAATAGCCGGGGGCCAGGGCGTTGATCTGAAGACCATGGCCTGCCCAATCAGCACACATGCCACGCGTGAGCATGCGCACGGCGCCCTTGCTGGCGGCGTAAGGTGCGATGGAGCGTCGGGCCAATTCGCTTTGCACCGAGCCGATGTTGATAATCTTGCCGCGCCGGCGCGCGATCATGTGACGGGCCACAGCCCTGGACACATTGAATACACCGTCAAGGTTGGTGCCCATCAGCCTGTGCCAATCTTCGGCACTTACATCTTCGAGTGGCTGACGATGCTGCAACCCGGCGTTGTTGATCAGAATGTCTATGGGGCCCAAGTGGTTTTCCAGTGCATCAACCGCCGATGCGACGGCTTGATGGTCGGTCACGTCGAACACCGAGTATTCCGCCTCCAGGCCTTCATCGCGCAAGAGCGCGCAGGCGCCTTGAGCGCGTTTGTCATCGCGGCCATTAATCACCACTTGAGCACCCGCTTGTGCCAACCCTCGAGCCAGGGCCAGGCCAATACCGCGCACCGAGCCGGTGATCAGCGCCCTGCGCCCGTTCAGACGAAAACTGTCGATCATGCGCATCTCCCTACCCTTCACAAGCTGGCAATGGCCCCACTTTCGACCGCTATCGCGCTGACGTGCCAATCGTTTATGGTGATGTCGTGATCACTGATCGTGATCACCAAACCTGCGTCTTATCGGGAGTAAAGAGTGGAACTCAAGCATCTGCGGGCTTTTGCGACCTTGGCTGAAGAGCTGCACTTTGGCCGTGCGGCGGCGCGCCTGCACATTGTCCAGCCGGCCTTGAGTGCGCAGATACGTGCTCTGGAAGAAGATGTCGGCGCGCAGTTATTCGAGCGTGATCGGCACCGAGTCGAGTTGACCGAGGAGGGAATGCTGTTTCTGCCCGAGGCCCTGGCGACCCTGCGTCAGGCCGGGCGCGCCCGGGAGGTGTTGCAGCAAGCGGCGGCCGGAGAGGTAGGGATATTGCGCTTGGCATTTGTGTCGTCAACGTTGTCGCACTTGTTGCCATTGCTCGTGCGTACGCTGGAAGAGCGCTACCCGCGTATCGAACTGGAGCTCAAGGACATGCCCTCGTTACCGCAGGCGCGGGCCTTGATGGACAATGCCCTGGATTTTGGCCTGGTACGTCTTCCACTGAATGTGCCTGGCGTACACACGCGCATGCTGTTCGAAGAATCACTGGTGGTTGCGCTGCCGCAAGACCATCCGCTGTGCATCTTGCGTCGTATAAAGCCTCAGGATTTGGTCGGGTGTCCGGTACTGGTGCTGGCGCGCAAGTTCGCTCCCGGCTTGTATGACCAGATGCTGGCAGGTTTTCACCGACGCAAAGTGACCCTGACAATCGCCCGGGAAATGGGCGAATTCACGACCCAACTGGCGCTGGTGGCCGCGGGCTTAGGCATCGGCATCTTGCCCAGCGGCGCTGCGTCGGCACTGCCCGTCGGTGTCGTGACTCGACCACTCACGTTGCCCATGAGCGGCGCTGGCATCGGCGTGGCCTGGCTCGGCCTGGAAACCCCGCGCAAACGTGCGCTAATGATGGTGCTGGACGAACTTTATCCAGCGTCGAGTTCTCAGCTTACCTAGCGTTGCAGGTGAGGATCGAGTTTGAATCTTCACGATTACAACGACGACAATACAAGGCTCTGAGCAAGGATGCCTGACGGCAAATACGCTAGAATGCCGGCCTACCTCGCACAGGCGAATATCCCATGCACGCAGCGCGCCTCTCCAATTCCTATACCGTCCTGGCCATCGACGACGATCCGCAGTCGCTGATCGTACTGTCAAAGACGCTGACCACTGAATACGAAGTGCTGCTGGCCAAGAACAGCGAACGCGGTATCGAGCTGGCTCATAGTTCCAGGCCTGACCTGATCATTCTCGATATCACCATGCCAGGCATGGACGGTTTCCAGGTGCTCAGTGAGTTGAAAAACCATCCGGCCACGGCGACCATTCCGGTGATTTTCCTGACCTCGCGCAGCAGCATCGAGGACGAACGTCTTGGCTTGCTGCTGGGCGCTGCGGACTACATCGCCAAGCCGATCTCGCCGCCAGTCGTGTTGGCCCGGGTGGCGGCGCAATTGGGGTACCGGGACAAACCGCTGCATAGCCCGCAACCGGCCGCCGAGCCGTCAGCGGGCAGCAATATGCGTGACGGTTTTATCTGTGCACTGGCGCTGCAGCTGGCGCAAAACCCACACATTCGCCTGGATGCGCTCCTCGATACCCTGACAATCCTGCTCGACAACAGCGTCGTCGAAAGCGACCCGGCGGAGTTTCGCAGCGCTGCCTGCCTGGCGTTGGTCGGCCTCAATCAGCCGTATGCCAGTCTCTCCCAGGCGCTCGTCAACAGCCGGCTGCTGATTGAGGAAATACTCAACCATGTCGACCCGGAAGACCGTCTGCTCAACCTGGCCTGGAGCATCAGCCACGCCAGCGCTCTGCTCGATAGTCGGGCAAGCGCTAAAGATCTTGAGTCCACGCCACTGTCGACACGCCTGTTCACCCTGGCCCTGACCTATCACTTGGCGTTTCTGCAACCCGGCATCGATCTACCTCAACGGCATGCCCACGCCTTCAGACAGATGCTCGACCACCAGGAACTGATGTCATGCCTGCCCAGTGACCAGCAGGCACTGTCAGCAGCGATGCTCACCGCCTCCTCTAACTTTCCCGGCCTCTGAGCAAACAGCGAGTATTCACTATGGCCAACCTGGAAGATCTAGAGCTGTTTGTACTCATCGCCGAGTTGGAAGGCCTGTCGGCTGCTGCTCGTGCCATGTCCATCACCCCCGCCGCTGCCAGCATGGCGCTCAAGCGTCTGGAAAACCGCCTGGGCGTGCGCTTGTTTACCCGCTCCACCCGCACCATGAAACTCACCTCCGAGGGCGCACGCTATCTGGAAAGCGCGCAGCATGCGCTGAAGATCCTGGCCATGGGCAAGCGCTCGTTGACTCATGATGACGGCATGCTCGAACTCACCGTGTCTTCAGACCTGGGGCGCCATCTGTTGCTCGACCTGCTGGCCCAACTGAAGCAGGAGAAGCCGAAACTGCACATCAAGCTGTCTCTGAGCGACAAGGAAGAAGACCTGCTCAAAGGAAAGTTCGACGCAGCCTTGCGCTTTGGCCGCAGCCTGTCTTTGGATCTGGTGGAACTGCCGGTACTCAAACACCACCATTTCATTGTCTGTGCCGCCCCGGCTTATCTGGCCGCAAACCCGGCACCCGTCACACCGGCGCAACTTGGTGAACACGACTGCATCATCAGCCATAGCATCGGCCGCCCGGAATCGCGCTGGCGCTTCCATGCCCAGGGCGAGGTCGAAGAGGTGCGGGTGCAGGGACTCTTTCACTGCGACGATGGCGACGCTGCCCGCCGTTGGGCCCTGGCCGGCCATGGTGTGATCTATCTGCCGCTGTTGACTGTCGCCGACGACTTGGCCGCCGGCCGCCTGCTGCCATTGTTGGGCGGCTGGCTGGGGGATCCGGCCCCGCTGAACCTGGTGGTGTCGCACCGTTCGCAGATCTGCGAACCATTGCGGGCCCTGCACCGTCGACTGGTGCAAGTGTGTGAGGAGCGTGTGGCGGCCTGTCAGGCGCTCCTCACTGCAAGCGGTCGGTGATCGACTGGCGGTAGTGCACCAGTAGCGCGTGGGCCTGGGCAAACTCCAGGTCATAGATCAGTTCCTGGATAACCCGCAAACCGGCGCCGTCGTCTTGCTGACACAGGCGGTCGATCAGGCTCAGGGCTTCAGCATTGTCCTCCACCAGCAAACGAGCGAGTCGATCCAGTTGCAGATCTTTTTCGTCATTTGTCAGAGGCGGACTGACAGCCGTTGGGGGCACCGCCTGGGCCGTAAAATCGGCAAGATCAGCCAGCACCGGCCGTAGACAGTCAGCCAAGTGGTGAATCAACGACGCAGTATCATCCTCGCGCGTGCAGCCTTCTTCCAGCAATCCTGCAGCCTCTTGCAGCGCCGTCGCCCCGATATGCCCGGCACACCCCTCAGACTGTGGGCCAGACGGCCGATGGTGGTCGTGTCCAAAGCTTCATGAGCAAGCCAGAGATGCTCAAGCAGTTGCTGATTATCCGCATAAAAAATCCGTAGCAGATGCGCGTAGAGCGCTTCGTCCTGATTGACCACCGCAAGGCCAAGGGCGGTGTTGATCGAGGAGCCGTCGAGGGCCAGCAATGACTCCGGTCGGGATATTATTGCCGCCGACGGTGACTCAATGACCGACGGCAGCACCTGCAATTCCTGCGTTTTGATCCAGCACGCCAGAGTCCGGTAGAAAGCCTTGATCTCCAGCGGCTTGGTAATGCAATCGTTCATTCCGGCAGATAAGGCTCGGCCCTTCACATCCGCCAGGATGTTGGCCGTGACCGCGATGATCGGCAGCCGCTGCAAATGAGCATGAAGGCGAATCTGCCTGGCCGTTTCGTAGCCGTCCATGACGGGAAGCTGGCAGTCCATCAGCACGGCATCGAACTGTGCGTCGCGCATCAAGAGGTTAAGCGCTTCTTCTCCACTCTCCGTCATCACCACATGGACCTTGGCGTGTTGCAGTAACCCGTCCACCACCTCCTGGTTCAACAGGTTGTCCTCCACCACGAGGATTCGCGTACCGGCTAATAGCTGCGCATAGTCGCAGGTGGACATTCCCGAATCAGCGAGCGTGGTAACACCACCGGTATTAACCGCACAGCAAACGGGTCTGGGCGTCAGTTCTTTGGTCGACGCAGGGTGCGCCAACTTCAACTGGGCCGTGAACTTGAACTCACTGCCATGCCCCTCGATGCTGTTGACCCAGATATCGCCCTGCATCAGACGCACAATGCGCCTGGAAATCGTCAACCCCAGCCCCGTTCCGCCGTACCGTCTGCTGATGGACGGGTCGGCCTGGACAAAGGCGCTGAACAAGCGGATGCGCTGCTCCTCACTCATGCCCACGCCTGTGTCGGCGACGCTGAAGCACAGCATCGCGGTGTCGCTCCATTGGCTCAGTTGGCGCACACCGAGGGTCACATGCCCGACGTCAGTGAACTTGATCGAGTTGTCCACCAGATTGATCAGCACCTGAGTGAGGCGAAACGGGTCGCCAATATAGACACGACTCAAGTGTGAAGGGATATCCAGCCGCAGCTCGATGTTCCGCTCACGGGCGCGCTGGCTCACGAGGCCGAGCACATCCTGAACCATCTCAGGAAGATCGAAGCTGACCTGTTCGATACTTAACTTGCCGGCCTCGATCTTGGACAGGTCCAGCACGCTGTTGACGACACTCACCAACCCCTTGGCCGCACGGTCCATCTTTTCGATGCATTGTCGTTGCGCCCTCTCCAACGGCATATCCAGGACCAGATGCGCCATGCCGATGATGGCATTCAACGGCGTGCGGATTTCATGGGACATGTTGTCGAGAAACTCGGACTTGGCTTGCGTCGCCAGCTCCGCCTCCTGGCGTGACTGCTGTACTTGCGCCTCCACGGCCTTGCGCTCGCTGATATCGAAAATAACCCCGTCCAGGTACTGCGGTGAGCCATCGCTCTGGATGATCTGGCCCTTGTCATAGACCCAACGCACTTCGTTGCTGGCCATAATGATCCGGTATTCGAGGATATAGCTGGTGCTGTCCAGGCTGCGGTTGAAAATCTCCAGGTCATCGGGGTGAACGATATCCCGATAGGCATGCCCGGACTGGAAATGGTGCGCGGGGTAGCCGCTGAGCGTTTCTATGGCATCGCTGAGAAATACCATCTCGCGCTCACGACTGGGCAGACTGCGAAACACGACGCCGGGAATGTTCGCAATCATCGACTGCAGCTTGGTCTGACTGTCCACGATGGATCGCTGCACTTCGATTGCCTTGGTGATGTCCTGCAGCACCCCGGTCACACGAATGGCCTCGCCCCGAGCGTCGCGTTCCATGACCTTGCCGATGTCCAGTACCCATAACCAGCGCCCGCTCTTGTGGCGCATCCGGTATTCGGCGCGATACTCGCCGACGCGATGATTGAGGTGGTCCATCAGCTTCGTCATGGCCGGTTCCCGGTCTTCGGGATGAACCAGGCAGGTCCAGCGTTCCAGACCATTGCCGAATGTCCGATCAAGCTCCGCCTGACTGTAGCCGAGCATCCGCATCCAGACATCGTTGTTGATAATGGTGCCCAGGCTGACATTCCAGTCCCACAAGCCCAACGCGCCACTTTGCAGCGCCAGATCCAGGCGCCGCTCACTCTGTTCGATACGTTGCATATCACGCTTGTGTTGCACAGCATCGGTCAGCCGCCGCAGGCCGGCCCACAACATCAGAAATAACAACAGCGCACTGGCGCCTTCGATCAACAGAAACTGGCCTTCGGAAAGGACTGCATCCAGGCTGTCCAGGCTGATCACGGCCCAGGAACCATTCGGGTCGTTCCAGTCGAAACTGGCCCGGGACACGGCGTAACGCTGCCCCTCGAATGACACCACCGGTTGCCCGACATCGAACGGCAGCCGTTCAGGTACGCCGTTGGTGAATGGGTAGTTGCCAAATTGCTGGCGCACATCACCGGTAAATGTCTCAGGTGCCCACGACCGGTCAGACTTGAGCAAGAGCGAAGAAAGATTGGAGGACAGCACGACCCCACCAGGCGAGAGAATCATCTGTAGATGGTGGCGGGTGGTTTTATTCAGCTCAGCGTCCAGAATCCGCGCATCAAAACCCGCCACCACCACGCCGATAGCTTTTTCCTGGCTGGTGCTGGAGGCATACACCGGCGCCGCCATGTAAAACATGCGCTGGCCCAGTGTGCGACTGATGGCACCGTAGACAGTCGGTTTGCCCTGCATCGCGGTCTTGAAATAGGGGCGAAAGCCTATGTTCAACCCTTCCACCGAACGCCCAAGGCTATCGTACGCCGCCACGATCACACCCTGCTGATTGACGACATAGGCATGACCTGCGCCAACCACCATGGCGAGGCTTTTCAATGGGGTGGCGGCCTCTACTTTCAAAGCGGTCGAAGGCGCAGGCTCGCTGATCACCTGTTTAAGCGACTGCGCATGCCGCCCGAGCATCGACAGTGCGCCAATGGCGAAGCCGTCAGCGTTCCAGGCGCCAAGGCGCGCGGCATAGTCCTCAGTCATGGCCTGGGTATCGATCCGGTAACGCTGCTCGGCCTGTGCGCGGTAGAGATTGCCCAGCAGCAGCCCTCCACCGACGGAAAGGATCACGCCCAATGCGTAGCAAAACACTTTATGGCGATCAAAGAACGTCATTAATCTATGCAACATCGGATCCCCCGCTGATCACCCTGCCCGTCACTGTAACCCTCCACCACCTGCTGCGCCTCGATCAGCGTCTCGCCAATTGGCGGGGGAATTCCGGTGGCAGGAAATCACGATCCGGATCGTAGTCCGGCTTGAGGTAGTCGCAGAGCGCTCGAAGATCCTCAGGGGCCAAGGTTCCGACGGACTGCTTCAGGCGCAGTGTATCGAGAATGTAGTCATATCGGCTGTTGTTGTACTCGCGCACCGCGCTGTAGAGCTGACGCTGGGCCTCCAGCACATCGACGATATTGCGCGTGCCGACCTGGAAACCCATCTGCGAGGCCAGCACCGCGCCCTGGTTGGAAATGATTGATTGGCGACGTGCCTGAATCTGTTCGACGCTGCTGTTGAGACCGCGGTGCAGATTTCGGGTCTGCTCGACCACCTGGCGACGCAGGTTATCGTTGAGAGCATCGCGCTGGTTCAGCCGGTGATACGCTTCGCGCACCTGAGAACTCACCTGGCCACCGCTGAACAGCGGGATATTGAGTTGCAGCCCGATCGAGCGCTGCTCGACATCACCGCCATAACCGCCACCTCTGAGGCTGCTGTTACCGTAGCCGAGGTTATCGTTGTCGCCGGTCTGATAACGCAGCACCGCATCCAGGGTAGGCGCATGCCCGCCCTTGCGCGCGCTCAGGGTTTGCTGCGCGGCTTCCAGGGCCTGCCGGCTCGCCAGCAGTGTGAGGTTTTGTTGCATGGCGGTGTTGACCCAGGCGCGTGCATCGTTGGGTGTGGGCAGCAACACTGGCATATCGTGGCGCACGCCCTGGATTGCCGGGTATTGCTGGTGGCTCAGGGTATCCAGGGCTTCGAAGGCATCGTCCAGTTGTTTCTGCGCGACGATTCGACTGGCCCGTGCCGTGTCATGGCTGGCCTGGGCCTGCAGCACATCGGTGCGATCAGACACCCCCAATTGCAGCCCTCTGTCAGCCTGTTCGAGTTGACGCTTGAACGCCGCCTCCTCGGCTTTGCTTGCGGCAAGACCATCCTGCGCCTTGAGCAGGCCAAAATAAGCCTGAGCGCTGTCGAGCATCAGCTTCTGCTCGGCCGCTGATAACTCCAGCAATGCCTGTTCACTTTGCGCCTCGGCAGCCTTGAGGCTGAACCAGCGATCAATGCGAAACAGCGGTTGATTCAGCGTCGCTTGATAACTGGTACCGCTGCGCCGGGTCTGCTGTGCAGGCTGTTGCAGTGTGGTCTCATTGTTATTGATCTCCGCACCAGCCGAAAATGTCGGCAACAACGCGGCCCTTGCCTGGGGCACAGCCTCGGACCGGGCAGCCTGGTCAAAACGGGCTGCGGCCAGTTCGGAGTTGTTCTGTTGAGCATCCTGGTAGACCTGCCAGAGATCGCTGGCGGCGGCGATGGCTGGCGCGGCGGGCAGCCAAGCGACCAGCAGCCAGCCGGCCACGGCTTGCCGTGAGAAAATTATTGATCGGTTCATGGTGCTGGGTTGTTCCGCAAAAAATGGATCGAAAGTACGCAGCGACAGAAGGAGCATTGCGCTCCTCCTGTCATCTCCTCTGCGCCATCAAGACATCGAAGGCACCAGAACGCTTGGCACACTCTGGCGGTTCATCGGCAGTTTCTCGCGGCTACCGCCCTCATCAGGGAAGGCCGCCATGACGCCGCTCAACTTGGCCAGATTCGGACTCTTCGTGTGTGCGAAAACCACCCCCTCATCTAACGACTTGGCGGACTGCTGCTTGCTCCAGGACAATTGGACCAGTCCGTCCTGAAGACTTTCCTTTCCAGCGAAGTCCTTGGCCAGGTAATTGATGTCGATCACCTCCCGGTTGCTTTTCAGTTCAATCTGCAGGTGACGATGCACCGCTGCCTGCTCGCCGAGCACCTTACGGATCATCAGTGCCGTGCCCGTCGCTGAGTCAGTCAGAATCAGGTCGTCGCCATGCCGGCTGACCAGCATGTCTGGCGAAACGTTCGGCGGCAGAATCAGGCGGTCCAGCGCCAGGCCCGAGTCTTCATTGTCGATGACGATGGTTCGGTAGTGCCCCCACGCCTTCTGGCTCAGGCGGTAAGTATCGTGACCACCGCCACCATGGAGCACCAGCGTATCGATCCCGGTAATCAGCGGTGGTGCCAGTTCGTCTGTGCCGCTTGCCCCCCCGTGCCCTGGAGCAACAGGGAGGAATCGGTACGGTCGACCCCGGTGAAGTGATTCCAGGCCTGCGCGCCCTCGCTGTTGACCCGATAAAGAACCTGGGCGGTCGAACTGTACACATAGGCCGCCTGCTCGCCTTTGCCCACCCCGACAAAATCAAGGTTGTCCGTGGCCGCGATGCCATTGCCGGAGAACATCTGGCCACTGTCGATATCGAACCAGCCTCGACTTGCCTTGCCCTGCAAGGTCAGCACGCCCTTCGCCCGCCACTGCCCGGCCAACTCGGCGAGGGCTTTTGGCAAGCGTGGCAGGTTGTCCTGCTGCCATTTTTCATCGACTGCCACCAGCTGTAAGTTGCCCTTGTTGGTGCGCAACAAAATCTCGCCGCTGTGCGTTGTCAGACGCAAACCGTTCTCGACTTGCAGCACTGACTTGAGCTGCATCGTCGGTGTCAGTTCGCTCGCGACAGGCGTTTTCGCCGCTGCGTCCAGCACTGCATCGTTGCCGAATGCCGTGGCCAACGTATCCGCCGCCATGGAGGGCTGGAGATAAAGTTTGCCGCTGCCGGGTTCGAACAGCCGTGCCGTGACCCCATCGTCTTCAAAGCCGACAAATTGCAATGGCTTGCCCTGCAATGACGACGCAGCCACCACCACACGACCACTGTGGTACCACACCGACAGCGCGCTTTGGCCGTCGCGGTCCTTGACCCCGAAAACGGCCAGGGTGGCGTCAGTGCCGGAGACCTTGGGCAAGTCCAGCCACCACGTCGGACGCCCTTTGAGCCAATGCTCATTGACAGCTTCGTAGTTCAGCGAGCCCCGCGCATCAAGCCGGGCCACACGCCCATCCACAGTGACCGCAAGCAGTTGGCCTTCCAGCGCCAACACGTTCGCCAGCTCCGGAGTATCCATGCGCAAGGCAGTTGGATGACTGGCATCGAGAATCGCCTGGCCTGCTCCGTTCTGGCGGAACAGGACCTTTTGCGCCTTGCTGTAGAAGAAAAACACTTCCTGCCCGTCAGGCTGAGGAATACTGCCCGCGAATACCAGATCAGCCGGAATTGTCCAGGCGCTGCGGGTGCTCTCGTGCGCTTCAAAACGCAGAACCTGATCCGCCGGCGGTGCCAGATTCGGCTTGATCAGCATGCCATCGGCGGTGCGTATCCAATAACGATGCGCCACCCCCGCCGCATCGGTTCCAAACACCGTGACCAGGGCGGCGGGAACCGGATGAATGAGCCGCTCACCGACCTTGTAAACCGGAGTTTCGCGCTGCGTGCTGAAGCTTTCGTAGCCTTGCAGCAAGTTCATGAATGCATCGCCATGCTGACGGGTACGCGCCAACAGTTTGAGCAAAGCATCGTCGCCGACAGCGCTGACCAGTTCCATACGATCACCGACGAGGCGGTAACTGAGTTCGCCCTGGCCGTCTTTCATCTGATACCGACGCGCCAGATAGACCTCTCCGCCCTCCGCCCACAATCGACTGATCTTGCCCACGCTGTCGTTGAACCATGGTGTGTACTGCGCGTCGACCTTGCCACTGGCGATATCGACGCGCCATGCCGCTGCGTTCTCGTCATCGTGGAAGTAGGCGTAGTCTCCTATCACCGCGCCGAGCTGAGCCTTCCCGGCCTTCACTTCGGAGGTGTCGGTGAACATCATGCGGTCTTTGGCAACGTCGTAGTAAGCGCGTCCAAGATTGCGCCCGTTGTGCTGGTAGTTTTCGACTACCACATACTGCCCATGTAACTGATGCGCGCTGGCCAGATCCTTCAGATGTTTTTCGATTCCCTGGCCGGGTGCTTGCCACTTGCTCGCATCCTCGGACACCACGCGAGCACTCAGGTCGGTGAAATCGACTTCACGCACTTCACCCTTGCCATTGACCAGCAGTATCCGTCCATTAGTGGCCGGGTCCAGCAGAACACTGACTCCACCGATCACCAGCCGATCCCGCAGGACCTGAATGTTGCCTCCAGCGAGTCGGCTAGTGTCGATGATCCAGCGCGAAGGCGTGTTGCCCACCAGGCTGTATGGAACACCGCCCCCCACCGTGCTATCGAGTTGATGGATCTCGACCTTGATATTCGGATCGAAAGCCGGCGTCTCGCTCGTGAGTTTCAACCATGCGCCTTCCTTGAGGCTCACCAGATACTCGCCGCCCGCACCCTTGATCTCGTAGCTCATGAAACCGTGAAGCTCTTTGGGCAACTCGGGCACGATCAATTGCCGGTTACGCTGATCAAGTTTCACCTCGACTGAGGTCGCTACATATTCTTGAGAAATTTTGCGGATCGTCCGCTCGGCAGGAAAAATGTAGAAGTCATAGTCGAAACGTTTGTCGCGCTCAAGGCGTCGGATCACATCGAAACCAGCATCGTGGCGAGCGGTCACAAAAGGCAACTGCTCGTATTCATAGCTGATGTAGGACTTGGGCGTACTTGGGAGAATCACCACGTTGCTCTCGCCGTGGTCGAGTGTGTAGGTTGCATCCCGGTAGCCGATTCCGCTGCGTATTTCGATTGCTTGATTGCGGTCTCGGACCATTACCGGATAATCGCCGGCCCACACGAAATAATTGATTTCGCCAGAGCCGCTCGGGCCGGAATGGGTGCGGTAGATGTACTGACTGTCGAAGCTGATCTGGTTGCGTTGCAGGTCGAGCGTCTTGACCACCGCCCCGGGCAGTGGCACCAACACTTTATGCGCTTGATCATAGCGGTAGCCATGGCCCTTGTAGGCATCGTCGACCGTATTGAAGTAACGCCCCACCGCCTTGGCATCCTCGGCGACCGGCCCAAAGGCCTGAGCCAATGCGGTAAAACCTACAGCTAGCCCACCAACGATCACTCCGGCCCCGCCCAGCAAGGCACCTGCCGTCGTGGCGCCCAGCATCCCCGCACCGACACCTGCGGCACCGGTGATGAAGCTCGCCGAATCAAAGGTCAGTTGAGTGCCGAACACTGCCTTCTGGGTTTCATTTTCAGCATGGGCCAACTCATAGGCGTCGAGGATCACCATACCGCCGCCAAAGATCACGCCAGCCCCTTCACTGACGGTGTGGCCCAGCGTCGACGCGAAGTCCTTGAGAGTGGCCTCGCCGGCGACAACTTCGCCACGCAGCGCGGTGCGTACCAGCGCGGTGACCTTGCCCACGTCCTGCAAAACCCCATGGCCCATCTGGACCATATTGAGGTAGCCATGGATCTTCAGTGCAGTTGCCAGATCAGTCGAATCGACACCACGGGCGCTGGCGTCACGCTGCTTGTCGGCGAACCACTGGATCAGTGTCTGCAAGGCAAATCCGGCGTTAAGGCCATCAATCGAACCGGCCTCAGCCACGCTGCCCCGAGGCCGCATCTGCCCACGCTCGAGGGTGAAGTGCTTGCCCAAAGTAGCGGTGTGTACATCGATAAAACGACGAAATTCGGTAAAGTTCGAATCCCGGGTGTTCAGCCAGCGGCTCTGCTCCGGCTGATCACGGTTGATGAATTGCACCCGATAATTGCCTGCACCCTGGTCCTCGGTCGTGGCGATGACCGGCATCCAGCGCGGGTCAAGGCCATTTTCCGTCGCAAGCCGCGTGCTGGACTCGGCAAATCTGGCGCCCCATTGCTCAACATCAAGGGTCACCAGGCTACCGCGCAACTGCATATCTTCGGCAATTCGTGACTGGACGCTTACGGTTTCCTGCACTTGCCGACGCTGATCGATCAGTGTCGCCAGTTCGCCTGGACGGCTCAGGTCGGCCACTTCCAGGCCATTACCTACCTGGACTTTGGCCATCTTGTCGGCATCGATCTGAACCAGATTGAATTCCGGAGACTGCTTGCTGCCGAATGCGCCGTAAAAATCTGCCAGCCCTCGGCCTACCAGATGCTGCTCCATTGCCTTGAGAAAGCTGGCTGTATCGTCATAGGCAAAGATCCCGACGTTTGGATCATAGAAATAATAGCGACGGCCCTTGGCCATAACCGTGCTCGCTACCAGCATTGAGTGATTGCGGGTATTGAGGGCAAATGTCGAGGTACCGGTCGCCCCTTTGAGACGCCCGACCACATCGGCCAAATTCAGTTTGCCGATCGTTGTAGACGCCTGCACCGTATCACCATTGGAATGCAGCCTGACCAGACTGTTCTTGAGCAACGTCGAACTCCCTGCTTGCGGCTCCGCGGCCGCCAGGAAAAGTTTTTGCACCAGACTGTTGATGCCTGTAGAGCCAGCGTCGGCCAGTGCCACCGCCATCGCCCTGACCAATGGATAGCAGCGGCCACCGAACCCATCACCGACCAGTGACAGAAAGAAATCCTGCGGGGCCAGTTGACTGAACGTACTTCCCGCGTGCTTTAAGCCCTCACTCAGCAATGCTGCACGTTTCAGTATCTTTTCAATGTTTTCGGCCTGACTGATTTCTTCGATGCGAGCGCTCAAGGCTCCCCGTTGTTGCGCGGTGAGTTGCCCCTCGAGAAACAGCTGTTTCAGGTCCAGCGCCGACATTTTCTGGGTTACGCCAGGAATACTGATGTCGCGAAAAGCGCGTAATCCCTGCATGAACTCAACGTCCAATGCGCCTCGCTGGTACGCCTCGACGTTTGCATAGCGCTCGCCCAGGCTGCTGGTAGCATCCTGGTCTCCACCCCGCAGGTCGGTATCGTCAAAACGGAGGACGCCAGGCATTCCCTCCTTGGCCTTGATCTGCGTCCATAGCCAGCTTCGGTCGACCGAACCGCTCTCACGCAAGACCGTGTCGAACTGCGCCTTGTAATATTCATGGGTAAGGAGGTTCTGCTTGATCTGTTGATCGATCAATTGTGGCCGCGACGCGGTACTGCGCTGTTTATAAAGCTCGTCGCGCTGAGCCTTCAATTGGTCGATCTCAAGCAAATACTTACGATTGACCTCACGACGCAAGGCAGTCCATGCGGCAATTGCCGGATGGTCGTAAGAGAACGCTCCCCCGCTGTATACACCGTCCGTGACGCCGTCGGCAGACACAGCGAACTGGCCGGCCAGTTTCTTCAGTCGCTGGTGTACCTGTTCGCGATAGTCAGTGAATTCGGCCAGTTTGCGCGGCCCGATCTGGCTATCGGCGTGCTGGATCGACAGCGGTTCTTCCATGACCCGCAGTGTTGGCGAGAGGGCCCTGTCAGTGCCGTGATACGCCTGGCGCTGGACCGCCAACTGCCATTGACCATCGACGAACTGCAGGTACGCCGCAGCGATCCCTTCCGCCGTAGCGCCGATCCGGTAGTCGTTCCAGTCCACCGACATCACCACATTGTCGTAGAGCACGGAACTGTTGACCCGGCCATCGTGGTAGACCCGGAAAGTATTGGCATCCAGGCTGGTCACCACCAGCGAGCAGCCTGACAACGTACCGGTGAACAGAAAGCTCCCGGCTGCGGCCTGTTTGGGGATATCGATGTAGGCCGGCGACGCGTTGCCCTGATTGGGGCCGTTGTAACCAAGGAAGTAAGCCGGCACGGTGTCAGGGCCACTGGTCGCGGTGTATTCGACCTCGTACACACCGGCGTTCATCTTGATCAACTTGGCAAAAGCCTGGTCCGGCAACCGTCCTGCGCTGACCAGCGTCTCGACACTCAGGGCATGGGTCTTGGCAAAGAGCGCGGGGTTGGCGGCGAACTGACGGATATCGATGCTGCCTGCACGACCGCCCAAATCGCCGCGCGCACTCGCCGATCCGGCATTGATTTGCCCATTGATATCGAAAGCCTGGCGGACCAGATCAGCGGCATCCACGCTGGCCGGATCAACCTTGCTACCAGGGTTTTTGAACATCCGGGCCAGCAGGTCCTGCAAGATTTTAAAGGTACTTGCATCTTCCAGAACGCTACGCAATTGCGCCTGATCCAATTCGTCATTGTCCCCGGGGAACAGCAGCGTCAGGACATAATTCTGCGCTGCCCCCAACTGCTCCAATGCAACCCGACCCAGCCGCAGGTCGTCGAGCAAGGCCCCTACGTCGATACCATCGCGCCCCAGCAGTGCCCGTGAGGGCAGCGCCTCGAAAACCTCGGTCACGCCTTGGTCCTGGCTCCATTCCAGCACGACCTTATGCCTAGGGTCTTTATGCCTCAACTCGTCGTTGGCATCCCTGGTGGTCTTGATTCCGTTTGCCTGGACAACGACGTTGGCACTGCGGGCCGATATTTCGAGACCCGGGATTTGCAAGGCTTCCACCAGCTTGTGCCCAAAACCACCGAGCAGGTCCGCGTCTTCGACCGCGCAACCGACAAGGCTGATCCGCGCCGGCACCGAACTGATGCTGTATTCGTCGTAAAGGCTTTGCTGAAAACGGCGAATGTGCTGTGACCACTGGGCAGCATCCAGATCACCGAGCGTGCGCGCGCCGACCGGCCCCTCACCGTGTCCGACAATCTGCCAGCGCACTCTGTCGATTGCGCCAAGCTTCTGGAAGATCGCTGGATCACCGTAGACCAGCCGCATATTGCCATCGGCATCAAGTTGTATCACCAAAGAGCTGTCAGGGTGCTTGCCCGCCAAACGGACAGCAGCGCGAGCCACGGGTTCGTCATTCTGGGTCTGAACAATGATTTGCGCCGCGTACTGGCTATCGCTGCCTTCCGGGTTGCCTTGAACCACAGGCGTAGCCCAACGGTCGACGTACCGGCTTGACACCACAGGCGTTGAACTCGCGGGGGCATCACGCCTTACCGCCAGCAGCGCTTCGCTCGTCGGCGTGCTCCATGAGCCGTCATTCTGAGCTTTGGAGATGACCGTGGGCGTATCGCCGATGTTTTTGCTGGCAGTAATCTGATCGCCCTGGATCGCGATTTGCGCGGGCATGGTCTCCGACTTGAAGCTCATGAACAGGATAATTTGCAGATTCGCCAATTGCTTTTGCTGGGCAAACGCCTGTGCCAGCGTGTTGGCGGGACTGAACGTGATCTCGGTCTGCGCGCCTGTCTTGAACTTGAACGTGGCTTTGCCAGCGGCGGCATCGTTGATTACCTCGATATCGGACCACATGCCGCGCAACATTTCGAAAGCCGGTTTGCTTGCAATCTGATTTGAGTACTGGTCTATAACGTCGCCTTTAAAAGGCAAATAAGCGACGAACTCGCCGTTTTTGTCAGCCTGGATCGGGAATGAGTCAGACTGCCGGTGGCCTTGCCATGCATCGAGCAGCGACAGAATGCGCAGGTAGGATTCCTCCCGTGTCTTGCCAAAAACCGCTGTATGAGCAGTCAGTTGTTCACGGCTCCAGATTTGCGATTCACCCAAGCGGTTAGCCTTGGCCGCTTTAACTCGGCTACCCGCATCCATGCGATCCATGGCATCGAGTTCCAGCAGCTTGTTCCCCGTTTGCTCGAGCAGCAGGTGCAATGCCTTATTACGTGCGGATTTCGGATTAAGGTCGATATAACCTTTCACTTCGCCATGCAAACTGATCAGGTCAGCCATGGGTTCGCCTTGAACCCATCGTTTGTGCATGCCGGCGAGCACCTCCAGATACACCGGTTCTACCAGACTCCTGGAATTGACCTGTAACTCGGTATCCTGTGCGGTCAGCAGCGATCCGACATCCTTGAGCTGTTTGCCGTGATATGTATCAGCCGGTTCATGCAAAACCCTGATGTCGCCGATCAGCCCCGACTTCTGCAAGGCACGCAACATCGGTAGATCGGCATTCCAGAAAGTGCCGTCGAACTTGCCCCCGGCATCTGGCGCCACATAGACGGTGCCGTAAGCATCAGCAGCGAAGGTCGCACTCACCGAGCGCAAATAACCCTCCATGTCCCGATGCCCTTGACTCGTGGCTTTCTTGATCGCCTCGTTTGTAGCAGACGCTGGGGCATTGACAGCCTGGGTCAGGCTCTCTGCTATTTTCTGCACGAAACCAATAGCCGCCATATCATTCGGCGTCGCTACCAGCGGCTTGCCTTCTGCCGCCATCCGCTCATTCAACGCCGCCTGATACTGCGCATTTACCGCGCCACCGGACGCCAGCAGCAGGTCAGTATTCATTCCTGATTCAAAGGGAAAATCCAGTGATCCAAGATAGGTCATCAATTCCGTGAGCTTGCGGAAGTTCTGTCGAATAATGCCGTCGACCGCGAGGTTCGCGATTCGCGCGATCTGGCTTTGAGTCAACGTGGTACCGGCGGGTAACGGCATCGCGCTGACACGTTCGACAAGGGCCTTTTCCAACCCGCCGAGATTCAATGCGTCGAGTTCACTTCTGGTGAGCCGCCCGGCATTCGCTGCTGGAGTCACACCGCTTTCGAGCAGGTGCTTGCTCAGCAGATCATGCACCTCGCCAATCACCTCAAAGCGTTCACTGAGCCGTCCGACAGGGCCGCGATCCAGGGATTTGCGATCAGGGAAGGTGCCCGAGGGCGAAAACACCGCTTTTAGTTCGTTCAGATAAGAGGCCAGGCGCCTGGCCTGCATTTTTGGAACAACCTGCGATGTAATCAACTTCGACTGATCAGTCGCGGCGTCCTGGATAATCTGCAAGGCGGTTGCGGAGTACTTGCGGTTTTCATGAAAGACAAAACCCTCTCTGCGTTGCTCGGCGATATAGTCTTTTAATTGCGCTCGCGTGGCGATGAACGACGCCCCTCCCGGATCGATCCCGTAAATGAATTCGTCTTTTTCGGGATACGGATTATCTTGCTCGGTGCCATGATTGACGACCTCTTTCATGCCCAATGACAGGGCAGCGTCATTCATCAGGTATCGGATATTGAGCTCAAAGTCGCTGATGGTTCCGAGCATGTCATGAGTGGTCCGACGCTCAGCAGCGCCGAGGCTTCTCAATGCGCCTTCCACCGCTTTGCTCCACATCACCGAAGATTTTTTTGCCCAGCTTCAACCACGGTGGCCCCGGAGGACACGGGATCGGCGAAGTTCGACAAGTGCGGAACAATGGCAAACATATCGATGTCCGCCGTCAACGGGCTACCTTTGCGGTCTGCCAGTATGCGCAGCGCTGTGTAGGCAGACTCACCCGGGCGTCGGTAACTGATAGCGTAATGACTGCCCTCGGCGACCGCACGAAACTCAAAAGCGCCCTCTCCTTTTCCGAACACTGAAAAAGTGCCATCCGGTTTGATCGTGCTGATCAGCCTGGATTGCAGCAGAAATTGAAATCGCTGCTCACTCAACTTCAACTGCGGCGATGTATACCCCAGCTCAAGGCTGTGGCTGACATCAGCTTTCGCCTTTTCAAATACGGCGGTAATGCCGTCCCAGAGCTTGGACAACGACGGATCCGCGGGAATATAGCCAGACTGTGGCCCCCAATCGGCAGACTTCGCGTGAACCTGGAGGTTTTTGGTGCTGCTCCCCTCACTGATCAGCCCGGTGGAAAACGGATTGACCAGTCTGAACAACAAGATGGTTTTATTGTTTTTGGCGATGGTTTTATATTCGTCCACCAGTGCTTGTGGAACGCCTGATGCCTGGTCGGCTTTAATACCTTCTTGATTGAACTTCATAGTATTCACCCCGTTACCTTCTCTTCGTCCGAATAAAAATAAGTGGCGCTTTCAATCGTCCTTGGCGCCGACAGTCTTTTCGTCAATCCTTCATCTGCAATGCCCACTGCCGGGCATACACCCCGTCCAGGTCGAGCAACTGTTCATGACTGCCCTGCTCCACCACCTGGCCTTTGTCGATCACCAGAATTCGCGAGGCGTGGCGCAAGGTATTGAGGCGATGGGCAACGCTGATCACCGTGCGGCCCTGGGCGATGCGGTGCAGGTTAGCCATGACCGCGGCTTCGGACTCGTAGTCCAAAGCGCTGGTGGCTTCGTCGAGCAACAGAATGGCCGGCTGGGTCAGCAGGGCTCGGGCCAGAGCGATGCGCTGGCGCTGACCACCGGAAAGCTGGCCGCCGCGCTCGCCGACCTGGGTGTCATAGCCCTGGCCCAGGGCCTGGATAAACTCATCAGCACCGGCCAGAGCCGCCGCTTCGTGCACCTCGGCATCCGTGGCTTGTGGCCGACAGAGCCGGATGTTTTCGGCGATGCTGCCGGCGAACAGCACGCTTTCCTGCAGCACCACGCTCATGTTGCGACGTAGCGCCACGGGGTCGGCGATGGCCAGGTCGATGCCATCCACCAGCACGCGGCCGTGCTGTGGCACATAGAGGCGTTGCAACAAGCGGGTCAGGGTCGATTTGCCGGAACCCGAGGGGCCGGTGATGCCGACAAATTCCCCGGGCTGGATGTCCAGATTGAGATTGCGCAGTATTTCCTGGCCGTCTTCGTCATAGCGAAAGCGCACGCCTTGAAAGCTCATGCTCCCCGCCAATGCCGGCACCGAGGCCAGACCACCGCTGCCGCTTTCGCACTCGGTTTCAAGGATGTCGCCCAAGCGCCGCAGCGAAATCAGGGTGTGCTGGAAGTCCTGCCAGACCTGAGCCAGACGAAGGATCGGTTCCACCACATGACCGGCGAGCATATTGAACGCCACCAGTTGGCCCGGGGTTATCTGCCCGTCCATCACCAGGGTCACGCCCCACCACAGCAAGATTGCCGAAGTGAGTTTCTGGATCAGGCCAATGCCCTGCCCCGCCCAGATTCCGACCAGACGGGTCGAGAAAGCAGCGCGCACGTAAGCGGCCAACTGGCGTTGCCACTGCTGTTGGAACAACCCTTCGGTGGCGCCGGTTTTGATGGTCTCGATGCCCGTCACGGCCTCGGTCAGAAAAGCCGTGTTATCAGCACCCAGCTCGTATTCGCGCAGCGCCCGACTGCGCAGCAACGGCCCCACGCACAACCAGAACAGGAAATACAACGCAAGGGAGCCGACGACCACCCAGGTCAGCGTCGGCGCGTAGCTGTACATCACGCCGATAAACAACCCGCAGAACGCCAGGTCCAGTACCAGAGTCAGCGCCGAGCCAGTGAGGAACTGACGGATTTGCTGCATCTCACCGACGCGAGCGATGATCTCGCCCGTCTGGCGTTGCTGGAAATAGCCCAACGGCAACTGCACCAAGTGCTGATACAGGCGTGCCGACAGTTCGGCATTGACCTTGCTGGCCAGGTTGGAAAACAACCACGAACGTATGAAGCCATAGAGCGGCTCGAATATCGCCAACGCCAGCAGGGCAATACCCAGCACCTGCAAACTGGACAGACCGCGACTGACCAGGACGCGGTCGATGATGTTCTCGAACAGCATCGGCGTGACCAGCGCGACCAGTTGCAACATCAGCGAGACAAGCAACACGCTGCGAAACTGACGCAGGTGCTTGAGGATCGATGGCAGGAACCAGGCAATGCTGAATGCCGGAGGCTTCAGGCCCGTGTGGCGCTCGGCCAAAAGCAGAGTCTGGCCGTGCCAGACAGACCTCAGCATTTCGCGGGGTAGCGTCTGGCAACGATCTTCCAGTGGCCAGTAAATATCGACCTGGTCCTCTTCGATGCTGTTGAGCACTGCCCAGCCGTGAACGGTTTCCAGCAGCGCCGGTAGCGGTAGATGTTCCAGACGCTGGGCCGTGCTGTGCACGGTGCGCGCCCGCAGGCCGACCCAGCCGGCGCAGCGGCACAGATCAAGGCGATCGGCCGTACCTTCAATACGTCCCAGGCGATGACTCAACTGCGCCACGCTGATATTCAGATCAAAGTGCCGCGCGGCCCATGCCAGGGCCTGCAAGCCGGTATCGAGGAGTAGCGGAGCCTGGTCGGGCGTAACTGCAAAGGCATCAGTCATGCTCAACGCTCCCGCAACGCTTCGGATTGATACTGCTGGATGGGACTGAGCAAGTAGTCGATCACCCGGCGGTCGCCGGTGCGGATCTCTGCGGTGACACTCATGCCCGCCTGCAACGTCAGCCATTCCTGACCTACGGCGATGGCGGCACGGTCCAGGCGGATGCGTGCAGGAAACACCAGGCCCTGCTGTTCGTCCTTGATTGCGTCACCAGAGACGTGGCTGACAGTGCCGCGCAAAGTGCCGTAGCGGGTATAGGGAAAAGTATCAATCTTGACCTCCACCGGTTGCCCGGCGCGGACAAAGCCGACGTCCTTGTTCAGCACCATGACCTCGGCATCCAGCTCGGCGCCTTCGGGCACGATCACCAGCAGTTGCTGGGCCGGTTGCACCGCGCCACCGAGGGTGTGCACCGCCAGTTGCTGGACCACTCCGTCCACTGGCGCCAGCAAGGTTTGCAGGCGTTGCCGGTCACGGCCACGAATCAGTTGCTGCTCGAGTACGGCGATGTCCTGATGGGTACTGTTGAGCAGATCGTGCTGCTCGCGCTGGGTCCTGGCGAGGAAGCTGTCGCGTTGTTCGACTCGGTTCTGTGCCTCAGCCTTGAGCACCTGGAGTTCGGCGTTTTGCTGGGCCAGCGAGCGCTCGACTTCCAACTGTTCTTTTTCCTGCTCAAGCAATTCGACCTGCGGCATCAGTTGCTCCGCCGCCATCGCCCGCCGGGCGTTCAAGCGTTGGCGAATATTGCTCGCGAGTTTCCCCAGGGCGGCAATCTCCACACTGCGTGCGCGCTGATTGGCGTGATTGATACTGATCTCGGCGCGCAGGCTGTCGAGGTTGGCGCTGATCTCGCGCCAGGTGCTCGCCAGCTGCGCCCTTGCCGTCGCCACCTGCTCTGGATTCAAGCCAGCAGGCGGCTGATAACTGCCCAGCGGGTCGTTGTTCAATAACGCCTGCGCCCGCGCCCGCTCCAGC
The DNA here is from genome assembly GCF_016651275.1 of Pseudomonas sp. TH08. Lineage (NCBI taxonomy): Bacteria > Pseudomonadati > Pseudomonadota > Gammaproteobacteria > Pseudomonadales > Pseudomonadaceae > Pseudomonas > Pseudomonas sp. TH08. The sequence continues at coordinate 228,162 of NZ_JAEKEE010000004.1, read as the reverse complement.
AGCTTGAAGGCCAACTGGGCCTGCAACTCGCCCAACTCGGCATCGACGCCAATCGGGTTCAGCGCCACCAAAGGCTCGCCGGCTTTGACGCGTTGCCCGTCTCGCACGTGGATCGCGCTGACTTCGCCGGCCTCGTGGGCCTGAATCACTTTGGTGTAACTGGAGACCATCAGCCGGCCGGTGCTGCTGGCGTGGATATCGAGAAACCCGAGAATTGCCCAGCCCAATGCCAGCAGGACCGACGCTATCAGCAACAAGGCTGTGGCCCGCGCCCACGGGGCCGGTGGCCGCTCGACGATCTCCAGATAGCCGGGCTGAAACTCATATTCGTCCCTGCTGCGCTTGAGCACGGCAGGGGCTGCGCGTAATGCTCGCCACGCTTGTCGCAGGGCTTTGAGTGTAGAGCCGGCCATCATGCATCCTCCTTGAGCAGCGCCTGCTGCAAAGCCCAAAGCCGTGCATAACAACCACCGTTGGCGAGGAGTTCGACGTGGCTGCCGGACTCGCTGATTTGCCCCTGTTCCAGCGCAATGATGCGTTGGCAGTGACGCACCGCCGACAGCCGGTGCGCGATGATGATCACCGTGCGGCCCTCGGCGATCCGCGCCATATTGTCTTGGATCAGGGCTTGGGATTCATCGTCGAGGGCGCTGGTGGCCTCATCGAAAATCAGGAGTCGCGGATCGCCCATCAACGCTCGGGCAATGGCCATGCGCTGACGCTGGCCGCCGGACAGCGAACTGCCCGCCTCGGCCAGCACCGTGTCGTAACCCAGGGGTAATTGCAGGATGAATTCGTGAGCGCCGGCCAGGCGCGCAGCCTCGATGACGTCTTCCAGGCTGGCGGTCGGATGGCGCAGAGCGATGTTTTGCCGCACGCTGCGGTTGAACAGGTAGTTTTCCTGCAACACCACGCCGATCTGGCTGCGTAGCCAACCCGGCTCCAGCTTTTGCAGCGGCTGACCATCGATCAAGATGCGCCCTGCGTCGGGCACATAGAGTTTCTGCAACAAGCGCGTGAGCGTGCTTTTCCCCGAGCCGGAAGGCCCGACGATGCCGAGGGTCTGCCCGGGGGCGATGTACAGATCCAGATTCTGCAGCACCAGATCGAGGTCGGGGCGATAGCGGAAGGCCAATTGCTCGATACGCACTTCACCGCGCAGCGCCGCGACCGGGCGTTGCTGGCCGTGGCTTTGCTCCACCGGCAGGTTGAGCATGTCCCCCAACTTGTCCACCGACACCCGCACCTGGACGAATTGCTGCCAGACATCAATCAGCTTGGCCAGCGGCTGACTGACGTGGGACAGCATCATGTTGAAGGCGATCAACTGGCCCAGCGTCAGCTCCAGGCCGATCACTTTGTGTGCCCCCAACAGATCACGGCAACGGCCGTGAGCTTCTGCAGCAGCGTCACGCTCTGACTGATCGCGCTGCCCAGCGATTGGCTGGCAAACCCGGCCTCGACCATCTCGGCGGTCTGCGCCTCCCAGCGCCGTTGCATCCGGGGTTCTACCGCGAGGCTCTTGATCGTTTCGCTGCTGCTGACGGTTTCATTGAGAAAGGCTGTGTTGCGCGCAGCACTCTGGAATTGCCGTTCGATACGTTTTTCCAGCGGCCCGCTGCTGGCCCAAGCCAACAGGAAATACACCGGCAACGTCGCCAGCACCAAAAGTGTCAGCGGCCAGGAGATCCACGCCATCACCGCGAAGAACACCAGGGTGAACGCGACGTCGACACACAGGGTCAGCAAGGAGCCGGTGAGGAACTCGCGAATGCTGTCCAGCTCCTGCACCCGGGTGATAATCGCGCCCACCTGCCGTTGCTTGAAATACAGCAGCGGCAAGCCCAGCAGATGGCGGAACAGTTTGACCCCGAGGCCAATGTCGATGCGGTTGGCGGTATGCGCCGACAAGTATTCGCGCAGCCCCTTGAGCAGGACTTCGAATACGCCCACGACCACCAGCGTCACCACCAGTACATCCAGAGTGGCCAGCGCCCGGTGGACCATAACCTTGTCCATCACCGCCTGAAAAAACAACGGTGTGGCCAGCGCCAGTACTTGCAACAGCAAAGAGCACAGCAACACTTCGCCCAGCACTCGCCGATGGCGCAATAACTCAGGGACAAACCAGGACAGATCGAAACGCAGTCCGCCCTGGCGCACGCGGATCACTTGCGCGCTCCACTGCGCTGCCAGTTGCTCGCGCTCGATCACCTGCGGGGTGTCGGCCGAGGGAGACTGGATCAAGGCCTGGGTCTCGGAGAGTCGGGCCAACACCGCAAAGTCTCCGGCCTCGTTTCGCCAGGCCAGTGGCAGCATTTTGGGGGTCAACTTGCGCAAGGACAGGCGCTCAAGACGCAGGTCAATGTCATTGGCGGTGCCGTAGGCTCTAACGGCGGTGCGCAGGTCAGTCTGAAACCGTCCGGCCTCGACATCCGCCTCATGGCGCTGACTCAGCTGCAACAACAGTCGGCAACAGCCGAGTGCCGAGTCCGTCATGATCGCTTCGGCCTGGCTGGCGACAGGCCGCTCCATAAAAGGAGTTTCGGTCACAAAGATCTGCGTCATCGCAGGGCGCTCGATGGCGCGCGGTACGGTGTGGTGTGACGAGCGCTTCGCATAAAACTCGCTTTCCTTGATGGGGCTGGCATAACCCGATCATGTGGCAGCGACTGCAAATTGATAATCAGCGGCCCAGTTGATAACTGTTAAGGAAAAATTGATAACGAGCCTCTGCCAGGTGCATTGCGCCCCTCTGCCGCTCCTCGTGCCACGGCTGGTTATTCACACGCTGAGGAATGTCTTTGGCCTGGAGAAACCCTCGCCAGCCAGACAATGGAGGAACGCTATCGCTGATTCAGATGGCGTAGAATCCAGCGAAAAGCGCAATCGCATTCAGGGAAATCCGAATAATGCTCTTCGAAAATCTGGCGCTGTTTTTGTTGATTGTCGAGAAAGGTGGCCTGTCGGCCGCAGGCCGTGAGGTAGGGCTTTCGCCGACATCAGTCTCGGAGCGACTCGGGGCTTTGGAGAAGCATTACGGGGCGACATTGCTCACCCGTACCACCCGGTCGATCAGCTTGACGGATGAAGGACGGCTTCTGGTGGAGGGTGCGCGTCGACTACTGGCGGACGCTGAAGACATCGAGAGCAATATCAAACTGGGCACAGAACGCATTTCCGGCCTGATACGGCTGAGTGCACCGGTTGACCTGGGGCGAAATCGTCTCGTGCCCATTCTGGATCAATTTCTCGAAGAAAATCCTGACGTCAGCCTTGACCTGAACTTGACTGACGGTTACCTCGATCTTGCTGGCCAGGGCATCGACTTTGCCATTCGTTATGGCGCGTTGTCCGACAGTACGCTGCGTGTGCGAAAGCTCAGCGAAGGACGGCGCGTTGTCTGTGCATCACCGGCCTATCTGAGTGTTCATGGCACGCCACAACACCCATCGGAGTTGGCGCAGCAGCAATGCATTCTGATGCGCTTTGGCAGCAACATTCATCGCGAATGGCAGTTCCGCGCCAATGGTCGTTCTTTCAAGGTCCGGGTGTCGGGCCGGCGCATCGCCAATGACGGCGATCAAGTGCGGCAGTGGTGTCTGGCCGGTCATGGTATCTGTATCAAGTCGTACATCGACGTGCGCGATGACTTGAAAGCGGGTCGACTGATCGAGGTGCTGGAGGCCTATTCACTGCAAGGGGTGGACTTGCAAATTGTCTACCCTTCCAGCCATGCACTGCCACGGCGGGTCAAATTGCTGATGGACGAAATCTCCTTGAAGCTGGCGACTTGAGCCCGATTCAAGGAGATTTGTGGCTGGGTTTTCTGAGCCTTTTGGCTCAGCCGTGCTGAGACCAGGCAGGAAAATCGGAGTAACCACGTTCGGTGCCACCAAACAGCTCGGCACCTTCCAGATCGGCTAATGGATAACCCTTCTCCAGTCTCAGAGGCAGATCCGGGTTGGCGACGAATTTGCGGCCGAAAGCGACAAAGTCGGCATAGCCCTTACTCAACATCCAGTCGGCCTGTTCCAGGTCGTACTTGCCGGCCACCACAATGGCGTTGTGAAAATGCTCGCGCACCGCCCGCCGGAACGCCTCGGGAAATACCGGCGCATCATCCCAGTCCGCTTCGACCAGATGCAGATACGCAATGCCTTTTTCCTGCAAATAGGTGGCCGCTTCCAGAATCGTCGGCAGAATGTCCGGACACTCCATGCCTCGTGCCGTCAGAAACGGAGCCACGCGAATCGCCGTGCGATCGGCACCGACCTCATCGATCACCGCATCCATGACCTCTTTAAGAAAGCGCAGGCGGTTTTTGCGCGAACCGCCGTACTCATCCGTACGCAGGTTGGAGGTGCTACGCAGGAACTGATCAATCAGATAGCCATTGGCGCCATGAACTTCCACTCCGTCGAAACCTGCCGTCATGGCGTTGCGGGCGGCTTTGCGGTAGTCGTTGACGATGTCGTGAATCTCGTCGCGGCTCAGCGCACGTGGCGTAGGGCATTTGACCATACTGCCTGCACCCGTCGACGGGTCGACTTTCCAGATGCTGCCGTCGAACGGGATTGCAGAAGGCGCAACTGGTAGCTCGCCGTTATGGAAATCGGGGTGCGACATGCGCCCCACGTGCCACAGTTGCAGAAAAATACGTCCACCCGCGGCATGCACCGCATCGGTCACCAGACGCCAGCCTGCTACCTGTTCGTCGCTGTAGATTCCCGGGGTAAAGGAATAGCCTTTTCCCTGCGGAGAGATTTGCGTGGCTTCACTGACAATGAACGCCGCCGATGCCCGCTGAGCGTAATAGATCGCGTTCATGGCATTCGGAACATCGCCAGGCTGAGTGCTGCGGGAGCGGGTCATGGGGGCCATGACCACGCGATTCGGGGTACGTAACTTACCAACCGCGCCGGGACTAAAGAGTTTGGACATGAGCGTCTCCTCGTAGAGATTCAGTGGATCTTCCGGGCGCAGAATAGCCCTTTGGAGATTTCTGATAATCGGCCCCGACCGGGAAACATATTACGGTCAATCCGGATAATCGATACGCTGGTAGGCCGATCCTGCTCCGGGCTGAACAGGCCACTCTGCGTACGCCAACACACCGCAGATGACCTGCAAAAGCCCTTGCGACACCAAGACTCAACGATTCCAGGGCGCCTCATCGTGTGCATCAATGCCGTACTTCTCCAGCGCCCGGGCGTGGGTCTGCGGATCAAGCGAAGCCAGCGCCGCCAGCACAATGTGCAAACGATCCACCTCAAAGAACCCGCGCAACGCCGAGCGCGTGTCGCTGCGGCCGAAACCATCGGTGCCCAGCGCCACATACGGTGCCTCCAGATATGGCGCCACCAGTTGCGCATAGGCGCGGACGTAGTCGCTGGCCGCCACAATCGGCGCGCTGCCGGGCAGGCAGCGTTGCAGATGGCTTTGCGTCTGGCAGTGCCCGGCAAACAGTTGCCGGCGCTGCACTTCGCGGGCATCACGGGCCAGTTCGGAAAAACTGCTGACGCTCCAGACTTCACTGCTGACCTGCCATTCATCCTCAAGCATCTGCGCGGCCGCAATCACCTCACGCAAGATCGCCCCCGAACCCAGCAAACGTACCGTCGCCGGGGTAGCCCCATGACGGGCGTACAGGCGCATCCCGCGAATGACGTCGTCGTATTGCGCAGGTTCAAGTGGCGCCTGTACGTAGTTTTCGTTGGTCACGGTCAGGTAATAGAACTCGTCCTGCTGCTCCTCCAGCATGCGCCGGCTGCCATGGTCGATGATCACCGCCGCCTCACTGGCGAAGGCCGGATCGTAGGCGCGGCAGTTGGGGACGGTGGCGGCAATCAATTGGCTGGAGCCGTCCTGATGTTGCAGACCTTCGCCGGCGAGGGTCGTACGTCCGGACGTTGCCCCGATCAGGAAGCCCCGGGCGCGTTGATCCGCCGCAGCCCAGATCAGATCACCGACGCGCTGGAAACCGAACATCGAGTAGTAGATGTAGAACGGCAGCATTGCCTCGCCGCTGACGCTGTACGACGTGGCCGCAGCGACCCAGGACGAAATCGCCCCGGCTTCGGTAATACCCTCTTCCAGCAGTTGCCCGTCGGCAGCCTCCTTGTAGTAGAGCAATGCGCCGGCATCTTCCGGCTCGTACAACTGCCCCACGGAGGAGTAGATGCCGATCTGCCGAAACAGGTTGGCCATGCCGAAAGTGCGTGCTTCATCAGCAACGATCGGGACGATCCGCGGCCCCAGTTGTTTGTCCTTGAGCAGGTGGGTGAACAGGCGTACGACCGCCATGGTCGTGGAGTTTTCCCGATCATCCGGCGTGAGTGCGAAGCGCGCGTAGCTGTCGAGTGGCGGAACGCTGATGGCGGCGGCGCGGCTGTTGCGTTTGGGCAAATAGCCGCCCAATGCCTGTCGCTGCTGATGCAGGTAACGCAACTCAGGGCTGTCGTCGGCAGGCCGGTAGAAACGCATTTCTTCCACAGCCTGGTCGTCCAGCGGCAAGGCAAAGCGATCACGAAACGCCTTGAGCGCTTCGACATCGAGTTTTTTCTGCTGGTGAGACGTGTTGCGCGACTCGCCGATCCGGCCCATACCGAAACCTTTCTTGGTTTTCGCCAGAATGACGGTCGGCCTGCCCTTTTGCTGTTTTGCCGCCGAAAAAGCCGCGTGCAGTTTGCGAAAGTCGTGACCGCCCCTGCGCAACGCATCGATCTGTTGCGGGCTCATGTGCGCCACCAGCGCCTGCAATTGCGGGTCCTGATTGAAGAAATGACTGAGGTTGTATTCACCGTCATTGGCGCCCAGATTCTGATACTCGCCGTCCACCATGGCGGCGAAGTGGCGTAACAGCGCATGCCCCTCATCGCGCGCGAATAATGGGTCCCACTCGGAACCCCACAACACTTTGATCACGTTCCAGCCGGCACCACTGAACAGCGCCGCCAGTTCCTGAACGATTTGCCCGTTGCCCCGGACCGGGCCATCGAGGCGTTGCAGATTGCAGTTGATCACAAAGGTGACGTTGTCCAGATTTTCCCGCGCCGCCAGCGACAGCGCGGCAATCGATTCTGGCTCGTCCATCTCGCCATCGCCGAACACGCCCCAGACATGCCGCCCTTGCGTCGTCGCAATCGAGCGATGTTGCAGGTAACGCAGGAAGCGCGCCTGGTAAATCGCATTGATCGGACCGATGCCCATCGAACCGGTGGGAAACTGCCAGAAGTCCGGCATCAGCCAAGGGTGCGGATAGGAGCACAAGCCACCGCCATCCACTTCTTGCCGGTAACGCTGCAATTGCGCTTCCTGCAAGCGCCCTTCGAGAAATGCCCGCGCATACACGCCCGGCGCCGAATGGGCCTGGAAGTACACCAGATCACCGCGCCCGGCCTCACTGTCTGCCCGGAAAAAGTGGTTGAAACCGACCTCGAATATCTCGGCGGCCGAGGCAAAACTCGCGATATGCCCGCCCAACTCGCCGTAGGCCTTGTTGGCTTTCGCCACCATTGCCAAGGCGTTCCAGCGGATGATCGATGTGATGCGCTCCTCCATCACCAGATCGCCGGGATAGTCGGGCTGTTGCTCAATCCCCAGGGTGTTCTGGTAGAGCGAGTAGGCGCTCGTGGCACTCTGTACGCCCAACCGATCAGCCTGCTCGGCCAAACGCTGAAGCAAGTACCGCACACGCGCCTTGCCACCGACCCGCGCAACACCGGTCAGGGCTTCCAGCCATTCGCTGGTTTCGATCTCGTCGCTGTCTTGCGGAACCGGCAGTAAATGATTTGGCCGTGGCACTGACTCTTTCATTGCAGAACACCCCGAAAGGTTGAATGGGCAAGCGTTATCAGGACGAGACTTGTTCGAGAAAAATCAACTGCAGCGGCTCTTCCAGCAGGTCATCCGCCGTGGCCGCAAAGTGCTGGAAGTACGGCATGGCGAAATGCGCATCGAGTGCCGCTTGGTCTTTGAAAGCCTCGCGCATGTAGAACGTGCCACGCTGGTCGCGCAGCTCAAACAACACATAGTCGAGATTGCCCGGCTCTGTGCGCGTCGGCTCAACCAGCGCCAGCAGTCCCTCTTGCAATGCCTGTTCCTGGCCTGGTTTGGCCTTTAGTACCGCAATCGACACCAACACTTCAGTGGACGCATTCATCATCAACTCTCCAATGGTTAAAACAGCTTTCAGCGGGTCGGCGCCGGCGCCGCGTCGATTTTCAGACGCAGCAGGCTGTAAGGTTTTTGCCGCTGATCCTGCCCCGAGCGGAACGCCGCCTGCCGATGAAATTGGTTGGCAATGAAATACAGATAGCCATCCGGGCCGATGGACAAGGTGTCGGGCCACAGCAGGCGCGGGTCATGCACCAGCGTTTGCCACTGGCCATCCGGCAATCGCTTGCGGATCGCGTTGTGCTCGTAATCACCGGCGTAGATCGCGCCGTCAGCGTCGGCCTCCAGACCATCGGATGCACCTTTTTCGCCCAGATCCTGCACGGCCGCTGCCAGTTGTTGCTCGCTGAAGTTGGCATCGCGTAAAAGCGCGGTGGAAACCGAGTACAGATGTCGACTCGACAAAGGCGTGAAGTACAGCGTCTTGCCGTCCGCCGACAGGGCGATACCGTCCGAGGCCACACCCAGCGGTTTTCGCTGGCCGTTCGCAGCCTCGACCGTGACCGGCAAACCTTCGACCACCGGTACAAATGTCGGGTCAACCGAGGTCGCCGGCACTCCGCTCAAACGGCGCATCGCATGGCCGCTGGCGATGTCCATGACGATGATCGCGCCGGGGCCGCGCAATGAAGAATCGGTGAGATAGACCGTGCCTTGCGCGCCAGTACGAAAGTCGAAACGCATGTCGTTAACGTAGGTGCTGGGCAACATGACGTGGTCCGGGAACACCAGGCGTTTGACGACTTTGTTGGTAGCCAGATCCACCGCCATCAGTTTCGCGCCTTTGGGTTTCGGATCTGCAAAGCCCGGCGCTGCCGTGTCGAGCAACCAGACACGGCCCCGACCATCGGCCACCACGCTTTGCACGCTGATCAGGCCATCGCTCGGGTCGCTTGGATTCTCCTGGTTGATCGCCGCGTTCGGATAGGCCACGACCTTGCCAGCGCGGATCTCGCCCACGGTGAACGGCACGTTGTCGCCCCAACGCGGGAAGTTGACGAAGATCCGCCCCGTCTCGGTGACCGTCACGCCGGTGGGCATTGCATCGTAGAACGCATGCACCTGTTCAAGCTTGCCGAAAGAGCGGTCGGCCGGTGCATCAGCCGGCAAGGCAACAGCGTTGATTGCATGAGCGAACGGCACCGTGAATGTGGCGGCCAAGACCATCGCCATGACTGCGGGAAGGGTTTTCATACGCATGAGCAGCTCCTGACAGGCCCGCCAGCAGGCCCGTCTGAATGAATGAGTTAGGTCAGAAACCTTCGAGAACGATCTTGCCTCGGGCCTTGCCGCTTTCGACCAACGCATGGGCACGGCGCATGTTCGCCGCGTTGATCGCGCCGAAATGTTCGCCCACGGTGGTGTGCAAAATGCCTTGGTCAATCAGAGCGCTGACGCGATCGAGCAGGTGATGCTGATTGATCATGTCCTCGGTTTCGTACAGTGAACGGGTGAACATCAATTCCCAATGCAGCGACAGCGATTTGCGCTTGAGCGGCATCACATCGAGGCTGTCGGGATCGTCGATCACACCCAGACGCCCCTGTGGTCGAAGCACATCGATCAGTTGCGAAAAGTGCTGCGAGGTGTGCGTCAGGCTGGCGACATAATCAACCTCGGTCACGCCCAGTGCTTGCAACTGAGCGAGCATGGGCTGGCTGTGATCGATGACGTGATGCGCACCCAACTGCCGAACCCAGTCAGCAGTTTCCTTGCGCGAGGCGGTACCGATCACGGTAAGCCGGGTCAACTGGCGGGCCAGTTGCACCAGCATCGAACCGACGCCGCCCGCCGCGCCGGTGATCAACAGGCACTTGCCCTGCCCCGAGCCTTCGGCGATACCGAGGCGCTCGAAGAGCAATTCCCAAGCGGTAATCGAGGTCAACGGCAACGCCGCCGCATCGGCTGCACTCAACGAGCGTGGTTTGTGCCCGACGATTCGCTCATCCACCAAATGGAATTCGCTGTAACTGCCGGAACGCGCAATCGAGCCCGAATAGAACACTTCATCGCCCGGCTGAAACAGTGTCACTTCACTACCGACCTCGCGAACAATGCCGGCCGCATCCCAGCCGAGGATTTTTGGTTCTTTGGTGAAAGTGCCAGCGCGGACTTTGGTGTCGACCGGATTGACCGAAACTGCGCGCACTTCCACCAGCAGATCCCTCGGGCCAGGCGTGGGCACTGGCAGATCGATGTCGATCAATGCTTGCGGATCATCAATGGGCAAAGCGTGTTGCGTAAAGGTGATGGCTTTCATGGAAACTCGCTGTCTGAAGAGTTGACGTGCTCACTTGCCGCCATCTTCGACTTCCCATGCACAAAGAAAAACCAGCAGAATGCGCCAACACTTTCACTTTTGCAGTGAAAATTGATCACCAATGCGCTGAGCCCCATGGTGATCACTCGGCAAAGCACCTCGCACTCGCGCCTTACGAAACGCAAATGCATGGCAGGACGCCCTCAGCGGCGGTGCTCAGCGACCTTGGCTGTCGCGGCCGTTTTTGGCTTTGAAACCATCGAGCAGTGCGCGGGTACGACTCATGGCTGACGTATCGGCAGCGCTCCCACGCCCATTGGCGCCGGGCAGCAAAACACCTTGGTCAATCAAGCTGGCGATACGATTGAGCAAGTGATGCTGGTTGATCATGTCGGTGGTTTCAAACAGCGATCGGGTGAACATCATTTCCCAGTGCAACGATAAAGACTTTGTCTTCAGCGCTGTCGCGTCCAGGTGCCCGGGATCGTCGATCACGCCCAGACGTCCCTGCGGGCGCAGTATCTCGATCAACTGCAAAAAATGCTCATTGGTGTTTGCCAGGCTGGCGACATGGCTGACGTCGGCAATCTCGAGTGCTTGCAGTTGAGCCCCCAGCGGCTGACCGGGATCGATGACATGGTGCGCACCCAACTGCCGAAGCCGCTCTGCCTTGTCCTGACATGAGGCCGTTGCAATCACGGTCAGGCGAGTCAACTGACGGGCCAGTTGCACGAGCATCGCGCCAGTGCCTGCGGCCTCTCCCATGATCAGCAGACATTCGCCTTGCGCCGAATCCTGCGCAACGCCCAGGCGGTCAAACAGCAGTTCCCACGCGGTTACGCAATATAAAGGCAATGCCGCCGCCTCAGCCGCACTCAACGAGCGCGGTTTGTCTCCGACAACTCGCTCATCCACGCAATGGAATCTGCTGTAGCCGCCGGGCGCGGCAATTGTCCCTGCAAAGGAGTAAAACACCTCATCGCCGGGTTGAAACAGTGTCACCTCTGGCCCGACTTGACGAACAATGCCAGCGGCACCCCAGCCGAGTATTTTCGATTCTTTGGTACCGGTTGCTATTGGAACCTTTGTCTCGAGCGGATTGACGGCAACCGCAAGCAGTTCAATCTGCATTGCTCTTGGGCCGGGAACCGCTCTGATGGTTGGGTCTTGCGAATAGGCGTCCTCGATCGATGAGCCCGATGGGGTGAAGGTGAAGACGTTCATGAAGACTCGCTGTTCGAAGGGTTGACGCACACACTTACAAACATTTTCGTCCTCCTTTGAACAAAGAAAAACCTACAGAATGCGCCAACACTTTCACAGCAGGAGTGAAGATGATTCGCATTGATGATCTTGGTTTGTTTACGCGCAGTGCCGCGCTGGGCAGCTTCACGGCGGCTGCGCTGGAAGCGGACTTGTTGCCAGGCCAGGTCGCGGCCGCCATCAAGCGCCTGGAACGCGAACTGGATGTGCGCTTGTTCGCACGCACCACCCGCAGCCTTCGACTGACCGCCGAGGGTGAGCAATACCTGCCTACCGCGCATTCGGTGCTTGAAGCGCTGAAGCTCGGGCGGGAAAACCTGCGCGGTGAGAACACCCCGCTTCGAGGCGCACTGCAAGTCACCGCCCCGTCTGATCTGGGGCGCAATGTGTTGTTGCCGTGGCTGTCGGCCTTCCGCCGTGAGCACCCGGAACTGACACTACGTTTCGTGTTGTCCGATCAGGTCGCCGATCTGTTCCGCGACCCGGTGGACGTTGCTATCCGCTACGGCTCCAACGAAGACGCCAACTATGTGGCGTTGCCTCTGGCACCCTGGAACCGTCGGGTGCTGGTCGCTTCACCGGAATACGTGGAGCGCCATGGTCAGCCGACAACGCCGGATCAACTGCTCGAGCATCCCTGCCTGCTCTATCTGCAGAATGGGCGGGTATTCGACAAATGGAACCTGGGCGGGCGAACCATACAGGTCTCGGGCCCGCTGTTCAGCGACGACGCCGATGTAGTCCGACGCTGGGCATTGGAGGGCGAAGGCATTGCCTGCAAGTCCTGGCTGGACGTAAGCGCTGACGTGATCGCCGGCAGACTGGTCGTATTGCTGGAGGATCATCCGGGCAATGCCTCGCCGTTGAGTATGGTCTGCCCGCACCGCAAGCAGATCTCTCCTGCCGTTTCGCAACTCTATTCGTGGTTGCGAGAACAGTTTTCCCGCATGGAGCGAATTTGAATCCGGGGCGTGCGGGTGTCAGGCGTCGAGAAGAGTGAGCAGGGAGTTGTTTAGCTCGTGACTTCCCGACGGACCGACGTCAGCCGCCGAACCTTTCCCACGGAAACACCGTCCGAGCTAAGGCATCAATGCTTACCGCTCGCCACGAGGTTTCCGTTTGAAAGCTGCCATCGTCAAAAAATACCGTTTGATCATCAAGACCATGGGCTACGTGGGCTGGGCCTTGTTCTGGCTGCTGCTCTGGGACATTGCGGTCACCGTGGACTTCATGCTGTTTCTCAACGCCAAGCTGAATCTGCCGCTGATGCCCCTGACTTTATTGGGTTCGGCATTGATCGTGCTGATCAGTTTTCGAAACAGCAGCGCGTACAACCGTTGGTGGGAAGCGCGGACGCTGTGGGGTTCGATGATCAATAACTCGCGCAGCTTCGCTCGGCAGGTGCTGACGTTACTGGATGACCCTGGTAGTGAGGTGAACCCGGTCAAGTCGACCCTGCTGCGACGCCACGTTGCGTATGTCAATTGCCTGGCGGCGCATCTGCAAGGCCAGCCTTGCCCTGATGAGATCCGTGCATTCATTCCTGCTGACGAATTCGCCCGCAGTGGCACCACCAATAACTTTGCCAACGACATCCTGACCGGTTCCGCTGCGCTGCTCGCGCGTGAATACAAGGCCGGGCGTCTGGACAGCATTCGCCTGGCACGGCTGGAGTCGACCCTGGTGGATCTGTCCAACAGCCAGGGCGGTATGGAGCGGATCGCCAATACGCCGCTGCCCTACCCTTATGTGTATTTCCCGCGCCTGTTTATTTCGCTGTTCTGCCTGATCGTACCGGTGGGGCTGGTGGAGTCGCTGGGCTGGTTTACCCCGCTGGCCTCCACCGTGGTCGGTTTCATGTTGCTGGCCATCGAACGCATCGGCACCGATCTGCAAAGCCCGTTTCGCCACAGCGAGCATCAGATTCAGATGGAGGCGCTCTGTGAAACCATCGAGAAAAACCTGCAGTCGATGCAGCGTGATTCATTGGGGGACGTGCGTCAGGTGGAAGAAATCGCTTGAACGCCGCCCTTCAACTCGTCCCAACGGGCGCGGGTGAGGCCGTAGCACTTGCACGGTTTGGTCACGTTGGCCAGGGTCAGGTCGGCGTCATACAGGTGCACGGCGCCCAGCCTCAACTTCATTGCCGGCCAGCGGCTCAAGCCTCAGCGTCGGGCCGGACAAGGTGGGTTGGCAGTCGAAAACGGTTGCAGGCATGGGTTGCGTTCCATCAGGGCAATGAGCGTGTCGCGAGTCTAAATTGACTGCAGGCAAAGGAAAGATCCATTACGACGGATATTGATGGGGCCATAAAAATGCGCCTCACCCTTGGAATTGCCCTGCACGCCCTCATAACATCAGCTATACCCACGTCCCCGAGAGGAAGGACACACCATGACCACGCAAACCGAAACTGCCATTCTTGCTGGCGGCTGCTTCTGGGGCATGCAGGATCTGCTGCGGCGCTATCCCGGTGTGCTGCAGACGCGGGTCGGATACACCGGCGGCGATGTGCCGAATGCGACTTATCGCAACCACGGCAATCACGCCGAAGCCATCGAAATCGTCTTCGACCCGGCCGTGATCAGCTACCGACAGATTCTTGAGTTCTTCTTCCAGATCCACGACCCGAGCACACCCAACCGCCAAGGCAACGACCTCGGCCCGAGCTATCGTTCGGCGATTTACTACCTCAGCGAAGCGCAGCGCGATGTCGCCGAAGACACGGCTGCCGACGTCGACGCATCAAAACTGTGGCCAGGCCGGGTAGTCACCGAAATCGAACCGGCGGGACCGTTCTGGGAAGCGGAACCGGAGCATCAGGATTATCTGGAGCGCATTCCGAATGGCTACACCTGCCATTTCATCCGGCCGAACTGGAAGTTGCCGAAGCGCGCCTGAGCCTAAGGTTGCTCCCCTCATTCGTCTGTGCGACGTCGGGGAGGACGTTAATTTTTCAAGGAAGACCATGGACATTCGATCGACGCAAACCAGGGACTGGAAGCTGCTCAAGCAAGTACGACTCGCCGCGCTGTTGGACGCTCCAACAGCGTTTGGCGTGAGCTACCAATCCGCCGCTGCCTACACCGATGAACAGTGGCAAGAACGCGCCTCGTCAGCCGGAACCGAATTCTGGCTGGCTTACGAGCAAGACAGACCTGTCGGCATGATCGGTGCGGCCGTCAGCAGTGCTAATCGCTTTAACCTGATCGGGATGTGGGTCGAGCCTGCTGCCCGAGGCTCAGTTGCGGCGACTCGGTTGGTCAACGTCGTAAAGGCGCGTGCGACGCAGCGAGGCTTTGATCGGGTGTTCCTCGACGTCTCTCCCGACAACGCGAGAGCCGCAAACTTCTATCTGAAGCAGGGTTTCGAGTTCCTGGATGAATGGGAACCGCTGGAAAGTCACCCGCATATTTCGGTGCAGACCATGTGCTGGGTTGACGGCTGATTTGCAAGCATCTGCCAGGGCGTAAAGCCCTGGCAGATAGCAGCTATCACTTTTTCTTTTTCGCAGGCTTGTCTGCCTTCTTCGAGTCCTTGGCCTTGTCTGGCTTGCTGTCAGCTTTCTTGGCAGATTTCTTCGGTTCGGCGTCTTTTTTCTTGTCCTTCTTATCGGACGATTTTGAAAGCGCCGAGGCCGCTGCGGATTTCTTTTCAGGTGATGACTTTTTGTCCTTCAAATCCTTGCTGGCTTTCGAAGCTTCACCTTTGTTTTTCTTCTCGTCTTTAGCCACGCTGACCACCTCTCGGAATATGCCGGTATTGGCACAACGCCTGTGCAATTGACCACAAGCTGATCATTAGGGTGAGCGCGCTCAAGCGCGGTTCAAATTATTTTGCTGCGGGCCAGGCGTGTGGGCGTTCGTGGTTTCCCCTTCAAAGCGTTTCAGGGAGAAAGACGAGAGATCCAGGTCGGTCGAGCCGCGCGTGCACCACTGGGCAAACGCCTCGCCCAATGCGGCGGAATGTTTGAAACCGTGACCGGAACACGCCGAGACGAACAGCGTGTGTTGCAGCGACGGATGCTCGTCGATGATGAAGTGGCGATCGGGCGTGACGGTGTAGGCGCAGACCGCCGACTTGAGCACCTTCGAGGTCACGCCGGCGAGGTGGCCGCGCACCTGATGTTCATACATGTCCTGCGCTTCGGCGGCCGAAACCGTTCGCTCGATTGTTTGCGGCGACGATGAGGTGTGGTACTGCGCGGTGGCAATTTTCAGGCTGCCTTCGCCGGGTAACGCGGGAAAGCCGTAATTGACTTTATCGTCGCCCCGGCCATGGGTGAGGATGAATGTCGGGGAGTGGCCGACCAGCCCGGCACCCTCCTCCAGTTCGAACCAGAATAGCTTCTGCCGGTAGACACTGAGCAGATTTTCATAGGGCTCACCGAGCAATTCACCACTCCAGTTGCCCGCGCTGATCACCAGTTTGTTGGCAAACAGCGTGCGGCGGTCGGTGGTGACCGTGACACCCTCCTCGCTCGAGGTGATCGCGGTGACGGTCTCGCCTTTATAAAGCGTCGCGCCGTGTTGCTCGGCCAGTTTGAGTTGCACGTCGATGCAGCGTTCGGGACGTACAAAGCCTCCGCCGGGCTCGAAGTAACCGATTGCGCTGTCGTGCACGTTGGCAAATTGCGGGAAGCGTTGGCGAATCTGTTCGGCGGACAAGATTTCGTGCTCGATGCCGTAGGTCTGCGCCAGATTGATGGTGCGCAAGGTGAAGTCGGTCTGGTCTTGAGGATCGAAATCGGCGCTCGATGTCAGCACCAGCAGCCCCGACTGCTCGAACAGCGATTCTCCACTCAACGCCTCAAGTTCACGCCAGATGCGATGAGAATTGCGCACGATGGGCACATATTGCGCGCCCTCGCCGACTGAAAGCCGAGTGATGCGCGTGTCGCCGTGGCTTGAGCCAAGGTTATGCGGCGGGTGATGCCGATCAATACCGACAACCTTCACACCTGCTTTCGCCAACTGATAAACCGTGGCAGCGCCCATCGCGCCCAAGCCCAGAACCACCACTTCGTATCGCTCGGACATGAATAGCCACCTATCAAAAAAGCGCCAGTTGAGCGGTAAACCTATCAGGAATCAAAGATTGACGGAGCATTTGCCTGATCGTGTGAAGGAGCGGCTCTCAATCCTGCCGTACGTCGGGCAATCGCTGGCTGATTGCCGAAATTTCATACCTGTCATAAGTGACAACCCTTCTGACATAAACAGCGCTTTCCGCGACCTTTGGATAATTGCGTCAGCCCTATGACGAATGCCCGGCAGCTCTATAGGCGCGTGCTTGAGCGGCGAACTACGCTTCACGTTGAAATTTGTGATTTAACTAGGTAGTTACCTAACTATATAATGCGCGCCTCATTTCAACGGGACACTCAACGTGAAGCAGAGTCAACGCCTCTCGGGCATATCAAAATTCATTCTGGTCGGGCTGGGCGTCGTCATCGCCCTGCTCGGCCTTGCGCTGGCCGCTGGCGGCGTGAAATTGGTCAGCCTGGGAGGTTCCTGGTACTTCCTGGTCGGTGGTCTGGTGATGGCCGCTTCCGGTCTGCTGATCGCGCGCTTCAAACTGGCCGGTGCCTGGTTGTTCGCGGCTTTCCTGGTAGGCACGGCGATCTGGGCGGTGAGCGATGCCGGGCTGGTGTTCTGGCCGGTGTTCTCGCGTCTGTTCATGTTCAGTGTCATTGGCCTGGTCGTGGCGCTGGTCTATCCGCTGCTCAAGCGTGCCAACGGTAGCGTTGCCGGTCGCGGCGCCTACGCCGTGGCTGCGGTGCTGGCGGTCGGCGTGGTTGTGGCGGCGGGCAATATGTTCGTCGCCCACCCTACCGTGGCGGCGACCGGCACAGGCCCGGGCTTGACCCCGGTTGAGCCGGCTACGGCGCAAAAAGACTGGGCACACTACGGTAATACCGAAGGTGGCAGCCGCTTCGCCGCGCTGGACCAGATCAATCGCAGCAACGTCGACAAGCTGAAAGTCGCGTGGACATATCACACCGGTGACGTCGCAGAAAGCGATGGCAACGGCGCCGAAGACCAGCTCACCCCGCTGCAGGTCGGCAACAAAGTGTTCATCTGCACCCCGCACAACAACCTGATCGCCCTCGATGCCGACAGCGGTAAAGAGCTGTGGAAGAACCCGATCAACGCGCAGTCGAAAGTCTGGCAGCGTTGCCGTGGCATGGCCTATTTCGACGCCACTGCCGCCGTCGCCAACCCGACCAGCTCATCGATGACCGAACAGGCCAGCGCCGGCCGCCAATTGCCAGCGTCGTTTGCTGACCAACACCATCGACGCTCGCCTGATCGCGGTCGATGCCGATACCGGCGAGTTCTGCCAGGGTTTCGGCAACAACGGCCAGGTTGATCTGAAGGCCGGTCTGGGTGATGTCCCGGACAGCTACTATCAATTGTCTTCCGCGCCGCTGATGGCCGGCACCACCGTGGTGGTTGGCGGTCGCGTGGCCGACAACGTGCAGACCGACATGCCAGGTGGTGTGATCCGTGGTTTCGACGTGATGACTGGCGCCATGCGCTGGGCGTTCGACCCGGGCAATCCGCAGGATAAAAAGGCACCGGCCGACGGCAGTACCTATGTGCGCAGCACGCCGAACAGCTGGGCACCGATGTCTTATGACCCGGCGACCAACACGGTCTTCCTGCCGATGGGCAGTTCGTCCACCGACATCTATGGTGTCGAACGCAGCAAGCTCGATCACACCTACGGCGCCTCGATCCTCGCGCTCGACGCTACCAGCGGTGAAGAGCGCTGGGTGTTCCAGACCGTGCACAACGACCTCTGGGACTTCGACCTGCCGATGCAGCCGAGCCTGATCGACTTCACCAAGGACGGCAAAAGCATCCCTGCGCTGGTCATCGGCACCAAGGCCGGGCAGATCTACGTGCTTGACCGGGCCACCGGCAAACCGCTGACCGACGTTAAAGAAGTCCCGGTCAAAGCGGCGAACATCCCGAACGAACCGTACTCCCCTACTCAGCCGAAATCGGTGGGCATGCCCGAAATCGGTGCTCAGCACCTGACCGAATCCGACATGTGGGGCGCAACCCCTTACGATCAATTGCTCTGCCGCATCGACTTCAAGGGCATGCGCTACGACGGCTTGTACACCGCGCCGGGCACCGACAAATCCCTGAGTTTCCCGGGTTCGTTGGGTGGCATGAACTGGGGCAGTATCTCGACTGATCCGGTGCACGGTTTCATCTTCGTCAACGACATGCGCCTGGGTCTGTGGATTCAGATGATCCCGTCGCAGAACAAAGCTCAAGCCTCTTCTGGTGGCGAAGCGCTGAATACCGGCATGGGCGCTGTACCGCTCAAAGGCACGCCTTATGCGGTCAACAAAAACCGCTTCCTGTCGGTTGCCGGCATTCCTTGCCAGGCACCACCGTTCGGCACGCTGACCGCCATCGACATGAAGACTCAGAAAGTCGCTTGGCAGGTTCCGGTGGGGACTGTTGAGGACACCGGCCCGCTGGGCATTCGTATGCACTTGCCGATCAAAATCGGCCTGCCAACCCTCGGCGGCACCCTGTCGACCCAGGGCGGCTTGATCTTCATCGCTGGCACCCAGGACTTCTACCTGCGCGCGTTCAACAGCGGCAACGGTGAAGAAATCTGGAAGGCGCGTCTGCCAGTCGGCAGCCAGGGCGGCCCGATGACCTACGTTTCGCCGAAGACCGGCAAACAGTACATCGTCATCACCGCCGGCGGCGCTCGCCAGTCGACGGATCGCGGCGATTACGTGATGGCGTATGCCCTGCCGTAAGCCACTGCGTCCACGTTAAGCGCGGACGCTTGCTTTGAGCGCGGCACCTTCGGGTGCCGCGCTGCTTTTCCCCTATTGCTCAAGTTTTCTGCAGGAAGATTTACATGCTATCGGCTGTTCGTTTTTCGCGTTCTGACCTGTTCAAAGGCCTGTTGATGGGCTTCGCTTGCACCACCACCCTCCCCGCGCTGGCCGACAACGATACTGATCTGTTGACCCGCAGCACCCTCACCGGTGACTGGGGTGGCTTGCGTCACCAGATGGACGAAGAAGGCGTCAAGTTCACTGGCGACTACAGCGGCGAAACCGCCTACAACGCTGACGGTGGCCTGCATCGCTCGGCGCGTTATTCGCAGAACATCAAGCTCGGGGTGCAGTTCGATCTGAGCAAATTGTACGGCTTCGACAATGCCGGCAAGGTCCAGTTGACTATCAATGACCGACGCGGCAACAGTGCCTCGGAAGACCTCGTCGGCAACCGTCTGCCGATCCAGGAAAACTACGGCGGGCTGTACACGCGCCTGACCGAACTGAGTTACGAGCGCAGCCTGTTTACCCCGTCGCTGAATGTAAAGCTCGGTTACATGGCCATGGGCAACGACCTCGGCGGCCTCGACAGCGGCATCCTCTGCAACTTCATGAACGCCGGTTTCTGCGGCCACCCGCTGAACATGTCCGGTGGCAGCGGCTGGACCAACTACCCCAACGCTCATTTGGGCGTGCGGGTGAAATACGACCTGTCGCCGTCCTGGCAACTGCGCGTGGCGGCGTTCAACGTCGACCCGGAAAGCAACGGCAACTCCAGCCGCGCCTGGCACCTGGGGCCGAAACACACGACAGGCACCGTGGTGCCGATCGAGCTGGTGTACAAGCACGCGGGTGACCTGCCTGGCGAATACAAGGTCGGCTACTACTACGACAGCTCCGACGTGAAACGCATCGGCAGCGATAAGCAAGTGTCCGGTCGCGGCGGTCATTACCTGTTGATTGATCAGGCTGTGTGGAGTTCGCCTACTTCCGAGGGCCGCAGTCTGCACGCCTTCGGCCAATACTCGGCGGCCAGCGAAGCGGCCTCGCCGTTCAGCAAGTGGTATGGCACTGGCGTGGTTCTGTACAAACCGTTCGAAGGACGCCCGCGTGACACCGTTGCGTTGGGCTACGGTCGTGCAGTACCGAACCCGCGCAGTCGCGATGTTCAGCAGGACGCTGCGCAGAACAACGGCACAGCATTCCCGAATCTGGACAGCGCCGAACAGTTGATCGAACTCGGCTACGGATATCAGGCCACCCCTTGGCTGACCCTGCGCCCGAATCTGCAGTACATCATCGAACCGGGGGCGTTTTCCGGGCAGGACATCGACAATGCGTTGGTGGTGGGTTTGCAGGTGAAGGCGTCGCTTTGATTGCTGGCCATAAAAACCTTTACCCGAACCAAAGTTGATCTGTGGCGAGGGAGCTTGCTCCCGCTGGGGCGCGAAGCGGCCCTTTTCTTGCGCAAAAGAAGGTCTGCTGCGCAGCCCAGCGGGAGCAAGCTCCCTCGCCACAGATACTGCGCGAAATTCGTTCACTCGACACCGGGTTGTTAGGTAGATTAGCTGACGGCCCACGCCCGCTATAGGATCGCGCATGCCCTATCCCATCATCTTCCTCGTCCTCTTCGCAGCGCTCTTGCATGCCAGCTGGAATGCCGCGTTGCGCGGTGGCGCCGACAGACTCTGGTCGATGACGATCATGTGCGTGGCGGTAGCGATTGTCAGCATCGCAACTGCTTTGTTTTTGCAGGCTCCGGCCAAGGCCAGTTGGTTCTACGCGGCGCTTTCAGCAGTCCTGCACGTTGGCTACAACTTGTTCCTGGTGCGCAGCTATAAGGTTGGCGACCTTGGGCAGACTTACCCTATCTCGCGTGGGTCCTCACCTATCCTGATTACCCTTGCCGCTTCGGTTTTTGCCGGGGAAACGGTCGGGGCCGTCGCGATGTTTGGCATTTTGCTGGTGTCAGGCGGGATCATCTCGCTGGCCTTCAAAGGGCGCAAACTGGCCGTTCCCAGTCTGCCGTACGCCCTCGGAACCGGTTGTTTCATTGCGGCTTACAGCGTAACGGATGGCATTGGCGTGCGCCTGTCCGGCGCGCCGATGGCCTACACGGTATGGATGTGCGCCTTGTGGGGCGTGTTGATGCCGCTGGTGTACGTCGGCATACGCGACACGAAGAGCCTGGTGACCTTGCGACCCGGGTTCATCACGGCCTTCATCGGCGGTCTGGTTTCACTGCTGGCCTACGGCATTGTCATCTATGCGATGTCCGCCGCGCCCATGGGAGCGGTGTCGGCATTGCGCGAAACCAGCGTGTTGTTCGCGGCATTGATCGGGTACTTTTTCCTCGGCGAGACACTGACTGTGCGAAAGATCCTTGCCTGCGCGGTGATTGCCATCGGTACGATCATCATTGGCTGACGCCAGGGGGCGCAAAACCACTGGTCAGCTATATTGGATCGGCTGGTGTCCTTCCTGAACGCTTGGGGCAGGGTCGACACCACTGAAATCGCTGCCAAAGGAGTCACCTCATGTCAAAGCTCTATCCCAGTATCGATCCCGAGGGGCTGATCGAGTACTCAGTGGTCTACACCGACCGCTCGCTCAACCACATGTCGCAGTCATTTCAAGACGTGATGAAAAACATCTCCAAGACCCTGAAGCAGGTCTACAACGCCGAGGCGGTTGCGGTGGTTCCGGGCAGCGGCACATTTGGCATGGAAGCGGTGGCGCGACAGTTTGCCGGCGGTCAGCAATGCCTGGTGATACGCAACGGCTGGTTCAGTTATCGCTGGAGCCAGATCCTGGAGATGGGCAACATCCCGGCGGCCACCACGGTGTTGAAAGCCCGGCCGGTGGAAAGCGGTCATCAGGCCGCGTACGCCCCGCCGCCGCTGGACGAAGTGCTGGCAGCAATCTCTGCGCAAAAGCCGCAGATTGTCTTCGCCCCTCACGTTGAAACCTCATCAGGGATTATCCTGCCCGACGACTATCTGCGGGCCGTCGGCGACGCCGTGCATGCGGTGGGCGGTCTGTTCGTGCTGGACTGCATCGCCTCGGGCACGCTTTGGGTTGATATGCACAAATGCGCCGTCGACCTGCTGATCAGCGCGCCACAGAAAGGCTGGAGCGCCTCCCCTTGCTGCGCATTGGTGATGTTCAGTGATTTGGCCCTCGAACGTATCGAGCAAACGCAAAGCAGCAGCTTCGCCTGTGACCTGAAAAAGTGGCTGCAGATCATGCAAGCCTACGAACAGGGCGGACACGCCTACCATGCGACCATGCCCAGCGATTCCCTCGCTCGATTCAACGAGGTGATGAAAGAGACGCAAGCCTACGGTTTCGACAAAGTTCGCGATGAACAACAGGCTCTCGGCGATCGGGTGCGCGCCCTGTTGACTGGCAAAGGTATTAAAAGCGTGGCCGCTGCCGGCTTTCAGGCCCCGGGCGTCGTGGTCAGCTACACCGACGATGCCGATATCAAAAACGGCAAGAAATTTGCCAATCACGGTCTGCAGATCGCCGCCGGCGTGCCGTTGCAATGCGACGAGCCGGCCGACTTCCAGACCTTCCGTATCGGGCTGTTCGGGCTGGAAAAACTGCACAATATCGAACGCACGGTCAGTACGCTTGAGAAGGCGCTGGATGAGGTGATGGTTGACTGAGCCCCAGCGAATATCTGGAAATCACGCCAGTGGCCCAATGTCAGCAAAACTGACGACGGGGACAGACAGAAATCGGCCGGTAGCAGACGTACAAGGAGCAGCCGGCTAGTATTTCCGCTTTCTAGTCAAAAGCCGAGAGTCCAACTCAGTGCTGAATCGCGATGCCGCCTCCCGCTCAAGATTCGAGAACTAGCCCACACGTAAATGCCAGGCTCAATCACAGGTGAAACTGCCTGGGATTGAACCGTGTTCGTGCAGGGACGGCGCGATCAAGCATGTTCCGCTGCCAACATTGATCTGAACTGAGAAATGACCTCTGAAGATAACCCGGCACCTTCGAACACTGCGCAGGTGAAGCTGACGGGTGCAGGCCCTGGAGCAGTAATGATTCGGTCTGCAACCACTGCTACTGAACTGCTTCTATAAAGCGTACGTCCTTCATAACCCACGGCATTCTGTTGTAAGAAGTCAGCGCTGTTCGAGGTATGAGGAACCGTGTCAAGAAGCCCGGCCCTCGCCAGTGCCAGCGTGCCCCCACAGATACCGGCAATTGTCGCTCCGCTTGAACGACAGGCATGAAGAAATTCTCGAAGATCCGGTGCTTCTGCACGTTCCCAGACCATTCCTCCAATGACCACAACAACGTCCGGTTTCCAGTCCAGACATTGTTGCAAACTGCTATCTACCGTGACGGCCAATCCACCCTGCGAGCAGAACTGCCCCGTAGCAGCAGCGAAAAACCTGACGTCGATCCCGTAAAACGGGGACGCAGTTCCAGCAATGAACGCATATTCCCAGTCCGCAAAACCGGGTGTCAGTATCAATCCCACGCGTGCCATTATTCAGAATCCTCCATGAGTGCCAATAACAAATGGCGATAGCTTTTGGGTCTGTTTTAGCCGATCACGACGCTATCGTCTGTCGGCCATGCCAACACATGTTCCATGGTTTCGTACCTATTGGCCTTGATTTTACGGTTGATGTGCGGTGAAGAGGATCACCAACCCCTCCTCCTCTTCTGGAGCCCGAAAATAACGGGTGATCAAATCAAACTCCGCATCAGTCGCCGCAAAGTCATGCTCTCCCCGCTCATTGCGAGCATGCAATCGGGCTCGGCAAGTGTCGTCATCGACCTCCAGATAATGCAGGCAATGCGGCGATTGACCCGCGTCCGCCAGCCCTCGCAGCCACGCGCGATCGGCAACGGTATTCGCCGGAAAGTCCAATACCACATCCAACCCTGCCCCTAGCAGATCGATAACCAAAGGCCCCAGCACATCGCGAATACGTTTTGCGCAGCGTACGTAGTCCTGCACCGTTTGAACTTCGCCGGGATAGAGCCGTGAAATCCATTGATCCTCACTCAAAAGAATCGCGCGGTGCTCGGTTGCCAGTGACTTAGCGAGTGTTGATTTGCCGGAGGCGATCTTGCCGCACATCAGGTGCAATGTTGGTTGGGGCATGCAGACCTTCCTTATCTCTGAACGTGTTTAACGGCTGTCAGCTGCAGGCCGTTTCGGCCAATGGCGGGCGCATGGATTGAATTCGTCATGCGCCCTGCTCGCTCACGCCTGATCCATCGCCTCGACCACGCCCTTGTCCTCACCCAGAAACCCACCGCTCTGATGCTGCCAAAGCCGCGCATAGATGCCGTTTTTCTCCAGCAATTCGGTGTGAGTGCCCTGCTCGACGATGCGTCCGTCGTCCATGACAATCAGCCGATCCATGGCCGCAATGGTCGACAACCGATGGGCGATCGCGATCACGGTCTTGCCCTGCATCATTTCGTCGAGGCTTTCCTGAATCGCCACTTCGACTTCCGAGTCGAGCGCGCTGGTGGCTTCGTCAAGCAGCAGGATCGGCGCGTTCTTGAGCATCACCCGGGCGATCGCGACGCGTTGACGCTGGCCGCCCGACAGTTTGATGCCGCGCTCGCCCACTAGCGTGTCATAGCCGCTATGGCCTTGGCGGTCGCTGAGTTGGCTGATGAACTCATCGGCCTGGGCACTGGCCGCCGCGCTGCGGATCTGTGCATCGGTCGCGTCGGGACGGCCGTAGGCGATGTTGTCGCGAATGGAACGGTGCAACAGAGAAGTGTCCTGCGTGACCATGCCGATAGCACTGCGCAGACTGTCTTGCGTCACGTGCGCGATATTCTGGCCGTCAATGCAAATCTCCCCGCTGTCGATGTCATAGAAGCGCAGCAGCAAGTTGATCAGCGTGGATTTGCCGGCGCCAGAGCGGCCGACCAGACCGATTTTTTCGCCCGGGCGAATGTTCAGGCTGAGGCCATCGAGTACCTGACGCTCGCCGTTGTAGTTGAAACGCACCTTGTCGAACGTCACCGCGCCGCCGGAAGTCACCAGCACGCCGGCATCCGGTGCGTCTTGCACCTTGGCGCCCTGAGTCAGCGTCGCCATGCCGTCCTGCACGGTGCCGATGCTTTCGAACAGCGAAGTCATCTGCCACATGATCCAGTTCGACATGCCATTGATGCGCAACGCCATGGCAGTGATCGCCGCCACGGCACCGGCGCCAACGTCGCCCTGATGCCACAGCCACAGGGCATAGCCACCCGCCGACATGATCAAGCCCACCACCAATGCCTGATTGACGATTTCGAACAGGCTGACCAGACGCATCTGGCGAAAACCGGTGAGTTTGAAATCTTCCATCGCCGCACGCGCGAAGTGCGCCTCACGGTTGGAATGGGAGAACAGCTTCACCGTCGTAATGTTGGTGTAAGCGTCGGAGATACGCCCGGTCATCATCGACCGCGCATTCGCCTGCTCCTGCCCGACTTTGCCCAAACGCGGCACGAAGTACCACATGGCCAGCGCAAACAACACCGCCCAGCCAATGAACGGCAGCATCAGTTTCAAGGCGAAGCCGCCGGCCAACGCGATGATCGCTATGAAATACACGCCAATCCCGGGGAGGATCTCGATAAGGGTGAAGAGCACGTCGCGCACCGCGAGCGCCGTCTGCATCACCTTGGTCGTGACTCGACCGGAAAACTCATCGGAAAAAAACGAAAGGCTTTGCCGCAACATCAGCCGGTGGAAGTCCCAACGCAGACGCAGCGGCAAATTGATCGCCAATATCTGGTGCTGCACCATCGTGCGCAACGCCACCAGCCCGACACTGGTCACCATGACAATGCCCATGCCCCACAACACCCGGCTCTCCTGCGCCGAGGCTTCACCGCCGGCCTGCCAGGTCGAGAGCAGATCCACGACCTGCCCGAGGAAGGAAAACAGCCAGGCCTCATAGATCGACACAGCGGCACTCAACAGCGCAAGCACGAGGATGTAACCGCGAGCGCCCCGCGTACAGGCCCAAAGAAAACGCGCCAGACCATTGGGCGGTGGCGGTACCTCGTCAGGGGGAAAAGGGTCGAGTCTTCGTTCGAACGCACGAAGCATGGTGATCTCCAAAACTTTCAAGTTGCGGGGATTCTGCCATTGAATGGTGGCTGGGAGGGCTTTGTGAAAAAGTGTGTTTTTATCCGGGCGGCTATCGGCCGATAGCCCCACTCGTCGCGTTTGATGATCACGCTTTATCGGCAGGCACGAAGTCGACCTCATAAATACCGCGTGCGGCGCGGACGTTCACAGGGTGAATGATCGGCCTGACGTGACTCAACTCCCAAGCGAGCCAACCCTCTTCAAAGTAATTCGCACAGGCCGCTTGCATGTCAGCGAGGACAAACGGGCGAACAGCGTTTACCCGCACGATGGCGACAGCCACGCCGTCGGCGTCTTCGTCACCCTCAGTGTGCAGAAAGCGCCCGTTTTCAACGATCAAAAGGTCTTCGCCAGGATCCAGGTCAGGATGCCAACGGCGAATTTCGAGGGTCTTCTCCCCCGAAGCGATTCGCCCTCCACTGGGCCGCACAATCGATAAGGTCTTGATGGTTCGCTCCTGAAGTCATCCGCGCTATTGCGTTGTTTCCGATAAAACATGAACGACATTCGCCGCCATTTGTTCAGCGCTGCAACCGACGGGTATGTTGAATCAATAGGTCAGCACGGGACAACCACGTTTCTGCACGCTCATGACAGGAGATGTGTTTTGCTGCAACGCCCGCAACAGCCAAAGCGTTGGACTGCGTTTGTGGCAGACACCACTGCGCTGATCCTGTTTTTCACCACCACCGGCATCATCAATGAACGTTTCATCGCCGGCATGACTTGGGATCAGGTTCTTCACGCGCGCCTGCTGGGCGCCGCCCTGATGATTCCGGTCGCGAGACCTTACGGTTTATGGCGGGACTGGGTGATGAGGCGAGCCAGTCAGCGTCTGGCTTCGAGGCTACTCTGGGACAGTATCGCCCTGGTCAGTTTCCAGGTGCCTATCTATGCAGCGATCATTGCCTTCAGTGGTGCGTCGGGAGTCGGCCTGGTGCGTGGCACGCTGGGCGCGGCGTTGATGATGTTGTTTTTGGGGCGACCTTATGGGGCGTTTCTTAATGGGATACGGAGGGTGTTTGGCTTGCCTCCTGGGGGCGACAAGCCGATGTCGTTGGATAGTTGAGTGGCTGCTATCGGCCAAAAGCGGCCAGTCATCAAAGCCCCAAAAATGTCCCGAGGCGAGTATCTAGTCACGCCAATCGGGCCCGTCATTGTGAGCAAGGCTAGAGGTTTCAACCATTTGCTAGCCGGAGGTAATCGCAAATAGATTTTTGCACAAATAGGCATCCTCTCTTGGGATGAAATCTTCGGGGCTTTCATTGCAGGAAAAAGCTTCGAAAACGTGGTTAATAATTTTTTTGCTTGGTCCGTAGTAAGGACACGAATGTCTATCAGGTCAAGAAGAGCATCGGCTATCTCGTTTAAACTAATGCAGTATTCTTCAGCGGCAACCCTAAGCAGCGCTCGCATCTCCCTATATTTACTATCTGAATCTACATTGTTTTTCAGAAATTCAAGTGGCTCTTCCAGAATTTCAAAAGGATAAATCTTTTGATACCTGTCGCAGTATTCTATAAGGATCCGCCTGACCTTCACGCCATCAAATTTTTGAGAACTAGCCCCTAACAGTGCATTAATTTTCGTATTAACTATCCAGCTTTTCATCGCGAAATTTACCTTGCTTAGCGCTTATTTAAGGGACGTCGACTGGCGGATCTTGGCCGTTTACCTGTCATGACTGGCCGAAACCCACCCGTCAAGCAGACACCCCGAACACAAGCCTCAAGTCTCAGATTGACTAGCCGCCCAGTGTTTCATCTCTTCTGCAATGAAGTGGTTCACCAGGTCGTTGTACATTTTCTCGATTGCATCCGGATTCAAGCCCTCGACCTCTGCCCACGTGCGTCGTGTTGCCAGCATGGCCTTGAAGCGCTCCGGCGCTCGCACTGAAGTCGCCGAGGTCTTGAACTTCGAGGCAGCGAGGACGTATTGAAAACGCTTGCCCAACAGATTGATAACAGCCTGATCGAGGGCATCGATTTCACGTCGGATGTCCTCCATGCCTGCACACGCTTCGGGCTGCAAATGATTGATGACTTCCATGCAGGAGACTCCGTTTTCTGAAAAAAGTGAAATTGCCGCATCATGCTGCACCTCTGACGCACGGCTAAATCCTAACTCAACAACAGCCAAAACCGGCACAGTCACCCATGCCGGCAACTCACAGCCCTGCCCTTACTTCTTCATAGAAACAATCGTCGCCTTCCCCTCCTCCATCCGGAAAGAAAACGACACCCGATCGCCAACCGCCAACCCGGCCAACTGCTCCTCGGTCACGGAAAACCCCATAGTCATCGGCGGCCATTGCAATGCCGGGACCGCGCCATGGGCAAGCGTCACTGTATGCCCGGCAGGATCAATCGCCTTGATCGTGCCCTCAGCATTTGCAACGGGCGCCTGCTTCAATTGTGGCGCCATTCCCTCCATTTTCATTCCCGGCATGTCCTCCGCCCACGCAGCAAACGACAGCACACCCGCTATTCCAGCGACAACAATCAAACTCGGTTTCATACAATTTTTCCTTCAACGGTAACGGGTTCAGCAGAAAGATTGCGCCGACGCATCAACCGATACGCCGCCGGAATGACAAACAACGAAAGCAGCGGCGCCGTGACCATTCCGCCGACCATCGGCGCGGCAATGCGGCTCATCACTTCGCTGCCCGTGCCGCTGCCCAACAGGATGGGCAGCAGGCCGGCGATGATCACGGCCACGGTCATGGCTTTGGGGCGTACGCGCTGCACGGCGCCTTCGCGAATAGCTGCGACCAGCGCTCGCTCGGAGTTGTCGCCGAGTTCTGTGCGTTCGGCCCAGGCGTTTTTCAGGTAGAGCAGCATGATCACGCCGAACTCGGCGGAAACGCCGGCCAGGGCGATGAAGCCGACGCCGGTGGCGACCGACAGATTGAACCCCAGCAGGTAGAGGAACCATGCGCCTCCCGTCAGTGCGAACGGCAGCGTGGCCATGATCAGCAGCGCTTCATCGAACCGGCTGAACGTCAGGTAAAGCAGGACGAAGATGATCAGCAGCGTCGCCGGCACCAGCAGTTTCAGCCGTGCGTTGGCCCTTTCGAGAAACTCGAACTGGCCCGAGTAGCTCAGGCTCATGCCGGGCTGCAATTTGACCTGTTCGTTGACCACCCGGCGCAGGTCGGCGACCACCGAGGCGATGTCCCGTCCGCGCACGTCGATGTACACCCAGCCCGAGGGCCGCGCGTTCTCGCTCTTGAGCATCGGCGGACCGTCGGTGATGTTGATGTTGGCCACCGTGCCGAGGGTGATCTGGTTGCCTGACGCGGTGTAGATCGGCAGCTGTTCCAGAGCGCCCGGTGAGTCGCGCCACTCACGTGGATAACGCACGTTGATCGGGAATCGGGCGAGTCCTTCAATGGTTTCCCCGACGTTTTCACCACCGATGGCGCCGGCGACGATGGACTGCACATCGGCGATGTTCAAGCCGTAGCGGGCCGCTGCCTTGCGGTCGATATCGACGTCGATGTAGCGCCCGCCGGTCAGGCGTTCGGCCAGTGCGGAGCTGACGCCGGAGACGTTTTTCGCGACGCGCTCGACCGCTTGGGTGACCGCATCGATTTCCGTCAAATTGCTACCGGCGACCTTTACACCGATGGGACTTTTGATACCGGTCGCCAACATGTCGATGCGGTTACGAATCGGCGGAATCCAAATGTTGGTCAGGCCCGGCACGCGCACCACGCGGTCGAGTTCTTCCACCAGTTTTTCCTGGGTCATTCCCGGTCGCCATTGTTCATGGGGCTTGAATGAAATGGTGGTTTCGAACATCTCCAGTGGCGCCGGGTCTGTCGCGGTTTCGGCTCGACCGGCCTTACCGAAGACGTGCGCCACCTCGGGCACGGTCTTGATCAGTCGATCGGTCAGTTGCAGCAGTTGCGCGGCCTTCTGCGCCGATAGCCCGGGCAAGGCAGACGGCATGTAAAGCAGATCGCCCTCGTCCAGTGGCGGGAGAAACTCGCCACCCAGACGCGAGAGGGGCCATAACGCACTGACGAACACCAACAACGCGACCATCAAGGTGATCTTGGGGCGCCGCAACACCGCGTCCAGTGCCGGTTGGTAAACCCGGATCAACCAGCGGTTCAACGGGTTCTGTTGTTCACCGGGAATACGCCCGCGAATCCAGTAACCCATCAGCACCGGCACCAGCGTCACCGACAGCCCCGCCGCCGCAGCCATGGCGTAGGTTTTGGTAAACGCCAACGGCCCGAACAACCTGCCCTCCTGCGCCTCCAGCGTGAACACCGGGATGAACGACAGCGTGATGATCAACAGACAGAAGAACAGCGCGGGGCCGACTTCGGCCGCGGCTTCGGTCATTACTTGCCAATGTCGCTCGCCCTTCAGCTCCTCGCCGGGATGCGCCGCATGCCACGCTTCGATTTTTTTGTGGGCGTTCTCGATCATCACCACGGCAGCATCGACCATCGCGCCGATGGCAATGGCGATCCCGCCCAGGGACATGATGTTGGCGTTGAGGCCCTGATAACGCATGACGATGAAGGCCATCAACACCCCGACGGGCAGGGAGATGATTGCCACCAACGATGAGCGCAAATGCCACAGAAAGATCCCGCACACCAACGCGACGACGATGAATTCTTCGAGCAGCTTGTGGCTGAGGTTCTCCACCGCACGGTCGATCAGCTTGCTGCGGTCGTAGGTGGTGATGATTTCCACGCCGGGCGGCAGGCTGCTTTTCAGTTCATCGAGTTTGCTTTTCACTGCGGCAATGGTTTCCCGGGCATTTTTGCCGCTGCGCAGGATCACCACACCACCGACGGCCTCGCCTTCGCCGTCGAGTTCGCTGATACCGCGGCGCATTTCCGGGCCCAGCTGGATCGTCGCGACATCGCCTAGCGTCACGGGTACGCCGCCCGCGCCGAGCTTGAGCGGGATAGCCCGGAAATCATCGAGCGATTTCAGGTAACCGGAGGCACGCACGATGAACTCGGTCTCGGCCATCTCCAACACGGCGCCGCCGGTTTCCTGATTGGCCTTGCCGATGGCCTCGGTCACTTGCGTCTGAGTGACACCGAGATTGGCCAGTTTCGCCGGATCAAGCTGCACCTGATATTGCTTGACCATGCCACCGACCGTCGCCACTTCCGCCACATTCGGCAGCGTCTTCAGTTCGAACTTGAGGAACCAGTCCTGCAATGCGCGCAGCTGTGCCAAGTCGTGGCCGCCGGTGCGATCAACCAGTGCGTACTGATAAATCCAGCCTACCCCCGTCGCATCCGGACCCAATGCCGGTTTGGCGCTCGCCGGCAAGCGGCTCTGGATCTGGCTCAGGTACTCCAACACCCGTGAACGAGCCCAGTACAGGTCGGTCCCATCCTCAAACAGCACATAGACAAAGCTGTCACCGAAGAATGAGTAACCGCGCACTGTTTTCGCCCCCGGCACCGAGAGCATGGTGGTGGCCAACGGGTAGGTCACCTGATTCTCGACAATTTGCGGAGCTTGTCCCGCATAGGGCGTGCGGATGATGACTTGCACGTCCGAGAGATCGGGCAACGCATCGATGGGCGTGTTCTGTACCGACCATGTCCCCCAGGCGGTGACGAACAATGTCGCCAGCAACACCAGAAAACGGTTGGCAACGGACCAGCGAATGACCGCAGCGATCATGGCTGACCTCCCGACTGCTGATCATTTGGACCGGCGACGATGCCTTTGAGACTGGCTTCCGAGTCAAGCAGGAACTGCCCGGACGTGATGACTTTCTGGCCTTCCTCCAGACCGCTGACGATGACGGTTTTGCCATCGCTGTCCTGCCCCGTTTGCACCGCCACCGGGCGATAGCGGCCTGCGTCTTCGGCAAGCATCACCAAGGCGCGCTTGCCTGTGCGAATCACCGCCTCGCTCGGCACCCACAACACACTCTGACCGGTTGCACGGTTCAAGCGTACTTGCGCCGTCAGACCGGGCCTGAGGCGCCCGTCGGGATTGAGCAGTTCGACCCGCACGCGCAGGGTGCGGCTGTCCGGGTTGGTGTCCGCCAGAATCGTGCTGACGGTGCCGTTGACCCTGGTCCCCGGGAAGGCCGGGAACTGCGCCTCGACCGTTTGCCCCACGGCGACGGCGCCGGCCACCGATTCAGGCACCGCCACCGCCAGCCAGACACTGCTCAAACCATTGACACGCGCCAGCGTCTCGCCCGCCGCGACGGTCATGCCGATCCGCAGGTCAAGCTCTTGCAGCACG
Organism: Pseudomonas sp. TH08; assembly: GCF_016651275.1. NCBI lineage: Bacteria > Pseudomonadati > Pseudomonadota > Gammaproteobacteria > Pseudomonadales > Pseudomonadaceae > Pseudomonas > Pseudomonas sp. TH08. The sequence continues at coordinate 195,256 of NZ_JAEKEE010000004.1, read as the reverse complement.
CCACCAATCGGGCTGGTCAGCGTCAGATAAGGCTGGACCTTACCGCTACGCTCGACCTGCGCAATCAATGCCGGCGGCATTCCCGTGAGGCGTAAACGCTGGCGGGCAGCCGCGAGCAAGTCGCGATCACCATTGCCTTTGAGGGCGAGAAATTCGGTCTGCGCCGCCGCCCACTCTGGCACCAGAATATCCGCCAACGCCGCGTTGGCTTTGAGCACATCACCGGGGGCATGCGCGTAAACCCGCTCGACAAAACCTGGAGTGCGAGCCTGAATGACCGCGACATCGCGCTCGTTGAAGGCGAGGATACCGGTCACATCAAGGCTGGACTCAACCACCCCTCGGTTCACCGTCGCCGAGCGCAGACCGAGATTCTGAGCCACGCCGGGATCGATGCTGACCGTCGCTTGATCGTTGCTGCCACTGGCGTATTGCGCAACCAGTTGCATGTCCATGAACGGCGATTTCCCCGGTTTATCGAACTTTTGTTGCGGGTACATCGGGTCATACCAATACAGCGCCTTGCGTTCATCCGATGTCTTGGCGCTTTGCTCAGGCGCAGCGCCCGGCGTCTCGCTGATGCGCTGAGGTGCAAACCAGTAGCCGCCGGCAAGTCCCACGACCATTGAAACGCCTGCCAGCAATGCCCCGCTCCATTTAAGGTTCATTGGCGGGCCTCCCCGTACGCAAAATAGAGTCGCGCACCGATCAGCGCTCGCTGTTCCTCGACGTCGACCTGTTTGAGGCGCGCCTCGATGAGTTCACGTCGGGCCGCGACAACGGTATTCAAATCGCTTTTACCGGCACGGTAACTGGCCATGCTGAGGTCGACTTTCTCTTTGGCCAGCGGCAGCAGACTTTGCGCATTGCGCTGGACCGCACGATCAAGCCGCTCATAGTCAGCCAGTTCGCTCTCCAGTTGCTGGGTGTGCTCGCGGGACAAGGCTTCGCGCTCGGACTCGAGTTGATTGACTTGCGCTTCTCTGGCGGCAATTTTCGGGTTTTGCCGGGTCTGCGCAAACAGCGGTAGATCCCAGGAAAGTTGCACGCTGACCATGTCGCCGAACTGCCGGTCGCGGTGCTGATAATCGACTTCCCAACTCCAATCGGGTTTCTTTTCCGCTTGCGCTTCGCGAACCCGGGCTTGCGCTTCGCGGGTCATCGGCCCATACGCGGCCAGTTCGGGATGGTGTTGCAGCTTATGCGGCAGGCCTGAGTTATCGACCGGCCACTGCGGCAGACTACCCACTGGTGTTTCGTTGGCGGCGGGACCGATCCAGCGTTTCAGCGCCGCACGCGCTTGCGCCCGCTGACGAATCAGGTCGTCCTGCTGCTCGGCCAGTTGCGCCGCTTCCTGCTTGGGTGTCACGGCATCGGCCGGTTGTGCGCGACCGCCGGCAATCTGTGCGCGGACGGTGTCGCTGAGCAGGCGGTTCTCCTTGTAGAAGTCCTGGAACAGCGCGTCTTTGCGTTCCACCGAATAGCTGCTGATCCACGCCAACGCCGTGGCCTGACGAACGTTCAGCCGTTCGACCTGACGCTCCGCAGCAGCGCGATCAACAGCGGCGTTGGCCACCTCGATACGCGCCTTGCGTTTGTCACCATTGAGCATGTCTTGCCTGACGCCGACCATTTGCATGGTCATGAAGTCGTCGTTGACGCTCCAGCGATCCGGGCCGCCGATGGGATAGTTCTGCAAGCCTGCGAGCAGCTTCGGGTCGGGCAATTCACCCGCTGGAATAGCCGCACTGCTGGCCGCCTGAATCTTTGCATCCTGTGCCGCCAGCGACGGCGCGGTGTTTTCGGCCAGCCGCAAGGCTTCGTCGAGCGTCAGCGCGGCAGCGAAGCTCGGCAAGGCCAGTACGCTTGCCGCCAGGCCGGCCACGAGGGACCAGCCTGTGCAAAAGCACTTGGAGTTCATGTTTGCGATTCCTGTGATGATCCGCTGAGCGCATCAAAAGAGATGCGCACAGCCATGCCATCCCGTTAAAACAGGATGAGGTTCAATAACGGACAGGAATCAGATGCGAGGCGGTCGCCAGACCCCGGACAGGGTCGGCACAGCAACGGAATCGCTGGCAAGGGCCAGCACAACGGGGCTGAACAAGGTCACGGGCGGCTTGACGATCGACACTTGCAGCATGCCTCCCGTCTTGCACTCCTGGCCTGGTTTGCAGGGTTTGCCGTGCTCGGTCGGACTTTTCATGTCATTGCAACAATCCATGCCCATGTCGTCCATCATCGCCATGCCCATCGTCTTCATCGGGCACGGTTCTGTCGGCGCCTGCACCCCCGCCATCCCGCTGAGGGGAAGCGCCAGGCTAATGACGAAAATGAGGCAAAACCGCAGATAGCGTTTCATGGGGTTGGAGTGTAGCCGTCAGATCTGGCGCGAACAATCGATTGAACACAGGCCCGCGAATGCCGTGCGCGAGACGTTGGATGCGCGGGATATAAACGCATGAGTATTAAGCGAGGATTAGTTTTTTCCGTCTGCGAAAGCGGCTGAACGTGATTGTTCACTGCCCTCCTTTGTCCAAAAGCTGCTTTTCGCGGGCGGCGGCTATCGGCCATTAGCTGACATTCACCTCGGGACCATTTACGGCCAAAAGCTACTAATACAGAATCAAGTTATGCCGCTTCAATCAAATACGTCCGCAGACACTTCAGATAAACATAGCAATATTCTGAGCCAGGTATTCCGCCAGCGTCGTCTGACGTACTCCCAAAATCTTCAACTTCGCATCGCTGGCCGGTACCGACAGATAATCACGCGACTCGTGGGTGTAGTAAGTCATCAATGCGTCGAAATAGTCACCCATCGAAGTCTTTAACATTGAATCATCGTCGACATAAGTGATTGTCTTGCCGGTCACATCGCTGAGTAGTTGCGCAACATCCTTGTAATCGAATTGCTCCGCACCGGTCATCAGGTAGTCTTGCCCAATATGGTCCTCCGGTGTGTCCGTGAGTATTCTGGCGATAACATCAGCGATATCTTCCTCGGACACCCAACGGCGGCGTGCGTCGGTCACAGCCGGCATAAGAAGCTGCTGTTGGGTCTTGACCGGTTCCGCCAGGTACCAGGACAAGTTGAACATGATCCAGCAAGCGACATTAAGATAGGTGATCGGCAATCCGCTTGCGTCCAGGAGCGGCTTGGCAACCATATGCTGGGCTGCACCGCAGCGGGTTGCCAGCACTTCCCTGGAAATATCCGTCGCCTTCAAACCGGGTGGTATCGCGGTCAGGCGCACGATCTGCGAAACGCTGCCCGCCTCCCGGACAGCATCAATGATGTTAGGTGTCACCACCGTTTCGTCCGTCACGAAGTCTGGCGTGACGATGAACAGCCGATCCACGCCTCGCATCGCCGCTTTCAGGCTCGCGGGGTCATACCAATCCGCCTGCAGAACCTCAGCACTGGGAAAACGTTCACGGAGCGACTTGACGCCGCTTTCGCGGCTGGACACGAGGCGCAGACTTACGTTTTCACGAACGAGCCGGTCTGCTGCAAGGGCGCCGATATTGCCGGTCGCGCCCAGGATCAATACTTTTTCCATGCTATCTCCTTTACGATGAGCCGATGCCTTGTGACGGTTTTGACCGTCACACCGTGGACAGAAGCTGCGCTTTTTCCAACTGCGGGGTTGCGGCTTCAACGAACTGTTCAATCCGCTCGTTCGTGGCGTTGTCCGCGTCATAGAAATAGGCGACCTGCGTATTTTTCATGCCGACATATCCGAAGATACCGTCCACGATCTGATTCTGAATCGCCTGTGCATAGCCATGGCGTTCATAGCCACTTTCATTGCCGGCTGCCGTTGCGACAAGCAGCACGGGAATGTCGCGCATGGTGCCAACAACCCGCCCCTTCTCATCGACGCTATAAGCCCATCCTCCGTTAAATACGCGCTCGAACCATCCCTTGAGCATCGAGGGGACAGACCACCAATAAACAGGAAAAACGAACACGAGCATGTCAGCCTGATCTACCCTCGCCTGTTCACGTGCGATCTCAGAGGCAACTTCACCGACCCCGCGGTAGAGCATTACATCCCCTGCAGTCATTGCCGGCGAAAAGCCTTCCGCATGAAGGTCCGCGATCTCTACTTCGATGTCCCGCCCGACAAGGTCTTCGCTGATACGATCGGCAATAACATGACTGAGGGAACCTGGAACGGGGTGAGTGACAACGATAAGTGCTTTTCGAACCTGATTACTCATAAGTGTCCTGCCAATTAATACATTCAATTCAATATTGGTAATTTCGCCAGAAGTTGCCGACTAACCAAGCCGATATCAGCCTGCCTCTTTAGCCGCGCGTGCATTAGCTTCTTCCACCTCGCCTGAAGATTTATTCTCCTCCTGAGAAACAACAGGTTTATCTGTTTCAATAGCTTTTTTACTCTGTACCCGCATTTCAATCTCATTAAACCGTTGTTTGTTACGCTCATGATGCCGTTGAAGCGCCTCCGCACCATCAGCAGCAAAACTCGCGACAGGGACCACGATCAAAGACGCAATAGCAAACACTTTCAAAACACTGTTCATAAACTTTTTCCAGACAACATTGAACATAGCTAGTTGATGTATAGGCCTGCCATGTAAGGACCACCTATCAAGGCTGCGCAGTTTACGTGAACGGAAATGCGAGATAATCTAGCCAAAATCGGTTTTATATTACGAGAACTCGGACAATGGCACTGGATCGACTGGAAGCAATGCGGGCCTTTTGCAGGATCGTCGAGATAGGAAGCTTCGGCGGTGCCGCCGAGTCATTGGGGCTTGCGAAAACGACCGTTTCGGGACAAATCCAGGCCTTGGAGTTACTACTGGGGATCAAGCTGTTGCACCGCACCACCCGAAAGGTTTCCCCCACTACTGAAGGGGCCGCGTACTACCTGCGTGCCAGAGCCGTTCTAGAAGATGTCGACGATCTGGAAGCCTCCGTTTCTTTGAGCCGCAGCGCTGCGCGTGGCCGGGTACACATTGAAATGCCAGCGGGGGTTGGCTTGCTGTTAGTCGTCCCGGCACTGCGCGAATTTACCGTGCAGTACCCCAATATCCATCTGGATATAGGCTGTAGCGATCGAGTCGTGGACCTGGTACAAGAAGGCATTGATTGCGCGATCAGGGGCGGCGTCGTAACGGACCCAAACCTGGTCTGCAAGATCATTGGGCAAGTTCAACTGGCACTCTGTGCCTCTCCTGACTATTTGCGAGAAGCCCCGAGCCTTTCGGCGCCGGAAGATTTATTCCAACATCGTAATTTGGGCTACAGATTTTCGGCTAACAACCGACGGTACCTGCCCACTATGTTTCGTGGTGACAAATCATTCAGCCTGGATGTGCCGGTATCGATGTACTTCAACAACGGTAGCGCCCATACCGCCGCTACGGTTGCCGGACTGGGAATCGCTTTTGTACCGAGGGCGGAAGCGCAGCCACTTATTGAGCAGGGGTTATTGACCGAGGTTCTCCCGGATTGGAGGCTAGAGTCGATTACCCTTTCACTGGTCTATCCATATACCCGGCACTTGTCCGCTCGCGTCAGGGCAGTCACTGACTGGGTGAGTGATTTGATGCAAAGGAATGAATTGTGGAAGCCTGAATGAGTGCTCACGGAGAACGGTGACCGCCTCCCGAAACGCATCGATGATTTCTAGTATTACTAGAGGCTGGAAGTTCACCTACTCGCTCACGGTCTCGGTTTGAAATCGATTGCAGCCCCTCAGAGCACAAGGTTATCAATGCAAATTCCGCAATCGTATAGTGCTTGCCCCATTGTGTGATTCCCCATAAACCCCGAGTGAGTCGAAGTACAAGTCAATGACGCCGGTCAGTAGCCGGCACAAGGAGAGACTGTGGACACCACCGCGATTCCCGAGGGTTTCACTCCGGTTACCCGCAGTAGCCCGTTGCTTGATTTGCTCGGCCCGATTTACGCCAGAGGCAGTGGGCTGCAACTGGAGTTGGGGTTGTTGACGGACTCACGCCATGCCAATGGACGTGGCACTTTGCATGGAGGGGTGTTGGCGACGTTGGCCGATGTTGGAATGGGCTATGCCATGGCGTTTGCCAGCGACCCTCCGCAGCCGTTGATCACGGCGAGCATGACCCTGGATTACCTCGGCGCAGTTCAAATCAATGAATGGCTGGAAGTGCGCCTTGAACACTCGAAAAAGGGTCGTCAACTAGCGTTTGCCGCCGTCAGCCTGCATGTCGGTGAGCGAACAGTTGCACGCGCGAGCGCGGTGTTCGCGGTACCCATGAGTTGAAACGCGAGGTCATCAGGCATTGCTCTGGAGAAATGAAGGCGGAATTATCTGAAGCAGGCATTGATGAGCATATTCTCCGTCCTCTTCCAGCCCTTTCATTGCGTAATCGCTGTTCATGAACTATTGCTTAAGCTCCGATCAGACAAGGATGCCCGTTGTTAAGGGCGAGTCTTCTCGCTGACGCGTTGTCAGCGATTGTGCAGGGAGCCCACACCATGCCAGAGCACGATTCCGATTCCGATTCCGATTCCGATTCCGACGTTGCATCAACACCCGAGCTGGAGCCAGTCAGCAGTCCCGGTCGCCCCATGGGCGAGTATGTTGGCCTGGATGAAGCAGACACCAACAAAAAACGCATGACGTGCCTCCACTTGGCGGGTAGCGTCATGGTTGAAATGGCAGGCACGAATTATCCGGTTTTCAGCAAACTGACTCCTCTGATTACTCACTACTTTAGTTCTAAGGCGGAATTTGTCAGCGCTTCGAGACACTTCGATGAATCGGCTTTTTCGGAGGTAGTTTCTTCTTCGCATGGCGCGTTGAGCAACGTGATCAGCAGCGTATGCGCCGGCGCCGGGCTGGCTGAAATCTTGCTGGACGACTCGGTCAAGAACAGACTGCTCACTGGCTCAACGCATGTGATGAAACAACACATTGCCGATAATTCAGGCTGGATGAAGATAATGAGGGGCGTTTTGTTCGCAGAACCGTACTTAACGCCGATAGGCAAGAGAGAATATACGAAGATATTGGAGTCGCCCGATTTCTATAAGGTAATGAATACAGCGTATGAGTCAGCGCTTGCGGGTACGTCCAACCCAAAAACCACCGCCGAAGGGTTCCAGAATCTCTTCCGTAACATGCCCTACAAGTCCTTTCATCCACTGCCTGAATTTCCCGTGCAAACAATCGAAAGTACGTTGGCGCACGAATTGGGAAACATGAAAGGCAAGATAGCTGACTTGCGTGAATTTAAACGATTTGCGTCATTTACCACTCCCCTCCTCACCAAATATTTGCCACCGCTCGACGTCGCCTCAAACATGAAATCAGTCCATGGTGACTGGCAAAAATACAGTGCCGCTAAAACACCAGAAGCCACTGCGGACTCACTCGCAGCGCTGTCGTGCAGCAGCATGTCGCTATTGGGCTCAGCCATAACAGCTTTCGGCCTCAATCCGGTGACCAAGCGGCACCTCCCGAAACCCCTCATGCCCGTAGCATTAGGGCTGATGTGTACTGGCGCTGCCGGCTCCTTCTACATGGATAGAAATGCCGGTAAGGAAGCCGCGCAAATAAAATAACGCTGCACGTTTGAGCGTCCGTGCGGCTGACTCACGCGAGCGCAGCCGCCGTACGCTGAATGCCAGGTTTACAGATACCAGCGATACTCCCGCGCACTGATCTCCTGCATGAACGCCAGATGATCCTGGCGTTTGTTCTCGCAATACACATCGACAAACTCGGCGCCCAACCCCTCACGCAACTGCGGTTGATGCTGCATCGCACGCACGGCCTCGAACATCTCCCTGGGAAATTCAATACCGCTGCTGCGATCTTCATTGAGCGGCGCAATCGGTTCTTTGCCCGATGCCAGCCCATGCTCAAGGCCCACCAGAATCGCCGCCAGCACCAGATACGGATTGGCATCCGCGCCCGCCAGGCGATATTCCACGCGCAGGTTTTTCGCGTCCGATTCCGGAATGCGCAGGCACGCATCACGGTCCTCAAAGCCCCAGCTGGCTTTAGTCGCGGTGTTCACCGTGCCGCCCAAACGTCGCATCGCATTCTGGTTCGGTGCAAAGATCGGCATGCTGTGCGGCAGCAATTCCAGGCACCCGGCGACGGCGTGGCGCAGCGGTTGCTGGGCGTTCGCGGCCAACAGATTGTTGCCCGCCGAATCGTAAAGACTGACGTGCACATGCATGCCGCTCCCCGGATGCTGCAAGTACGGTTTGGCCATGAAACTGGCGCGATAACCATGCTTGAGCGCAACGCCTCGGGTGCTGCGGCAGAACAGCGCCGCCCAGTCTGCGGCGCGCAACCCGTCGTCGAGGTGGCCGAAGTTGATTTCGAACTGGCCGGGGCCGAGTTCTGCGGTGATCACGGTGGCGTCGATGCCTTGAGCGCGCGTGGCCTCGACCATTTCATCGAGCACCGGCGCAAAGCGCGACAGGCGTTCGATGTGCATGTTCGGTTGATCGTCGGCGTCATCAGTGAAGTCATCACGAGGGAATTGCGGCAGGCCGTCACGCAGCTTTTTATCGAACAGGTAGAACTCCAGTTCGAACGCTACGACCGGGTGAATGCCTTTGCCCGCAAGACGATTGAGTACCTGCGCAAGGACTTCACGCGGTTCGAATTCGATCGGTTTTTCGGTGCCGTCCGAGGTGATCAGCATCTGCCCCAGCGGCTGCGCTTCCCAGGTCACCGGCTTCAAGGTGCCGGGCACTAAGCGGCGCACGGCGTCCGGGTCGCCATCGTTGAAGCAGTAATCGCCAATCTCGAACAAACCGCCCTGCACACCCAGCAACACGCAGTTTTGCGGCAGTTTGAGGGCGCTGCCAGCGGCGACTTTTTCGAGCATGTCCACGGGATAACGCTTGCCGTAGAAGTGCCCGGGAATGTCCAGGGAAATCAGGTCGACATAACGCACCTCAGGGTAGTGTTGGCGAAACGCCCGTACTTCAGCGAGCAGGTCAGCGCAGACAGCGTCCATCGTGTTCATCCTTTTTTGTTATCAGGTGTAGACCCAGAGCACGCGGGTGAGGTGCTCGGTGAGGTTGCCGTAGCGGCAGCGGGTGTGGCTGTCGAATTGAAAGCTGTCGCCGGCCTTCAATGTGACCGGATCTTCGTCATCGCCCAGCCATAGCGTCAGTTCGCCTTCGAGCACGTAGCCGCCCTGCTCCGAGCTGTCGGTCAAGTGGCGGTCGCCGCTGCTGGCGCCGGCTTCGAGATGACTTTCGAGCATGGAAAACGACGCGCGGATCTGCGGCGACACCAGAATGTCGGTGATGCCATTGGCGTAATACAGCGTGCGGCGTTCGTCCGGGCGGGTCACCCATGGCAGCTCTTTGGGCTTGGGCAAACTGTAGAAATAGGTGGTCGGCACGCCGAAGGTTTCACTGATCGCGGTGAGATCCGCGACCGTGGGCCGCGACAAACCGCGCTCGACTTGCGAGAGAAAACCCACCGAACGACCGATCTTGTCGGCCAGTTCTTTCAGGGTCCATTTCTTGTGCTTGCGCAGGTCGTGGATGAGGATCGCCAGCGCGGCGATTTCTTCTTGCTTGTTCATGGCCGGGATTCCGAAAAATAGCTCATCAAATGCTGTCTCGCAGTCGATACCAGGCTTTGCCGATGGCTTCCAGCGGCGCGGCGAGGTATTTGCCGCCGGGGAAACGGCCATTGCTCAGGCCTTGATACAACGCCAATTCGTCGGCATCGCCGAGAATTGCAGCAGACACAGCACGGGCGGCGGCCAGCGTCGGCAGCACGCCGTGGCCGGAGTAGCCTTGCAGCCAGTAACGATTGCCCCCGCGGCCAACGTCCGGCGTGCGATTGAGGGTCAGATCGATGTGCCCGCCCCAGGCAAACTCCAGATCGACGCCTTTGAGCTGCGGGAACACCCGTTCAAGAAACGGCCGGGTTGCCGCCGCGATGTCCTTGGGCATGCCGCCCAAGTAAGTGCAGCCGCCGCCAAACAGCAAACGGTTATCCGGGGTGCGGCGGAAGTAATCGAGGACGAACTGGTTGTCGGTGACGCAGACGTTGCTTGGCAACAGTGCCGTGGCCTGTTCTGGCGTCAGGGGGGCGGTGGCGACTTGATAAGTGCCCACCGGCAGGATGCAACGGGCAAGTTGTGGATCGAGTTCATCAAGGTAGGCATTGCACGCCAGCACCAGCACATCGGCGCGAACCGTTCCACGCTCGGTATTTACCCGAAAGCCTGTGCCCTCCTCCTGATAACTCAGCGCTTTGCTCTGCTCAAAGATGCGCCCGCCGGCTTGCTCAATGGCGGCCGCCAGACCCAGCGCGAGTTTCAGTGGATTGAGGTGCGCGCCTTGCGGGTCATAGAGGCCGGCCTGATAACGTTCGCTGGCGACCCATTCAGGCAGATGTTCACGTGGGATGAACTGCAAGGCATCGTGGCCCCACTTGTGGCTGGCCTCGTGTTGCCATTCGGTGAGCAGGCTGACCCGGCGCGGCATCACCGACGTCCACAGATGCCCGGGCCGATAGTCGCAGTCGAAACCATGCCGCCCCGGCAGTTCACGCAGTTCCTCCGCCGCCCAACGCATGCCGTCCCACAACCGTTTCGCCCGTTCATGGCCCAGCGCAGCTTCCAGCGGCGGCATGTCACACGACCAGCCCAGAATCGCTTGCCCGCCGTTGCGCCCGGAAGCGGCCCACGCCACTCGACTGGCTTCCAGCAGCGTCACCCGTTTGCCGGCCAACGCTAGGCGCAGCGCCGTGTGCAGGCCGCTGAAACCGGCGCCGATGATCACCACTTCCGTGTCATGTTCGCCCTCCAGCGCAGGTCGGGTACTCAGGATATCGGCGCAACTGTGGGCGTAATAACTGGCGACATGCTGACGGGATTGCTGAAACATTCGCGGCCTCATGAAATTCTGTTCTTGTAATTTCATGAAAATCTACAGAACAAATTTCACGCCGGCAACCCGAAATTAAAAATCGTAACTGAGAACAACAACTGCGACCCGACAATGCCCTGGCCGCACAACACGTCGCGCGAAACTTCAACCCACAGGTTCTGGCCGAGGCCAACTGCAAAGAAAAAGTCGCCCCGACCGCTGCCAAACTGGCGAGGATGGACGATCAACCCAATAAAGAGCTCGCGATCAAATGGCTGGGGGCCTGCAACTAGCGTCAAAGCGCATTCGATAGCTTTTCGAGAAAGTCATTAATGTCTTTATTGGCAATTCGGGTGTTCAGGCTTTCGCACAATTTATCGTTCTTGTCCCAATCGAAGGTGGGTGACCCACCCTTGATAGTGATGGTCACTGTTTTGTCTGGATCATTACCTTCGGCGGCCTGTCTGGCGATTTCCCCGGTAAAAGTTTGAAGCGCCGCCTCGTCTGGCGCTGAGTCGGGGTGGCCACTGGAAAGCGCCGCAAACAGTGAGTTCACGTAAGCGTTGTATTTTTCATAGTGATGGTTGATGAAAATCGCGTCGGGATCATCACCAAAGAGCGAGTCAAACAAATGCCCGACACCCGGCCCATACGCCTCGGGTGGTTTTCCTTTCACATGCGCATAACTATCGCCAAACGCGTGAATCAAGAAACCCAATTGCCAATCAGGAACACCAGAATCTGGTTTGACGGCCTCCTCAATCATTTTTTCAGGCGTGCCCTTCGCTCATCAACCGCCGCTGTGTCGCCCCCGTGCAAAGAATGAAGTCCATTCACGACTTGACGTCGATAGCTCCAGAGCCCAGGTGCAATGCCGTAAATGGAGACAGGCACAGCGTTGAGTTTCCATAACTCCTCATCGGGAGTTTGAGTGAAACACGAAATTCGCTGGAGCTTATCAAGGTCGTGATACCCCGCCAGATAAGCGACGTAACCAGCGGTATAAAAATGCCCATCCTTTGCGAAAAAGACGCTCGGATCGTCGACAGTTGAACCCTTCGCGCTGGTCGATGTAGCGGAGCCGGGTTTCGCTGGAACAGCTTTCAACTGGTGAATCTGCTGATCAGTAGAGCAACCCACCTGCATTAAAACGACAGCGAGCCATGGGACTGCTTTTGCAAAAGTCCGAAATGAATTCAATTTCGCGCATCCTTGCTGTGGTTTCAGGGAGATGTTTTATCGAACAGTAGTACACGTCAGCTCCAGGAGCACTGAACGGGCATAACAAAATGCCAGCATCGATACAAAAACCTTCTACTCTGCAAATCAGGATGCAACAAACAGAGGACGATGGTGATGCGCGCACTGATCATGGTCATTGTGTTGGGCCTGACGCTCCCTGGCTGTGCCCCGCTCAAACAGTATCACCCTGCTCCCCCATACCTGAAAAACTACGACCTCGACACCCCGCTGGCTTCCTGCTCGGCTGATGACGCCCGCAAGGCTGATTTCCAGCATGGTTTCGTAGAGTTCGACGAATACGGCAACCTGCTGAATCCTGCCGCGTTTGAAGCGCAAATGGCAGACATCCGGGCAGTTCAAGGGCCAGTCCTAATCGTGACGTACTTGCACGGCTGGAGGCACTCCGCGGCGCCGGATGATGAAGATGTCCGTGAGTTCAAACTGGCAATGCGCAACATCGCTGCGATGGATGGTTGCAAGCGCAAGGTGATCGGACTGTACATGGGGTGGCGAGGCCAGGTATTTGCCAGAAACTCGCCACTTGATCTGATCACGTTCTGGGATCGTAAACAGACAGCGCACAGTGTCGGCAGTGGCGCGGTCACCGAAGTGTTGCTGCGTCTGGATAAAGAGCGCGTGCGGCGTAACAGCAACAGCCAGCTTCAGGCAAAAGAAGATACACAAAGCCGTTTGGTATTCATTGGTCATAGTTTCGGTGCCGCTGTTCTGTATACAGCGCTGGCACCAATATTGGTCGAGCGATTCACTCAGAGCACGAGCTTCGATCCAGCCGACGAACTTTCGACTACCGGTTGCCAGAAGAACCCGAAGGAATCTCTGAAAACAGTCGGAGATCTGGTCGTTCTGATCAACCCTGCGTTCGAGGCAATGCGCTTGGCCACCTTGCAGAAACTGAGTATGGGTTGTCATTACACGAAAGATCAGCAGCCGGTTCTGGCAATCGTGACCGGCACGACGGATCTGGCGACAAAGCGGGCTTTTCACATCGCCCGGGCACCCAGGGCCAGATTTCAGAAGTACACCGCTGATGTACCTGAAGGTTATCAAGCCAACTCAACGGCTGTTGGTCACTACGGCCCCTACCAGACACACTTTCTTTCTTCTCCGCAATATTCGACTGACAGCGCCGAGCGGCAAACCTTTGAGGGATGCGAACAGTACGTTAACCCTCTTAAACGGGCTGAACTGCGAATGAGCCTGACCAAACTTTCAACGACGGCGCACGCAAGCATCGCCACGTTCACTTCGCAACAAAAGCAGAAAGACGGCACACCAAAATACTTTGTTCTGATGTTTGAGAAGAATCCGCAATTGAAAAATCCACCGGACCACAACCCCGTGCTGAACGTCAAAGTGTCTGCGCCGATCATTGACGGACACGGGGGAATTTATAGCTGCCAGCTGATGACCTTCATTGGTGGCCTGATCACCCAGACAATAAGCAACTGATGCTGGAGGCCAGTAATGGACATGAGTGGATACCAGTCATTTGTTTTCAGCCATTCGGACTACACCCATACCGTCTACATGAAGGGCAACGGTATCCCAATCCTGGTCATGCATGAATTGCCAGGGCTAACCCGCGACACCCTGCAATTCGCCGAGCGATTGATCAACGCCGGGTTCCAGGTGTACATACCGCTGCTGTTCGGCCAACCGCAAGAAAAGGGCTCCTTGCTGAAGGGATACTTCCGTTGCATCAGCAAGGAGTTTGCCTATCTCAAGGCGGGTCGAAGTGCACCTGTCAGTGATTGGTTGCGTGCCCTTGTCAAAGAGCTGGGTGCCACACGCGGCCATGACCGTATCGGCGTCATTGGAATGTGTGTCACCGGGGCATTTGTCATTCCGCTGGTTCTTGAAACCAATGTCGGTGCGGCCGTGGCATCCCAGCCGGCGATACCCTTCAAGTTCAGATACTGGCTGACCGGCAGAGGTGAAGGCCCCTGGATGAGCGAACTGAACATTGCCGACGACGAACTTGAAGAAGCCAGCCGAACTGCCGCGACCAAGGGCTGCGCAATACTGATCCAGCACTTCAGCGATGACCGGCTATGCACTTCGCCGCGCATCCAGCGACTCGAACAGGCGTTTGCAGAAACCGGCATCGTCTACACGTACGCACCGCCAGCAGATGGTCGGCGCACCCACCACGCGTTGCTGACGTATGAGTACGACTCGGCAAAAAATCCCACTCAAAACCACCCGACTCGATTGGCCTTGCAACGAGTCACCGATTTCTTGCATCTCCATTTGCAGGCGTAGCCTGCCATCCCCCCACGCAACGGCCATGAAGGAACGAGCAAATGACAATGAAGTCAGCCTTGGTAGCGGCAGGCATCGTAATCGTTTCCCTGAACTCGACATTGGTTCCGGCAGACGACTACACGCTGGATCAGAACTGGAGTGCAAAAGACCTGGCAATCTGGCGGGACACCTCTCAAGGTTCGCGCTTGATCCCGCTCAGCTGGATGATGGCTTTAGAAATAAAAGGCTCGAAAGTGCCCTTTATGTCCGACGCTAACGTCCAGACTTTTGGCTATACGCCGCGAACTCTGGAGTTCGCCTACCGCAGCTATCGGTTGCCCCGTGGCTTTGTCGTCGATCAAGGCAACGACAAGGCGTTGACGTTTTCACGACTGCGCTGGCAAAGCGGACAATCCAATCAGGAACCCTGGGTGGGAATGAACTGTGCGGCCTGCCATACAGCGAATATTTCCTACGGCGGCCATACCTGGGAAATACAGGGAGGCCCAACCAATGCCGATTACCAGAAGTTTTTCCAGGCCTTTCGCGAGGCACTGACCGAGACCCACAGCGACGGCCAGAAATTCGATCGCTTTGCAGTCAAAGTCCTGGCTGACGCAGACACCGAACAAAATCGTGGACTGTTATCCAATGCATTGAACACGCTGAACCAGTTTCTTGCAAAAAGCGCCTCGCTCAATCACACAGATCTTGAATATGGGCCAGGCCGTGTCGACGCTGTCGGGCACATTCTCAACCGCGTCGCACAACTCAATGACGCACCTGACCCGACCCCCAATCCATCTGATGCTCCGGTCAGCTATCCATTTCTCTGGAACACTCCCCAGCACGACAAAGTGCAGTGGAACGGGGTTGCGCCTAACGCGCGATTGAGCAAACACGGCTTGGATATAGGTGCTCTCGCGCGCAACGCCTCCGAAGTGGTGGGGGTGTTCGGGGATGTGGCGTTTCGTGCGGATACGTTCCTGAAAGGATTCGACTCCAGCGTACGAGTGAGTAACCTGGATACACTTGAGCGCACGCTGGAGCGTCTCAAACCACCGAAATGGCCAGAAAAGCTTGGTGCGATCGACACAAGCAAAACACCACACGGCGCTGAGTTGTTCGCCCGCCATTGCTCAAGCTGTCACTTGCCGCTTGCACGCGATGATCTGAAAACCAAGGTCTTCGCCCAGATGGCGACGATCACCGCAGACACCGAAACCTCAAAATCAATTGCGACCGACCCATGGATGGCGTGCAACGCCGTCCAGTTCATCAGCGACCCCGGCAAGCTAAAAGGCGCGCACCTGAACAAACTCATTGGTGAAATCACCGATCAGTCGCCTTTGGTGACTCAACTGGGTGTGACGGCGAGAGAAGTTTTATTGAATCAGACCCCAGACATACTAGGGTTGGCATTGGCGGATTTCCTTGACGTCGAACCAGTAGCCGTAAGGCCTTCGCGCACAGGCACGTTTGCTTTCCTGCGATCCTTCCAGTCAGAAAGGAGCCGCCGGCTCAGCGCCTGCTACAAGCTTGCCCTCGATATCAAAAAGTATCCGACTCTGGCCTACAAGGCGCGCCCTCTCACTGGCATCTGGGCAACTTCCCCTTACTTGCACAATGGTTCGGTACGGACATTGTTTGACCTGCTTCGCCCGCCCAGCGAGCGTCCTTCCAGCTTCAAGACCGGTTCGATCATCTTTGATCCGAAGAATGTCGGTTTTGTTGATGCCAACGGTCCCGGCAGTCCGTTTACCTTCGACACGTCTTTACCGGGCAACTCCAATGCGGGCCATGACTATGGCGCGTCTTCATTCAATGATGATGAACGCTATGCGCTGATCGAGTACATGAAAACCCTTTGATGCACAGGGCAACTCGGCCAGCGAAGTGCCCGGATCAACATTCCGGGCACTTTTTGCATTACGCGCCGCCAGCAGTTCCATGGCACGCTGTCGACGTTTCATCAATGCGCCAACGCGTACCGACGACAATGTTCCAGATACCCGCGCTCATGATTACCGACCAGTTGCACCACACTCGTCCACAGCCACGACGGCGCATCGAGGGTTTTCGAACGGCAGGCTTGCAGCTCGCCTATCCATGAGGCTCTCGTCGACAGATCCATCTGACGCGCATGGGCCAGCCCCACGACCCGCGCCAGATAACCGGCCGCGAGCATCGCATCGCGTTGGCTCAACTGATCCAGTTCAAGTTTCATGTCCTGCGGCAGCAACTCGCGGATGAAGAATCCGTGATCAAGCATACGTGTCGCAATCATCCGATTGCCCAGCCCCGGTGACAGGAAACGCGCCCCTTCGACCACACGTTTGCCGTTGTCGCGAGGCATCGAGGCGCGTGCTGCACGTGGTGCGGCGGCGCCAACGGCCTCTTTGACATCCAGCAGGCAATATTCCTGATCGTCCTCCTCACCCACGCCCAGCAACACCGCATAGCGCTGCAACCCCAGCGAACTGCAGCCTTTGACCCAATACGCCGAGTCGAGCATTTTTACCCTGTCGTCCTTTGACCGGCCCTTTAGCGAAGTCACCAGTGTGTGGATTTCTGGTGTGGCACACAGCGCTTTCAGCGCCGCCCGTTCAGGCCGGGACAGCGTCCAGAATTGCTTGCCTAGCGGAATCGTCGGCTTGGTGTTCTCGATGCGTTCTTGAGCCAGATGCTTCCAGGTGCGCTGCACCGCGCTGCGCATCCCGGCTTTGACCTGAGCCGGGCGCGGCGGCTCTTCATCCAGATCACCTTCAAAGGCTTGCTCGTAGCCGCGCATCATTTCTTCGAGCATGCGTGCGGTGGCCACACCGGGTAAATCCGAGCCTCGGGCGGCAGTGGCCAGCGACAGCGCCAAACGCACCAGATCATGCGCCGGGTTGCCGATGACGGTCTGATCGAGGTCGCGGATATGAATGTCGATTTTGCCTTTCAAATCGCCGGTCGGCCCCAGATTGCCGGCATGGCAGTCGCCACAGATCCACACCGCCGGGCCTTTGGGCAGGCTGCGCCCAGGTTGACTGTGCAGCCATTCGTAAAACTGCACGGTGCTGCCCCTTACATAAGCGTGCGCCGAGCGGGCCATTTTCAGATTGCGCAGTTGCGACAGCGGTTCAAGGCGTGCGGATGGCCGTGGGATTTTCATGGGCGCTTCTTATCGTGAATGTGACCTGTTGACCGCCCGCGCCCCATGAATGTTTCAAAGTGTTACAGAGTTATCCGCATAATCGTCGCCCACCCTTTACTGCGGCAACTCGACCCGCGCCAACAGCCCGCCACCGCTGCGATTACTCAAAGTCAGCTCTCCGCCCTGTTCGCGCACGATGGCCCGCGCCGCCGAGAGCCCGAGGCCGACGCCACCGGTATGACGGTTGCGTGAGGCTTCGAGGCGAAAGAACGGATCAAATACGCGCTGCAACGACTCTTCGGGAATGCCCGGGCCCTCGTCGCTGACATCGATGCGAATCAAGCGCTCATCAGCGCTTAACTCGATACGTGGGTGCTGGGCGTATTTCTCGGCGTTTTCCAATAAGTTGACGATCACCCGTTTGATGCCGAGTGGCCGGCCTTCGTACACCAGGCGCGCCGGGCCGTCGTAGTCGATGGCGATGTGCTGATCGCGATAGTCATCGACGATGGTGTGCAGCAACTCCGACAGGTCGAACGCAGTGCGTTGCTCTGGCCGGGTGTCTTCGCGGAAGAACGCCAGCGCGGCGTTGATCATCGATTGCATCTCTTCGATGTCGCGAATCAGTTTGCCCTGGTGATCGAGGTCTTCCATGAATTCGCTGCGCAGGCGCATGCGGGTCAGCGGCGCGCGCAAGTCGTGGGAAATCGACGCGAGCATGTGCGTGCGTTCGCCAATGAAATGCTGAATCTGTGCCTGCATGGTGTTGAAGGCAACGATGACCTGACGGATCTCGTCCGGGCCCTCAATCTTGATGGGCGGCGCGCGCAGATCGCCGCCAAAGCGTCTGGCGGCGTTGGCGAAACGTTGCAGGGGCTTGGCCAGTTGGCGGGTGGCAATCCAGGCAACCAGCAAGGTGGCGATCAAACCCAGGGCGATGATGACCGCGATCCGTGTACCGATGTCCACTCCCCAGGAACGCTCCGGCGGCGAAAACGACAACCAGCTGCCGTCCTTCAACTGCACCAGCGCGGCATAGCGTGCGCGCGGGTTGTCACTGGGCCAGTCGGCCGGATTGAATACCTGAATGTTTCGATCATCACCCAGCAATTGATGCAGCACCGGCACCCTGCCCGCTTTGACCGGCTCGCCGCCGATGGGCAACCCCACCCCGGCGCGTTGCTCATTCCATGTGACCTCCAGCATGGGACTGGTCGCAGCTGCGGCGAGTTGTGGGCGCAAACCGGCGGGTGCCGCTTCGATTACTTTGGTGGTCGCGGCTATCTGCTCGAGCAAGCCAGTGCGTTCAATTGGCGGTTTGGCCCAAATGCCAGCGACCTGCACAAACAGTGCATTGAGCGCGAGCGAAGTGAGCATCGCCGCCACGATCGTCAGGGCAATCCGTCGGCTCAGGGTGTCGCGACGCAGGATGGAGCGGATCATGAGCGGCTGACCTTGGCGGTGAACATATAACCGCCATTGCGCACGGTGCGGATCAGATCCGGACGTTTGCAGTCCGGTTCGATCTTGCGCCGCAAGCGGCTGACCTGCACATCGATGCTGCGGTCGAAAGCGTCGTGGCCCTGGCCATGGGTGAGATCGATCAACTGCTCGCGGGTAAGAATGCGTTGTGGATGATCGAGAAACACCACCAGCAAATCGAATTCGCCACCGGACAGCGGAATCATCACGTTGTCCGGCGAGCGCAACTCGCGGCAGGTGATATCCAGATGCCAACCGGCAAAGCCGATCACCGGCCGCGACGGTTCAACCGGGCTCCGCTGTTCGCCGGCGCGGCGTTGCAGGGGGCGCACGCGGGCCAGTAATTCCTGCGGCGCGAACGGCTTGGTCAGGTAGTCGTCCGCGCCCAGTTCCAGGCCGACAATGCGGTCACTCAGCTCGGCCATGGCGGTGAGCATGATGATCGGAATCGCCATCTGCGCCCGCACCTTCTGGCACAGGCTCAGGCCGCCTTCGCCGGGCATCATCAGGTCAAGAATGATCGTGTCCGGGCGCTGCTGCGCAATCGCCGCCCACATGGCTTCGCCGTGTGGCGCCACGTCGACTTCATAGGCGTGCTGGATGAAAAACTTCTTCAGCAGCGAGAGGATTTCCACGTCGTCGTCGACGATCAGCAGTCTGCTCACGGTTACAGGATCCATGGACCAAAAAGAGCTTATCTAAAGCCATTTCGCCGCCCGGGTCATTTATTTCAATCGAGCAACATTCCTGCATGACAGACATCAAGCGGACATCGTCCGGCAAAACCCCTCGGGCACTCTGCAGCCATTCCAATCCAGGGGGTTCGCATGAAGGTATTGAACAACAGCCATAGCACCGGGGGACATCACAGCAGTCGTCCCTTGATCCTCAGCCAGCGTACCGCCGCGCTCGGCCCCGACACGCCGATTGTGTTTCAGGAATCATGCCTGGGCGTGTCCAGCGATCAGAGCCGGATCGTCCTGCGTCGCTACTTCGAGCAATTCAGCCCGACCAGTGCGCACTGGGTCGAGTACGTCCACAGTATCGCCGCCGCCGACCTTATCGACTGGATCATGCGCCACGGCCAGTTGCACATCGAGTGCTCGGACCACTCCACGCCCAAGCAACAGGAAGTGCGTTGATGAGAGGCCATTGCCTGATGTCGTTGCTGTGCACCGCGTCCCTGAGCCTGTCCGGGTGCAGCAGCAATAACGCTGAACAGACGGGGTTTCTGCATGATTACAGCGTTCTGAAAGAGCACCAATCACCGTCGGGGCACAACGTCCTGAGTTGGGTCAGCCCGGCCTTGGCCAGGGGCCGCTACACCAAAGTTTATCTGGCGCCGAGCCAGTTTTACCCCGGTGTTGAACCGACCGGGCGTATTCCGTTGAGCACGCTGTCTGGCGTCACCGAGTATTACGACGCGGCCCTGAGAAACGAACTGGGCAAAGTCCTGCAACTGGTGTCCATGCCCGGCCCGGATACGCTGATCGTCAGGCCCGCGATTACCCGGGTTGCCGCGAGCACTCAGGGGTTGCGCTTTTATGAATGGTTGCCGGTCACTTTGGTGGCTGCCGGGGTCAGCACCGCTGCCGGCATTCGCGATCAGGACAGTGAAATAGCCACCGAAGTCTCGTTCGAGGATGGCTCGACCGGCGAAGTGGTTGCCGAAGTCGTGCGCAAGGGCACCGGTGTGGCGCTGGAAAACGACAAACAGGTGCTGACGGCGGATGACGTCAAAGGGGTGCTGGATGGCTGGGCCAGTGATCTGGGGCAATCATATGGAGCGATTCGTCGGTAGTGCGGCCGTTTTCTCGTCTAACGTGAAATGCAGGTATTGGCAGCACACGGGACACGGCCAGTGATGAGCAATTTCCCCATCGTAGCGACAATTCTCTCGATGATTCTGGGGCTGTCGGTCACTCGGCTGCTGCTCGGTGCGTTGACGGTGTTCCGCATCCGCCGGGTGGCGGCGCCGGATTGGGTGGCGTTGGTCTGGGCCGTTACGCTGTTCGCCACGCAGCTGGATTTTTGGTGGGCGGTCAATTCGCTGCCGCAGATCAAGTCGACCTTTTCCTTCGCGGAGTTTTTGTTGCTGGTGCTGTTGGCGCTGTCGCTGTTCGTCTCTTCGGCGCTGTTGCTGCCGAGTCGAAGCGAAGATGAACAGAACGGCTTGCGGGTCTATTTCGAACAGGACGGCCGCTACGCCCTGCTCTCGTTGTCGACGTATCTGTTTCTCGGGCTGATCGTTAACGTGTTCCTGTTTCAAGCCTCGCCGATTGCGCTGTGGGGTGTGCTGGATGTGTTGATGATCATTCTTCCGCTGTGTGCTTTCGCGGCGAAATCACGCAAGGCCTACACGACTGTCACCCTGATATACCTGCCGATCAATGCGCTGGATATCGTTGTTTCGCTGACGAATTAGGCGTTGCGTTAGAAAACACAGCCTTCGGCAGCGCCTACACCGGCCTATGTAGGAGCTGCCGAAGGCTGCGATCTTTTGATCTACACGGACACGTTTAAAAGACACTTCCAGACACGCGCCCAAGGCTACACATCCTTGCGTAATTGCCTACAGCTACGCCAGAATCCGCCGGCTTGTGCGCCTTGGGGGCGGGTTCTATTGTGGTGCGGTCGCTGAGATTTCAGTGATCGGGTTTAGCAGCCCGGGTTATCTTCTAGACGCACAAGGTCCGTTGTCGTTATGGCGGCTTTGCGTGGGGCACTTCGGTGCGCCGGGTTCTAGAGTCCTGGTCTGCTAACCCGCGTACAGCCGCCACCTCCTTCGTTAGCAGCGAACGGTGGCAGCTTCATTACTCTAGAGGCTTTTGCCATGATCAAACCAACACCTAATCCGCCCGAAACCGACCCGACCTCTCCCTACGAATCTCTCGAATCGAAAAAGCTCAACGAAGCCGCCGACCGCGCGCTCGATCATTACCTCTGCCCGCCCGGCTCAACGCCACCTCCACGTAGAATCCGCAGAATGTACGCCGTTACCGCCGACTTCAAAAACGAGGAGATGCTGGTCGATGCGTGCGAAACACTCGCTTCGGCAAGAACCATCACCAATGACTTCG
Organism: Pseudomonas sp. TH08; assembly: GCF_016651275.1. Classification (NCBI taxonomy): domain Bacteria; kingdom Pseudomonadati; phylum Pseudomonadota; class Gammaproteobacteria; order Pseudomonadales; family Pseudomonadaceae; genus Pseudomonas; species Pseudomonas sp. TH08. Next base: position 173,172 of record NZ_JAEKEE010000004.1, on the reverse strand, counting down.
CCAACCTCCTACCCGCGTCGCAGCGCCGAACGTTGCAGGGCATTGCGCAACTGATTATGCTCGGAGAACTGGCGGTGAATCGGGTGTTGGATAATCTGCAGGTGCCGGGTTGAGGCCGCGACTGTGAGCACTTGCTGAGTTACTCAGTAACCCTCTTGCCCCTTCGCGAGCAGGCTCGCTCCCACATTGGAACGCGATCAACTGTGGGAGCGAGCCTGCTCGCGAAGACTGCCGAGTAAGCAACGCAATTTCATCAGGCAGAAAAACCCCGCAATCCTGCTCAATCGGGATGGCGGGGTTTGCCGTTTTCGCGAGGTAAGATCAAAAGATCGCAGCCTTCGGCAGCTCCTACACCGGGCTATGTAGGAGCTGCCGAAGGCTGCGATCCTTTGATCTAAACAGGCGTGTTTAAAAGACACTTTCAGACACGCGCCCAAGGCTACGCATCCTTGCGTAATTGCCTACAGCTACGCCAGAATCCGCCGGCTTGTGCGCCTTGGGGGCGGGTTCTATTGTGGGGCGGTCGCTGACGAATCAGCGGTCGGGTTTCGCAGCCCGGCAATTCTCAAGGCACGCGAGTTCCGCCATTACGTTATGGCGGCTTTGCGTGGGGCACTTCGGTGCGCCGGGATCCTTGAGCCTGGTCTGCTAACCCGCGTACAGCCGCCACCTCTTCGTTTAGCAGCGATCGTTGACGGCTCCGTTTTTCTCAAGGAGTTTCACCATGATCAAACCAACACCTAATCCGCCCGAAACTGACCCCACTTCGCCCTACGAATCCCTCGAATCGAAAAAGCTCAACGAAGCCGCCGACCGAGCCCTCGATCACTACCTCTGCCCACCCGGCTCAACGCCACCTCCGCGTAAAATCCGCAGGATGTATGCCGTAACAGCAGACTTCAAAAACGAAGAGCTGCTGGTCGATGCCTGCGAAACCCTCGCTTCTGCCAGAACCATCGTCAATGATTTCGCTCATCTCATACCCGCCTCACAACGCCGGACGCTGCTGGGGATTGCGCAACTGATCATGCTGGGGGAACTGGCGGTGAATCGGGTGCTGGATAATCTGCAGGTGCCGGGTTGAGGCCGCGACTGTGAACGCTTGCTGAGTTATTCAGTAATCCTCTGGCCCCTTCGCGAGCAGGCTCGCTCCCACATTGGAACGCGATCAACTGTGGGAGCGAGCCTGCTCGCGAAGACTGCCGAGTAAGCAACGCAATTCCATCAGGCAGAAGAACCCCGCCATCCTGTTCGATCGGGATGGCGGGGTTTGCCGTTTTCGCGAGGCAAGATCAAAAGATCGCAGCCTTCGGCAGCGCCTACAGGGAAAAAAAGCAGTTAGCGGTGAATTATTTCGTGTCCTCATGTATCTGACCCAAAGAGCACGCGCCATCAATTAGATGGCATCAACGCGGCAAGATGGATCAGTAAAGAGAAAACCCGGATGAAATCACGTAAAAACAGCGTCAAACCGATCGGCCTGAAAGACATCACCATCGTCGACGACGCCAAGATGCGCAAAGCCATTACGGCGGCGGCGCTCGGTAATGCCATGGAATGGTTCGACTTCGGGGTCTATGGCTTTGTGGCCTATGTGCTCGGCAAGGTGTTTTTCCCGGGCGCCGATCCGGGCACGCAAATGATCGCTGCACTGGCGACGTTCTCGGTGCCGTTCCTGATTCGACCTTTGGGCGGCCTGTTCTTCGGCGCTCTGGGTGACAAGTACGGGCGGCAGAAAGTCCTCGCCGCGACCATCGTGATCATGTCGCTCAGCACTTTTGCCATCGGCCTGATTCCCTCCTACGCCTCGATCGGCATCTGGGCGCCGATCCTGCTGTTACTGGCGAAAATGGCCCAGGGTTTCTCGGTCGGCGGCGAGTACACCGGTGCTTCGATCTTCGTCGCTGAATACGCGCCGGACCGCAAGCGTGGGTTCCTCGGCAGTTGGCTGGACTTCGGTTCGATTGCCGGTTTCGTTCTCGGTGCTGGCGTGGTGGTGTTGATTTCTACGACGCTGGGTGAAGCGAAATTCGAAGAATGGGGCTGGCGTCTGCCGTTTTTCCTCGCCCTGCCGCTGGGCATGATCGGCCTCTACCTGCGCCACGCGCTGGAAGAAACCCCGGCGTTCCAGCAACACGTCGAAAAACTCGAACAAGGTGATCGCGAAGGCCTCGCTGGCGGCCCGAAAGTGTCGTTCAAGGAAGTCGCAACCAAGCACTGGCGCAGCCTGATGACTTGCGTCGGCGTGGTGGCGGTGACCAACGTCACCTATTACATGCTGCTCACTTACATGCCGAGCTACCTGTCGCACAACCTGCATTACAGCGAAAACCGTGGCGTGCTGATCATCATCGCGATCATGGTCGGCATGCTGTTCGTGCAGCCTGCGATTGGCTTTATCAGCGACAAGATTGGCCGCAAACCCTTCATCGTCGTCGGCAGTATTGGCCTGTTCATCCTGGCCATTCCGGCGTTCATGCTGATCAATAGCGGCAAGATCGGCCTGATCTTCGCAGGCTTGCTGATGTTGGCCGTGTTGCTGAACTTCTTCATCGGCGTGATGGCCTCGACCTTGCCGGCAATGTTCCCCACGCACATCCGCTACAGCGCCTTGGCCGCGGCCTTCAACATTTCGGTGCTGATTGCCGGTTTGACCCCGACTGTCGTCGCCTGGTTGGTGGAAAGCACCAACGACCTGTACATGCCGGCGTATTACCTGATGGTGATTGCCGTGGTCGGGCTGGTCACTGGCGTGACCATGAAAGAAACCGCGAACAAACCACTGCGAGGCGCGGCGCCAGCGGCTTCTGACCTCGAGGAAGCCAAAGAGCTGCTGCAAGAGCATCACGACAACATCGAGCAGAAGATCGAAGACATCGACGCTGAAATTGCTGAGCTGGAAGCCAAGCGCAAAAATCTGGTGCAACAACACCCGCGAATCAACGAGTAATCAATCCACCACCTTGTGGCGAGGGAGCTTGCTCCCGCTGGAGTGCGCAGCAGTCCTGCTTTTTAGGGGCCGCTACGCGTCCAGCGGGAGCAAGCTCCCTCGCCACACAGTCATTCGGCGTTTTCTAGCCTGTTTGTCCATTCATGGTCCGGGTGCAGTTGCGCCAGATGTCGAGCCAACCAATGCCGATCTTCGCAAGGCAGATTCGGCAAGGCGAGACTGAAATCCGCTTGATCCTTGGGCCGGGTATGTTTGGCCTTGAACAGCAGAATGGCCGCAGGTTTCAGATACGGAATACCTGTGGCACTCAGGACGACCATTTCCGCACGCGGGTAAACCAGCGACGTGTCTCTTTTGTAAACCCAGATGTCCGACGTGCCGGACTCCAGCATCACGTCCACACGCCAGACATTGGCAACGACATCGAAACCCCAGACCTGAAATATCTCCTCGCCGGGCATCCGCTCTGCCGACAGAAACTCAAACGTGCCGTCTCTGACGGTGTAGAACTGCAAGGGCGACAGCGCTTGTCTGAACAGCAGGAAATCATCACGCAGGACGGTGAACTCCAGATCACCGTGATCGCGAGTCTGTCTGCCCAGCCACAGATCCAGCGCCCATCCGCCCACCACGCTCCAGGGGCGTGAAATTTGTTTCAGGCGTTGCGCCAATTCATCGGGCGTCCACGGTTGCCATGCTTGCTGATCCGGTACTTTCATGTGCTCTGCTCCTTGTTAAGCGCATCCGGCCGCCATGGTGCCATGAGTTTCATCGCGCACCTGCCCCGGGATTTTTATCAGCTAGCCTTGATTGCTGATCGTCATCAAGGAGCTGTCATGTTCAAGTTCATCAAAACCACCGTGATCGGCGGACTGCTGTTTATTCTGCCGTTGGTGCTGATCTTCGTCCTGATCGAGAAAGCCATTCACCTGCTGCGCGGGCCGGTGCAAAAGTTGCTGCCGATGTTCGAAGGTCATGATGTGGCGGGCGTGACAGTGGTGACGCTAGCCACGCTGGTGGGCCTGATCGTCCTGTGTTTTCTTGCCGGCCTTCTGGCCAAGACCTCGGCGGCGGCCCGGGCGATTGAAGCCACCGAAGACAAAGTGCTGAGCAATTTGCCGGGTTATCAGTTGCTCAAGGACACCACGGCGCGGTTTGCCGGCATGGAGCACGCCGAGGGGACGAAGGTCGGCATGATCGCCGAAGAGCAAGGCTGGCGCCTGTGTCTGGTGGTGGAGAGCGTCGGCGACTGGATGACGGTGTACATGCCTGATGGCGGGACTGCCGGCGGCACGGCCGGGGAAGTTCGCTTGCTGCGCGCCTGCGAGGTGATCATGACCGACCTGTCATGGCTGAGCCTGGCGGCAGGATTGCGCCGGGGCGGACGGGGTTTGCTGGAGCAGATGCAACCGTGGTTGCCGAAAGCCTGACCTCTCGATGTTGAAGACCCCCGTGGCGAGGGAGCAAGCGCCCTCGCCACGGTTGATCACCTGTCCTTCGGCTCCGGCGCCAGGCTCAGAATGCCGTGACAGATCAGCCCCAGCACACTGCGCATATGCCCGGCATGCGCTTCTCGATCCGGCGCCGCTTCGGTCGCCAGTCGAATAAAGGCCATGTTCGCGTACTGGTTGAACAAGGTCGCAGCCACATCGATATCGACGGACTCGCGGACTTTGCCCAGTGCCTGAAAATGCACCAGCAACGCTTTGGTTTCTTCGATCACCGCCGCATTCCACGGGCTCAACGCCTGGGCCAGCTCACCGGTAAGCAGAAACGGCGCCAATTCGCGCCACAGTGACGCCGGCATGGCTTGCAGTTGGTAATCGGTCATCAGGCCTTCGAACTCGCACAACGCCTCAAGTGGATCGCTGTCGTCATCGAGATTGGCCCGCGCCTCGCGCATGGCCTGCTCGTCCGGTTGCTTGAGCAGTGCCAGCAGAATCTCCTGCTTGCCGCCGAAGTAGTTGGTCACCGTCGGCGCGGAAACCGCCGCTGCATTGGCAATTTGTTCAAGCGTGGTCGCGCCGAACCCGTTGCTGATAAACAGCTCAAGTGCTGCCTGCGCGATGACTTCCCTGCGCTGTTCCTTTTGCCGCTCTCTGAGTCCGCTCATGTCGTGCCTGCTGTGCCTTGCCAATGCCGGTCAGCCTACGGATATCTTTTTCCATCGACAAATATTTTCTTTACAAAAATATTTTTAGGTGACAAATATTAGCTGTGCACCGCTGGAATGAACGCACTCACTTGCCCAATTCTTTTGGAGATCAGTCATGTCCGCCGAACTCGATCCGACCCGCAGCACCCGTGATTTTCAAGCCGCCGATGGCGCTCACCACATTCACGCGTTTGTCGATCAGAAGGCCCTCAACGAAGAAGGTCCACGGGTGATGGTCAGCGGTGATCGCCTGGCGTTGTGGGACAACGACGGCAATCGGTATCTGGACGGCATGTCCGGCCTGTGGTGCACCAACCTCGGCTACGGGCGCAAGGATCTGGCCGCCGCCGCGACCGCGCAACTGGAGCAATTGCCCTACTACAACATGTTCTTCCACACCACCCACCCGAAGGTGATCGAGCTGTCCGAGCTGCTGTTCAGCCTGCTGCCGAAGCACTACAGCCACGCGATCTACACCAACTCGGGGTCCGAGGCCAACGAAGTGCTGATCCGCACCGTGCGCAAGTTCTGGCAGGTAATGGGCAAGCCCCAGAAGAAAATCATGATCGGCCGCTGGAATGGTTACCACGGCTCGACACTCGCGGCGACGGCGCTGGGCGGCATGAAGTTCATGCATGAGATGGGCGGCACCATTCCCGATGTGGCGCACATTGACGAGCCTTACTGGTTTGCCCACGAAGGCGACCTCAGCCCGGAAGAATTCGGCTTGCGTGCGGCGCGGCAATTGGAAGACAAGATTCTCGAACTGGGCGCCGACAAGGTCGCCGCTTTTGTCGCCGAACCGTTCCAGGGCGCGGGCGGCATGATCATTCCCCCGGCCACTTACTGGCCGGAGATTCAACGCATTTGCCGTAAATATGATGTTTTGATTTGCGCTGACGAAGTCATTGGCGGCTTTGGCCGCACCGGTGAGTGGTTTGCGCATCAGGCGTTCGGCTTTGAGCCCGACACTTTGTCGATCGCCAAGGGCCTCACTTCCGGTTACATCCCCATGGGCGGCTTGATCCTGTCGCGGCGCATGGCTGAAGCGCTGGTGGAAAAGGGTGGCGTGTTCGCTCACGGTCTGACCTATTCCGGACACCCGGTGGCCGCCGCGGTGGCGATCGCCAACCTTAAAGCCTTGCGTGATGAAGGTGTGGTCACTCAGGTGAAAACCGATACCGGGCCTTACCTGCAAAGCTGCCTGCGCGAGGTATTCGGCAATCATCCGCTGGTCGGTGAAATTCAGGGTGTCGGGCTGGTCGCGGCGCTGCAGTTCGCTGAAGACAAGGCGACCCGCAAGCGTTTTGCCAACGAGAACGACATTGCCTGGCGCTGCCGCACGATCGGCTTTGAAGAAGGTTTGATCATTCGCTCGACGTTGGGCCGGATGATCATGGCCCCTGCCCTGATCGCCAGCCGTGCGGAGCTTGATGAGCTGATCGACAAGACGCGCATTGCGGTGGATCGCACGGCCCGTGAGTACGGCGTGCTGTGATTGGCTGAAGGAATAGGGTGGCCGGACTACCGCCTTCGCGAGCAGGCTCGCTCCCACAATTGAAATGCGTTCCTCTGTGGGAGCGAGCCTGCTCGCGAAAGGGCTGCACGCGGTGTCAGGGCGGACAAAGATCAATCCCGTCGATTACTCCGCGCCCGGCTTGGTGTTAAATAGGCGCCAGTCTTAACCTTGTCGCTTGAAGCCGTGCAACGAGAACCGCTATGAACTCCCATTCCAGGAAAAACACCGTACGTCCAACGGCGGTGACCGCATGATCGAAGTTACCGAAGTTTCCATTGCCGACCTGCGCGCAGCGCTGGAGTCTGGTCAGACCACGTCGGTTGAACTGGTGCAGGCGTATCTCGCCCGCATCGATGCCTACGATGGCGCCGACACCCCAACGGCGCTGAATGCCGTGGTCGTGCGCAACCCCGAAGCGCTGAACGAAGCGCGGGCCGCCGACGCTCGCCGCGCCAAAGGCGAAACCCTGAGCGCGCTCGATGGCATTCCCTACACCGCCAAAGACAGTTATCTGGTCAAGGGCTTGACCGCTGCATCCGGCAGCCCGGCCTTCGTTGATCTGGTCGCCTATCGCGATGCCTTCACCATCGAACGCCTGCGCGGCGCCGGGGCGATTTGCCTGGGCAAGACCAACATGCCGCCGATGGCCAATGGCGGTATGCAGCGCGGTGTCTACGGTCGCGCCGAGAGCCCGTACAACGCCGACTACCTCACTGCGCCTTTCGCTTCCGGCTCGTCGAACGGTGCCGGCACCGCCACTGCCGCGAGTTTTGCCGCGTTCGGTCTGGCCGAAGAAACCTGGTCGAGCGGGCGTGGCCCGGCGTCGAACAATGGCTTGTGCGCCTACACCCCTTCGCGCGGCGTGATTTCGGTACGTGGCAACTGGCCGTTGACCCCGACCATGGATGTCGTCGTGCCATACGCCCGCACCATGGCCGACCTGCTCGAAGTCCTCGACATCGTCGTTGCCGAAGACCCGGACACCCGTGGCGACCTCTGGCGCCTGCAACCGTGGGTGCCGATCCCGAGCGTCAACGAGGTGCGCCCTGCCGCTTACGCTGATCTGGCCGCTGACGCCAAAGCGCTGGCCGGCAAGCGTTTCGCCGTCCCGCGCATGTTCATCAATGCCGACCCTGAAGCCGGCACCAGCGAAGCCCCGGGCATCGGTGGCCCGACCGGCCAGCGCATCAATACCCGTGCGTCGGTGATTGAGTTGTGGAAGCAGGCGCGTCAGGCCCTCGAAGCGGCCGGTGCCGAAGTCATCGAAACCGACTTCCCGTTGGTCTCCAACTGCGAAGGCGATCGTCCCGGCGCGCCGACTGTATTCACCCGTGGTCTGGTCTCGAAAGAGTTCCTTCACCATGAGTTATGGGACCTGACCGCATGGGCGTTCGACGATTTCCTGCAAGTCAACGGCGACCCGAAACTCAATCGTCTGGTCGACGTCGACGGGCCGAAAATCTTCCCCCACGAACCGGGTACGCTGCCTAACCGTGAGGGTGATCTGGTGGCGGGCATGGATGAATACGTGCGCATGGCCGAGCGCGGCATCACGCCGTGGAATGAAATCTCCACCGTGCCTGACGGCCTGCGCGGTTTGGAGCAGACCCGGCGCATCGACCTCGAAGACTGGATGGACTCGCTGGGCCTCGACGCCGTGCTGTTCCCGACCGTCGCCGACGTCGGCCCGGCGGACGCCGATGTAAACCCTGAGTCGGCCGACATCGCCTGGAGCAACGGTATATGGGTGGCCAACGGCAACCTGGCGATCCGTCACCTCGGCGTACCGACCGTTACCGTGCCGATGGGCGTGATGGCCGACATCGGCATGCCGGTCGGCCTGACCTTCGCCGGTCGCGCCTACGACGATTCGAGCCTGCTGCGTCTGGCCGCGGCGTTCGAGTCAACCGGCAACAAACGCCAAATCCCGCCCCGCACCCCACCACTGTCGTAACGGCGATATCAATGTAGGAGCTGCGGCACGCTGCGATCTTTTGATCCAGATCTTTAAAATCATAAGATCGCAGCGTGCCGCAGCTCCTACACGGATTGGTGTTCGGCACAGCACATAACCTCAATCCCTTCGCACAGAATCCACTGATCATCAGCGTCAACTCATTATGTTGGCCACCGACGATGACCGAATTCGCGACTGCGCGTTTCACCCTGTTATTGCTGCTCTGCGGGCTAACCGAAACGGCCGTCGCCGACGGCTTTTTCGACGATGCCAAAACCCAAGTGCTCACTCGCAACTTCTACCTCAGCAACGATTACCGCTCACCCTCGCCCACCGGAAAAAACTACAAACAGGAATGGGCGCAAGGGTTTATCGGCACTTTCTCATCCGGATTCACCCCGGGAACTGTCGGGTTTGGTATTGATGCCCACGCCTTTGCCGGCTTGAAACTCGATGGTGGCAAAGGTCACTCCGGCACAGGCCTGTTGCCGGTCGACAGCGATGGCCGCAGCGCCAGCAACTATTCCAGTGCCGGCGGTGCCTTGAAACTGAAGGCCTCGCGCAGCACGTTGGCGTTTGGCGAAATGACCGTGGAAACCCCGGTGTTCGACACCAGCGACAAACGCCTGCAACCGGAGTACGCCACGGGTTTTCTGCTGACCAGTCGGGAAATCGACAACCTCACGCTTCAGGCCGGGCATTTCACGGCGTTCAAGAACCAGAACAGTTCTTCCGGCAAGGGTGATTTCTACGGTTACGGCGCCAACATCGAGGCGGGCGCCATCAGTTTCCTCGGCGCCGACCTGCTCGGCGACAGTCCGTTGGGCGGTGCCGTCTATGCCTCCGAGTTGACGGACACCTGGCATCAGTACTACGGCAACCTGCACTTCAAGCAGTCAGGCGTGTTGCTCGACGCCAACCTCTATCACACCCGCGATACCGGCCGGGCGCTGGCCGGTGCTATCGACAACACCGCGTTCAGTCTGTCGGGCAAGTACGCCTTCGGACCACACGCGGTGATGCTCGGCTGGCAGCGGATCGACGGCGACACGCCTTTCGATTTCGTCGGCGGCGACTCGATCTACCTCGCCAACTCGATCAAATACGCCGACTTCAACGGCGCCGGCGAACGTTCGTGGCAAGCGCGCTACGACCTCGACCTCGGCGCGTTGGGTATTCCCGGTCTGAACTTCATGACCCGCTACGTCAGCGGCGATCACATCGACGGCACCCACGCGCCCAAGGGCGGCGCCTACAACCCGTTCGATGCCGACAGCGGTGAGTTCCAGCCGCAGCAAGGCAATGGCGGCAAGCACTGGGAGCGCGACCTTGATTTGAAATACGTCGTCCAGTCGGGCGCAGCGAAGGATTTGTCGGTGCAGGTGTCGCATGTTTCGCATCGGGCGAACAGCGCTCAGGCGGGCGATGACATCGACCGGATCTATGTGGTGATTCAGTACCCGCTGGGGTTCTGATTGCAGCCAGCCTTTTACTTTGGCATCGACTGGATGATCTCGGTCAGATCGTCTTTGGTTATTTCGTTGGCCTTGATCGCCGCCGCGATATCGCTTCGGGATAAGGGAAAGCGCTTGAAGACATCTTTCAGCGTGTCGGCGTCGATGGTTTCCAGCCACAGCGGATCAATCAGGGTGCCGCGATATTTGGGCTCCATCGTTACGGTCTCGTGCTCGATCGGACCCTTGTGATTGAAGTACACCAGATAACGGGTAAAGCCTTCCGGGTAGCTCTGATCTTCGTAGAGCGTGGTGCCCAACGGCAGCACGTAGCTGTGCTCATCACCGTTACGCCCGCCGATGAGCATGGGCTCCGTGGTTCTGATCATTGGCATGCCACGCGTCACTGAAGCGTAAGTGACCACGTAGTAAAGCCAGGCCAATGCGCCTGCATTCGCAGCTATCAGCAACGTGGAGCAAAGCACGATCAGTCGAGTGGTCTTTCTCAAGGAGGGGCACCGCCAGTCCATTGTCAGGGTGAGCGGATATTACAGGGCTGAAGGCTGTTGCAGATCAAAAGATCACAGCCTTCGGCGGTTGCTGGAGTGGATTCGAGAGGGTTACTGGTCCAGGGTCATGCCCGGGATGCTGTTGTCGCAGCTCAGGTATTGACCGCCACGCCGGGCCAGTTCGCCCTGCAGGCGCTGGCAACGTTCCCGCTCCTGTTGCGCCATGCGGTCGATGCTCAGGTTGCCGGTGGTTTGTGGCTGCTTGCCGTCACCCAGGCGCAGGGTCACGAACGGCTGTTCGGGCTGGATCTGAAAGCGGCTTTTCTCTTCGGCAGGTTCGCTCACGTCGGTTTTTGCCGGCGCCGGCAACTGATCGGTGCTAATACCGTAACGGCTCAGAATCGAGCTTTGAGGCAGGTCGGCCCAGGCATTGGCCGAACACAGCACCAAACCCATAAACCCGACATACCCCTTGAAACCTTTCACGTTTGAATCTCCTGTAATCAATGGTGGCTAGCGGTAGAACGTGTGGGCACGTGCTCGCTTTAGGCCGCATTTCCTGTTTTTGCAGGGCTTTGAGTCAGAGGATGGCCACCGAGTCACTTCGAATACCGATTTGTGGCGAGGGAGCTTGCTCCCGCTGGGATGCGTAGCGGCCACAAATATTTGTGAGCGCTGCGCACTCAAGCGGGAGCAAGCTCCCTCGCCACACGTTAGCGGTTGCTTCAGGCGATGACGATGCCGTCGGCGTTCAGGCTACCGAGCGAAACGCCAACCAACGTCACCGAGTCATGACCAAACGTCAGCACCGTGTCCTGCCCCACCGTTGAGGCATGGGAGCGGAAGTCGTCGTTGGGCAAAACACCCTGCACGCCAAGGAACACCAGTTTGTCGTTGGAGGTGAATCCGACCACCCGATCCTGCCCGAACGCGCCGTTGAACAGGAACGTATCGGCTCCCCCACCCGATTCCAGCAGGTCATTGCCGGCACCGCCGACAAACACGTCGTTGCCCGTGCCGCCAATCAAATGATCGTTGCCATCGAGGCCGAACAGCCAGTCGCCGCTGGCGTGGGCCTTGAGCGTGTCGGCGCCACTGCTGCCTTTGACGCTCGATTCATAGGCGGTGACGTTGTTGCCCACCTTCAAGCCGCTGGCCGTGACGCTGTGGGTGACTTCATCCTTGAACAGGCCCCAGAGGAAGCCCGGCTCCTTGGTGACAATACTGCCGATGTCACGGGTGATGCTGATTCCGCCTTTGGCATCGCGGACGTACAGATTGCCGGCACCGTCGTTGGCGAATTCGAACGTGTTCACCGACTGCTGCAAGTCGAGGGTGTTGCTGCCCTGCCCGCCAAGAATGACGTTGTAGCCGCCACTGTCGCGAAAGGTGTCGTTACCCGCGCGGCCTTCCAGATAGTCGTTGCCGCTGCCGCCCTGGATCAGATCGTTGCCGTCGCTGCCAATGATGAACGTGCTGCCCTTGTGGGGTTCCGCGTTGCGGTTGAGATCCTGCACCCAGGTGTTGGCACGCGCCGGGTCGGACAGGTTGGCCACGATGATTGTCGAATCGCGACTGGTGAGGTCGTAGAACTTCGATTCGATGACCCGATTCATGCCGTCACCGTAAGCGGTCGGCAAATGCGAAATCCATGTCGGGATATTGAGGATCGAATATGGCAGCAGATTCCACGCGGTCGATGCGTAGTGATCGTTGAAACTGACGATGTTGTCGGTGGTCGACGCATGCGGCGCGTCGTGCACGCCAACCGACGCGCCAGTGAAGGTCGAGCCGTCGAGGGCGCGGAACACCGGATCGTTTTCATAGCCGACGTTAAGCACTTTGTCGGTGCTGCTCTGGGTCGGTGAGGCGTAGGCAATGTAGTTGGAATCGGCAAAGAAACCGCCCCATTTGCCGCCGCTCAAATCCGCCATGCTATTGACTGCAAGGCCGCCGAGGCTGTGGCCGCTGACGAGGACATCCTTGCCGGTCAGGCCGTTGGCCTTGGCGAACGCGACCACATCATTGAGCAGATTGCCGAACGCTTCGCCGACGTAGTTCTTCGCGTAATCCTTGGGGCCGAACGCGGCGAGCAAGTCATTGATCACGTCGCCGATGGAATCGAGGATCAGGTTCTCACGCGGGCCGCTGGTGCCGCGAAAGGCAATGCCGATCTCCGTGAGGTGGCCCTGGGCGTCGTACTTGCCGAGAATCTCGACCTGAGCCGTGGTGTAACCGGCCTTCTCGCCAAAGAAGGTTCCGCGCGCGTCAGTCTTGCCGTCATAGCCCAGTTGCGAGGCGGTGATGGGTGTCCAACCGGCCTTTTTCACAGCGTCGAGCGCGAGTTTTTCCGAATCGGGGTTCCACGGAATGCCGGGGATGACGCCTTGGGAGTCGGTGCCCCCCAGCAAGGCCGTGACCAGTGTCGCGGGCAGGCCAATGCCGAAACCATTGTGCTGATAACCGGCGGCAAAGCCGTTATCGAGGTTGTGGTAGGAGTACAGCGTGATTGCCATGGCATCGCTGAACAGTGCCTTGGAATCAGCTGTAGTGAAGTTTTTGTAGTCATACACACCCATTGCTATTGCCTCTCTTTTGTTGGAATTGTCAGAGATAGCTCACAGCCAGGGCGCCCCACGGGGACGCCCCGGAGCATTTCAAAACTACTTGCTGCTTTTAACGGTGGGAGCGAGCCTGCTCGCGAAAGCGGTGTGTCAGCTACTAAAATACTGACTGACATGCCCTCTTCGCGAGCAGGCTCGCTCCCACATTGGATCTAGGCGAAGACGAAACTTGAATCCGACAGGTTAGTCACGCCAACCCCGACCAGGGTCACGGCATACTCGCCAATCTTCAGCACGGTGTCGTTGCCGGCCTGCGACGCATGTTGCTTGTAGTCGTAGCCCTGCCCCGCGCCTTCGACGCCCATGAACACCAGTTTGTCGCTGCCCTGATAGCCGTTGATGGCATCGAAGCCGAACGCGCCGCTGAACAGGAAGGTGTTGTTGCCACCCACTGCCGTCATCACGTCGTTGCCGGCGCCACCGACGAAGGTCACATGGCCCTTGTCGCTGATCAGTTGGTCATCGCCCCCCAGACCAAACAGCCAGTCACCGTCGGCCGTCGCGTGCAGCGCGTTGCCGTAGGCGTCGCCACTGAGTGAGTGGCTGTACTGGGTCAGTTCGTCGCCATTGGTCAGGCCTTTGGCGGTGACGTTCCAGGTGATCTCCTTGCTGCTCCACCACGAACCTGACTCCTTGCTCACGAGCGCGCCAATGTCGCGGGTCATGCTGATGCCGCCATAGGCGTCACGCACGTACAAGGTACCGTCACCGTCGTTGGCGAAGCTGAAGTTTTGCAACGGTTTCTGCAGTTCGAACGTGTTGTGGCCCTGGCCGCCGAGCAGGATGTTGAAACCGCCGTCATCACGGAAACGGTCATCGCCGCCGCGCCCTTCAAGGAAGTCGTTACCCGCCCCGCCCTTGAGCCAGTCGTTGCTGTCGGTGCCGATAATGAAGGTGCTGCCGGTGTGCGGTTCGCCGCTGCGGCCGAGGTCTTCGACCCAGGTTTTACCCCGCGATGCCTCTTCCAGGTTGGAGACGATGATCGTCGAGTCCTTGCTGGTGAGGTTGTAGAACTTCGAGTCGATGACTCGATTCAAGCCATCGGCATACCCGAGCGATCCATGCGCCGACCAGCTCAGCGGATTGATGATGCTGAACGGCACCAGGTTCTGCGCGGTGGACGCGTAATGGTCGTTGAAGTTGACGATGTTGTCGGTGGTCGACTCATGCGGCTTATCGTGTTTGCCCATCGATGCCGTGCTGAACGTGGTGCCGTCAAGCACACGGAAAACCGGATCGTTCTCGTAGCCGATGTTCAACACGTTGCTGCCGGTGCTGCTCTGGGTCGGCGATGCGAAGGCGATGTAGTTGGCGTCCTTGAAGAACCCGCCCCAGTTGCTGCCACTCAACTCGGCGACGCTGTTGACCCCTAGCCCGCCGAGGCTGTGGCCGCTGATCAGCACGTCTTTGGCGGCGATACCGTTGGCGATGGCAAATGCCGCGACAGACTTGAGCAGGTTGTCGAAAGCGTTTTTTGCGTAGTTGCTCGCGTAATCCGACGGCCCGATGGCGGCCAGCAGGTTGTTTTTCAAGTCGCCGAAGGTGTCGCTGAAACCCAACCCGCCGGTGCCGCGAAAGGCAACCCCGATACCGATCAACTTGCCGGCAGCATCATATTTGCCGAGCACTTCGGCTTCGGCGCTGGTGAAGCCTTCTTTCTCGCCGAAGAACGTGCCCTGCACGCCGACCTTGCCCTGATAGCCCAGCGCTGTCGCCGTGACGGGCTTCCAGCCGGTGGCCGGCAATGCCTGGCCGGTCGGCGTGTAGGCATACAACGTCAGTGCGATGGCGTCGCTGTACAACGCTTTGCCATCGGCATTTTTATAATCGAACAGTCCCATGTTGTGCTCTCTCTTCCTTCAAAACCGGCAGTTCTCTGCAGAACTGCCGGTACGCTTTAGCACTGCCAGTGCTGTTTAGAACTGCCAGTCGAGGGTCAGACCCACACCGTGATCCTTCTCGTTCGAGCCGATCAGGCCGTTGTAATCCAGGTTCACCCGCACATCGCGGTTGAGCGCCAGACCTGCGCGCACACCGACCACGGCGGCATCGCGATCCATCGACACACTCTGCACATTGAACGCGCTGTTGCCATTGGCAAAGGCCAGATGACTGTCAGCATCGACGCTGCTCAGGTTGTGCTGCCAGCCCAGGCTTGCGCCGAGTTCCAGCTGATGCTTGTCCGACAGGGCAAACGTGCGCTTGGCACGCACACCAAGCGTCGACAGCACCACGTCACGATTGTCCTCACCGCCCTTCAATGCAGCAGCATCACCCTTCTCGGTGAAACTGTCGGTGTTGAGGTGAACGTAAGACAGATTGGCGAACGGTTCCAGGTTCATCGGTTGCAAGCCCAGATCATAAGCCGCTTCGGTGAACAATTGCGCTGTGCTCGCATCGCGTTTGGTTTTCTGTTTGCCGCTGACGTCGCCGAATTGCAGGTCACGTTTTGCATCGATACGGTGCCAGCTGTAAGCGCCACCCACGGTCAGACGCAGTGCTTCGATTTGATGACCCAGGTACGCACCCAAGTGGTAGCTGTCGACCGACGCCGACGAATGCGTGCCACTGCCCATGCTCAATGAACTGTCGCTATAACCTGTAACGAAACCGAGGCGCGTATCTTCAGCAATCAAGCCATCGACACCGGCCAGCAATCCACCGATGGAGCTGGTGGAATCGGCATTTTTGTTGCCGCCATCGCTGGTGCCCCACGAACCAAGCACCTTGACCCAGGCGTTGCTGCGATCGTCAGTCGGGGCATTGGCGTTGAACAGATCGCGCTCACGCAGACGCTCGCCGACGGCCTCGCGCAGGTAACGGCTGTCGTTGATCAACAGCGTGCCAATGGCCGGGTGAATCTCGCCGGACAGTTGCTGGAACGCCTGTTGCGCCGAGGCGGCGTTGGGTGACAGCAGCAGCGTCTCGAACAGCGCATTGCCTGCGCCCAGACGCTCTGCGGCTGCACCGACGGCACGCTGATTCGGCGTCAGGCCAACGCTGGCAAACGAGGCGCCATTACGCCCGACGTCCAGTTGCACACCACTCGCTGAATACGCCAGGGTGCCGCCGAGGAACGCATAGTCGGGCAGTACCTGACCGAATTGCCCTTGAATGCCGCCCGCCGCCTGGAGGATGTTGAACTGCGTGCCAAGCAGGCTTTTTACCTCGGTGGTGGTCAACAGCGTCGGGCTGTTTTCCAGCGACAGGCTCACCGTGGCTCCGTCGATCACCGCCTTGCCACCGGCGACAATCTTGTCGCTGGACGTCGGCGAGACTTCGACCGCGTAGGTCGAACCCGGCTCGAAGGTCACGTCGCCTGCGACATTCAGGGTGCCGATGGAATTGCCCGGCGCCACGGTACCGCCGTTTTTCACCGACAGTGCGCCGATGCGGCCGTTACCGCCAAGGATGCCGCTGTCATTGACCGTCACCGCTGACGCCAGCGAGCCGTTGATGGCCAAACGGCCCTGATTGACCAGCGTCGGACCGCTGTAGGAGTTATTACCGGTCATCACCAGGGTACCGATGCCCTGCTTGGTCAAGCCGCCATGGCCGGAAATGTCGTTGCGCCAAGTGTCGAGGCCGCAGGTGATGTCGTTGCACACGCGTTCGGTCGGTTTGCCCTGATCGATGATCGCGCCGATGCCCGGCAAGTCCGCGACGAACTGGCCGGAACCGTAGGCACCGTCGATGCGGAACTCTTCAGGTATGTCCTTCTCGGTGACGAACATCGCCGGCCCGTCGATGCCTTTGCGCAGGTTGATCATGCCCCAGCCGTACAACGCGTCGATGCCCGGCGCGCCGAGGTCGGTAGCGGTCGTACGCAAGACCGTGGCGACTTGATCGCCGGTCATGTATGGGAAGCGCTCCATCAGCACGGCCATTGAGCCGGCCACGTGCGGCGCCGCCATTGAGGTGCCGTTGTAATTTTTGTAGCCCGTGGTCAGGTTGTCGGCGTTGGTGCCTTCGATGATCGAGCTGTAGATTTTCGTGCCGGGGGCCGAGACGCAGAAACTCGCGGTGTAGCCGCAACGCGACGAGAAAGTGCTGATGATGTACGGATTGGCGCTGGTCAGATCCGGGTTCTGCTGCAGTGCGGCAACGGTGATCCAGTTCGGCGCGATGTCCGGGACGAAATAGCCGAGACCGGCGATGGCGTCCGGGTTGTTGAGGTTGTAGTCGTTGCCCGCAGCGAAAATCGTCACGATGCCACTGCGCGCAGCGGCAATCGCGCCGTCATAGGCGCCGCCTGGCTTGGTGCCGAGCAGTGTGCGGATTTCGTTGAACTGCAATTGCGCGTCGTTGACGGTGAAGTGCGGGTACGCCGGGTTGCGGCCGCCGAGGTCGAAACGGTCGGTGATGCCGATGCCCCAGCTGTTGTTGATGATCCGTGCGCCGCTGGCGATCAGTGCATCCCAACCGGCCTTGTACACCGCGCCGTCGTTGCCGCGGACGATACCGTCTTCCGGGCCCGGATCACCGTTGTCGGCGCTGATGATCTGCGCGCCGAAAGCCACGCCATGCATCGGCCCGCCGTCACGACTGCCGGCTGCGATACCGCCAACGTGGGTGCCGTGCGCGCCGAGTTTGCCGTCGGAGCCGACCGAGGGCGAACCGTCATAACGGAACGCATCGCCGGCCTTCACCGGGATATACGGGTCGGTGTATTCGCGAATGCCGCTGGTGACCAGGGTGATGACTTTATTGCTGCCCGAGAACTCTGGATGCGCGGCGTAGACCGGTTGGTCGAAGATGCCGAGTTTTACGCCTTTACCGGTGTAGCCGGCGGCGTATGCGTGATCGGCACCGATGGTGCCCAGGCCCCAGTCAGCCTGAAACTCGGCACTGCGCCAACTCGACGGATCGCCCGTGCGACCGTTCTCCACGTAGGGCGCGGCATGGACTGTGCCGATGGCACAGAGCACGGCGAGCGTGAGGGTTTTCAGGGCAAAACGGCCACCCGTTTGCGCGGGGGTTTTATTGTTATTCATCCAGCGACCTTCCTTAGTGATGTTGCGAAAAAATCCGTCTCTCTCAAACCGTTACGCTTACCTGTGGCGAGGGGATTTATCCCCGTTGGGTCGCGAAGCGGCCCCAGTAATCTTCAGACAAATCAAGTCGTCTGGATTTACGTCTGCTGCGCAGCCGGACGGGGATAAATCCCCTCGCCACGGGTATGTGAGCAGCCGTGAATCCGTGGTTCAGAACTGCCAGTTCAGGCTCAGCCCGACGCCATGGCTTTTCTCGCGATTGGCCAGTTGTCCGTTGTAATCGAGGTTCACCCGTACATCCTTGCTCAGCGCCAGGCTCGCCTGCACACCGAGCAACGCGGCATCGCGCACCAGTGGCGAACTCTCAACGCTGTATGGCGTACCGCCGCTGGCAAAACGCAGGTGCTGTTCGGAGTCAATGTCGCTGAGGCTGTGCTGCCAGCCGAGGTGGCCGCTCACATCCAGTGATTGTTGCGTCGACAAGTTGAAAGTCTTGATCGCCCGCACACCCAGAGTGCTCAGTACGGCGTCGCGCTGATCGCCTGAGCTTTTCAGTGCGGCAGCATCGCCCTTCTCGGTGAAACCTTCAGTGTCGAGGTGCACGTAGGCCAGATTGGCGAACGGTTCCAGTGCGAGCGGTTGTAAATGCAGTCGATAGGCCGCTTCACCAAACACTTGAGTTGTGGTCGCATCGACCTTGGCTTTCTGCTTGGCACTGACCTCGCCGTACTGCAAATCGCGTTTCACATCGGCGCGGTGCCAGCTGTAAGTCGCGCCGGTGCTCAAGCGCCAAGCGCCGATTTCATGACCGGCGTAGGCGCCGAGGTGATAGCTGTCGACCTTGGCCGAGGAATGCGTGCCCGAGCCCATGCTCAGCGAACTGTCGCTGTAACCGGTGAGCAGACCGATGCGCGTCTGCTCGTCCAGCGCACCGTCAACACCGGCCAACAGGCCACCAATCGAGGTGCTGTAACCGGCCGTATCATGACTCGAATCGGTCGTGCCCCAGGCGCCGAGTGCTTTGACCCAGCCGTTGCTTTGCGCCGCGGAGGCATCGTGCAAACGCTCGCCCACGGCATCGCGCAATTGGCGGCTGTCGTTGATCAGCACCGAACCCAGCGCCGGATAAATCTCACCGCTCAGTTGCTCAAAAGCTTGTTGCGCAGAAGCCACGTTCGCCGACAGCAACAGACTTTCGTAAACCGAATTGCCGGCGCCCAAGCCTTCAACCGCTGCGGCCACCGAGCGTTGATTCGGCGTTTGGCCGACGCTGGCGAACGTTGTCGCATTGCGTTCGATGTTGAGCTGAATGCCGTTGGCGGCGTAGTCGAGGCTGCCGCCGATGAACAGATAACTCGGCAGCACCGCGCCAAACCGGCCTTGAATACCTCCGGCCGCTTGCAGAATGTCGTATTGGTGACCGAGCAGACTTTGCGTTTGAGGCGCGCTGAGCAGGGTCGGGCTGTTTTCCAGCGACAGACTGACGGTTGCACCGCTGATGGTGGCGCTACCGCCGGCGACAATGCGGTCGCTGCTGGTGGGCGACAATTCCACGGCGTAAGTCGAGCCCGGCGCGAAAGTGACATCGCCGGCCACATTCAACGTGCCGATGGAGTTGCCCGGTGCCACGCGGCCGCCGCTGTTGGCGGTCAGCGCGGCAATGTGTCCGGAACCGCCAAGGGTACCGCTATCGTTGACGGTGACTGGTGAGGCCAGCGAACCGTTGACCGTGAGCAAGCCGCCGTTGATGGTGGTCGGGCCGCGATAGGTGTTTTCTCCGGTCAGTATCAAGTGCCCGGCACCGGATTTGATCAGGCTGCCTTGATACATCCGCCCTGCCGCTGCTGCATCTCGGGCCATCCCGACTGCGTAATCGGTTTGATCTTGTTGACTGGCGCCAGCCGCAACACCGTTCTGCCAGCCTTTGTCCTGCAGGGTTTGCTGCCAGGCGCTGTGTTCGGCGAGGTCTTCGTTCTGGCGCTGGATCAGCGCCTTGTCGGAGATGTCATTACTCCAGACATCGGCCTGCCCTGTGCCCAGATTGGCGTCAAACGCGCCGAGCAATTGCCCCGGCCCGCGCATCGCCCGGCTCAGATTGGCCACGCCCCAGCCGACTCGCTCCGTCGGCGCATCCGTCACCGAACCGTCGAGTTGTGTGGCGGTAGTCAACAGGGTTTCCAGCGCCTGCTGATTGTTCATGTACGGGTAGCGTTCCATCACCAGCGCCAGTGCGCCGGTTGCGTGCGGTGCCGACATCGACGTACCCGATTTGATCGCGTAACCACCGCCGGGAATGGTGCTGTCGATCTTCGCGCCAGGTGTGGTGATGCACCAATACTTGGCGATGCCGCATTGGTTGTACTTCTGCTGGTTGCTTTGATCGAGCCCCGACACGGCCAGCCAGTGGCCTTCGAGATCCGGCTGAAAGTACGGCAGCGCCGAGCGCACGCTAGCGTTCGGGTAACCGCTGTTGCCGGCACTGAAGACGTTGATCACCCCGCGACGCGAAACATCGGCAGCGGCGTCGAGCCAGGTGCCCTTGTTGAAATGCTGCGCGTAGGCAGCGTGGAGATCGGCGAGTGTTCGATAGCTGACATCCGGTGGCTGGCTGCCCCAACTGTTGTTGATCGCGCGCACGCCGGCATCGGCCAGCGCGTCGTACACCGCTTTGAAGTAGCGCGGATCGGGATTGGGGCCGAACAGAAAACTGTCGTTGTTGTTGGTGTTGCCGACGTAGATCTGCGCGTTGTACGCCACGCCGTGCATGCCGCTGCCATCGCGCGAGGCGCCCATGGTGCCGACCACGTGGGTGCCGTGGGAGTCGTTGTTGGGGTTGAGCGTGCCATCGACGTTGAACAGCGAGCCATCGACGTAACTGCCGTTGGCCAGCACCGGGTGATAACGCTCGGTGGCGAACTCGGGATGGGCTGAGTCGAAACCGGAGTCCAGCGCGCCGATTTTCACTCCTTTGCCGGTGATGCCGGCGGCATAGGCTTGATCGGCCTGCATGCGATTCAGGCCCCAGTCGCGCAGGTATTCGGCGCTGCGCCAACTGGCGGGATCACCGGGTTTACCGGACTCCAGGTATTGCGCCTGGGCCTGGGTTGTTGAAATCACAAGCAGCAGGGTACCGACCGAAATCGGCTTGATGCGTACGTCCATGTTCACCACTCACTTTTCTTATTGTAGTGCAGGAGCTGCCGTTAGCTGAGATCCGAAAAGACAGATCAAGAGATCGCAGCCTTCGGCAGCTCCTACAGGAGTTATCTGCTGCCGGAAATGTCACTGTCCCGCTTCATGTAGGAGCTGCCGAAGGCTGCGATCTTTTGATCCTGACCTCTGGTCAGCGGGTTTTCGGGCCTTGGCCGAACGCCTCGTCCACCCGAGCCAGATCCTGTTCGCTCAATGTGCCGGCGTAGTAATGCAATTTGGTCCACGCCATCAGATAGTCGTACCGCGCCTGCGCCAGATCGCGGCGGGTGGTGAACAGTTGCTGTTCGGCGTTCAACGCATCGAGGTTGGTTCGTTCACCGCCGAGAATGCTTTGCTTGGTCGACACCACCAGTGCTTCGGCGGACGTCAGTGCTTTCTGATAAGCACGCAACTTATTCACTCCCGACAGACAGGCGCTGAACTGGCGGCGCAGTTCGATCAGCGTCTCACGGGTTTTGCCATCCAGTTCGTACTCGGCCTGCTCCATGGTACGGCTGGCTTGACGCGTCGATGCGGACACGCCGCCGCCCGCGTACAGCGGCACGCTGACTTCGAGGCCGATCGTGTTGGTTTCGTAGCGCTGGTTGTAGGTGTTGCCGCTTTCCGATTCGTTCTGCCGCATTGACGCATAGGCGTTGATTTTCGGCAGATGCCCGGCTCGATTGCGTTCTACTTCATAACGCGCCACTTCTACGGCCTGGCGCTGCGAGGCGAGATTGGGGTTATTGCTGATCGCCATCTCGTGCCACGTGTCGAAGTTGGCGGGTTGTAAGGTAAACGTCTGGAAGTTCTGATCCAGCGGCAACAGATCGGTAATGTCTACGGCGGGAACGCCGACCAGTGCACCCAGTTCGCGCAACGCGGCGTCTTGTTCATTACGTGCCTCGATCTCCTCGGCTGTCGCCAATTCGTAGCGCGACTCGGCTTCAAGAATGTCGGTGCGGGTACCTTCGCCCTGTTTGAACATGTGCTCGTTCTGCTGGAACTGCTGTTCGTAAGCCTTTTTCTTCGCCTGCGCGATATCGATCTGATCCTGGGCAAACAACGCCTTGGTGTAGTTGTCGAGCACGCGCACCAACAACTCCTGGCTTTTGCCACGAAAGTTTTCATCGGCGAACAGTGATTGCGCCACGCCCTTGCGATACGCCGCGTAGGCCTCGTAGTCGAGCAAAGGTTGCTGCAGCGTCAGCGCCGAGCCGTAGCTGCTGTAGTTGCGGTCATCGGTACGATTGCGCGCGCGCTCATCCAGAGAGGTCGCTTTCGACGAGTTACGTCCCTTGTTGTAGGTGTAACCCAGCCGTGGCAGCAACCCGGCGCGGCCAATGGCGCGATTCTCAAGACCGGCATCGCGTTCCTTGATTGCCCCCAGGAACACCGGGTCATTGCGCAACGCCTGTTCGTAAATCTCGAACGGCCCCAGGGCCGCCACTGCTGAGTGACTCGCGAGCAGCATCATTGCCGCACCGAGCATCGAAAGCTTATTCATACAGCCGAACATCCTTATTCCTCGGTCAACGCGGAGCCGGCCCGGTCGAGCAGCGGTTTGAACAGATAGTTGAGGAGTGAACGTTCACCCGTGCGCACGAACATTTCTGCCGGCATACCAGGCTTGATCACCAGACCGTTGAGTTTCTCCATGGCCTGATCGCTGACGCTGCTGCGCAACACGTAGTACGGCACGCCGGTTTTCTCATCGACCATCTGGTCGGCGGAAATCAGGCTGACCTCGCCCGGTACGCGCGGGGTTTTGCTCTGGTTGAACGCGGTAAACAGAATGTCCACGGGCAGGTGCGTGCCAACCTTGTCGATCAGGTTGATCGGCAAGTGCCCTTCCACTTCCAGCGTGGTGCCTTGCGGCACAATTTCCAGCAGGGTTTCGCCCTGACGCACCACTGCGCCTTCAGTGTGCACGCCGAGATTGACCGCCACACCGTCGGCGGTGGCCATGATCTCGCTGTGCTGCAGGTCGAAACCGGCGGAGGTCAGTTGCTCGGAAAGGGTCACGCTTTTCAGCTGGGCATCGGCCAGTTGGGTTCGCACTTCCTTCTGGTATTCCTCGCTGTGCTGTTGCAGCTTCAGGCGCGATTCGAGGATGCCCTGCTCCACGCGCCCGCTTTCACCGGTGTTTTCTGCCAGTTGCTGTTGCACTTGCGACAGTTGGCGCTGGTATTCCATCAAACGGTTGCGCGGGATGTAACCGTTGTCGGCCAACGGTTGCAGGTTGCTCAACTGTTGTTGCAGCGAATCGGCCTGCGCATTCAAGTCGGTGCGCGCACGGCGCATGCCGGCCAGTTGCGCGGTGGCACCTTCGATGCTGGCGCGCAATCCGGCCTGTTCACGGTAGAACGCTTCGCGACGGCTGCTGAACAATTGGCGCTGGCCTTCGAGCACCATCGCCAGACGCGGGTCAGGATCGTTGCTCAATTCGGCCGGGAAAGTGACTTGTTTGAGGTTGTCGCGCTCGGCCTGCCAGCGTGCGAGGCTGGCCCAGGCCATGCGGTATTGTGCTTGCAGCGATTGCACGTCGGCCGCGACTTGCGTCTGATCGAGACGGAACAGCGGTTGCCCCTGCTTCACGATCTCGCCTTCGCGCACCAGAATCCGGCTGACCACGCCGCTGCTCATTGACTGCACAGCTTTGCGCTTGCCCGATACGACGACAGTGCCTTGCACCGGAATGCCCTGATCGAGCGGTGCCAATGCCGCCCAGGTGAAGAAGCTGCCGGCGCCGACGATGGCCAGAATCCAGCCCATGCGCGCGAAGAACTTCGCATCGCGCTCCGGGCGCTCGGTGATGTAGGCGTGTTCCATGTTCGCTTCGTTTTCAGTGTTCATGCTGGCGCTGCTCATACACCCGAATTCCTTGTCGTCGGCTGATACTGCCGGCTCATGCTGAGCCCGCCCGGTGCTTGTGCAGGTTTTTCACGCTGTTGTTCTTGCTGGCCGGAAAGTGCCTTGAGCACATCCTGGCTTGGGCCGAAGGCTTGCAAGCGACCGTCGTTGAGTACCAGCAATTTGTCGGCCTGGGCCAGCACCGAAGAACGGTGCGTGACCAGCACGACGGTGGTGCCCTGGGCCTTGAGCGCGGCAATGGCGCTGGCCAATGCCGCTTCACCAACGGTGTCGAGGTTGGAGTTCGGTTCATCCAGCACCACCAGGCTCGGCGTGCCGTACATGGCGCGCGCCAGGGCGACGCGCTGCTTCTGGCCACCGGACAAACCGCTGCCGTCCTCGCCCAGTTGCGTGTCGTAGCCTTGCGGCAAACGCAGGATCATTTCGTGCACACCGGCCTGTTGCGCGGCGGCCACGACTTTTTGCGGATCGGCTTCGCTGAAACGCGCGATGTTCTCGGCGATGCTGCCACTGAACAGCTCGATGTCTTGTGGCAAATAGCCGATGTAGGGACCGAGTTGGTCGCGGTTCCAACGGTGAATATCGGCGCCGTCCAGACGCACGATGCCGCCCAGCGTCGGCCAGACGCCCACCAGCACACGGGCCAGGGTCGACTTGCCGGAGCCCGAAGCCCCCAGCACGCCCAGCACTTCACCCGCGCCCAGATTGAAATTGACCATGTGCAGCGTCGCCGCGCGTTGCCCCGGCGGGCCGGCGCTGACTTGTTCGAACGTGATCTGGCCTTTCGGCGCCGGCAGCGCCATGGCCTCGTCGCTTGGCGGGAAAGCTTGCAACAGCGCATCGAGACGGCGGTAAGCCAGCTTCGCCCCGCTCCACTGTTTCCACACGGCAATCAACTGGTCGATCGGGCTCAGTACACGGCCCATCAAAATCGAACCGGCGATCATCATGCCGGCGGTCATGTCGCCCTTGATCACTAGCAGCGCGCCAAGGCCCAGTACCAACGATTGCAGGCACAGGCGCAGGGTTTTACTCAGCGAACTGATCACCGCGCCGGTATCGCTGGCCTGATTCTGCAAGCCGAGAAAACGCGAGTGCACCTGGAACCAGCGCTTGCGCAGCGAACCGAGCATGCCCATGGCCTGAATGGTTTCGGCGTTGTGCAGATGACTGGTGGCCAACTGGCTGGACTTCTGCGAAAAACCGGCAGCATCGCCCAACGGCTTTTTGGTCATGTATTCGTTGAGGCACGCCAATGCGATCAGCAGCAATGCGCCTGCCGTCGCGAGGACGCCCAGCCAGACGTTGAACAGATAAATGACGAACAGGTAGACCGGGAACCACGGCGCATCGAAAAACGCGAACAGCGCAGGCCCGGTGACGAATTGGCGAATGTGCGTCAGGTCCCCCAACGATTGCCCGGCGTTGCCCTCGCCCTTGAACAGGTTGCGCTCGAACGCCGCTTGATAGACCCGCAGGTTGAAACGGCGCTCCAACTGGCTGCCAATGCGGATCACGATAAAGCTGCGGATCACTTCAAGCAGCCCGATGAAGGCGAAGAACCCGACCACCATCAGCGACAGCATCGCCAAGGTGGTTTCATTTTGCGACGACAGCACCCGGTCATAGACCTGGAGCATGTAGATGGAGGGCACCAGCATCAGTACGTTAATCAGTGCAGTAAAACAGCCGACACTGATCAGGATGCTTTTATAGTCACCCAAAGCCTTGAATAAGGGAGCGGTGGCTGGGGCCTTCGCCATCTTCATTGATTCTTCCTGAAAGTTATCCCGCCGACTGTTGGCGAGGCTTCAATTAATGATCGGCTTAACGCCGGAACTTGCTGTGTGGTTGATCGCTTACACTTTCATAACAACTTTCGCTATTCACTACGGTGCAGTGGCCACCAACAGTCTTCTTATAACCAGGCGATACCGCTTTATATCAAAAGCTTGTCGCGTACTTGATCATTGCGATGATGTCGCCGCGCGCTCAAGCGTAATCTCCAGGCCCGACTTCAAAGTTGTCAGGTAAAGCCCGTCACGTTGTCGGCTGAAGAACTGGATTCTTGAGCCTTCCTTGCCAGTGATGGAAATTCCGTCGGGGTCGGGAAACCAACCGACCGGCGTCTCTTCCAGCCAGGCGCCCAAGCAGTCGGCGCCCTCGCCCAGGGTCTTGTTCACTTGCAGATCGATGATGCAGATGTTGGACGGTTTGTCCTGGTGCGCCTGAGCGTCCGCCACTTCGTTGCGAGCATTCAGTGTCGCCTGCCAGTGGCCGGCAAATACCGAGGGTTCTTCGAGTCTAAGGCTGCTTGCCATGGTTGCTTCTCCAAAAATCATTACCAGTGCGGGCATCAGCCACGCGACAGTCTTGCGGGCAAAAGCGCTGTACGTCATAGGATTATTCGCTCCGGCGCGTAGCCTTGCTTACAGGGTAACGCGATGCAAGGGAAGAAAGCGGCGCTCGCACGCCGCTTTCTTTTTACATCACGCCACGATGTCGCTGGTTGCTGCCTGGCCCACGGTGCTGACAGCAAAGTCAGCCACGCCGTGCCCGGAGAAGTCCACCGACAGCAGGCTGTTACCGCCCGACGAGGTCAGAATTGCATCGCCGGCTGCACCGGTGAAGCTGCTGACGAAGTGCAGGCCGGCACCTTTGGTGATGCCGGTCAGGTCGATTTTGTCCAGACCGCTGACGAAATCGAGGATCTGATCGATGGCACCCGGCTTGGAATCGGAGCTGGCTGCGAATACAAAAGTATCCGAACCTGCGCCGCCCCACAGTTTGTCGGCACCACCAGCACCGTAGATGATGTCGTTGCCGGCACCACCTTTGAGCTCGTTGGATGCACTGTTGCCGATCAGCAGATCGTTGCCCGAACCGCCGATGGCATTCTCGATGGTCACGCCTTTGGCGATCGAGACGTTACCCACCAGGCCACCAACATCGGAGAACGAGGCTTCATTGAGGTTGATCTTCTGGTTCTGGGTGAAACCCGAGAAGTCGAAGGTGTCCTTGCCGCCCGCATCCCACACCGAGAACACCAGCTTGTCGCTCGACGACGAGGCGCTGAGGAAGTCGCGGCCAGCATTGGAGTTGAAGCCGTAGGTGGTGTCACCGGTACGGGTGTTCATGTTGGCGCCGTAGAGCTTCTGGATGGCGGCGATATCGTCCATCAGTGGGCCGGACGAATACGCTTCGACGCCGCCCTTGCTGAAGTTCTGGTTGGTATTGCTCTCGCTCCAGTAACTCATGACGCTGTAGCCGCGGGTGTCTTGCCCGTAGGACGCGTCGTTGTAAGTCGGGTTGCCATTGCCGGCGTTGTAGTCGCCAGGATGGGCCAGACCGAGGCTGTGGCCGATTTCGTGAGTCAGGGTCTGACGACCGTAGTTGTTCAGATCCGGGGTCTTGTTCTGCGTGTAGCCACTGTTGATCAAGTACCACGACGTGCCGTCGTAACCGTTACCGGTGCCCGGCAGATAGGCGAACGCTGCCGCGCCATCCTGGCCACCGCTGTAGTTACCGAAGGTCATGTGGCCGTCGCCGCCCGAGGCTTTCTCGGTGAAGGTGACGTTGGCCACGTCCGCCCAGGATTGCATGGCGAGCTTGGCCTGGGCTTGCTGTTGTGCGCTGAACTGACTGAACCCGGTGACACCGAGGCCGCTGAAGTTAGCGGTTTTGGCAGTCAGAAAGGTGTAGGTCAGTTCGATCTTGCCGCTGTGATCCAGGTCGTTCCAGTGGGCACCATCACGCAGCAACTGCGTTGCGGCCTGGTCCACGGAGAAGGAGGGTTTGCCATTGACCGTGAGGTTGCCACCACGATCGTATTGATGGCTGAAGCTATCGATCTGGTTGTACGCCGAGCTGGCTGCGGCCAGAGGTTGCGGCGCCGCGGACAGCTGGAAAGCCTGTTCGGCGGTATCAATAGCGTTCGCTTTAACTTTCGACATAAACACACTTCCTTGTTTAGCAATGGAACAGTTTTTGTCCGATAGGACTCTCTCTGGCGAGATCGTCCTATCACTCGCCCAATGAAGGCATCAGAAACCTGACACAATTTGAAATCTGACGTCTAGCGTTTTTTTGAGATCAAATTGAACTGTTTGGTAAAACTGCCGTAAACAAAGCGTGCGCGCTGGGAAGAATGTTTTAGATGGCGATTTCTCGCCTAATTGTCTGACGATTTTCTATTTAATTATTAAATATCGGTAAGTTGTTTTTTGTTAGATGCGTCTCACTTTTCTGCACTTTATTAGTGCAAACACTAATGCCAGCGCTTTGACATCAATCCTTGTTTGCGACGACCTGTAGGAGCTGCCGAAGGCTGCGATCTTTTGATTTAGTTCTTGGAAGAAAAGATCAAAAGATCGCAGCCTTCGGCAACTCCTACACGGAGATGTCTTTAGCTGCCGGTGCGGATTTTGTTCCAGACGCGGGTGCGGATGCGGTCGATGTTCAGGGGCATGGCTTCCAGTGCGAATAACTTGCCCATCATTTCCGGACTCGGGTACACCTTGGTGTCGTTCTTGATCGCCGGGTCGATGAGGCTGTCGGCCTGTTCGTTACCGTTGGCGTAGTGCACATAGTTGCTGATGCCGGCCATCACTTCCGGGCGCAGCAGGTAGTTCATGAACGCGTAACCGGCCTTCTCGTCCGGCGCATCGGCGGGCATGGCGACCATGTCGAACCAGATGGCGGCGCCTTCCTTGGGAATGTTGTAACCGATGTCGACACCGTTCTTGGCTTCTTTGGCGCGGTTTTCCGCTTGCAGGATGTCGCCGGAAAAACCGACAGCGACGCAGATGTCGCCATTGGCGAGGTCACTGGTGTACTTCGAGGAGTGGAAGTAGCTGACGTAGGGCCGTACTTTCATCAGCAATGCTTCGGCTTTCTTGTAGTCCTCGGGATTCTTGCTGTGGTGCGGCAAGCCGAGGTAGTTGAGCGCCGCCGGGAGCAATTCCGGGCCGTTGTCGAGGATCGCCACGCCGCACTTTTGCAGCTTTTCCATGTACTCGGGCTTGAAGATCAAGTCCCAGGAATCCACGGGCGCGTCATCGCCCAGTACGGCTTTGACCTTGGCAATGTTGTAGCCGATGCCAGTGCTGCCCCACAGGTACGGGAAACCATGTTCGTTGTTCGGATCATTGACCTGCAACGCCTTGAGCAGCACCGGGTTGAGGTTCTTCCAGTTCGGCAACTGGCTCTTGTCGAGTTTCTTCAGCGCCCCGCCCTGAATCTGGCGGGCCATGAAGTGGTTGGACGGAAACACCACGTCGTAACCGGATTTGCCGGTCATCAGCTTGCCGTCGAGGGTTTCGTTACTGTCGTAAACGTCATAGGTAACGCCGACGCCGGTGTCCTTCTGAAATTTTTTGGTGGTGTCGGGAGCGATGTAATCGGACCAGTTGTAGACCTTCACCGTTTCCGCTGCCTGGGCGAGGGAAACGGCGAGCATCAGCGGTGCCAGAGCGAGGGTTTTGCGGATCATGGATCGATTCCTGTGTAGGTTTTTTTGTTGGCAGGCAATCAAAGATCGAAAAATCAGAAAATCAGCACGTAAGTCTTGCGCACGGTCTCCTGGATATCCCAGATGCCGAGCGTGTTGGCCGGCAACATCAGTGCGTCGCCACCTTGTATGTGCAGGGTTTCACCACCGCCGTCGGGGGTGAACGTGCAACGCCCGGAGATGAAATGACAGAATTCCTGAGCAGTGATCTGTCGACGCCAGCGGCCCGGCGTACATTCCCAGACGCCGGTTTCGACGCCGTCATCGCGCTCGACACTGGTGGTCGAGGCAATCGCCACCGGCTCGCCGAGTGGCACGGCGACCGGGTTGGATTCGTCCAGCGGCAATGTGGCGGTGTTCTTGAACTGCGTAATGCTCATGGTCTGACCTGTCTTTTAAAGAGAACGGCGTTAGTGCATGAAACCTTCCATGAAACCGGCGACCTGGCTGGCGAGTTTGCGCCGCCATGGCGCGGTTGCCGGATTGGCCAGGGTCTGGTCTTCGTGGACGAAGCTTTTGATGATCGCGTTGTAACCGAGCCATCGGCATGGCTCCGGCTCCCAGGCGCGCAACGCGTGTATTGCGCCATCGGGCAGCACCCACGGCTGCTTAACCAGTTCGGTGTCGCGCTCCAGAATCAAATCCGCCAGCGTACGCCCACCGAGATTGCTGGCGCCGACGCCCTCCCCGCCATAACCACCGGACAGCGCGATGCCGTTGGCGCGATCGCAGAGCATGTGCGGTTTGAAGTGCCGCGACATGCCGAGGTTGCCGCCCCAGGCGTGAGTGATCTGTACGTTTTTCAGTTGCGGGAACAGTTCACCGAACAGATAGCGGCGCAGCTCGACCTCGTCGCGCGTCAGGTCGAAGTTATGGCGCAGCTTGCCCGCGAACTGATAGCCGCCACGGGCGCCGAAAATCAGACGGTTGTCAGCGCTGCGCTGGCCATAAGTGACCTGACGACTGAACTCGCTGAACGCTTGGCCGCGGTTGAGGCCAATTTCATCCCAGGTCGCCGCGGACAACGGCTCGGTGGCGACGATCAGGCTTTGCACCGGTAACTGATAACGACCCAGTGGTGGCAAGGTCACCGAATAACCTTCCACGGCTGGCACGATCCAGCGGCTGCGCACGCTGGCCTTGGCAGTGCGCAGACTGCCGGATTGCCAATGAGTGACCGGGCTGTTTTCGTAAATCTTCACACCCATGGCCTGCACGGTCCGCGCAAGACCGCGCACCAGTTTTGCCGGATGAATGGTTGCCACATGCGGCGCGTAAATGCCGCCGTAAGGTTTGGCGATGCGAATCTGCTGCGCCAGTTGCTCAGGGCTGAGCCAACGATAATCGTCGTCGGTCAGGCCTTGGGCGTGCAGCGTGCGGAGGTATTCCCGCAGTGTGGCTTCTTGCTCCGGATAACGCGCAGCGCAGTAAAGCACGCCGCCCTTGCGGTAATCGCAGTCGATGCCTTCGCGTTCGAGGACAACTTCCACCTCATCGGGAATGCTGTGCAGCAGATCAAAAGACGCGCGGCGCTGCTCGGGCGACAGGCCTGCGAGCAGACGATCTTCGCCCAGCAGATTGCCCATCAACCACCCGCCATTGCGCCCGGACGCACCGAACCCGGCGGTTTGCGCCTCGACGATGGCGATCTCCAGCCCCGGCGCGAGCTTCTTCAGGTAGTACGCGGTCCACAGCCCGGTGTAGCCGGCGCCGATGATCGCCACGTCGACGTCCAGGTCCCGCTCAAGCTCGGGCCGCGCGGTCAGCGGCTCGTCGAGTTGGTCCATCCACAAACTGATAGTGCGCCACGCCGGCATGCAAGACTCCGCCACTGAAAACCTTCGATGGCGTCGATCCTAGTGGCAGTGCTCAGGACAAGTCTTGCGCGCGTGTCCGCAAAGAAATTTGTTTCGCGTAAGCCTTCGGCGACTGCCCGGTGTGCTGGCGGAAGCAACTGTAAAACGCCGACAGCGAATTGAATCCGGCGGCGAAGGCCAGTTCA
Organism: Pseudomonas sp. TH08; assembly: GCF_016651275.1. Lineage (NCBI taxonomy): Bacteria > Pseudomonadati > Pseudomonadota > Gammaproteobacteria > Pseudomonadales > Pseudomonadaceae > Pseudomonas > Pseudomonas sp. TH08. Next base: position 141,433 of record NZ_JAEKEE010000004.1, on the reverse strand, counting down.
TCGATACGTACCGGAGGTCTGGCGTCGTCCAGTGCGCGCAGCAAATGCTGCAACCGCGCCTGATTGACGTAGCGGTAGAAGCTCTGCCCAAGCACTTGGTTCAGCAGGTAGGAAATCTGATTGCGGCTGTACCCGCACTCCTTCGCCACGCGTTGCAGGTCGAGTTCGGGATCGAGGTAAGGCTGCTGTTTGTCGAAATACTGCTGCAGATCGTCGGCCATGAAGCTCAATTGACGCGGCGACAAACCCAGGCGACTGACCGCCGGACGCTGACTCGATGCGCTGGCGCCTTGGGTTTGGGCGCGCACGAGTGAAGCGTACTCGTTGACGCGCCAGATCAGCCCGTCCCTGACCGTGATGGCCTCGCTGGAACGGAACGACACCAGGCCATCGCCGCCGCGCAAGGTCACTTCGTATTGAATGAACGCGGTGTCGCCATCGATGCGAATGCGGTCGCAATGCTCAAGCAGCTCGTCGGATTCTCGCGGCATGCTGACGCGCACGTACTCGCGCAACTCGTCGAGTCCGAGTACGCGATTCTGGAAGAAATCGTTGTATTGAATGTCCGGGTGATACAGCGCCATCACGGCGTCCAGGTCGCGGTGTTTCCAGCTCAGGTGGTAGCGCATGACCGTGGCGGCTGTGGCCTGGGTCTGTTCTGGGCCGTCGTTGTCGGCTTGCATAAAGGGCTCAGCGAAAAAGAATCGAGCTTGCCCAAGTTCGGCACAGGCTTCAATCACTAATCCGTAGTGGCACTTTGGCGATGATTGTGTAGGCCGTGACTTACATCAAAAAAATGCGAAGCAATCGCCAAATGAACTGAAAAATCTCACAGGAAATTCACACGCGGATGCTACTTTTAATGTCAGTTACCGGTTGAGCCAATGAAGGCTCTTCCCACCTAACATGAGCAAAAGGAATCGCTCGATGAAGAAGGCGGGCAACACATGAATAAAGGGTCAAGCAAAGTCACGTTCCCCAACGCCTGCCAGTTGATGCGCTGGCATTTTCATCCTATGGGTTTCGAGGCAACAATGGATGCGCCGGGTAGCATGATCGCTCGCCTGTTTGATCGAGCCAGTGGCGAAACCATGATCGCCATTGCCGGCATTCCTTGTGCCACGGTGATGAATGCAGCAGATGTCGAGCGAATTATCGAGGCAGTGGAGGATGAGCTGGAGGCTTTTGTTCCTCCAGAGCTATTGAGGAGTTACGCATAATCAATTGATTTAAAACGAAAAAGCCCGCATTGCTGCGGGCTTTTTTGTGCTTATGCGTTTGCCTTTTGTGTGCGGTGATCGGCAAAAAACGCTTTGCCCTTGGCGACCCGATCAGAGGCGCGTGGCATGTTCACCGCCTGGTTCTCTTGCGGCTCGACGTACCAGTAACAATGGCTTACGGCGCGAGTAATGCCCACGTAGGCCAACCGCAGGATTTCGTCCTTTTGCGAGCTGTCGTATGGCTCGCTGTCGCCACTTTTACCCAATCCGGCCATGCGATAGACCTGGTTTTTGTAGGGCGAACTGGTCAGATGCTGGCAATCGCCGAGCAGAAAAACAGCATCGGCTTGCAGTCCTTTGGCGCTGTGGTAAGTCAGTTGCTTCAAGCGCCGGGCTTCATGGGGTAAGCTCGAATCAACATTAACTACAGGCTGAATATGCTGCTCAATCAATAACTTATCGCTGCTTTTTCGATAGAGCATCAAGATTGAATGGCCCTGACGGTAGTGCTCGACGAGCCGCTCGCCCAGGTCTTGGTCGTCGCGCTCCATCACATTGACCGGCTGCAATGGCTTGGGCTCACCGCTGGCCTTGGCTTTCTTGCCGGGAATTGCCGGCGCTGCGCGAACGATGTGTTCGGCCGCATCGATGATGTGCTGATGACTGCGGTAGTTGTCGCTGAGCATCACCCGTGTGGTGCTCGGTGAAGGAAATTCCTTGTTGAACTCCATGAAATAGCTCGGCGAGCTGCCCCGCCAACCGTAAATCGACTGCCAGTCATCACCGACGCACAACAAGGAAGAGCGCTGCGCGCCCCGCCCGACATGCATGGACGGGCCACGGCTGCGGATTTCTGTAAGGCTGGCACGGATCCACGAGACGATCTGCGGCGATACATCCTGAAATTCGTCGATCATCAAGTGCGACATGGGTCGCAGCAGCTCATCACTCAACAGTTTCAAATTCTCCGGCGAATGCTCGCTGAACAGGGCAAACATCCGGTTGTAGGTCATCACCGGCGGTTTCTGATCGAGCAGGTGATCCTCAAACGCACGCCAGAACAGACTCAACGCCTCGAAGAAAAAGCGATCAGGGTCATCCTTGGCGAAGCTCATGCGGCCAACGGCATCCGGCACGTCGAGCCCCAGGTTTTCAATAAAACCTGCGGCGGCGACAAAACAGTCGAGCAACGGCGCGGAAGCGAGCTCGCCTTTGACCTTGTAATCAAAGCCTGGGCCAGCGCTCGCATCACCCGCCAACGTTGCCAGAACACGTTTGGAATAATCGTAACTATCGAGCCATATCAATGGCTTACGACAGAAAGCTTGAAACAGGGTGCGCTTGACTGCCCACTCTGCGCGTAGCGAAAGCTTGGCGTTCGGGCGGCAGATTTGTGCGTTCTCGCGCGGATCAAAACCAAGCACAACCCACGCATCGAGGCTGGGAATGTAGCCATGGCAGTGGAACGTCGAGCCGTTGATGTCGAAGGTCTGACGCTTAGGCTCGATGCCTTTGATTGGCCAGGCGCCGGCGCGAAACCACAGGTCCTCAATGGCATCGCACAATTCTTCATCGCGCTTGGCCGCCAGCTCAGTCACTGCCATGCGTTTTTGCACGTCGGGGTGCTCGCGTTCCAATTCCTTGAGCTGCATCCCCGCTCGGGACAACGGCTGAATCAATTGGCGAAAGCGCTCGTCCTCGTTGAACAAACGGTGGTAGCAGGCATTGAGTTGCTGACGCTGGGCATCGTTGATACGCAAATCAAATGGATTGCTGTCGACGTCGTCATCAGCGCCCTGCGTCCGCTGACTGAGGTTTTCGAACGCCTGCAAACGCTCAAACCCCGGCAGGCTGCGTACCATCGGCAGAATGCGCGAGTGAAAGGTGCGCACCAGTTCCCGGGCTTGCTGAAGGCTCAGCTTCTGTCCCCACAGCGCAAACATTTCGAGCAGTTTGTTGATGAAATCCTTGCGCGACTCGCGGGTGAAGGTCACCACCGTCATCGAATCGAGTTCAAAGCCCAAGTAGTGGCTGAGCAACAGAATCCGCAGAACCAGCGTGGTCGACTTGCCCGCACCGGCGCCAGCCACTACGGAAGTCGAAGGCGTATCACTGAGAATCATCTTCCATTGCGCTGCGCTCGGCTGCGCGTGCTCGGGCAGTAAACGCGCGACGTCGGCCTTGATGCGCTTTTTCAGTTCGGCTGTCAGTGGAAGGCGCCAGTTGTCGAACAGATGGTTATCAACACTTGGCGGTCGGTGTTCGGTGCTGCGACTGTCGCGGATCAGCAGGACTTGTCGCCCTTCTTCCAGGCCTTCGAGTTTGCCCTCGTTGAAGCCGTACTCGACGCCAGCGGTGTGACCGCTGCGAAAGCCATCGGCTTGGCCATGCAACCACGATGCGCGGTGCTGCGCGCGTAAACGCGTCAGACCATGGCCAAAGAACCGTGCGGCCAGGCGTTTCAGCCACGGCATTTCGGCAAGTGGGCGAAGTTCGGGAGGAAGATCGGGGGTGTGTTGCGCCACGCTGACGGGCTCCAGTGTGTGAGGCTGTTGATGGCTATGGTGTCTGCATTTGCCGTTGAGTTCTAGCGAAATGCTTGCGGGTCATTGGCTTAGGCGATGAACTGAAGGTGAGATGAGAGCGTTTCGAGTTGATTCTCATCGATAAATTCGATCCTGATGCCGCACTTTTTACGCTTTTTATCGATGTTTTACTGATAGATGATCGCTGCCATAAACCACAGGTTTCAGGAGACGATCATGCTTGAACTCAGACCTTTCAGCTCGCTGGGTGGCGCCCATCACGGCTGGTTGGATGCCCATCACCACTTTTCGTTCGCCGAGTATCACGATCCGCAGCGCATGAACTGGGGCAACCTTCGGGTGTGGAACGACGACATCATTGCCGCCGGCACCGGGTTCCCGCAGCACCCTCACCGCGACATGGAAATCATCACCTATGTGCGTGAAGGTGCGATTACCCACCAGGACAACCTCGGCAACAAGGGCCGCACTGAAGCGGGTGACGTGCAAGTGATGAGCGCGGGCACCGGTATCGCGCACAGCGAATACAACCTGGAAGCCAAAGACACCAAGATCTTCCAGATCTGGATTTTGCCAACTGAAACCGGGGCTCCACCGTCGTGGGGGGCGAAACCGTTTCCAAAAGGTCAGCGCGAAGGTTTTGTGACGCTCGCCAGCGGTAAGGACGGTGATGACCAGAGCTTGCGCATTCGTGCGGATGCGCGTTTGGTGGCGGCGAATATCAGGGCTGGGGAAACCGCTGAGTATCGTCTGGATGAAGGGCGTCGTGCTTATCTGGTGCCGGCGACTGGCGTGATTGAAGTCAATGGCTTGCGTGCGCAGGCTCGAGACGGTGTAGCGGTTGCGCATGAGCGGGTGCTGACGGTTACGGCAATCGAGGACAGTGAGATCGTGCTGGTTGATCTCGCCTGATTTCATGACTGGCGGGCAAAAAAAAGGGGCAACCACAATGGTTGCCCCTTTTTATGGCGCGCATTCGCTGAACATCACTTGCTGGCGATGGCGCCATCCACCAAGGTTTGCGCTTCGACCACCAGTTGCTTCAGGTGTTGGTCGCTGATGAAGCTTTCGGCGTAGATCTTGTAGATGTCCTCGGTACCCGATGGGCGTGCCGCGAACCAGCCGTTTTCGGTCATCACTTTAAGACCGCCAATCGCCTGATCGTTACCCGGTGCATGGCTGAGGATGCTCTGGATTTTCTCGCCTGCGAGTTCGGTCGAGGTGACTTGTGCCGGTGACAGTTTGCTGAGCAACGCTTTCTGCTCCGGGTTGGCCTTGGCGTCGACACGTACCGAGAACGGCTCGCCCAGTTCATCGGTCAGGGCGCGATAGGCCTGACTTGGATCGCGGCCAGTGCGGGCGGTCATTTCGGCAGCGAGCAAGGCCGGGATCAAACCGTCCTTGTCGGTGCTCCATACACCGCCGTCCTTGCGAAGGAACGAAGCCCCTGCGCTCTCTTCGCCACCAAAACCCAACGAGCCGTCGAACAAACCTTCGGCGAACCATTTGAAACCGACCGGCACTTCGTACAGGCGACGGCCCAGGCGCTTGGCAACACGATCGATAAGACCGCTGCTCACCACGGTTTTACCCACGGCCGCATCGGCGCGCCATTGCGGACGGTTCTGGAACAGGTAATCGATGGACACGGCCAGATAGTTGTTCGGTGCCAGCAAACCACCGGACGGCGTGACGATGCCGTGACGGTCGTGATCCGGATCGCAGGCAAACGCGACGTCGAAGCGCTCTTTCAGACCGATCAAGCCTTGCATCGCGTGGCTGGACGATGGGTCCATGCGAATCTGGCCATCCCAGTCAACGGTCATGAAGCGGAAAGTCGCATCGACTTGCTTGTTCACCACATCCAGGTCCAGGCGGTAGTGCTCGGCAATGGCCGACCAGTAGCGCACCCCTGCTCCGCCCAGCGGATCAACGCCGAGACGCAGCTTGGCGTCACGGATCGCGTCGAAGTCGATCACGTTGATCAGGTCGGCAACGTAGCTGTTCACGTAGTCGTGACGATGGGTCGTGCTGGCCTTGAGTGCCTGCTCGTAGCTGATGCGCTTGACGCCGGCCAGTTTGTTGGCCAGCAGTTCGTTAGCCTTGGCTTCGATCCACTTGGTGATGTGTGTGTCGGCCGGGCCACCGTTGGTTGGGTTGTATTTGTAACCCCCGCTTTGTGGCGGATTATGCGACGGCGTGATGACGATGCCGTCGGCCAGGCCCGAGGTGCGGCCACGGTTGTAGCAAAGAATGGCGTGGGAAATTGCCGGCGTCGGGGTGTACTCGTCGCCCTCGGCGATCATTACCGTCACGCCGTTGGCCGCCAGCACTTCCAGCGCGCTCGCCCCGGCCGGGGTCGACAAGGCATGGGTATCGATACCGACAAACAACGGGCCGGTAATGCCCTGAGCCTCGCGGTACAGGCAGATCGCCTGGCTGATGGCCAGAACGTGCCACTCATTGAAACTCAAGTCGAAGGAACTGCCCCGGTGACCGGAGGTGCCAAACGCTACGCGCTGGGTCGAAACCGATGCATCAGGCTGGCCGGTGTAATAAGCCGTTACCAGTCGCGGGATGTCGACCAACAATTCTGCCGGTGCCGGTTTGCCCGCAAAAGGACTGAGTGTCATGCAAAACCTCTGAAATAGAGTGGTTCAGGAAATACAGCGCAGTTTACTGGCAGTTTGACCGCAGTGCGATGGGATGTATCCGAGACATCCCGGAAGTTTTTTAACATCAGCCGTCGGGCGCAAGGCGCAACGCATCGCCCAACAACCCGACGACATCGGCCAGATCGTGCTCACCATGGGTCAGCGAGCTCAGTCGCAGATGGTGCTCATGCAGGCCCTGCAGACTGAACAACTCCCCAGGCGCAATAACGATCTGCTGCTGGAGCAGGCGCTGAAACACGCTGCCCATGTTCACCGGTCGCAACGACCGCACCCAGACAGTCGCCCCACCCTGCGACTCCTCAATCGCCAACGCATCGCCCAGCCGCTCGCGCAATAACTGGATCAATTGCGTGCGCCGCTCCTTGAGCATTCGGCGCAGCACGGACAAGTGCTGATCCAGCCGACCGCCGCCCAGCAGCCTGGCAATCGCCTTCTGGCGAATCGGCGACAAGCGGAACGCGCGCAGCAGGAAATGGCGTTGCAACTCACTCCGCCAATGGTGCGACAGCACAAAACCGAAAGGCGCTTCCGTACCGACGTACTTCTCAAAGGTGGAAAACACCAGCAAGCGATCAGGATCAAGCCAGTCGCGCAAGCGATGGGAGTCGTTGCCTTCATCGAGTTCGCTATAACAGTCGTTCTCCAGCACCCAGGTGCCATGGCATCCGAGCAGATGCGCGATCGCCTGTCGATTGGTCCGGGACAGCGGGCTGCCCTGAGGCATGCTCAGCGCCGAAGACAACAGGATCAAGCGCACCGGCTCACTCTTGAGCAATGACTCCAACTGCTGGGGATCAATCACGCCCCCGCCAACAGCGGCAGCTCGATAACACGCACTTCGGCAGCGTCCAGCAAACGCAGGATCACCCAGTCACACGGAGATTCGACCACCACGGTGGCCCGTCGCAGCTCAAGTACCGAAGATCAGTATCTCCAGCACGCCGCGCAGATCCGCCCCGATGTACACGTCCTCTGCCTGCCAGCTATTCAATGCCGAGGTGGTGTAGCGCGCCGCAAGGGCGGTACGCAGCTCAAGTTCACCACTGGGTTGTACCTGAAGCGGCGGTTGGCGCGGATATTGGCGCAATAGCTCGCGCTCGAGCATCAGCAATGGACTGTCCAGCGGTTGCAGCGAAGTCGGGTCGTCGGCGCTCAGTACACACATGCCGATGCGTCTGGCGTTGACATAAACGGCTTCAAGCAGATCACTGGCGCTGCCAGGCGACATCAGGGTTGGCGCTGATTGCGCGTAATATCCAGATTTGGCCACCGAGTAGACACGCCCCTCCTTTTCCAGCAACGAGTACGCATACTGGATGGTCGAGATCGATACATTCAAGCGATCCGCCAGTTGCCGTAAAGAAGGTAAGCGCACTGCCGGGCCGGCCCCCGATTCGTCGATCAGCAGTGTCAGATAGCGATACACCGCCTGATAAACGAAGTCGTTTTCCCGCGACGCTTTCACAAGTCCGCACCCGTGGGCATGGATTCATGCTCTGGCAAATGGCTCACGCTCAGCCTTCCGCCGATCGATCGACTGGCGCGCCAGTACCCGCCTCGCCTGGACTTGCTGCCTGCGACACTGGCTCGCCGGGGGCGGGTATGCGGATCGGCCCCATGGCGTAAAGACGCACAATCAATTTGACCGGCAAGCCACTGACATCCGTCATCCATTTCAGTACCTGATCCGACGCATGCAGCCCCTGCATCGCCCGATGCAGGTCCGGCATTGCCACCAACATGCCCGGATGGCAATTGCGCAGAAATCTTTCAAGTCCGGCACCGGCATCGATAAACGGTGCAAACATCAGGCACACCAACTGGATCTCGTTGAGATCAAAGTTTTCCAACAGGCAGCCTTCCGCGTGCTGGCGCAGTTGATCGGGGTCCTGCAGATTGCCGAAACTGGCGAGCAATTGTTCGCAAACCGGCTCTGGCACCTGCTTGCGGCGCATCGTCAGCAAGCAGCTTTGCAGGTAATCGCTGATTCCGGCCTCATAGGTTCGACCCTCGATGAAGCGCGCCTGCAAGCCTCGTAAATGGGCGACCACCAAAGGATCTGCGAACTCGTCGTCACCTTGATAAAGCGTGAGTTCATCTGCCTGAACGCCGAGAAACTCGCTGAGCAAAGGCCAGCGTTCCTCCAGCTTGCCGACAATCATGTCGTTGATTTTGATGAAACTGGTGCGACGACAGGCCTCGAATTGTCCCTCTGGACGCCACGCTACCCGCTCTTCGTCCGTATAGAATTCGCGGTAGTAATCCCCCCAAGCCCGTCAAGCAGTGGAAACAGCGCTTCGTAGCCTGCGGCAGTCACTAACGGATCGGCAATGGCCGCTTTTTGTACGGCGCGACTCAAGCCATCAAGGAAATGAATCTGGCGGCTCGCGCATTCACTGCCAATCAGCGCGTCCACGCCGTTATTCCAGCGGGCGACCTGCCCGTAGAACTCGGCAGTCGCCAGGTAGGCGTCGTCCCACAGATCGAGAGATTGATTCCAGGTGCGGCGATGGCCGATCATCAGCAAATTGATGCGGTGAGCGTCGCGGCCCTCCTCGCTAATAAGCGCTTGGTGATCGAAAGGCAGCACCTCTCGATGATCCACCATCAGCAGTTCCACCCTTGGATCATCGTAGAGAAACAGCGCACTGAAGCTGCGATGCATGTTTTGCAGGGCCGTTTGCCCCGTGCCGTTCCAGCGTAACGTGGCGACACGCAACTGAAAGGTGCCCGGCGTTCGCCCGGCGATAGTGAGTTGTGCCGCGCGCAATAACGCCAGCGTGTAACAGCTGTCGCGTGAGCCGGACTGAACCACCATCACCTTGAAATTACCGATGTTATCCATGCCGCCCGCCGCGACTGCCAATCGCTGGATCAGCAATTGCAGGGCTGTGCGCTCTGCACGCGAAAAGAAGCTCAGCAAACGTTGCAAGACTTGCTGATAGACGTAGTTCATTGCCTGATCATGGATCGTGCTCATCGGTATTTACCCGGTATCAATAGTTTCATGCCACGCAGACCGAAAACGCGGCCGCATGACAATTCATCAATAAGTAATAGACGCTCGAATGCTAACACTTACGCAATCGTAGTTATTTGCAACACTTGAGTCGTTAAAGGTCTGCGATTCTTTGCGTTGGCCTGCCAACACCTTGTTATTGCAGGTTTTTTATTTCCTGAAAAATAGCCTAGGAAACTTCCGACAAGGTCCCACGACAATTGAGTACAAGAAAAAAAGACGCGATTTCGGAAACGCCCTACAACAATTAAACAGAAATTGACATAACGGGCAGAAGTAGCCGTTTGATATCGCACAGGACGAATTGAATGCACAGACATGGCTCATTCCTTGAGATGAAAGTAATCATTCAATTATCAGGGCTTATATGGCGATTAGAAGATACAGATCGAGAGCAAAAACCAGTTCAGTTGCTGAACGGCCCTGCGCGCTTGTCGCGCTGGGTGTCTCGTTGGGGGGAGTGAAAAACAAAGAGTCCGTGGGGCCACGGACTCTGATCTGAGCTATTAAGCCGACTCGACCTGCAAGGCGACTCGTTCGCGACATGGGCATTCGTCCATATAGCGATGTGCCTCGACAAACTCGTTGAACGGGAAAACCCGAGTCTTGAGCGGCAGCAGTACACGATCGGCGGTCAACTGGTTGATATCACGCAAGGCCCGTTGCAATGCGACGTGATCCTGAGTGATGCCCAGCTCTGGCTTACCGGTGAAGTTACCGATGCAGTGCACAAAGAACTGGATGTTCTTCTGGAACGCTGCGCAGGCCGGGAAAGGCGTCTGGTTGCCGCCTTGCAGACCGTACAAAACCAGGCTGCCACGCGGTGCAAGGACGTCACCCAACAACGACATCTGCGGGCCACCGAGACCATCGAATACTACGTCGACGCCACGATTGTCGGTGATCTTGTTGATCCGCATCAGCAGATCTTCTTCCTCGGTGACGATGACTTTCTCGGCGCCCAGCGACAGCAGGTACTCACGCTCCTCCGCCGTTTTGGTCGCCGCAATCACCCGCACACCCAAGGCTTTGCCCAGTTGTACAAAGGACGGCCCGGCGCAATGGCTGGCGTCAGTCACCAAGGCGAACTGCCCCGGTTTTACCCGTGCCAGATCAGCGTAGGCAAAGTAGGCAATCAGCAGCGGCGTGTAGTGCACGCTGGCTTCGATTGGGCTGAGTACGTCTGGATAGCGGGTCAGCGCGGTACGTGGCAGCAATATCTGCTCGCCGTAAACCGGGTAATCGTTCGCGCTCTCGGCCGGGAAACTGGCAACCTTGTCGCCCACCGAAAGATCATCTACACCGTCGCCGACGGCGGTGACCACACCGGCCATCTCGTGACCAAGGCCTGCAGGCAAACGTGCCTGAGACGAGGCCAGGTTCTGACGCCAGAGCGTGTCATACCAGCTGATGCCGATCGCTTCGACACGCACCTGCACTTCGCCAGGACCTGGCTGAGCGGCCGCATGCTCTTCGCATTTGAGCACCTCGGCCGGACCAAACTTGTGAAAACGGATCGTGCGGGACATCGCAAACCTCGTCAAAGTAACCTCTAATGCCCTGAACTCTATCTGGGCTTTTGACCCAAGACTATCAGTGGCTATTAATAGTCGACATGCCTGTCATTGATTCCGCAGTATGGGCGGCATTGGCAAAATCCATGAAAAACTGCTGTCACCGTCTCAGTAAAGCTGAATTTAGCGGTGCAGAGTACCAGCCTTTCCCCGTAATATTCATGCCGGCCATTGTTCTCATATGGCCGCTCTCGTCAAGCTTGATGACTCTGCCAGGACCCCAGATGAATCGTAATGACCTGCGTCGTGTCGACCTGAACCTGTTGATCGTATTCGAAACACTGATGCACGAACGCAGCGTGACCCGGGCGGCGGAAAAGCTGTTTCTCGGTCAACCGGCGATCAGTGCGGCGCTTTCGCGCTTGCGCAGCCTGTTCGATGACCCATTATTCGTGCGCACCGGGCGCAGCATGGAACCGTCTGCCCGCGCGGTGGAAATCTTCGCCCTGCTCTCGCCGGCCCTCGACTCGATTTCGACCGCTGTCAGCCGCGCGGCCGAATTCGACCCGGCCACCAGTACCTCGGTGTTTCGTATCGGCTTGTCCGACGACGTCGAATTCGCCCTGCTGCCGATGCTGCTCAAACGCCTGCGCGCCGAGGCGCCCGGCATCGTCCTGGTGATTCGCCGCGTCAACTACATCTTGATGCCGGGCCTGTTGGCTTCCGGCGAGATTTCGATCGGCGTCAGCTACACCACCGACCTGCCAGCCAACGCCAAACGCAAAGTCTTGCGCCGCAGCCAGCCGAAGCTGCTGCGAGCCGATACCGTGCCGGGGCCACTGAGCCTGGACGACTACTGCGCTCGTCCCCACGCACTGGTGTCGTTCGCTGGCGACCTCAGTGGTTTTATCGATGAAGAATTGGAGAAACTCGGGCGCAAGCGGCACGTGGTGCTGGCGGTGCCGCAGTTCAATGGCTTGAGTACGTTGCTGGCGGGAACCGACATTGTTGCCACCGTGCCGGATTACACGGCGGATGCGCTGACGGCCGCTGGCGGTGTGCGGGCGGAAGATCCGCCGTTGCCGACGCGCACGTTCGAGCTGCACATGGCTTGGCGTGGGTCGCAGGATAATGATCCGGGGGAGCGTTGGTTACGGTCGCGGATTCAGATGTTTTTTGGGGATCCGGATAGTCTTTAGGGATCGTCGGGAAGGCTGTTCATCTGATCATTTTTTGCTTTTCACAAACCATGGGAGATCCATTCATTTCCAGTGGATTGCTATCTATATTGGGGGCACTTCTGAGGGCATACTTGGGATGGTTTAAAAGGATGCCCCAAGCCTGAGATCGAACAGCCCCCTTCTCGAAAAGTCATACGCTGCTGCTCCCAAACCGCCGTCCAGCGCTATCCAATCACCTCAGTTTGTAGACGCGCCTCTGAAATCCTGACAATCCTTCCAGGAAAACGCCAACCACAGTGGTCGTTGGAAAGAAACAGTAGGGGTAACCATGGGCCTGTCCCGTGACAGCGGACGCCAAGAAGCTGTTTATCCAGCCTTCTGGGGCACTTCGGGCCTCGACAGCCCCGTTGTGATTATGCTGCGTTCTGCCCCCAAAACCTGATCGAAAATGAACCGATCCCTTGCCGGCGTGCTCGCCAATGACGATGAAGCATAACGAATACCAACTTAGAGACCTGGCCGAGCTACTAGCGCCGCACACTGCAAAGTCAAAAAAGATGCTCCTCGGGAGCTTGGGGCCCGCTTCACAACCATCACGCATTCCAACAGCGCATCGACCGATGATACCAAGCAGTCAACCCCAGCGAAGGTTGCCACCACTTCATTGGATGACGCTCACTACATGGATGCACCCATTCATGGCAATCTGCTAGCAACCAATGCCGCGAGGATTTAGGATATGGGTTAACCGACAGACATCGTAATCTTGAGCACAAGAAGCTGCTCACTCGCACTCCTTACCACTCAGGTCACGCCCATTCGAAACAGGGAGAGCTTCAATGAGTTCCAGTGATGCCTTGGAAATTGCCAACGACGCATTAGATTCGTTCCACCAAATCGAACAAATTGCTTCCAAGCAGCTCGCCACCGGAAGTCGCGAGGCCTCTGAAGCCTTGGCAGTCGTCAATACCTTCACTGGCGCGGCGGCCGTAGATCAGATTGCATCCATCTCTGACGACGTGACCAAATCGCTTGCGAGCCTCGTTCGAGAGCCAGCTGTCTCACGGATAGTAGTTGAGAACGACAAAGGCCAAGTTGAGACCTACTACATCTGCCGTACGACTGGAGGATTTGTCCTTAATCACGGCAAGCTAGCAGGCTACCGTTCACCGTTCGGTCGCTTGGCTGCTCATGATGCTGGTGAGGACGTTGATCTAGAAATCGCGGGTAAAAAAGTCAGCTACCGGGTCTTGGACAAACTCGATCTGAAGCCTCAGAAGAGCGCTGAGCTCTGGGACTCAATCGACAGCATTTGGAGGCAAGAACGTTTAGCACCTCAGACGATTCCTTCTCTTCGTAAAGTTATCCAACCGGACGACAGCAATGCCTTCTTCGCCATGCTTGGCGGCAAGTCCGAAACCGAGAAGGTCCGGGAAGGTGTGCGTCACGAAATCCGAAAGGCTATGGCCCTTCGAGACCAAGCGATTCTCGACAAATTCCAGGACGAAATCTTTCGCCTCTCAGTAGACCACCAGCTAATCATCCTGGGCCCTCCCGGGACAGGCAAGACAACCACCTTGATCAAACGTCTCGGCCAGAAGCTGGACTGGGAAGCCCTTAGCCAAGACGAACGCCTTCTGCTGGGCCCTCAGTCTAAGCGCTCGCGCTGGATGATGTTCACGCCTTCAGACCTCTTAAAGCATTACGTCAAAGAGGCCTTCAGCCGTGAGAATGTCACGGCTTCTGACGAGAACATCAAGACCTGGAGCAAGCGCCGACATGAGCTGGCAAGGTCGACATTTGGCATCCTCAAGACGGGCAGCGGTGGCACATGCATCCTCAAAGAGGATCGCCAATTCGCCCCGATGGACATCAACGATGATCCGCGCCAGTGGTTCGCCGATTTCAAGTCACTACACCAAAGCCGCCTCCTCTCCTCCCTGAAGGAAGGAGCAATTCTGCTGAAAGATTCGGCTCCTAACCTAGTAGACGCAGTTGTGCACAAGCTGTTTGCCACGGTCGATGGGCTTCAGCCAGAAGGGCTGCTGAGCGCCTATGCCGAGTGGAACAATCTCGAGGCGCGGATTGACCCTATGCTCAAAGCTAGTCGTGCAACCTCAGATAAGCTGATACAACAGCAAGGTAACCTTCTCCATAACCGGAACAATGCTGTCTTCGGGGAGATGGCCACCTTTCTCGAAGGCCTCGGCCAAAACGATGATGAAGACGAGGATGGTGCCGAATTTGATGATGATAACGGAGAGGAAGGAACAGGCACACCCACGCACACCGCAGAGCTCAAAGCATTCGCAGCTTACCAAAAGTTTCTCCAGACCTATGCCCGTACTCGCTATCGTAATGGCAATCTAGGTAAGGCAAGCCGTGCGGCTCAGATACGAGACTGGCTTGGGGATCGAGTCCCCTCAGATGAATGGCTTAAAACGCTTGGGCGAGAGATGTGCTTCCAAAACGCGCTACGGCGCTTCAGGAATGCATGGAGACGCTACGTACTTGATGTCCCTACGAGCTACAGAGCATTCCGTCGCGACACCATGACGCTTGATCGGTATAGCTATCAGCGGCCAGAGCACGCTTCCCACATTGATGAGACAGAACTCGACGCAATTCTCCTCCTCATGCTTCGATCCGCTCGCGAACTCATCCGCCAAGATTTCGTGAAGCGGCATATCAACGAACCTCGCTTCACCGAGTTGGCCAGGATTTCGAGCCAGTTCCTGCAGCAAGTCCTAGTGGACGAAGCCACGGACTTCTCGCTCCTCCAGCTTGCATGCATGGAGAGCCTGACTGACCCTACCATTGAGTCGTTCTTCGCCTGCGGAGACTTCAACCAACGGATCACAGGGAATGGCCTCAAGCATTTGGATCAGCTCGAGTGGATCTCCCCTCGCCTCACGTCTCAGCGGATCAACACGGTTTATCGACAGAGTCGTCTTCTGAACAGCTTTGCCATCAAGCTACTGCAGCATATGGATGGAGACGCCAAAGCTGTAGGCAGCCTGCCAGAGCATTCCTCTCACGAAGGGGTTCAGCCGGTGCTCGGGGAAAACCTCCAGGGCGAAAGCGTCGTCACCTGGGTAGCAGAGAGAATCTTCGAGATTGAGGATCACATCCGCTCCAAAAATGAACCGGTGCCTACGATTGCCATCCTGGTCGCTTCCGAGTCGCACGTGAAACCCATCTCCGAAGCCCTTACCGAGAAGCTAGCGAGCAGAAGTCTGCTCGCAGTCCCCTGTGTCGATGGCCAGTCATTGGGTAACCAATCCGATATCCGGGTTTTCGATGTTCAACACATTAAGGGGCTCGAGTTCGAAGCAGTGTTCTTCATCGGGCTGGACGAGCTCGTCGAAGCAAAACCGACGCTGTTCGAGCGGTTCCTATATGTGGGCGCCACCCGGGCGGCGACTTACCTCGGCATGGTCTGTCATCAGAAGCTCCCACACGACCTGGAGGATCTCAGGCCGTATCTGGCTAGCAAATGGTGACAAGCTAAGCCAAGGAGTGCCACAGATGTTAGAGCCGGTGGACATCTGGGGCAGCTCCACTTTGACCGCCAAGGAAGCGGCGTTCGGCAGCCATATCTGCAAGCCTTACGTCCGTCAAAAACATTCACCGACGGACAACCTTACATGATCGAGCTCTCCCTCACTGATCTGTGCCTTTTGCTGGCCCAAGTTATGTTTGTTTCGAGTTGTCCAAAATCCTGTCAAATAGAAAGCTCAACCCCTCGCCTGCCTTGAACTTCCAGAGGACCCGCTCGCCAGTCTTCCGCCTAAAACTTGTACTGTTCGCGCCCCCGTATTCTGGAAGTGAAAGCTGACAAAAAGCAGTCAGCCTGGAAAATATATCTCGATATTTACCTGAGGACTTAAGCGCGATGCTGCCGACGGACAAAAATGAGGAATAAGCTAGGCTTTGTTGCGCGCGGGCAATAATTAATGCTTTGCTGTCAGGCGGATCATTCAACAGTTCTGAGGCTTGCGTAAAAATCAGGTATTTTTCAAGCGCTCGTCTGGGGCACCAAAAAGACCAGAGGCCGCATACCATAATAGGTAAATTACAATCCATCCCACCCTCATATGTCAGAGCCCTATCCCAATCAGGTGAGATATCACTATTTTCCAACGCTTGCAGATCCGCATCCGCACGGTATCTGAAGTACTCTGGGAAACAATCGATGGCGTCTTTTAATGCTTCAGTGAAAAAACTGGAGTGGACATTATTGGTTAATGCATCGTTTGCCTCATGGATAATTTGAGCCTTATCAACGCCTGCACCGGAGAAGATCCCACCAAAGGGGCCATCCAGACTCCAGCTGCTTGGGGCGATTTTTTCAAATCTTTCTCTTTGTAGTGCTCAAGAGGAACGACAAATCGCCTGAACAGGTTGGCGTAACTGACGGGAAAATATCGGGCGGCAAATAACCAACCTACGACGCTGTCTTTATCTAGAAGGCGTGACTCGATATCCGAGTTTTTAAGGATCTCGTAGTCAAAAGGTATGCGTTTGTTGCTCTTCAAGCCTTCCAGCTTTGTGATTAAAGGGGCACTGGGAACCGTGGAGTAGAAGCCGATGAATTTCGTGCAGCCATTGGAATAGATGGCTGACACCGGATCGTATTCTTGATCGGCACCCACGGCGTTATCACCATCGACATAATGCTTGCAACTGACTAGCAGAGTTTCACCATTCAATTGGACCTTAAGGTCCATATCATTATCGGGGCCTCTTGTGGTGCCAGCCTGTACAACGCCGCCCAACACCTTTTCAAAATATTCTTCCGCAAATTTTTCAAACGCATCCAGCTCCTCCTTCATCAACGCTTCTTTTCTAGCCTTTCGCAGCTTAGGGCTGGCGGAAGGAATTTCACGAAAATCCAGGATACCCACATGACCTCCAGGTCTTTATTGTTCCATGATTAGTTCAGTTTTTCATGGGGCTTATCGATAGATTTGGCAAGATAATGCAAAAAGATTGTTGATCACGATGCTCAGCATTGGCGTCACTGCACTGAATGCGGCTAGTCCACCCGATATTGCCATTAGAAAGCAGAAGCAGCACATCGCAATTCCTGACCGCCTGCAACAGGCATCCCAACCGTTCTGCATGCTATCCGCAGCAGGCGCATCTTCGTTAATCCAAACTTCAAAATGCCTGTTTGTCAAAAAGCTTCGTGCCTTCATCTCAAGCTGTGAAGTGGGTATCGACGGGAGAAGGACTGCTTAAGAAAATACGCTGATTTTACGAAAGGAACACCAAGCGTCCAGGTTAGTAAGCTCGGAGATCATCCGGTACTCGTTAGGCGCAAGCGTGACCTTGTAAACCGGTATGTCGATTTCACTGCAGATCTTCAAAATCTGGAGTGCGTCAGGATCCGAGATCCTAGCCCCAAGATGGACGGCCTTCAGGGGCGCAGCAACATTGAAGCCTTTGATCTCACTATCGTTGTCTGGAACCACTAAACGCCACTCTCGTTCGTACTGCCAATCGACAGCCTTGAACAACGAGGCGGCAATTCCATAAAGCTCGTTGTAGTTATTCTCCCGGCGTTGGGCTCTGAGAATGTGAGTGGCGTCGAACAGTTGATTTGTGTATGCGATGGGCCATAGCGTAAGGGTAGGAAGCTTATTCCGATGAAGCCCTGCGAAGTCGTATTCCATGGCAAAGCCAGTGTGGTTGTAGCCATAGTGGCTCCACATCAACACCGAATCCACACGCTCGCTTAGGCTGCAGATTTTGTAGCTGCTTTTGAGCTGTTCAATTAGCCATGGGAGCTGCCCGGCCTGGTGATTTGGCGCTAAGACTCCGACTTCATGGAGCCAGTGAGCAACGTTCATGATGGGGGCTCTTGAGCCGAAGCCAGTGCTACTACAGCTGAGATCGGATCCTCGGATTCAAGCGCAGTGGCGACTTGATCATCGCTAAAGCCAAGTTCATCGAGTTTTTCCCAAGCAGCGAGCTTCCGGTAATCAACCCAGAATGCCGTGTCGTAGGGATCGTTAAATTCATTGGCTACGCTCAGATAGAGGGTTTTCTCAGCCAGGTTCTTCAGCGCGAACTCGCCGCAGGCTCTGATTTTGAACAGCCGATTGGGCGTGTTCAGGTGCTTGTCGTTGATTAGCTTCGGGATGTCCATTTCACCGATCGTGGCCGAAGAAAAATTCTCAATCAGATCTTTTACCCAATCCCTATCCACACGAACTCCTTTGTCTTCGCGGCTTGCTGAGGCACGAGACGTTATCACATCTGGGTTACGCTCACTTTCCCACCGGTATAGTGAGCATGCCGTTTTGTAGCTTTGGGAATTAGGGGTGCCAGCTCATCGCAAGAACGTAGCCGCCGCTCCCCCTCATAGTGGGAGGACACACTAAAGGCCAGCAAGCGCCGTATAGTAGCTTTCATATAATCGTAATTAGCAGTCGCTCTGCACACTCGCCGCGATTGGAGGCAAAATGCGCTTTTTGTTGTGAAACTACCGTCCTAGAGCCTAGTCAAAATGTTTTTGGGTAACCCTGACAGTCTCTGACTGAATTCTGCGCCGTCGATCGACGGAAGATTCGCCAATAAAGAGCCCGGGCCTACGCTTCGGGCTTTTTCGTTTCTGCGCCGCTTTTGCATTTCTGTGCGACAGTTCCCCTTTCAGGGCTCCCGCAATGCTCTGGCACGGTGTTAGTTTGTAAATGCATGTGTCTCAGCGTTGAGACACGCTTTACTCACTGTCCTGCAAAGGAAAGCCTCCGTAATGGATTTCTCCCTCAAGCAACTGGCCGTCGCTACCCTGATGCTGGCCAGCCTCGCGTCATTCACCAGCGCCGCTCAAGCAAACATTACCCCACAGCAGAGCGCGGTCATCCTGAAATCCTTCGACGACAAAAGCGTGACGGATTTTCGCGAGTTTCTGGGAAGCCTGGCCAAGAGCGATATCGCCAAAAGCGAAAATCTCAGTCCGGCCATCAGCGCCTTCCTCAACAACAAGACCCTGACCGCCGAACAGCTGAACGAAGTTCACCGCCTGCTCGGTATCTACACCCGCGTGAAATACGGCAAAGCCGCGCTGGAAACCCTGCGCGAACTGGTCGAGATCCCGACTTTCCAGAAGGAAGGTGTGGCACAACACGACAATCCTGAGTTCATCAAAATTGCCGGCAAGATCCAGAGCCTGGCGGAGTCTTTCAACCTGAAGTTCCGTAACGTCGACAACCGCGTTTACGAGATTTCCCTCGAAGGCAAAGGCGATGAAGTTGTCGGCATTCACGCCCACGCCGACGTGGTACCGGTGACCCCGGAAAACTGGGTGCTGAAGGATGGCACCAAGCTTGATCCGTTCAAGGTCACCCTGATTGGTGATCGCATGTACGGTCGCGGCACCGAGGATGACAAGAACGGCATCGTCGTCGCGATGTACGCGATGAAAGTCATCAAGGAAGAGAAGCTGCCGCTGGCACGTAACTTCAAGTTGCTGGTCGACACCACCGAAGAAACCAGTGGCGACGCGATTCCTTACTACTTCGAACACAACCCGACGCCGGCCTACAACATGGCGCTGGATGGTGGTTATCCAGTCGTGATTGCCGAAAAAGGCTACGGCACCGTGATGGCCAAATTTGCCAAACGCACAGCTGAAGGTAAAGGCGCGGAAATCACATCGATGACTGGCGGCCTGGCAACCAACCAGATTCCATCGGCGTCCGTCGTCACACTGGTGACCGACAAACCTGCCGAACTGGCCGCCAGTCTGCAAGAGGCTGGCAACGAGTTTGCCAAACACAATGGCGGCAACTTCGAAGTGGCTGCCAAGGTTGACGGTAAAGACGTCAAGCTGACGGTGACCGGCGTTTCCGCGCACTCCTCCGAGCCAGAATCAGGCGTTAACCCAGTGGCGCGCATGCTGGTGTTGATCAATAGCCTGAACGGCAAGGTAGCGCTCAAGCACAACCAGTTCACCGATGCCGCCCGTTACGCCGCCGACAACTGGGGCCTGGATTACCTGGGCAAAAAACTCGGCGTTGGTTTTTCCGATTCATTCATGGGGCCGCTGACCACTTCGCTGACGTATGTCGGTGAGGATGACAAAGCCTTCAAACTGGCGGTGAACCTGCGCGTGCCAAAGGGCAAGTCGCCAGAAAAACTCAAGGCTGAAATCGCTGACAAACTCAGTGCCTGGACGAAGAAAACTCACGTAGCGGTAGACTTCGACTACTCGGTGGCCGAACCGATGTACCGCAACCCGGAAGGTGAATGGGTCAAGGCATTGCTGGCGGTGTCTACGGAAAACCTCGGTATGAAGCACGAGTTCGGCACATCCGCCGGCGCGACATCGGTTCATGAACTGCCGAACGGCGTGCAATTTGGCCTGGCGCGTCCGGAGGTGAAATACACCGGGCACACTGACGGCGAGTTCAAGACTGTTGACCAGTTCTTGCTCGATCTGCAAATCGTCACCGAAATGATGGGCCGCATCGGGCAACTGCCGAAACTCTAAGACCTCTGTGGCGAGGGAGCTTGCTCCCTCGCCACAGTTTTTTAATCGTCACATAATCCCCGCCGCTCAGCCTCGCTCCTGACTTTTGCACGCGGAGCAACACAGAATTGCCCTCAAAGAGATTGATAGCACCCTAACGAAAGGTGCATGCTAGAGGGCTCGGTTTGGTCTTATATCATTCCGAATGATAGTTACCTTTGCTTCATTCGATTCGTGCCATCACACCCCGCCGAGCATCATCCGCCCATCTTCAATACATTGGCGGATGCATCCATGGAACAGTCACTTAAACATTTGCGCTTCCCGTTGGCCTTGTTGGCCGTACTGGTGATGAGCGCTTGCGGCAAGACTCCGGAGACTGCCGCCACCCAACCAGCTGCCAAAGTCAGCGTGGCCAAGGTGCTGGAACAACCGGTCAACGAATGGGACGAATTCACCGGCCGCCTCGAAGCGCCGGAAACCGTTGAAATCCGTCCACGGGTCTCCGGCCAGATCGACGACGTCGCCTTCACTGAAGGCGCATTGGTCAAGAAAGGTGACCTGCTGTTCCAGATCGACCCGCGTCCGTTCCAGGCCGAGGTTCGCCGCCTCGAAGCCCTCGTCGCGCAATCTCGCGCCAATGCCACTCGCAGTGAAAACGAAGCAGGACGAGGTGAGCGTCTGCGTGCCAGCAACGCCATCTCCGCCGAACTCGCCGACTCGCGCACCAGCGCCGCTCAAGAAGCCCGCGCCGCCGTCGGTGCCCTGCAAGCGCAACTGGATCTGGCCAAACTTAACCTGAGCTTCACCCGCGTCACTTCGCCAATCAGCGGTCGCGTCAGCCGTGCCGAGATCACCGCCGGCAACCTGGTGACCGCCGACACCACGGCCCTGACCAGCGTGGTTTCCACCGACAAGGTTTACGCCTACTTCGACGCCGACGAGCGTGTGTTCCTCAAATACACCCAACTCGCCCGCAACGGTCAGCGCGGGGCAACGACGCCGGTGTACATGGGCCTGTCCAATGAAGACGGCAACCCGCACCTCGGCCAAATGAACTTCGTCGACAACCAGGTCAATCCGAAAACCGGCACCATTCGTGGTCGCGCGGTGTTCGACAACAGCGACGGCACCTACACCCCGGGTCTGTACGCACGGCTGAAACTGGTCGGCAGCGGCACCTACAACGCCATGCTGATCAACGACGAAGCCGTCGGCACCGACCTCGGCAAGAAATTTGTGCTGGTAATGGATGGCGATAATAAAACCACCTACCGCGCCGTCGAACTCGGTCCGAAAATCGAAGGCCTGCGCGTCGTCCGTACCGGCCTGAACAAGGACGACACGATCATCGTCAAGGGCCTGCAACGGGTACGTCCTGGCTCACCGGTCACTCCTGAAGTGATCCCGATGGCCAGCGAGCAAACCATCGCGGCACTCGCTCAACAACGTCAAGCGCTGGAAGCCAGCAACCTGCCCAAAATCGCCCCTGCCAAAGGTGCGTCCGGTGCGGTTGTGAAGCTGGCTGCTACGACCCCACGCGGTTAAGGGACGACAACTCCGATGAATTTTTCCCAATTCTTCATTTCACGGCCGATCTTCGCAGCGGTGCTGTCGCTGTTGATCCTGATCGCCGGTGCGATCTCGCTGTTCCAGTTACCGATCAGTGAATACCCGGAAGTCGTGCCGCCAACCGTGGTGGTACGTGCCAACTTCCCGGGCGCCAACCCTAAAGTCATCGGTGAAACCGTGGCCGCTCCCCTGGAGCAAGCCATCACCGGCGTCGAGAACATGCTGTACATGTCCTCGCAGTCGACCGCTGACGGCAAGATCACCCTGACCATCACTTTCGCCCTGGGCACTGACCTGGACAATGCGCAGGTGCAGGTGCAAAACCGGGTGACGCGCACCGAGCCGAAACTTCCCGAGGAAGTGACGCGCATCGGTATCACTGTCGACAAGGCTTCGCCCGACCTGACCATGGTTGTGCACTTGACCTCCCCGGACAAGCGCTACGACATGCTCTACCTGTCCAACTACGCGATCCTCAACATCAAGGATGAGCTGGCTCGTCTGGGTGGTGTGGGTGATGTGCAGTTATTCGGTATGGGTGACTACTCGCTGCGCGTGTGGCTCGACCCGAACAAGACCGCTTCGCGCAATCTGACCGCGACCGATGTGGTCACCGCGATTCGTGAGCAGAACCGTCAGGTGGCGGCCGGTCAATTGGGCTCCCCCCCTGCCCCGAATGCCCAGAGCTTCCAGCTGTCGGTCAACACTCAGGGCCGTCTGGTGACTGAAGAAGAGTTCGAGAACATCATCATTCGCGCAGGCGACAACGGTGAAATCACTCGGCTCAAAGACATCGCTCGCGTCGAACTGGGTTCCAGCCAATACGCCCTGCGGTCGTTGTTGAACAACCAGCCCGCCGTGGCGATCCCGATCTTTCAGCGCCCAGGTTCCAACGCCATCGATATCTCGAACGAAGTTCGGGCGAAGATGGACGAGCTGAGAAAAGGCTTCCCGCAAGGCATGGACTACAGCATCGTCTATGACCCGACGATCTTCGTGCGCGGCTCGATCGAAGCGGTGGTTCATACCCTCTTCGAAGCACTGATCCTCGTGGTGCTGGTGGTGATTCTGTTCCTGCAAACCTGGCGCGCCTCGATCATTCCATTGGTGGCGGTGCCGGTATCGTTGATCGGTACGTTTGCGGTGATGCACCTGTTCGGCTTCTCGCTCAACGCACTGTCGCTGTTCGGTCTGGTACTGGCGATCGGTATCGTGGTCGACGACGCGATCGTGGTGGTGGAGAACGTCGAAAGGAACATCGAGCTCGGACTGACACCGGTCGAAGCGACCAAACGGGCGATGCGTGAAGTGACCGGCCCGATCATTGCCACGGCACTGGTGCTGTGTGCGGTGTTTATCCCGGCGGCCTTCATCTCCGGCCTCACGGGTCAGTTCTACAAGCAGTTCGCACTGACCATCGCGATCTCGACCGTGATCTCGGCGTTCAACTCGCTGACCCTGTCGCCAGCACTGGCCGCTGTGTTGCTGAAAAGCCACGATGCACCGAAAGACCGCTTCTCCAAAGTACTCGACAAGATCTTCGGTGGCTGGTTGTTCCGTCCGTTCAACCGCTTCTTCGACCGCGCCAGTCATGGCTACGTCGGCACGGTTGGCCGGGTTATCCGCAGCAGCGGCATCGCTCTGCTGCTGTATGCAGGCCTGATGGTGCTGACTTTCTTCGGCTTCGCCAACACCCCGACCGGTTTCGTGCCTGGCCAGGACAAGCAGTACCTGGTGGCTTTCGCCCAATTGCCGGACGCGTCCAGCCTGGATCGCACCGAAGACGTGATCAAGCGCATGTCCGACCTGGCCCTTAAACAGCCAGGCGTGGAAAGTGCCGTAGCGTTCCCGGGCCTGTCGATCAACGGTTTCACCAATAGCCCGAACGCTGGCATCGTGTTCGTGACCCTGAAACCCTTCGACGAGCGTAAAGACCCGAGCATGTCCGCCGGTGCGATTGCCGGTGCCTTGAACGGCCAGTTCGCGAATATTCAGGAAGCGTACATGGCGATCTTCCCGCCACCGCCGGTACAAGGTCTGGGCACCATTGGTGGTTTCCGTCTGCAAATCGAAGACCGGGGCAACCTGGGCTACGACGAGCTGTACAAAGAAACCATGAACATCATCAACAAAAGCCACAACGTGCCGGAACTGGCCGGCCTGTTCACCAGCTACACAGTGAACGTGCCGCAGGTCGATGCCGCCATCGACCGTGAAAAAGCCAAGACCCACGGCGTCGCCGTCAGCGACATCTTCGACACCCTGCAGATCTACCTGGGTTCGCTGTATGCCAACGACTTCAACCGCTTTGGCCGCACCTATCAGGTCAACGTTCAGGCCGAGCAACAGTTCCGCCTCGAATCCGATCAGATCGGTCAGCTGAAAGTGCGTAACAACAAAGGCGAAATGATCCCGCTGGCGACCTTCATCAAGGTCAGCGACACCTCGGGCCCGGATCGCGTGATGCACTACAACGGCTTCATCACTGCTGAAATCAACGGTGCCGCAGCTCCAGGCTACAGCTCTGGCCAAGCGGAAAAAGCCATCGAGAAACTGCTCAAGGAAGAACTTCCGAACGGCATGACCTACGAATGGACCGACCTGACCTACCAGCAGATTCTGTCCGGCAACACCGCGCTGTTCGTGTTCCCGCTCTGCGTACTGCTGGCGTTCCTGGTGCTCGCCGCTCAATACGAAAGCTGGAGCCTGCCACTGGCGGTGATCCTGATCGTACCGATGACCCTGCTGTCGGCCATCACCGGTGTGATCGTCTCGGGCGGTGACAACAACATCTTCACCCAGATTGGTTTGATCGTACTGGTGGGACTTGCCTGCAAGAACGCGATTCTGATCGTCGAGTTTGCCAAGGACAAACAGGAAGAAGGTCTCAACCCGCTCGCTGCGGTACTGGAAGCCTGCCGTCTGCGTCTGCGGCCGATCCTGATGACCTCCTTCGCGTTCATCATGGGTGTGGTGCCACTGGTGTTCTCCAGCGGTGCCGGTGCCGAGATGCGTCACGCCATGGGTGTGGCGGTGTTCTCCGGGATGCTCGGGGTGACCTTCTTCGGTCTGTTGCTGACGCCAGTGTTCTACGTACTGATCCGTAACTTTGTTGAACGCGGCGAGCAGCGCAAAGCGGCCAAGGCCCTGAAATTGGAGGCGCAACAATGAGTCTGAAAGTCTTCCTGCCGAGTCTGCTGGTACTGGCCCTCAGCGCCTGCGCCGTCGGCCCCGACTACAAGACCCCAGCCACGGAGGCGGCCACCATCACCACCGCCACCGACGGCGCCGCCGGGCAAAAGAACTTCGACCGTTCGAAATTCGAAGGCATCTGGTGGCAGCAGTTCGATGATCCGACCCTCAACCAGTTGGTCACGCAATCGCTGCAAGGCAACCGTGAACTGCGCGTAGCGTTCGCTCGCTGGAAAGCCGCCCGGGCGATTCGTGACGACGTCAGCAACGACGCGATGCCGACCATCACCAGCCGCGCCAGCAGTGATCTGGCCAAGGGGCAAATCCCTGGCCAGACCACCAAACGGGTCAACAGCGAACGCTATGACCTGGGCTTGGACATGGCCTGGGAGCTGGACCTGTTCGGGCGTATCCAGCGCAATCTGGAGTCGGCCGACGCCGAGCAGCAAGCGGTCGAAGCTGATCTGTACCAACTGCAAGTCACCATGATTGCCGAACTGGTGGACGCTTACGGTCAACTGCGTGGTGCGCAACTGCGCGAAAAGATCGCCTTGGCCAACCTGAACAATCAGGTCGAGTCACGCAAGATCACCATCAGCCTGCGTGACGCCGGCGTCGGTGATCAGCTCGACGTCGAACGTGCCGATGCACGCCTGGCTTCGGTCGAAGCCAGCGTGCCGCAATTGCAGGCCGAGCAGGTTCGGCAGAAAAACCGCATCGCTACCCTGCTGGGTCAGCGTCCGGACAAACTGACCGTCGACCTGAGTCCAAAAGACTTGCCGGCGATTGCCAAAGCCTTGCCAATCGGTGATCCGGGCGAACTGCTGCAACGTCGTCCGGACATCCTCAGCGCTGAACGCAAACTGGCTTCGGCCACGGCGCGCATCGGCGTAGCCAAAGCCGATCTGTTCCCGCGAGTCAGCCTCAGCGGTTTCCTCGGCTGGACGGCTGGGCGTGGCTCGCAAATCGGTTCTTCGGCGGCCAACGCCTGGGCGCTGGGCCCGAGCATTACGTGGGCAGCGTTCGACCTGGGCAGCGTGCGCGCACGTTTGCGCGGCGCCGATGCTGACGCCGAAGGCGCGCTGGCGACCTATGAGCAGCAAGTGCTGCTGGCCCTGGAAGAGTCGGAAAACGCTTTCAGTGATTACGGTAAACGTCAGCAGCGTCTGATCTCGCTGATCCGTCAGAGCGAATCGAGCCGCAAGGCTGCTGATCTGGCCGAGATTCGCTACCGCGAAGGCACTACCGACTTCCTCGTGCTGCTCGACGCACAGCGTGAACGTCTGAATGCCGAAGACAGCCAGGCCCAGGCCGAAGTTGATCTGTATCGCGGCATTGTCGCGATCTACAAGGCCCTTGGTGGTGGCTGGCAGCCGGAGACCGTCGCCAGCCAGTAATCGATTGTTAAAGAGCTCCTTTGGTTGGCCGCAACCAACCAATTTTTTGCCCCGCGTATCATTCGGTCGCGGGGCTTTTTTGTGCCTGATGATTCACCCCTGTGGGTGAGGTTATTCCAGGATGGTAACGGTCGCTGTCGTCCCGGCGCGCAAGCGGTTTTTGCCAGCATAGTCAGTATCGATATCAATGCGCACCGGCACCCGCTGCGCCAGTTTTACCCAGGTGTAACTCGGGTTGATATTGGCCAGTAGCCGACTGCCCGGCGCGTTTTCGCGGTCGGCGATGGCGAAAGCAATGCTCTGCACCGTCCCGCCGAAGGTTTCTCCGCTCATCAATTGAATCCGCACCCGATCCCCCTCCTCGATGCGCGGCAATTTGGTTTCTTCAAAATAGCCGCTGATGTAGAACGAATCGCTGTCGACCAGCGCCAACAAGGCTCCGCCGCTCACGGCGTAATCGCCCTCGCGTGTCAGCAGGTTGGTCACGTAGCCGCTGACCGGTGATTCGACTCGGGTACGCTGCAAATCCAGCTCGGCCTGGGTCTGCGCGGCAATCGCCAATTGCACGTTGGCTTCGGCCAGCCCGAGGTTAGCCTGATTGCGCAACAGATCGGCCTGTGCCACCGCCACATCGGTGCTGGATTTCTCCCATTCTTCGCCTGAAATCGCGAAGCCCTGTTTGAGCGTACGGCGACGACGCTCTTCGCTCTGGCGTTGTTTGAGCAACGCTTCGCTCGCCACGATCGCAGCTTGCGACTGACCCAGGGTTGCCTTGGCCACTTCAACCGAACGCCGCGCATGCTCGACGGCCAACGTGTAGCGCGCCGGGTCGATCTCCATCAACAATTGGCCTTTGTCGACATGCTGGTTGTCTTGCACCGCGAGGCTGATGATGCGTCCAGACACATCGGCCGACAGCGTCACCACATCCGCCCTCACCCGGGCATCGCGGGTCCACGGTGCGCGGGTGTAGTGCTCCCAGGCAAACCAGCCGAGCACAATGGCGAGAATCACCACCGCCAGCGTCATCAATCGAGCGAATAACACTTTCAAGGCTTCAGGCTCCCATCAGCAAAATCAGTGCGGCACAGACGCAGGCATACAAGGCACCTTCGAACAGGGCTTCATGCCAGACCAGCCGCAGCACACCCAGCCGCCGCAACAACCAGTCGAGCACAAGAAATATCGGTATCGCCAGCAACAAGGCCTGGGCAATCGGCGGCAGATAAACGCCACCCACCTCGAAATCAATGGGCAAGGGCTGGATCTCCCTGTGGTGCTGCGCGTTGTAGATCGTCGCCGTGGCGTTCCAGGAATGACACGACAATCAGCAAGGCTACGCGCATACGAAACACCGACCATAAATGCTCGTGAGTGGCGACATGCAGCGTGTCCAGTTCATCGCCCAATGCATGCAAGGCGTCCAGCAACGGCGCCAGTTGCACCTCCGGGCGCCCCGCAACAAAGCGTCCGGTCTTGCGCAGTGCCTTGGACAACCGTTGACTGAATGCATCCGTGAGCAACTGATTGTTGTGTGCCTGCTGTCGCAATTGATGCATCGCCACACCCAGCGCGACACAGGCGAGACTGATTTCATACAGTTGCTGCATCGCCCGATCGTTCACTGCGGGCAGCAGGCCCAGCATGCTGGTCAGGCGATCCACCATGCGGCTTTCAAAGGCAAACTGTTGCTCATCGGTAGCAGGCGTTTTGGTCAGCTCATACACCTGTTCGCGAGCCTCTTTATATAAACGCCGAATTCGCCACGCCGGACGAAACGGAAAGATCCACGCATAAACGATCAGGGCAAGCATCGCTGCGCTGACATAGGCACCGGCGAACTCGAACCATTGAATCGCAGTGTTCTGCCCGGTGCCGATATTCTGCGGGCCGAGCATCAGAAAACTCGACAAACCAAGGCCCATGCCGATCCCTGCCGTCGCCGGGCTCGCCAGACCGACTGCAATCACATAAAGCAAGGGGGCGAGCAGCAAGGCCAGCCATTCGAAATCATTGACGGCCGGGACCAGCATGAATTGATAAACCGCCGACACCAGCAGTGCCAACCCCAGCCCGCGAGCGTAACTCTGCGCCGCCATCAACGGTCGCGGAAACGTCGCCATCAACGAACAGAGGATACCCACCAGAATCATCCCGCCGCGCGCGCCGTCCCAGGCCGTTTCTATCCAGATCAGCCCCGCCACCAACAGCGCGGTAAAGGCGCGGATCGCGTTCATCGATGCCAAGGTGAAGTCCAGATGCAAAGGACTGGCCTGACCGCGGTAGAGGCAACTGGCCTCGCGCCCCTCCTGAATGGCATCGCTCAGTTCAAGGATCTGCTCCAGTTGTTGTAACAACCGCGCCTGCTCCCAACGCAACGCCCAGGCCAGGGAGCGCAACGTGGCACTCATGTCTTCAGTCAGTTGTTCGGCCTTGTAGGCCAGCGCCTCGAACTCATGCTGCAGAGTGACAAAGCCGTGGCGGGTGTCGGCAGACAAAGAACGGCCCTGCTCTGCCAATTGGTCGAGAAATGCCAGCTCTTCAGCGCGCAGTTGCTGGACCTCCAGTGGCAAGTCGCCCTCCCAACGCTCGGTGAGCAGCTGCCGCTGGTGACGCAATGCGGTCAACCTCGAGGTCAGTAACATCAACTGATTACCCAACAGCAGCACCAGATTATTGGCACTGCGCAAGCGCGGCGCATCGAAATACAGATGACGGCGCAGCCCCTCCAGCGCGCTGATCTCGCCAAGCAATTGCATTTGTCGACGCTGGAACTCGGCCTCGCTCTCTTCCGTGCGGATCACTGCTGCGGCATGACGGGCGACCAGTTTGATCACCTGATCGACCTTGGCAAAGTAACCCTTGGCCACCGCTTCGGGCCGCGCCGTCAGCAGGCTGACCACACAGACGCAAGCCACTGCCAGCAACGTTTCGGTCACACGCGTGACGGCCAGCAGAAAGGTGCCGTCCTGATCCGGAATCGCCAGCAACGCTACCACCACAGCGGTGTAACCACTGAGCACGAACGCCTGTGAGCTGGTATAGCGCAGCAACGTCCCGCCCGCCGTGCACAGCGCCAGCCACAACGCCAGGGTGGTGATGAATGGCAACGGCGCCTGCGGGAAAATCGCCATGATCACTACTGCCACCGCTGCACCGAGGGTGGTACCGATCACCTGACCAAAACTGCGCGCCAGGGCCATGCCGGCCAACGGTTGGCTGACGATGACCACCGCCATGATCGACCACTTGGGCTGGTCGAGATCAAACAGAAACGCCAGATACAGGGTCAACAACCCCGCGACGATGGTGCGCAAGGCAAACAGCAACACCGCCTGACCGGGATGGATCACCGCTTTGAAATAAATGAACAGGGCTTGCATGGGCATACTCGTCAAAGCAACTCCTGCAAGCGTAGACACTGCATCGCAAGCCTGACGGGTTACGAAGTCGACGCGACTTGTAGGGCGATTCGCAGGCAATGGGTTTGACTCAAGGCGCGAGCTGACCGAAGCTTGCCGTTCTGCTCAAGTACGCCTGCTTTCGGAACCCTGCATGCATCAGTCCCGCCGCTACTTGCTTATCAGCCTTGGCCTGATACTCGTCATCCTCGTCGCCTGGCTGTCGCTGCGTACCAGCGCTCCTGTGGTGCCCGAAGCGATCAAGCATGGTTACAGCGAGGCGTTGGCTGCCGCTCGTGCCGGCCAGCCTGGCGCGGCGCGTCAGTTGTATCAACAATTGGGGCGTCCGGATCTGTCGGTCAAGCGCCGCGTCTGGCTGCATGCCGAGTTGCCCAACTACCCGAGCCCGCAGGCACTGAAGCTGGCTGACGCCGACCTGCAGAACGAGGCCCCGGAAGTGCGTCTGGCGGCGATCAAGAGTGTGGTTGGCCTCGTGCCCGGCGGCCAACGCAGTCTGTTGCTCGGGCCGTTGCTCGATGATGAGGATCAAGCCGTACGTTTCGCCGCCATTAACGCCCTGCTTGGCCTGACGCCGGATGAGTTAGGGTTGTATTTCGGCCCATTGCAGCAAGGCATCGATGCCTGGGAACAGGTGCTCAAAGGCCAGCCACCAAGCGCTGAAACCTACGCGCAACTGGCGCGCCTGCATTTGCACAATGCCGAACTGAAACAGGCCCAGGACGCACTGGAAAACACCCTGCGACTGGCGCCGGGTAACTTGTCGGCGCTGGTCATGCAGATCGATGTGCTCGATCGTCTGGGCCAGAGCGACGCAGCCCGCCAATTACTCGCCCAGCAGCTGAAAGCGCAACCTGATTCGGCCTATCTGCAACACGCCCTGGGCCTGTGGCTATTGCACCACGGTCAACGCGAATACGCGCTGCTCGGATTGTCGAAAGCGGTCGAACTGGAGCCGGACAACAAGGATTATCGCTACGACCTCGCCACCACACTGCATGGCGCCGAAGAACTGGAAGCAGCGCAGAAACAACTACAGGAAATCGTCCAGCGCCATCCCGCTGACCGCAAGGCGCGGGTGCTGCTGATCAATTACTGGAAAGAAAGCGGGCAGTTGCAGAATGTGCAGATCCTGTTGGCGCAACTTGAGCAAATGAATCCAGACGACCCGGCCCTCCAACAAGGCCTCTGACCTGTGGCGAGGGGATTTATCCCCGATG
The DNA here is from genome assembly GCF_016651275.1 of Pseudomonas sp. TH08. NCBI lineage: Bacteria > Pseudomonadati > Pseudomonadota > Gammaproteobacteria > Pseudomonadales > Pseudomonadaceae > Pseudomonas > Pseudomonas sp. TH08. Next base: position 109,999 of record NZ_JAEKEE010000004.1, on the reverse strand, counting down.
GGGCGCGAAGCGGCCCTCCTCAGCCCAGAGCCTGTTACCCAGGCCATCAGGGATAAATCCCCTGCCCACCAAGAAAATGTGGAACTGCCATCACGCCCGCGGGTCAAGTAATCAGGCCGTCTGTTTCAGTCAGCCGCCTCGATTCCCCTAGTCATGAGAGGGCATTTTTTGTCTACATCTAACGAGTTGATCAGTGCGAAAGCCGCTACCGGTGTTGTCGGTCTGGACGACATCCTTGCCGGTGGCTTGTCTCGCGGTCATGTTTTTCTGCTGGAGGGTGAGCCCGGAACCGGCAAAACCACGGTCGCTTTGCATTTTCTGATGGCCGGCGCGCGAGCCGGCGAACGCTCGTTGTACATCACGCTGTCGGAAACCGAACGTGAATTGCGCCAAGGCGCGCTTTCCCATGGCTGGGAGCTGGGTGACAACATCGAAATCTTCGAGTTGACCCCACCAGAGAGCCTGCTCAACGCCGAGCATCAGCAAAGTCTTTTGTATTCATCCGATCTGGAACTGGGCGAAGCGACCAAACAGATCTTCGAAGTGGTCGAACGTTTCAAACCCACACGCGTGGTCCTCGATAGCCTCTCCGAAATTCGCCTGCTGGCGCAAAGCTCTCTGCGTTATCGCCGACAGATCCTGGCGATCAAGCACTACTTTGTGCGCTATGACGCCACGGTACTGCTACTCGATGATCTCACCACCGAATCCCTCGATAAAACCGTGCACAGCGTAGCGCACGGGGTCATTCGCCTTGAGGAGTTGACGCCCAACTACGGTGCCGAGCGACGTCGTGTGCGGGTGGTCAAATATCGTGGGCAGAAATACCGCGGTGGTTTCCATGACTTCACCATCATGGGCGACGGCGTGCATGTGTTCCCGAGGCTGGTGGCCGCAGAGCATCGCGGCGACTATTCACGTCTGCAATTGACCAGTGGCATCAAAGAAATGGATGCACTGCTTGGTGGCGGCATCGAAACCGGTTCGAGCACGCTGATTCTCGGCCCGGCAGGCACAGGCAAATCGCTGATTTCGATGATTTTCGCGGCATCAGCGGTCGCCCGTGGTGAAAAAGCCGCGCTGTTCATCTTCGATGAGGAATTAGGCCTGCTGTTCGAACGCATGAAAAACATCGGTATCGACCTCAAGGCCTTGCAGGCCACCGGCAACCTGCTGATCGAGCAAGTAGACGCTGCAGAGTTGTCGCCCGGCGAGTTCTCCCACCGCGTGCGCCGCTGCGTCGATGAGGGCGACATCAAAACCGTCGTCATCGACAGCATCAACGGTTATCAGGCAGCGATGCCCGAGGAAAACGCGCTGGTACTGCACATGCACGAATTGTTGCTGTACCTCAACCGCAAAGGTGCAGCGACGTTCATGACCGTTGCCCAACATGGTCTGGTCGGCGATATGCAGGCTCCCGTGGACATCACTTATCTGGCCGACACGGTGATCCTGTTGCGCTACTTCGAAGCCCTCGGCAAAGTCCGCCGGGCGATTTCCATCATCAAAAAACGCACCGGCAGCCACGAGTCGACGATTCGTGAATATCGTATTTCGGCTCAAGGCATGACCATCGGTGAACCGCTGGAGGCTTTCCAGGGCGTACTGCGCGGTGTTCCAACTTATATGGGGGCAAGTAATCCGTTGCTTCAGGAAGGCAGCCCGTGACGGTTTCCGTGCCACTGGCCGAGAGGGCGCTGATTCTCGCGCCCCTGGGCCGCGACAGTCAGATTGCGTTGATGATCCTCAACGAGGCCGGCTACAACGGCCTCGTCACCGCCGGACTTGGCGCGTTGTGCTCAGAGCTTGAACGCGGGGCAGGCTTGCTGCTGATCGCCGCTGAAGCGTTGGGTGGCCCGGAGCTGGAAGCACTGCTCCAGTATCTGGAACAACAGCCCGCATGGTCAGATATGCCGATAGTGCTGTTGACACATCATGGCGGTCAGGAACAAGGCCCCTCCTCTCAACTGAGTAAACTGCTGGGTAACGTGACGTTCCTTGAGCGGCCATTTCACCCAACGACGCTGGTCAGCCTGGTCTCCGCTGCCCTGCGCGGACGACGACGACAGTACGACGCCCGCGATCGGCTGATCGACCTGAGTGAAAGTGAACGGCGCCTGCAGTCAACGCTGGAAACCCTCGAGCAACAGGTCGAGGAGCGCACCGCGCAGCTGCGACATAATGAAGAGGCCTTGCGACAGTCGCAGAAAATGGAAGCGGTCGGCCAGCTCACCGGCGGCATCGCCCATGACTTCAACAATATGCTCACCGGCATCATTGGCAGTCTTGAGCTGTTGCGCCGGCGCCTGGCGCGCGGGCGCACGGAAGATCTGGACAGCCTGATCGATCTGGGCGTGACCTCGGCCAACCGCGCCGCCGGCCTGACGCACCGTCTGTTGGCGTTTTCCCGACGCCAGTCACTCGATTCCAAAGCCGTGCAGATGAACACCCTGGTGCTGTCGATGGGCGAACTGCTGCAACGCAGTCTCAACGAAAGCATTCAGTTGGACATGCGCTTGGACGACAGGCTTTGGGTAGCCGAAGCGGATCCCAATCAGTTGGAAAGCGCCCTGCTCAACCTCGTCCTGAATGCCCGCGACGCGATGCCAGACGGCGGCAAACTGGTGGTGGAAACCAGCAATCAGGTGTTGCAGCACGATTTCACCGAGGCCTACAGCAATCTGAAACCCGGCGAATACGTGATGTTGAGCGTCACGGACAACGGCAGCGGCATGCCGGAAAGCGTGATCAACCGCGCGTTTGATCCGTTTTTCACCACCAAACCGATCGGCCAGGGCACCGGGCTCGGCCTGTCGATGATTTACGGGTTCAGCAAGCAATCACACGGGCACGTGTCGATCGACAGCGAAATCGACCAGGGCACCACGGTCAAACTGTATCTGCCACGCTTTCGCGGCGAAGAGCTTGAGCGCCCTGACACCGATGTCCAGCAAGCCCCGGACGCACTGGACGGCGAAACCGTGCTGATCGTCGAAGACGACCCGGCGGTGCGTGTGCTGGTCAGCGCAGTGCTCGGCGAGTTGGGTTACGCGTATGTGGAGGCCAGCGACGCCGATGGTGCCGTGCCGATTCTGAACTCGGCGCAACGTATCGATCTGCTGATCAGCGATGTTGGATTGCCGGGCATGAACGGCCGGCAATTGGCAGAGGTCGGACGCCAGTATCGACCCGGCCTGAAAGTGCTGTTCATTACCGGTTATGCCGAACATGCCGCCGTGCGTGGCGGTTTTCTGGACTCCGGGATGCAGATGATCACCAAGCCGTTCACCTTTGACCTGTTGACCGCCAAGGTGCGGGAGATGATTCGTGGGTGACCCCCTCAAAAAACTTCTTGTAGGAGCTGCCGGAGGCTCGGGCCGCGATCGGACGATCTTTTGATCTTGTTTTCAAGATCAAAAGATCGCAGCCTCCGGCAGCTCCTACAGGGAGATATTCAGGTCAGGTGTTTTGGATCAGGCCAGTAGCTCCTGGATCTTTTCCTGCAGAACGTCGAGGTCGAATGGCTTTTCCAGAATCGGTGCCCGGCGCGTGATCGGGCTACCGGTCTCGCGGATCTCCTGCGGGTAACCGCTGATGAAGATCACCTTGAGGTCTGGTCGCAGCTTCACGGCAGGCTCGGCGATCTGCACGCCGGAAATGCCGCCAGGCAGGCGAAAGTCGGTAATCAACATGTCCAGATGCGGTTTACTCGCGAGGATCTCGAACGCCTGCTCGCCGTTTTCGGCCTGCAGCACGCGATACCCCTGCCCTGACAAGTAATCGGTCAGGATCATCAAGATAACCGGTTCGTCCTCGACGACGAGTACTACATCTTGTGCATCTACGCTCATGGGAAGCCTTTGTTCGGTCAATAGCTGCTGATACGACCGTGTGGTCACTCAGAGGTTGCGTCGGATCTGCCGTTTTCCTGAATTGGCAGACAAACGCGAAACAGGGCGCCCTCGTTGATTTCACTCTCGACGACGATTGAGCCGCCATGGGCGGCGACGATCTGCTCGGAAATGAACAGACCCAGCCCGAGCCCGGCCACTACCGTCTTGGCGGAAACCCGTTCGAACTGTTGGAAAATACGCTTCTGGTTCTCGGGGCTGATACCGATGCCTCGATCCTGCACTTCGACCCGAGCTTCATTGCCTTGGCGATAGACACGCACCTGAACCGGGCTGCGACCGCCGTAACGCAGGGCGTTGGTAATCAGATTCGAGACGACCTGTTCGATGCGGAACTCATCCCAATTGCCTTCTACCGGATCACTCGCGGTAAAGGTCACTTCAGTCTCCGCCGCCTCGATCTGCTGCGCGAAGTTCTGCAGCAGATTGCTGACCAATTGCACCAGATCGAAACGGTTCGGCCGGATCGACAGCTTGCCGGTGCGAATGCGCGACACGTCGAGCATGTCTTCGATCAGACGGATCAGGCTTTTGATCTGCCGCTCATCACGATCGACCATCGCATGCATCTTGTCGAGGGTGAACGCTGCGGCGTTGTCTCGCGCCAGGTGCATCTTGCGCAACTGGGTTTCGAGTATCAGGCCATTGAGCGGCGTTCGCACTTCGTGAGCGACGATTGACATGAAGTCGTCACGCATCCGCACAGCCTGCTCCAACTCCAGTTGCGTGCTTTGCAACTGCTGCAGCAACGCCTCCTGCTCACGGCGAGCCTGCTCCAGTGCTTCGACCTGTTGCTTCATGGCCTTGCTCTGGCGGTACAGGTCGACGAAGACATTGACCTTGCTCTTCACCGCGTGGATATCCAGCGGTTTGTGCAGGAAGTCCACCGCCCCGCTCTCGTAGCCCTTGAACGCGTAGTTCAGTTCACGGCCGGCGGCGCTGACGAAAATGATCGGGATGTTCTTGGTTTTCTCGGTGCCGCGCATCAACTCGGCGAGTTCAAAGCCGTTCATGCCTGGCATCTGTACGTCGAGGATGGCCATGGCGAACTCATGCTGGAGCAGCAGCGACAACGCTTCGTCCGCCGACAGCGCCTTGTAGACGGTGCGGTCTTCGCGTTTGATCAGCGCTTCAAGCGCCAGCAGGTTTTCCGGCAGATCGTCGACGATCAGCAGTTTGGCTTGGATATTACTCAACATGCGATTCGTTCCAGCTCGACAAGCAGACGGCCGATGCCGTGAATGGGTAGGACATGATCCGGCTGCTGAATGTTCAATGCAGCCTGAGGCATGGTGGCGACTTGCGCCTCTTGCGGGTCCTGGACGATGGTCAGTCCGCCCCGGCGTTTGACTTCAGCCAGGCCGCGCGCACCGTCATGATTGGCGCCAGTCAGCAGCACAGCAGCCAGCGCCGGGCCGTAGGCGTCAGCGGCCGACTCGAACAAGTAATCGATCGAGGGCCGGGAATAATGCACACGGTCTTCAAGACTCAAAGACAGGCTGCGGTCGTGTTCCACTGACAGGTGATAACCCGGTGTGGCGAAATACACCGTGCCGCCGACAATGTCCTGTTTGTCGACGGCCTCATGCACCGGCATATCCAGACGCCGGGAGAACACTTCAGCCAATTGGCTGCGGCGCTCTTCGGGCAGGTGCAGGACGACAATGATCGGCAGAACGAAGCCCGCGCGCAGCGGCGCGAGCAGCGTCAGCAACGCTTCCACGCCACCAGCGGAAGCGCCGACCACAATCGCCTCGACGCGAGGCAAATCGAAATCCTCGTTCATTTTTTACGGTAGATCCGTTCTTGTTTAACCAAGGGTTCGAACTGACCGGCGTAGTTGGAAAAGTCCAGCGTCTCCTTACTGCCAAGTACCAGGAAACCGCGATGGCACAGCGATTCATGGAACAACCCGAACGCCCGATCCTGCAGTTTCTTGTTGAAATAGATCAACACGTTGCGGCAGGAAATCAATTGCGTTTCGGAGAACACGCTGTCGGTCGCCAGGCTGTGATCGGCGAACGTCACGTTGTCGCACAGGCTCTTGTCGAAGATCGCATAGCCATACGCTGCCGTGTAGTAGTCGGCAAAGGAACACTGGCCACCCGCCTGCTGGTAATTGGCAGTGTAGGCACGGACGTTCTCCATCGAGAAAATGCCCTGCTTGGCCTTGTCCAGCGACCGCGGATTGATGTCGGTCGCGTAAATGATCGTGCGATCGAGCAGGCCCTCCTCGCGCAGCAGGATGGCCATCGAATACACCTCCTCGCCCGTGCTGCAACCGGCGATCCAGATTTTGATCGACGGGTACGTGCGCAACAACGGCACCACTTCCTTGCGTATCGCCAGAAAGTGCGAGGGATCGCGAAACATCTCACTGACCGGGATCGTCAGCAATTGCAGGAGCTGCATGAACGCGGTCGGGTCGTGCAGGACTTTTTCCTGCAGGGCCGAAATAGTCGCGCATTCGAACTGATTCAACGCGTGCTGCACGCGGCGCTTGATCGAGGCGCCGGAGTAGTCGCGAAAATCGTAGCTGTACTTGAGGTAAATAGCCTCGATCAACAGCCGTAATTCGATTTCGCTGTTTCGTTCCGCTGGAGTGCTGCGTTCCACTAAATACGTTCCATCTTCGGTAACCACACGCGAATCAGCGAGAACAGGCGATCCAGGTCAATGGGCTTGGCCAGGTAATCGTTGGCGCCAGCCTGCAGACAGCGCTCCTGATCGTCCTTCATGGCCTTGGCCGTCACCGCGATGATCGGCAATTTGCGCCAGCGCGGATCCTTGCGGATTTCAATGGTGGCTTCGAAACCATCCATTTCCGGCATCATCACGTCCATCAGCACCAGATCGATGTCCTCGACTTCATTCAACTTTTCAATCGCCTCACGACCATTACGGCCGATCACCACGACTGCGCCTTTGTGTTCCAGCGCACTGGTCAGCGCGAAAATGTTGCGCACATCATCGTCGACCAGCAACACCTTGCGACCCTCGAAGACTTTGTCGCGGCTGCGCGCAGTCTTGAGCATCTTCTGCCGTTCATGGGACAACTGCGATTCGACTTTGTGCAGAAAGAGTGTGACCTCGTCCAGCAAGCGCTCCGGCGAGCGTGCACCTTTGATGATGATCGAGCGCGAATATTTACGCAGATCGGCTTCCTCATCGCGGGTCAGGTTACGCCCGGTATAGACGATGACCGGCGGGAACGAGCAGATGTCTTCGGTGGACATGCGCTTGAGCAGATCGTTGCCGAGCATGTCCGGCAACTTGAGGTCGATGACCATGCAATCGTAGATTGTCGTGCGTAGCAGCTCCAAAGCGTCCTGGGCGAGGCCAACAGCGGTGATCTCAATGTCTTCGTCGCCAATCAGGCGCGCGATACTTTCGCGTTGCAGATCGTCATCTTCAACCAGCAGGACACGTTTGACCTTCTGCGTCAGTTTGGCTTCCAGGCGAGCGAATACATCCTTGAGCTCTTCGCGGGTGGTCGGTTTGACGGCATAGCCAATGGCACCCATGTGCATCGCCGCTTCGACCCGGTCCTCGACCGAAATCACGTGTACCGGTATGTGGCGGGTTTCCGCGTGCTCCTTCAGACGTTGCAGCACGGTGAGGCCGGAGTGATCCGGCAGGCGCATGTCCAGCAGGATCGCGTCCGGCAGGAATTCGCGAGCGAGGTCATAACCTTCGTCGGCACCGTGGGCCACCAGGCATTGGTAACCCAGTTCGTGGGCCAGGTCATACAGGATATGGGCGAAATTCGGCTCGTCTTCCACCACCAGAATGCAGCGTGTGACGAACGGAGCCTTGTCGCGGTCATCGGCAAAGCGCGGAATGTGCACCGGCGCCATCGACGAAACAGCAGGCACCACGGGTGCCGGAGCGCTTGGCGCTGGCGGCGTGAAGGTCAACGGTGCGCTCAAGACTTCGCCGTCTTCACTGTATTGCTGCGGCAGCAACAAAGTGAACACGCTGCCCTGCCCCGGCGTACTGCTGACGCTGATCGAGCCGCCGAGCAAAGTCGCCAGATCGCGGGAAATCGACAGACCGAGTCCGGTGCCGCCGTATTTGCGGTTGGTCGTACCGTCGGCCTGGCGGAAGGCTTCGAAAATGCTTTCCTGCTGATCGGCTGCGATGCCGATGCCCGAATCGCGCACGATGAATGCAATCTGCTCGTTCGGCTGACCGGCGATGGTCAGGCTGACGGTGCCTTTCTCGGTGAATTTGACGGCGTTGGACAGCAGGTTTTTGATTACCTGTTCCAGACGCTGACGGTCGGTGAACAGCGTGGCCGGCGTACCCGGCTGCAAGTCGACGTTGAAGGTCAGCTTTTTATCAGCCGCCAGTGGCTCGAACACACCGCGCAGGCCATCGGCAAGACGGGCGACGCTGGTGTTCTCCGGAATCACTTCAAGTTTGCCCGCCTCGACTTTGGAGATGTCGAGAATGTCGTTGATCAGGTTCAGCAGATCGTTGCCGGCCGAGTAGATCGACTCGGCAAATTTGACCTGTTCGGCACTGAGGTTGTCCTGCGGGTTTTCTGCGAGCAACTTGGCCAGGATCAGCGAACTGTTCAGCGGCGTGCGCAGTTCGTGGGACATGTTGGCGAGGAACTCGGACTTGTACTTGCTGGAACGCTGCAGCTCTTCGGCGCGCTCTTCCAGTTGCACTTGCGCCTGATTGAGTTCGGTGTTTTTCAGGTCCATCGCGTCGCGCTGTTCGGCCAGGGTTTGTGCCTGTTCGGCCAGTTGCTCGTTGGTCTGCTCCAGTTCGACTTGCTGGGTTTCCAGATGCGCCTGAGACTCTTTGAGAATCCGCGACTGTTCTTCCAGCTCTTCGTTGGCGGTTTTCAGTTCTTCCTGCTGCACCTGCAACTCTTCGTTAAGCTGCTGGGTTTCGGCGAGCACTTCCTGCAAGCGCTGACGATAGCGCGCCGCTTCGATGGACGTGCCGATGTTGCCGGCAATCAGCTCCAGCAACTCAATATCGCGATCATTGAGTGGACGCAGGAAGCCCAGTTCGATCACGCCGTTGACCCGCTCGTCATCACTCGTCGGCACTACCAGCACACTGTGCGGCAGCCCTTCGCCGAGGCCGGAGCTGACTTTGAAGTAATCGGAGGGCACCGAGTCCAGGCGAATCAACCGTGCCTGCTGGGCGACTTGGCCGACAATGCCTTCGCCGCTATAGATAGATTGATCCTGTTCTTCCTGTTCGCGGGAGAAGCCGTAGGTCGCCACACGTTTGAGACCGCCGTGCTCTTCACGCACATAGATCGCCGCCACGGCAGTGCCGAGGTACTGGGCGCAGAACTGCAGAATATTGCGGCCCAACAGATTAAGGGTGAGTTGCCCCAGCACCTGCTCGGCGAGTTCGGTCTGGCCGTTACGTAGCCACGCCTGCTGTTCGAGACGCACAGCGCTGGCCTGTTGTGCCGCCAGCGTGGCGCCGTAGCTTTCGGACAGGTTGACCAGATCGCGTCGCCCGATATACGCCAGCAGACCGCTGATGCCCGCCACGAACAGCAAATACAGGGTAATGCTCCAGATCGTGGTGCGGCGCACTTCTTCGTTGCGCGTGGTGCGCAACTGCTGCTCCATATCGATCACGTCTTCGAACTGCTTGCGAATTTCGTCGGTCAGGCGCTTGCCACGCCCGGCCTTCACCGCGCCACGGTAGTCACCGCTGCTGCGCTGCAAGTCGATCATCGACTGCGCGTATGTCGCCCACTCGGTCTGCAACGCTTGAAGACGGCGCAGGCGATCGGTCTGCACCGGGTTGTCGGCCGTCAGTTCGAGCAAGGTATTGAGCGCCACATTGATCCGCGGCTTGGCCGTTTCGTACGGATCAAGGAAATGCTCGTCACCGCTGAGCAGAAAACCGCGCATGCCGGTTTCCAGGTCAACCGTCAGTTTTACCGCTTCGTTGGCGTTATTGATCACCCGATCGGTGTGCTCGACCCATTGGATAACCGATAGCAGATACGTGATCAGCGATACGAAGAAGACGGCACTGAGTACACCAACACCCAGCGGCAGGCTGATGTTGCGACTGAGAATTTTGCGAAACCGTTGCTCATCAACCGAAGACGGAGAGGACATGAGGTAGCCTTGTCGAACTGTTGAAAACCCGAGAGTTTGCCCCAAAACAGTGACGCGGATCCATTTTTCTCACACATTTGGCCGCAAATTCCTACGCTCACCGGCGTGTTCGCGGCCACGAACAGTTATCCTTGCCGCCCCGGCTGCAGCTATGCTTTTTTTGTTGCAAGCGGGGAACTTGTGGCACTGCGCCACTTACTGATGAAAGAGCCCGGCATTTTTGATCGACCGGCGACCCTGAACTGACTTTTGAGAGCCTGAATATGTCCGCCAACCAATCCACCATCCTGGTCGTAGAAGACGACGGCATCGTGCGCATGCTGATTGTCGATGTGCTGGAGGAGTTGGAGTTCAAGGTGCTTGAAGCTGACGGCAGCGAACAGGCATTGGAAAAGCTTGAAGATCCGGATCAGCAAATCGATCTGATGATGACCGATGTAGGCCTGCCGGGCATGGACGGTCGTGAACTGGCGAATGAAGCACGAAAACTGCGCCCCACCCTGCCAATTCTATTTGCCAGTGGTTATGCCGAAAACATCGACGTCCCTGCTGACATGCACGTCATTGGCAAGCCGTTTTCGATTGATCAGTTACGCGACAAAGTAAAAAGTATCATTCAGTAAGCAATTAAACAGCCCCCTTCAATCAAAGTTGAAGGGGCACTCCGCCGCATGCCCCCCACAAAGATAACAACTCGTAAGCAGTTGAAAAACACACTTACATAACGCTTATTGATAAACAATCCACAACAAAAGAGGATCGCTCAAACATAGACGCAATGCATAAAATGGATTTTTCATGAACGTAAAAAAATTGGACTACACGGCTCAACGTTTCTTATCAAGACCCATCTCCTACTCCGACTTCGAAAGCGAGCACGCGCAAAGTGATATTCGTGAGCGAGAAGAAGTCATTTATAAACTCAAACAGCGCCTGGCGCACCTTGATCCAGCGGAGACACTTACGCTGGATGGCGCTACTCTTTCCCTGGAATCGGGGTCCTCACTTGAGGATGCTCTGCTCCCTGGCAGGCAGCTACTGCAACGCCTGTTAGAACACGCCTCCTTCAAAAGATTGATCGCCACGTTGAAACTTTCCGAAGACGCAGTCTTTGAAGTGACGACCCAAGGCGAAATAAACGCGAAACACTTCAACAAAATCGTCGATTTTGCAAACACCTTCAAACGTGCACCTGATCTTGAAGATGATCTGCAGCTATTGATTGAAATGGCCGAATTGACCGGCGGCAAGATCTCCACCACAGACCAGATAGATTTAGTGCAATGGCTGGTTTTCCACAGCTATTTGATTCCGCACAAAGCAGCCGAGGGTTCCCGACTGGTGGAATTCATGGAAGCCAAAACGCCCGCAAGCCCGGAGTTGGGCAACTATTGGGAAATGATCAAGGCTGTAGAAGGCAGTACAGCGACACTTTCTGCAACTCAACGGAGTGAGTTCCGCAAACTCATCTCCAGTTATCTAAAAAAACAATCGCTCCTAGAGCATTTGTCCGAGAACATTTTCGGCGGGCATGGGCCCTTCAAACGCTCCGAAGCCGAGGAGATTATTGAGAAGCTTGTTTCGAGCACCGTCGCCGCCCAATGGGCGGACGCCTATGTACGCGATCTGGGCTGGTATGGCGCACAAGCCGGCCAGCCTCAGTCACAAACGTCGCGCAAGCAGATTATTCTGACGTCGTTGCTGCTTGATCTGCATCCGCAAGTCGGTGAGCAAGTGCCGCGAAATCATGTTGCCGGTTTCGATTTTTATGCTGTCGAGCATCTGGAAAAGTCCTTCCCCGAGATTCAAACCGACTTCGAAAACCACCTGATCAAGCATCACAGGGTGAGCAACAAGAATGTGGCATTGGCCGCTCATTTGTTGCTGGCGGAGCCTGCACCGGAGTTTCTGGTCAAAGATCTGCCTGCCACTGTTCTCCTGGGCACGCCGCATTGCGTAGAGTTTTGCCGAATCGTGGCGGTGCAGGAAATCATATCGCCCGGTTCCACTCGATCGATGACTTATGCGCAACTGATGCAACTTTCGACACTGGAGCCGATGACCGAGTCGCGCAAGATACTCGATGCTTTGGCCGCCGTAGACCCTCTGATTGATTGGGCCCTGCTCAACAACATTGTCACGCCTGAGGACGTCAGAAAATCAATCCCTGACTCACTGAAGATCGCCACGGACGCCTATGCCCGACATGCTAAGACACTTGCCGAAAACGCTGAAACATTAACGCGCCCCCTGCCCACGCGCAGAAGCGTCGCACTGGACATCCTTGAGCAGGTCGCCAAGGGATGCACTTATCTTGAAAACGATGTCCTTCATCAATCGCGCAATCGACCGCTGGAAGACGCTTACACTTCACTTCGCCTGTCGCCTGTCGAACTGCACATGTCCAACGATCTGGCGACCGGAGACTGGGATTTGAAAAAAGGGGAAAGTATTTATAAAGCGTTCCCCAACCTGTTGCGCAATCTGGTTTCTCCCGACGGAGAGTTCCACCGTCAGTTCAATCGGGCCTATGTCGTGCATGCGCAAGCCATGCACACACATTTGAAGCAGGCATTTTCCATGCTGCCGCTGCCAGAGCGGACTCGTCTGCTCAAAGGCAAGGTGACCCTATTCACCGTAAGACCTTCGGTAGCGAAACTCCAATCGATTACGGGTATCACCGCCAATCCCCTCGCAATGGCCTTAGACTCGGTACTGAAGGTGACCGGGCGTGAACCGACAGAAAGTCATAAGGAAATAGACGAGGTCAAGGGTCGCTATGGCGTCGTGATCTATTGCGAGTTCGATGGCCAGGTTTCGTGTCATGAATTGTTCACCTTGCATGGCACCTGTCGAGAAAACACTGAGTTGGGAGCACTGATTCAAAGAGAAAAATGATTGAACCCAACCGCTCGCCGTCCTGGGATCAACTATTCTGCGCCCGCAAAAGTGCAACAGTTGCCCATGAATATCGAGTGCTATACCCATGGGGTTACACCGGGGCTCACCGGTGTCAGTTCGGGTGTAATTGACAAACTCGCTGAGCTATCGCCTTCTCCATCGCCGGCAAGGGTCAACGGTTATTACCAAAGTTTCTACTCGTCAGAATTCGATCGCCTGGCGAACTTTGTACTCAAGCACAGACCTGTCGCGACCTACGATGAGTTGGTCAAAGAATGCTGGGGACAAACCAGGCTTGAAGCAATCAGAGAAAAACGGGATAAGGATCTGGATACCTTCCTCAACGTTGTCGTGCCTTTCAAATCCTGTATCGAAGATCTCAACTCAGATGACCTGGATCGGCAAATGCAAGGGGCAGTAGCGTGCACTCTGGAAGTTGCAATGACCATCCTGTTAGTGGTCGGAGCCATCGCCAAGATTGCCAGCGTGACCGCCAAGAGCATCAGTATTGCCACGAAGGCCGGCGAAATAGCTTTGATAGGGGGTGGCCTGGTCAGCAGCGTTATCAATCCGCTGGATGGAGTAACCGATCTACTTGTAAAGGGCGGAAAATTTTTACGTAAAGGCTGGCACAGCAGTGTGACAGCCCTCGAAGGCGCCATTTACGATGCGCGAAAATGGTCGGGGAAAACGCCCTACACTGCACTCACCACGGCAGTCGATCCGGATATTATTCGTCTGGGTACCCGACAATATGCACAAAACGCCACGGACGTTTTCCAGGTGTGGGGCATACGCCACACTGATGAATGGTACGCGTTGAACCGTTTGGGTGAGCCTTGGGGTCCCCCTTGAGAAACCTTAAACTGTTGCCGGAATCATTATTCAACTTCTTCAGAAAACCGAATCCCATCCCCTACACTCGAGACTATGTGGGAAAAGCCTTACCCATTGCCAAGGACAGACTGGATGTTGCAATCAGACTTCTGGAACGTCCAGGTGCCGACACTCGACGCGTTATCAAATACTTGTTCGGAACAAGTTCAGACGACGCCGTTGAATACTTCCTTCGGTCGTTACGCAAAATACGTGAAGAGTTTGATGCCATTTCGGTTGCCAACATGTCTTTCCGGCGACGTGGCCCAGATGCTTTGGCATCGATTGACACGGAACACTATCAACTATGGTTGGCGGCGGAAAAGAATGGAACTCCGGTGAGCAACTCAGTGAAAAAATTTATAAAAATTTACCCCGAGCATCTTGATCACTTCTACAAAAAAGAAAAATTTGCGGACGCGAGAATCGCAGACGTTTTGATTCACGAGATGTCGCACGGCACTAACGACACCCTCGATTTGTACTACTCGCGAGGAGCAAAAAACAACATGACTGATGTCGCCAGCCTGGTGGATCTCGCCAGAAAACCGGACATGGCCAAACCTGACTCTCGCACTGTTCATAGAGCAAATGATATTCAGGAAACGTTTCATCTGAGTCGTTTTGATCAAAATCGCAACAGTCTGCCGAAGATCGTCCAGGATAACCCCGCTTTTCATAATGCTCAAAGCAATGAGGTCGCGGTTACATTGCTGAATCAGAGCCAAACCGACCCTGCGAAATTTTTATCGAACATGACAGTTATACAAAAAACGGTAGAAAAACATAACACGACTGATTCGATCTCCAAGCTGAAAATCAGTCTCTCGATATAGGGTTCTGTTGCAGGCTGAACCCCGCTTCAACGGCCGCTGTGGTTTAATTGCGGCCGTTTTTTTGTTCCCCTCGCCTGCTGCAAAGGATTTCCATTCATGTCTCAGCCTGTCGCCACCAAAGTCCTGGTCATCGGATACGTCTGGCCAGAGCCGCGCTCCTCAGCGGCGAGCGGGCACGTCATGCAAATCCTCGAAACATTCCTGCAACAAGGCTGGGACATTACCTTCAGCAGCCCGGCCGGCCCAGGCGAACACAAGGCGGATCTGGCGGAACTGGGCATCCGCGAAATGCCGATCGAACTCAACAGCAGCAGTTTCGACACATTCATTCGCGAGCTGGCGCCGGACATTGTCTTGTTCGACCAGTTCATGATGGAAGAACAGTTCGGCTGGCGCGTCGAAGAACAATGTCCAACCGCGCTGCGCGTGTTGGAAACTTCAGACCTGCAAAGCCTGCGACATGCGCGTCATCAACGCCTCAAGGACCGCTTGAAGGCCGACGCCAATGAGGACGACTTCAGCGAATTGTTTACCCGTGCGTTGCGCGAAGAGTTCGAGTTGATGGCGGATACCGATCTGGCCAAACGGGAAATTGCTGCGCTTTATCGGTGTGATCTGAACCTTATGATCTCCGAGGTAGAGATCGAACTGCTGCGTGAGCAGTTCGGCTTGCCGGCAGACTTGCTGCACTGGTGCCCGCTAATGATCGACCCGCCGACCGCGGCCCCGCGCGCATTCGATGATCGTGAACATTTTCTGAGTATTGGCAACTTCCGCCACGCGCCTAACTGGGATGCAGTGCTCTGGATGAAGTCGACAGTCTGGCCGCTGATCCGCCAACAACTGCCAAAGGCACAGCTTCACCTTTATGGCGCTTACACCCCACCGAAAGCCACGGCACTGCACAATCCCGCGCAAGGTTTTCATGTCATGAACTGGGCTGAAGATGCTTTGCAAGTGATGTCTGCTGCCAAAGTGTGTCTGGCGCCGTTGCGTTTCGGCGCCGGGATCAAAGGCAAATTGATCGATGCCATGTTATGCGGTACGCCAAGCGTTACTACGCCGATTGGCGCAGAGGGCATGCACGGCGATCTGGCCTGGCCCGGAGCTGTCACCCGCACGGCGACGGAGTTCGCAAACCATGCCGTTCAGCTTTATAAGGATGAGGCGCTTTGGCAAGCGGCACAGAAGGCAGGAGACACTTTGCTCGGGGAGCGTTACCAATACGCCGTGCATGGCCCGACACTTATCGAAAAACTGCGCCATTGCCAAGAGCATTTAAAAGCACTTAGAAACAGCAACTTCACTGGCAGCATGTTGCGGCACCACCAGCACAAAAGCACTAAGTATATGTCGCAATGGATTGAAGCGAAGAACCTGAAAATATAAGCCACCACAACTTCTCCATTACATCCGGAATCAAAACACGACTTGGCAAACAACATAATTAAGATTTAAAACATCCTACAGGTAACGCACTAACATTTGCACTGTGCGCCTTTTAACTAATGCAGGATGCATACATGAACGCTATTAATCAAGGCAACTACTCCAATCATAACTGGATGACGACCACCCCCCAATTTGACGCACTGTCTTTGAATGAAATGACTCTGCCGGGAACCCATAATGCCGGCAGCGACTGGAAAGCCAGCTATCCTTTTTTCGGCCCACCTCGCCACTGGCTCGCCTGTCAGCATGACTCGTTTTATGCGCAATTGAGCAATGGATCCCGAGCTCTGGATATTCGTTTGATGAGCCAGCCTTCTGCAAAGGGACTGGGCAAATTCCGAATGCATCATAATGAGCACCCCAACTCTCGAACGCTGGGCCACCTGATTTCCGACATCAATCAGTTTCTCGGTGAAAACCCTGACGAGTTCATTGTTGTAGATGTTCATAAAATGTCCGGCCCAACGTTTGACTTCCGCTATTTCAACGACGTGGTTCAGCACCTGTTCGGCGACAGAATCATTCCACCAAATAACGCACGCCTTACATTGGGGCAACTCAAAAAAATCAGCTCCACACAAAGAGTATTGTTTGCCACCCCGACTCACAGCGAGCTGTCACACGAAGTATTTTTGGGCAGATAAATCACAAATGGATTGGCACCGGCATCGCTGACGCCGATGATCTGAATAAATATATCTCTGAAGTAATGGAGTATCCGCCTGGTAAGTGGTCACTCTGGTCGCTGTCCGCAACCAGCTACACTCATATCAAAGGCCCTGTGGATATTCATGAACATTTAAATATCTGGTTCGATCCGAAAAACAGTGACTGGGCGATGAAATGCAACATTATCAATGTCGACTTCATGGAGGAGAGCAACATCGTTGCTTACTGCCACATGGCCAACCTGAAAAGGGCAGCCGGAAAGCGGTAATCAGCTGAACCCCACACGACCGCATTCCATACGGTGTCGCGCGAAGCTGAGACGGGCTGGCACTGCCGGTGTAGAAAGAGGCATGATCGGCCAGCGATAACAAAAAAGCGCTCAGCCATGACTCGAACCGCACGCGTGACCGACCCTTCCTACGAGTTGATGGATGACCACAACGGGTTATCCATCATCTATCGCCAGCACGGTTTTCCTTGCCCGCTGGTTCGCTGGCATTTTCACAAGGAGTACGAACTGCACTTGATTGTCGCCAGCTCAGGCAAGGTGTTCATCGGCGACTACATCGGCAACTTCTACCCGGAGACGCTGTTTCTCACCGGCCCGAATTTGCCGCATAACTGGATCAGCCAGGTGGCCGAAGATGAAGTCGTGGAAAAACGCGACATGCTGGTCAATTTCACCGACGACCTGTTTGAAACCGGCCATCAGGTGTTCGCCGAGCTGAAAACCCTGGTGCCCTTGCTGGAACGCGCGCAATACGGCATCGAGTTTCGCTGCAAACGCACCATCCGCCAGGCCATGACGCTGATGCAGCGGATTGCCGACTCCAAGGGTGTCACCCGACTCGGGCACTTTTTTATCCTGATGGAGTTGCTCGCGGCGAGCGATGACTTTCAGTTGCTGTCCGGCGCCACTACGCCGCAACTGGCCGATGAACACAACATCGATCGCACCAACCGCGCGGTCGATTACATTTTCAGCCATTACGCTCGGGAAATAACGCTGGAAGAGGTCGCCGACCATCTGGGCATGAAACCCACGTATTTCAGCCGCGTGTTCAAACAGGCAACCGGGCGCAATTTCATCGAATTCGTCAACCGACTGCGCATCAGCAAATCCTGCGAGTTGCTGGCCGACGGCGACAAACCGGTGACCGAGGTGTGTTTCGAGTCGGGGTTCAACAACATTTCCAACTTCAATCGGCGTTTTCAGCAGTTGAAGGGCATGACGCCTTCGCATTATCGGCGGCTCGCGGTACAGCGGCTTACCGAGCAGAACCTCGGCTGATGCGCAGCTCCCCTGTAGGAGTGAGCCTGCTCGCGATAGCGGAGTGTCAGCCAACCTATCTGCAAACTGTCACACCGCTATCGCGAGCAGGCTCACTCCTACAGGGGGTGTGTCGGCATTAGAAACCTGTACGCATTCGATAGCATTTCCCCGCTGAAAACCCCTTCCCTGCGTTTGTCCGCGCAAACCCCAGTGCAAAAAAGTATCGGTTCAAGTGCTACGGATGATTTGTCAGTCCGGCAATTGAAGGCTGTAATCAGTGCACATTCTTCCTGCCTTCGGAAGACACAAAAACAATAACTGTCCTTCTGCCACCCGCTGGGTGCAGAAAAGGAGTGCACGATGCAACCCACTGCAAAAGCTCTGCTTGCCCTCACCTGCATGACCCTCAGCAGCGTCAGCCTTGGCGCCCAGACCCTGACCATCGCCACCGTCAACAACAGCGACATGATCCGCATGCAAAAGCTCTCGAAAACCTTCGAGACCGAGCATCCGGACATCAAGCTCAATTGGGTGGTACTGGAAGAAAACGTTCTGCGCCAACGCCTGACTACCGACATCGCCACCCAGTGTGGTCAGTTCGACGTGTTGACCATCGGCATGTACGAAGCGGCACTGTGGGGAGCCAAGGGCTGGCTTGAACCGATGAAGGACCTGCCGGCCAACTATGCCCTCGACGATGTATTCCCGTCAGTGCGTGAAGGGTTGTCGGTCAAAGGTTCGCTGTATGCCCTGCCGTTCTACGCGGAAAGCTCGATCACCTATTACCGCACTGATCTGTTCAAGGATGCCGGGCTGACCATGCCCGAGCGTCCAACTTGGGAACAGATCGCCGGCTTCGCTGAAAAACTCACCAACAAAGACAAAGAGCAGTACGGCATCTGCTTGCGCGGCAAGGCTGGCTGGGGCGAGAACATGGCGCTGATCACCACCGTTGCCAATGCTTACGGCGCACGCTGGTTCGATGAGAAGTGGCAGCCGGAATTCACCGGCCCCGAGTGGAAAAACGCGCTGAACTTCTACGTCGACACCATGAAGAAATCCGGCCCGCCGGGCGCCTCCAGCAACGGCTTCAACGAAAACCTCGCCTTGTTCAACAGCGGCAAATGCGCGATCTGGGTCGATGCCAGCGTTGCCGGGTCATTTGTCACTGACAAGACCCAAAGCAAAGTCGCTGATCATGTCGGCTTCACGTTCGCCCCGCATCAGGTCACCGACAAAGGCTCGGCGTGGCTGTATTCATGGGCGCTGGCGATTCCGACCAGTTCCAAGGCCAAAGACGCCGCCAAAGAGTTCAGTGCCTGGGCGACCTCCAAGGAGTACGGTGAGCTCGTGGCCAAGACCGACGGCATCGCCAATGTGCCGCCTGGCACCCGCGCCTCGACCTACAGCGATGCCTACATGAGCGCCGCGCCGTTCGCCAAGGTAACGCTGGAGTCGCTGAAGGCTGCTGACCCGAGCAAACCGACACTGAAACCGGTGCCTTACATCGGCATTCAACTGGTGACCATTCCTGAATTCCAGGGCATTGGTACCCAGGTCGGCAAGTCGTTCTCGGCAGCGCTGATCGGCCAGACTACGGTCGATCAAGCCTTGACGGCGGCGCAGCAAACCACCGAGCGCGAAATGAAGCGCGCCGGTTACCCCAAGTAACCGCTGAACGACTTGCTCCTGCCTCCTGTGGGAGCGAGTCTGCTCGCGAAGCATCGTGCCAGCCAATACACATGGCACTGATCCAGCGCTTTCGCGAGCAGGCTCGCTCCCACAAGGGATCTTCATAGGTCTGTATGACTCGGTTGTGATCGCCATGAATACTTCAACTGCCAAAGCCCACCTCAACCTGTCGCAACCCCAGCGCAAGGTCCGCGTACGCAATCCCGGCTGGTTTCTGGTCAGCCCTTCGGTGGCCCTGTTGCTGCTGTGGATGATCGTGCCGCTGGGCATGACCATTTACTTTTCGATGATCCGCTACAACCTGCTCAACCCCGGCGAGAACGAGTTCGTCGGGCTGGAGAACTTCAGCTACTTCCTGACCGACTCCGGGTTTCTGCCCGGTGCCACCAACACCCTGCTGCTGGTCGGTAGCGTGTTGCTGATCAGCGTGGTGTTTGGGGTGCTCATCAGTGCCTTGCTGGAAGCGAGCGAATTTCTCGGTCGCGGCATCGTGCGAGTCATGCTGATTTCGCCGTTCTTCATCATGCCCACGGTCGGCGCGCTGATCTGGAAGAACCTGATTTTCCATCCGGTTTCCGGGATCCTCGCCTACGTCTGGAAGCTGTTCGGCGCGCAACCGGTGGATTGGCTGGCGCACTACCCGCTGCTGTCGATCATCATCATTGTCTCTTGGCAGTGGCTGCCCTTCGCGATCCTGATTCTGATGACCGCCATGCAGTCCCTCGACCAGGAACAGAAAGAAGCCGCGCGTCTCGACGGCGCCGGGCCTGTCGCTATTTTCTGGCACTTGACCCTGCCGCATCTGGCGCGCCCGATTGCCGTGGTGGTGATGATCGAAACGATCTTCCTGCTGTCGGTATTCGCCGAGATTTTCACCACCACCAACGGCGGCCCCGGCTACGCCTCGACCAACCTCGCCTACCTGATCTACAACCAGGCGCTGGTGCAGTTCGACGTCGGCATGGCTTCGGCGGGCGGCTTGATTGCCGTGGTCATTGCCAACATCGCGGCGATCATTCTGGTGCGGATGATCGGCAAAAACCTGACTGACAAAGCCTGAGGCCCGCCATGACTCTTCAACAATCCCGCCGGCTGCAAAGCCTGCTGCTCGGCACCCTCGCCTGGGCTATCGCGATCGTGATCTTCTTCCCGATCTTCTGGATGGTGCTGACCAGTTTCAAAACCGAAATCGACGCCTTCGCCACGCCGCCGCAGTTCATCTTCACGCCGACGCTGGAGAACTATCTGCACATCAACGAGCGCAGCGACTACTTCAGTTTCGCCTGGAACTCGGTGGTGATTTCGTTCAGCGCTACCGCTCTGTGCCTGCTGATCGCGGTGCCGGCGGCGTACTCGATGGCGTTCTACGAAACCCAGCGCACCAAGGGCACGCTGCTGTGGATGCTCTCGACCAAGATGCTGCCGCCGGTGGGCGTGCTGATGCCGATCTACCTGCTGGCCAAGAGTTTTGGCCTGCTCGACACGCGCATCGCGCTGATCGTGATCTACACGCTGATCAACCTGCCGATCGTGGTCTGGATGATTTACACCTACTTCAAGGACATCCCCAAAGACATCCTCGAAGCCGCACGTCTCGATGGCGCCACGCTCTGGCAGGAAATGGTCCGCGTGTTGCTGCCGATTGCCAAGGGAGGCCTCGCCTCGACCGTGCTGCTGTCGCTGATCCTGTGCTGGAACGAAGCCTTCTGGTCATTGAACCTGACCTCGTCAAAAGCTGCGCCGCTGACCGCGCTGATCGCCTCTTATTCAAGCCCCGAGGGACTGTTCTGGGCCAAGTTGTCGGCGGTCTCGACCCTGGCCTGTGCGCCGATCCTGATCTTCGGCTGGATCAGCCAGAAGCAGCTGGTGCGCGGCCTCTCCTTCGGCGCCGTGAAATGAAATTTGAAAAGCGAAAGATCGCAGCCTTCGGCAGCTCCTACACGGAATGTCGTATCGGCATAAATCTCCTGTAGGAGCTGCCGCAGGCTGCGATCTTTTGATCTTAAAAAAAACAACGCGGAGGCCCATCATCATGGCCAACCTGAAAATCAAGAATCTGCAAAAAGGCTTCGAAGGCTTCTCCATCATCAAAGGCATCGACCTTGAAGTGAACGACAAGGAATTCGTGGTCTTCGTCGGCCCCTCGGGCTGCGGCAAATCCACCCTGCTGCGCCTGATCGCCGGCCTCGAAGAAGTCAGCGGCGGCACCATCGAGCTGGATGGCCGCGACATCACCGAAGTCAGCCCGGCCAAGCGCGATCTGGCGATGGTGTTCCAGACCTACGCGCTGTACCCGCACATGACCGTGAAAAAGAACATGTCGTTCGCCCTCGACCTGGCCGGTGTACCGAAAGCCGAAGTCGAGAAAAAAGTCGGCGAAGCCGCGCGCATTCTCGAACTCGGGCCGATGCTCGAACGCAAACCCAAACAGCTCTCTGGCGGCCAGCGCCAACGCGTCGCCATCGGGCGCGCCATTGTGCGCAACCCGAAAATCTTCCTGTTTGATGAACCGCTGTCCAACCTCGACGCTGCGCTGCGAGTGCAGATGCGTCTGGAACTGCTGCGTCTGCACAAAGACCTGCAAGCGACGATGATCTACGTGACCCACGACCAGGTGGAAGCGATGACCATGGCCGACAAAGTCGTGGTACTCAATGGCGGCAAGATCGAACAGGTCGGCTCGCCGCTGGATCTCTATCACAACCCGGCCAACCTGTTCGTCGCCGGGTTCCTTGGCACGCCGAAAATGGGTTTCCTCAAAGGCAAGATTGCCCGCATTGATGGCCAGAGCTGTGAGGTTTCGCTGGACGCCGGCACGCGCATCACCCTGCCATTCGACGTCGCCGACCTCAGCGTCGGCAGCGCCGTGACTTTGGGCATTCGCCCGGAACATCTGGAGCTGGCGCAACCGGGCGACTGCACCCTGCAAGTCACCGCCGATGTCAGCGAGCGGCTGGGCAGCGATACCTTCTGCCACGTCAAGACCAACGCCGGCGAAGCGCTGACCATGCGCGTGCGCGGTGATCTGGCCAGTCGTTATGGCGAACAATTGAGCCTGCACCTGGACGCCGCCCACTGCCACCTGTTCGACGCAGACGGCGTGGCGCTCACCCGTCCGCTGCGTGCGGCAGCCTGATACTCAAGAGACTTGCCCGATGAAACTCAATAAACAGAATCTCCATAGCCTGGCGAGCGAAGTCAAATTGCCGGCCTATAACCTCAATGACACCCGCCAGGGCATCGCCCACATCGGCGTCGGCGGCTTCCATCGCGCACATCAGGCGTATTACACCGACGCACTGATGAACACCGGCGAAGCACTGGACTGGGCGATTTGCGGCGTCGGCCTGCGCGCCGAAGACCGCCGCGCCCGCGACGACCTCAAAGAGCAGGATTACCTGTTCACCCTGTTCGAACTCGGCGACAGCGATGACACCGAAGTCCGTGTGATCGGCGCGATCCGCGACATGCTGCTGGCCGAGGACGGCGCTCAAGCACTGATCGATAAACTCGCCGACCCGCACATCCGCATTGTTTCGCTGACCATCACCGAGGGCGGCTATTGCATCGATGACAGCAACGGCGAGTTCATGGCGCACCTGCCGCAGGTGCAACATGATCTGGCGCACCCGCAAGCGCCGAAAACCGTGTTCGGATTTCTCTGTGCAGCATTGGCTAAACGCCGTGCGGCGGGCACGGCGGCGTTCACCGTGATGTCCTGCGATAACCTCCCGCACAACGGCGCGGTGACTCGCAAGGCATTGCTGGCCTTCGCGTCGCTACTGGACGCTGAACTGCGCGACTGGATCGACGCCAACGTCACTTTTCCCAACGCCATGGTCGACCGCATCACACCAATGACCAGCACCGCGCATCGCCTGCAACTGGCCGACAAACATGCGGTGGACGATGCCTGGCCGGTGGTCTGCGAGCCGTTTGTGCAATGGGTGCTGGAAGACAAGTTCGTCAACGGGCGGCCAGCATGGGAAAAGGTTGGTGTGCAGTTCACCAACGACGTCTCGCCCTACGAAGAGATGAAGATCAAATTGCTCAACGGCAGTCACTTGGCGCTGACGTACCTCGGCTTCCTCAAGGGCTATCGCTTCGTTCACGAAACCATGAACGATCCCTTGTTCGTGCGTTACATGCGCGCCTATATGGATCTCGACGTCACCCCACAACTCGCGCCGGTGCCGGGGATCGATCTGAGCGATTACAAAGACACGCTGGTGGCGCGGTTCTCCAACCAGGCGATTGCCGATCAGCTTGAGCGCGTGTGCTCGGACGGGTCGTCGAAGTTTCCCAAGTTCACCATTCCGACGATCAATCGGCTGATTGCCGATGGGCGCGAGACGAAGCGTGCGGCGTTGGTCGTGGCGGCCTGGGCGCTGTACTTGAAGGGTGTCGACGAGAATGGTGATACCTATTCAATACCGGATCCGCGGGCAACGTTTTGTCAGGCATTGGTGGCCGATGATGCGTTGATCACTGAGCGGTTGTTGGCAGTCGAGGAGATTTTCGGCACGGCGATTCCACAATCGGCAGAGTTTGTCGCGGCGTTTGAATGGTGCTGCGACAGCTTGCGAGACGTGGGTGTGACCCGGACCCTGGAACGGATTCTTGGCTGAGAATATCGTTACAGCGAATTAAGCCATCGCGAGCAGGCTCACTCCTACAGGTGATCGTCAGTGACCACAATTCTCCTGTAGGAGTGAGCCTGCTCGCGATAGGGTTCACCGAGATAAAACAGAAACACCAAGGATCTCGCCATGGCAACCCGACAACTCTTCCTCGGCATCGACTGCGGCACCCAAGGCACAAAAGCGATCATCCTCGATGCCGCCAGCGGCGAGGCACTTGGCCACGGGGCCGCCGCTCACTCGATGATCAGTGCTGCCAACGGTCGTCGCGAGCAAGACACCCGCCAGTGGCTGGAAGCCTTCGCCCTCGCCACCCGCCGCGCGTTGTTGGCGGCGAATGTCGATGGCCAGTCGATCCTCGGCATCGGCGTGTCCGGCCAGCAACATGGTCTGGTGCTGCTCGATGATCAAGGCGAAGTCCTGCGCCCGGCCAAGCTCTGGTGCGACACCGAAACCAGCGCCGAGAACGATCGTTTGCTCACGCATCTGGGTGGCGAAAAAGGCTCGCTCGAACGCCTCGGCGTGGTCATCGCGCCCGGTTACACGGTGTCGAAACTGCTTTGGACCAAGGAGCAACACCCGGTCGTGTTCGCACGCATCGCACGCATTTTGCTGCCCCACGACTACCTCAACTTCTGGCTCACTGGTCGTGCCTGCAGCGAATACGGCGACGCCTCCGGCACCGGCTATTTCAACGTACGCACACGCCAGTGGGATTTGCAGCTGCTGCGTGACATCGACGCCAGTGGACGTCTGCAAGCGGCGCTGCCTGAACTTATCGATGCGCACGAGGCCGTCGGCGCAATCCTGCCGGCCATCGCCGAACACCTCGGCATCAA
Source organism: Pseudomonas sp. TH08 (assembly GCF_016651275.1). NCBI lineage: Bacteria > Pseudomonadati > Pseudomonadota > Gammaproteobacteria > Pseudomonadales > Pseudomonadaceae > Pseudomonas > Pseudomonas sp. TH08. The sequence continues at coordinate 84,800 of NZ_JAEKEE010000004.1, read as the reverse complement.
CCCCAACGCGTTGGTCGCAAGCGGTGGCGGCGACAACATGATGGGCGCTATCGGCACCGGCAATATTCAGCCCGGCGCGATCACCATGAGCCTCGGCTCCTCCGGCACGGTGTACGCCTACGCCGAAACCCCGAAAATCAGCCCGGATGCCAGCGTCGCCACGTTCTGCTCCTCCAGCGGCGGCTGGTTGCCGCTGATCTGCACCATGAACCTGACCAATGCCACCGGCGCGATTCGCGAACTGTTCGAGCTGGATCTCCACCGGTTCAACGAACTCGTCGCCCAAGCACCCATCGGTGCGGAAGGCGTGAGCATGTTGCCGTTCTTCAACGGCGAACGTGTTCCCGCCCTGCCCCACGCCAGCGGCAGCCTGCACGGATTGACGCTGGATAATCTGACCCAAGCCAACCTGTGCCGTGCCGCCGTTGAAGGCACCACATTCGGTTTGCGTTATGGGCTGGATTTACTGCGCCAGAATGGTTTACAAAGCCGCAGCATTTGCCTGATCGGCGGTGGCTCGAAAAGCCCGGTGTGGCGACAGATCGTTGCCGACATCATGAACACCCCGGTCATCTGCACCGAGCAGAGCGAAGCCGCAGCCCTCGGTGCTGCGATTCAGGCAGCGTGGTGCAAATCCTGGTCGAACGGCCACGAAGAAACCCTCGCCGAGCTTTGTCAGCGCTGTGTAAAGCTTGATCTGAGCAGTGAAACCCTGCCGATCGCCGCCAATGTCGCGGCGTTCCAGCAGGCTTACGAACGCTATCAACAGCATGTCGCAACCCTATAAAGAGCAAACAACTATGTACCTGGTGTGTGGCGAAGCCCTGTTTGATTTCTTCAGCGAAGACGATGCCAGCGGTCTGGCCTCGAAAGTGAATTTCAAGGCGATTGCCGGTGGCTCGCCGTTCAACGTCGCCGTGGGACTGCGTCGGCTGGGCGTGGATTCGGCGCTGTTCGCCGGCCTGTCGACCGACTACCTCGGTCGCCGCTTGCAGCAAGTACTGCAGGAGGAAGGTGTGCGGCCGGACTATCTGGTGGATTTCGCCGCGCCGACCACGCTGGCAATGGTCGCGGTGGGCGCCAATGGCTCGCCGCATTACAGCTTTCGTGGCGAGGGCTGCGCTGATCGGCAGTTGAGCGCGGCGCATCTGCCTGTCCTTGGACCAGAGGTACGCGGGTTGCACATCGGCTCGTTTTCGCTGGTGGTGCAGCCGATTGCCGACACCCTGTTGGCGCTGGTGCAGCGCGAAAGCGGCAAACGCCTGATCAGCCTCGACCCCAATGTGCGCCTTAACCCCGAGCCGAACATCGATCTGTGGCGCGAGCGAATTGCCACGCTGGTGCAATTGGCCGACCTGATCAAAGTCAGCGACGAAGACCTCAACCTGCTCTACCCCGAGCAGGATCCGCAGCGGGTAATCGAGGCTTGGCTGGAACATCGCTGCCAGATCGTTTTTCTCACGCGCGGCGGCGAGGGCGCGACGGTGTTCAGCCGTGCTCATGGTTCCTGGTCGGTACCGGCGTGTACGGTAAAAATCGCCGATACCGTCGGCGCTGGCGATACCTTTCAGGCTGCACTGATCACCTGGCTCACCGAACAAAGCCTGGATTCGGTGGAAGGTGTGCAGCAACTCACTCGCGAGCAGATCGACGCGATGCTCAAGTTTGCCGTACAAGCCGCTGCGCTGACCTGCAGCAAGACCGGGCCGGATCTGCCCTATCGTCACCAATTGTCCTGAGCGCGTAGACTGTCGCCTTTTTTGTGCATGACGGGATAACGGCTTTTGAAATACGGGCAGACGCTGGGACTACTGACACTTGCAACGTTGTTGAGCGGTTGCGGCACCTCGCCGCCCCGCTCACCGGAAGATATCTGCGAAATCTTTCGGGAAAAAAGTGATTGGTACGACGCCGCACAGGTCACGCAAAAGCGCTGGGGGGTGCCGATTCAGGTGCCCTTCGCAATCATGTATCAGGAGTCCGGCTATCGCTACGATGCTAAGACCCCGCGTAAATACCTGTTGTGGATCATTCCATGGGGTCGGGTGACCACAGCTTCGGGTTACGCGCAGGCCAAAGACGAAGTCTGGTCCGACTACCAGAAAAGCACCGGCAGGCACGGCGCCGACCGTGAAGACTTCGATGACGCCATCGACTTTGTCGGCTGGTACATGGACAAAACCACGACCATCAACGGCGTGTACAAATACGACGCGTACAACCAGTACCTCAATTACCACGAAGGCTGGGGTGGCTTTCGCAACAAGACTTACGCCAGCAAAGCCTGGCTGATGCCGACAGCGCGCAAGGTGCAAAATCGCTCGGACATGTACGCCCAGCAATATGCCGGCTGCAAAGAGGATTTGAATCGGGGGTTCTGGAGCCGGTTCTGGCACTGGCTGTAAAGACGCCTTCGCGAGCAGGCTCGCTCCTACAATGGATCAATGTCGAACGCGATATCCGCGTCCACTGAAGATCCCCTGTGGGAGCGAGCCTGCTCGCGAAAGCAATCGATCAGGCGCTACAACTCGATGCCTTACAACACAGAAAAGTTATAACTGACGATCAACCGCGTCTCATCGACATCTCGAGCAAACTTCTCGTAGTTGGTCCGATACGTCGAATTGCGCAAACGCAAACTCACATCCTTGAACGTGCCGGTCTGAATCACGTACTTCAACTCGCTGTCACGCTCCCACTCTTTGCCCTCTTGATTGCTGCCCAACACCTTGATGTGATCACCGTTGACATAACGGGTCAGGAAACTCAGACCATTGATGCCGATCGCCTTGAAGTCATAGTCATACCGCAACTGCCACGAGCGCTCTTGCGCGGCGGCGAAGTCGTTGACCTGCACGTAGTTGACCAGATAAGGATTGCTGCCATCGAGGTACGGCATCGAGTTATCGCCGTTCATGCGCTGCCAACCGGCACTGAACGTGTGGCCGCTGATGGCATAGGACAGCATGCCGCTCAACGCACGGTTATCGATGGAACCTGCCTTGGCATCACCGCTGTCGGCACTTTTCAGCACGCGCAGATCAGCCTTCAACAGACCGCCAGCCAACGGCTGATTGGCCAGCAAACCCACGAAATGCTGACGATAGATGTCTTCCAGCTCGGCGTAGTGATACTGAGCAGTCAGGCGCTCATTGATCTTGTAGTCGAAGCCATACATGTCGAAATGATCGGCGGTGGTGTTGCACGCATAGCGCTTGTTCTTGCAGTGCACGCGGATGTCTTGCGAATCCGTGGAATCGCGAGCGGTGTACTTGTCCAGGCGCGCCGCCATAAAGGTCAGGTCCTTCACTTCCTTGGAAGTCAGCAGCGCACCGTTGAACATCGTCGGCAGCAGACGGCCATCGTTGTATTTCAGCAGTGGCAGATCCGGCAGCAGCGCGCCGTACTTCAATACTGTGTCCGAAATACGCACCTTGGCGGTCAGGCCCATTTTCGCGTACTGACCCTTTGAGCCGCGCGGATCCTGCCCGCTGGACGGCAGCAAGCCGCTGTTGCTGCGGTCGGGACTGGAATCCAGTTGCAAGCCGAGCATGCCCAGTGCATCGATACCGAAACCGACCGTGCCCTCGGTGTAACCCGATTGCAGGTTGAGAATAAAGCCCTGAGCCGACTCTTCACGCTTGGAGGCGCCCTGATCGTTCGAGGTGTGCCCATCACGGAAATCGCGGTTGAAATACACCGTGCGCGATTCGATTTTCGCCGTGGTGTCTTCCAGCAAACCGCTGGCCTGCGCCTGCGCAGTAAAACCGGCGCACAACACTAAGGCTCCGCAGCCAAACGACTGGCGCGGGGTGATGAGGGGGAATGGGGAACGCATGAAAAACTCCAACAATACAGCGTTTGCGCGAGGCGCAATAAGCCAGAAAAATAGCTCCCGTCCCGGGTCAGTGTTGAGCCGGGAAGAAGTGGACACGCAGGGGTGAGCGGCAATGATGGCAGATGGCTTTGACGTGCTACAGGCGACTTTAGTCTGAAACTGACTGACGATTCTTCGACCCCAGCTCGAACGTTATCGCGTCATCAGCACCGACCCTGACCATGGATCTTCCCGGTTTCATTAGGCGAAAACCTCCGCCTAAGGGTTTTCCCTATACCGTCGACGGGCGGCGTCTACGGCATTTGCGCCTTGAACGAGGCGATTTAATCCTGCACCATCCACCCCCTGCTTATTCAACGGACGGAATTCAAGGCATGCTGGACGCCAACGCAACCCACATCACCCTCACGCTCGAAGGCGCCAACGCCGACCTGCAAGTCCTCAGCTTCACCGGTCGCGAAGCCCTCAACGAACCGTTCCGTTTCGACCTCGAACTGGTCAGCGCCCGCCCCGACCTGAAGCTCGAAGAACTGCTGCACAAGCCCGGTGTGCTGACCTTCGGCGCCACTGGCGAAGGCAAGATCCATGGTCTGGTGTACCGCATCGAGCAAGGCGATTCCGGCAAGACCCTGACCCGTTACAGCATCAGCCTGGTGCCGCAACTGGCGTACCTGCGCCACAACCACGATCAGCAAATCTTTCAGCAACTGACGGTGCCGAAGATCATCGCCCAGGTGCTCGAAGATCGCGGCATTCTCGCCGACGCCTACAGCTTCCAGCTCAGTGCCGAATACCCGGAACGCGATTACTGCGTGCAGTACGACGAATCCGACCTGCATTTCATCCAGCGTCTGTGCGAGGAAGAAGGCATTCACTTCCACTTCCAGCACAGCAGCAGCGGCCACAAACTGGTGTTCGGCGACGACCAGACCGTGTTCCGCAAACTCAAAGCCGTGAGCTACCAGCAAGACTCCGGCATGGCCGCCGACAAACCGGTGATCAAACGCTTCAACCTGCGCCTGGAAACCCGCACCACCCGCGTCAGCCGCCGCGATTATGACTTCGAAAAACCACAGATCCGGCCCGAAGGCGCCGCCAAATCCGAATTCATCCCGGATCTGGAGGATTACGATTATCCCGGCCGCTTCACCACCCGCGAGCGCGGTAAGTTCCTCTCCACCCGTGCGCTGGAACGCCATCGCAGCGACTTCAAACTCGCCGAAGGCAAAGGCGATGAACCAACGCTCACCAGCGGCCATTTCCTCTCACTCGCCGAACACCCGCGCGCCGAGTGGAACGACATGTGGCTGTTGCTCGAAGTCTTCCACGAAGGCAAACAGCCGCAAGTGCTTGGTGAGAACGTCACCAGCGACGTCACCGACAACAAAAGCGATTTCCACCAGGGCTACCGCAACAGCTTCCTCGCCACCCCATGGGACGCGCACTACCGCCCTGCCCTCGAACACTCGAAACCGAAAGTCCTCGGCAGCCAGACCGCCATCGTCACCGGCCCGCAGGGTGAAGAAATCCACTGCGATCAATACGGCCGCATCAAGGTGCAGTTTCACTGGGACCGCGACGGCCAGGCCGACGACAAAACCACCTGCTGGATGCGCGTCGCCAGCGGCTGGGCCGGCAGCGCTTACGGCGGCCTCGCCATCCCGCGTATCGGCATGGAAGTGCTGGTTACCTTCCTCGAAGGCGATCCCGACCAGCCACTGGTCACCGGCTGCCTGTACCACAAGGAAAACGTCGTCCCTTACGACCTGCCGGCGAACAAGACCCGCAGTACCTTCAAAACCCTCAGTTCACCGGGTGGCAAGGGCTATAACGAGTTCCGCATCGAAGACAAGAAAGGCATCGAGCAGATCTACATCCACGCCCAGCGCGACTGGGACGAGAACATCGAACACGACCAGAAGATCCGCGTCGGCAACGAACGGCACGACACCGTCGAAGCCAATACGTTGAGCGAATTCAAGGTTGAAGAACACCGGATCACCCATCTGGATCGTGTCAGTGAAATGCGTGCGGATGATCACCTGACCGTGGGCGTGACCCAGCATGTGAAAGTCGGTACGGCGCAGTTTGTCGAGGCCGGGACCGAGATTCACTACCACGCGGGTGCGAAGGTTGTGGTTGAGGGCGGCATGGAGCTGACGGCCAAGGCTGGCGGCAGTTTTGTGAAGGTCGATGCCGGTGGCGTGACCATCAGCGGCGCTGAGGTCAAGGCGAATACCGGTGGTGCGCCTGGGGTGGGAACCGGCATCGGGATTTTGATTCCGTTGATTCCGGGGTTGGCGGCAGCGGACATCGCCGGAAGGCTGATGGAAAAAGCCAAGGCGAATCCGACCTGGCTGGAGTTGAATTTGCACTATAACAACCTCGAGCCCGTACCAGGTGCATCTTATCGTGTTGATTTTGCCGATGGTTCGACCCGCGAAGGTGTTCTTGATGCGGATGGTTATGCGCGCTTAGAAGATGTGCCTACGGGACCTGCCAAAATTTATTACGGTGAAGATCCGAGGCCTTTTGATCGACCTCCTGTAAGCGTCGTAGAAAGCAGCGATCAAAAGATCAACGACGACCTGCGGAAGATTGGCCTAGATCCAGAAAAAGTTGATTTACAAGCACTAGTGGAGAAAGCCGCAGGGAGGCTGACATGAGTGAAATTGAAACTGGAAGCAGCACCGAAGGTGACGACGACCGTAGTGCCGCATATAAAGAAGCCGCATTAGAACTAGGAAAAGGCATCGCATTAGGAGCGGTCCCCTTCCTTGGTCAGGCGATTGATGCTTACGACACTATCGAATCTTCTATTGTGCTCTACAACTCTGACTCGCCCTCCAGTAAAGAAGATGCGCAGTTTGACTTGCTGATGGCAGTAATTGGTTGGATTCCTGGCCCGGGAGATGGTCTTAAGAAGAGTTTGAGGATTGTTAACAGAGATCCCCAACGTTTCGCCCCAGTGCTATTTGACCTGCTTCGTTTTGTTTTAGAAGAGTGTGGAATCAAGACAAGCCCAGAAGAACTTTTAAAACAAATTTTTGATGCTGGAAAATTACGTTCAGAGTTAGACGCGATCATCAGTGGAGTCAAAGGATCGTCAACCTTCCAGAGTCTACCTGGATGGACTCAATCTGCCGTAGTAACGGTATTGGCGACGTCACGCGACAACATGCCTTCAATGCTGGGAATCGTCGAAAAAAGACTGGTCAAATGGAAGGGGATGCAGCGAAACAGTTCAGGAATGTCATCAGGTTCCGCGAAGCCTGCTAAAGGCAAAAAACCTGCAGGAAAGGATCCTGCGGTCGCCAATCAAGGAAACGATGGCCCTAGTAGTTCCTCCGAGAGAAAAAGTGATGCAACCAAACTTGGCCGCAACCCTAATCTGGACCTTACGAACGAGGGACTGGGAGTCAGCGGCGAACACATTGCTGACTATTTCTGCGCTGAAGTATTGGCATGGGGTAAGGATTGGGATGGTCACGATAAGGGTGTCGATGGGGTTTGGAACAATGGAACGCCGGGTTCCAGCAAAATGGGTAAAATCTCTAAAGGCGGAAGTGATAAACGCTGGAATGTACTCTACAAATTAACCGATGCGGCTAATGGCACCGGGATTGACGCAGTTTGGCGCGCAGATCCAGCGAACAACGGCAATGAAAAATACGCGATAGTAGAAGCGAAGGCCAGTCGCGATGAAGATGCACCTAAGTTCATGCGAAAACCTGGAAACACTCGGAAACCAAGCATCGTATCTAAACTTGGGGTTAATGGGATGGATGCTTCACTCTTGCTAGAGCCAATTGAAAACGACCCGTCAAACTCAGGAAAGAAAGGTGCCGCACCGCTCGAGAGTGGCAAAAAAACTGCAAAGCCAACGGGTAAAAAACAAGCGCCAAAGGTAAACGGGAAAACTGTTTTGGTACAGATGAGCCGAGAGTGGATCGCCAAAAACCTTACTAAAGCGGTTCCAAGAAAACTCAGGAAAGACGTTGAGCGTTCCTATAGCCGCCATCTATTTTTTACGCCCGTCTATCTAGAGAGTGCAGAACAACACGCTAAAGCAAGATTCGGAAAAACTGAAGCATCTACTCATGCGGAACATAAGGCCATTCACTATGAAGAACATGCAGTAAAAGAGGCCATCAACAAACGAAAGCGATCCCTAATTAAGAAATACGGCAACCTAGAATCCCTGCAGCTTGAGGCTTGATAAATTGAAAAGACGTCAAAAATTCCTAACTGAAAAAATGTACGAAAATTTCAATGAGGAATACGAAGACCAATTTGCATTTTGGAAAGACAAACTATTTAAAGCCGACTCTCCTGCTCAAGAGAAATCATTGAGAGCTAAAAACTTCCAAACACTTTATCTTGGAAGAATTTTCATGCTCTACACTGCTGGAGAAGATATAAAAAACCTAGAACAGCCCTTAGAAACCCTAATTGAGAGCTACGAAGAACTGCAAGAAAAACTCGCAATTTACGAACAAATCCCCAACATCACCCCCTTGACCATAGATGATTGGCTGGATGAGTACGAAGAGTGCGTACAAGTAATAAGTCTATGCATCCTCCTCCACCGTACTGACCTGTTAAAGCGCTTTGTATTCCTGATCGATAATGCAGGGTATGCAGGTATAGACACTCTATATGAAGATCTATTGATTAAGGTTTTACCTGGTCGTCAAGACATCGATCAATGGTACCACGATGTATACACACCACTAATTCAGGCAATTTATGCTGAAGACAAACAAGAAGCTTCTAGCCACTTGGACACCTACTGCAAAAAATGGTATCCGGCTTTTGAGCAAGCTCCTTGGCATGACACACATACCGACGGCGACGAGGGAAGTTATGTCGGATACTGGGCACTTGAAGCCGGCGCAATAGCATTTCTTTATGGGATAGATGACAGCAAAATCAGCCACATGGTTTACCCGAAAGATCTGGTTGAATACGCAAGAAACTACAAACCCGCTAATAATTCTGAGGTTTCCCGCATAGACGCTGGGCAACCATGCAGCAAGACAGGCTACTGGTTTACCCCTGCTAAAGCGGAATCCCGCCGCTACTTTAAACAAGGTGAAATCATGCCTAAATTTGACGATTCTACTTGGGGCGATACAATTTGGTATTGGTCAGGCGAAGAATAAGGTGCTGCAGCGTTCGCTCAGCTTTGACTTTCAGACGCTGAGCGAAGCGCATTTAAAGTTAAGAGGGGGCAATTGCTATTCGCCAGTGAAAGTAATGAAAACGGAATTCAAGGCATGCTTGATGCCAACGCAACCCATATCACCCTCTCGCACGAAGGCGTTTTCGCTGACTTGCAAGTCCTCAGCTTCACCGGTCGCGAAGCCCTCAATGAACCGTTCCGTTTTCGACCTCGAACTGGTCAGCGCCCGCCCCGACCTAAAGCTCGAAGAGCTGCTGCACAAGCCCGGCTTCCCGACCTTCGGCGCCACCAGCGAGGCAAGACTCATGGTCTGGTCTATCGCGTCGAGCTTAGCAACCTTCAAAAAGCTGTTGCCAATCGCGAATACTCACCGCCCAAGTGAAACTTTCGTACAGTCGACACTTATTAACGCCCCACTTTACCACCCGAGAAAGCCTTTCATTACAACGAAACAGAGGTCAAAGCACTCGTCAGCAAGCGCAAAAAAATCTTGACTAAAAAGCATGGCGTTTTGGACAACCTAAAAATTGAGGCATGACGACAGTGAAAGTACGACAGAGTTTTTTCAGCACCAAGCATTACGAAAACTTTCTCAGAGAACACGATGAGTTAGTTGAACTATTCAAAACAAACGAATTTAAATCCGACTCGGCGCTGGAGGAAGCATCTCAGCGCGCAAGATACTTCCAGACACTTGCTCTAGACAAGTTACTCGCCACTTACACGTCGGGCGAGCAAATAGAACACCTTATCCCTCTTCTTGAAGATCTCATAAATAAATACGAAATTCGTCAGAAAGCCCTGAGTGAATACCAAGGCGTGCAAAATATATCTCCACTGGCTATAGATGACTGGCTAAACCAATACGAAGAAGCTGTCCAAGTAATCAGCTTGTGCGTACTTTTACATCGAACCGACCTACTCCCACGGTTCGTTAAACTCATTGACGACGCAGGATATGCAGGTGAAGACACTCTTTATGAGGCACTATTAAACAAGGTCATGCCACATCGGCACGATATAGATGAATGGTTTCACGACGTTTACACACCACTTATTCAAGCTATCTATGGTAAAAACAAAGAAGACCCTCCGAAACTTCTTAAGAAGTATTGCAAACAATGGTACCCGGCATTCAAGCAAGCCCCTTGGCACGATACTCACCTACAAGGAGAGGATGGTAACTATGTGGGCTACTGGGCTATTGAAGCGGGAGCCATTGCGTTTTTATACGACATAGACGACAGCAAAATCGACCATATGGTTTACCCAAAGGACTTGGTCGAGTATGCGCAAAACAATAAACCGACCGCCTGAAATATCAAGCTACTCACTGAATACATAAGATTCCAAGCAGGCTTGGAATTTTACAACCAAGGAAGGAACGTGAACAAAAGGCAAAAATACTATAGCGAAAGTCACTATAGAACTTTCTTGAAAGAATACGACGAAGTTATCGAGTTTTGCAAAACCAATGAATTTGAATCAGATTCTCCTGAACAAGAAGAGTCGCTTCGAGCACGCCATCTTCAAGACCTTCTGCTTGACAAAATCTTCGCCTGCTATACGGCGGGAGAGGAAATAGAAATCCTCATTCCGTTGCTTGAGGAGTTGATAGAAAAATACGAAATACGGCAGCACACACTATCTATTTATGAGCAGGAACCCCAAATATCCCCGCTTGCCATAGATGACTGGCCGGATCAGTATGAAGAGTGTGTTCAGGTCATAGGCTTGTGTATTCTCCTGGGCCGCACCGATTTACTGAAGCGATTCGTGGTTTTGATTGATCAGGCGGGGTATGTCGGAGATGACACGCTATACGAAGACCTTTTAAGGGAAGTGCTGCCAAACAGACATGATGTTGACCAGTGGTTTCACGACGTCTACACCCCCTGATACAAGCCATCTACATGGACTCTAAAGAACAGTCCGCACAGCGACTGAGAGAGTATTGCAACCAATGGTATGAAGCTTTCATTCAAGCCCCTTGGCACGACACGCATTTGCAAGGCGAGGATGGCAACTATGTGGGCTATTGGGCCATCGAAGCAGGAGCAATTGCTTTCCTGTACGGTATAGACGACAGCCAAATCGATCATATGGTCTATCCAAAAGATCTGGTTGAATATGCCCGGCGCAAAGCAAACACGTAAACTCTGCCCTCCCCCAGAAAACGGATTTCGGATTCAGCACCATGGAATTGCAATACACCATCACCCCCGAACACACACAGTCCAGAATCGGCAAACTGGTTGAGCAGGAAATACTCAAGGATGATCAACTGAGGGCCAGGCTACTTGGCAAACTGGCTCGCATTGAGGATCGTCTGCTCGCGCCGCTGTTTTTTCTACTGGGGCTGGTTGGCGGCGTGCTAGCCATCTATTTCCCTGCACGCGAGTTGAGCCCGGAGAAGCTCATCGCCTTGGTGTCCTTCACCGTGGCATACGTGGTGTGCTGGCGGTTCTTCTCCGAACACCTGCTAAATCGCTTGCGCAAGCGGATTGCCGCCAACCGTGCGAAACCTCGCAAGCCTTTTCAAAAGGTAAACCTGCGCCTGATCGAATCAACGGTACGTGCCCGACTCAAGGCTGCTGAAGGTGCTTATCGCCTGGAATTCGATGAAGATGGTTTTATCTTGTTCTTTACCAAGGGCAAAGGCGCCAAAGGCGGACTTGCGTGGGGTCAGATTGTGCGGTTCAAGGTCACACCCGACTTCTACTCCGTTGCGTGTGCAAAACTGGACAGCAAGGGCAAGGCCTATCACATCCCCAGAAACAGCGAAGTGATGGACGCGGAGTCGTATCAGCAGGGTTTGGAACTGTTTTTGAGCCGGATACCTGTTTCCGCATTTGACGACCAAACTTCAATGGTGCGAAATATGGGTACTTCCCTTGACTCAACAGGGAAAGCTCAGCAGTGAACATACGCCAACATCTTTTCACTAAAACCCATTACGAAAACTTTAAAAGAGAGCATGACGAGGTAATTGTTTTTTTGAGACAAACACCTTTCAGTCCGATTCAGCAGAGGAAGAGGCGTCGCTGCGCGCCACATACTTCAAGCAACTAGCATTTGACAGGCTTTTGGCAGCATATACTGCTGGGGAACAGATCTACTCCCTTATGCCGCTGCTTGAAGATCTGATAGCAAAGCATGAACTCAGGCAAGTCAAACTCGCTGAATACCAGCGGACACCTGATATATCTCCACTTGCAATAAACGATTGGCTTGACGAATACGAAGAGTGCGTTCAGATCATTGGCTTTTGCATCCTACTGCATCGTACCGACCTGCTTAAGCGCTTTGTAGAACTAATCGACAGGGCTGGCTATGCTGGGGACGATACGTTATACGAAGATCTGCTCGTCAAATTACTTCCTGATAGACACGATGTGGATCAATGGTTCCACGAGACATATTCACCATTGATTCTGGCTATTTATGCAGAAAGTAAAGGGGAAGCATCAGAGTATCTAAAAAATTATTGCGCCCAATGGTACGCCGCATTTCAGCAAGCCCCTTGGCACGACTCGCACTTACAGGGCGAAAATGGAAATTACGTAGGATATTGGGCTATCGAAGCAGGGGCAATTGCTTACCTGTATGGCATAGACGACAGCCAGATCGACCATATGGTCTATCCGAAAGACCTGGTCGAATACGCAAGAAGCCATAAGCCAACCACTCGCAATAACGCCCATGAAATCGGTTCCATCAAATGAACAAGGCGCTTTTGCTTTTACTGATCACGCTGATGTGTCGCTCGGCGTGGGCAGGCTCGCAGAAAACGCTGTTGACCTGCCCTCTTTCGGACGGAACCAAAATAGCGTTGCTCGCCACTTCCAATGCAGACGGGCAGCGCCTGTTTGTGAAATTCGACGGCAAAATAGAAACAGCCTTTACGGACATGCCCGATGAGGACTTTGTCGGTGACGTGATGCTGGCAAAGTGCGCAGGCGCCACTTTGATTTTTGCGTTGAACTACGGATCGCCTTATACCAAAGGGGTCGTCTTGCGAAAAAATCCAGCAAGCGGCGTGCTGGAACGTATTGATTTTGCGGAGAAGGCATTGCCACGTTTTTTGTACTTGAGCACTGGGCAGATGCGTCTGGTCATCCCCAACGAAGGCTATGAAGTGCCTGAGAAATACCTCGTTTATGATTCTTTCGCCAGGAAAGGTCAGCCGGATGAGCTGCAAGGGTTTGATGTCTTGCCCGATCAACGTCAATTCACAGTTATTGATCTGAAGTAGTTTGCATGAACAAGGAAGATCCCCGCATGCGTAAGCGCCAAGCGCTCCTCACTGACTCGTACTATCAAAAATCCATCCGGCTGTATGACGAAACCGAGTCCCGCTGGATAGGCCAAACCATGCAGGCTGATAGCCCCGAGGAGGAACAGGCACTGCGTACGGCTTATTTCAAGGAAGCCGCGTTTAACGCTTTGCTGATCAGCTATACCGCCGGTGTGCCAATTGCCGCTTTGCTGCCGAGACTGGAGAAACTGGTGGATTGCTATGAAATCCATCAGCGGGCGCTGGCTCTGGACGATGATCCCAATGTCTCGCCTTTGGCCATTGATGACTGGCCGGATCAGTATGAGGAATGCGTTCAGGTCATGAGTTTGTGCATTCTGCTACGGCGCACCGATTTGCTGGCGAGGTTCTGCACCCTGATTGATCGGGCTGGCTACGCAGGCCAGGACACGTTGTATGAAGATCTGTTGCGAAAGGATTTACCCGGGCGGGCAGACCTTGATGAGTGGTACCACGATTTGTACACCCCGTTGATCCGGGCGATTTACGCATCGGACGCCTCAGAGTCCAGTGAGCTGCTTCGGCAATATTGCGAAGGTTGGTACGCCGGGTTTGAAGAGGAGCAAACCAACTGGCATGACAGCCATCTCGACATTGAGGACGATGACGGCAATTACGTCGGTTACTGGGCTTTCGAGGCCGCCGCCGTTGCGTTTCTGTACGAGATTGATGATCGCCAGAACGATCATTGGGCTTACCCCAAGGACCTGGTCGACTATGCGCGGAACCTGCAATCGACTGAGGTGGCTCGCCGCTGAAGTGGCCTCACCTACAACTCAGCCTGCCCTCTTTCGACGGCAGGCTTTTTGAGCGAAAAATTCAGGCCGGCGCCTTCCAGTTCAACATCAGCCGCTGCGCGACCTGCAGCAAATCGTTGCCATCCTGCGTCAGCAGGTACAGCGCATGGGTGATGTGCGGAATGTCTTGCACGTCGGCGTGTTTGAAGCAGAGGCAATGCAGGGTTTCGAGCAGATCGGCCGAGGCACGGACGCGCTGGACGGCGGCTTCGAGGATGTCTTTGGGGTTGGCTTCGGAGTCGATGACCAGAGGCGCGCTTTCGGTGACACCGCTGTTGAGGGGGATGTAGCGATTGGGGACCGGATAAATGATTGGCATCGGTGATTACTCAAACTGGGGCAAAAGTAACCGCCGGCACTGTGACCAAACAGTGGGAGGCGGACTGTATACAGGTTTGGTCAACCGAGAGAACCCCACTCAGCTCGCCCGAAAGCGACCCTGCACACAGCCGCCACAACAGTGCACTGCGCAGACATAGATGTCCGCAGCGCAAATGATGGCACATTTGCAATGGGGTAATCGTTCAGGTGACCAAACCTGAATCGCTGATTTTGCAGCGACGCCAAACCATAACCGCCCCACTCCGGCCACCGAAAGCAGACAAGGCATCTGCTCTTGTAGGAATACGCCACCCGTCCCGCAGAAATCGCCCTGCCCTCTGACAGCCGGCGTTCAGCTTGGTTAACCATCGCTTAACGCCGCGGTCAAAGACTCTACTGAACCGCACGCCTTCAGCGCTTTGCTGACGCCCAGTGCGGCAGGTTCGGGCGAAATCGCGCCGAACTTTCTTCACGTCGTACGGGAGTCCCACCATGAACATTCGTCCGTTCCTGCTTACAACCGCCCTCGCCTGCACTGTATTCGCCGGTCTGGCCCAGGCCAATGACACCTCCGCCAACGCCAAAGCCGTGCCTTATGAGTACGGCATGCCACTGAATGTGGCGAAGGTGGTTTCAATGACCGAGCCGCCCACTCAACAGTGCAAGGTTATTACCGCCGATATGAAGTACATCGACAACGCCGGTAAACCAGAGGAAATCAGCTATCGGAAATTGTCTGACGCGTGCAACTTCCAGAACTGACAGAAAGCTCTGATTTGCCGGTTTGCGGTAGGCGTGGGGATGCTTCGGCAGGTATGCTCGGGGCCTTCCTCACTGCAGCAAGGATTAGCCATGCAGTTGTCGTTTCGCTCGTTGTCGAGCATCACCTCGTCTTTGTGTTTTTTCCTGGCGCTGGTCTGGGGCTTCGTACCAGACATGTTGTTGGCCATCTGGAGTATCGAGTATTCAGAAGGTACCGGGGTTGTCGCGCGGCGCAGCGCAGTACTGTTTGCAGCCTTGGGCTGCATGTTTTATTGGGTGCGCAAAGCACCGGTATCGGTCGCGCGTAACGCGCTGAGCAATGGTTTTATCGTCGGCTGTTTTGGTTTGGCGGTGCTGGGATTCGGCGAGTGGCTCAACGGCAATGCCGGCCCCGGGATTTTGCTCGCGGTGCTGGTCGAGTTCGCGCTGGGCCTTGGTTTTGTGCAGGCCCGGCGCGTGACGGTCGAACTGGGTGAAACGATTGGTTAAACGGCTCTGGATCGTGGACTGTAGTGATGCGGTGTCGCTTGCTGCGCCAGATCCGAACGCAAGCCGGCGATCAGCTCGTTGATCTCGCGACAGCCATTGAGGTGGCTGGCATCGATGCCGCTGACGTGCAGATCGACCTGGTCGGTCCGGTGATCGCCGAATACCTTGACGGTCATCGACAGATCCGGCGACAGCGTGCACTGGCAGCGTTTAGGCAGAAAACTGCTTTCAATGATATTGCGTAGTTCCAAGGCAGACAGAAACATGGTGAACCTCTCCTTAATGATGAAACTGCCAATCAACTCTTCACGTTGACCGCTTTTGTCGCCCCTGCACAGGTGTGTCCCCGCTGATTCCCTGGGTGCGTCAAACGGTTGTACGGCGAAATGCCTCTTGGAGTGTAGGCGCCCGAACCCGGTGCGCCGCACCAAATAGACGCATAAAGCATGCCTTTCATCGGGTCATTTCGACCCTCTGATAAATCAAGGGCTTAGCGAGAAAGCCAGCATAAGGCCAGTTGCAAAATGCCGGAACCGCCCCTCGGCGCGTTGCATTTTGCAATCTGTTGCGGGTTTGCATTCAGCGCCCATGACAGTAAGAATACCTGCCAACCACCCTACACCTGCAAGGAGGCTTCCATGGGTTCTTTACGCATTTGTGCGACCACCGGGCTGATCATCGCCAGCCTGTCCACCCTCGCCCACGCGGCCAAGCTCGAGGATGTCGCGCCGTACCCGAAAGCTGAAACCGGCTTCAGCCGCCAAGTCATTCATTTGCCCAAGCAGGCTCAGGAAGAAAACTTCCAGGTTGAAATCCTCGCAGGTAAAACCCTTGAAGTGGACTGCAACCGCCAGCGGCTGGGTGGTGTGCTGGACGAGAAAAACCTTGAGGGCTGGGGCTACCCGTTCTATCGACTGGAAAAAGTCATCGGCCCGATGAGCACACTGATGGCCTGTCCACCTGGTACTCAGAAGAAGCGCGCCTTCGTACCGGTTGTCGGTGATGGCTTCATGTTGCGTTACAACAGCAAGCTGCCGTTGGTGATTTATGCGCCCAAGGACGTCGAAGTCCGCTACCGCATCTGGTCGGCCTCGGACAAAGTCGGAACCGCCCTTCAGGAATAACCTGAACAAGGAAAGCCCTACGTGATTACTTGCCACGTCAGATACGTCATCGATCCTTATCAGTTGTCCGAGTTCGAAGCCTACGCCAAGGCCTGGCTCGGTATCGTCGAACGCTTGGGCGGCACCCACCACGGCTACTTCCTGCCGTCAGAAGGCGCGAGCAACATCGCTTACTGCCTGTTCAGTTTTCCTTCGCTGGCCGATTACGAAAGCTATCGGCATATCGCCATGACCGATTCGGAAAGCACGGCACTGGTGGCCTCGCTGGTCGAGAAGAAGTTCATCCTCAGCTACGAGCGCAGTTTTCTGCGCCCGTTGTTGCCTTGATCGACATCACGCCGGAACGGTGCAGGCCGCAGCGCGCTCGGCGACGTGACGCAAACTGTCGAAATTGATATTCGCGCCGGAATCAATGGCAACGAAAGTTTGCTCTCTGGCGCCGGTTCGGGCCACGTATTGCTTGATGCCTGCCACAGCCAACGCGCCCGAGGGTTCGGTGATCGAGCGAGTGTCGTCGTAGATATTCTTGATGGCTGCGCAAAGGTCGTCATTGCTGACAGTGATGACCTCGTCGACACAGAAGCGGCAAACCTCAAAGCCGAATTCGCCGATCTGCGCAACGGCGACGCCGTCGGCAAAGGTACCGACGTTGGGCAGTACGACCCTCTCGCCTGCTTGCAAGGCGGCTTGCAGGCACGCCGAATGTTCGGATTCAACGCCGATGATCCGCACTTCCGGCCGCAGGTATTTGATGTAAGCCGCAATGCCGGCAATCAAACCGCCGCCACCCACCGGGATGAAGATCGCGTCCAGCGCGCCTTGGTGCTGACGGAGGATTTCCATCGCCACCGTGCCTTGCCCGGCGATCACGTCCGGGTCATCGAAGGGTGATACGAAGGTGCGCCCGGTTTGCCCGGCCAGTTGTAACGCATGAGCCAACGCGAACGGAAAGCTCTCGCCGTGCAACAACGCTTCGGCGCCCCGACTTCGCACACCCAATACTTTCAGCTCAGGTGTCGTGGACGGCATGACGATGGTCGCGGCGATCCCTAATTCCCGCGCCGCCAGCGCCACGCCTTGCGCATGATTGCCCGCCGACGCGGTGATGACTCCGCGCGCTTTCTCTTCGTCGCTCAACTGCACCAGTTTGTTATAGGCGCCGCGGATCTTGAAGGAAAACATCGGCTGCAGGTCTTCACGCTTGAGCAGGATGCAGTTGCCCAGCGCTTCAGACAGCGCCGGCGCTGCTTGCAAAGGCGTGCGTACCGCAATGTCGTACACCGGCGCAGCCAGAATCTTTTTCACGTAATGCTCAAGCAAAGCTTGCTGGTCGAGGCTGTACTTCATGGTCATCTCCTTGATAGCGGATTCACACGCTGTCAGTAGGAGCTGTCGCAGGCTGCGATCTTTTGATGTTGCTTTTAACGATCAACATCAAAAGATCGCAGCCTGCGGCAGCTCCTACATGGACGGTGTATGCAACCCAGGAGACAGAAAATGAAAACCCGCCTCTAGGGCGGGTTGGGTGCTGCAGTCGTGAGCTAGCCCGCCAAATGAGGAATTGCGGCAATAATGCTTGGCTGGCAGCGCAATACGGTGGTCATGAAGCGAAATTAGCTCGGGCGCTGCGGGCAAGTCAATGGCCAATTTGATAGCGCGACTGTAGTCTGGCGACTCCGCTCATCACTTCAAGGAACGAAAGCATGATGTCTGTCGCCCTGCCCCTCACGGCTTTGCTCGCTTTTACCGGTTATACCGTTTCGGTAATGCTCCAGGCTGAGCAGTCTTTGATCGACTTCGGCATCAGCCTGATGTCGCGCCCGGATACAGCGCAGGTGGTGATTGATTTGTACCTGCTGGCGACACTGGCCGGTATCTGGATGGTCAAGGACGCCAGGTCGCGTGGCCAGACTGTCTGGTCGGTGCTGCCGTATCTCTTGCTGACGGCGGTTTTTGTATCGATTGGGCCGCTGTTGTATCTGGTGGTGTGTGGGATTCGGGAGCGCAGGAAAGTGGTTGATACACCCCAGTTGAGCTGACCTGGATTATGGGTTGATGCTGAATCAGTCTTCGCGAGCAAGCCCCCTACCCCAGGTTTCGGCGCTTCCCCCTTTGTAGGAGCTGCGGCACGCTGCGATCTTTCGATCTTAAAAGATCGCAGCGTGCCGCAGCTCCTACAGTTTCACCGCAACAAATGCGGCGGTTTCGTAGGGCACCGTTATCACGTCTCTACCGCGCAGCGCTGGTTCTGCGGCGATCAACGCACGAATCTGCTCATCAATCTTCGCCCGCTGTGCCTCCGGCAGTGCCGCAATAAAACTGGTCGAGCGCACCCGATTGAAAATCACATCCTCGGGCGGGCCGGTATGGCCGTTGTGAAACTGCTGCAATTGCAATGGGCCGAATCGCGGATGGGGGAACGCCTTGCGCCATTCGCCGGTGTAGTAACGCGGCGTGTCGCCCTCCAGCGCATTGACGATGGCATCGAGCTTAGGCACCCAGCTCACTTGGGTATCACGCAGGTTCCAGATCAGTCCAAGCTTGCCACCAGGCTTGAGCACCCGGGCAATTTCGGTCAACGCCGCTTCACTGGCAAACCAGTGAAACGCCTGGGCGCAGACCACCACATCGACCGACGCGTCCGGTAACGGCAGATCCGTCGCGGTACCGCTGACGGCCAGCACCTCAGGCCAGGCCTCGGACAGTTTCTCCAGCATTTGCGGCACCGGTTCGACAGCAATCACCTGCGCGCCCGTTGCCAGCAATCGTCCGGTGAACTTGCCGGTGCCCGCGCCAAGATCAATCACGGTTTTGTGACTGTCCAGCCCCAACGTAGCGGTCAGCCAGTCACTGACTTGCGGCGGATAGTCCGGTCGTCCTTTGACATAGGTGTCGGCGGCGGTCTTGTAGCCGGCAGCTGAATGGTGAAGCTGTTCGTTCATGGCAGTTTCCCCTTATGGCAAAGCATCGGATCGACGGCGGACGCTCACGAGCATAGCGCTTGAATTTACCGAGACGTTGAACAGTCACTGACAATGCAATGAATAAAATTTCACCCTCGGGTGTTCAAAGTCAGAGATAACCCTCTATGGAGCCTTGCCCATGACTATCCGTTCCGTTATGTTCGCCGCCCCGTTGCTGCTGGCGGCTGCCATGTCCAGTCATCTGGCCTTCGCCAATGGTGACGAAGACGAGCCGGTGCAGAAGCCTGAATGCCCGAAAGGCCAGGTCTGGGACAGCAAAACGCAAAAATGCGTATTGCAGACCAGCAGCCTGTTGCCCGATGCCGATCGCACCGATTACGCCTATCGTCTGGCCAAGGCCGGCCGCTACGAGGAAGCATTGGCGTTGCTCGACACGCTGCAACAGCCGAACACCGCCAAGGCGCTGAATTATCGCGGGTACGCCACGCGCAAACTCGGGCGTACCGACGAAGGCATCAGCTATTACCTGCAATCGGTGAAACTCGACCCGCAGTACGCACAAGTGCGCGAATACCTCGGCGAAGCCTATGTGATCAAAGGCCGCGTCGACCTGGCGCAAGAACAGTTGCAGCAGATCCAGTCGATTTGCGGCACGGCGTGCGAGGAATACCAGGACCTGGCGCAAGCCATTAACGACTCATCGAAAACCTGACCATCAAGAGTAGAGGCCATCATCGTCAGCGATCAGGCATTCAGAACGGAACTCGGACAGCATCTGGCGCGATTGTGGCGCTACGGTCTGCTGCTGTCGCGCAATCGGCATGTCGCCGAGGACCTGGTGCAGGCGACGTGTGTGCGGGCGCTGGAGCGTTCTGCCCAGTACATCGCCGGCACACGCATGGACCGCTGGCTGCTGAGCATCCTGCATTCGATCTGGCTCAATGAAGTGCGCGCGCGGCGCGTGCGTCAGGGCGCAGGTCAGGTCGATGCCGACGGCCAACTGGCATTCGATGGCGAATACGCCGCGCAGACCCATGTGTTGGCCGCGCAAGTGATTCGCCGCGTCGATGCCCTGCCCGAGACCCAGCGTGAAACGGTGTACCTGGCCTATGTCGAAGGCCTGTCCTACCGCGAAGTCTCCGAGATCCTGCAAGTGCCGATCGGCACGGTGATGAGCCGTCTGGCCACCGCCCGCCTGAAACTCGCCGAATACCCGCCGCTGCAAGCGGTGCCGAAAACCACCGAAGGAGACCGGTCATGAACACACCTTCGGATGAACAACTGGTCGCCTACCTGGACGATGAACTCGACCGCGAACAGCGTAGCCAACTGGACAGCGACATCGCCGACGATCCGCTGCTCAGCCTGCGCGTGCAGTGGTTGAGCCGCAGCAATCTGCCGTACAAAGCCGCCTACGATGAATTGGCGCAGCAGGCGCCGCTGGAACGCTTGCAGGCTCGGCTGGATGCCATCCCCTCACCTGAAACGCCGGGCTTGAGTCGGCGCTGGTTTATCGGTGCGGCGGCGGCAACCTTGGTCGCCGCTGGTGTACTGGCCGACCGTTTGCTGCTTGGCTGGCAGGCGCAGCAGGCACATGACTGGCGCGGTTTGGTCGGCGACTACATGGCGCTGTATGTGCCGCAGACCCTCGACCACTTGCCAACCGACGAAGCGGCACAGCGCGCACAGTTGCGCACGGTCGACGCCCGCCTCGGCCTGAATCTTTCACCGTCTGCATTGAAGCTGCCGGGCGCCGAATTCAAGCGCGCACAAATGCTTGAGTACGATGGCGTGCCCATTGCGCAGATCGTTTATCTGGATGCCAGGCATGGCCCGCTGGCATTATGCGTCACGCGTTCGAACAGCGGCGTTCAACCGTTGGCTCACGAGCGTCGACATGAAATGAACGTGGTGTTCTGGACCGAGCGTGAACATGCCTGGATGTTGATCGGTCGTGACAGCCACGCCGGGCTGGAAGAGAAAGCGAATTTGTTGAGAAGCCGTTTGGCTGCCTGAGAAAACCACCCCTATGCTGAAAAAGTGATTTTCCAAGGAGGATTCCACGATGTCTTTTTCATCCCGTACTGCATTGCTGGTCATCGACGTGCAAAACGACTTCGTCCCCGGCGGTCGACTGCCGGTGCCTGAGGGTGATCAGATCGTACCGCTGATCAACAAGCTTTCGCGCCAGTTCAAACAGGTGATCATCGCCCAGGACTGGCACCCGAAGGGGCACGCCTCTTTCGCTTCCAGCCACCCCGGCCGCCAACCCTACGATGTGATCCAGTTGCCATACGGCGAGCAGACGCTCTGGCCTGATCACTGCGTGCAAACAACCGGCGGTGCGGAGTTTCACTCGGGTCTGGATCTGCCCCACGCGCAACTGGTGATCCGCAAAGGCTGCAACCCGGACATCGACAGTTATTCGGCGTTTCTCGAAGCCGACCGCACGACGACGACGGGGCTCGCCGGTTATCTCAAGGAGCGTGGCATCGACACGGTGTATATGGTCGGACTGGCGCTGGATTTCTGCGTGATGTTTTCTGCGCTGGATGCACGCACGGCGGGGTTCAACGCATTTGTCGTGCTGGACGCCTGCCGGGCTATTGATCTGCAGGGATCGCTGGCAGCCGCAATCGAGCGGATGCAGGGAGCCGGCGTGCGCCTGATTCAATCCACCGCCCTGATCTGACTTACCTCGTCTGGGCTGGGCTGAAATGTAGGAGCTGCGGCACGCTACGATCTTTTGATCTTTAAAAACAAGATCAAAAGATCGCAGCCTCGTTTCACTCGACAGCTCCTACAGGGGTTTGAGGTTCAGGCAGGTGTGGGTAGCCATAGCCGGAAGCGGGCGCCGCCCAATGGAGAGGACTCCACGGTGAGCGTGCCGCCCTGCGCTTCCAGTGCCCGGCGGCTGATGGCCAGTCCCAGACCAAACCCACCCGTGGCCCGATCGCGGCTGCGGTCCAGTCGGTAGAACGGCTCGAAAATCCGTTCGCGCTCATCATCTGGAATGCCGATCCCGTCGTCGTCGACCCAGATCTCACACCCTTCGCCATTCACCTGCACGCCAATCTGAATGCGTTTTTCGCAATAGCGCATCGCATTGCGCAGCAGGTTCTGGATGGCGCGGGCGGTCAGGCGCGGATCCAGCGAGAAGCGTTCGAGCTGGCCATGCAACAACACGTCGATGACGATTTCCGGCGACTCCAGTTCCTCGTCGACGCTGCCCAGAATGCTGTCGATGAATTCGTCCAGCGAGACTTCAATCTGTTCCGGCAATTGCGCCGGGTTCTGCAAGCGGCTGTAGGACAGCAGCTCAAGCACCAGCTCGTCGAGCTCACGAATGTGCGCGACCAGGCCCTGCAAGCGCTCACGGCTGGCGGCCGGCAAATCGTCGGACAGCGCCAGCGCGAGGCCGAAATCGAGGCGCGTCAGCGGTGTACGCAGCTCATGGGAGACCGCGTTAAGCAGGTCACGTTGCTGATTCAGGAGGTTTTCGATGTCGCCGGCCATGGTGTCGAACACGTTGGCCAGACTGCCGATGTTCGAACTCTGGGCGATTTTCGTGCGTTCGCTCAAATGGCCTTTACCGAAGCGTTCGGCGGTGCCCTTGAGGCGTTCGAGATCGCGCCAGTGCGGGCGCAACCACAGCAACAGGCACGCCAACAGGCTCGCGCCGATCAACACGTTGATGCTCCAGTACAACAGATTGACGTCCATCGGGTCCGGCGGCACGACCATTTGCACCGCCATGTCGTCATTCAGCGGCGTCACCGCCAACGTGCGCCAGCCCCAGTCGCCAATGCGCACCACGTTCTCGCCACGGCGTAACCGTTGCTGCTCGATCGCCGTGAAGTCGGCGTTATCGATGCGCGCGAGGGCGATGTGCAAGGGCTGGAAGTCCTTGTCCATCGACGCCGCAATCGCTGGCCACTGATCGTGCGGCGCAGCATGAAACTGCTTGGTGATCAGCGATTGCAGGCCGCGCGAATAATCCAGGTTATAGGTGACGAATCGATCGCGGAACGCCATGACCACCAGATCCGGCACCAGATAGATCGCCGCGCTGTACGAGACAATCGTCACCAGGTACAGACGAAAGAGGATGCGAAACATCAGCTCAGCATTCCCACTCGGAACGGCTGAACAGATAACCCTTGCCCCACACGGTCTTGATCTTGCGTGCTTCGCCGGCGTGGTCGTCGAACTTGCGCCGCAGCTTGGAGATCGCGACGTCCACCGAGCGGTCGGTGCCGTTGAATTCGATGCCGCGCAAACGTTGCAGAATCTGGTCTCGGCTCAGCACTTCGCCGGCATGCCGGGCCAGCACCACCAGCAAGTTGTACTCACCGCTGGACAGTTCCACCGGTTGATCGCGCCAGCTCACGGTACGCTCGGACAGATCAATGCACAGATTGCCCATGACGATGCGATCGTTGACCGTCAACGGCTCGCCGAGGCTGCTGCGGCGCAGCAAGGTACGCACCCGCGCCAGCAAGACGCGCGGCTCGCACGGCTTGGTCACGTAATCGTCGGCGCCCATTTCCAGGCCCAGCACCTGGTCGTGGCTGTCATCGCGGGCGGTGAGCATCAGGATCGGCAGCGTTGCCGAGTCGGCACGCAGCAAGCGGCACACCTGCAGACCATCGAGGCCCGGCAGCATCAGGTCGAGAATCACCAGATCCGGCGGATTGACCCGCGCCCGCTCACGTACGTGATCGCCACGGCCGATGACGCTGACGGAATAGCCGTTGCGCTCCAGGTAGCTGGAAATCAGTTCGGCGAGGGCGGTGTCGTCTTCGACCAGGAGGATGTTGGGCATGGGTGATCCAGAAAGTGCAGTGGCAACATTGAAGGCCTCATCGCGGGCAGGCCCGCTCCCACAGTGTTCTCGGGTGTTCACATGATTCGTGTCCACAACCGATCCCCGTGGGAGCGGGCTTGCCCGCGATGGCGATGCAACTGTCGCAATAAATTTCAAGGCGTAAAGGATATACGCCCTCACCCGTCCCTGAGTAAAACCCTTACACAATTTCACACAGCGCCTACAAAGCTTCACCGCTACTCTGCGCGACTGGCCGTAGGATGCGCGCATCAATATTGGGGGTGGTAAATGTCGAACAAACTGTTGGCCGGGCTCGGCCTGATCGCAATGGCGCTGACGCTGAGTGCCTGTGACTCGTCCTCGAAAGCCGAGGAACAGGCGCCACCGGCCACCGTGCGCATCGAAACCATCGAGGCCCATCCCCTTTCGATCAGCAGCGAACTGAGCGGGCGCATCGCCGCCCCGCGGATCGCCGAAGTACGCGCCCGGGTGGCAGGCGTGGTTCTGCAACGCACCTTTCGCGAAGGCAGTGACGTAAAAAAGGGCGATGTGCTGTTCCGCATCGACCCGGCACCGTTCAAGGCCGATCTCGACAGCGCCGACGCCGCTTTACGCAAGGCTGAAGCCAATGCGTTTCAGGCAAAACTGCAAGAGCAGCGTTATGCGCAATTGATTGACGACAAGGCCATCAGCGCGCAGGACTACGACAATGCCCGCGCCAACGCCCGACAGACCGCCGCCGACGTCGCAGCCAACAAAGCCGCTGTCGAGCGGGCCAGACTCAATCTGGGTTACGCCACGGTCACCGCGCCAATCTCCGGGCGTGTCGGGCGAGCGCTGGTCACTGAAGGCGCGCTGGTCGGGCAGAACGAAACCACACCATTGGCGCTGATTCAGCAGCTCAATCCGATCCACGCCGACGTCACCCAGTCGACCCGTGAGCTGAACGAACTGCGCCGCGCATTCCGCTCCGGTCAGTTGCAGCAGGTTGGCCAGGATCAAGTCAAAGCCACACTGATTCAGGACGACGGCAGTCTTTACCCGCTGCCGGGCAAGTTGCTCTTCGCGGATATCACGGTTGATCCGGGCACCGGGCAGATCATTCTGCGCAGCGAGTTCCCCAACCCGGACCTCGATCTGCTTCCGGGCAGTTTCGTGCGCGTGCGACTTGAGCAGGCAACCATCAAAGATGGCATTACCGTGCCGCAACGCGCGGTACAGCGTGACAGCGCCGGTATTGCGCAGGTGCTGACGGTCGATGAGCAAATGCGCATTGCCCAGCAACCGGTGCAACTGGGCGCGGTGCAAAACGATCGCTGGATCGTCACTGGCGGCCTCAAGCCCGGCGACCGCATTGTCATCGAAGGCCTGCAACACGCCCGTCCCGGCGAGAAAGTGCAGATCGACGACACCCCTCTTCCACTTGCCCAGACTTCTGGTCAGTAAGCAGGACGCTTTTCTATGCCGCAGTTCTTTATCGACCGCCCGGTATTTGCCTGGGTCGTTGCGTTGTTCATCCTGTTGGCCGGTGCGCTCGCCATCCCGCAATTGCCGGTGGCGCAATACCCCGATGTCGCGCCGCCGCAGATCGAAATCTATGCCGTGTACCCTGGCGCGTCGGCGCAAACCGTCGATGAAAGCGTGGTCAGCCTGATCGAAGAAGAGCTCAACGGTGCCGATCACCTGCTTTACTTCGAATCGCAGAGCAGCCTTGGCAGCGCCACGATCAAGGCGACCTTCCAGCCCGGCACCAATCCGGAACTGGCGCAGGTCGACGTGCAAAACCGTCTGAAAGTGGTCGAGTCACGCCTGCCGCAAGCGGTCAATCAGCAAGGCTTGCAGGTGGAGAAAGTCTCTTCCGGTTTCCTTTTGTTGATCACCCTGACGTCCAGTGACGGCAAGCTTGATGATGTGGCGCTCAGCGATTATCTGGCGCGCAACGTGATGAACGAGATCAAGCGCCTCGACGGCGTCGGCAAGGCGCAGTTGTATGGCGCCGAACGGGCCATGCGCGTGTGGATCGATCCGCAGAAACTCATCGGCTTCAACCTGACGCCGGCAGACGTCAACGCCGCCATCGTCGCGCAGAATGCCCAGGTTTCCGCCGGCAGCATTGGCGATTTGCCCAACCCGTCCAGCCAGGAAATCACCGCGACGATTCTGGTCAAGGGCCAGTTGTCGACGCCGGAGGAATTTGCCGACATCGTGCTCAAGGCCAATCCGGACGGTTCGACCGTGCGCATCGGTGACGTCGCACGGGTCGAGGTTGGCAGTCAGGAATATCAGTTCGGTACACGTCTCAACGGCAAACCGTCGACCGCCGTCGGCGTGCAGCTGTCGCCAGGCGCCAACGCGCTGAACACCGCAACACTGGTGCGGACGAAAATGGACGAATTGTCGCGCTACTTCCCGGCTGGCGTGGAATACAAGATCCCGTACGACACCTCGCCCTTCGTCAAAGTCTCGATCACCAAAGTGGTTTACACCCTCGGCGAGGCAATGTTGCTGGTGTTTGCGGTGATGTTCCTGTTCCTGCAGAACGTGCGCTACACGCTGATCCCTACGCTGGTGGTGCCAGTGGCGCTGATGGGCACTTTCGCGACCATGCTGGCGCTGGGCTTTTCGATCAACGTGCTGACCATGTTCGGCATGGTTCTGGCCATTGGCATTCTGGTGGACGACGCGATTGTCGTGGTCGAGAACGTCGAGCGGATCATGGCCACCGAGGGTTTGTCGCCCAAGGAAGCCACACGCAAGGCGATGACGCAGATCACTGGCGCCATCATCGGCATCACCCTGGTGCTGGTGGCAGTGTTCATTCCGATGGCGTTCATGCAAGGCTCGGTCGGGGTGATCTACCAGCAGTTCTCGCTGTCGATGGCCACCTCGATTCTGTTCTCGGCGTTTCTCGCCCTGACCTTGACCCCGGCATTGTGCGCAACGCTGCTCAAACCGATTGCCAAAGGCGAACACCACGAAAAACGCGGTTTTTTCGGTTGGTTCAACCGCCGCTTCGAACAGCTGACCGAGCGCTATCAGGGCTGGGTCGGTTATGCGCTGAAACGCACCGGTCGCTATCTGCTGATCTACGGGGTGTTGCTGGTCGGCCTGGGCCTGCTTTTTGCGCGCCTGCCCTCCTCGTTCCTGCCGGTCGAAGACCAGGGTTACACCATCACCGATATTCAACTGCCACCCGGCGCGACCAAGAACCGTACGGTGCAGGTGGCCGAACAGTTCGAGGCGCATAACGCTGGCGAACCGGGGATCAGCGACAGCGTGGTGATTCTCGGCTTCAGCTTCTCCGGCAGTGGGCAGAACGCCGCGTTAGCGTTCAGCACACTGAAAGACTGGTCGCAACGCGACAGCGACGACTCGGCAAGCTCGATTGCCGACCGCGCCAATATCGCCCTCAGCCAGATCAAGGACGCCATGGCCTTCGCCGTGCTGCCACCGCCGGTTGACGGCTTGGGCACATCGAGTGGTTTCGAGTTCCGCTTGCAGGATCGCGGCGGCCTCGGCCACGCAACATTGATGCAGGCGCGCTCGGAACTGCTAGCCGCCGCCGAGAAAAGCCCGGTGCTGATGAACGTGCGTGAAAGCGCACTGGCCGAAGCACCGCAAGTGCAACTCGAAGTGGATCGTAAGCAGGCCAATGCGTTGGGCGTGTCGTTTGCAGATATCGGCAGCGTGCTGTCCACCGCTGTGGGCTCGAGCTACATCAATGACTTCCCCAATCAGGGAAGGATGCAGCGCGTGGTCGTACAGGCCGAAGGTAATCAGCGCAGCCAGGTCGACGACCTGCTGAAGATGCACGTACGCAATAACAACGGAAAAATGGTGCCGCTGTCGGCATTTGTGCAGGCCAAATGGATTCAGGGCCCGGCACAGTTAACCCGTTACAACGGTTATCCGGCGATTGCCATTTCCGGCGAGCCGGCACCGGGCCACAGCACTGGCGAGGCCATGGCCGAGATTGAACGTCTGGTTGCCCAAGGCCCGAAAGGCCTGGGTCAGGAATGGACCGGGCTGTCATTGCAGGAACGCCTGTCCGGCAGTCAGGCACCGATTCTGCTCGGGTTGTCGTTGCTGATCGTATTCCTGTGCCTGGCAGCGCTGTATGAGAGTTGGTCGATTCCAACTTCAGTGTTGCTGGTGGTGCCATTGGGCGTGTTGGGCGCGGTACTCGCGGTGACACTGCGCGGGATGCCCAACGATGTGTTCTTCAAGGTCGGCCTGATCACCATTATTGGCCTGTCGGCGAAGAACGCGATCCTGATCATCGAGTTCGCCAAGAGCTTGTATGAAGAAGGGCATGACCTGATCGATGCGACGTTGCAGGCAGCGCGTCTTCGCCTGCGACCGATCGTGATGACGTCGCTGGCGTTCATTCTCGGTGTAGTGCCGCTGGCCATCGCTACTGGCGCCAGTTCGGCGAGCCAACAAGCCATCGGCACCGGCGTGATCGGCGGAATGATCACCGCGACGCTGGCGGTGATCTTCGTGCCGGTCTTCTTCGTCGTCGTCATGAAGCTCGTACAACGATTGACTAAACGCCACTAGCCCCCGTGGGAGCTGGCTTGCCAGCGATAGCGCTGGGTCAGCCAACATCAATGTTGACTGTGCCGCCGTCATCGCTGGCAAGCCAGCTCCCACATGGCTAAGGTGTCTGAATTACCCTGGCCCCTCGAGTCCCCATGCCCTTTCTCGCCCGTACCCACCCTCGCCTGTCCGCCGCCGCGCTGTTCGGACTCGCCACCGGCCTGCTTGTCCCGGCCGACTCGATCATCAGCAAAATCCTCATCGGCTGGAACGCCGGCGTCTGGACTTACTTGATCCTGATGTTCTGGCTGACCGTGCGCGCCAGGGCGCCGGACGTTAAACGCATTGCCGTCATCGAAGACGAGAATGCCGGGCTGGTGCTGTTCGTCGTGTGCATCGCGGCATTGGCGAGTCTCGCCACCATCACCCTGGAACTGGCCGGCAGCAAAGATCTGGAAACCAGCCGCAAACTCATGCACTACGGCTTCACCGCCCTGACAGTCATCGGTTCGTGGCTGTTGATCGGGGTGATCTTCTGCGTGCACTACGCCCGCCTGTTTTACACCTGGGATGGCAAGGAACCGGCGCTGCGTTTCGCCGAAGGGCTGACCACGCCCAACTATTGGGACTTTCTGTATTTCTCGTTCACCATCGGCGTGGCGGTGCAGACGGCAGATGTTGGCGTGGCAACGCGCGATATTCGCAAAATCGTATTGGCGCAATCGTTGATCGGGTTTGTGTTCAACACGGCGATACTCGGATTTTCGATCAACATCGCAGCCGGGCTCTTCGGGTGAGCGCACGAAAAAACGCCCCGGCAGCTTTGCACGGGGCGTTTGTTGTTTCAGCGCATCAGAAGAAGTAACTGACTCTCAAGCTGCCGCTCCAGTCCTGGCTGACGGTGTTGCCCTTGCTGCCGCCAACCTGACCGGAAACCTGCCAATTGCGTTGCGCCGGCATCCACTTCAGACCAGCGCCATACTCCAGGGAGCTGCTCGCACGGTCATCATCGAAGCTGTTGTCGTTGATTTTGACTTCGTTGGTCTTGACGAATTCATGGTTAGCTCCCAGTGACAGGCTCGGCTCCAGAAGACTGCCGTTTTCAAGAGCAATGACTCGTCCCCCCTCACACCAGCATTGCCCTGGACCGAACGCATAGTGTCGGCCTCGACCTTGAGACCATTGTCCAGACGATAGCTTTCGCTCTGGGTCGCACCGGTCGACACCCGGACTTGAGGCTCGACAAACCAGTTGTCCTGCAGGCGAATGTGTTTGCCCACTGCCACCGAGCCGCTGGCGCCCAAAGCCTTGTAATCACCCTTGGTCCGGGTGCCGTCGCTCATGGTGACTTTGGCTTTGTTGTCGAACTGGTTGATCTTGGCCATGACGTTGACGAACACACCACTTTCAACATCGTACGTGCTGCCGTAAACACCGGCATTCAGACTGTCGACTGTCGCGCTGGAGCCGTATTTGAGGTCCATCTCGGTGCGGCTGGAGCCCACAAAACCACCGATCACCCAGGCACGACCGGCGATGTCCACCGTCGTATCGGCACCACCGGTGATGCCGCTCTGGTTCTGGATATAACCGTCGCCATAGGCATTCTTGACGTTGTACTGGTTGCCATAAGTGCGCACCCAGACACTGTTGCTCAGTTTTGTGGTGTCACTGTCACTGGCCGCGCGAAGCGAAGCATCCGGCCGAATGCTCAACCCACGATCACCGATCTGGTCGCTGAGCATATTCATTTCTGCGTTCAGTACACTACGGGCACTGCCGGCAAGGGCCAGGGCGGTGTTGGTCGAGGTGCTGACGGTTTCCTTGTCGGGGTTGAGGTACAGGCCCTGCCCGTCCTGCTTCAGTCGGTAAACGAATGTACCGGCATCCACCGTGTCTTTATTGGCCAGAGTAAAGGCGGCGTCGCCGGCGGCGATATTGCCGACCTTCACCGGTTCTGCGGTCACTGGCGTGCTGCCCGTGGCAGACACCAGCAATTGATGCTGACCGCTTGCAGACCCGGTCACGTTCAGGAAGTCAGTACTGCCTGTTCCCAGGTCGGTGCCCATCACAAACGTGCCGTTACCGGTGAGATTACCGACATTCAGCTGCTGGAACTGCTCGTTGGTGCCCATCTGCACGACACCGTTGTTCAGGTTCAGATGCTGAACTTCGTTGTCACCGGTCATGACCCATCGCGCAGCATTGTTGATGCTCAGGTTGCCCGAGTTGGTGATTTGGCCGGTGAGTACCGAACCATTGTCCAGCAACACACTCCCGTTGGCATCGCTGGTGACGTCACCGGTCAGCGTGCTGGAATTATTCAACGAAAGGACCGCGACATTATTGACGTTACCGTTGATGGCTGAGCCGTGGTCCACGCTGACGGAGGCCGCTGTTCCCGCGACGCCTTCTACGTTGCCGTTCAAGGTACTGCCGGCGTCGAACCTGGACTGGGTGACATTCCGCAGATTGCCGTTCAGCGTGGCTGCATTTTCCATGATGAGTGAAACCGTACTGCCGGTCTCGGCAAGCACATCGCCGGTCAGGGTACTGCCATTGACATTGAAGTTGGCGGTGGAGCGGTTGATCGCCTGCAACACCAAGCCATCGCCGCCGACCAGTTCGGAACTGCCGCTGACATTGATGTTGGCGACAGTCCCGGCGCTGCCCGAGGAACCCAATACGATTGCAGATCCGGTCCCGCCGGTCACGCGGGTGTTGTTGAGCGTTACGGTGCTGGCGTTGACACCGACCGTGTCGGTCACGATTTGCAGGCCGTCCTTCGCGCCGGTAATCGTGCTGGCGGTCGCTGAAAGTGTTGCGCCACCCAGTTGCACACCGTAACTGGTGGCCCCGGTGCCGACGACAGTGGAGTCGTTAAGGTTCAGCACGGCAAAACCTACCGCTTGCACGCCGCCGATCGCACCGGTGATGACACTTTTGCCAGTAACGGTGGCAGAGGATGATGCAGGGGTGTTGATGTTACGTCCCAGCAAAAGCCCGAAACTGTTGGTGCTGGTGATAGTCGAGTTGTCGATCGTTGCTGTGCTGTTGAGCAGTTGGATGGCTCCCCGGCCCGCTGCGCTAACGACCTTGGCGCCGGACATATTCAACGAAGAGGTGTTTGCATCAATACGCTGACTCTGGCCACCGTTGAAAACGACATTGGCACTCTGTGCACCGATGGTCAACGCTGTCGAATTGTCGATGGTCAGCGTCCCCCTTGGGACACCACCCAGGCTTCTGGCGCCGGTGGATTGGTGACCACTTCACTCTCGCCTGGCAACAGGGTTCGACTGTAAGCCTGGGGCGCAACGATCAATGTCGCCGCCATCATCAATCTGATGGCGCTCGGGTGTCTGGAACGAAAAAAATGGGCATGAATACTTCCTCAAATCTGCACAATTACTACTTCTGTTTTTTCGGCAGTGTTGCAAGCGCCCACCTAAAAAACGTCCGACAGACTAATAAGAAAACCGAATATTTTATGTAGGACTAATCCTTATATGCACAGCGATATATCCTTCCAGCGTGCAGGCATAATCCAAATTCTCCTGATGAGTGGTAAAAATCGCGAGAGAGACAATTGCCCCTCTCGCGATGCAAAACGACCACTCGATTTATCGCAAACCTAGACTGGCGCTGCTGTCAGGTCGCAATATTGGAAGCTGTTATTGATCGTATCCAAAGGTTTAATGACCGGCGTTGATGATTGCAGGCCACCTTGGGCTTCATATCAGTATTTCCCCCATGCAACTGCACCTCGCTTAGGCTGTGCGGCCTTGAAGTTTGCATCAGTACCCACACCAGCAACATCGGGCACGTTCGCCGCCGCAATGGTGTAAGGCGCCGAGGCCTTTGTACCGGCAATCAACGCAGTACCCGCGGCATTCGAGTGCGCTTCAAAATGTACCGTGATATTCGTGCCCGGCGGCAGCAGCAGATCTTTTCTGATTTGCAGTCCCAGAACATAAGCACTCGTAGGACTGATCATCGCGTAGCACTCGATAAAGTCGCGAAGAACAGGGTTACGGATTTTGATCGTAGGCTCCGGCAGAACGATCGGAATCCGATTGACTGTTACTGTTTGCGGCAAGGACTTGTTAACGTTCTTGCCTGTTCCGGTCTTCTCAATCGTGTAGCGAGCTGTATCGCTTGGCGGTGTCAACTTGGCCATTTCACTCGCAGGAATCGGAACTGAAAACTCTGATACAGCGACAAGCGGACTGAACTCCGCAAAAGCTATAGCGGAAGCCCCCAAGTAACACTTGACGGTATGCTCCGGTTCAAAATCCGGATCTGTAAGACCGTTGGTTACTTTGAATGTACCCTGCTTGTCGCGATCAGTAGCCTCCACCACGTTAGCAATATTGGAAACTCCCGTTACAACCGGTAATTGGAGATCTGGATTGTTCAGATCAGGAGGTGTTGGTGGTTTCAGACCCGCAATATCGAATGCCAGGCTAATGGTTGCAGTAGGTGAAATAGCATTACTCGGAATACCAGCTCGTTCTATTTCATAGTGAATCTCGGCATCCTTGGGCTCATCGGCACCGTTAAATATTTGATCAAGTGCAGCGTAGGTAAGATCGAAGCTCAAATTGGCGTTAGCCCATGGCTGTTTAGGCGTTTCAAAATGGTTGGTGACATCAAGGGGATCCTTAATGTACAAAAAGATTTGATCCCCCGGTACTGCGTGTTCGATAAATGCGTTTTCGACGATTGCCGCAATCCCGCCTTCAAAGTTTTCCCAATAGAGCGGTTCGCTGTAATTTGGATCGGTTTCAGGCACCAGCGGGGCTTTTTTGGCCAATGGCGGTTGCGGCAATGCCAATGTCAGAATGGGAGTAGAAACAGACTCCTCGCCCAGATTACCCAGCCAGTCATCCCAGCGATAAATTAGATTGACACGTCCATTCGCGAATTGAAGCAACTCGTTGCTGGGGATATCGAAGGTACCAGCAGCAGGGACCGCGCCGTTAAAGAGTTGAACTCTTTGTGAACCTAGTGTCGCGGAGCTCAACCAGACGGTCAGGTTGTCGTCAACACGACGCCCGAAATAAGTAACATTCACCGTGAAATTCATATTCGGATTAGCAGTTATCCAGGCCTGGTCAATATTGCGCAACGGGAGCGGGGTGCCGTTGACAAAAACAGGAGCTGGTGTCGGCCTGATTTTTTTGGGAGGGTTTTTTGTATTGACCGGCGCGAGCTGATCTACCGTAAATTCCAGAGTATTGGACTCTTCGTAGTTACCGCCCCCTCCTTTATAAAGCTCAATCTTGAGTTCCCAGACAGTCGGACCGGGTGAGGTAGCCTTTTCAGCCAACAAACTTGCATTCAACGGCAGTGGGATGGGGCTAGGCGGCCGATCGACAACCGGTACAAGGTCGATGGACATTGGGTAATCAGTCCAGGCCACTTCTCCTTTTTCACGGTATTTAACCTCAATACTGTCGTTATCCAATTCATCGAGTGTACGAGTGAAATTGATGGGCAAAATACCAGAATCCATTACAGCTTTTGCGATAAAACCACCCGTCAGTGTCTCAACTGCAATATCCGCAAAAGGCCCAATGTCAGATGAAACATTAACAGAAACTGCCCGTTGTTTTTTAGGTACAAATATAATTCCCACTATCGTCTCTCCTTGCGAGTTCAGGCCGAAAGGGCCAGGTTTACCAGGTGTAATTCGATCAACTTTCACCAATCCTTTTTCTGACTCAGCAATGATCCTGCCACCCCTGAACAATTGGCAGACGACGATAGCGGAATCATTGTCAATCAACGAACTGATGTGATTCTGGAACGGCACTACATAGTTGAAGCCATTTGTTATATCTGTAGCGTAAAGTGTTTTATCCCAGCGACCATAAGCTTCTGTCACTTCCGGACCACTTCCGTTAAGACTCCGATATCCCCTCCATTCAATCCACGCGACATCCAAGGGCTGAGCAATATTATTGAGAGGCCGAATTCGGAGCGTGCCACCACTTGTCAATGGAGGGTTCGTATTGTTATTCCAATATCCCCAGAGTGTTGCGTGCACCGCCAAGGGTTCCGGAAAGCTCAATAGCGCGGTGTGATCAATGGTCAGCATGCGCGGTGGCGACTCATCCGGATTACCGCCACCTCCCTTCCAGAACTTGTAATAAACTTGCGCCACACCGTCAGTTGCCATTTGTTGCGGCGTCAGGGTCACATAAACAAAAGGATCAATAATCCCCGCAGGATAGGTATGGTCAAAAATAGTCGTTTCTATTGAATTCTGAACCCAAAACACCATCAATTGGTCCTTGGGTCCGGTGTCATCCGGACGAGGAATAACGATACGAGTGCCCTTCAACAAAATATCTCTGGGGATATGTCCGTCCAGATCATTGTCATCAACACCTTCGACTGATAGTGGCGCGGCAAAAACACCGTTCGAGGGACTATTTTTGGAAATACCGACTGAACTCATGATTTCCATCCACCACTAAAAGTTAAGTTCCGCGTGTAAAAAAGCTTGTTGATCCGTTGAGCGAATTAGGCGCTTCCGTCCATCATTCGCCAACTGTCAGATCTGACAGGTGTCGCTACCGTCTGTCGGAAACGGCAGTTTGCTTTTCCTCTACCGGCCAGCTCTTCACTTGACGCAACCCAAGAAATTGTTGTTTCCTGAAACCGGTTTCAGACAATAAGAAGACTCAACCGTGAACGACTTCTCCGCCGCCCAACGCAGCCGCGTGACCATGCTTGACGTCGCCGAACGCGCCGGCGTGTCCAAGGCCAGCGTGTCGCGCTTTATCGGCGACGACCGTGCCCTGCTCTCCGATGCCATCGCCCTGCGCATCGAGCAGGCAATTGCCGAACTCGGCTATCGCCCCAACCAAATGGCGCGCGGCTTGAAACGCGGGCGTACGCGCCTGATCGGCATGTTGGTGGCCGATATCCGTAATCCTTATTCAA
The DNA here is from genome assembly GCF_016651275.1 of Pseudomonas sp. TH08. Classification (NCBI taxonomy): domain Bacteria; kingdom Pseudomonadati; phylum Pseudomonadota; class Gammaproteobacteria; order Pseudomonadales; family Pseudomonadaceae; genus Pseudomonas; species Pseudomonas sp. TH08. Next base: position 48,721 of record NZ_JAEKEE010000004.1, on the reverse strand, counting down.
TTGCCGTGATGCACGGGGTGGAAACCGCTTGCCGTGCGCACGGCTATAGCCTGGTGGTGTGCAACACCGACCGCGATGACGAGCAGGAACGTCAGCATCTGGCGCTGCTGCGCTCGTACAACATCGAAGGGCTGATCGTGAACACCCTCGGCCATCACCGTGACGAACTGCATGAATTGCACCGCGAAATGCCGCTGGTGCTGGTCGATCGCAAGGTCGATGGCCTCGACAGCGATATGGTCGGACTGAACAACCCGCAAGCCGTTGAGATGGCGTTGACGCACCTTGAACAACGCGGCTATCGCCACGTGTTGTTGGTGACTGAGCCGTATGACGGCACCAGTTCGCGGATCGAGCGGGTTAGCAGTTTTCAGGCGCAGACAGCCCAACGTTCACGATTGACCGGGACCGTGCTGGAAACCAGTGATGATCTGGGCGCGCATCTGCAAAACTTCCTCAACGCGCCGGCAGCCGGACCAAAAGCGTTGTTCTGCACCAACGGCGTGGCGGCGTTGGCCGCGACCCAGGCGTTGCGCGAGATTGGTTGCCGGTTGTTCGAGGATGTCGGGCTGATTGCCCTGGATGATCTCGATTGGTATCCGTTGGTGGGCAGCGGGATTACCGCGCTGGCGCAGCCGACGCAAGAGATTGGTGCACGCGCGTTTGACTGTTTGCTCAGGCGTTTGCGTGGGGATGTCGACGCGACGCGGGTGCTGGATTTTGCGCCGCTGTTGGTTGAGCGTGGGTCGACGCTCGGGAATTTGCGGTGACTGTAAGGGCCCTATCGCGAGCAGGCTCACTCCTACAATTGGAATACGTTCCCCTGTAGGAGCGAGCCTGCTCGCGATGAGGCCCTGAAGAAAAAATTTGAACAAAAATGAAACCGGTTTCAGAGGTCAATAACAATGAATAAACCCGACGTTTCCATCAGCCTGTCCAGCTACGGCGCCGACCTGGTTCGCCAGCGCGGTCAAGGCTCTTTCATCGAAGTGCTGGCGAGCGCCGGGGCGAATCGCATCGAATGGCGCGAGGAACTGCTGACGCGCGAAGAGCCTGCGCAACTGGCTGAGGCCAGCCAATTCCATGGCCTGCAAAGCATCTATTCGTCACCGACCGAACTGTGGCTCGCAGGTCAGGCGCGACCCAATCCCGAGTTGATCACTGCCCTGCAACAAGCCGAAGCATTCGGCTCGAAATGGCTGAAGGTGTCGCTCGGTTATTTCACCGACAACAATGATCTGCAGGCCTTGGCTGAGCGCCTGCAACACAGCCCAGTGCAATTGCTGGTGGAAAACGATCAGACCTTGCACGGCGGACGCATCGAACCGTTCCAGCGTTTTTTCGCTGCCGTCGAGCAGCACAACCTGCCGATCAAAATGACCTTCGACATTGGCAACTGGCAGTGGCAGGACCAGTCCGCCGCCAGCGCCGCACGCCTGCTCGGCCGATATGTCGGCTACGTGCATTGCAAAGCCGTGGCGCGGCGCGCTGACGGCAAGCTGGTCGCCGTGCCGCCCGCCGTCAGCGATCTGCATCTGTGGGAACAACTGCTGCGGCACATGGCCCAAGGCGTTATGCGCGCGGCGGAATATCCGTTGCAGGGCGATGATCTGGTCGAGTTGACCCGCAAACACGTCGCCGCCCTCGCCCATCTCGGCCAATCGCGTCTGGAGCCTGCTCATGTCTGAGATCGATATTCTCTCGTTCGGCGAAACCATGGCGATGTTCGTCGCCGAGCAAACGGGTGACCTTGCGGCAGTCGAGCAATTTCACAAGCGCATCGCCGGCGCCGACAGCAACGTTGCCATTGGCCTGTCACGCCTGGGCTTCAACGTCACCTGGCTGAGCCGGGTCGGTCAAGACTCGCTCGGGCGTTTCGTTGTCGAAACGCTGACAAAAGAAGGTCTGGATTGCGCTCATGTCGAGTTCGACAGCGCCCACCCGACCGGTTTCCAGTTCAAGTCTCGCAGTGACGATGGCAGCGACCCGCAGGTCGAGTATTTCCGTCGCGGCTCGGCGGCCAGCCATCTTTCGCCGCAGTCGATCACCGCACAATTACTCAGCGCCCGGCACCTGCACGCCACCGGTATTCCTCCGGCACTGTCAGCCTCGGCGCGGGAGATGTCCTTTGAATTGATGAGCCGCATGCGCAACGCCGGACGCAGCGTCTCGTTCGACCCCAATCTGCGCCCGAGCCTGTGGGCCAGCGAGCGCGAGATGATCACCGAGATCAACCGGCTCGCCGCCCTCGCCCACTGGGTGCTGCCGGGGCTGAGCGAAGGTCGCTTGCTCACCGGCTTCGACGACCCGGCCGACATTGCGGCGTTTTATCTCGATCAAGGCGCGGAAGCCGTGGCGATCAAGCTAGGCCCGCAAGGCGCCTATTACCGCACGCAGCTGGCGCAGGGTTTTGTTGCCGGCGTGCCGGTGGCCCACGTCGTCGATACGGTCGGTGCCGGTGATGGCTTTGCCGTTGGGATGATCAGTGCCCTGCTGGAACAACAGAGTTTTGCCGAGGCGGTGCAGCGAGCGAACTGGATTGGCAGTCGCGCGGTGCAGAGTCGCGGGGATATGGAAGGCCTGCCGACCCGGGCCGACCTATTTGGCGAATTCGAAGAGACCAATCGCGAGCAGGCTCACTCCTACATTTGAAATGCGCTCCCCTGTAGGAGTGAGCCTGCTCGCGATGGGCCCTAAGCGACAAGCGATTTATCGAACCTGCTGCGACAAAAACAACAAGCTCAGGAGCAAGACCATGACAACCGCAAACCTGGCCAGCCGTCGCTGGTGGTACATCATGCCGATCGTGTTCATCACTTACAGCCTGGCGTATCTCGATCGCGCCAACTACGGCTTCGCCGCTGCATCGGGCATGGCCGCCGACCTGATGATCACGCCGGGGCTGTCCTCATTACTCGGTGCGCTGTTCTTCCTCGGCTACTTCTTCTTTCAGGTGCCGGGCGCGATCTACGCGCAAAAACACAGCGTGAAAAAGCTGATTTTCGTCAGCCTGATCCTCTGGGGCGCGCTCGCCACGTTGACCGGTGTGGTTTCTAACGCCTACTGGCTGATCGTCATCCGATTCATGCTCGGCGTGGTCGAAGCGGCGGTGATGCCGGCGATGCTGGTGTACCTGTGCCACTGGTTCACCCGTGCCGAACGCTCACGCGCGAACACCTTTCTGATCCTCGGCAACCCGGTAACGATGCTGTGGATGTCGGTGGTCTCGGGTTATCTGGTCCAGCATTTCAGCTGGCGCTGGATGTTCATCATCGAAGGCTTGCCGGCGGTGCTCTGGGCGTTTATCTGGTGGAAACTGGCCGATGATCGTCCGTCCGAGGCCAAGTGGCTCAGCCAACAGGAAAAGCACGATCTCGAAAGTGCCCTGGCGGCCGAGCAGGTCGGTATCAAAGCCGTGAAAAACTACGCCGAAGCGTTCCGTTCGCCGAAGGTGATCATTCTGGCGTTGCAGTTTTTCTGCTGGAGCATTGGCGTCTATGGCTTTGTGTTGTGGCTGCCGTCGATTCTCAAGGCCGGCGCACAAATGGACATGATCGAGGCCGGCTGGCTGTCGGCGCTGCCGTATCTGGCGGCGGTGATCGGCATGCTCGCCGTGTCGTGGGGCTCGGACAAACTGCAAAAACGCAAACGCTTCGTCTGGCCGCCGCTGTTGATCGCTTCGATCGCTTTCTACGGTTCGTACGCGCTGGGCGCTGAACATTTCTGGTGGTCATACACGCTGCTGGTGATTGCCGGCGCCTGCATGTACGCGCCGTACGGGCCGTTCTTTGCGATCGTCCCGGAGATTCTCCCGGCCAACGTCGCCGGTGGCGCGATGGCGCTGATCAACAGCATGGGCGCGCTCGGTTCGTTCGGCGGCTCGTATCTGGTCGGTTATCTGAACAGCTCCACCGGTTCGCCCGGCGCTTCGTATCTGCTGATGAGCGGCGCGTTGTTGCTGTCGGTGGTGCTGACGATTTTCCTCAAGCCCGGCGCGAGTGATCGCGTGGTGGCCAAAGCCGTGACTGCGCGCCGCGTACCGGCCCATTCCTGAAGAGACTTTTGCCATGAAAAAACACGTCGTGTTGTACAAGAAACTCTCGCCAGCGCTGATGGCGCGCCTGCAAGAACAGTGCGAGGTAACACTGATCGAAAGCCTCGACGCTGACGGCCTCATGCAACTGCGCGACGCCCTGCCCCGCGCCCACGGTCTGCTCGGTGCCAGTCTGAAACTCGATGCTGCGTTGCTGGATCTCGCGCCGCAACTGCAGGCGATTGCCAGCGTTTCGGTGGGCGTCGACAACTACGACATCGACTACCTGACTCGACGCAAAGTCGTCCTGACCAATACCCCGGACGTGCTCACCGAAACCACCGCCGACACCGGTTTCGCCCTGATCCTCGCAGCCGCGCGGCGCGTGGTGGAACTGGCCAACATGGTGCGCAACGGTCAATGGAGCCGCAACATCGGGCCTGCGCATTTCGGTACCGATGTACACGGCAAGACGCTGGGGATCATCGGCATGGGCCGCATTGGCGAAGCGTTGGCCCAGCGTGGTCATTTCGGCTTTGGCATGCCGGTGCTCTATCACAGCCAGTCGCGTAAACCGGCAGTCGAGGAGCGATTCGATGCGCAGTACCGCAGCCTCGAAGATTTGCTCAAACAGGCCGATTTCATTTGCCTGACCTTGCCGCTGACGGCGCAGACCGAAGGTTTGATCGGTGCCGAGCAGTTTGCATTGATGCGCCCGGAAAGCATCTTCATCAATATCTCGCGGGGCAAGGTAATAGATGAGGCGGCGCTGATCGATGCCTTGCGCAATAAGCAAATTCGCGCGGCGGGGCTGGATGTGTTCGAGCGTGAACCGTTGAGTCATGACTCGCCGTTGTTGCAGCTCGACAATGTGGTGGCGACGCCGCACATGGGCTCGGCGACGCATGAAACGCGTGAGGCGATGGCGCGCTGTGCAGTGGAGAATCTGATGGCCGCGCTGAAGGGAGAGAAACCGGCGAATCTGGTGAATCCATCTGTCTGGCGGGGCTGAGATCTTCAGTGCCTGTTACATCGCTATCGCGAGCAGGCTCACTCCTACAGGGGAGCGCATTTCAAATGTAGGAGCAAAGCTTGCTCGCGATTGGGCCGGAACAGACAATGCAGATCCATCAGGCACTGCGCGCTTGTAAAAGCTGCGCCGCGCACAAGGCAATCCGCGCACAGGCATCGGCCAGTTTCACCCGGTCGACCACCAGCCCAAGACGAATATGCCCCGCCGCGCTCGGCCCGAACGCTTCACCGGCCAGCACCGACACGCCGTAACCCTCCAGCAAGCGCTCGGCGAATGCCTGAGCGCCTAGCCCGGTCTGGCGCACATCGACCATGACAAACATGCCGCCATCGGGACGAATCGGATACAACCCCGGACAACCCTGCAAACGCTCGCACACCAGATCCCGACGCAAGCGATACTCTTCGCGCATCTGCGTCACCTCCGGCAGGTCAGACTTCAGCGCAGTCTCCGCAGCTTTCTGGACAAAGTCCGGCAGGCCAAACAGCATGCTCAATGACAGATTCACCAAGTGCTCGGCCAACGGCTTCGGCCCAATCATCCAGCCGATACGCCAGCCGGTCATGGCGTGGGATTTCGACAGGCTGTTAATCGTCGCCGTACGCTCGGCCATGCCCGGCAAACTCGCCGGGCTGATATGTTCGCCTTCGTAGAGCAGGTCGCTGTAGACCTCATCGCTGATCAGCCACAGGTCATGCCGAATGCACAGCGCCGCCAGTTCCTGCCAGATCAGCAGTGACAGGCTCGCGCCGGAGGGATTGTTGGGGCTGTTGAGCAGCATGGCGCGGGTCTTCGGCGTGATGCGCGCGGCAACATCGGCAGGGTCGACCCGAAAGCCGTTTTCCGGTTTTACCGGCACCGGCACCACCGTGGCCCCGCAAGCGCCAAACACACCTTCATAGGTGACATACATCGGTTCGGCGACAATCACTTCATCGCCCGGATCCAGCAGGCATTGCGCCACCGAATACACCGCGCACTGCGCGCCGGGCATGACAATCACATGGTCGGCCTCGACCGCCTGACCACTGCGTCGCCGATGCCGTTCGGCAATCAACTTGCGCAGCGCCACTCGGCCACGGACTTCGGAGTAATGGGTATCGCCCGCCAACAGGCTGTCGATGGCGCCATGAACGATCGGCAGTGGCGTATCAAAATCCGGGTCGCCCACGCTCAGCAGCAGGATATCGACACCCTCGGCGCGCAACTCCAGCGCTCGGTCGTGAATCTGCCAGGCCGCTGCTCCTTCCCCGGCGATTCGTTGGGTCAAGGCTGAATAGCGCATGTACGTCTCCTGATTGCGCGGTCTCCAGCCTTCACCCTATCTCAAATCACAAAACGCGCCACCATGGCGTTCAAATCCACCGCAAGGCGCGACAGTTCATGCGTCGCAGCGCTGGTCTGGTTGGCCCCGGCGGCCGATTGCGTGGCCAGATCACGGATGTTGACCAGGTTGCGGTCGACCTCGCGCGAAACTTGCGCCTGCTCTTCCGAGGCGCTGGCGATGACCAGATTGCGCTCGTTGATCTGATGGATCGACTGGGTAATCTGCTCCAGCGCGACGCCGGCCGCGCGGGCCATTTCCAGGGTCGACTGAGTGCGCTGGTTGCTCTGCTGCATCGACGAAACCGCTTCGCCGGTGCCATTCTGAATGCCGGCGACCATTTTTTCGATTTCCTGAGTCGACTGCGCGGTGCGATGGGCCAGTGCCCGCACTTCGTCCGCCACCACGGCAAAACCACGTCCGGCCTCACCGGCTCGCGCCGCCTCGATGGCCGCGTTGAGCGCCAGCAGGTTGGTCTGTTCGGCGATGGCGCGGATCACGTCGAGCACCTTGCCGATGTCGCGACCTTGTGCGGCCAGGCCCTCGATCATCTGCGCGGTGTTCTGCACGTCGTGGGTCATGGTCTGAATCGCGTCGACGGTTTTCACCACTTGATCGCGACCTTCACGGGCGGCGTGGGTCGACTGGTTCGAGGCTTCAGACGTCGACACCGCATTGCGCGCGACTTCTTCCACTGCCGCGGTCATCTCATTGACGGCAGTGGCGGCTTGCTCGATTTCATTGTTTTGTTGTTGCAGGCCACGCGACGCTTCTTCGGTGACGGCGCTGAGTTCTTCGGCCGCGGCGCCCAGTTGCGTGGCGGAGCCGGCAATCTGTTCGATGGTCTTGCGCAGGTTTACTTGCATGCTCGCCAGGGCTTCGAGCAGGCGCGCCGGTTCATCCTTGCCGTCGACCTCGATGGTTTTGCTCAGGTTGCCGCCAGCAATGGTTTGCGCGGCGGCGACTGCGCGGTTCAGCGGGGTGACAATGCTGCGCGTCAGCAGCAGGGCCAGCAAAACCGTGGCCAGCGCAGCCACCACCGAAACGATGATGATCCCGGTGATGGCGCTGTCGTAATGTTCACCCGCTTCCTGGGAGGCGCTCTTCGCATCGGCAGCATTGATTGCGATCAGTTTGTTGAGCTGCTCGCCCATCTGGTCAGTGCCGTCCTTGATCCGCGTATTGATCAGCGTACGCATCTCATCGACCTTGTCCTGTCGCGACAACTCCATCATCTGGTTTTGCGCTTGCAGATAACTGTCGAGCGTCGCGGCAAACGCCCGGTATTGCGCAAGTTCTTCGCCGCCAGCAGGCAGTGCGGCGTAGCTGGCTTGCGCGCTGCGCACCTTGTCGACCAACACACCGATGCGGGTCTGCGCTTCCTGCAAACCCGCCGGATCGCGGTTGACCAGAATCCGGAACGAGAGGATGCGCAAGCGCAGGACGTTTTCCGTAACGACGCCCAGGTAACCGACGCTAGGCAGTTGGTTGGTCTGCATGTCGACAGACGCCTGGCGAATGGTCGTCATGCGGTTGGCGGCAAATACGCCGAGCAAAATCACCAACAAGGCGATAAAAGCAAAACTGAGAAAGGCACGCGGGGCGATATTCAGGTTACGCAAAGACATAGGAGGACTCTCGAATGAGGTAACTGCGAGCGTCCTTGCCGTAATCACTGGCCCGTAAACGGGTTCAGCCCGGCGTCACTGTTCGAAGGAGTCTTTGTGCGCCTGTTAGCTATATCGGCCAGGCTTTAGGAAGGTTTGGGGTCAAGCGAAAATATTTTTCAATGTGTTACAAAAATGAAACACTTTGAAGCTTCTCCCGCTCCTGTGGCGAGGGGATTTATCCCCGATCGGCTGCGCAGCAGTCGCCAATCCTGTGTATGCGAAGTGCTTGGAGGATTGTAAGGGGCCGCTTCGCAGCCCAACGGGGATAAATCCCCTCACCACAGGATTCTCAGTGCTGTTCAGGACTGGTGTCTGGCCAGTTTCCAGACGCGGGCGATGTCGGTGGCGCGTTCGCGCAGTAACCGTGGCGCTTCGGCGCAGGCCTGCTCCAGTGTCATCGGGCCGCTGGTCACGGCGAATGCGGCATCGATACCGTGACCATAAAGTTCCTGGTATCCATCACCTAAAGTGCCGGCAATCACGATCACTGGCACCTGCGCCTGCTTGGCAATCCGCGCGACGCCGAACGGGGTTTTGCCGCGCAGTGTCTGGGCATCGAAGCGCCCTTCGCCAGTGATCACCAGATCTGCGCCATTGACCGCCTCGGCCAGGCCGACCAGCTCGGCAACCACTTCGACACCGGCCTGGAATTGCGCGCCCAGAAACGCTTTCGCCGCGAAACCCAGACCGCCCGCCGCCCCGCTACCCGGTTCATCACGAACGTCTTTGTCCAGCGCCTGCGCGCATAGCTCGGCAAAATGCCCCAGCGCCTGATCCAACTGCTCGACCTGCGCCGGTGACGCGCCTTTCTGCGGGCCGAAAATCGCCGAAGCACCGTGCGGGCCACACAGCGGATTGTTGACGTCGGCGGCAATGTCGAAGCGCACTTGCGCCAGCCGCGGGTCGAGTTCACTCAGGTCCAGTCGTGCCAATTGCGCCAGCGCCAAACCACCCGGCGCCAGCGACTGCCCTTGCGCATCGAGCAATTGAACGCCAAGCGCCTGCATCGCGCCGGCGCCACCGTCATTGGTCGCACTGCCACCAATCGCCAGAATCACCCGATGCGCGCCAGCATCCAACGCTGCACGAATCAATTCGCCGGTGCCAAACGTGCTGCTGATGCAGGCGTCGCGCTGCCCCGGCGGTACCAGTTGCAAGCCACTGGCTTCGGCCATTTCGATGATTGCGGTGTGGTTGTGTGGCAACCAGCCCCACGCGGCCTCAACCGACGCGCCCAACGGGCCGCGCACGCGGGTACGGCGCAGTTCGCCTTCACAGGCAGCGAGAATCGACTCGACCGTGCCTTCGCCACCATCGGCCATCGGGCATTTGACCAGCGTTGCCTGCGGCCAGACCTGCGTCAGGCCTTGGGCAATAGCCTCGGCGACGCCTTGGGCACTCAGGCTGTCCTTGAACGAATCGGGGGCGATGACAATCTTCATGATGATTCTCCAGTTCCAATGCCCCTCATGCTGCCAGTCGGCATGCGCATTGACGCCTGTCCGCTGCACAATTTGCACAGACGTTTATTGTTCATTTCAACAAAACCCCAATTAATGAACTCTGGAGAACTCTGTAGGAGCTGCCGCAGGCTGCGATCTTTTGATGTGATGTTTAAAAACAGGATCAAAAGATCGCAGCCTGCGGCAGCTCCTACATGGGAATGCGTTCCACCATTGAGAGCTGCGTCCTTGAAATATGGCGATTAATTCGGATCAGTCTGTGGCAAAAGCTGCACGCCCAGATACAGCGCCAGCATGCCGTCCAGCCGCAGCGGGTCAACGCCACTGAGCTCGGCAATCCGCTCCATCCGATAACGCAGGCTGTTGCGGTGAATACCCAATGCATCGGCGCAGGCCTGACTTTGCCCGTCGTGCTCACACCAACTGCGCAACGTCGCCAGCAATTGACCGTTGTTGTCTTTGGCGATCACCTTGCGCAACGGTTTGAGCAACTCATCGAGCGCATCATCGTTGCGATGGCGCCACAGCATTACTGGCAACCGATAGCGATTGAGGGTCAGCAGCCGTGAGTGCGGCAGCACGTCGCGACCATAAGCGAGCAAGTCCCCGACCCGGCGATAACAGCGACGCAGCCCGAGCAGCCCTTCGGCTTGCCCGCCCACGGCAATGCGCAAAATATTCCAGCCCAAGCCGTCGAGTTTCTCCAGCAAACGATCATGTTCGACGTTGTGACTGGCCGGCCGACACCAGAGCAGTGATGATTTCGCCGAGCTCACGCACCAACTGTCGGGGTAACGCGACGTCAGCCAGGCACTCAGCGCATCGACGGTTTGCCCCGGCCCATGTTCAAGACCCAACTCGAACAGATAAGGCACCCGCGCCAATTGCGGCTTGAGGCCCATTTGCTGTGCCTCATCCACCAAACGCGGCGAATCCCCCGCCTCACTCAACAGCAACGCCAGCAAATCATCGCAACGCTGACGTCGCCATTGCTGTTCGGCTTGCTGGTTGCGCTGGCCGACGAGCATCTCGGCCGTCATCCGCACCAACTCGGCGTAGGTGCGCAACTGATCCGGCTCGCCGGTGATCCCGAGTACGCCGATCAAGCGCTGATCGAGCAGCAGCGGCAGATTGATCCCCGGCTGCACACCCTTGAGGTGCGCCGCCGTCTGCGCGTCGATCTCCACCACGCGACTGTTGGCCAGCACCAGTTGCGCGCCCTCATGGCGGGTGTTGATGCGCTCCGGTTCGCCACTGCCGAGGATCAGCCCCTGGCTGTCCATGACGTTGACGTTGTAAGGCAAAATGGCCATGGCCCGGTCAACGATGTCCTGAGCGAGGTCGTGATCGAGTTCGAACATAGTGTGTAAATCCTTGAAAACACGCGCGGACGGTTGTTCACCCGCACAGGGTCTGGCGGCAAACCCTGTGCTCAGGCACAAAGACAATCCTGCCAAAGGTGGCCGAGACTCTCAGGGCGATCAACGTTACCCTTTGCATCGCAAAAAATCATAATAAAGAGAGAGCCGCTATGTCGCACAGCGCCGCAGCTACCCAGACCATCGAAGACGATAAAAATGCCGTTTATAAACGCGTTACCCTGCGTTTAATCCCCTTCATCTTCATCTGCTACTTGTTCAACTACCTTGACCGGGTCAACGTTGGATTTGCCAAACTGCAGATGCTCGACGCGCTGAAATTCAGCGAAACCGTATACGGCCTTGGTGCCGGTATTTTCTTCATCGGCTACGTGCTGTGCGGCGTGCCGAGCAACCTGGCGTTGACCAAGTTCGGTCCACGGCGCTGGATTGCGGTGATGATGATCACCTGGGGAACGCTGTCGACCTGCCTGTTGTTCGTCACAACCCCCACCGGGTTCTACACTCTGCGCCTGTTTACCGGTGCCGCCGAAGCCGGGTTTTTCCCGGGTGTCGTGCTGTATCTCTCGCAGTGGTTCCCGACCTTCCGCCGTGGCCGGATCATGGCGCTGTTCATGTCGGCGATCCCGGTCTCCGGTCTGCTCGGCAGCCCGTTCTCTGGCTGGATTCTGAATCACTTCGCCGCGGGCCAGGGCGGACTCGCCGGTTGGCAGTGGATGTTCCTGTTGCAAGGTATCCCGACGGTGATCCTCGGCGCCCTCGCCTATTTCCTGCTCAGCGACAGCTTCGCCAACGCCAAATGGCTGACCCCGCATGAACGCGCAGTGCTTGAAGCGGATCAGGCCGAAGACCTCGCGAACAAACCGAAAACCACTACAGACTCTCTGCTGGCGGTGTTCAAAAACCCGGCGATCTGGGCGTTCGGCCTGATCTACTTCTGCATTCAGAGCGGCGTCTACGCGATCAACTTCTGGCTGCCGTCGATCATCAAGAACCTCGGCTTCAGCGACAACCTGGTGATCGGCTGGCTGAGTGCGATTCCGTATCTGCTGGCGGCCGTGTTCATGCTGGTGGTCGGGCGTTCGGCGGATTTGCGTAAAGAGCGTCGCTGGCACTTGGTGGTGCCGATGTTGATGGGCGCTATCGGTCTGGTGATTGCAGTGAATTTCGCGGCTAATCCGGCGATTGCCATTCTCGGCCTGACCATCGCGACCATGGGCGCGTTGACCGGTTTGCCGATGTTCTGGCCGGTGCCAACAGCCATGCTGAGCGCGGGCGCTGCTGCTGGTGGGTTGGCGCTGATCAACTCGATGGGGCAGATGGCCGGGTTCCTGAGCCCGTACCTGGTGGGCTGGGTCAAGGACAGCACCGGCTCGACGGACGCGGCGCTGTATCTGCTGGCGGGAGTGATTGTTGGCGGGAGTCTGTTGGCGTTGCGGATGACGCGGACGTTGCGGGCTTAATAGCAAGAGCAGGATCAAAAGATCGCAGCCTTCGGCAGCGCCTACAGTGGAATACGTTCTGCGTAGGAGATGCCGGAGGCTGCGATCTTTTGTTTTTAAGCCAACGCATCCAGTTCAAGCACCAGTCCACCCGGCATCTGCACGAAAATCTGCCAGATCCCCTCCCCCGGCACCTGCGCCAACTGGTAAGGCAATCCACTGTCACGCACCCGCTGCAACACGGTTTCTGCCGGCGTATCGGTGCGAAACGCGATGTGGCTCAGCGCGGTCTCTTCGAACGTCGGCTGCTCGATCACATGCACCAGCGCGTGCGCATCCTGATACAGCCAGCGCCCGGGAAACGGAAACGGCGGTCGGCGACCCGGAGTCAGTCCGAGCAACGCCGCGAAGGTTTCCTGCAACGTCTCGCCGTCAGCGCTGTTAAACGCCAGATGATCGAATGTCCAGGTCATGCGTATCTCCCGTGGTTATTCATTGATTGCAGTATCGACACTTGCCAATCACGGAAAAATCCCGCTAAAACGCAAAGATCTTTAAAGGATTTTTATCAATGAGCTCGATTCTCGATCTGGAGATCTTCGTCCGCGTGGCCGATTCCGGGAGCATTTCCGCCGCTGCCCGCACTCTGGAACTGACGCCGGCCGCTGCCAGCATTGCCTTGAAGCGCCTGGAAACCCGACTCGGCATCCGTCTGCTCGCCCGCTCCACCCGCAGCATGCGTTTGACCGAAGAAGGTCGGCGCTATCTGGAAAGCGTGCGTTTGGCCCTGGCAACGCTGGCCGAAGGTGAGCAAACGCTCAAGCAGCAGACCGAAGGCCTCAGCGGCGTGCTGCAACTGGCGGCGCCGTCGGATTTCGGGCGCAATGTGTTGCTGCCGTGGCTGGACGAATTCAAGCGCGAACACCCGAACATCCAGCTGCAATTGCTCCTCAACGACCGCCATTCGGATCTGTTTCGCGAGACCGTGGACGTGGCACTGCGTTTCGGTGTGCCGAGCGATTCAACGCTGGTGGCATTGCCGATTCTGCCGCAACACCGCCGCGTCGCCTGCGCCAGTGCGGACTATCTGGCACGGCGTGGCACGCCACTCCATCCCGCCGAATTGAGCGAACACAGTGCCCTGCTCTATTTGCGCAACGGTCGGCCCTACAACACCTGGCGGTTCACTCGCGCGGATGAGGTGCTGGAGATCGAAGTTCGCGGCGACTACCTCAGCGACGACGGCGAAGTTGCCCGCCGCTGGGCGCTGGCCGGGCATGGCATCGCCTACAAAGCCTGGCTCGACGTCGTCGAAGATGTCCGCAGCGGGCGTCTGGTGACGCTGTTTGATGATTGGCAAGGTGAAAGCGCGCCGTTCAACCTGTTTTGCCCGCATCGGGTGCAAGTGTCGGAGCGGGTCAAAGTGTTGCAGGCGTTTTTGCAGGAGCGCTGCCGGGTGTTTAGCCGATAATTCACTTTGCCGCGTCGGACGCTTCTGGTATTTGATTAATGTTTTCCCACAGGCAAAAGGATTTCGGCATGAGCTATCGCACACTGGGGCATTCGGGGTTGCAGGTGTCTACCCTCACCCTCGGCACGATGATGTTTGGCGAGCAGACCAGCACTGAAGAATCCCTGCGCATCATCGACAAGGCCTGGGACCAGGGCATCAATTTCATCGACACCGCCGACGTCTATACCAACGGTCGGTCAGAAGAAATCGTTGGCGAAGCGATTGCCGGCAATCGCCATGAATGGGTGCTGGCAACCAAGGTCGGTTTCGGCCCGGTGGACGGTGTACCGAACCGCAGCGGTTTAAGCCGTAAACACATTTTCAACGGCCTCGACGCCAGCCTGACGCGACTGGGCACCGACTACCTCGACATCTATTACCTGCACCGCGAAGACCACAACACGCCGTTGGAGGTCAGCGTCTCGGCGATTGGCGACCTGATTCGTCAAGGCAAGATTCGTTACTGGGGCCTGTCGAACTACCGCGGCTGGCGGATTGCCGAGGTGATTCGCATCGCCGACCAACTCGGTGTTGATCGGCCGGTGATCAGCCAGCCGCTGTACAACATCGTCAACCGTCAGGCCGAAACCGAGCAGATTACTGCTGCGCAGACGTATGGTCTGGGTGTGGTGCCTTACAGTCCACTGGCCCGTGGCGTGCTCAGCGGCAAGTACGCGCCGGACGTGACACCAGATGCCAATAGCCGCGCCGGGCGCCAGGACAAACGCATTCTTGAAACCGAATGGCGGGTAGAGTCACTGCGCATTGCCCAGCAGATTCAGCAATACACCGAGGGGCGCGGCGTCGGCATGGTCGAGTTCGCGATTGCCTGGGTGCTGAACAACAGTGCGGTAACCTCGGCGATTGTCGGGCCGCGCACTGAGCAACAGTGGGATGCTTACACCAAGGCACAAGCCGTGAAGATCACAGCGGAAGATGAGGCGTTTATCGACTCGCTGGTGACACCGGGGCATGCGTCGACACCAGGGTTCAACGATGTGAGCCATTTTGTGTCGGGCCGCAAACCGCATCAGGCCTGACCCGATTCCTGTAGGAGCTGCCGCAGGCTGCGATCTTTTGATTATTTTTCGGATTAAGATCAAAGGATCGCAGCCTTCGGCAGCTCCTACAGGATGGAAGGAGTGTGGGAAATAATGAGCATCCGGCCAATATTCAGCACAAAAACCACGTATCCTTCGCGCCCCGTTTGATCACCCACCCGCGAGGACAGTTTGTCTAAAGGTATCGCTTTATCGGTTTCGGCCTCAGTGCTGTTTGCCGTCATGTATTACTACACCTCGTTGCTCACTCCGTTGAGCGGCGTGGAAATTTTCGGCTGGCGGATGTTGCTGACCGTACCGTGCATGACCGTGTTCATGCTGGTGTCGGGTGAATGGCGACGAGTTCTGGAGTTGGTTCGCCTGATGGCGGCGAAACCGAAACTGATTGCCGGGCTGATCGTCTCGGCCGCCCTGCTCGGCGTGCAACTGTGGCTGTTCATGTGGGCGCCGCTCAACGGCTACAGCCTTGATGTCTCGCTGGGCTACTTCCTGCTGCCGCTGGCGATGGTGCTGACCGGGCGAATTGCCTACGGCGAAAGCTTGTCTTATCTGCAGAAAGTCGCGGTGTTCCTCGCGAGTCTGGGCGTGCTGAATGAGTTGTATCAGGTCGGCGGGTTTTCCTGGGCAACTCTGGTGGTCGTGATTGGCTATCCACTGTATTTCGTGCTGCGTAAATACCTGAAAACCGACCACCTCGGCGGCTTGTGGGTCGACATGACCCTGATGCTGCCGGTGGCGTACTGGTTTGTGCGCGGTGGCGAGCAAGGTTTTGGCGTGTTCGATCAATACCCGGGATTGATGTGGCTGATTCCGCTACTGGGCCTGATCAGTGCTTCAGCGTTGGTGGTGTACATCATTGCCAGCCGTTTGTTGCCGTTCAGCCTGTTCGGTTTGTTGAGTTATGTCGAACCGGTGCTGTTGCTCGGCGTGGCGTTGTTGCTCGGTGAGAGCATCAAGTCCGGTGAGTGGCTGACGTACATTCCGATCTGGCTGGCGGTGATTGTGCTGGTGTTTGAAGGGTTCAAACATCTGATGCGCCAACGTCGGCCTTAACGGCAAAAGATCGTCCGATCTTTTGATTTGAAAAGCCTGGCCGAAGCCAGGCTTTTTTGTTTACTCGGTAGCAAGCACACCACGGCGGACTTGATCACGCTCGATCGATTCGAACAACGCCTTGAAGTTACCCTCACCGAAACCATCATCGCCCTTGCGCTGGATGAATTCGAAGAACACCGGGCCCATCAGGGTTTCCGAGAAGATCTGCAGCAGCAGACGCTTGTCGCCCTGCTCCGACGCGCCATCGAGCAGAATGCCGCGCGATTGCAGTTGATCGACCGGCTCGCCGTGATTCGGCAGGCGACCTTCGAGCATTTCGTAGTAGGTGTCTGGCGGCGCGGTCATGAAGCGCATGCCGATCTTCTTCAACTGATCCCAGGTCTTGATCAGGTCATCAGTGAGGAACGCAACGTGCTGAATGCCCTCGCCGTTGAACTGCATCAGGAACTCTTCGATCTGCCCGGCACCCTTCGACGACTCTTCGTTGAGCGGGATGCGGATCATGCCGTCTGGCGCGGTCATCGCTTTCGAGGTCAGGCCGGTGTATTCGCCCTTGATATCGAAGTAGCGGATTTCACGGAAGTTGAACAGCTTCTCGTAGAAATTCGCCCAGTAGGCCATGCGGCCGCGATAGACGTTGTGGGTCAGGTGGTCGATGATTTTCAGACCGGCACCGACCGGATTGCGGTCAACACCCTCGATGAACACGAAATCGATGTCGTAGATCGAACTGCCTTCACCGAAACGGTCGATCAGGTACAGCGGCGCGCCGCCAATGCCTTTGATCGCCGGCAGGTTCAGCTCCATCGGGCCGGTTTCGATGTGGATCGGCTGCGCGCCGAGTTCCAGTGCGCGGGTGTAGGCTTTTTGCGAATCCTTGACGCGAAACGCCATGCCGCACACTGACGGGCCGTGCTCGGCCGCGAAGTACGAAGCGACGCTGTTGGGTTCGTTGTTGAGGATCAGATTGATCGCGCCCTGACGGTACAGGTGCACGTTCTTGGAACGGTGGGTCGCGACTTTGGTGAAGCCCATGATCTCGAAGATCGGCTCCAGAGTGCCGGGTGTCGGCGATGCGAACTCGATGAACTCAAAGCCCATCAGGCCCATTGGGTTTTCGTATAAATCTGCCATGGTGACGCCTCATCATTTCTTATCAATTAACCAGGGTTATTTGTCAGTCATGCGAGGTTGCTGGGTGGCGCACAGGAGATGCCACGCACACTGCGGGCGAGGAAGTCACCGTAGATCAGTTGAAACCCGAATATCTTCATTGTCGACCCAAGGCTTTTGCGGGCGAGGCTTCTGCTGCCAGAAGACGTTTATTATTGTATGCGTAACCCGATTCTACACAGCGTAAATAGGCTTGTCTGCTCCCTCTATAAAATCCGCTTTTTTACGCCCTGTGCAAGGGGTTTGTTGCACAGGTAAATACCGCTCAGGATCAGCGCCCCCCCGAGCCACATCACCGGCGTCAACTGCTCACCGAGCAACAGTGCGCCGAAGATCACTGCGATCAACGGGTTCAAGGCGATAAACACGCCAGAGCGTGTCGCGCCGATTTTGCGCAAGCCGTCGTAGTAACCGATGTAGGCCAGCGCCGAACCCAGCACGCCGAGGTAAAGCAGGCTCAGCCACTGTGCCGTGCCGAGCGCGCTCAGCGCCGTCCAGCGCAACTCGCCGCGAACGGCGGCCAGCGCCCACAGCAGGAGCGTGCCGATCAGTATCGAATACGTCACCGTCTGCACCGGGCCGAGCGTCTGGTTCAGATTGCGGGAAAATAGCGAGTAAACACCCCAGCCCAGCACGCAACCAAGAATCAACAGATCACCGATCCACGCCTGCGCGGTCGCTGCCAAGAGTTGCGGATTGCGACTGACGATCACCAGGCAAGCGCCGCCAATACAGATTGCGATGCCGGCCACTTTCAGTCGACCCAGGCGTTCCTTGAACAGTAGCCACGACGCGAGGCCGATCACCGCCGGATTCAACGCGACAATCAACGACGCTCGCGACGCGTTGATGTACTGCAAACCGTAAAAGAAACACAAGTTGTAGAAGAAAATCCCGAAGAACCCCAAAAGCATCAATTGCAGCCATTGCCTGGGCGTTGGTCGCTTCAATGGAATTCGTGCCAGCCACAAAAAGCCGAGTAATGCGGCACTGGCCAACAAAAATCGCAAACTGGCGGCGAACATCGGGCTAAGACTGCCGGCCAGAAAACGCCCGGCAACAAACGTCCCACCCCAGACCATGGTGACCGCCGCCAAGGTCACATAAACCGGCATGTCGGAAGACGCTACAGGGATTCGCTCAACGTTACGCATGATGCTCCAGCCGGTAATAACAGAAGAATGGCGTATCATTCACCTCATTCTTCATCATCGTAAAATGAGCAATTACTCATGACCCTCACGCAACTGGAAATCTTCTCGCGGGTGGCCGAACTGCGCGGTTTTACCCTCGCCGCCCACCGTTTGGGGATTTCCCAGTCGGCGGTCTCCCACGCGATGAAGTCACTGGAGCAGGAATTGGGCGTCGAATTGCTGCGTCGGCATCAGTCGCAAGTCGAACTCAGCGACATTGGTGAACAACTATTGCTACGCGCCCGGGCAATGCTCGGGCTCGCCAACACGCTGCGTCAGGAAGCGGCCGATGCTCGCGGCATGAAGAGTGGCACCTTGCGCATCGGCTCGTTCGGCCCGACTTCGTCGATCAAACTGTTGCCGAAGATTCTCCAGCGCTTTCGCGAGGCACATCCGGGTATCGAGGTACACATTGATGAAGGGCCGGATCGGCAGGTCACGCAGTGGCTGGAAGAGCGGCGAATCGATGTGGGTTTTGTGGTGCTGCCCGAGGAGCGGTTCGACACCTTTGCCTTGATCGAAGACCAGATGGTCGCCCTGCTCCCGCTTGACCATCCATTGGCAATGCGTTCAGCCGTGAGTCTGAAAGACCTGTGTGACACCCCGTTCGTACTCACCGAAGCCGGCTCGGCGGAACTGGTGTCGCGGCTGTTCATGGCGGCGCGCCTGCAACCCAACGTCCGCTACCGCTGCTCGCAATTGCTCAGCACCCTCGACACGGTCAGTCGCGGCGACGCGATCACGATCGTCGCTGAAGGCTCGCTACCGGACTCGCCACATCGCGGCTACGTAGCAATACCGCTGTCGCCAGGCGTTAGACGTCAGATCGGCCTTGCCGTCCTCGACCAACGTCAGGCCTCACCCGCCGCGCTGGCGTTTATCGAATTGGCCACAAACATGAATCATCAATGAGCAGCACAAGTTTCATCGGCCATCTATCCTCCCTTCTGGCTCAACTGTTTTTTGGCCGCGCGCCGTTGCCCGTCCGGCATTTCAGAGCGCTATACCTTCGCGACAGGATGCGCCCATGCCGTTAACCGTCAGATCCCGCCGCAAGCGCAGCACTCGCATCATCGTGACACTGCTCAGCGGCCTGCTCCCGGTAGTGCTGGGTTGCGTAATTCTCTATATGCAGGCCGAACGCACCCTGCAGCAGAGTGCTCGGCAAACCGCCGAAGAAGCCTTGCGTCAATTCGAATTGATGCTCGACAACACGGCGCAAGCTGCTCACGAGTTGCTGCCATTGGCAGGAAAAACCTGCGAAGACGTGAAGTTGGCCCTGCGCGAACAAGTCACCCGGCGCCCCTTCGTGCGCTCCACCAATTTGGTATGGGACGACAACCTCTATTGCAGTTCGCTGTTCGGTGACTTCAAGGAAGCCGTGAACTCGGGCGATTACCACGAAGGCAAACTGTGGCTCATGAACGGCAATCCGGTAACGCCCAATACCGCGCTGTTGGTGTATCGCCTCAGCGACGGCCGTGGCGGTGCGCTGACCACGCTGGATGGCTATCACCTGAGCAACATTTTGCGTTTGATCGGCCGACAGACGCTGCTTTTGCTGCAAGTCGGTGATAACTGGCTGTCCGCCGACGGTACCGTACATCAAGGCACCCCGCCCGCTTTGCCAGTTGCACAAAGCATGCTGGTGTCGCCGCGCTACGCCTTCAGTGTTTCGGCAGGTTTCCCCGAGGGCGAAACCTGGCGCTACATGGCAAACCAATATCCGCCGCTGTTCAGCCTGTTGATCTTTTTTGGCGTGGTGTCCGGCGCGATCGGCCACATCGTGCAGAAGCGCTCGACGTCGCCAAGCCATGAAATGCTCCGTGCTCTGGAAGCCGGCGAGTTCATTCCCTACTTTCAGCCGGTCGTGCACGGAGACAGCAAAAAATGGTCAGGCACCGAGGTGCTGATGCGCTGGAATCACCCCAAAGAAGGCTTGGTGCGACCGGATCTGTTCATCCCTTTCGCCGAACACTCCGGGCTGATTGTGCCAATGACCCGCGCCTTGATGCAGCAGACCGCTGCGCTGCTCGGGCCACAGTCTTCGAGTTTCGCCGCGCCGTTCCACATCGGCATCAACATCACCGCAAGCCATTGCCATGATCTGGAACTGGTTGAAGACTGCCGACAGTTCCTCGCAACGTTCATCCCGGGCAGCGTCAGCCTGGTACTCGAACTGACCGAGCGTGAGCTGATCGAACCCACCGATATCACCCATCAACTGTTCGAGCAGCTGCACAGTCTGGGGGTGAAGATCGCGATCGACGACTTCGGCACCGGTCATTCGAGCCTCGGTTACTTGCGCCAATTCAATGTCGACTTCCTCAAGATCGATCAGAGCTTCGTCGCCATGATCGGCATCGACGCTTTGTCGCGGCATATTCTCGACACGATTATCGAACTCTCGGCCAAGCTTGATCTGGGTATTGTTGCCGAAGGTGTCGAAACTCAGGCGCAAGCCGAATACCTGACCGCTCATCACGTTAACTTCATGCAGGGCTATCTGTTTGGCAAACCCATGCCTGCCGCTGATTTCATCAGCGCATTAAGTCACCATTAACTAAGTGCGATTAAGCCGGGTGCGCAGCGGCGGCGCACCAAATTGATACAAAAGACCGCAGTTGTTACATGAGGACAAGATCAGGATTTACTCTTGGCGCATTAACTACTACAATTTTTTCAACCTGAGCAAGATTGGCAGGTGAGCCATTTATCACCGAGTCGCTTCAAGGCTCTTGGCTTATAGCTTTGTTTGCGGTTGGTATCAGCCAAACACACTATTGGAGTAAAGATATTGTCCAGACTCGCTGAATTTCGTGCAGCCGAAAAGGCCCTTCAGGAACAGCTCAAGCAGCTGGAGTCGCTGAAGAACGATGCCGGGCTCAAGAAAGAAATCGAATTCGAAGAAAAGCTCCAGGGGCTGATGAAACACTACGGCAAAGGCCTGAAAGACATCATCGCCATTCTCGATCCGAATCCGGCCAAATCCGGTCTGCAAACTTCTGCAGCACCTAAAACCCGCCGCGCCCGCGTGGTCAAGGTTTATCACAACCCGCACACCGGCGAACTGATCGAAACCAAGGGCGGCAACCACCGTGGCCTGAAAGCCTGGAAGGAACAATACGGTGCAGCCACTGTTGATTCCTGGTTGCGCGGTTAATCCCACGCCGTCAACAAAGCCCTGCCTGATGCAGGGCTTTTTTATTGACAATATCTAACAAATGAAATGATTTTCACCGAACAAGTTGCGCATTGCCTGTAACGTTGCTGAACCGCGGGCCTAAACATTTTGCTGCGCGATGTTTCGCAAGCAGCCAATATTTAACTTTGTGCTTAATCCATTCGGGTATCTAACCGAGCCAAAATAGAACAGACCGTTAAAGTTTCAGGCTGTTTCTCACCGCCACTATTTCGTCAGCGCTCGCCTTATAAACCTCTGCCTGTCCGGCGTACGAAAGAACATAAGCCTTATCCGCTTCAACCGCCGCCACCAACGTTTGCGACAACACATGCCGGCCGTTCTCGGTGATCGTACAAGTGGTTTCCAGTCCAGACAAAGAGCCTAGCGTCGCAGGGTGAACTTTGTTGCAGACGCTCTGATAACCGCCCTGGAAAAAGTCTTTCTGTATCGATTTGCGCATCTCCAGCAGCACACCCTGCAAATTGACCTGATGGCCCGCCTCAACCTGAGTCATGGTCAATTCCATCACCATGACCTGATTGCCATCTGCATCGTTTTTCACCGCCCGTTGCCGAGATACCTGCGGCGATGCGCCCGGCAGCACCTCGACTTCCCAGCCCGCCGGCCAAGTGATGGTTGGCTCGTCCGCCGACACATAAACGGCAGCGACAGACAACGCAAAAAAAACAAACAGGGATTTGAACAGTCGGATCATTGCCACACACTCGCAGATTGAACGCAAAGTCTGAGCCCCGCCCGCACGCAGGGCAAGCCCGGCCCGCCCTTTCATTTGGCGATGCTGGCAGGCATGCGTATCATTGCGGGCATTCACTCGCCCATAGTTATTGGAGGGCCCATGAGCCTGCACGAATTGAACACTTTCCCCGGCGTAACCGCCGCACCAGACAGCGCAACCCGCAACTTCGTCTTCAACCACACCATGTTGCGTGTAAAAGACATCACCAAATCGCTGGATTTCTACACCCGCGTGCTGGGTTTCTCGCTGGTCGAGAAGCGTGACTTCGCTGAAGCCGAGTTCAGCCTGTATTTCCTCGCACTGGTCGACAAGGCACAGATTCCGGCCGATGCCGCTGCTCGTACCGAGTGGATGAAGTCGATCCCGGGCATTCTGGAGCTGACTCACAACCACGGCACCGAAAACGACGCGGACTTCGCCTACCACAACGGCAACACTGATCCGCGTGGTTTTGGCCACATCTGCATTTCGGTGCCGGATATCGTGGCTGCCTGCGCGCGTTTTGAAGAGCTGGGCTGCGACTTCCAGAAACGTCTGAGCGATGGCCGCATGAAAAGCCTGGCGTTCATCAAGGATCCGGATGGTTACTGGGTCGAAATCATCCAGCCAACGCCGCTGTAACTGACAGCACAATCCCTCTGTAGGAGCGAGCCTGCTCGCGAAGGCATCCGGTCAGCCAACATAATCGTTGAATGACACACCGCTATCGCGAGCAGGCTCGCTGCTACATTTGGATTTGTCTCAGGCATAAAAAAACCCATGATCGCTCATGGGTTTTTTCATTTCTGGCCTCGCGCTTACGCCGGAGCCGACGTGCGGATCAAGTGATCGAATGCGCTCAGCGAAGCCTTGGCGCCCTCACCTACCGCGATCACGATCTGCTTGTACGGCACAGTGGTCACGTCGCCGGCAGCGAAGATCCCGGGGATCGACGTCTCGCCACGGTTGTCGACGATGATCTCGCCACGCGGCGATAGCTCGATGGTGCCTTTGAGCCAATCAGTGTTCGGCAACAGTCCGATCTGGACAAAGATCCCTTCCAGTTCGACCGTGCGCAGTTCGTCAGTGTTGCGATCCTTGTAGCGCAGACCGTTGACCTTCTCACCGTTACCGGTCACCTCAGTGGTTTGCGCACTGGTGATGACGGTGACGTTCGGCAGGCTGTGCAGCTTGCGTTGCAACACGGCGTCAGCACGCAGTTGCACGTCAAATTCCAGCAAGGTCACGTGAGCGACGATACCGGCCAGGTCGATGGCCGCTTCAACGCCAGAGTTACCGCCTCCGATTACTGCAACACGCTTGCCTTTGAACAATGGACCGTCGCAGTGCGGGCAGTACGCCACGCCTTTGTTCCGATATTGCTGTTCGCCAGGCACGTTCATTTCACGCCAGCGCGCGCCGGTCGCCAGAATCACGCTCTTGGCTTTGAGGCTCGCGCCACTGGCGAAGCGGACTTCATGCAACTCGCCGTTTTTGCCAGGGATCAGCTTATCGGCACGTTGCAGGTTCATGATATCGACGTCGTACTGCTTGACGTGTTCTTCCAGCGCCGTCGCCAGTTTCGGGCCCTCGGTTTCCTGTACGGAAATGAAGTTCTCGATGGCCATGGTGTCGAGTACCTGGCCGCCGAAGCGTTCAGCCGCAACACCGGTACGAATGCCTTTGCGAGCGGCATAGATAGCCGCCGAAGCACCGGCTGGACCACCACCGACTACCAACACATCAAACGCTTGCT
This sequence comes from Pseudomonas sp. TH08, assembly GCF_016651275.1. NCBI lineage: Bacteria > Pseudomonadati > Pseudomonadota > Gammaproteobacteria > Pseudomonadales > Pseudomonadaceae > Pseudomonas > Pseudomonas sp. TH08. The sequence goes on along the minus strand of NZ_JAEKEE010000004.1, from coordinate 24,705 downwards.
TGGCACTGATTTTCTCGGCTTGGCGCTCGACAGCACCCGTATCGAGTTTGGCGAGGATCTCTTCCAGACCCATGCGGCCTTGACCGAAGTTCTCGCCGTTGAGGTAGATGCTCGGCACGGCCATGATCTTGCGATCGTTGACTTCGTCCTGGAACAGCGCGCCGTCGATGGCGACGTGGCGGATGTTCGGATTGAGCACAGCCATCAGGTTCAGCGCTTGAACGACGTCCGGGCAGTTCTGGCAGGACAGCGAGAAATAAGTCTCGAAGCTGAACTCGCCTTTGAGCGAACGGATCTGCTCGATCACCTCGACGCTGGCTTTCGATGGATGGCCACCGACTTGCAACAAGGCCAATACCAGCGAGGTGAATTCGTGGCCCATCGGGATACCGGCAAAACGCAGACTGATGTCGGCGCCCGGACGGTTGATCGAAAACGATGGCTTGCGTGCATCGTCACCGCTGTCGATCAGGGTAATTTGGCTCGAAAGACTGGCAACGTCTTTCAGCAGTTCCAGCATTTCACGGGATTTCGCACCGTCGTCGAGGGATGCAACGATCTCGATCGGCTGGGTGACCCGTTCCAGGTACGATTTCAACTGGGCTTTAAGATTGGCGTCCAACATACGGGCGATTTCCTTTATTTGAGGCGAAAAAAAGCCCGAGCGAATCTCGCCCGGGCTTTTCTATTGGGCGGTGCAGCTTACTTAAGTAGGTGCGGCGTACCGCCCTGAGTTGCGTGTCACAGACTTAGATCTTGCCGACCAGGTCCAGGGACGGTGCCAGAGTGGCCTCGCCTTCTTTCCACTTGGCTGGGCAAACTTCGCCTGGGTGAGCAGCAACGTACTGAGCAGCCTTGATTTTGCGCAGCAGCTCGGAAGCGTCACGGCCAACGCCGCCATCGTTCAGTTCAACGATTTTGATCTGGCCTTCAGGGTTGATCACGAAGGTGCCACGGTCAGCCAGGCCAACTTCTTCGATCAGCACGTCGAAGTTGCGGGAGATAGCGTGGGTTGGGTCGCCGATCATGGTGTATTCGATTTTGCCGATGGCTGGCGAAGTGTTGTGCCAGGCAGCGTGGGCAAAATGGGTGTCGGTGGAAACGCTGTAGATCTCTACGCCCAGTTTCTGGAAGGCAGCGTAGTTGTCAGCCAGGTCTTCCAGCTCGGTTGGGCAAACGAAGGTGAAGTCGGCTGGGTAGAAGAACACGACCGACCACTTGCCTTTCAGGTCAGCGTCCGAGACTTGAACGAAGTCGCCGTTTTTGAACGCGGTAGCTTTGAACGGTTTTACTTGGCTGTTGATGATAGGCATTGATGACTCTCCGTCAGGGTTGTGAATTCGATGGGTGAATCCTACCCACTCGCTCGACGGATGGCTCATTGGCAAACCTGATGCTGCTGATTTGTTTTCGCTATTAGCTGACTGTATTAATAGAAGAAAACGATCTCTAGGGCGTAACCGGTTTATCCGTAATCCGAGCCATCCCCTGGAATGGGCTGGCCTCAACATAGCGCATCGCGGACTTCATGTCCTTCCAGCCGACATAACTCATCAGCGATTTCAGATCCCAGCCACTTTGATGTGCCCAGGTTGCAAAGCCTCGGCGCAGCGAATGGCTGGTGTAGTTTTCAGCGGCAATCCCGGCGCGCTGCAATGCCTGGCGCAACAAAGGGATGATGCTGTTGGCATGCAGCCCCTCCTCGTTGAGGTTGCCCCAACGGTCGATACTGCGGAAAACCGGCCCCCGTACCAACGCAGCTTCGGTGATCCAGTCGATGTAGGCCTGCACCGGGCAGAGCTTGAGCAGCGCCGGGGCTTGATAGGTCTGCCCAAGATTCTCCCGGTCACCCTTGCTGCGCGGTAGGTACAACGTGATGCCGCTGCCGGCGCTCGCTTGCACGTGTTCTATTTGCAAACGGCATAACTCATCGCTGCGAAAACCACGCCAGAACCCCAGCAGAATCAACGCACGGTCACGGTAAGCCTTGAGCAGTAACGGACGATCCTGCTGCTCGCGCGCGGTGTGCGCTTCTTGCTCAAGCCAGTCGACGACTCGCTGCAGATCCTGCAACTGCAACGGCTCGGCTTGCTTCTCCTGCGCCGGATGCAACGCTCGAATGCCTTTGAACACCTTGCGCACCACCGGCGCCTTGGTCGGATCGGCAAAACCCTGACTGTTGTGCCACTGCGCCAGCGCGGACAGACGCAACTTCAACGTATTGATCGACAGCTCGCCAGCGTGCGCCACCAGATACCGCGCCACGCTATCGGCCGTGGCCGGCAGGAACCCGCCCCACTTCACTTCGAAATGTTCGATGGCCGCGCGATAGCTACGGCGCGTGTTGTCACGGGTGGCGGCTTGCAGATAGCGATCCAGATCGCTCATGGGCTGTTTTCTCGCAGGTGTACTGATTCAGTGATCAAAAAAGCAATTTAATCATCTGGCATTGGGTAATACCAGTATATCCCGCTTGTTAATAATCAAGCATTTAACTTTATTTTCAGCGTGGTACACTGCGTACTTTAGTGGCATGTACCACAGTACGAAACCGTAGGAGTTCACATGGCCCGTGGCGGCATTACCAAAGCACTGGTGCAAATCGCGCGCACAGCGATTCTGGCTCGCGGCGAACACCCGAGCATCGATGCAGTACGCATTGAAATGGGCAACACCGGCTCGAAAACCACGATCCATCGCTATCTGAAGGAGCTGGATGACGGCGCCGCGCCGCTGGAAGCTTCCGCAGAGCCGATCGATGACGAACTGACCGCCCTGGTTTCACGGCTCGCCCAGCGCCTGAAAGAACAGGCGCAAGAGCCAATAGAACAGGCTCGCGAACAGTTTGAAGAGCAGCGTGACGCGCTCGAAACGCAGCTGCAGCAGACTCGCCAGGCACTGGAAAAGCTGGAACAGGAGCATGAGATTCAAGGCGCGGCGCTGGAGCGCGAATCCGAAGCACTGGGCAATACCCGCTCGATGCTGCAGACCGAACAGACCCGCAACGCCGGGCTGAATCAGGCATTGGCCGACTTTGAATTGCGTTTGCAGGACAAGGACGAGCAAATCCGCTCACTGGAAGAAAAACACCTGCACGCCCGCGATGCACTGGAACACTACCGCAACGCCACCAAAGAACAGCGCGAACAGGAACAGAGCCGTCACGAAAGCCAAGTGCAGCAAATTCAGGCCGAATTGCGTCAGGCTCAGCAAAGCGCTCTGGTGCGCCAGGATGAGATCACTCAACTGCATCGCGACAACGAGCGCCTGCTCACGGAAAACCGTGGCACTCAACGCGAGCTGAGCTTGATCCAGGATCAACTCAAGCAGAGCAATCAGCGTCAGGATCAGTTGCTCGAACAAGTCACCCGCGCAGACAGCGAGCGCACCCTCCTCCAGGAACGCCTGCGCGTGGCCACGCTGGAAAGCCAGACACTCAAGCAGAACGTCGAGGAGCAGGCGCTACTCAATCAGTCACTGGAAAAGGAATTGAACAAAGCACAGGCAAGCCTGGAAGAAAGCCAGCGCCTGGCAGCCACCGTTGCGGCAGCGCCAGACTCAGCCAAACCGAAAGACGCTTAAGCGCCGACCGGTGTACGCATGGTGACAAACTCTTCGGCGGCCGTCGGGTGTACCCCGATCGTGTCGTCGAAGTCACGCTTGGTCGCGCCAGCCTTCAGTGCGATCGCCAGACCTTGCACGATCTCGCCGGCATCCGGGCCGACCATGTGGCAACCGAGGACTTTATCGGTCTTGCCGTCGACCACGAGCTTCATCAGCGTTTTCTCCTGACACTCGGTCAAGGTCAACTTCATTGGCCGGAAGCGGCTTTCGAAGATCACCACGTCGTGGCCGGCTTCGCGCGCTTCTTCTTCGGTCAAACCGACCGTACCGATGTTCGGCAGACTGAACACTGCCGTAGGGATCATCTTGTAATCCACCGGACGGTATTGCTCCGGTTTGAACAAGCGTCGTGCTACCGCCATGCCTTCGGCGAGAGCCACTGGCGTCAATTGCACGCGACCGATCACATCACCCAGCGCCAGGATCGACGGCTCAGTGGTTTGATACTGCTCGTCGACCTTGATAAAGCCTTTATCGTCGAGCTGCACATCGGTGTTTTCCAGCCCCAGATTGTCCAGCATCGGACGGCGACCGGTCGCATAGAAGATGCAATCCGCTTCCAGCACGCGACCATCCTTGAGCGTGGCTTTCAGACTGCCATCGCCCTGCTTGTCGATACGCGCAATGTCGGCGTTGAACTGCAGATCAAGGCCACGTTTGGTCAACTCTTCCTGCAAGTGCTTGCGCACCGAGCCATCGAAGCCACGCAGGAACAGATCACCGCGATACAGCAGCGTAGTATTCGCACCCAGACCATGGAAGATCCCGGCGAATTCGACTGCGATGTAACCGCCGCCCACGACCAATACGCGCTTGGGCAGTTCTTTCAGGAAAAACGCTTCGTTCGAACCGATCGCATGCTCGTGCCCCGGAATCTGCGGAATCTGCGGCCAGCCACCGGTGGCAATCAGAATGTTTTTCGCGGTGAAGCGCTCACCATTCACCTCAACCTCGTGCGGGCCAGTGATCTTCGCGTGCGCTTCGTGCAAGGTCACGCCACTGTTGACCAGCAGGTTGCGATAGATGCCATTGAGGCGATTGATTTCGCGATCCTTATTGGCAATCAGCGTCGCCCAATCGAAATTCGCTTCGCCCAGGCTCCAGCCGAAACCGGATGCCTGCTCAAAGTCTTCGGCAAAATGCGCGCCATACACCAACAGCTTTTTCGGCACGCAGCCGACATTGACGCAGGTACCGCCCAGATAACGGCTCTCCGCTACCGCTACTTTTGCACCGAAACCGGCAGCAAACCGCGCAGCGCGCACACCGCCGGAACCGGCACCAATCACATAAAGGTCAAAATCGTAGGCCATTTCTATCTCCTCGGCAGGCGATCAGCATACCTGCAGATGCTCATTGAGCAAGCCTCTACGGTTATGCAGTTGCAAACCCCGAGGGCTCGCGCAACAAACGTTTGATCAGTGACATTCTGCCGGTTGAGTTAACGGTAACCGCAGCTTTCGCCAGGCGATCAGAATCGCCATCAACGCCAGACCGAACGCGACCCACGAGACCAATTCAATTCCGCCTTCAAATGCACTTCCCGCCTGCAGCATCAACTGTAGCGCCTGATCACCCGCCAAACCGGACGCGACATGATGAGCGCCTGACAGCGTTTCACTTGCCAGCGTCGCCTGAATATCACTCAAAAACGCTGGAAGCTGCAGGCCAGTACGATAGTAGGCCGTGACCAAGCCGCCGAGCAGAGTCGTCCCCAGCACCACGCCCACTTCATAAGCTGTTTCGCTGATTGCGGAGGCTGCTCCCGCCTTTGCCGGAGGCGCGGCCGACAAAATCACGTCATTGGACACCGTCGCGATAGCGCCCACTCCGATATTCAACAATGCGAACGCCGCCACCAACACCGCGAGACTGCTGCCGATGCTGGCCACCAGTAAAAACGCCGCACCAGCGAAAGCCATCAGGACCGGTATCAGTACATGCACAGGCATACGCTGCGCGACCGGAACCACCGCCATTCCAACCACAATCGCCATAATTTGCCCCGGCACCAAAGCCAGACTCGCACTCAAAGGCGACATCTGCAGGACAATCTGCAAGAACTGAGTCGTGAAGAAAACGAAGCCGACGAGGAAGGCAAGGCTCATCAGATTGATCAGAATAGAACCACTGAAGGTGCCGTTGCGAAACAGGGTCATGTCCATCAGGGGTACAGGCAGACGCAACTGCCGCCGCACGAACATCCAGCCTGCCAATACACCGACCAGAAAGGCGCCCAGCATGATCCCGTCGACCCCCTCACTGGCACCATGCTTGATGCTGTAAACGATACCTCCCAGTGCGACCATCGACTGGAGGATGCTGATAGAGTCCAGCGAACCCGACCCGTCACGCTCCGATTCAGGGAGCAACAACGGCCCCAACACCAACAACGGAATCAGGACGGGCACCGCCAACAGAAAAATCGCGCCCCAATCAAAGAACTGCAGCAACACCCCACCCACCAAAGGTCCCAGTGCCGAGCCGACAGTCAATGTCGTTGCCCAGATCGCTACTGCCAGTCTGCGCTCTTCTCGATCCTCAAATACCGAACGTATCAATGCCAATGTCGAAGGCATCAACATTGCGCCGAAAATCCCCATACAAGTCCGCCCGATAATCAGCTGCATGGCCGTTTCGGAATACACGGTCAGCACCGAGACCACAGCAAAACCCAGAGATCCGACGAGCAACAACTTACGGTGCCCGACCCGATCACCCAGGCTGCCCATCGATACCAGCAGCCCCGCCAACACCAACGAATAAGCGTCGATCATCCACAGTTGCTGACTGGCAGTCGGACGCAAGGCTTCGGCAATTTTTGGTAGCGCGAAGCCAAGCACGGTGTTGTCTACGGTTACCAGCAGCACTGGCAGCATCAAAACGCCGAGGCCGAACCAGCGTCTTGAGTTTGATTTGTGACCGGGAATCCAGGCTGTAAATGCCACGGGCAACACTCCTTATTGCAAACAATGTCTTTACGGCGCGGCTGGAATGGACCGTAAAAATTTTCCTTCGCGCATCCCTGGCGACGGCTCGTCAGTTCAGCAGCGAAAATACCTGCCGACAATTCATCATTTGTTTCATTTTGCATCTCGGAGTTTTTCTTTTGCCAACCGACACAAACGCAAACGCCCCGAACATGTCGGGGCGTTTGTTTTTAGCGTCACACGGAGCGGACCGTGTGACGTGCCTACAGACAGATCAAGCGCTCTTAGTAAGCCTTGCCAGTCTTGTAGAAGTTTTCGAAGCAGAAGTTGGTCGCTTCGATGTAGCCTTCAGCGCCACCGCAGTCGAAACGCTTGCCTTTGAACTTGTAGGCCATCACGCAGCCGTTCTGGGCTTGCTTCATCAGGGCGTCGGTAATCTGGATTTCGCCGCCCTTGCCTGGCTCGGTTTGCTCGATCAGGTCAAAGATGTCCGGAGTCAGGATGTAACGACCGATGATCGCCAGGTTCGATGGCGCATCTTCCGGCTTTGGCTTCTCGACCATGCTGTGAACACGGTAGATGTCATCGCGGATCATCTCGCCGGCGATGACGCCGTACTTGCTGGTTTCCTCAGGGTCGACTTCCTGAATAGCGATGATCGAGCAGCGGAACTGTTTGTACAGTTTGACCATCTGGGTCAGTACGCCGTCGCCGTCGAGGTTTACGCACAGGTCGTCTGCCAGTACCACGGCGAACGGTTCGTCACCGATCAGCGGGCGGCCAGTCAGAATCGCGTGGCCCAGACCTTTCATTTCGGTCTGACGGGTGTAGGAGAACGAGCACTCGTCCAGCAGCTTGCGGATGCCGACCAGGTATTTCTCTTTGTCGGTACCTTTGATCTGGTTTTCCAGCTCGTAGCTGATGTCGAAGTGGTCTTCCAGAGCGCGCTTGCCACGACCGGTAACGATGGAGATTTCGGTCAGGCCAGCGTCCAGAGCTTCTTCGACGCCGTACTGGATCAGTGGCTTGTTTACCACCGGCAGCATTTCTTTAGGCATGGCTTTAGTCGCTGGCAGGAAGCGAGTACCGTAACCGGCTGCTGGGAACAAGCATTTCTTGATCATATAAGTCCTTGAAAGGGCTGTGTGTACGAGTTTCGGCGCAGTCTAATCAGGCGGCGTGCACCTTACAATGCCCCGCACTGGCTAACCGATGCCAACATAGAGAAATATTCTCGCCGATAGTTCCGTTGGTGCGTTCAGGCAGCGAAATCAGCTTAGCTCAAAGACGCCGAGAAACTACTTCACCATACGCCGATCATCCCCCAATGCGAGCATTTGCCGGTATCATGGCACCTTTGAACCAGCGAATGAGACAGACTAGATGGCCGTGGTAAAAATCATCAACAGGTATGAGATCCGCAAGAAAGACGGCAAGTGGACGGTGACCACTACCAATGGCGAACACATGGCCGGGCCTTTCGACAGCGAACAAATGGCGACTGATGTAGCGTCGGTGTTCACCGACACCCCGGCATCGCCGAAGCGCCGTGGCAAAGATCAGGACTGATCAGCTGCGAAACGCCTGGAGCCCTGCCCTTGTGCAGGGCTTTTTTGTACCCGCGTGCAAACAAGTGGCCTATCGCTATAACCTTTTCAACGCGGCGCTGTCAGAGCGTCTAGTCCCCCCTCGCTGAAGACCTACATCATGAACCTGAACAAATTGCTGCCACTGATCGCGATCCTGGCGCTGGCCGGTTGCGCTACCTCCGAAACAACCTACCTGAACAACGGCGAACAGGGCCTGACCATCGATTGCTCGGGCGAAGCCAATTCCTGGGCTACCTGCTATGAAAAGGCTGACGCCTCCTGCGCAGGCACCGGTTATCGCATCGTTGGCACGGATGGCACCCCCCAGCCAAAGGAAAGCGACAAAACACTGGGTGTCGACGTCGGCAACTACAAGACCCGTAACGTAGTGGTTGTCTGCAAATAGCGCTTACATGTGGATTTCGGCGAACTTGATCCCGAGACCCCGCACGACTTCGATGAGATCGTCGAGCCGATTGAAAGACTCGACCTCGTCGTTATCGTCCACCAGAAAATAGCTGCGCCCGGCGCTTTTCTTGAAAAACACGATCCATTCCCCGGGATTCGCCGGATTCTGAATCACATGGGTAGCAGAGATCAGGCCCTCTACGTGGCGCTCCCGTACTTGCTCTCGCTTCATCGCGACTCCAGATATGAAAATGCCGCCACAGCACCACTGTGACGGCATTGATGCTGATGACCAACAGTCTATCAGCCGGAAATACACGCGTTGGCCGCGTTACGCACATCCCGCGGGCGTACGGGTACGTTGGACATGCGCTCATGCAGCTTGATGCTGCTGCCGCCGGAGCGATCTTCGATATCAAAAACGGCGGCGGGCCCCGAGGACAGTTTCCCGGGAACGATTACCCGAACCCCATCCTTGTGCGGCTGCATCTGCAAGGCGCCGCGGCTGTCCGCGAGCTTTTCAGTCAGGCACTGCGCATATTCTTGGGGCTTCTTGCCGGAGATCACGCTCATGGTCGGCAGCGTCTCATTGATTTCGGAAACACTCGCGCAACCACCCAAAGCCAGAACCAACGACACACACACCACACCCCACTTCATACAAAACCTCCGTTAAAGACCGTCCGACAGCACAAATGCCGTTTTTCTCCGGGGCCTTCTGCATTTAACCCGCATCCGATTGCGAATATCTGTTCAAAATTGTCAAACCAACGCCCGACGGCCAGATAATAACCCGTGCGGGCTGATAAACTGCGCCCAATCGACAAGCTATCGTTTTGATTTTGTAGAAAAAGCCCTTCTGGAGGCGCCCATGAAATTTATTCACCAGCGCGAGCACCTCAACGAAGACGACATCGTCGTCATCCAATGCTCGCAAATGTGCAACATCCGTCTGATGAACGACGCCAACTTCCGCAGCTTTAAAAATGGCGGTCGCCATACCTATCACGGCGGCGCTTTCGACACGTTCCCGGCCCGTATCACCGCGCCGAGCACTGGTTTTTGGAACATCACCATCGACACCGTCAACCGTCGCCCGATCAGCGTTACACGCAAACCGACATTGACCCATTCGATCAAGATCATCCGCCGCTCCAGCACCAAACTCAGCTGAGCCGCTCCGCCCATTCAGACAGGTAAGCATGACCGTGGCCCAAACGACCAAATACGTCATCAAGTACAAGCTAAACGGTGAGCGCCGCTTCGAGTTCGCGCAACTGGTAGACGGCACCGAGGCAGAAGCCAGGGCTGAGCTCGCCAAACTTCATGATGCACAAGACGTGATCAGCGATATTGCTGTCAGCAAAGCCCTGTAACACCCGCCAGGAATTCGACCGCAAGCGGCGGAGTGTTCTGCCGCTACGCACTGCTCAGAATGACCACCTCGACCTTGAGTCAAGGAGTCAGCATGTCGATGTCCCCTGCCCGGCTGGAAATGCTCGATTGGGCAAACCTGGAACAACAGTTGGATGAGCACGGCTGCGTTATCATTCGCTCGCTGCTGCTGGGCAAAAGCTGTGATCGCTTGAGTGCGTTGTATCCGCAGACCGAACCGTTTCGCTCGCAGGTCATCATGAGCCGTCACGGGTTCGGTCGTGGCGAATACAAATATTTCCGCTATCCATTGCCCGCTGCAGTTGAACGTCTGCGCACAGCCCTGTATCCACGCCTGGTGCCGTTGGCGAATCGCTGGTACGAACGGATGAGTTTGCCCACCCGCTTCCCCGCCACCCACGCCGAGTTTATGCAGCGCTGTCATGCAGCTGGACAGTTGCGCCCAACGCCGCTGTTATTGCAGTACGGCCCGCAGGACTACAACTGCCTGCATCAGGACTTGTACGGCGAATCAGTCTTTCCGCTACAAGTGGCGATTCTGCTGTCGGAACCCGGGCAGGACTTTACCGGCGGCGAGTTCGTGCTGACCGAGCAGCGCCCGCGCATGCAGTCCCGCCCACACGTGCTGGACCTGAAGAAAGGCGATGCGGTGATTTTCGCGGTGAACCAGCGCCCGGTCAAAGGCACGCGCGGCGACTATCGGGTGACCTTGCGTCACGGCGTGAGTCGCCTGCACAGTGGAAATCGGCATACCCTAGGCATCATCTTTCACGACGCTTCATGACGACCATGCAACCGAGCCATTTCGATTTGTTCGCCGACCACGAACCCGAGCAACAACCGCGCGCCGAGCAAATTGGCGATCAGTCGTGGCTGCTGCGCGGCTTTGCCCTGCCGGTGATCGAGCAACTGTTACCCGCGCTGGAGGCGATTTTGCTCGCAGCCCCCTTGCGTCACATGATGACGCCGGGCGGCTTCAGCATGTCGGTCGGCACCAGCAGTTGTGGGGCGCTGGGCTGGATTACAGATCGCAGCGGCTATCGCTATTCAAGTGTCGATCCACTGAGCGGATTACCCTGGCCGGCGTTGCCGCCGGTGTTTGCCGAGCTGGCACATTCGGCGGCGGCACGGGCAGGCTTTGCCGGATTCAACGCCGACTCCTGCCTGATAAACCGATACGTCCCTGGCGCCAAGATGTCCTTGCATCAAGACAAAGACGAAAAAGCCTACACAGCACCGATCGTTTCGCTGTCGCTTGGGTTACCGGCGATGTTTCTGTTTGGCGGATTCAATCGTAGCGACAAAAGCCAGCGTATTGCGCTGCTGCATGGCGATATGGTGATCTGGGGCGGGGTTGACCGCTTGCGCTTCCATGGCGTGTTGCCGATCAAGCAAGGTAGGCACCCGCGCCTTGGCGAACAGCGGATCAACCTGACTTTCCGCGTCGCAGGATAGATCGCAAAAGGATCACTGGCAGAGTTTGACCGCAAGGCCCGGAGTGTTGCGCCCCGCGCTGCTGGTTAACCTGAATCAAACAGGCCAACGGACCACCCCTCATGAAAACGCTTTCGACCACCCTCAACATCGAAGACGATCCACGCTGGGCCGCCGTGATCGCGCGGGATCCTCGGGCGGACGGACAGTTTGTCTACGCCGTAAAAACCACTGGCATCTATTGCCGTCCGAGCAGCCTGGCACGCTTGCCGAAACCGCAGAACGTCGAGTTTTTCAACACCGCCCTCGAGGCCGAAGCCGCCGGGTATCGCCCGAGTAAACGGGCCAGCAAGGATCAAAGTGAGGTGGCGGCGCAGCACGCCGCAATCGTGGCGACGGCGTGCCGCCAGATCGAATCTGCCGAAACGTTGCCAGCGCTCAATCAACTGGCGGAAACCGCCAGACTGAGCCCGTTTCACTTCCACCGTATATTCAAAGCCGCCACCGGCCTGACACCCAAAGGCTATGCCGCAGCCCAGCGCTCGCGCAAAGTGCGCGAACGCCTGGCTGACGGTGGCTCCGTGACAGACGCGTTGTATGACGCTGGGTTCAACTCCAACAGCCGTTTCTACGAAGCTGCCGATCAATTGCTGGGCATGAAACCGGGTGACTATCGCGCTGCCGGGCAAAACAACGACATTCGTTTCGCCGTCGGGCAATGCTCGCTCGGGGCCATTCTGGTGGCGCAAAGCGAACGCGGGGTGTGTGCAATTCTGCTGGGTGATGATCCGCATCAACTGGTCTGCGATCTTCAGGATCAGTTCCGTAAAGCCAACCTGATCGGCGCCGATGATGGCTTCGAACAATTGATTGCCAAAGTCGTGGGGTTTGTCGAAGCACCGGCCATTGGCCTGGATTTGCCATTGGATGTCCGCGGCACGGCATTTCAGGAACGCGTGTGGCAGGCGCTGCGGGAAATCCCCGCCGGCAGCACCGCCAGTTACGCCGACATTGCCCAACGCATCGGCGCCCCAACGTCCATGCGTGCCGTAGCCCAGGCTTGCGGAGCCAATCGACTGGCAGTCGCGATCCCCTGCCATCGCGTCGTGCGCAGCGACGGTAATCTTAGTGGCTATCGCTGGGGGGTTGAGCGCAAACGTCAGTTGCTTGAGCGCGAGCTGACTTAGCGGATGCCGATATGGATCGCGACTGACTCGGGACCTGTGTAGGTTTCGAAATCAGTCGCGTAGCGACGCTGAATCTGCGGGTTTTCCTCGAAGAACGTCCAGACTTTCCCCCAGGTGGCGATTACTGCGTCAGGCAGTGGCCCCTGCGCTTCGAACACCAGATAGTCGCCCGCTTCAATGGTGACTGACTGGAAATCCGCAGAGGCCTCGTCCACCGCGACACCCGCGATGACATCGAAATGCCCGGAGGCATCGGACTCGTAAGCCGAATACACGCCGTAAACCGGAGAATCGGCGCGCTTGCCTTGAATACTCTCGGTAAATCCCTTGCCGAAAAACTCCCCCCACATCGAGCCGATCTTCGCCGTCTCAGGATTGTGTTCCGCCGCATTGGTCGTGCGCACGCTCAGACCGGACACCGTGAACGCATTGATCTGCTGCCGTTTCAAGTCCATCGAAAGTTTCGCTCCCTGCTGATTGAGGGCGCCTGCGTAGCGCCGCAATGGCGCTCACTTTGTCAGCGATTGACGTCGACCACAACCCGTCCGCGCAGCTGTCCGGCAAGCAATTTTGACGCTGCGCCGACGGCTTCGCTCAAGGCGATTTCGTGACTGATCAGTGACAACAGGGCGAAGTCCAGATCCTTGGCCAAATGATCCCAGGCTTGCAAACGACGCGCTTTAGGCTGAGTCACGCTATTAATGCCGGCCAACGTGACGCCGCGCAAAATGAATGGCGCCACGGAAGCAGGAAAATCCATGCCTTGGGCCAGACCACAGGCGGCGACGGTGCCTTCTGCACGGGTACTCGCGCAGGCATTCGCCAATGTGTGACTGCCGACAGAGTCAATCACCGCCGCCCAACGCTCCTTGGCCAAGGGCTTGCCCGGCTCGGACAACGTGGCGCGGTCAATGATTTCGGCGGCACCCAACTGCGTCAGATACTCATGCTCTGCCACTCGCCCCGTCGACGCCACCACGCGATAGCCGAGCTTGCCGAGCAACGCGATCGCAAAGCTGCCGACACCGCCATTGGCGCCGGTAACCAGCACTTCGCCCTGTTCTGGCGTCACGCCATTGCGCTCAAGCGCCAGAATACACAGCATTGCCGTGTAGCCCGCGGTGCCGATGGCCATGGCTTGGGCCGCGCTAAAGGCTTTGGGCAACGGGATAAGCCAGTCGCCATTGAGTCGAGCTTTTTGTGCGAGGCCGCCCCAATGCGACTCACCGACGCCCCAACCATTAAGCAGCACTTGATCGCCGACTTTATAGTCGGGATGCGAACTGACTTCGACAGTCCCCGCCAGATCGATCCCCGGTACCATCGGAAACTTGCGCACGACAGGACTGCTGCCGGTAATCGCCAGACCGTCCTTGAAATTCAGCGTGCTGTAAGCAACGCGCACCGTTACATCGCCCTCCGGCAAGTGATCTTCGTTGATCCGCTGCAGTTCGGTGCGATAACCGCTGTCGTCTTTGTTGATCACAATGGCGTTGAACATGATGGCCTCGCATGACGGTTTTTCAGAATATCGTGCCTTGAAATACCACATCGCAACACATTGCCACACTCGACTTTGCGCCAATCCGCGAATCGGCCGGGTATTTCCATGGCGGGCGACTATGCTTTTTCGACTGCCGTAAGTTCGCGATTACTCCTCATGAAAACGGCCTGTCGATGGAGCTGACGATGTCTTACCCCCGTGCGTTGTTTGTGATGTTGATGCTGTGTTTTTTGACAGTTGGCAACGCGTGGGCGGCGACCGCCCCGAAGGCGGCTGATGCTGCGCCGAGCGAACCGACATGGCCGCAAGTCATCACCAGCGGCAAGGCGAAATTAACGGTGTATCAACCGCAACTCGACAGTTGGGATGGCTACACCTTGAACGCCCGCGCCGCCGTCGAAGCGACCGGCGCCGATGGCAAGTCCACCTTCGGGATTGTTCAATTCAGTGCCCACACCCTGGTCGACAAGGCCACTCGCTGGGTCGCGCTTGACCAGTACCAAATCGTCAAAGCCGATTTCCCGGCGGACGCCAGTCAGTCCGAGACCTGGCTCGCAGCCCTGCAAAAGGATGCTCAAAGCCGCAAGAAAACCATATCGCTGGATCAGCTGGAAGCGGCAGTCGGCGTTCTCTCGGCCGAACAAAAGGCCGACGGCGCGCCCCTCGAAAACACACCGCCGACCATCATTCACTCCGATGTTCCGGCATTGCTGGTATATATCGACGGCGAAGCAACCTATCGCCCCGTCGAAGGCACTGATTTGCAGCGGGTCATCAATACGCGTCCGCTGCTACTCAAAGATGCACAGGGCAAACACTACCTGCACGTCTTCGATGGCTGGATGGTTGCCGATCAGTTGAACGGTGACTACGCCCGCCTGCCCTCGCCTCCCGCCAATCTCGAGCAAGCCAAACAGATCGCGATCAAGAGCCGGCAAGTCGACCTGCTGACCGGTCAAAGCGATCCGAAAGACAAGGTTCCCAGCCTGGCCAAACCGCCTCAGCCAAAAATTTTCGTCGCCACCACGCCGACCGAGTTGATTGTTACTGACGGTGCAGTGCAATGGTTGCCGATTCAGGGCACCAGCCTGTTGTACGTGAGCAACACCACCGGGCACATTTTCAAGGAAATAGGCGATCAGAACAGTTACGTGCTGATCTCCGGGCGCTGGTTTCGCGCCAGCGACATGAATGGCCCGTGGACGTTTACCCCGGCGGACAAGCTGCCCGCAGACTTTGCCAATATCCCCGACGACAGTCCGAAAGAGAACGTCAAAGCCTCGGTGGCCGGCACCCCGCAGGCCAGGGAAGCCGCCATCGCCGCAACGATTCCACAGACTTCGGCGATCAAGAAAAGCGCGGTGAAGATGACTGCGCCAGAGTTCGATGGCGAACCGCAACTCAAAGCCATCAACAGCACGCCATTGCAATACGTGGTCAACAGCGCCACACCGATTATCCGCGTCGACAATGACAGCTGGTACGCGGTTGAAAACGGTATCTGGTTCACCGCCAGCACCGTGAACGGTCCATGGAGTGTGGCCAGTTCCGTGCCCGCGGTGATCTACTCGATTCCGCCCAGCTCGCCCATGCATTACCTCACTTACGTCAAAGTCTACGAGTCCAGCGGCGACACCGTGGTGGTCGGTTACACGCCCGGTTACCAGGGTTCGAATCTCGATCCGGCCACCGGCGTCGTGGTTTATGGCACCGGTTATCCGTACTCGCCGTGGGTGGGCAGTGTCTGGTACGGGCCGCCGGTGACTTACGGTTTTGGCGTCGCCATGCGCTACACGCCGTGGACCGGTTGGACATTCGGTTTCGGTTTCGGCTGGAGTTGGGGCGGCAGTACCGTCGCCATGGGTTGGGGCTGGGGGCGTATCCGTGGTGGGGCAATTATGGCTGGGGATACGCCTGGGGTCCGCACTTGTACCCGGCGCCTCTGGCCTGGGGCGGTGCCGCTTACGGCTATCGCGGCGGTGCCGTGGCGTGGGGCCCGGGTGGTTGGGCCGGCACGACGGGAAACATCTATCACCAGTGGGGTGATCGGGCGACAGTCAGCCGATATGGCGCCGGTTACAACGCCTGGACCGGCAATCGTTGGGCGGGCCAGGTCGGTGCTTCCTATAACTCGCGTACCGGGGTTGCCGCTGCCGGGCAACGCGGCGCGGTACACAACGTCTACACCGGTAACTACGCCGCCGGGCGCAGCGGCACGGTGGTCGGCCCGAACGGTGGCGCAATTGCCGGCGGTCAAGTCACCGCAGGCAATGTGCGCAACGGCACGCAAGTGACCGCCAATCGCGGCGCGGTCTACAACCCCAACACTGGCAACACCACGCAATACGGCGGTGTTCGCGGGCGCAACAGCGCTGCTGCGCACGTCGGTGACAACGTTTATGCAGGCCACGACGGCAATGTCTACAAGAAGACCGACAGTGGCTGGCAATCGATGGTCGGGGGCGGCGCGACACGAACTGCCCCCATCAACAACAACGCGCAATTGCAGAACCTCAACCGGGAATCCGCTGCGCGCAATATGGGTAACCAGCGCACCAACAACTTTCACAACTCCTCGCAATTCATGAACCATTCGTTTGGAGGAGGTGGTGGTGGCGGATTTCACCGACGCTGAAAACCTGAACAAGCGGTTCTGAATTTCGAACTGGCTCTGGGTCCGGTTTTGCTGTTAAAAAACCGGCTCTGCCGTCCCTGCCCGCTTCGTTGTTCGGAGAACCGCTGTCATGAGCCAATGGCCAGATACCCGCATTCTTGACCTTCTCGGCATTGAGTTGCCGATCATCCAGGCCCCGATGGCCGGTGCGACAAACTCATCCATGGTAATCGCCGTGTGCAACGCCGGAGGCCTGGGCTCGATGCCTGCGGCGATGTTGAGTATCGAGCAATTGCGCGAAGCACTGCAGACCATTCGCCAACACACCGCCAACCCCTTCAACGTGAATTTCTTCTGTCATCAGCCTCCAGCGGCGGATGAACAACGGGCGCGTGACTGGAAAAATTTGCTCGAACCTTATTACCAGGAACTTGGCGTTGATTTTGATGCGCCGACACCGGTGTCCAACCGCGCCCCGTTCGACGCAGCGGCGTGCGAAGTGTTGGAAGAGTTTCGCCCAGAGGTGGTGAGCTTCCACTTCGGCCTGCCGGAGCAATCTTTGCTGGATCGGGTCAAGGCCACAGGGGCGAAAATTCTCTCTTCCGCCACCACCGTTGAGGAAGCCGTGTGGCTGGAACAGCACGGCTGTGATGCGATCATCGCCATGGGTTACGAAGCTGGTGGCCATCGCGGGATGTTTCTCAGCGATGATCTGTGTAGCCAGGTCGGCACTTTTGCCTTGGTCCCGCAAGTGGTCGATGCGGTGAGCGTGCCGGTGATTGCTGCCGGCGCAATTGCCGATGCTCGCGGCGTTGCAGCAGCCTTTATGCTGGGAGCATCGGCGGTGCAAGTCGGTACTGCCTATTTGTTTACCCCGGAAGCGAAAGTCAGCGCCGCGCATCATCAGGCTCTGCGGTCTGCCAAAGAAAGCGAGACCGCCGTCACCAATCTTTTTACCGGACGCCCGGCTCGCGGTATTCTCAACCGCGTCATGCGCGAGCTGGGCCCGATCTCACCGAAAGCGCCGGCATTTCCTTTGGCCGGTGGTGCCCTGATGCCGCTGCGAGCGAAAGATGATGCACAATTCGCCAACCTCTGGGCCGGCCAGGCTTTCACCTTGGGCCGGGATTTGAGCAGCGCCAAACTGACTCGGCAGTTGGCAGAGGATGCACTAGCGAAGCTGACACACCGTTGAAATCAGACAGGGTGAGGCCAAAATGCCTCACCCCATTTATTAACAGCTCTTCCTGTTTAGCGGCATTTCGCTATATATTCCACTATATAGCGATTCACCCCTCGCATCGGCGCAGTCCATCCCCAATAACAACTGCCCACTGCACCCGCCAACAACGGAGCTGTTACATGACCATTCGTGCCTCACGTTTTGCCCCAACCTGCCTGGCTTCCCTGCTCGCGGTATTCGCCATTGGCGCCGCTCAGGCAGATGAAGTGCAGGTGGCAGTCGCCGCTAACTTCACCGCGCCGATCCAGGCGATCGCTGCCGATTTCGAAAAAGACACCGGGCACAAACTGGTCACTGCTTACGGCGCCACAGGCCAGTTCTATACCCAGATCAAAAACGGCGCGCCGTTCGAAGTATTCCTCTCGGCTGACGACACCACTCCGGAAAAACTCGAAAAGGAAGGCGACACCGTCAAGGGTTCGCGCTTCACCTACGCCATCGGCACCCTGGCACTGTGGTCGGCGAAAGAAGGTTATGTCGATTCGAAAGGCGAAGTGCTGAAAAAGAACGAGTACCAGCACTTGTCTATCGCCAACCCGAAAGCCGCGCCTTACGGCCTGGCCGCGACACAAGTACTGGCAAAACTGAACCTGACCGACGCCACCAAAGCCAAGATCGTTGAAGGCCAGAACATTACCCAGGCGTACCAGTTTGTTTCCACCGGCAATGCCGAGCTGGGCTTCGTGGCCTTGTCGCAGATCTTCAAGGACGGCAAAGTCACCAGCGGTTCGGCGTGGATCGTGCCAGCCAGCATGCATGACCCGATCAAACAGGACGCAGTCATCCTCAACAAAGGCAAAGACAACGCCGCCGCCAAGGCACTGGTTGAATACCTCAAAGGCCCGAAAGCTGCTGCGGTGATCAAGTCTTACGGCTACCAGCTCTAAATGTCGCTGACGAGTGCCGATTTCGCCGCAATCTGGCTGACCCTTAAACTGGCGTCCCTGACCACCGCGATCCTGCTGATTGTCGGCACTCCGATTGCCCTGTGGTTGTCGCGTACCCGCTCATGGTTGCGCGGCCCGATCGGGGCGATCGTCGCCCTGCCCCTTGTGCTGCCACCCACCGTCATCGGTTTTTACCTGCTGTTGATGATGGGGCCGCACGGTTTTCTCGGCCAATTCACGCAATGGCTGGGGCTGGGCACCCTCACGTTCAGCTTCACCGGCCTGGTGATTGGTTCGGTGATCTATTCCATGCCCTTCGTGGTGCAACCGTTGCAAAACGCGTTCTCGGCGATTGGCACCCGCCCACTGGAGGTGGCCGCAACGTTGCGCGCCAACCCATGGGACACTTTTTTCAGTGTGATTCTGCCGCTGGCGCGCCCCGGATTCGTCACAGCGGCGATCCTTGGCTTCGCACATACCGTCGGCGAATTCGGTGTCGTGCTGATGATCGGTGGCAACATTCCCGACAAGACTCGCGTGGTATCGGTGCAGATTTACGATCATGTCGAAGCGATGGAGTACTCCCAGGCGCATTGGCTGGCCGGCGCGATGCTGGTGTTTTCGTTCCTGGTGCTGCTGGCGCTGTACTCCAGCCGCAAGACCCGCGCAGGCTGGAGCTGATCGATGATTGATGCACGTCTGAAACTCGCTTACTCCGGCTTCGATCTCGATGTCGATCTACATGTGCCCGGCCGTGGCGTCACCGCGCTGTTCGGCCACTCCGGTTCCGGAAAAACCACATGCCTGCGCTGTATCGCCGGGCTTGAACGCGCCGAACAAGGCTTCGTGCAGATCAATGACGAGGTCTGGCAGGACAGTGACAACGGCATTTTTGTCCCTCCGCATAAGCGTGCACTGGGTTACGTGTTTCAAGAAGCCAGTTTGTTTCCTCATCTGTCGGTATTGGCCAACCTGCAATTCGGCCTCAAGCGCATCGCCAAGTCCCAGCGCCGGGTCGACATGGCGCAAGCCACCGAGTTGCTCGGCATCGGCCATTTGCTCGAGCGCCATCCGCAACATCTGTCCGGCGGCGAGCGCCAGCGTGTCGGCATCGCCCGCGCCCTGCTGACCAGCCCGAAGCTGTTGTTGATGGACGAACCGCTGGCAGCCCTGGACAGTCAGCGTAAAAACGAAATCCTGCCTTACTTGCAACGCCTGCATGACGAACTGGATATTCCGTTGCTGTACGTCAGCCACGCGCAGGACGAAGTAGCACGTCTGGCCGATCATCTGGTGTTGCTCAGCGAAGGCAAAGCCTTGGCCAGCGGCCCGATAGGCGAAACTCTGGCGCGTCTGGACTTGCCGATGGCGATGGGCGACGACGCGGGCGTGATCATCGAAGGTCAGGTCAGCGCCTACGACCCAGACTATCAACTGCTGAGCCTGCAACTGCCAGCCACCGAGATGAACATCCGCGTGACGCACGCACCGATGACGGTGGGCCAGGCGCTGCGCTGCAAGGTGCAAGCGCGGGACATCAGTCTGACGCTGCAACACAACGAATTCAGCAGCATCCTCAATCGTCTGCCGGTCACGGTGGTCAGCGAACAGGCGGCGGACAACAGCGCCCACGTGCTGATTCGCCTCGATGCTGGCGGTACGCCGTTGCTGGCGCGGATCACGCGCTTCTCCCGCGATCAGTTGGGCGTGTATCCCGGCCAGCAACTGTGGGCACAGATCAAAGCCGTCGCGGTGCTCGCGTAAATCATTCGGCACGACGGCAACGGCGTGCGGTCAATCGTTTAACAGACCGCCGCGCCACCGAAGGAAGCCGCCATGCCCGACACTGCGCTGACCGACGCACTGCCCTCCGACCTGCACTATGTCGATGACACGCAGCCCGGCATCACGCGCAAAAAACTGCGCGGCAAATTCAGTTATTTCGAGCCGTCCGGCCAGCGCATCACCGAACCGGACGAAATCAAACGCATCAACGCCCTCGCCGTGCCCCCGGCCTACACAGACGTATGGATCTGCACCGACCCGCGCGGCCACCTTCAAGCCACCGGCCGTGATGCCCGTGGCCGCAAGCAGTATCGCTATCACTCACGCTGGCGCGAAGTGCGCGATGCCGACAAGTATTCCCGTCTGCGCGAGTTCGGGCTGGCGTTACCGAAACTGCGCAAGCAGCTGGAAGCGTTGCTGGCCGCACCCGGTTTCAGTCGCGACAAGGTCATGGCCACGGTAATCACCCTGCTCGACGCCACCCTGATTCGCGTCGGCAATACTCAGTACGCGCGAGATAATCGCTCTTACGGCCTGACCACTTTGCGCAGCCGCCATGTTGAGGTGAACGGTAGCGCGATCCTGTTCCAGTTTCGCGGCAAGAGCGGCATCGAACACCAGATCACCGTCAAGGATCGACGTCTGGCGCGCATCATCAAACGTTGCCTGGAGATTCCCGGGCAAAACCTGTTTCAGTATCTGGATGAAAACGGCGAGCGACACACTGTCAGCTCATCGGACGTCAACGCTTACCTGCAAACCCTGACCGGCGCTGACTTCACCGCCAAGGACTACCGCACCTGGGCCGGTAGCGCCCTGGCATTGTCGGTATTGCGCGAGCTGCAATGGGCGTCGGAAACCGAAGCCAAGCGGCACGTGGTGGAAATGGTGAAAGGCGTCGCCAAACAACTGGGCAACACGCCTGCGGTGTGCCGCAAGTGCTACATCCACCCAGCGGTCGTCGAAAAATTCATGCTCGGCGCCCTCGCCGAATTGCCACGACCGCGTGTGCGCAAAGGCTTGCGCGCCGAAGAGGTGGCGCTGGCAATGTTTCTTGAACGAATGAGCGAGATGACAGACTCGCCTTGATCGACTGCGCATCGTCGTCTAGGCTAGCCACCTCTCCCTCCTCAGGACGACCGCAGAAGTGAACAACCCGGCCTTCTAAAAATGTAATCGCGACACGCCTTGAACGGCGCTTGTCAGTTTTCACGACATTTTTCTGGAGGTGCCGATGACTCACGTCTCGCGTACGCCCGCACTCGTTTCCCTGAATCAATTGGTTTTTCAATTCGATAATGGCGAGACGATTTTCGACGCACTGAATCTCAAATTCGATCACTTACCGACCGCCATCGTCGGGCGCAACGGTGTCGGCAAAAGCGTGCTCGCACGCCTGATTGCCGGACAACTGCTGCCCACCGCCGGCACTGTGGTGAGTTCGGTTTCGGTGAACTACGTTTCACAAAGCTTCGTTCCCACACCCGGACAAACGGTGGCAGAGGCTACAGGCGCGGCGCCGATACTGGCGGCGCTGGAACGACTCAATCTCGGCTGCGCCAGTGCCGATGATTTTGACCTTATTGGTGAGCGCTGGGATTTACCGGATCGCTTGCGGCAGTTACTGGATGGCGCCGGGTTGCCCCACATCGCAGCCGGCGATCTGACCAAGGCGCTCAGCGGCGGTCAGCAAGCCCGGATCGCCCTGATTGGCGCACTGTTGAGCCAGGCTCAATTGCTGATACTCGATGAACCGACCAATCATCTGGACAGCGCAGGCAGGCAATGGCTATTGAGCAGCCTCAAGCAATGGCGCGGTGGCCTGATTGTGGTCAGCCATGATCGGCAGTTGCTGGAACACATGCAAAAGATCGTGGAACTGACGCCGCTGGGCGCGACAGTGTTTAGCGGCAGCTATGCGGATTTCGTCGAGCAGCGCCGACGCCAGCAAGCGGCGGCTCAGGCGCAGCTCGATCAAGCCCGCACTGAGCGCCAGCGTGAACGCACACGACTGCAACGTGAGCACGATACGATCCAGCGCCACGCCGCCGGTAGTCGGCGCAACGCGCAAACGGCTAACGTAGCCAGCTTCGAGCGCACGGCCATGAAAGCCGCCGCCAGGGAAATCATGGGACATGTTCGCCTCGGCCACCAGGCACGTAAAACCGATCTGGACAGCCGTGTGCGTGACGCCTATGCGCAGGTTGTGCCAGACAGCGAGGTATTGATCAACCTGCCGGGCAGCGTTGTGCCGAGTACCCGACAAGTCTGCACGCTGCTTGATGCCTGCCTGCCGTGGCTACCGCTCGAAGCGCCCTCGACCCGGCTGAACCTCGCGATACACGGGCCGATGCGCGTTGCCATCAGCGGCCCGAACGGCTGCGGAAAATCGACCTTGCTGAAAATGCTCGCCACAAAACGGTTACCGGTGAGCGGTGTGTGCAATACCTATGTGCCATTCGCCTTTCTCGATCAGCAATTGAAGATACTTGATGATCAAACCAGCATTGTCGAACAGCTGCAGGCCCAGCGGACACAGCTGGACGAGGGTACTTTGCGCAGTTACCTGGCACACCTGCAATTGAACGCACAGCGGGCTACCCAGCCCTGCGCCTCACTCAGCGGCGGTGAACGCTTGAAAGCTGCGCTGGCCTTGGCCCTATGGCGCCAGATACCGGCGCAACTGATGTTGCTTGACGAACCCACCAATCATCTTGATCTGCCGTCCATTCAAGCATTTGAACGAGCGTTACAGACCTTTCCCGGCGCGATTGTCGCGGTTTCTCACGACCATGCGTTTCTCCGGGCGTTAAATCCCACCCACTGCCTGACGTGGCACCCCGAGGGCTGGCAGTGGCAACCGACGAGCTGAACTGTGTATTTTTTGCACGATCGTCAGGGACTTCTATAGTTGATCTGACACGAATCAACTGCGGTGACGCCATGGAAGACATATTCGTCGTGAAGCGTTGCAACAAGATCATCATTCACGGTCGACGCGCCGGAGATAGCCAGCATGATCCTGCCGAAGCGAAAAGCTGGTTCCGCATCCGCGACACGCGCACCGACGGTTTCATCGGTGATGGCTATGACGCGCAAGACGACGCCGAGCGCGAATGCAAGCGCCTCAACGCAGCCAGTTCACCCTTACCAGCCCGCCAGTTCTCCGGCTGATGCCGATCATAAGCGGGTCTATACTGAAACCAGCTGAGGGAGCAGCGCCCCAACGGCAAAAGGCTCGCACTCGCGGGCTTTTTGCTGCCGCTCAGCGGTTTCATCGAACGGAGGTGTTCCATGTCCGAAAAAGAGTCCATCACCACCCTCCTCACCCTTCTCGACGTCCGGCAGGCGCGCCTTGCGGCCGCTTGCAAAGAGATCGCCGACTGGGTTGATCATCAGGGCGGGCACCCGACCGCCCTGCGCATTCGCGATCGCCTGAACGACATCGAGAAAGATACACCGCTGATTCGCAACACACTGTCAGCGCTCAAGCCTGTCGATAGGCCGCTACCGCGCTTCAGGTAACGCGGGCCCTGGGCCTCATAAGCGGTGGCACAAGCGTCACCGCGCTATTGGCTGTCCGGTATTTTTACTCTCGCTGCAGTGACGGATTTCTTTTCACATAACCATCACATCTGCGCGCCTACAGTGAACTAACTCCTTTTGATATCCCCTTAACACCCGCCCGCATGCGGGTGTTTTTTTGTTGGTCGTTTACGTTGCCGAACACTGTGGCCTGTCAGTTGTCATAACTGTTACACGTCACGAAGGAGACTGTTCATGGTTATCCATTTCAACGTCGACGGGCATTTGGCCTGTGGCCATAAAGGCCAAAACCTCAGCGCCAGTCGCGAACTCAATCGCGTGAAATGCCGCAGTTGCCGTAACACTGATGCCTACAAAGAGGCGAGAAAAGAACAACGTAACGCCGCTCGCCGCGTCACTCGACAGGCGAAAGCCACGCACCACGCCGTTAACTGGCGTGCTGAGTGGACCGATCGGTTGACCGCAATGGCAGGACTGCAACGCTTGCCACGGGGCTTTGCCCATCAATCTTTCGTTTAGAACTGCGTAAAAAATGGGCCGATCAACATCGGCCCTTTTT